>NZ_JAAMRE010000010.1 GCF_013522705.1 Pseudomonas lurida
ATGTGGGAGAGGGCTTGCCCTCGATGATCGTTCCCACTCCGCGTGGGAACGCCGCTCTGGGCGCTCTGCGTCCGCTCTTAACGTCGTGACGCAGAGCGTCACCGGATGCATTCCCACGCGGAGCGTGAGGAACGATCATAACGGCGGGGTTTCTTCCGGCGGCTTGGTCTTGTCCACACCCGGCACATGCAGGTTGCCTTCGACCACCTGGTTGCCTTCCAGCTGCGGCTGGGTCACCCAGGTGAGGATGTCGTAGTAACGCCGGATGTTCGCCACGAAGTGCACCGGTTCACCGCCGCGTGCGTAGCCGTAGCGGGTTTTGCTGTACCACTGCTTCTGCGACAGGCGCGGCAGCATTTTTTTCACGTCCAGCCACTTGTTCGGGTTCAAGCCTTCTTTTTTTGCCAGCAGCCGCGCGTCGTCCAGGTGGCCGGTGCCCACGTTGTAGGCCGCGAGGGCGAACCAGGTGCGATCCGGCTCGGCGATGCTGTCGTCCAGTTCGTTTTTGATCCTGGCCAGGTACTTGGCGCCGCCCATGATGCTTTGCTTGGCGTCCAGCCGGTTGGACACGCCCATTGCCTGGGCGGTGTTCTGGGTCAGCATCATCAGGCCGCGCACGCCGGTCTTGGAGGTGACCGCCGGCTGCCAGAGTGACTCCTGGTAGCCGATGGCGGCCAATAGGCGCCAGTCGACCTTTTCTTCCTTGGCGTAGGCCCGGAAGTGCTTTTCGTACTTGGGCAGGCGCTGCTGCAAATGCTGGGCAAAGGTGTAGGCGCCGACGTAGCCGAGCACATCGACATGCCCGTAGTAGCGGTCTTTGAGCCGTTGCAGGGTGCCATTCTTTTGCACCTTGTCGAGGTAACCGTTGATTTCGTTGAGCAGGCTGTTGTCGTCACCGGCGGCCACGGCCCAGCTCTGGTTGCTGGCATCGCCCAGGTCGAACGCGACGCGCACATTGGGAAAGTACACCTGGTTCATCGCCACTTCGTTGGAGTCCACCAGGGTCAGGTCGATTTGCCCTTCGTCGACCATGCGCAGCAGGTCGACCACCTCGACGGCGTCGGATTCTTCGTATTCGATGGCGGGATTCTGCTTTTTAAGCTCGGCCAGTTGTTCGGCGTGGGTGCTGCCCTTGAGCACCATGATCTTCTTGCCCACCAAGTCCGCCGCATTGGTCGGGCGCGACTGGCCGTTACGGTAGATAACCTGCGGGGTCACTTCCAGGTACGGGTGGGAGAAACGTACCTGCTGCTGGCGCTCCTGGCTGCTGACCAGGCCGGCGGCGGCGAGCACCGGGCCGTTGGGTTTGCCCAACTGGCCGAACAGGTCGTCAAGGTTGTCGGCGGTCTCGATTTCCAGCTTCACCCCCAGGTCATCGGCAAAACGCTTGACCAGTTCGTATTCGAAACCGGTTTCACCGTTGCGGTCCTGGAAATAAGTCGCCGGGCTGTTTCGGGTAATCACCCGCAATACGCCATCCTCCTTGATTCGCTCGAGCGTGCTGGGCTTATCAACACAGGCGCTGAGCATCAGGAAGAGTCCGGTTGCGATGAGCCATCTGGCGCATCGCGGGCGCAAAGCAGTTGGGGAGAACATCTGCGCAGTATACGCAAACGGCCCACGGCGCCATATCTCGACAGCGGCGGACTTGTCTGCTAGCGCCGCTGAAACTGTGCTGCAGCCCGCAGAAATGGGCATTGGCGGGCGATTGTGACGGTTAAAATAACTGCGCCCAATAGCGGCGATAACGCGTCGGCGGCCTGCAATGTTGGCCAACTGACGTTCGGCAGCGGCCAGCGGTGCCGTTTCGGGTGCCGTTGGCGGCGGTTTACGCTAGAATGCACGGCCTCAAAGCACACCCCTTCCCGAGGCTGTCCCGAAGATGTTGATCCTGCGCGGCGCTCCTGCCCTTTCTGCCTTTCGCCACAGCAAACTCCTTGAGCAACTGAGCCAGAAGGTTCCAGCTGTTACAGGCCTGTATGCTGAATTTGCTCACTTCGCCGACGTAACCGGCGTCTTGACCGCCGACGAACAGCAAGTGCTGGCACGCCTTCTGAAGTACGGTCCCAGCGTTCCCGTTCAAGAGCCCACCGGCCGCTTGTTCCTGGTTCTGCCACGGTTCGGCACCATCTCGCCCTGGTCGAGCAAGGCCAGCGATATCGCCCGTAACTGTGGCCTGTCGAGCATCCAGCGCCTGGAACGCGGTATCGCCTTCTACGTCGCCGGGCAGTTCAGCGACGCCGAAGCCGAGCTGATCGCCAGCAGCCTGCACGACCGCATGACCCAGATCATCGTCGGCCAGCTGGAACAGGCCGCCGGCCTGTTCAGCCACGCCGAGCCCAAGCCGCTGACCGCGATCGACGTGCTCGGCGGTGGCCGCGCCGCCCTCGAGAAGGCCAACACCGAACTGGGCCTGGCCCTGGCCGAAGACGAGATCGACTACCTGGTCAACGCCTTCAACGGCCTCAAGCGCAACCCGCACGACATCGAACTGATGATGTTCGCCCAGGCCAACTCCGAGCATTGCCGTCACAAGATCTTCAACGCCAGTTGGGACATCGACGGCGAAAGCCAGGAAAAAAGCCTGTTCGGCATGATCAAGAACACCTACGTGATGCACAGCGAAGGCGTTCTGTCGGCTTATAAGGACAACGCCTCGGTGATCGTCGGCAGCGTTGCCGGCCGTTTCTTCCCGGACCCGGAAACCCGCCAGTACGGCGCGGTGCAGGAGCCGGTGCACATCCTGATGAAGGTCGAGACCCACAACCACCCGACCGCGATTGCCCCGTTCCCTGGCGCAGCTACCGGTTCGGGCGGCGAAATCCGTGACGAAGGTGCCACCGGCCGTGGCGCCAAGCCCAAGGCGGGCCTCACCGGTTTCACCGTGTCCAACCTCCAGATCCCGGGTTTCGAACAGCCTTGGGAAGTGCCGTACGGCAAGCCTGAGCGCATCGTCACCGCGCTGGACATCATGATCGAAGGCCCGCTCGGCGGCGCGGCGTTCAACAACGAATTCGGCCGTCCGGCGCTCACCGGTTACTTCCGTACCTTCGAACAGTCCATCACCACCCCGCGTGGCGACGAGGTGCGCGGTTACCACAAGCCGATCATGTTGGCCGGCGGCATGGGCAACATCCGTGAAGAACACGTCAAGAAAGGCGAGATTCTGGTCGGCTCCAAGCTGATCGTGCTCGGCGGCCCGGCAATGCTGATCGGCCTGGGCGGCGGCGCGGCTTCCTCCATGGCCACCGGCACCAGCTCGGCGGACCTGGACTTCGCTTCGGTACAGCGCGAAAACCCTGAGATGGAGCGCCGCTGCCAGGAAGTCATCGACCGTTGCTGGCAGTTGGGTGACAAGAACCCGATCAGCTTCATCCACGACGTCGGCGCGGGCGGCCTGTCCAACGCCTTCCCGGAACTGGTCAACGACGGCGACCGCGGTGGCCGCTTCGAACTGCGCAACATTCCAAACGACGAGCCGGGCATGGCCCCGCACGAAATCTGGAGCAACGAATCCCAGGAACGCTACGTACTGGCGGTCGGCCCTGACGACTTTGCGCGCTTCCAGGCCATCTGCGAGCGCGAGCGCTGCCCGTTTGCCGTGGTCGGCGAAGCCACTGCCGAGCCGCAGTTGACCGTCACCGACAGCCACTTCGGCAACAGCCCGGTGGACATGCCGCTCGAAGTGCTGCTGGGCAAAGCCCCGCGCATGCACCGTTCGGCGGTACGTGAAACCGAGTTGGGCGATGATTTCGACCCAAGCGCCCTGGACCTGGCCGACAGTATCGAACGCGTGCTGCATCACCCGGCCGTGGCGAGCAAAAGCTTCCTGATCACCATCGGCGACCGCACCATCACCGGCCTGGTGGCCCGTGACCAAATGGTCGGCCCGTGGCAGGTCCCGGTGGCTGACGTGGCCGTCACCGCCACCAGTTTCGACGTCTACACCGGTGAAGCCATGGCCATGGGCGAACGTACCCCGCTGGCCCTGCTGGACGCTCCGGCGTCGGGCCGCATGGCCATCGGTGAAACCCTCACCAACATCGCCGCGTCGCGCATCGGCAAGCTGTCCGACATCAAATTGTCGGCCAACTGGATGTCCGCCGCCGGTCACCCCGGTGAAGACGCGCGCCTGTACGACACCGTAAAAGCGGTCGGCATGGAGCTGTGCCCGGAGCTGGGCATCACCATTCCGGTGGGCAAGGACTCGATGTCCATGGCCACCCGCTGGAACGAAGACGGCACCGACAAGAGCGTCACCTCGCCGCTGTCGCTGATCGTCACCGGTTTCGCGCCGGTCACCGATATCCGCCAGACCCTGACCCCGCAACTGCGCATGGACAAGGGCACCACCGACCTGGTGCTGATCGACCTGGGCCGTGGCCAGAACCGCATGGGCGCCTCGATCCTGGCGCAGACCCACGGCAAACTCGGCAAGCAGGCCCCGGACGTCGACGACGCCGAAGACCTCAAAGCCTTCTTCGCCGTGATCCAGGGCCTCAACGCCGACGGCCACCTGCTGGCCTACCATGACCGTTCCGACGGCGGCCTGCTGACCAGTGTGGTCGAGATGGCCTTCGCCGGTCACTGCGGCCTGAACATCGTGCTCGACAGCGTTGCCGAGGATGCGTCCGAGATCAACGGCATCCTGTTCAACGAAGAGTTAGGTGCGGTGATCCAGGTACGCCAGGACGCGACCCCGGATGTGCTGGCTCAGTTCAGCGCCGCCGGCCTGGCCGATTGCGTGGCGGTGATCGGTCAGCCGATCAACAACGGCGAAATCAACATCTCGTTCAACGGCGACACCGTGTTCACCGGCCAGCGCCGTCTGCTGCAACGCCAGTGGGCCGAGACTAGCTACCAGATCCAACGCCTGCGCGACAACGCCGACTGCGCCGAGCAGGAATTCGACGTGATCCTGGAAGAAGACAATCCGGGCCTGAGCACCAAGCTCAGCTTCGACGTCAACCAGGACATCGCCGCGCCGTACATCAAGAAGGGCATTCGCCCACAGGTGGCCGTGCTGCGTGAGCAGGGCGTCAACGGTCAGGTGGAAATGGCGGCTGCGTTCGACCGCGCCGGTTTCAATGCGATCGACGTGCACATGAGCGATATCCTCGCCGGTCGCGTCGACCTCAACGAGTTCAAGGGCCTGGTGGCCTGCGGTGGTTTCTCCTACGGCGACGTGCTGGGTGCCGGCGAAGGCTGGGCCAAGTCGGCGCTGTTCAACAGCCGTGCCCGCGATGCGTTCCAGGGGTTCTTCGAGCGCAACGACAGCTTCACCCTGGGTGTGTGCAACGGTTGCCAGATGATGTCCAACCTCAGCGAACTGATCCCGGGCAGCGAGTTCTGGCCGCACTTTGTGCGCAACCGCTCCGAGCAGTTCGAAGCCCGCGTGGCCATGGTGCAGGTGCAGGAGTCCAACTCGATCTTCCTGCAAGGCATGGCCGGTTCGCGCATGCCGATCGCCATCGCCCACGGCGAAGGCCATGCCGAGTTCGCCAGCGAAGAAGCGTTGCTCGAAGCCGACCTGTCCGGCACCGTGGCTCTGCGATTCGTCGACAACCACGGTAAAGTCACCGAGACCTACCCGGCCAACCCTAACGGCTCGCCGCGCGGGATCACCGGCCTCACCAGCCGCGACGGTCGCGTGACCATCATGATGCCGCACCCGGAGCGTGTGTTCCGTGCCGTGCAGAACTCGTGGCGCCCGGAAGAGTGGGACGAAGACGGCGCCTGGATGCGCATGTTCCGCAACGCGCGCGTGTGGGTGAACTAAGGCGGTGTACAAGCTCAGCTTCTTCGTGCCCGACAGCCATGTGGAGACGGTGAAAGCCGCCGTCTTCGAAGCCGGCGGCGGGCGCATCGGTGACTACGACAGCTGCGCCTGGCAAGTGCTGGGCCAGGGCCAGTTTCGCGCGTTGGACGGCAGCCAGCCGTTTATCGGGCAAGTGGGCCGGGTTGAAGTGGTCGAGGAATGGAAAGTTGAGCTGGTGGTGGCGGATGAACTGATCGGAGCGGTGGTGGCCGCGCTCAAACTCAGCCACCCGTACGAAACGCCGGCGTATGAGGTATGGCAGCTGGCGGACTTTTGAGCCGCCCGCTGCAACCACGGGAAACCCGCTGGGCCGTCTGGCCAGCGGGTTTTTTGTTGACTGCGTTTCAGGGCGCGGGTGTCAGGTGCACCTCGGCCTTGAGCGTTTCGATCAGAATGTCTTGGTCTTCAAAGCGCCGTGCATCGAAGCCCCAGCGGTTGATGAAAAACAGCCCGTTATCGTCCACCTGGATGGGTGTGGAAATAATCTCTCCCGTGTTGGAGTGATGCAGCAAATGGGTCTCGGCGGCCGAAGGGCGCTCGATCAGGAAGTGACCGCGTTGGTTCAGGCGTGACCGGTCAACCGGGACAAAAGGCGCAGGCGCCTCCCTGGTGGCGACCTCGACCTCCAGCTTGAAGTCGCTGCGCACCGCCTTCCAGCGTCCGGGCATGCCTTCTTGCTTGGCCTCCCAGAAACCAGGATGAATGCGTTTGCCCAAGCCAGATGCGGTGTCTTGCACATGCAGGCTGACTGCATCCTGCAGTTGCACCAGGCCGGGAACGCTCTGGTAAGTATTGGTATGCGAGCTGCCGACGAAGGCCACCCACTTATGAGGACCGTGGCGGGCCTGGTCGTCTTGAATAACTCGCGAGGCGAAGTAGTTGAACATCTGTGTCCGGGATTTGCCATTGCCGCGCAAGCCGCGCAGGTGATAGCTGGCGGTGCAGTCCAGTGCCCGTACGCGAATACCGTGCTTGGCCGCAGCCTGGATGGTGTTCGAGTAGGTATCAAGGCCCCTATACCTAGGCATATGGCCGCCGTCTTGAGCTTTCAAATAAGACTTGAGACGTTCCGGAAAGCGTTGAGTGCGATGGAATATGTCCAGCTCGGCCTGGTGCAAATCCGTCAGCAGGTGTTCGACGTAGAGTGTCTGGAAGCCTGCTTCCTTGATGCTTTTCATATGGGTCCTGAGCAGCGCTTTGCTTGACTGTGCATTGTGCGCTTCACCGATCACCAACCCGGAGAAAGGCCCGTCCGCCACTTGCTTGAGAAACGATTCCAGCGTTACCTCGGCCGGTACCGTCGGCAATATGGGGCGCGGTGCGGGCGCATAGTCGGTGAAGAAGTGCTCGGCGGCTTCCTTCAGGCGTGAGCGGGTTTTCTGGAAGGCATTGAACGCCTCGACGTGAAGTGGGCTGGAGGGCCCGTAGCGGGTGTCCAGGCCGCGGGGGTGCATCGACAACTCGGCCAGGGTTGCATGATGCTCGGCTACTGAATCGAACTCACTGAAATGCTGCGTCGCCGCACGAGGGCTAGCAGCGGAGGCGGGCGGCGCTTCGGCGGCCTTGTAGGCGGTCTGCAGCGTGAGCTTATAGTCGCCCTTGGCCAAGGCATCCCCCGGTATGGCTCCGGCGGCGTCCGCCCAGATACCCACCGGTTGGCCGGCGGAGACGTCTTGAATGCGCAACGCGATGGTTTTATGCAGGTCCGCAAGCCCGGGCACCTGTTCGAACGTGCTCATGCGGGTCTGATCCACCAGGGCCACCCAGCGTTCATCGGGCGCGGCGGCGACGTCGGCTTCGAGCAGGCGATGCGAGTAGAAATTGCGCAAGTTGTTGCTGCGCGGGGTGGTGGGCGCGGTCTCACCCAATTGCAGGGCGTCTTCCAATTGGTATGACGTCGAGGCATCCAGCGGCAATAGCTTCACTCCTTTTTCACGCGCCTTGCGCGCCAGGGCCAGGTACGAGTATTGAGCGCCCTGGCTGAAACCCAAGGCCTTGTCGACGGCCGCCAAGTGTTTTTCGATATGCCGCCAGGATTTACCGGCGTTGAACTTATCCAGCTTGAGGCGGAACACATCGGCCGGCAGGTATTCCACGTACAGGCGCTTGAGGCCTTGTCGGACCAGCGCATCCATGTTGTCGATCAGGAACTGCTTACTGGCGATGGAGGCGGCAACCTGGCCGATGATCCAGCCTGAACGTTCTTTGAACAACTGCTGGATGATGTGTTCGGCGCTGGCACTGGCCTCGAACAGGAGCACGTCGACACGCGGGACAATCGGCTCCAGCGCATCGAAAAAAGCCTTGGCATCGCGGGTCAGCCGTTCAACCTGCTGCAGGTAGAGCGTGCGGATCGGGCGCAGTTCGTCGATGACTGTCGGCAGAGCGTGCAACGGGCTATTGGTCGCCCACTCGCTTTGTGCCATCAGGTCGGCCTTGAGCTGCGGGTCCATTACCCGTTCAAGATCACGCCAGTGTTTGGCAGGCATTTCATAAGGCTTGAGTGTCTCGGGCGAGTTCGGGAGTTTTTCAAACTTGGGCGCGCCGCCCGACACGCCACTGCGCACCCATCCACCGTCGGCGGTCGGCGTTGCCAGGCGGGTGGTCGACCGCAGTTGCCCGCTGGTCGGGTCCAGTCGGTACAACAGGTAACGCCCCAATACATCCGGTGTTTTGGGCGCCCAATGTGGCTGGCCGTAGAAGAGCACCGGCTGCATGTTCGAGAGCGCCGGCCGGGCGCTTTCCAGGGTCTGCAGGCGGTTCATGGCCCGGGCATGTTCGGGGCTGGCGGCCGGTAGGCGCGACGGACGGCTAAATCGTGGCAGTGCGCGCAACGCCGGGCGCAGGTCGGTCAGCAGGCCGCCGGCGCTGTTGAACAAGTAGCCCATGAAGTGCTCAAAGGCGCCAGCGTTGTCGCCCTGGTGATAAGCGTGCAGGGCGAGCATGGCGTCCTTGAAGGCCAGCAACAGGCCGGTAGCCAGACTCACGAGCGGGAAGGGGGCGGTGGCAACGGCCGCTATCCACTCCACACAGCTCCAGACGATCGCGCCGATCATCTGCGTGCGGTCCGATGTCGAACCTCGGACGTCATCGATCCGGCGCTGCAATTTCATGTTGTACAAGGCTTGGCGCAGGTCGAGCAGTGGGGTTACGCGACGGGTGGAGTCGTAGCGCGCAGGGCTGATATCGGTTTTATTCAGGTGTTCAGGCAGCGCTTTGCGTGCGTTTTCCAGGAAGCTTCGCATACGAACCTGGGACTGTCGGGCCATGCGACTGCAAAGGTACTCGATCATGCCTGGCTGCTTTTTCAACAGGTAATTGAACTGCCGCGCTTCGCGAAACTGAATGCCATCCGGAGCCTGGGGCGTGTAAAGCAGGACGGGGTTGTCGGCATGGCTGAACAACAGGGTATCGATTACCCATTCACCGTCCACCATCAGGCGGTGGATGGCGTAGTTGCCACGGGTGCGGGCCGATGTATCGCCCAGGCTGGCGATGCTTTTTTCCAACCAGTCCAAGTCCACTGCGGCGATGTGCCCTTGCAATCGCGATTCCAGCGCGGCGCTGTGCATGTGCAGCTGGGTGATCGCCAGGGTTGCGTTGCGCCGGTAGGCATAACCCTGGCTGTCTGGGCTCAGTAGTTCAGCGCGGACTTTGTCGATATACCGTTGGCCGATCCATACCCCCGTGACCGAGCGCGCTACTGTTTGCGCGGTCAAGGTGCTCAAGTCGATGCCTTCGGGTCCCTTGAACGTCGCCGAGCGCGAGAATTTTTCATCGAGAAAACCGATGCCATCGGCATAGCCATCGCGGAACAACTGGGTGTATGTCAAGGGTGGCGGCGTCCAGGTGCCCACCAGCGAAGGTGGCGAGTAGGCCCATACCGTATCCGGATCGACATCGTTACCGGAACGCCCCAGCAATTGGTTCAGTTGCCGCTTGGCCTGTTCGTGCAGGTACGTGGTGAAGCTGGGAAACGTCGACAGGGACAACGGTTCGTCGGTGTAGGCGCGCAAGGCGCCCTCGGCATCCTCGGCCAGCGTCAGGAGTTTTCGCCTGATAGCCTCGGTGGTTGAGCGATACCAGGCCGGTGTGCCGAAGTCGTAGTCATCCGTGCGCGTGGTGAGCACGTGTTCGGCCATGGATGTCAGGCACTGGCGCTGGCTGTCGGCCGGGCTGAAGGTGATTTCGGCGTATTCCTGTGCATGGGGCTTGAAGCTCAGGCCGGTGAGCACTTGCTTCATGGCTTTTTGAAAGCGCAAGGGCACTCGGCTGATCAGGTAGTCGGTCAGCGTACCGGGCGCGGCCTTCACGCCATTGTCCATGGCCCACCCCAGGATGTGCTGCTGGCAGGCCCTGTCGGAATCAAACACCTGGAACTGTTGCTCGCGAGGCGCGCCTGGCGTGCACAACAGCACGCGGGTGACGTGGCCCTGCGGATTTTTCTGGCGCAGTGCCCACATGTCTTGAAGCTGGGCGCCGTGGAGTGAGAGCGTGTTGGCGCTGAGCACCGTGGTGCTCTCCGGGGTGTCGGGACCTTGGCGCAGGCGCTGGATCAGTTGGAAATCATCTTCACCGAGGTGGCCTTGCAGCACGGCGATGTAGGCAAGGGCGTTGATCCGCTGTTCGAGCAGACGTTCGATAGCGTGCCGCACTTCTTCCCGGTGATGCAGCTCGTGCTGTACAGGGGCGAAGGCGACACGCGGGTGCAGGGTTTTCAACTGGTCGACGAGCCATGTCGGGGTCAGGTCAGCGTAGCGCTCGGGCAATGGCGCGTCATCGCAGGTGAGCGTGGTCTGGCTGAGGAAGTCCGAGCCGAACTGTTCGTCGCCGTCATGCAGGCCGCGCAATGCCAGCTCAGTCAACGTATGGGTCTGCTCGTAATGCCCCACGCCTGTAACGAAACGGCGCGTGCTGACTTGCAGGTGTTCCGGCTCCAGGTCGTGGATAGCCAAATCATCGCTCAAACGCTCAAGCCACTCATGGCGTGCCAGGGTGTGCGGGGTGGCGGCGGGGCCGAGCAGGCTCAACAGGGTGTGGCGCGCCTGGTCGTACTCGGCCAGGTGCTGCGCCAACGTCGCACGACGTGCCTCGCTGGCGCTGCGGTACCAGGCCGGGGCGCTGTAGCGCAGGCAGCGTTCGAGCAAGGCCTGGGCGCGCAGCTCCAGGCGCGCATCGAGGTCGGGCAGGGCGGCGGCGATGGCGCGGTCCAAGTCGTCGATCAGTTGCGCAGCGTCCTGCGTGGGGTTGTCGGCCAGGCTCAGGGCTCGCTCGACATCCGCGCTGCGCTTGTCGACCAGCGCCTGGAACGTGTGTTCGAACAGCGGTTTATCGACGATGGGCGACAGCATCAACGGCCAGATGCCGGCGGCCGTCAGCGCCTGGTAACGGGCCGGCAGCAGGTTCATGAACTCCTCGCGGCCGCTGCGGTGGTCGAGGCTCTTGAGTAAATGCTTATTCAGGTCGGCCAGCGAGTCGAATGACTCGATCCCGCGCAGCGGGGTGAACAGCATCACCTGGCCCACGCCTTGCGTCGTGGTCAGCGCAGTCACTACGGGGCTGTTGAGCTGCGTGACGACGAACGCGCCGGCCAGCTCCACCGTTGCCTGCTGGTAGGTGAACTGCAACGCGTACAGCCCGGGGCGCAGGGTCGGGCCCAGCGGCACTTTGCCGAGGATTTCACCTTCCTGCGGGTGCAGCAGCCGATCCTGCACGCCGAGCCTGGCTTCGTTATCCAGGGCAGTAAAACCCGCCTCAAAGACCATGAAAGACTTGCGTGGCTTGCCATCGACCTGCTCCCGCAGGTCCATTTCCAGCAGTTGCTTATTCAACGTGGCCTTGAGCTCGGCAAGCAGGGTTTGCCCGCCGGCGCTTTGCAGGTCGAGGTTGTGCAAGGCTTGGTAGTGGCTGCGACCCTTGGCGATGAACGCTTGGTGATAGGGCTTGAGGATACCGTTCAGGCGCTCCAGGTAACGCAGTTCCTGCGACGGCTCGGCCTGCGGCAGCAACGGTGCCTGAGCCTTGAGCAAATGATGGCCGATCTGGTTGAGGTAGCCTTTGATGTCGTCAAAGGACGGGCTGGTCGTGCTCACGGGTACGCGCTCCATGCGAGGGGTAGAGCCCTCAGCATGGAGAACCGTGGTGGGCGGCAGGCCGTAAATAAGTAGCGGGATCAGGCGCAGGGGCGCATGGGAACTGTCAGGTCGGCGGGCTTGCCGGTGACGGCCATGGGGTATCTACACAGCTTCGGTGAACATAAGCTGAGAAATGAGGTTCTTGTGGTAAGCAGGCTTGCCCTGCGCTGGGCTGCGAAGCGGCCCCACTCCAGACAATGTGGTTTTATCTGGCACACCGAGGCGCTTGATTTGGGGGCTGCTTCGCAGCCCAGCGCAGGGCAAGCCTGCTCACCACAGAGTTATGTGTCAGCCTTCAAAATTTGCGGATACCTATGCTGTGACTGCGTTGGAATAGTCGCTTCGGACATTTCCGACAAGTCTTTCAGGTTGTCTCTCGGAACCTGCCTCAATAGCCTCCCACGGTCGCTGAAAAACGGCGATCGGGATTTGAATTCAATGCCCGTTCAGCAACGTCGTATCGGCTTGAGATTCAATAATGAAGTTTCCGGATGTCGTCGTTCCGCGCCTAAATACTCGCACGCCTCTTGGGCAGGCGTTGATTTCAATGTTCAAATCCATCGAAGCGGAATTGATACTTGAGGGCGCTAAGCCTGGCGCGGTCAAGGTGATTGTCTTTGGAGGTTGTGCTGTGCACTTGTACACGCACCATCGTATTTCTTCGGACGTTGATGCGGAGATTTATTGCGTGAGTTTTCGGAACAAACTGCGCCTTCAGACACTGTTGGCAGAATTTCCCGAGCAATTTTTCGACGAGCAGTCTGGGCGCGTGATGGAACTGAACTATGACCTTCAATACCACACTGGCTTCGGCCCACTTCATGAAGATTACTGGGAACGAAGTCTACCTCTGGAAGAGTTTCCTTTGGAGTCCGTACTGCATCTGCATATAGCTGCACCGATTGATATAGCAATCTCAAAATTGGGCAGGGCCACTGATCAAGATATAAGCGACATCATGGCGTTGCTGAGGACCGGTTTCATCCTGACCACTGAGCTCCATGGGCTGGCGTTGCAGGCGATTGATATGTATGTTGGCAACAAAGAGCAGCCTAGATCCATTCTGAGCAATATCTTGCACGATTATCTGGAGACTACAGATGGCGAAGCCTTTTAACGGTCCCGTCCTCTCGTCCGCCTTGGACACGCTGGTCAAAAGTCCTTTGAATCAGGCGGATGACGAGACGCTGGTAAGTGCAGCGAAAGCAGTGTGGTACTCGGACATGAATATTGTGGGTGAAGTGGAGAGTTTTCTGGACGCTCACTCAAGCGAATTGGAGCTTCGTCGCGCAGGTTATTTGCTTGAACGCTTCACACGGTTTTCGTGTGTGACCGATAGCCGGGTAAAGGAGGCGTTGAAGGCTCTTGAGCTGTTTTCAGTTTCAGCCACCAAGCAAGACGTGAAGCCACAGGGCACCGTCGCGCTGCGCAGCCGCCGTGATGAACTGGCGGCTTCCTGGGGGCTGAGTGAGGGGCTGGGTTTGAAGGCTCAGGCGTTGATGCCTTTTCAGACTCGCCATTACGAAGCGCAACAACGCGCGGCGTCTGTGTAAGCGCTTTTCGCGATTAAAAAACCCGGCTCAGGCCGGGTTTTTTATTCAGAGATGTCTTCAGTTTTCGCAGATTCCTCACAATGAAGCTTTAAGCCCCCGTCCTGATCTGCTGAGCACCGACCAACCGCTCCAACGCCTCGCCCAATCCCGGTGCCTTGTCACCCATCAACAGGTGCCAAACCCCGTTTTCCAGTCGGCTGACACCCTGGCAACCCAGGGCAGTGAGATCAGCTTCGGACAACACCGAATCGTCCCTCAGCGCCACCCGCAATCGCGTCATCGCCACGGCTTCCAACTGCCGCACATTCTCTCGGCCACCCAGGGCGCTCAGCCACTTTTCGGCTTCCTGCACATCCACCGTCAGCGGTTTATCCACAGGCGCTGCCGCTGCCGGCGTGCTGCCAACAAAGGACGGCATAGCGAGGCGAATTTCATCGGCGATGCTGTCGGCCATCGGCCCGACCACGACCTGCAAACTCCCACCATTGCCGGGCCGCACCATGGCCATGGCGCCCAGCGCTTTGAGGTCGGCATCCACCGCCTTGTTACGGTCGACCATGTCCAGGCGTAGACGCGTGGTGCAGGCGCCGACGCTCAGCAGGTTGTCCGCGCCGCCCAATGCACGGATGTACGCCGTGGCGCGTTGGTTGTCGCTCATCGTTTCAGCCTGCGCCACCTGGATATCTTCACGGCCCGGCGTCTTCAGGTTGAAGCGGCGGATGCAATAGCTGAATACCGAGTAGTAGATCGCCGCATACGCCAGCCCCACCGGCACCACCAGCCAGCCGTTGGTGGACTTGCCCCAGCCCAGCACCATGTCGATAAAGCCACCGGAGAAGGTAAAGCCCAGGTGGATGTTCAGCATGTTGGTGATCGCCATCGACAGGCCGGTCAGCACGGCATGGATCAGGTACAAAAACGGCGCCAGAAACATAAAGGCGAATTCGATCGGCTCGGTCACGCCGGTCAAAAATGAGGTCAGCGCCATCGACAGGAAAATCCCGCCCATCACCTTGCGCCGCTCCGGCAAGGCACTGCGGTACATCGCCAGGCACGCGGCGGGCAGGCCGAACAGCATCACCGGGAACATGCCGGTCATGAACTGGCCGCCCTTGGGGTCGCCGGCAAAATAGCGGGTCAGGTCGCCCGTCACCACCGCGCCGGTGGCCGGGTCGGTAAAGCTGCCGAACACGAACCAGGCCATATTGTTGAGGATGTGGTGCAGGCCGGTGACGATCAGCAGGCGGTTGAACACACCGAACACAAATGCGCCGAGGCTGCCGCTTTCCATCAGCAGCACCCCGAAGCTGTTGATGCCGTGCTGGATCGGCGGCCAGATCAGGCCGAACACCACGCCCAGGCCCACGGCCGAAAACCCGGTGACTATAGGTACAAACCGTCGCCCGCCGAAGAACGCCAGGTATTCCGGCAACTTGATGTCCTTGAAGCGGTTGTACAACGCGCCGGCCATCAAGCCGCTGGCGATACCCGCAAGCATGCCCATATTGATGGTGCTGTCCATCACCTTGAGGGTGGAGATCATCACCAGATAACCGATGGCCCCGGCCAATCCGGCGGTGCCGTTGTTGTCGCGGGCAAAGCCCACGGCGATGCCGATGGCGAAGATCAGCGCCAGGTTGGCGAAGATCGCCTGGCCGGCGTCGTGCATCACCGCGATGTTCAGCAGGTCGGTGTCGCCCAGGCGCAGCAAGAGGCCGGCGATCGGCAGGATTGCGATCGGCAGCATCAGTGCCCGGCCCAGGCGTTGCAGGCCTTCAATGAAGTATTGATACATGGCGTGTCTCCTTTTTTCTTGTTGTTGTCAGCTCAGCGGCCAGTGGTGTTGACAGGCGTGGCGAACGGCTTTGGCGCTGCTCAGGTCGAGCAGCCCTTGGCTCAATTGCCGGCATTGCGCCGCGTCCAGGTGGCGGACGCGGTCCTTGATTTCGCCGATCTGCAGCGGGCTCACCGACAGTTCGCGTACGCCCAGGCCAACCAGTACCGGCGTGGCCAGCGGATCGGAGGCGAGGGCACCGCACACACCGACCCAACGCTCGTGTTTTGCCGCGCCGGCGCAGGTCTGGGCGATCAGCCGCAGCAGTGCCGGGTGCAAGGCATCGACCCGTGCGGCGAGGCCGGCGTGGTCGCGGTCCATGGCCAGGGTGTACTGGGACAGGTCATTGGTGCCGATCGAGAGGAAATCCGCATGCTCGGCCAGTTGCTCGGCCATCAGCGCGGCGGCGGGCACTTCGATCATCACCCCGAGTTCAGGGCGCTGGGTCAGTTCCAGCTCCGCGCACAGCTCATCCAGGCGCTGGCGGACCTGCAGCAGCTCGTCCACCTCACTGACCATCGGCAACAGGATCCGACAACGCGCCAACGGGCGCACTTGCAGCAGCGCACGCAGTTGCTGGTCGAGCAGTTCCGGCCGGACCTGGGCCATGCGAATGCCGCGCAGGCCCAGCACCGGGTTGGCCTCGACGGGCAGTGGCAGGTAATCGAGCTGCTTGTCGCCACCCACGTCGATGGTGCGGATGATCACCGACTTGTCGCCCATGGCATCCAATACCGCTTGATAGGCTTGGCGCTGCTCCTGTTCATCCGGCGCGGTGCGGCGGTCGACGAACAGGAACTCGGTGCGCAGCAGGCCGACGCCATCGGCACCGTTTTCAAACGCCACCTGGGTTTCGGCACTGGAGGCCACATTGGCGGCCACCTCAATGCTCACATCGTCGAGGGTGCGCGCGGGCTGTCGAGCCTGGGCCTGTTGCTGTTGACGCCGCAGTTGCTGCGCGTCGCGAATCTGGTGCACCTGGGCGTGGCGCGCCTCGCTGGGCGCCAGTTCCAGGCGGCCGTTGGCGGCGTCGAGCACCACGCGCTGGCCCTGGGGCACGTCGAGCACGTCGGCGCCCAGCGCGACCACACAGGGAAGGCCTTTAGCGCGCGCCAGGATCGCGACATGGGACGTGGCCCCGCCTGCTGCCATGCAGATGCCCACCGCTTGCTGCGCACTCAGTTGCAACAAGTCCGAAGGCGTCAACTCGTGCGCGCTGACAATCGAACCGGCCGGCAATTCGACGTGCCAGGCCTCGCCCAGCAATGCGCGCAGCACGCGTTGCTGCAGGTCGCGCAGGTCGTTGGCACGTTCGGCAAACAAGGGTTTACCCAGTGCGAGCAACACCGTGCATTGGGCCTGGGTGGCATCGCGCCAGGCATGAGTGGCGGCGCTGCCGTGTTCGATGGCGGCGGTGGCGGCTTCGATCAGGGCAGGGTCTTCCAGCAGGGCGAGGTGGGCGGCGAAGATCTCTTCTTCCTCGACATGCTGGCGCTGGCGAGCGTGGTCCAGGGTGGTGCGGATTTCACTGCGCACTTGCTCCAGGGCGGCGTCCAGGCGTTGCCGTTGGTCGTCGACCGCGTGTGTGCCGATATCCGCCGGCAGTTCGATGCCGGCGAGGCGGAACAACGGCCCGCACGCCAGGCCGGGCGCGGCGCACACGCCCTGCAGCACGTTGGCTTCGTTGCTGGCCCGACGTGGTGGCGCCGCTACAGGTGCGACGTGTTGTGCTGTGACCGGGACTGACAAGGCGGCAATCAATGCCTGCAACGCCGCTTCGCCGTCCGTACCACGGCAGCTGACCCGCACTTCATCACCCTCGCCGATCCCCAAGCCCATCAAGCCGACCAGGCTGTCGCACGGCGCCGATTTATCGCCGTAATGCAAGCGTGCCTGGCTGCTGAAACCCAGTGCGGTTTTGCGGATCAGCGCCGCAGGGCGCGCATGCAGACCGCCCCGATGGGTGATACGCACGCTGGCGCTGGCTTCAGCGCTCACGTTATCCACAGCGGTTTCATCACCGACGGTCGAGCGAGCGAGTACCCGCATCAGCGGCTCGCCGACCTTGACCGTTTTACGCGCCAGAGGCTGCAGCTCGAACTGTTCGCCATTGGTCAGGATGATCAGGCTGACCAAACTTTTGCACCGGCGCGCAAGGCGATCCAGATCAAACTGCACCAGCGCCTGGCCGTTTGTCACTCGCGCGCCGTCCTTGACCAGCAACGCAAAGCCTTCGCCGTTCAGTTCCACGGTATCGATGCCCACATGCATGAGCAGTTCGGCACCGTTGTCGGCGCGGATCGTCAGCGCGTGGCCGGTGCGCGCGACATGAATGATCACCCCGTCACAGGGCGCATGCAGGCAGTCGTTCAACGGGTCGATGGCAATGCCGTCGCCCATGGCGTGGCTCGCGAACACCTCGTCGGGGACCTGGCCCAGGGTCAGCACGGGGCCGCTCAGGGGCGCGCTGAGTGTGAGTTCTTTATTGTTGTTGGACATGGGCACGGTACTCATCAGGAAAACACGGCAATCGACTCAGTGAGTGCGAGTGACTTTGCTCAGGTGGCGCGGCTGGTCCGGGTCCATGCCGCGCGCCACGGCCAGGCCGGCGGCCATCACGTAGAAGCTCTGGATCGCCAGGATCGGGTCCAGGCTCGGGTGTTCGGCGCGGCTCAGGGTCAGGTCGCGTTCGGCGATATCGTCCGGCGCGGCCAGCAATACACGGGCGCCGCGTTGGCGCATGTCGGCGGCCAGCGTCAGCAGGCCGGCCTGTTCGGCGCCGCGCGGGGCGAACACCAGCAATGGGTAATTTTCGTCGATCAACGCCATCGGCCCGTGGCGCACTTCGGCGCTGCTGAAAGCTTCGGCCTGGATTGCCGAGGTTTCCTTGAGTTTGAGCGCGGCTTCCTGGGCGACGGCAAAACCGGCACCACGGCCGATCACCATCAAGCGCTGACTGTCGCGCAGGGCCTCGACGGCTTGGTGCCAATCCTGTCCGGCGGCGTCGCGCAGGCCCTCGGGCAACGCCTGGCAGGCTTGCAGCAAGTCTGCTTCCTGGTTCCAGTGCCCCACCAATAGGGCGCTGGCACTGAGGGTGGCGATAAAACTTTTGGTGGCGGCCACGCTCAGCTCCGGCCCGGCGCACAGCGGTACGTGGCATTCGCACGCGGCTTGCAGCGGTGACGCTTCAGCGTTGACCAACGAGATGCTCAACGCACCGCGCTTGCGCAGCAGGCGCAGGCTGTCCACCAGGTCCGGACTTTGGCCGGACTGCGAGAACCCGAACGCTACCTGGCCGCTGACCTTCAACGGCGCTTGCAGCAACGTGACCACCGACATCGGCAACGACGCCACCGGAATCCCCACATGCTGCATGGCCAGGTAGGCGAAGTAGCTGGCGGCGTGGTCCGAACTGCCACGGGCGATGGTCATCGCCACCTGCGGCGGCTGGCGGCGCAAGCGGCCGGCGATTTCTTCCAGCGGCGGGCCCAGGCGTTGCAGTTGCGCGGCGACCGCGTCAGCGGAGGCGAGGGCCTCTTCAAGCATTTTTGAAGTCAACGGTGTCTCCTTCGACCATTACGTCAGTGAGGTGCAGGGAGCGGTCCAGGCGCACGCAGTCGGCATAGCTGCCGGGTTGCAGGCGGCCGCGTTCTTCCAGGCCCAGGTAGTCCGCCGGAAATTGCGACAGGCGTTGAGAGGCTTCGCTGATGGGCAGGCCGATCTTCACCAGGTTGCGCAGCGCCTGGTCCATGGTCAGCGTGCTGCCCGCCAGGGTGCCGTCGGCCAGGCGCACGCCGCCCAGGCATTTGGTCACGGTGTGGCTGCCCAGCTTGTATTCGCCGTCGGGCATGCCGGCGGCGGCGGTGGAGTCGGTGACGCAGTACAGGCATGGGATCGAGCGCAACGCCACACGGATGGCGCCTGGGTGCACATGAAGCAGGTCCGGGATCAGCTCGGCGTACTTGGCATGGGCCAGTGCGGCGCCGACGATCCCGGGCTCGCGGTGATGCAGCGGGCTCATAGCGTTGTACAAGTGGGTGAAACTGGTGGCACCAGCGGCGAGGGCGGCGACGCCTTCTTCATAGCTGCCCAGGGTATGGCCGATCTGCATGCGTACGCCGCGTTCGCTGAGGGCGCGGATCAACGCATCGTGGCCGGCGATTTCCGGTGCGATGGTGATCACTCGGATCGGCGCCAGGCGCAGATAGGCCTCGACTTCCTCCATCAAGGCGGTGTGGGCGAAATTAGGTTGGGCGCCGAGTTTTCCCGGATTGATGTAGGGCCCTTCCAGGTGCACGCCGAGTACACGTGCGCAGCCGGCGGGGCGCTGCTCGCAGAAAGTGCCGAGCTGGCCCAGTACGCGGGAGATCTCGTCCACCGGCGCGGTCATGGTGGTGGCCAGCAGCGACGTGGTGCCGAAGCGCACATGGGTGCGGGTGATCGTCTGGAAGGCGCAGGTGCCTTGCATGATGTCCTTGCCGCCACCGCCGTGCACATGCAGGTCGATAAAGCCCGGTAGCAGGTAGGGCAGATCGTTGTCGGCCGGGTCGCAGGGCGTGCCTTCAATGGCGGTCACCTTGCCATGTGCATGCGCCAGGCGGCCACGAATCCAACCGTCGGGCGTGAGGATATTGTCTTCGGACATGGCAGTTCTCTAAGGCCGCAGCTCGGCGGCAAAGTCGTATCTGCGCAGCTCCGCTACGAAGTCGTAGTAGTCGTTGCGGCAGTAGGTGTCGGTGATTTCTATCGGTGTGTTGTCGGCGGTGTAACCCACGCGGGTCATCAGCAACATGGCGGTGCCTGGAGCGATGCCCACCAGCGCGGCGAATTCGTCCGAGGCGTTGATCGCCTGAATGTGCTGCAGCGCGCGCATGATGGGTTTGCCGATGCTTTCCAGGTACTCGTAGAGCGAGTTGCCGATGGCTTGCGGCTGTGGAAGAACCGAGGCAGGCATTGTGGTCATTTCAATTGCCATCACCGTGTCGTCAGCCTTGCGCAGCCGCTTGAGGCGCGCCACTTTGTCGGTGGGCGACAAGGCCAGGCGGATCAGCTCTTCGTGGGTTGGCTGGGTGATGTCGCGCTCCAGCCATTGGGAGCTGGGCACAAAGCCCTTGAGACGCAACATCTCGCTGAACCCCGAGAGGCGCGACAGCGGCTGTTCCAGGCGTGGCGTGATAAAGGTCCCGGAGCCTTGGCTGCGGCGGATCAGGCCTTGGGCAAACAGCACCTCGAGTGCCTTGCGGGCCGTGACCCGCGAGATGTTCAACTGGTCACTGAGTGCCCGTTCCGAGGGCAACGCCTGTTCGGATTTCCACTCGCCGGCATGGATCGCGGCTTCCAGCTTACGCGCCAATTGCAGATACAGCGGCGTGGATTGTTTGTCGTCGGGGCGCAGGGCCAGGATGGGATTCATCTGTCAGGTTTCCGATGCGTTATTGGAGTGTTGTCGCCCGGTAATGGCCGAAAACTAATACCACTTAAATACCATGTCAATGCCACCAGAACAGTGCGTACAGGGCTGTCAGGGCTCTGTTCAGGTGCCTGGTTTCAAGTGGTATTAGAGAGGTCTTCCGCGCGTGCATAACGGCGTAGCCGGCGCGGTGAACTGGTATTCACCGGCGGGCATTGTCGGGGGAGGTTTTTTTTTCGAATTATTTTACGAGTGGTCGACGATTACGGCCGGATCTCGATCAGCGTGCCATCCTTGACCAGGTTCCAGACTTCGCGCATGTCCACATTGCGCATACCGATGCAGCCGTCGGTCCAGTCCAGGGTGTGGAACCACTGTTCCGGGTAGTCCTCGGTGTCGGGGGTGCCGTGGATCATGATCATGCTGCCGGGCTTGACGCCTTCGCGGCGTGCGCGTGCGGCATCGCTGATATTAGGGTAGGAGATGTGCATGGCCAGGTTGAAGCGCTCACTGGTCTTGCGCCAGTCGATCCAATACAGGCCTTCGGGTGTGCGGCGATCGCCTTCGATCAGCTTGGGGCCTTTGGGGTTCTTGCCCAGGGAGATGCGATAGGTCTTGAGCGGCTTGCCGTCGTTGATCAGTTGCAACTGATGGGCGGACTTGAGTACCAGGACTTTCTCGACCGGCTTGCCGCCCAGGGTTTCCAGGGTGGAGGCTGACGACAACGCGGCGAACGACAGGCAGAGCAAAGCAAGCAACCAACGCATTGAAACGATTTCCCTTTGAAGGCCGTCTGCCGGTTTGTTATTGGGCGGGCTTGGCGAGTGGCGGCACCGATTCGCTGCGTACCGGGTAGGCCTGTTGCCTGCGGTCAGCGAAGAAGCATTCTAAGGTACGCCCGACCGTGCGGAAAGCCAGCTCGGACCAAGGGATGTCGGCTTCGGCGAACAGCTTCACTTCCAGGCTCTCGGCACCTGCGGCGAAGTCGAGGTCGATCAGCTCGGCGCGGTAGAAAATATGCACCTGGCTGATGTGCGGCACGTTGATCAACGTGTAGAGGCTCAAGTTGCGCACGCGGGCACAGGCTTCTTCCAGGGTTTCGCGCATGGCGGCCTGTTCCACCGTTTCGCCGTTTTCCATGAAGCCGGCCGGCAGGGTCCAGTAACCCAGGCGCGGCTCGATGGCGCGGCGGCACAACAGCACGTGGTCGCCCCACACCGGCACGGTGCCGGCGACGATATTGGGGTTCTGATAATGAATGGTCGAGCAGTGATCGCACACATAGCGAAGGCGCGCGTCGCCATCGGGAATGCGTTGGGTCACCGGTTTACCGCACTGGCTGCAGAATTTCATGCTGGGGTTCCTGGAGAGTGCGTCCATCTTGGCTTGGGGCCAGGCGTTCCTGCAAGTTGTCGTTTAGCGACACCGCTCCGGTTTGGGCTTGGGCGCCCGCGCGCTTTGGTGCATGATGCCAGGTAGCCAACAGATCGAGATGACTCATGCTGGACGAGCTACTTCGCCGGGTAAGCAATCACACGCCGCATACGCTGGAGACTGACGGGCGTTTCCCTGAAGCGGCGGTGCTGGTGCCGATCACCCGCAGTGACGAACCTGAGCTGATCCTGACCCTGCGCGCCAGCGGCCTGTCGACCCACGGTGGCGAAGTGGCCTTTCCCGGTGGGCGCCGTGACCCCGAAGACCCGGACCTGATCTTCACCGCCCTGCGCGAAGCTGAGGAAGAAATCGGCCTGGCACCGGGCCTGGTGGAAATTATCGGCCCCCTGAGTCCACTGATCTCACTGCATGGCATTCGTGTCACGCCTTATGTCGGTGTCATCCCCGACTACGTCGAGTACCTGGCCAACGATGCCGAGATTGCCGCTGTCTTCAGCGTACCCTTGGATTTTTTCCGACAGGACCCGCGCGAACATACCCACAGGATCGACTACCAAGGCCGTAGTTGGTATGTGCCCAGCTATCGTTATGGCGAGTACAAAATCTGGGGGTTGACGGCAATCATGATCGTCGAGCTGATCAACGTGCTCTATGACGACGCGCAGATCAGCCTGCACAATCCACCCAAGAGCTTTATTAATCGCTAAGCCATCGAACGAATGGCCCGCCGTGAGGAATAACCATGAAATACCGCCTGGGCGAAGCCCACGTCGAGACGCATCCCAGCAGTTGGGTCGCGCCCAATGCCACGCTGGTGGGCAAGGTCAAGCTGGAGGAGGGCGCCAACGTCTGGTTCAACGCGGTATTGCGCGGCGACAACGAACTGATCCTGATCGGCAGGAACAGCAACGTGCAGGACGGCAGCGTGATGCACACCGACATGGGCTACCCGCTGACCCTGGGTACCGGCGTTACCATCGGCCATAACGCGATGTTGCATGGCTGCACCGTTGGCGATTACAGCCTGATCGGCATCAATGCCGTGGTGCTCAACGGCGCGAAGATCGGCAAGCATTGCATTATCGGCGCCAATTCGCTGATTGGCGAAGGCAAGGAGATCCCCGATGGTTCACTGGTGATGGGCTCGCCGGGCAAAGTGGTGCGTGAATTGACCGAGGCGCAGAAGAGGATGCTCGAGGCCAGTGCCGCGCACTATGTACACAATTCGCAGCGTTATGCCCGTGATCTGGCTGAGCAGGAAGAATGAGTGCAGTTGAACGACCTGTTGCATCGCCCTGCGTGAGCATTTGCGCGCTGGATGATGATGACATCTGTACCGGCTGCCAGCGCACCGTGGATGAAATCACACGCTGGAGTCGCATGGATAATGCCGAGCGTCGGGTAGTGTTGGGGTTGTGCCATGAGCGGGCCTTGGCGAGTGGGTGGGTGTTTATGGCTTCTGGTAAATCCGGCGCCTGAACCATTGCCCCCGATAAGGCCCCCCAGACGACATATGTCTTAATGTGAAGTACCCTGTGCCCCTTATACACAGGGCCCATCCCGCCATGCTCTTCCTGATCGCCTACATCAGCAGCGTCGTGCTGATCAACTTCGCCTTCTCCACCGCCCCGCACCTGGATGTGATCTGGTCCGCCTGGGGTGGCCTGGTGTTTATCCTGCGCGACATGGTGCAAACCCGCTTCGGCCACGGTGCGATCATTGCCATGCTGGCGGCGCTGGTGCTGTCGTATATCACCTCCGACCCGTCCATCGCCCTGGCCAGCGCCACGGCGTTCGCGGTGTCCGAGTGCATCGACTGGCTGGTGTTCAGCATCACCAAGCGCCCGTTGCACGACCGCCTGTGGATAAGTTCGGCGCTGAGCATTCCCCTCGATACGTTTATCTTCTTCGGCCTGATCGGCGCGCTGACCCCGATGGTGGCAGGCACCGCGCTCGTGTCGAAATTCGCCGGGGTCACGGCGGTGTGGCTGATCATGGCCTGGCGCCTGCGCAAACGGGCTGTCGCCAACTGAGGCCAATTTTTACAGTTCATGTAAAATGCCGGCCTTTCTCCCCATGATCCGCTCCCCTGAGGACCTGAGATGACCCGAATCGGAACTCCATTGTCGCCGACCGCGACCCGCGTTTTGCTGTGTGGCTGCGGTGAGCTGGGCAAGGAAGTGGTAATCGAACTGCAACGCCTGGGCGTTGAAGTGATTGCCGTGGATCGTTACGCCAATGCGCCGGCCATGCAGGTGGCCCATCGCAGCCATGTGATCAACATGCTCGACGGCGCCGCCCTGCGTGCGGTGATCGAAGCGGAAAAACCGCACTTCATCGTGCCGGAAATCGAAGCCATCGCCACCGCCACCCTGGTGGAACTGGAGGCCGAAGGCTTCACCGTGATCCCGACCGCGCGCGCCACGTCGCTGACCATGAACCGTGAAGGCATCCGTCGCCTGGCCGCGGAAGAACTGGACCTGCCGACCTCGCCGTACCACTTCGCCGACACCTTCGAAGACTACAGCAAGGCCGTCCATGACCTGGGCTTCCCGTGCGTGGTCAAGCCGGTGATGAGTTCGTCGGGCAAGGGCCAGAGCCTGCTGCGCAGCGCCGACGACGTGCAGAAGGCCTGGGACTACGCTCAGGAGGGCGGGCGTGCCGGCAAGGGCCGGGTGATCATTGAGGGCTTTATCGATTTCGACTATGAAATCACCCTGCTGACCGTGCGCCACATCGGCGGCACCACGTTCTGCGCGCCGGTCGGCCATCGCCAGGAAAAGGGCGACTATCAGGAATCCTGGCAGCCACAGGCCATGAGCCCGATTGCCCTGGCCGAATCCGAGCGCGTGGCCAAGGCCGTGACCGAGGCCTTGGGCGGGCGTGGCCTGTTCGGCGTGGAGCTGTTCATCAAAGGCGATCAGGTGTGGTTCAGCGAAGTGTCGCCGCGCCCGCATGACACCGGCCTGGTGACCCTGATTTCCCAGGACCTGTCGCAGTTCGCCCTGCATGCACGCGCGATTCTCGGGCTGCCGATCCCGCTGATCCGCCAGTTCGGGCCTTCGGCGTCGGCGGTGATCCTGGTGGAAGGGCAGTCGACCCAGACCGCGTTCGCCAACCTCGGCGCCGCGTTGAGCGAGCCGGACACGGCGTTGCGTCTGTTTGGTAAGCCTGAAGTGAACGGCCAGCGCCGCATGGGCGTGGCGTTGGCGCGGGATGAGTCGATTGAAGCGGCTCGGGCCAAGGCTACCCGTGCTTCTAAAGCGGTTGTCGTAGAACTCTAAAAGCATCGGGGGCAAGCCCCCTCCCACATTTGACTGTATTCACAAATCAAAGTGGGAGGGGGCTTGCCCCCGATAGCGGCCCATCACGCCACCTTGACGCACATCGTTCCCACGCTCTGCGTGGGAATGTCTCTTGTGACGCTCTGCGTCACGCTGGGACGCGGAGCGTCCTGGGCTGCATTCCCACGCGGAGCGCGGGAACGATCAGGTTTCAGGCCACCCTGTTCAAATCGTTATCCCGCGTCTCCTTCAGGCACAGCACGGCGATCAAGCTGAGCAACGCTGCCGCCGACACATACCCACCCACATAACTCAGCCCGCCCATCGCCACCAGCTTGGTCGCGAAGAATGGCGCGGCCGATGCGCCAACGATGCCGCCCAGGTTATACGCCGCCGAAGCTCCGGTATAACGCACGCGGGTCGGGAACAGCTCCGGCAACAGCGCACCCATCGGGGCGAAGGTCACGCCCATCAGGAACAGTTCCAGCGCCAGGAACAGCGCCACGGCCCAGGTGGAACCATGGGTCAGCAGCGGCTCCATGGTGAAACCGGACAGAATCGCCAGGATCGCACCGACGATCAGCACGGGTTTACGCCCGTAACGGTCGCTGGCCAATGCGGCGATGGGCGTGGCCAATCCCATGAACAGCACCGCAAAGCACAGCAGGCCAAGGAAGGTTTCGCGGCTGTAGCCCAAGGTTGAAACGCCGTAGCTCAGGGAAAACGCCGTGGTGATATAGAACAGTGCATAACACACCACCATCGACGCGGCGCCCAGCAACACCGGCAGCCAATGCTGGCTGAACAGTTCTACCAGCGGCACCTTCACCGGTGCTTCCTTGGCCACCGCCTTGGCGAACACCGGGGTTTCATGCAGCTTCAGACGCGCATACAGGCCGATCATCACCAGCGCGGCGCTGAGGATGAACGGAATGCGCCAGCCCCAACTGCGGAACTGTTCGTCGTTCAGGCTCATGGCCAGGATCAGGAACAAGCCATTGGCCGCCAGAAAGCCGATCGAAGGCCCCAGTTGCGGGAACATGCCGAACCAGGCCCGTTTGCCCTTGGGCGCATTCTCGGTCGCCAGCAGCGCCGCGCCACCCCATTCCCCGCCAAGGCCCAGGCCCTGGCCGAAACGCAGCACACACAACAGGATCGGCGCCCAGGCGCCAATGCTGTCGTAGCCGGGCAGCAAACCAATCAGCGTGGTACAGACGCCCATCAGCAACAACGACGCCACCAGTGTCGACTTGCGGCCAATGCGGTCGCCGAAATGGCCAAACAGCGCAGAGCCCAGCGGGCGGGCGATAAAGGCGATACCGAAGGTGAGGAACGACGCCAGCATCTGCGCGGTGCCGGAGCTCTGCGGGAAGAACACCGGGCCGATCACCAATGCCGCGGCGGTGGCGTAGATATAGAAATCGTAGAACTCGATGGCGGTGCCGACGATGCTCGCGGTCGCAACCCGCGCGGTCGAGTTGCTCGGGGCGGCGGTTGCGGCCTCGTTATAGGTGGTGCTCATGGTGGTATCCCTGACGGTCGTTGCGCGTTTTGGACGCGGATTATTATTGGTCGAACACCCATGGATCAGGGTTGCACGCGGTCGGGCGAAGCTTGGGTAAGCCGCAGGGATTATAGGAAGGGGTCTGGAATTACAACAAGAGCCGACACACCGCAAATCTAAATGTGGGAGCTGGCAAGATCCTCCCACATCGCAGCTGTTTGCTGTCAGGTGCTTACGCGGCGACCGGTACCCGGCTGGTATGCCAGATCAGCACCTTGGCCACCCGGTTATCCTCGGTCTCGAGGATTTCCAGACGATAGCGGCCGATTTTCAGGCATACCGCGCAGTCAGGAATGGTTTCCAGCGCCTCGGTCACCAGACCGTTGAGGGTCTTGGGGCCGTCGCTGGGCAAGTGCCAGCTCAGGCTCTTGTTCAGTTCACGAATAGAAGCGGCGCCGTCGATGATATAGCGACCGTCCGGCTGGGCCTGGATGTGCGGGTTGTCCATGCCTTGCTCGCTTTCGAATTCGCCGACGATTTCTTCGAGAATATCTTCCAGCGTGACAATCCCCAGCACTTCACCGTATTCGTCCACCACCATGCCCAGGCGGCGCTGTTGCTTGTGGAAGTTCAGCAGCTGCAATTGCAGCGGCGTGCTTTCCGGCACGAAGTAGGGTTCGTGGCAGGCCGCGAGCAAGGCTTCCTTGGTCAGGCTGGCGTCGGGCAGCAGGTGCTGGATCTGGCGCGTGTTCAATACAGCCTGCACTTGGTTGATATCGCTGTGGAACACCGGCAGGCGCGTGCGCTTGGATGTACGCAGTTGTTCGATGATCTCTTCGACGGTGTCATCCAGGTTAATGCCGTCGACCTCGCTGCGCGGCACCAGGATGTCATTGACCGTGATGTTGTCCAGCGCGTGTATGCCGGGCATGCCGTGGGAGCGGCCTTCGTCCGCCTCAGGCGCGGGTTCGTCGTCGTGATCGGGCAACGGCTCATCGCTGTTTTTCACCGTGCCGGTCTTGCGCGCGAAAGGGCGCAGCAGCAGCAGGCTGATGCCATTGAGCAGCCAGGCCAACGGATAAACGATTTTCAGGGGCACGCCCAACAGCGTATTGCCAAAGCCGAGTACAGCCTGGGGATAGCGGGTGGCCAGGGCGCGGGGCAGGTAGTCGGCCAGCACCAGCAGGGTCGCGCAGGACACCAGCCAGCCCAGCCAGGGGCCGTTTTCCGCCCAGGCATGGATCGCCGGCAAGGTGCACAGGATCACCACCACGCCACGGCACAGCGTATTGCAGAGGATCAGACTGTTGCGCGGGAAATTCAGCCGGGCAGCGGCCTTGTCGCCCTGGCGCGTGCCGGGGCGCAGCGCCAGCAAGTGCTGCTGGGCGGCTTCAATGGCGGTAAACAGCCCGGCCCATAACACCAGCAGGGCGATTACCGCGAGCATCGGCCCCAGGGGCAAATTGTCCATGATCGCTGCCCGTCAGATATGCAGGATGTATTCGCGAACCAGCTTGCTGCCGAAATAGGCCAGCATCAGCAGGCAGAAGCCGGCCAGGGTCCAGCGGATCGCCTTGTGTCCGCGCCAGCCGAGGCGGTTACGGCCCCACAGCAGTACGCTGAACACCACCCACGCCAGGCATGCCAGCAGGGTTTTGTGCACCAGATGCTGGGCGAACAGGTTCTCGACGAATACCCAGCCGGATATCAACGACAGCGACAGCAGGGTCCAGCCGGCCCACAGGAAGCCGAACAGCAGGCTCTCCATGGTCTGCAGCGGCGGGAAGTTCTTGATCAGGCCCAGCGGGTGTTTGTGCTTGAGCTGGTGGTCCTGCAGCAGCAGGAGCAGGGACTGGAATACCGCGATGGTAAACATGCCGTACGCGAGGATCGACAGCAGGATGTGGGCGAGCATGCCCGGCTCTTCGTCGATGACCTGCACGGTGCCGGTAGGGGCGAACTGTGCCAGCAGTACGGTGAGCATGCCCAGCGGGAATAACAGGACCAGCAGGTTTTCCACCGGGATGCGGGAGCAGGCGAGCAGCGTCAGGGCAATCACCGCGGCGGCGATCAGGCTGGCGGCGCTGAAAAAATCCAGGGCCAGGCCGACCGGCGTCAACAGGTGGGTGAACAGGCTCGCGGCGTGTGCCAGCAGGGCGAGGACGCCCAGGCCGACCAGCAGGCGCTTGTCGGCCTTGGCGCATTGGGCCAGGCGAGTGCCCTGGTAGAGGGTCGCAGCGGCGTACAGCAGGGCGGCGGCGAGACTGGGTAGCAAACTGGGTGGCAAAGGGAGCATAAATCCTGATAGGCAAGCCCGAAAGGCGCTGAGTTTGGCACACACCTGCGCTCCACGAAAGACTCCCGGGCCAGACAGCGGGTGTGCATGGACGCAGTCTTCGCTATAATCCGCGACCTGCCCACGCCGCAGGCTCGCCGAGCGCTGTTTTTAACAGCGATTTACCACAGCCTGGGCCGCCATTACCTCGGTCTACAACGCACTTCGTTGAATAGGGCCTGAAAGGATCGCGCATGTTTGAAAACTTGACTGACCGTCTCTCGCAGACGCTGCGCCACGTTACCGGCAAGGCCAAGCTGACCGAGGACAATATTAAAGACACCCTGCGCGAAGTGCGCATGGCGCTGCTGGAAGCCGACGTTGCCTTGCCTGTGGTCAAGGACTTCGTCAACTCGGTCAAGGAGCGAGCGGTCGGCACTGAAGTGTCCCGCAGCCTGACGCCGGGCCAGGCATTCGTGAAGATCGTCCAGGCCGAACTCGAAAGCCTGATGGGTGCGGCCAACGAAGACCTGAACCTCAGCGCCGTGCCACCGGCCGTCGTGCTGATGGCCGGTCTGCAGGGTGCGGGCAAGACCACCACCGCCGGCAAGCTGGCGCGCTTCCTCAAAGAGCGCAAGAAGAAATCGGTAATGGTCGTGTCGGCCGACGTCTACCGTCCGGCGGCCATCAAGCAGTTGGAAATGCTTGCGGGCGAAGTGGGGGTGACCTTTTTTCCGTCGGACCTGAGCCAGAAGCCGGTCGACATCGCCAACGCGGCTATTAAAGAAGCACGCCTGAAATTCATCGACGTGGTCATCGTCGATACCGCCGGTCGCCTGCACATCGATGAAGAGATGATGGGCGAGATCAAGGCGCTGCATGCCGCGATCAATCCGGTTGAGACCCTGTTCGTGGTCGATGCCATGACCGGCCAGGATGCGGCCAACACCGCCAAGGCCTTCGGCGACGCGCTGCCCCTGACCGGTGTGATCCTGACCAAGGTCGACGGTGACGCCCGTGGCGGTGCCGCGCTGTCGGTGCGCGCCATCACCGGCAAGCCGATCAAGTTCATCGGTATGGGCGAAAAGAGCGAAGCGCTCGAACCGTTCCACCCTGAGCGTATCGCCTCGCGCATCCTCGGCATGGGCGACGTACTCAGCTTGATCGAGCAGGCCGAAGCCACTCTCGACAAGGACAAGGCCGACAAGCTCGCCAAGAAGCTGAAGAAGGGCAAGGGCTTCGATCTCGAAGACTTCCGCGACCAGCTGCAGCAAATGAAGAACATGGGCGGCCTCGGCGGCCTGATGGACAAGCTGCCGAACATCGGCGGTGTGAACCTGGCCCAAATGGGCAACGCCCAGGGCGCGGCCGAAAAGCAATTCAAGCAGATGGAAGCCATCATCAATTCCATGACCCCGGCCGAGCGCCGTGACCCTGAGCTGATCAGCGGTTCGCGCAAACGTCGGATCGCCATGGGTTCCGGCACCCAGGTGCAGGACATCGGCCGCTTGATCAAGCAACACAAGCAGATGCAGAAAATGATGAAGAAATTCTCCGCCAAGGGTGGAATGGCCAAGATGATGCGCGGCATGGGCGGTATGTTGCCCGGCGGCGGCATGCCCAAGATGTAAAGAATTCGAGCAAGGGCTTGCTCTTGCTCCGACCCACAGGGATGTGGGATCTCCAGCAAACCCGCCGTTGGCGGGCGCTGACCTGCCGTTTTAAGCGACGGCTCTCCAGCAGATCTGAGTGTCACGGCCATAGGCGCCGGAAAAAGACATTTGCAAAAGTCGGGATATTCCTTAGAATATGCGGCCTTTCGGGCACCTATGCCCGCTGTGCATTTAGATTTGCAGCACCGACTACAGGAACGATGTTCACATGCTAACAATCCGTCTTGCCCTTGGCGGCTCCAAAAAGCGCCCGTTTTACCACTTGACCGTAACTGACAGCCGCAACCCACGTGACGGCTCTCACAAGGAACAAGTTGGCTTCTTCAACCCGATCGCTCGTGGTCAAGAAGTCCGCCTGTCCGTGAACCAAGAGCGCGTAGCCTACTGGCTGAGCGTTGGTGCACAGCCTTCTGAGCGTGTTGCCAAGTTGTTGAAGGACTCGGCTAAGGCCGCAGCCTGAGCAATATGAACGCGACGCCAGCGGTTGCTGATGATTTGATCGTTATCGGCAAGATCTACTCTGTTCATGGCGTTCGCGGCGAAGTGAAGGTGTATTCCTTTACTGATCCGACTGAAAACCTGTTGCAGTACAAAACCTGGACGCTCAAGCGCGAAGGCAGCGTGAAACAGGTCGAGCTGGTCAGTGGACGCGGGAGCGATAAGTTCCTGGTCGCAAAGCTCAAGGGTCTTGATGATCGTGAAGAAGCTCGTCTTCTGGCCGGTTATGAGATCTGCGTGCCGCGCAACCTGTTCCCTGAATTGACCGACGGCGAGTACTACTGGTACCAGCTGGAAGGTCTGAAGGTTATTGATCAACTGGGGCAACTGCTCGGGAAAATCGATCATCTTCTGGAAACCGGCGCCAATGATGTAATGGTGGTCAAGCCTTGCGCTGGCAGCCTGGATGATCGCGAACGCCTGTTGCCCTATACCGAGCAATGCGTGTTGGCCGTCGACCTGGCAGCGGGCGAGATGAAGGTGGAATGGGACGCGGACTTCTAAGCGTGGCTAATTTGCGCATTGAAGTGATCAGTTTGTTTCCCGAGATGTTTTCCGCCATCAGCGAGTACGGCATCACCAGTCGGGCGGTGAAACAGGGGCTGCTGCAGCTCACCTGTTGGAACCCGCGAGACTACACGACGGATCGACATCACACTGTGGACGATCGCCCATTTGGCGGTGGCCCGGGCATGGTGATGAAGATCAAGCCCCTGGAAGATGCGTTGGTTCGGGCCAAGGCAGCCGCCGGGGAGAAGGCGAAGGTGATTTACCTGTCCCCTCAAGGCCGTCAGCTGAAACAGGCGGCGGTACGCGAACTGGCGAATGAGGACGCACTGATCCTGATTGCCGGTCGCTATGAAGGCATTGACGAGCGTTTTATTGAAGCTCATGTCGATGAAGAGTGGTCGATTGGGGACTATGTCCTGTCTGGTGGCGAGCTGCCGGCGATGGTCCTGATAGATGCGGTTACACGACTGCTGCCTGGAGCTTTAGGGCATGCGGACTCTGCGGAGGAAGATTCCTTCACGGATGGTTTGCTGGATTGCCCGCACTACACCCGTCCGGAGGTGTATGCGGATCAGCGTGTTCCCGACGTATTGCTAAGTGGCAATCACGCACACATCCGGCGTTGGCGTTTACAGCAGTCCCTTGGTCGGACCTATGAACGACGCGCCGATCTTCTGGAAAGCCGCTCGCTTTCTGGAGAAGAGAAGAAGCTGCTCGAGGAATACATCCTCGCGCGGGACGATAGTTAACAACGTATCGATGGTAGGTCCAATGACTTACCTTAGGAGCACAGCATGACTAACAAAATCATCCTTGCACTCGAAGCAGAGCAGATGACCAAAGAGATCCCTACCTTTGCCCCGGGCGACACCATTGTCGTTCAGGTGAAAGTGAAGGAAGGCGACCGTTCGCGTCTGCAAGCGTTCGAAGGCGTGGTAATCGCCAAGCGTAACCGTGGTGTGAACAGTGCTTTCACTGTTCGTAAAATCTCCAACGGTGTTGGCGTAGAGCGTACTTTCCAGACCTACAGCCCGCAGATCGACAGCATGGCCGTTAAGCGTCGCGGTGACGTACGTAAAGCCAAGCTGTACTACCTGCGTGACCTGTCCGGTAAAGCAGCTCGCATCAAGGAAAAACTGGCTTAAGCCCAGCTTCCGATGCAGAAAAAAGCAGCCTACGGGCTGCTTTTTTGTGCCCGCGATTTAAGGTCCGCGCTAGGATCTACCCTTCCGCTATTTACCTGTTCGAGCTCCCATGCCTGCCATTGACCACCCTTTGATCGACCGCTTCCTCGACGCCCTTTGGCTGGAGAAAGGCTTGTCGGATAACACGCGCCAGGCCTATCGCAGCGACCTGGCCTTGTTCAACGGCTGGTTGCAGGATAAAAACCTCGAACTGATTAATGCGGGTCGTGAGCTGATCCTCGATCATCTGGCCTGGCGCCTGGAGCAAAACTACAAACCCCGTTCCACTGCCCGATTCCTCTCGGGTGTGCGTGGCTTTTATCGCTATCTGCTACGCGAAAAACTCATCAGCCTCGACCCGACGCTGCAAATCGAGATGCCACAGTTGGGCCGGCCGCTGCCTAAATCCCTGTCGGAAGCCGACGTCGACGCTTTGCTCAATGCCCCCGACCTCAGCGAAGCCATCGGCCAGCGCGATCGCGCCATGCTGGAAGTGCTGTACGCCTGCGGCCTGCGGGTGACCGAACTGATCAGCCTGACCCTGGAGCAGGTCAACCTGCGCCAGGGCGTACTGCGGGTAATGGGCAAGGGCAGCAAGGAGCGGCTGGTGCCGATGGGAGAGGAGGCGATTGTGTGGGTTGAGCGCTATATGCGCGATGGTCGCAGCGAATTGCTCGGCGGGCGCCCCAGCGATGTGCTGTTCCCCAGCCAGCGCGGCGAGCAGATGACGCGCCAGACCTTCTGGCATCGCATCAAGCATCAGGCCAAGGTCGCCGGGATCGGCAAGACCCTGTCGCCGCACACGTTGCGTCATGCTTTCGCCACCCATTTGCTCAACCATGGCGCGGATTTGCGCGTGGTGCAGATGCTGCTCGGACACAGCGACTTATCCACAACCCAGATTTATACCCATGTAGCGCGCGCACGGTTGCAGGATCTGCACGCCAAGCACCATCCGCGTGGGTGAAAACCGCCAATTTGTCCCGCCACGGGCTGCCCTGCGGCCCAACTGTGGTAGGCTTTGCCGGTTAGCAAAGGGGACGGCACAGGCCCGTGTTTCCAGACCGGCGCTCCTTCCCGTCCCTGCGTCTGCCTTCAGGAGTTTCCATGCGCTTGACCCAGATTATTGCCGCCGCAGCGATTGCGTTGGTTTCCACCTTTGTCGTCGCGGATGACGCGGCCGAACAGACCATTCGCAAGAGCCTGGCCAACCTGCAGCTCGACACCCCGATCGAAAGCATCAGCGCCAGCCCCATGGCCGGCCTGTATGAGGTCAAGCTCAAGGGCAGCCGCGTGCTGTATGCCAGTGCCGACGGTCAGTACATCGTCCAGGGCTACCTGTTCCAGCTCAAGGACGGCAAGCCGGTCAATCTGACCGAGAAGGCCGAGCGCCTGGGTGTGTCCAAGCTGATCAATGGCATTCCTGTGGCTGAAACCGTGGTGTACCCGGCGGTTGGCGAAACCAAGACCCACATCACCGTGTTCACCGACACCACCTGCCCGTATTGCCACAAGCTGCACGCCGAAGTGCCTGCGCTGAACAAGCTGGGCGTGGAAGTGCGCTATGTAGCGTTCCCGCGCCAGGGCCTGGGTTCGCCGGGTGACGAGCAGTTGCAGGCTGTATGGTGTTCGGCCGACAAGAAGGCCGCCATGGACAAGATGGTCGACGGCAAGGAAATCAAGGCCGCTAAATGCGCCAATCCGGTTTCCAAGCAGTTCGCCCTCGGCCAGTCCATCGGTGTGAACGGCACGCCGGCCATCGTATTGGCAGACGGCCAAGTGATTCCGGGCTACCAGCCGGCGCCACAAGTTGCCAAACTGGCGCTGAGTGCCAAATAAACCAGCATCGTCGAACCTTTGACGATCATGGCCCGCGGATAAGTCGGCGGGCCATTAATTGAAAGCCGCGGTTGTGCGGCTGTTTTCCACGGCCGACCTAGCGTCGGCCGTTTCATGGGGAGTTCTTCAGTGAAACCGGTCAAAGTAGGCATCTGTGGGTTAGGGACCGTCGGTGGCGGTACCTTCAACGTTCTTCAGCGTAACGCTGAAGAAATTTCGCGCCGTGCAGGGCGTGGAATTGAAGTGGCACAAATTGCCACGCGTTCGCCAAAGCCTCAGTTCCAAACGACCGGTATTGCGATTACCCACGATGTCTTCGCCGTGGCCACCAACCCCGAGATCGATATCGTCATCGAACTGGTGGGTGGCTACACCGTGGCCCGCGAACTGGTGCTCAAGGCCATCGAGAACGGCAAGCATGTGGTCACCGCCAACAAGGCGCTGATTGCCGTGCATGGCAACGAGATCTTTGCCAAAGCCCGCGAGAAGGGCGTGATCGTGGCGTTCGAAGCCGCGGTAGCCGGCGGTATCCCGGTGATCAAGGCGATCCGTGAAGGCCTGTCCGCCAACCGTATCAACTGGGTGGCCGGTATCATCAACGGCACCGGTAACTTTATCCTCACCGAAATGCGCGAGAAGGGCCGCACCTTCGAAGACGTGCTCGCCGAGGCCCAGGCCCTGGGCTACGCCGAAGCCGACCCGACGTTTGACGTGGAAGGCATCGACGCGGCGCACAAGCTGACCATCCTGGCGTCCATCGCCTTTGGTATCCCGCTGCAATTCGACAAGGCCTACACCGAAGGCATCACCAAGCTGACCACCGCCGACGTCAACTACGCCGAAGCCCTGGGCTATCGCATCAAGCACCTGGGCGTGGCCCGCAGCACGCCGGCGGGTATCGAGTTGCGTGTGCACCCGACGCTGATCCCGGCCGACCGCCTGATCGCCAACGTCAATGGCGTGATGAACGCTGTGATGGTCAACGGCGACGCCGCCGGCTCGACCCTGTTCTACGGCGCCGGCGCCGGCATGGAGCCGACTGCTTCGTCGGTGATCGCCGATCTGGTGGACGTGGTTCGCGCCATGACCAGCGACCCGGAAAACCGCGTGCCGCACCTGGCCTTCCAGCCGGACTCGCTCTCCGCCCATCCGATCCTGCCGATCGAAGCCTGCGAAAGTGCCTACTACCTGCGCATCCAGGCTCAGGATCACCCTGGCGTATTGGCTCAGGTGGCCAGCATCCTGTCGGAGCGCGGCATCAACATCGAATCGATCATGCAGAAGGAAGTCGAGGAGCAAAATGGCCAGGTGCCAATGATCCTGCTGACCCACCGTGTGCTGGAACAACACATCAACGATGCCATCCAGGCTCTTGAAGCTCTCCAGGGCGTAGTTGGGCCGGTAGTCCGGATTCGCGTCGAACATTTGAATTAATTCAGCTGCAAGCGCCAAGCTGCAAGCTTCAAGTAGAAGCAGATCTGCTCTAACTTGAAGCTTGTCACTTGAAGCTTGAAGCCCAAACCGAAGGTTTGCCCCTATGCGCTACATCAGCACCCGCGGCCAGGCACCGGCCCTGAATTTCGAAGACGTCCTGCTGGCGGGGCTCGCCACCGACGGCGGCCTGTACGTGCCGGAAAACCTGCCGCGCTTTACCCAGGAAGACATTGCTTCGTGGGCCGGCCTGCCGTACCACGAGCTGGCGTTTCGGGTGATGCGCCCGTTCGTCACCGGCAGCATCCCGGATGCCGATTTCAAGAAGATTCTGGAAGAGACCTACGGCGTGTTTTCCCACAGCGCCATCGCACCGTTGCGTCAGTTGAACGGCAACGAATGGGTGCTGGAGCTGTTCCACGGCCCGACCCTGGCATTCAAGGACTTTGCTCTGCAATTGCTGGGTCGCCTGTTGGACTACGTGCTGGCCAAGCGTGGCGAGCGTGTGGTGATCATCGGCGCCACGTCCGGTGATACCGGCTCGGCGGCGATCGAAGGCTGCAAGCACTGCGAAAACGTCGACATCTTCATCCTGCATCCACACCAGCGCGTGTCGGAAGTGCAGCGTCGCCAGATGACGACTATCTTCGGCGAAAATATCCACAACATCGCCATCGAAGGCAATTTCGATGACTGCCAGGAAATGGTCAAGAACAGCTTCGCCGACCAGAGCTTCCTCAAGGGCACGCGTCTGGTGGCGGTGAACTCGATCAACTGGGCGCGGATCATGGCCCAGATCGTCTACTACTTCCACGCCGCCCTGCAGCTGGGTGGCCCGGCGCGTTCGGTGTCGTTCTCGGTGCCGACCGGCAACTTCGGCGACATCTTCGCCGGCTACCTGGCGCGTAACATGGGCCTGCCGATCAACCAGTTGATCGTCGCCACCAACCGCAACGACATCCTGCACCGCTTCATGAGCGGCAACCAGTATGTCAAGGAAACCCTGCACGCCACATTGTCGCCGTCCATGGACATCATGGTGTCGTCGAACTTCGAGCGTCTGCTGTTCGACATGCATGGTCGCAACGGTGCGGCCATTGCCGGCTTGATGGACACATTCAAGAGTGGCGGTGGTTTCAGCGTTGATGAAGAGCGCTGGACCGAAACCCGCAAGCTCTTCGATTCCCTGGCCGTGGACGATGCGCAGACCTGCGAAACCATCGCCGAAGTCTACGCCCACACCGGCGAGTTGCTCGACCCGCACACCGCCATCGGTGTAAAGGCCGCCCGCGAATGCCGTCGCAGCCTGGATATCCCGATGGTGATCCTCGGCACCGCCCACCCGGTCAAATTTCCGGAAGCGGTGGAGCAGGCCGGGGTCGGCAAGGCTCTTGAACTGCCGGCGCATCTCACAAACCTGTTCGAGCGCGAAGAGCGCTGCACGGTGTTGGCCAATGACCTGAAGGTTGTGCAGGCGTTTGTGAGCCAGCATGGCAATCGCGGTAAGCCTTTGTAAGGCCCATCGCGAATGCAAAAACGCCGCTTTCCCTGCCTTGGGTCAGCGGCGTTTTCGTTTCTGGCAGGCCCGGTCTCGCGTTACGAGAATAGTTTCTGCGCGACCACGATGACTGTGCCCACAGCGGCATAGAAGCCTGTCGCGATAGCCACCGGGTACCAGAACGTCTCACACGTTATCTTCAGCGATTCTGCGTGAAGTTTGTTTTGCTCTGCATTCATGCGTGATATCTCGGCATTCATCCGTGACACCTAGGCAAAAATACGAGACACCTCTGCGTGCATTCTGTCTGTCGACGTCTGCGGTTCATTGTGTTCCGCCATCGCTATTTATCCTTCGCAATATGGGCCTTTTGACATGCGCTTGTGTCTGCACCGCAGCGCGGCCAGCGCTTATCGAGTATAGGATTCAGCGTCAGCCTCAGCCTTGGCGCCCGGCAAACCCCAAAACAGCAGCCCATTGCGTAAGCATTTATGTGCCGCCGTTTTTTGCCTGTCATGTTGCAAGCGCATGCTGGAGACGTCATCCCCCGGCGACCCCACATAAACAAAAAAGCGAACTTTCCTACGTCACAACCAGTCACTAAGGAAAGATGCAGCTCCCGTTTACAAGAATGTTTGCGAACTATTGAGTGGTGATCGAGATGGAAATTATCAGCCTATTGCTCGAAGAAGCACTGAGCCCTTATCAGGTGACGTTGACCACCGCGGGTATGCAGGATGAGTGCTTGGTGACTGTCAGGAACCCTGCTGACGCGATCGTGGTCGAGCGTGAATTCGATCGCGCACAGTTGATGGACAAGCGCGGGCTGGTGGATGTGGTGGATTGCCTGTTGCGCGATATCAAAATCGCCGAAGGGCGGCTGGAACCGTCGGTGATCGCCGCGCTGCGCAATGCCGCCCAGACTCGCGGCGCCGTGCGCGCATGAAGAATTGTTTATTTATGGAAACTTCCTACAGCGTGCCCGGTCAGATTTCGTAACAGCAAGAGCAAACATTGTGCTCCGGTGTTTGTGGCTTGTTGTACTGGTCTTGTTGTAGGCCACGTTTAACCCCGAAGTGTCTCCCCACTCTTCGGGGTTTCTTTTTGCCTGCGATTTGTCAGGGCGGGGGCGACGCTACGCCCCCGCCAGCCTTCTGTGCGCCCAGGCCGAACCGAGCAAGCCTTCGCCTGTGCCGATGGCGTATCAGATCGCGCCTTCCTCACGCAGGCGTGCAATCGCCGCCGTGTCGTACCCCAGCTCGCTCAGGACTGCGCCGTTGTGCTCGCCCAGCTGCGGGCCGACCCACTCGCAGCTGCCGGGCGTGTCCGACAGCTTGGGCACTATGCCAGGCATTTTGAAATCCTTGCCGCCGGGCAGTTGTGCCTTGAGGAACATTTCCCGGGCCAGAAACTGCGGGTCTCCCAGCATGTCCTCGGCGCTGTAGATGCGACTGGCAGGCACCTCGGCCTGGTTCAGTTGCGCTATGACCTGATCCAGCGGCAGGGCGTTGACCCAGCGGTCGATCACGCCGTATAGCTCATCGCGGCGACTGTCGCGACCGTCGTTGCTGGCCAGTTGGGGATCGTTGGCCAGGTCGTCACGACCGATGGTCGCCATGAAACGCTTGAAGATTGCGTCGCCATTGGCGCCGATCTGTACATGCTTGCCGTCTGCGCTGGTGTGGATCGAGGAGGGCGTGATGCCGGGCATGATGTTGCCGGTGCGTTCGCGGATGAAGCCGAACACGTCGAACTCGGGAATCATGCTTTCCATCATGGCGAAAATGGCTTCATACAGCGCCACATCGACCATCTGGCCCTGGCCGCCGTTGACCTCGCGATGCCGCAGCGCCATCAGCGCGCCGATTACCGCCCACAACGCCGCGATAGAGTCGCCGATGGAAATCCCGGTGCGTACCGGCGGGCGGTCTTCGAAGCCCGTGATATAACGCAGCCCGCCCATGGATTCGCCCACCGCGCCGAACCCTGGCTGGTCCTTCATCGGCCCGGTCTGGCCAAAACCCGACAGCCGCACCATCACCAGTTTCGGGTTGAGCGCGTGCAGGGTCTCCCAGCTCAGGCCAAGTTTTTCCAACACGCCGGGACGGAAGTTTTCGATCAGAATGTCGGCATCCGCCAGCAGTTGCTTGAGAATGGCCAGGCCATCCGGGTGTTTGAGGTTCAACGTCAGGGATTTCTTATTGCGCGCCTGCACGAACCACCAAAGCGATGTGCCTTCATACAGCTTGCGCCATTTGCGCAGCGGATCGCCGCCGTCCGGGGATTCGACCTTGATCACCTCGGCGCCGAATTCCGCGCAGATACGTGAGGCGAACGGGCCTGCGATCAGGGTGCCGAGTTCGATGACTTTCAGGCCGGCAAGCGGTTTGGCATTAAACGACATGGGGATCCTTGGCTGCGCAGAACAGGTGTGTGATGCCTTTTAACATAGGCGAGGGCCCAGGGATAAGGCGGATGCAGCGCAGTATTCGTGGATTGGCGTCGCCATCGGTTAGACTGGCCGCCTTTCCTTGTCTCTAGAAGCCCGTTCATGGCCCAGCCGTCCACGACCTACAAATTCGAACTTAACCTCACCGACCTCGATCGCTCGGTGTACGAGAGTGTCAAACAGACCATCGCTCGCCATCCGTCGGAGACTGAAGAACGCATGACCGTGCGGCTCCTGGCCTACGCGCTTTGGTACAACGAGCAGTTGTCGTTTGGCCGTGGCCTGTCAGATGTAGACGAACCGGCCTTGTGGGAGAAAAGCCTGGATGACCGTGTATTGCACTGGATCGAAGTCGGCCAGCCCGATGCCGACCGCCTGACCTGGTGCTCGCGTCGCACCGAGCGCACCAGCCTGCTGGCGTACGGTAGCCTGCGCGTGTGGGAAGGCAAGGTGGTGCCGGTGGCCAACAACCTGAAGAATGTGCACATCGCAGCCGTACCGCATGAGGTCCTCGAGACCCTGGCCAAGGACATGCCCCGCGTGATCAAGTGGGACGTGATGATCAGCGAAGGTACGATCTTCGTCACCGACGACCGCGGCCAGCATGAAGTGCAACTGCAATGGCTGGTCGGCGAACGCGATTGAGTTCAGTTGATTTCAGCCTTGCTGTTTAACCGTTGTATTAGAAGAGAAGCGCCCGTCACCCCATGCGTATCGATCCCCGCCCATTGCCCGCCGTCCTGCCGTTTCTCGGTGAACTGCCCCCGCTGTTGACCCGCCTCTACGCCGCGCGCGGGGTGCAGTCCGAGGCCGAGCTGGACAAGAGTTTGGCGCGGTTGATTCCCTATCAGCAGCTCAAGGGCATCGACGCGGCGGTGGATCTGCTGGTGACGGCGCTGGAGCAGCGCCAGCGCATCCTGATCGTGGGCGACTTCGACGCCGATGGCGCCACGGCCAGCGCCGTCGGCACTCTGGGCCTGCGGCTGCTGGGCGCTGCCCATGTCGACTACCTGGTGCCCAATCGCTTCGAATACGGCTACGGCCTGACGCCGGAAATCGTCGCCGTGGCCCTGCAGCGCGAGCCGCAATTGCTGATCACCGTGGACAACGGTATCTCCAGCGTCGAAGGCGTGGCCGCGGCCAAGGCGGCCGGGCTGAAGGTATTGGTGACCGATCACCACTTGCCGGGGGAAGAGTTGCCGGCGGCGGATGCTATCGTCAACCCGAACCAGCCGGGGTGCACCTTCCCCAGTAAAGCCTTGGCCGGTGTCGGCGTGATCTTCTACGTATTGATGGCCCTGCGCGCGCGCCTGCGCGAGTTGGGCCGATACGCGAACACACCGCAGCCCAATATTGGTGATCTGCTCGATCTGGTTGCCCTGGGCAGCGTCGCGGACGTGGTGCCCCTGGACGCCAACAACCGCATCCTGGTGCATCAAGGGCTGGAGCGCATCCGCGCCGGACGGGCGCGGCCGGGGATCAAGGCGATCCTGGAGGTGGCCAAGCGCGACGCGGTGCGAATCACCTCCACCGACCTCGGCTTTATTCTCGGACCACGGCTCAATGCCGCCGGGCGCCTGGATGATATGAGCCTGGGCATCGAATGCCTGCTCACCCGAGATGTTGCCGCGGCGCGCGAGATGGCCGCACAACTGGACGGCATGAACCAGGACCGCAAATCCATCGAGCAAGGCATGCAGCGCGAGGCCCTGGCCCAGCTCAAGGACTTGCCGGTGGACTCCATGCCCTATGGCCTGTGCCTGTTCGACCCGCAGTGGCACCAAGGAGTAATCGGTATCCTGGCGTCGCGCATGAAAGAGCGCTACTTCCGGCCGACCATCGCCTTTGCCGACGCCGGGGACGGCCTGCTCAAAGGCTCAGGGCGCTCTGTGCCGGGTTTTCACATCCGCGACGCCCTGGCCGTGGTTGCCAGCCAGCATCCCACGCTGATCGCGAAATACGGCGGGCACGCGATGGCGGCGGGGCTGACATTGCCTGAGGAAAACTTCCCACTGTTCGCGCAAGCCTTCGATGCCGAAGTGCGTCGCCAATTGCGCGAAGAAGACCTCACGGGCCGCCTGCTGTCCGACGGCACTCTGGCGGTGGAGGAATTCCACCTGGAACTGGCCCGCGCTCTGCGACATGCCGGCCCATGGGGGCAGCACTTTCCCGAGCCGTTATTTCATGGCGTGTTCCAGTTGGTGGAGCAACGTGTGGTGGGGGAGCGCCACCTGAAAGTGGTGCTCAAGAGTGAGTGCGGTTCGGTGAAGCTCGACGGCATCGCGTTCGGGGTGGATCGGGAGGTCTGGCCGAACCCGACGGTGCGTTGGGTGGAACTGGCCTACAAGCTGGATGTGAACGAGTTCCGGGGCAATGAAACCGTGCAACTGATGATCGCGCATATCGAGCCGCGCTGACCAAACAAAGGTGGGAGGGGGCAAGCCTCCTCCCGCATTTTGATTCCTGTAAGGCCGATTTTATTCGGTTTTGGCCTGGTGCTTGACGATGATATCCACCAACCGTTTGGCCAGCGCCGGATAATTTTCGTCGAAGTGATGCCCGCCCGGCAGCTTCAAGGCTTCACCCACGGCGGTCTTGTCGGTGCAGCCGCTCTCGTCGACTTCTTCGGCACCGTAGATGCACACCACCTTGTCTGCCGGCAGCTTGGCCATTTCGGGTCCGGTGGCGGCTTCTTTACCGGCGTTACCCAGCCAGCCTTCCACTTCGATTTCAAAGCTGCCGGTACGGGCGAAGGCCAGCAGGATGATTGCATCGACCCGCTGTTGCTCGTTCTCCGGCAGGCGATTGTAAATGGCCGGCAGGACGTCGGCGCCGAAGGAGTAGCCGGTCAGCACGAAGCGCTTGGTGCCCCACTTTTGCCGGTAGTGCTGCATCAGTTCGGTGAGGTCTTTAGCGCTTTGTTCCGGCGTCTTGTGCTGCCAGTAGTAGCGCAGGGTGTCGATGCCGACCACCGGGTAGCCGATCTTGGCCATCTCGCTGGCTACGTCGCGGTCCAGGTCGCGCCAGCCGCCATCACCGGAGAGGAACAGCGTTACCGTGTCCTTGGCCTGGCCGGCCGGCACTTCGACCACCGGGATCGCCAGCCCGCCGTTGTCCGAACCGACCAATTGCTTGCGCAGTTCGTTGTTCAGCACTTGCGGGTAATGAATGTCGTAGTCGCTGATGCTGGTGGTGGCGCGCGGCGTATCACGTACGAAGCTGGCGCTTTCATCGTCAGGGTTGTCATTCCATGCCACCAGCCAGTTGCCGTGGGCGGCGGTTTTCGGCAACGGATCCTTGCACCCTTCCTGCACAAGCGCAAAGCCGACCGAGATGGCGTTGGCCTTGTCGTCGTTCTGTGTGGCCAGCCAGCGCCAGGCCAGTGCTGCGCCAGGGCCGATGCCGCTGACCAGGGTGGCCGGGCCCTTGAGCTGCGCCAGGGCCTCTTGCAGGGCTTGTTCCTGCAGTTTGCAGTCATCCTTGGGCAGCACCACTTGCACGATCTGCGCCTTGCCGCCCTGGCTCAGGGCCAGCAGTTGGCTGTCGGCCAGCACGTCGTCGGCCAGCACGGCCACGATCACGCGGGCTTTGGCGGCGCCGGCCGGGGTCACACGGGTCAGCGCCGCGCCATCGGCCTGGGGCAATTGCTCCAGAGTGGGCTGCGGGGCAGGGCGGTTCCAGTACCAAAAGCCGCCACCCAGGATCAGGGCGAGCAGCACTACTAAGGCCAATACATACCGCCAGGAGCGTCGAATCATCAGCGTTTCACCAATCCAGTCAAGCCGCCCGCGATGAGGGCGGCGGTATCGGCCAGTGCCACCAGCGGATCGAGTCCTGCGGGCACGGCCATATAGCGAGGTTCCCAGTCAGGCTGGAATTTGTCTTTGAAGCGGCGCAAACCTTGAAAGTTATACAGTTGCTCGCCGCGACGGAACACCATCGAGCCCAGGCGTTGGGTCAATGGGGCGCCGCGTCGTGGTTGCAGGCCCGACAACGGCACCATGCCGAGGCTGAAGCGGGCGTAGCCATGGTTCTTATAGTGTTGAATCAGGCCGACCATCATGAACTCCATGGTCAGCTTGGGCGCGTCCGGGTGCGCACGCATCAGGTCCAGACTGGCCAGGTCATGGTTGTAGGTTTCGAGCAGGTTGGCGAAGGCCACCGGGCGCCCTTCGAAGCGAATGATCGCGATGCGAAAGTGCTTGAGGTAGTCATCACTGAAGCGCCCCAGGGAAAAGCCTTTTTCGCGCACATTCTTACCGGTAAGCCAGGCGTCCGAGATAACTTTTAATTCATCCATCGGCGCCGTGCCCGGCTCGCAGATCTCCAGGGACAGGCCATCCCGGGTGCCACGGTTCCAGGTGTAGCGCAAATCCTTCATCTCTTTGCCCTTGGCTTCCAGGTCAAAGCGCTTGAGGTCCACGCGGGCTTCCTCGCCCAGCTTGATCGCGGTCAGGCCGATGTCCATGTAGTACGGCAGATTCTCCGCCCGCACCTGGTAGAACACCGGGCGCGCATGGTGGATGTCGCACAGGTCGCGGAACTGCCAGATCATCTCGGCGCGTTGTTGGGTCGGCCCGATCGGGTCGTACAGGGCCACCAGGCTGCGCCCACGGCGGGCGTACATCAGGAACGCTTCGTCATTGGGGTGGAAGAGCAGGGCTTTGTCTCCCGTCAACGCCAGGCCACCGTCGGGTTGGGACGAGGCCATCAGGATCCTGGTAGCGCGCTCCAGTTCTTCCGGCGTGGGCAGATGGATCACGGGGCGCGCAGTACGCAGCAGCCAGGTCAGCGACACGATCACCAACAGCACGGCGGCGCCGAGCAAGGAGCGCAGGCCACGCGGGGCGTTGGCGTCGAGGGTGAACTGCCACCAGAGTTGGTGGCTGTAGGGGACGTCCTGGTAGGCAAACAACAGCAGCCAGATCGAGGCGCCCAGCACGCATACGCTGGCCACCAGGTACAGCGGCGAAAACGGCAGTTCGGTCAGGCGACTGGCGCGGTAGAACGAACGTCGGAAGATCGCCAGCAGCACCGCGGTCATGGTCATCAGACTGGCTTCTTCCCAGTCGAAGCCTTTAAGCAGCGAAAGCAGGGCGCCCACCAACAGCAACACCATGGTCAGCATCCAGGCGGCCGACAGGCGTCGACGCAGGCCCTGGGCGAGCAGCAGGCACAGCACGCCGATCAGGCTGGCACCGAAGTGGGAGGCGTCAATCAGGCGGTGGGGAATCAGGAAGCCGATGTTTTCCAGGCGTGAATCGATCTCCGGCGTGGCGCCGGAAAACAGCAGGACCACGCCGGACAAAAAAACCAGTACGGCCAGCACCGGGGCCGCCAGGCCCGAGGCCACTCGCAGGCTCTGCTGGGTCTGGAACAGGCGCTGGGCCTCATTGACCAGCAGGAAAACGCAAGCGATCAGCAGTGGCAGCACCACGTAGATCATGCGATAGAGCAGCAACGCCGCCGCCAGTGGCGCGGCGCCGAGCTTGTCGGCGAAGGCTGCGAGCAGGATCGCCTCGAACACTCCCACACCGCCCGGTACGTGGCTGAGCACACCTGCGGCCAGGGCCAGCAGGTAGACCAGCAGGAACGGGCCGAAGGGCGGCGCTTCCGGCAGCAGCATATAAAGGACGGCGGCGGCGGCGGCAACATCCAGTGCGGTAATGACCAGTTGCAGGAAGGTCAGGCGACGACCCGGCAGGCGCAGGGTGCGGCGGCCGACCTTGACCAGCAGGTTGTCCGGATAGGGCTGTTCCGGCAAACGACGGCGATAGATACCGATGCACAGCGCGGCCGACAGTATCAGCACCGCGCCGGCAATACCGCCGAGCAGTATTTGCGGCAGATGCAGATAGCTGGAGGCGGCCGGCAGGTTGCTCAATGTCGCGATCGCGGCCAGCGGCGGCAGGGCAGTGCCCAAGGCCAGGCTGGCAAACACCGTCATGCGGGCTACTTCCGAGGCCCCGATGCCATGGCGTGCATAGAGACGGTAGCGCACCGATCCGCCCGAGAGCATCGACAGGCCAATGGCATTGCCGATGGCGAAGGCGGTAAAGCCGCCGAGGGCCAAGGTCTTGGCGGGCAGGTTTACCCCTGCGTAGCGGGCGCCGGAAAACTCATAGCCCAGCAGGATCACAAAGCCGGCGACGGCCGCAGCGAAGGCTCCCAGCAAGGCTGGCTTGGGCACTTCCAGGATCGAGTCGTGGAGAGCGTAGAGATCCAGTTCCAGCAACAGATGTCGGCAGGCGATCAGGGCGATGGCGAACAGCAGCAACGTCACTGCCAGGCCGATCGGCTGTCGGTATTTGCTCAACAGATCGAGCCAGCGCAAACGGGTGGGGGCGATCGGTTGGGTTGCTGTGACGGAATCTTGTGGTTCAGACGAGTTGGCGCGCATCAATCACCTCGTGGATTGTGCGCGACAGGATGGAGGTATCCAGCCAAGTTACCAATCCCTATGGACAAAATAATTACAAATATTAACGCGTATCACCGGGTGCGGCGACTGCGGCCATTGGTCGTAGAGGAGTAAGCATAGCGCGTGATCAGATGGACTCCACAAACCGTGTGCGGTTTCATGAAATATGCCATCTCATTGTTTCAGAAGAACTTTTTCTTCAGATACAAAAAAGGCCACTCTTTCGAGCAGCCTTTTTTGATGTTTGGTTGCGGGAGCCGGATTTGAACCGACGACCTTCGGGTTATGAGCCCGACGAGCTACCAGACTGCTCCATCCCGCGTCTGTGGGCGGCATTCTACAGTCCAGCGGCGAGGTGTCAACCGTTAATGGCCCGATGGGTCAAATAAGTGTGAATCGGAGGCTGCATACCGGTCAGGAGCGCTAAGTGCGCGGCGACTAAAGATTTTTTTGTCTTACAATTTTCGTACAGATGTAAAACAGGCAGGCACAAAAAAGGCCACTCTTTCGAGTAGCCTTTTTTGATGTTTGGTTGCGGGAGCCGGATTTGAACCGACGACCTTCGGGTTATGAGCCCGACGAGCTACCAGACTGCTCCATCCCGCGTCTGTGTGTCGGCATTCTACAGAGGAACGCGAGTGTGTCAACCTGTGATTGCAAGAAAAGCGCTTTGGGTTCAATCGGTTAGCGCTCGATAACGGCTTCCTTGACCGCACGGGCCCAGGCAGGCCGAGGGTTTCAGCTCTATTGCGCGGCTGGTTTCGATTGAGAAATTAAATCTCATCAGGAAAATTCCTACCGCTCAGACGGAAGATTCAAACTACTGGTGCTATATACAGGGGGTGAGTGCGATACTGAACGCCCGTTGGATTACCCCTTCTATTTATGACGCAGCGCAAAATCATCCACGTCGACTGTGATTGCTTCTACGCCGCCATCGAGATGCGCGATGACCCGAGCCTGGCCCGCAAGCCACTGGCCGTGGGCGGCTCGGCGGATCGGCGCGGGGTGATCGCCACGTGCAACTATGAAGCACGGGCCTACGGTGTGCGTTCGGCAATGTCGTCACGGCATGCCCTGAAGCTGTGCCCGGACCTGACCATCGTCAAGCCGCGCATGGATGCCTATAAAGAAGCGTCGAAGGAAATTCACACGATCTTTCGCGACTATACCGATCTGATCGAACCGCTTTCACTGGATGAGGCTTACCTGGACGTTTCCGACAGCCCGCATTTTGGCGGCAGTGCTACGCGCATCGCCCAGGACATCCGCCGTCGGGTTTCTAACCAACTGCACATCACCGTGTCTGCTGGCGTGGCGCCGAACAAGTTCCTGGCCAAGATCGCCAGCGACTGGAAGAAGCCTAACGGCCTGTTTGTGATTACCCCGGACCAGATTGAAGATTTCGTCTCCCAGCTGCGTGTGAGCAAGCTTCATGGGGTGGGCAAGGTCACCGCCGACAAGCTGGCACGCCTGGGTATCGAGGACTGTCTGCAACTGCGAGAGTGGAACAAGCTGGCGCTGGTGCGTGAATTCGGCAGTTTTGGCGAGCGACTATGGAGTCTGGCCCGTGGGATTGATGAGCGCGCGGTGCAGAATGACAGCCGGCGACAATCCATCAGTGTGGAAAATACCTACGATACCGACCTGCCGGATCTCTCAAGTTGCCTGGCCAAGCTGCCTGAGCTGATGGAAACTCTGGCCGGGCGCATGGCGCGCATCGACAGCAGTTATCGCGCGGGCAAGCCGTTCGTTAAGGTGAAGTTTCATGACTTTACCCAGACCACCTTGGAGCAGGCCGGGGCAGGGCGGGATCTGGAGAGTTATCAGCAGCTACTGTCCCAGGCGTTCAATCGCGGTGGGAAACCAGTGCGTTTGCTGGGGATTGGCGTGCGCTTGCTGGACCTGAGTGGCGGTAACGAACAGTTAGAGTTCGCCTGGTAGAAACCGCCAGTCAAAATGTGGAAGGGGCTCCTCCCGCATTTGATCTCCAACCCTTTGCGCTCTCAGCGTGCGCCTGGATCCGCTACGAGTCGCCCTGCATCCTTGGTCAACGCCTGCAAAAATTCCTGCTGCAACTCAGGATCATTGCGGGTCAGTTCGATCAGGCTTTGTTCCAACTCGCTGGCTTCTTCTTCCAGGCCCAACTCCGACAAGCGTTTGACGCGGTGCACCCACTGGCTGACTTCGTCGTCTTCCAGGTCGTCGTAGATCAAACCGTGGGCTTCGAGCAACTTGCCACGCAGGGTGTGGCTGATGGCCAATGTCGAATCCACGTGCACATCGTCCTGACCATCCTCCACATTGATCTTCAAGGTGGTGACGTGGTTCAGGTCCTGCTCGGCAAAGGGGCTGTCCAGCAAATTCAGGCGCAGCACGCCGTTGCGGTCGGTGGTCAGCTCATGGGTCTGTTTGCCGGCAGTGACCTGGACCGGACGTTCGCTCCAGGGCAGGCTCGAATACTCCAGGCGCTTGTCGCGCTGGACTTCATCGATACCGGCCAGATTCTGCTGCGCGCGACCATGAGACTGCACGTTCATGAATGGGTTGAGCCCGTCCACGCCGTAGATCAGCCAATCATGGGTCACGCTCGTCGGCAGGTTGCCGAGGGCGAAGATGTTCGCCACGTTGGCGCCTGCACCTGCTACCAACGCCACCGCACCCAGTGGCATTTCATACACTTCGCGCCAGGGTTGGTAAGGCGTATAGCGGTCATAACGACGGGTGACTTCGAACTCGGTGACCTCAAAGGTCTTTTGTTCGTGAATGCGCACCCGGCGTTGCGGCAGTTCCAGCACTTTGGGCTCGCCTACATCGATCTGCAGGCTGTGATCGAGCAATTTGCGCTCGACCCGCTCCTCGTGCTCGCTGCGTTGCGACATCTGATTGGCGCAGCCGCTGACCAGCAGGGCGCCGCACAAGGCGGCGCCCCCCAGGGCTCTGGTGTTTCGCTTGAACATGACTTCTCTTGATCTGGTTTTCAGCGACGAATACGCGCCTGAAGGAAAGACAGCACGTCAGCCACCGGCAACGGTTGGGCTTCGGCTTCGGTCCGGCTCTTGTATTCCAGATTGCCATCGGCCAGGCCGCGGTCGCTGACCACGATCCGGTGAGGGATGCCAATCAGTTCCATGTCGGCGAACTTGATGCCAGGGCTGGTTTTCTTGTCCCGGTCATCAAGCAACACTTCAAAACCGGCGGCCGTCAGTTCGGCATACAGTTTGTCGGTGGCTTCGCGTACTTGCTCGGTTTCATAGCGCAGCGGTACCAGCGCCACTTGGAACGGCGCCAGGGCGTCACTCCAGATGATGCCTTTCTCGTCGTTGTTCTGCTCGATGGCAGCCGCCACCACGCGGGACACGCCAATACCGTAGCACCCCATTTCCAGGGTGATCGGCTTGCCGTTCTCGCCCAGCACTTCGCACTTCATCGCTTTGCTGTATTTGTTGCCCAGCTGGAAGATATGCCCGACTTCGATGCCGCGCTTGATTTCCAGGGTGCCCTTGCCGTCCGGACTAGGGTCGCCGGCCACCACGTTGCGCAGGTCGGCGACGGTGGGAACCGGCAGGTCACGCTCCCAGTTCACGCCGAAATAGTGCTTGTCATCGATGTTGGCGCCGATACCGAAGTCGCTCATCAGCTCGACCGAGCGGTCGATGATGATCGGCAGCGGCAGGTTCAGCGGGCCGAGGGAACCGGCGCCGGCGCCAATGGCGTCGCGCAGCTCGGCATCGGTGGCCATGACCAGTGGGTTGGCAACGCCCGGCTGCTGGGCGGCCTTGATTTCATTGAGTTCGTGGTCGCCACGGATCACCAGCGCGATCAGCTTGCCTTCTTCTTCAGCGTGCACGATCAGCGTCTTGATGGTCTTTTCAATCGGCAGATTGAATTTTTCCACCAGGGCCGCGATGGTCTTGGTGTCCGGGGTGTCCACCAGGCGCAGTTCTTCGGTCGGGGCAGGGCGCGAGGTTTCCCGTGGCACGGCCTCGGCTTTCTCGATGTTCGCCGCGTAGTCGGAGCCGTTGCTGAACACGATATCGTCTTCGCCGGACTCGGCCAGTACGTGGAATTCGTGGGAGCCGGCGCCGCCGATGGAACCGTTATCCGCTTCAACCGGGCGGAATTTCAGGCCCAGGCGCGTGAACACGTTGCAATAGGCCTGGTGCATGCGGTCGTAGGTGACTTGCAGGGACGCCTGGTCAGCGTGGAACGAATAGGCGTCCTTCATGATGAATTCACGCCCGCGCATCAAGCCGAAGCGTGGGCGGATTTCATCACGGAATTTGGTCTGGATCTGATACAGGTTCAGCGGCAACTGTTTATAGCTGCTCAGCTCGTTGCGCATCAGGTCGGTGATCACTTCTTCATGGGTCGGGCCGGCGCAGAAATCGCGGCCATGACGGTCCTTGAAGCGCAGCAACTCAGGGCCGTACTCTTCCCAACGTCCGGATTCCTGCCACAGTTCGGCCGGCTGAGTGCTCGGCATCAACACTTCCAGGGAGCCGGCGGCGTTCATTTCTTCACGAACGATGGCTTCGACCTTGCGCATCACCTTCAAGCCCATGGGCAACCAGGTGTACAGGCCCGAGGCCAGTTTGCGGATCATGCCGGCGCGCAGCATCAGTTGGTGGCTGATCACGACCGCATCGGAAGGCGTTTCTTTCTGTGTGGCGAGCAAATATTGACTGGTACGCATGGTAGGCCGTTGTCGGTTGCTTGAACTTGAAATGACTTGGGATTGTACGGGCGCGGGCTGCCGGAGTACAGGCATCAGAATGCAGAGGGGTATGTGGGAGGAGGCAAGTCGAATCGTCGCAACGCCCCTCCCACATTGTCAGTCCTCAGCCGGCGGACTCAACCGAATCCGCCGATTCTCCTGATACCAGTGCAACGCGATCAGCAGCAGCGTCGGCACCCCCAGCATGCAGGTGATCAGGAAGAAGTTGTGGTAGCCGAACTTCTCCACCATCACCCCCGAATACCCGCCGATCAGGCGCGGCAACAACAGCATGATCGAGCTGAGCAGCGCATATTGGGTAGCGGAGAACTTGAGGTTGGTCAGGCTCGACAAGTAGGCCACGAAGGCCGACGTGGCCAGGCCCGAGCTGAAGTTATCCAGTGAGATGGTGAAAATCAGCATCTGCAGGTCCGGGCCCATGTCGGCGAGCATCACGAACAGCAGGTTGGTGCCGGCCGACGCTACGCCACCGATGAACAGGATCGGCAGGATGCCGAAGCGCACAATCAGCAGGCCGCCCATGCCGGCGCCGAGCAGCGTCATGATCAGGCCGAAGATTTTGCTGACCCCGGCAATCTGGTCCTTGGTAAAGCCTTGGTCGATGTAGAACACATTGGCCATCACGCCCATGACCGTGTCGGACATGCGATACGTTGCGATCAGGCCCAGCAGCAGCAACGCCTGCCAGCGATAGCGCAGGATAAAGTCGTTGACCGGTGTCAGCACCGGCGCCAGGCCACGCCGGCCCATGGCCGACAGGCACAGGCTGGTGAGCGTGATATAGAGGATGGCCCGCAGGAACGCGCGGTCTTCCATCAGCAGGTCCCACAGGCTCACGCCCTGGAAGAGCACACTGGCGAAATCGGTGTTGTATAACTGGGTGAACATCGCCGGTACCGACACCAGCAGTACGATCAGCACGAACACCGACACCAGTTGATGCACGAAGCTGTAGCGGCCGGCCTGCAACTGGGTGCGCAGTGGCACATTGGGCTCGCGCATGAGCAGGGTGGTCAGCAAGGCTGGAATCATCAGCACGCCGAACAGCACATAGGTGCCGGTCCACGCCGAGTGTTTGTAGTTGAAGCCGGTGGAGCCGAAACCTTCGGCGAAAAACAGTGCGCCAGCGGTGGCCAGCAGCGCGGCGATCCGATAACCGGACATATAGCTGGCGGCCAAGGCAGCCTGGCGACTGTCGTCGGCGATTTCCAGGCGATAGGCGTCGACCGCAATGTCCTGGGTAGCGGAGGCAAAGGCGACGATCACTGCAATGGCGATCAGCCAGGACAAATGCTTCTGCGGATCGCAGAAGCCCATGCCGATCAAGCCCAGGATCACCAGCGACTGGGCCAGCACCAGCCAGGAACGACGCCGCCCGAGTTTGCCGAGCAGCGGCAGGCGCCATTGGTCGAGCAGCGGTGACCAGACCCATTTGAAGGCGTACGCCAACCCGATCAGGCTGGCATAACCGATGGTTTCGCGGGCCACACCGGCTTCGCGCAACCACACCGAAAGCGTCGAGAACACCAACATGTAAGGCATGCCGGCAGCGAAGCCGAGCAACAACAGCACTAACGTCGAGGGGCTGGCATAGGCAGCGAGCGCGGCGCGCCAGGTTTTACGGGGCATGGGCTGGAGTCTGCCTCAGATTCACGGAAACAAAGCGCGCACTCTAACCGCTGTGCTCTACCGGGCGCCAGCCATGGCGCTGAATATCAACGCGATTGTTCAGGATACTGACGCCTTCGCTGCGCAAACGCGCACGTTGTTCGTCGCCCGAGGCGCTGCCGACCGGCAGGCTTATCCGACCGCCGGCACCCAGCACACGATGCCAGGGCAAGCGCGTGTCTTCGGGGAGCTGGCTCAAGGTGCGGCCCACCCAGCGAGCCGCGCGCCCTAAACCGGCCAGGTGCGCCAGCTCGCCGTAGCTCACCACGCAGCCTTCGGGCACTTGTGCCAGCGTCAGGTACAGCGCTGTGCGGCGTATCTCGGCAGGGCTTTGTTCAGGCTCGAGTGTGGGATTCACTGTGGCGCTATCCGTTTAAAACGTCAGTAATAATGTAAGAAACGTCTGTGAATATGGCGGTGAGAATTGAACTCATCTGCGATCCTTGAGTCAGTGCTTGCTAAGACGTGATCTAACACGATAATGCCCTCTTTTCGCCACGCCCGAGCCTCGAATCCGCTTATGTTGTCCAGAACCCTGCTGTGCCTTGCTGTTCTCAGTGCCTCAACGCCTCTGCTTGCCGATACCGTCTGGTTGAAAAACGGTGATCGCCTGACCGGCAAAATCAAACTGTTCGACGGCGGCAAGTTGCTGATCCAGACCGCTTACGCCGGCGCTGTGCCCGTGGACTGGAAGCAGGTCAAAACCCTGGAAAGCGACCAGGAACTGCTGGTCAAGCAGGATGCCTACAGCGGCGAGAAGGCCAAGTCCCTCCACGCGGCGGAAGACGGCAAGGTGGTGCTGGCCAATGGCGAGGCACCCAAGACCGTGGAGCTGGCGAGCATTCAGCAGATCATCAAGCCAAAGCCTGTGATCGAGGACCTGGTATGGAAGGGCAACGTCGACCTGGCCCTGGATTACAAGCGCGCCGAGAAAGACACCAACGACTACGATATCGATTTCAAGACGTCCGCGCGTCATGGTCAATGGCGCCATACCGGGCAGGGCGAGTACAACCGCGAATTTCAGGACGATGTGACCACCACCGACAACTGGGCGCTGGAATACGACCTGGACCGTTTTCTCACCGAGCACTGGTTCTGGCAAGGGCGTCTGACCTACAAGCGCGACAAGGTTGAAGACCTGGCTCGCCAGCGCACCGTGGGTACCGGCCCTGGCTACCAGTTCTGGGACGATGAACTGGGCGCTTTCTCCCTCGGCTCGCTGGTCAACCGAACCGACTATGAATATGCCGACGGCGGCAAAGACAACTTCTATTCCCTGGCCATGAAGTGGAACTACAACCGCTACCTGGTGGGCAAGACCGTTGAGTTCTTCACCAACGGCGAACTGGGCAAGCCTATCGATGCACCGGCCGAGTACTCGTTGGATGCGGAAATGGGCCTGCGCTACAAAGTCACCGAGTGGGCATCGCTCAACCTCAAGGCCGAGCGCGATGTGATCAGCGGCGACTCCCAGAGCAGCCTGAGCAAAACCCGCTACACCGCTGGGTTCGGCGTGGCCTGGTAATCGAGCCCCTGGCAACCGCGGCCTTTATTGATTACCTTGTGTTGAGATCCATTCCCATACGCAGTGGGCGGCTGAATACCCGAGGAGTCATACGTTGAGCGCACAGGTTGCCAGGAACGCCCGAGAGCTGTTGCTCAAGGAATACCGTGGGGCTCTCTCCACATTGTCCAAAGCCATGCCCGGCTTTCCCTTTGGATCGGTGGTGCCGTACTGCCTGGACGAGCAGGGCCGGCCATTGATTCTGATCAGCCGTATCGCCCAGCACACCCATAACCTGCAAAAAGATCCCAAGTGTTCTCTGCTGGTCGGCGAGCGCGAGGCGGACGATGTGCAGGCAGTGGGGCGCCTGACCTACCTGGCCGAAGCCGAAAAACTGCAGGACGCCACCGCCGTCGAGGCAGCGGCCGAACGCTACTACCGCTACTTTCCCGAGTCGGCCAACTACCACAAGGCGCACGATTTTGATTTCTGGGTGCTCAAGCCGGTGCGTCACCGCTATATAGGCGGGTTCGGCGCGATCCATTGGCTTGATCAGCTGACCCTGGCCAACCCTTTCGCCGGCACGGCCGAGCGCAGCATGGTCGAGCACATGAACAGCGACCATGCCAAGGCGATTGCGCATTACGTGGCACTTGCCGATTTGCCTGCCGGCGAGCCCGCGCAGTTGGCCGGGATCGACAGTGAGGGCATGCACCTGCGCATTGGTCAGTCGTTGCACTGGCTGCCGTTCGCAACGTCTTGCAACACGCCGACACAGGTGCGCGAAGCCCTGGTTTCATTGGCTCATGCCGCTGCCTGGCCGAAAAAAACGGCGTCCGACGCTTGAATTCACGAAACGGCGACGTCATCTAAGGTGGACTGGCAAGGCATTCTTGCGTTGAGGAACCATTTGATGCGCCCTTTTTTATTGCTCTTTCTGCTGTTCCCGGTGTTGGAGCTGTTCGTCTTCGTTCAGGTCAGCAGTGCGATCGGGTTTTTCCCGGCATTGCTGTTGATCATTCTAGGCTCGATGCTTGGCGTTCTAGTGCTGCGCGTCGCCGGACTGGCTACGGCATTACGTGCCCGGGAAAGCCTGAACCGCGGCGAGTTGCCCGCCCAGACCATGCTGGAAGGCCTGATGATGGCCCTGGCCGGTGGGCTGTTGATCCTGCCGGGTTTCATCAGCGACGCAGTCGGTCTGGTGATGCTGCTGCCGGTCACCCGCAAATTGCTGGCCGGCAAAATGCGCCAGCGCGCCGAAGAGGCCGCGATTCGCCAGCGTGCGTTCGCCGACGACCTGCAGCCTCGTGGTGGCCCGGCCCCGCGCCAGCCTCTGGGCCGTGAAGGCGATGTGATCGAAGGCGAGTTCGAGCACCGCGACGGCAAATAACCCCCACCCACACGGCACCTTCAGGTGCCGTGCTGCATTTACCGGCTCCCTGGACATAAAAAATTTCATTCGCGGGCCCTTGTAATAAGCACAGGCGCCCTTATGTAACGGTCACCGCAAGGTTTCTGGTGGTGACACTAGACAGACTTCCGCGTTTCGCCCAGCGAACCGCGACCGGCACCGCCGGAATTTAACCCGCCGGAATTGATACCGGCCGATGAAAAACACAATTAGGAGAGATCGACAATGAGCAAGCTTCGTCCTCTGCACGACCGCGTCGTCATCCGTCGCAGCGAAGAAGAAAAGAAAACCGCTGGCGGCATCGTTCTGCCAGGTTCGGCTGCTGAAAAAGCCAACCACGGTGTGATCGTCGCTGCGGGTCCGGGCAAGACCCTGGAGAACGGTGAAGTACGCGCGCTGGCCGTGAAAGTGGGTGACAAGGTTGTTTTCGGCCCTTACTCCGGTAGCAACACTGTGAAAGTCGACGGCGAAGACCTGCTGGTAATGGCTGAGAACGAAATTCTCGCTGTACTGGAAGGCTGATTTCCCGCTCATTTTCCCGTTACGTCAAAGTATTTAAGGAATATCGATCATGGCTGCTAAAGAAGTTAAATTCGGCGACTCCGCCCGCAAGAAAATGCTCACTGGTGTCAACGTTCTGGCTGACGCAGTAAAAGCGACCCTGGGCCCGAAAGGCCGTAACGTGATCATCGAGAAGAGCTTCGGCGCTCCGACCATCACCAAGGACGGCGTTTCCGTCGCCAAAGAAATCGAACTGGAAGACCGTTTCGAAAACATGGGCGCGCAGCTGGTCAAAGACGTTGCCTCCCGTGCCAACGATGACGCAGGCGACGGCACCACCACCGCCACCGTTCTGGCTCAGTCGATCGTCAACGAAGGCCTCAAGGCCGTTGCTGCCGGCATGAACCCGATGGACCTGAAGCGCGGTATCGACAAGGCGACCATCGCCATCGTCAAAGAGCTGAAGAACCTGTCCAAGCCATGCGCCGACACCAAGGCCATCGCTCAGGTGGGTACCATCTCCGCCAACTCCGACAACTCCATCGGCGACATCATTGCCGAAGCCATGGAAAAAGTCGGTAAAGAAGGCGTGATCACCGTTGAAGAAGGCTCGGGCCTGGAAAACGAACTGTCGGTTGTAGAAGGCATGCAGTTCGACCGCGGCTACCTGTCTCCGTACTTCGTCAACAAGCCTGACACCATGGTTGCCGAGCTGGACAGCCCGCTGATCCTGCTGGTCGACAAGAAAATCTCCAACATCCGCGAAATGCTGCCGGTGCTGGAAGCTGTTGCCAAAGCCGGTCGCCCACTGCTGATCGTGGCTGAAGACGTTGAAGGCGAAGCCCTGGCGACTCTGGTTGTGAACAACATGCGTGGCATCGTCAAAGTCGCCGCCGTCAAGGCGCCAGGCTTCGGCGATCGTCGCAAGGCCATGCTGCAGGACATCGCCGTCCTGACCGGCGGTACCGTTATCTCCGAAGAGATCGGCCTGAGCCTGGAAAGCGCCACCCTGGAAAACCTGGGTAGCGCCAAGCGTGTGACCCTGTCCAAGGAAAACACCATCATCGTTGACGGTGCCGGCGTTGAAGGCGACATCGAGTCGCGCATCAACCAGATCCGTGCCCAGGTTGCCGAAACTTCCTCGGACTACGACCGTGAAAAACTGCAAGAGCGTCTGGCCAAGCTGTCCGGCGGCGTTGCAGTGATCAAGGTTGGCGCCGGTTCCGAAGTTGAAATGAAAGAGAAGAAGGCCCGCGTTGAAGACGCCCTGCACGCAACCCGTGCAGCCGTTGAAGAAGGTGTGGTACCTGGCGGTGGCGTTGCGCTGATCCGTGCCCTGGAAGCCCTGACTGACCTGACCGGCGACAACGCTGACCAGAACGTCGGCATCGCTGTACTGCGTCGCGCTGTTGAAGCACCACTGCGCCAGATCGCTGCCAACTCCGGCGACGAGCCAAGCGTTGTGGTCAACGAAGTCAAGAACGGCAAAGGTAACTACGGTTACAACGCTGCGACTGGCGTCTACGGCGACATGATCGAAATGGGCATCCTGGACCCAACCAAGGTAACCCGTTCGGCGCTGCAGGCAGCATCCTCCATCGGCGGTCTGATCCTGACCACCGAAGCGGCGATCGCTGATGCACCGAAGAAAGAAGGCTCGGCTGGCGGCGGTATGCCAGACATGGGCGGCATGGGTGGCATGGGCGGCATGATGTAAGCCAGCCTTACCCCCGTACTGAAAAAGCCCCGCCTGCAGTGATGCAGGCGGGGCTTTTTTATTGCTTGGGGGGCATGAGCTGGCTTAGCGCTCGGTCAGCCGTGGGCTCGTCTCCTGGGGCGCTTTCCAACTCAACAACTGTTGTTTGAACCCGTAGCTGGCGGCCTGGTAATAGGTGATTGCTCGCTGGATCAAGGGATCATCACTGCCCACTCGCGACTCCTGGCTTTCAGCCAAGGCCTGGTCGTGGCGACGCAGACCCAGGCGCGGGCTGAGAATGGCCAGGTCCTTGCCGTCGAACAGCCCCAGATGCTGGTAATTGCCGACCACCACGCGCGGCGGCAGCGGGTTATCCTGAAGCAAGTCGCGGCCGAAGAACGTCGACTCGTAGCTCAGGTTGATCAGGCCCAGCAGGGTCGGCGCCAGGTCGATCTGACTGGCCAGTTGCGCGGACTCCCGTGGGTCGATCAGTTTGGGCGCATAGATGAACAGCGGAATCTGGTAGTTGGTGATGGGCAAGTCTTCCTTGCCCGCGCTGCCGGCCGTGTGATCGGCGACGAACACAAAGATCGTGTTGTCGAACCAGGGCTTCTGACGTGCCGCGTCGAGGAATTCACCGATGGCATGGTCGGTGTATTTCACCGCGCCGTCGCGGCCATTCCCGGATTTGATATCGATGCGCCCATCCGGATAGGTGTAAGGGCGATGGTTGGAGGTAGTCATCAATTGCAGCAGGAACGGTTGCCGCTTGGCGTAATCGGCGTCGGCCAGTTTCAGGGTTTGTTTGTACAGGTCTTCGTCGGCCATGCCCCAGGCGTTTTTAAACGAGATTTCGGCCTCGGGTACGCTGCTCTGATCGACCACGCGGTAACCGTTGCCGCTGAAAAACGCGTTCATGTTATCGAAGTAACCGCGCCCACCGTACACGAATACGCTGTCATAACCGACGGCGGTGAGCTGTTGCCCGAGGCTGGCGAAACCGCTTTCACGGCCGATGCGTTTGACGATCGAGCGTCCCGGCGTAGGAGGGATCGCCAGGGTGATTGCTTCCAGGCCCCGGTCTGTGCGGGTGCCGGTGGCGTAGAAGTTATTGAAATACAGGCTTTGTTTTCGCAGCGCGTCGAGGTTCGGCGTGAGATTGCGCCCGTCGCCATTGCTGCCCATGTATTTGGCGCTGAAGCTTTCGATGGTTACCAGCACGATATTGGGCGTGCTCGGCGGGCCGGAGTGGCTGATGGACCGGCGGATATCCAGCGGGTCCTGGCCGATAAAGCGGGCGTTCGGCTCGCTGAGTTCGGCGCGCAACTGGCGGGCGACCACGTCGGTCGGCAGGCTTTTGTAGAACTGCGAGTAATCCAGTTCGTTGTTACGAAAGGCTGCAAAAAACTGATATGGGCCATTACTGGCCAGCTCGTTTTTGTAGGCATTGCCGCCCTGGGCGCGGGGGCTGTCCTGACTGATCAACTGCAGGCTGAGGCCGACGGCCAGCACCAGCACCACCGCGTTGAACAAGCGGCCGCGCAACGGTGGCAGTGGTGAGGCCGTGGCGGCATTGAACGCTTTACGCAAAGCCAGGCTCAACACAATGGCCAGCATTGCCAATAAGCTGAGCAGTTTGCCGATCGGGTAGGACTCCAGCAGGTTGTTCAACACTTCGTCGGAATACACCAGGTAGTCGACGGCGATGAAGTTGAAGCGCACCCCGAACTCGTCCCAGAACAGCCATTCGGCGACCGAGGTAAACAGCATTGCGAAGAGACTGACCGTGAGTACCGCCTGCAAAAACCAGCGGTGGCCGCGACGACGCCACAGGCCCGGCGGGCATAGCAGCACGTACAGTCCCAGCGGCAGCGCTGCGTAGGCAAGAAACCCCAGGTCATACAGCAACCCCACGCCGAACACCGGCAGCAGGTTACCGCCGACTTCGTCCAAGTGAGTCAGCAACAGCACGGCACGGGTGACCAGGAAAATCAGTAACCAGGCACCGGTTATCAACAGCAAATAGCGCATTGGCGCAGTTTTGACCAAACCCATGTCTATGTTCCTTATATAAATGGGAGGCGATGGTCGTCCTGACACTGTAGTCAGTTTGTGAAGCTATAGTGAAAAACTCGTTGCCCTCTCAATTTGATTGAAAACCTTGATCCACGCGCCCTGGAGGTCTATCCCTGAGCCCGACTTGGCCTTAAGCTGCGCGAGCCAACACGGCCGTTACCGCGTACGGAGACACTGCCCATGCGAATTTTATTGGTTGAAGACAACCGCGATATTCTGGCCAACCTGGCGGACTACCTGGGGCTGAAGGGCTACACCGTCGACTGTGCGCAGGACGGGCTGTCGGGCCTGCATCTGGCCGCCACCGAACACTACGACCTGATCGTGCTCGACATCATGCTGCCGGGCATCGATGGCTACACCTTGTGCAAACGCCTGCGCGAAGATGCGCGTCGTGATACGCCGGTGATCATGCTCACCGCGCGCGATCAGTTGGACGACCGGCTGCAGGGTTTCAAGTCCGGCGCCGATGACTACCTGCTCAAGCCATTTGCCCTGTCGGAACTCGCCGCGCGCATCGAAGCGGTGCTGCGTCGTGCCCAGGGTGGCGGGCGCCGCGCGTTGCAAGTGGGCGACCTGAGCTACGACCTCGACACCCTGGAAGTGACCCGAGAAGGGCGCCTGCTCAAGCTCAACCCGGTCGGCCTGAAGCTGCTGGCGGTGCTGATGCAGAAAAGCCCCCATGTGCTGCGCCGCGAAATTCTCGAAGAAGCGCTGTGGGGCGATGATTGCCCGGACAGCGACAGCCTGCGCAGCCATGTCCACCAACTGCGCCAGGTGATCGACAAACCGTTTGCCAAGCCATTGCTGCACACGGTGCACGGCGTGGGTTACCGCCTGGCCGAGGGTCGCGATGGAGTTTAAGCAAAGCCTTGCCCAGCGGATCATCATCGCGTTTGCCTTGATGAGCGCACTGGTGGCGGGCGCCTTCGCCATGGGCATCGTTGCGACGGTGCACCTGGTGGAAGAGAAGTTGATTTCAGCGGGCCTGGGCGGTGACCTGCAACGCTTGCTGCTGATGGACAGCGTCGAAGACTGGAGTCATCGACCCGAGCCGGACCAACTGTTCTATTTCAGCGGCGGCCGTGGCGACTTTGAATTGCCCAAGGATTTGCGTCATCTGGAACCGGGCTTTCACGAGGTGTTTCGCGAGTCGCTGTCGTACCACGCCATGGTCGAAGTGATCGACGGTCGGCGCTATGTGCTGCTGCAGGACCAAAGTGACTTCGAAGAGCGTGAGCGGGTGCTGTTCGCCGTGGTCCTGGTGGGCTTTGTGCTCAGCCTGGCGCTGGCGGTGTTCCTGGGATGGGTGCTGGCGCGCAAGGTAATGGCGCCGGTGGTGCGCCTGGCTCGCCAGGTGCGTCACCGTGACCAGTTGCTGGGCCTGGCACCGCCTCTGGCGCCAGACTATGCGGCTGACGAAGTGGGCGAATTGGCCGTGGCCTTCGACGCCACATTGGGCCGACTGCGCCAGGCGCTATCCCGTGAGCAGTTGTTCACCAGCGACGTAAGCCACGAGTTGCGCACCCCCCTGATGGTCCTGGCCAGTTCCTGCGAATTGCTGCTGGAAAATCCGGCCATCGATCAGCGTGGACGTAACCAGGTGCTGCGTATCGCCAGGGCCTGCGAAGAAATGCGCGAGCTGGTGCAAACCTTCCTGATGCTGGCGCGGGCGCAACACAGCGAGTCCACCATGTCGCCCCAGGTGAGCCTCACCCAGGTGGCGGAGGACTTGCTCGGGATCTGGCGCGAACCCATCGAGCAGAAGGGCCTGCAACTGATCTATCAACCGGGCAGCCCTCTGGACACACGCTACAACACCACCTTCCTGCACGCCGTAATGGGCAACCTGCTGCGCAACGCCTTGCATTACACCGAGCAGGGCTTTATCCGCCTGACCCTGGAACCTACCGGTTTCGTGGTGGAAGACAGCGGTGTCGGTATCCCCGAAGAAAAACGCGAGGCCATGTTCGAACCGTTCGTGCGTGGCAGTGAGAAGCGCGGTGAAGGCCTGGGGCTGGGCCTGTCACTGGTGCAGCGGATCTGCGAGAACCAGGGCTGGAGTGTCAGCCTCAGTACCATGGAACCCAACGGTTGCCGCTTTCACGTTGAGTTGAGTCAGGTCAAGCCTTGACCGCGTCTGCTGCCGCTATCCTGCCATAAGCCGCCGTTATTCGGCGAAGATGGCGACTTGCTATTGATTGTCTTTGTAAAGTCTTGAAATGTATGAATTTGGACAGGACAAGTTTTTCACAACGAGTTGACCTGGCGATCACGTATCGCTGAATAGTTTGTAGGCATCAGTCATTGGAGACCTGTTGATGCCTACCCCGATCAAACTCGAATTTTCCGAAAAGTACGACGATCAGCACGCTCAGAAATATTTGCTCAAGCATCAGGACAATCTGGCGCGCCGGTTGTCCCACAAACGCGACGAGCAATTGGCCCGAGGCGCGCTGGCGATGGCGGGCGAGCCCGGTTTGGTTTTGGACTTGCCATGTGGCGCCGGCCGTTTCTGGCCGCTGCTGGCGGAAAAGCCCAACCGAATCATTATTGGTGCCGATAATTCCGCTTCGATGTTGAAGATAGCAACCGGCGCCCAACCGGCAGAGGTGGTGAAACGGGTACGCCCTTTGCAGACTTCAGCCTTTGATATTGATTTGCCAGATAACGCGGTCGACAGCATTTTTTGCATGCGCTTGCTGCACCACATAGGTGATCCGGCGCATCGCCTGGCGATACTGCGGGAGTTTCAGCGAGTTACCCGAGACAGCGTGATCATCTCACTGTGGGTTGACGGCAATTTCAAGGCGTGGAAGCGCAAGCGTTCGGAAGCGCGTCGTCGTAGGAAAGGTGAGCAGGAAGGTTACCAAAACAGGTTTGTGTTACCGGCTGCTACTGTAGAAGCAGAATTCGAGCAGGCGGGTTTTCGCGTTCAGGAATCCCTGGACTTCATACCGCTCTACGCCATGTGGCGGGTATACGTATTACGCAAGAGGTAACAGGATGGCAGTTGAGTGCGTAGCAGGCAGTCACGTAGCTCCAGAAGAACGCTTCGATTATTTCTGGCGTCAGCAAGGCGAGTGGGTGGAAGAGCCCAATCGTCGTCGCGGTGGTGAAAGTGGGGTACAGCGAATCAAGACCGCCAGTGGTCGTTTGCTCTACAGCAAGCGACAGACCGGGCATATTTATCGCAGTTGGCTGCATCCCTTCGGGCGCCCCACGGTGCTGCGTGAGCGTGATGCTTTGAAGGGCTTGCGCCTGCTGGATGTGCGGGTGCCGGAAATGGTCTTCTGCGAAGCACGTCGCGATCCCGAGCATCAATGGAAGGCGTTGTTGGTGACGGCTTCGCTGGATGGTTTCGACGAAATCGAAAAATGGTACGCCGCCGGTGGCCGTGAGCAGTACGGCGAGCAGGTGCACGAACGTCTGCTCAAGGAAGTGGCGACCACCCTGGCGCGCATGCACAAGGGGCGTTGGCAGCACGGCTGCCTGTACATCAAGCATATCTTTGCGCGGGTGACAGGCGAGGGCGACTCGGCCACGGTAGAAGTGGCGCTGCTGGATTTTGAAAAATGCCGCCAGCGCCTGACCGCTTATCGGGCGGCGTCCCATGACATGCTGCAACTGCGTCGCCATTCGTCGTGGAGCAGCGCCGATTGGGAAAAACTCAGCTACTTTTATGAGACGGCGTTTGGCAGCGCTATCAAGGGTTTAACCAGATGAAGCTAGAAATAGCGCGAGGTTTGTTCCTGGTGGGAGCGTTGGGCGTGGCAGCCTTGGCGCTGGCCGCCTGGGAGCAGCCTCGTACTCAGGTACTCAGCGCGTCGCAGGGCGGCGCGCAATGCCTGTTGCCGCGTGTCGCCAAGGCGAGCACGGCGGCCAAGCCCGATCATGAACTGCTGCTGTTCATGTTCGGTCTGTCTCAAGGAATGAGGCCTCAAAGTTGAAACGTTTAAACCTCCCGAACAGGGCCTTGCGATGCGAGGCCCTTTTTTTTGCGTTTTTTCCAGGCTGCCGGCTGGCGTTCACGCCAAGTGCAGGTGGTTATCCCAAAGCCCGGCCGGCAATTCCAAGGGTTTAGCCACCAACGGGGCCTGCCGGCAATCGTAGAAGCGGCACCGGCCCTGGCCCGAGGTGACCACGAACCCATCCGCCACCGCGCCCACACCGGCGCAGTCCGGCAGCGGACCGTCCAGGCGCAGCTCGCCGCTGTCCATGTCCCAGATAAAGAAGCGATTGCCGCGTGGCGCCGTCAGGGCCACCAGGCGCAACTCGCTGTGCACGGCCACGCTGGCGGTGTAATGCCCCATGGCCTGCAGTTGCGCGTCGGCCACCGGAAAAGCCATGAACGGTTGGCCTGGGCGCTTGATCGCCAGCAGTTCGGAGCGCTCCTGGGACGGGCCCATGAACTGCTGCCCGGTGAGAATCGTGCCATCGCTGGCGATGCCCATATGGCGCACGCTGTTCATCTGCTGGCCCAGGGTTTCCTTGCTGATCAGTGTGCCGTCGCGGCGCATCAGCACCAGGCTCGGCTCCATGGCGTTGAGGTTCATCTCCACGCGGCTTTCCGCTTCGGTGCGAATGCCCCCGTTGGCCACCACCAGGGTTTCACCGTCGGGCATCCATGAGACCTGGTGCGGGCCGATGCCGTGGGTGGACAGCTCGGCGCTGTGCACCAGGCGCTCGCCCTCGAACTTATACACGCCAAGGAGGCCACGGCCGGGGTCGGACGTATCGTTTTCGGTGGCGTACAGCCACTCGCCGCTCTTGTGGATTACCGCGTGGCCATAGAAGTGGCGATTGGCATTCGAGGTGATGGTTTGCAGCAGCGCGCCGTCGCGCAGGTCGATCAGGTAACTCTCGGTGCCAGGGCGACGGGCAACGAACAGCGCAATCGGCAGCGTGGGGTGGTTGATAATGTCGTGGCAGCGCTGGCCAACCTGGGTAGCGAACACCTGCTTGCCGTCCAAGCGAAAGCCCACGGCGTAGTGCCTGCCGTCCGTATCGTCACGTGCCGACAGCAGCAGCGGGCCGCTGCCCTTCTGCTTGAACAGCGTCCAGCCACCCAACGTAAGTGCGCTGAGCAGCACGCTGCCGAGCGCCAAAGCCTGTCGCCTGAGCATCATCAGTCACCGTCGTTGGCGTTAAAGCCCAGTTGGATCCCCAGCGCCTTGGCCAGCTCACCTTCGTGCAGGCGATGGACCACGTTGAGGCTGTCGTAGAGATCGTTCAGCTGCTGGCGCCCGGCGTCATCGTTCAACAGTTCGTTGAGGCTGCGCTGGTTGCTGGCGAACAGTTTAAGGGACGCGGCGTAGGCGGCGTCGATCTTGTCGGCCAAGGCTTTCTGATCCGCCGGCAGCAAGCCACGCAGGCCTTTATTGTCGACGCCGACCCACACGGTCTGGGCGGCCGCGAGGCTGGCCTCCAGGCTTTGCAGCGACGACTGGCTACGCCACGCATCGGCCTGGAACGGCTGCGGGATGCCTTTGGTCTGGCGGCCCATGGGCGTGCCGAGCTTTTTCTTCAGGGTGTCCAGTGCGGTCACTTGCACCCGCAGCAGATCGGCGATCGCTTCGTGGGAATCGGCGTAACGCTGGTTAGGGAACTTGCTCATTTGCGCGAGCATGCCGTCGGTGCTGTTCCAGCTGGCCAGGATCTCTTCGGCCAGGGCTTTCTGGCGCTCACCGATGGCCACCAGCAGCGGGCAGTAGCGGGCTTTCCGGGCGTCGTCGGCGAGGTCGGTCTTGGCGTCGTAGAGGATGTATTCGTAAGCCGACAGGCCCTGCACCACCACGCTGGACTTGGCCAGGGCGGCGCCGTCGATCTGCGGCTGGGCCTCCACCAGTTGCTCGACCTGGCGACCCACCAGGTTCTTTTTATCCGGCCAGAACTGCACTTGCCAGGCGCGATTGCCTTCTGCCAGCGGGCCGATCAGCAGCGGCTGCAGTTCGGCCCAGGCTTTTTGTGCGTGCAGGAAGTCGGCGCGGGCGGTGTCCAGGCTTTCCTTGCCTTGGCAATAGGCCAATGCGCTGACCGCCAATTGGCGGTCGGCTTCCACCCAGCGGCTGTAGGTGGGCAGGATCACTTGCTTGGCGATCGCCGCCGAGGTCACGGCCTGCGGGTCCTGGGGCGAGCAGGCACCGAGGGCAAGGGCGGCCAGGCTGGTGAACAACAACTTGGGACGGAACATGTCGAGCTCCCTTCTGTAATTGGGGCGAAGCTTATAAAGAGTTCAGGAACGCCAGCAACGCAGCGCGCTGCTCGGCATTGAAGGACAACACATGCTGCTGCGCCGCCTGGGCCTCACCGCCATGCCAGAGCACGGCTTCGAGCAGGTTGCGGGCGCGGCCGTCATGCAGAAACTGGGTATGACCGCTTACGGTTTGCGTCAAACCGATACCCCACAACGGCGGTGTGCGCCAGTCGCGGCCACCGGCCTTGAATTCGCTGCGCCGATCGGCCAGGCCTTCGCCCATGTCGTGCAGCAACAGGTCGCTGTACGGGCGGATGGTCTGGTTCGCCAGCTCAGGCTCGGCGGCATCGGCGGCGGTGGTGAACGTGGGCTTATGGCAGCCCTGGCAGCCGGCCTGATAGAACAGGTTTTTCCCGGCCAGCACCTGCGGCGCGTTGACGTCCCGGCGCACGGGCACGGCCAGGTTACGGGTATAGAACAGCACCAGGCGCAGGATGTTATCGCTGACTTCCGGCTCGCCATCGGGGCCATTGCCGTTGGGCGCCCGTTTGCAGGCGACTTGGGCGTCGGTGCAGTCATCGAAGGGTCTCAGGGTGGTGGTGAGGCCCATATCACCAGAGAACGCGTGAACATTTTGTTGATTGAGCGTGGGTTGCCCGGCTTTCCAGCCGAACCGGCCCAGCACGGTTTTCTGCTGGGCGTCGTCCCAGACCCAATTCGGCCGCCCGACAATGGCTTCGTTGTCGGCGGTTTTCGGGTCGGTGTTGCGCAGGATATCCGCGTCGCTGATCGCTTCGAGCAGGCCCAGGCCGATCATCGGCGGCGCGATGCGGGCCGAGAAGCGCGTGTCGGGGTGCATCGGGCCGTAGCCCAGTTGGGTGATTTGCAGGTCCGGCTTGCGCAGTTCCACCACGGTGCCGTCCTTGAAGGTCACATTGACCGGTGTGTAGTCGACGCGCACCTTGCCTTCCGGTACGACACCCGGCACGGCCATGTCCTGCAGTTGCCCGCCGTACACGGGCTCCGGCACCACGCCCAACTGCTCGATCAGCCTGGAGTAGGGTGCAGCATCCGGTATCGACAGGCGCACCAGCATGGACACGGCGTTGGGCGCGTCGGCCAGCGGCGGGTGCCCGCGGCCGTCCTTGATATGGCAGTTCTGGCAGGCATTGGTGTTGAACAGCGGGCCCAGGCCATCGCGGGCGGTGGTGGTGGACGGCGCGATCACCCAGGGGCTGCGGAAAAAACTGTTGCCGACGCTGAAGTCCAGGCGGCGCGTGGGCGACAGGTTGGCGGAGGGCAGGGAAAACGCATTCTGGTCGTTTTTGTTCACCGTCGCTGCGCCGCCGGCTCGCGCTTCACCGGGCTCAGCCTGAGTGAAACGCGGGGCGTCATCGCACGCAACCAGGCCCAGGGCCATGAAGGCGACGCACAGACGAAAAAGCGAACGGAACATCGAGTTTCCTGGACGAATGCGAAAAAGATGGGCGCAAAGTCTAACAGGGCAGGGCGGATTGAATAAGAGCAATTATCGTTTGATGGACTCACGGACCATTCCCGCTAGAATGACCGCACATTTTTTTCTGGAGGTGGCCAATGCAGGCTCTCGACGCTTTGCTCAACCGTGTTTCCGTGCCGCGTTTGCTGGAGCCGGCACCGACCCAGGCGCAGCGCGAGGTGCTTTTCGCTGCGGCCATGCGAGCGCCGGACCACGGCCAACTGCGTCCGTGGCGCTTTCTCACCGTCGAAGGCTCGGCCCGTGAACAGATGGGCACGCTGCTGGCTGAAGCCGCGCGCCTGCAGGACCCCGAAGCCCCGCAGGCGGTCATCGACAAAGCCCAGAACGGCCCGTTGCGCGCGCCGCTGGTGGTGGTGGTGATCGCGCGCCTGCAGGAGCATTTCAAGGTGCCCAAATCCGAACAGTTGCTGGCAGCGGCCTGCGCGGCCCATGGCATTCTACTGGCGGCCTACGCCCAAGGCATCGGTGCGGTGTGGCGCACTGGCGAATTGTCCTACTCGGCTCACGTTGCCAAGGGTTTAGGGCTGGCGGCGAATGAGGAAGTGATTGGCTTCCTCTATCTGGGCACACCGCAGAACCCGCCGCGTACGGCGCCGAAGGAAGATGTGGCGGCGTTTGTGCAGGCTTGGACGGGTCTTTGACAATGGGGGGAGGGGGCTTGCACCCGATTGCAGTGTGTCAGTCAACTTATCTGTAGCTGACACATCGCTATCGGGGGCAAGCCCCCTCCCACTGTTGATAGTCATTGCCTGGGCTGGATCATCTGAGCCCTTAACTGACTGGCATTAGAGCAAGCCCCCTCCCACATTGGTCCCGTGGTGTTTCTTAAACTTTGAACTGATCCATGAGCTTCATCTGCTGGCTGGCCAATGCATTGAGCTGGCTGCTGATGGCCGCCGATTCGGTCGCCTGGCCGGTGAGGGTTTCGGTCACGGTGCGGATCGCCGAGACGTTGCGGTTGACCTCTTCGGCCACAGCGCTTTGCTGCTCGGCGGCGCTGGCGATCTGCAGGTTCATGTCGCTGATCACCGTGACCGCGTCGCTGATCTTGCCCAGGGCCTGTACGGCCTGATGGATCTGCCCGGCGTTGTTCTGGGCCTGGTTTTGGCTGGAATGCATGGTCGCCACCACGCCACGGGTGCCGCTCTGGATACGTTCGATCACCTGGCGAATCTCCTCCACCGAGTCCTGGGTGCGCTTGGCCAGGTTACGGACTTCGTCGGCGACGACCGCGAAACCACGGCCGCTTTCCCCTGCACGTGCCGCTTCGATTGCCGCGTTCAACGCCAGCAGGTTGGTCTGCTCTGCAATGCTGCGGATCACCTCCAGCACTGAGCCGATCTGCTCGCTGTTGACCGCCAGCGCTTCGACTTCACCCACCGCCTTGCTGACTTCGTCGGCCAGGGTGGTGATGTCGCGGGTGCTCTTCTCGATAATCTGCATGCCTTCACGCGCCGACTGGTCGGCACCGCGCGCCGCGCTGGCGGCATTGGAGGCACTGTTGGCGACGTCGTGGGCCGTGGCACTCATCTCGTTGGAAGCGGTGGCCACCTGGTCGATTTCGCGGAACTGCACCTGCATGCCTTCGCTGGTCTGGCGGGCGATGGCCGACGACTGGTCCGCCGTGCCACGGGCTTCGGTGATGCTTTGCTTGATCTGCGCGATGGTCGGCTGCAGCTTGTCGAGGAAGCGGTTGAACCAGTTCACCAGCTCGCCCAGTTCGTCCTTCTTGGCGTAGGCCAGGCGCTGGGTAAGGTCGCCTTCACCGCTGGCGATGTTCTTGAGCATGGCCGCCACGCTGTTGATCGGACGGGTTACGCCGGTGGCGGTGAGCCAGATCAGCAGCAGGCCGAGCAAGCCGGCTGCGGCCGCTACCAGCAGCGCCTTGATCGTGCCGCTGGCCTGGGCTTCGTCGAGCACCGCCTGGAGCTTGACGTTATCGGCGAGCATCACGCTTTTGGGGAGCTTGATCACCACACCCCACGGCTTGGCATCTGCAAGTGGCTTGACCGGGTACACGGCGCGAATGGTATCGCCCTGTTCGCGGATCATGCGGTTGTCACTTGCCAGCAATTGCACGATTTCCTTGCCTTCTTCGCCAAGGGTATCGATCAGGTTCTTGCCGACCCTGGCCGGTTCGCCGCTGTAGGCGGCAATCAGGCCGGTGCTGGAAAGAATCTCCAGGTGCGCCGCGCCATTGAACAGGTCTTTCTGTGCGGCGTCGGTGGTCGCTTGCAGGGCCGTCAGGGCAATGTCCACACCGACGACGCCGATCAGTTTGCCCTCCACGATCAGCGGCGAGGCGATGGTGGTCATCAGTACCTTTTGGCCTCCCACCGTATCTTCATACGGGTCCAGCAGGCAGGTGCTGCGGGTGTCTCGTGGGCAGGTATACCAAATGTTGTAGGGCGTCCCGCTGAGGGTGAGGGTGGTCTTGTTCAGGTCCTCTTCGACCATCACGGTGTTCAGGCCTTCGCCGCCGGCACGGCTCCAATAGCTGGAGAAGCGCCCTTTTTCATTGGACGCGCGCGCCTTGTCGTCGAGGAATTCGCTGTCCTTGCCATCCAGGGCGTTGGGTTCGAATGACAGCCAGAAACCCAGCACCTTGCTGTTGCGATCGAACGTGGTTTTCAGGCTCTGGTTGATGTCCTCGCGCAGTGCGCCGGCTTCCAGGCCACGTTTGCTGGCCTGGATGCGCAGGTCTTTGATCTGGTCGGACAGCGCGGTCAGCGCCAACAGGCTGTCGCCGAATGTTTTCTGCAACTGCACCGCCTGTTCGGCGGCCTTGGCCTGCAGCAACTGTTCAACGCCGTCGGTGAGCATGCGCGAGCTTGAATCGCTGACCAACTGATCATTCTGGTTGGTGTTGTAGATGTTGATGCCGACCACCAGCGCTATCACCCCTAACAGGCAGAGCCCGGACAGCAGCACGATTTTCAAGCGGATAGAGAGGGTGTCGAACATAGGTTCACTCACGAATGGACGTGTTGGGTGGGCAAGGCAGGGCCAAGTCCATTCAGCGCTATGTCTGGAACATCGGCGCAACGGGTCGATTCATGAGCAGCAGGCGATAAACGGTAGGAAAACAGCTACAGCCTTTGCTGTGCGGGCACTGCCAGCCGTTCAGGGCGTGACCAGATCCACAGATTGCCCAGGCCCATGCCGACGATTGCCAGGTAAACCGGCCAGCCATGGTCGAGCATGACCAGCATCAGGACGGCGCACAGCAGCATGCTCACCGTGGCGCTGACCTTGGCGCGCCGCGCGATGATCTTGCCATTGCGCCAGTTGAACAGGATCGGTCCGAACAGGCGGTGGTTCTCCAGCCACGCGCTCAGGCGCGGTGAGCTTTTGGTGGCGGCCCAGGCGGCCAGCAGGATGAATTCGGTGGTGGGCAACCCCGGCACCACAATCGCCACCAGCCCGATGCCCAGGCTGACGTAGGCCAGCAGGCCGAAGAGGAGCTGGGCGATTTTCGAGGTGGATTGGGTTTGGCGGGTCATGGGGTATGCAACGTCAGGAACAAACCAATACAAAAGTGGAGGGGGCAAGCCCCTCCCGCAGTCGATTGCATTTCAAATCGGCGATCAGGCCAGCTCAGGGGCGCTAGCGTACGCCTGTTCCAGCAAAACGGTGAAGCGCACAAACGCGTCAATCGCGCCTTTTTCCGCCGCGGCTTCTTCATCGGCGCTCAGGTGCAGTGCATCCAGGGTGCGAGTGAAGCTTTTCCAGCCTTCGGCACGTCCACCGGCTGGCTCAGCCAGGTGGCGGGCGCCGAAGGTTTCGCTCAGGCCCAGGCCCACGGCGCGTTTGATCAGGAACGCGGCGCCGAGTTTGGAACCCTCGGACACAAACAGCCAACCCAAGGCTTCGGCTTTGCTCGGGTGGCTCACCGCGCCGGCCACCGGCGCCGGCACGTCGGTCTCCAGGTCGGCGAGATCGAGCCGGGCGGCTTCGGCGCGGCAACGTTCGGCCAGGTCCGGCACCAGTTCGATCAGCTCGGGATCGGTGTACAGCGCCACCAGTTCCGATTGGAACAGGTACTGCGCCACCACAAAGCGTGCGAAGTTGGCCTGGTTTTCAAACGGCGCATGGGCCTTGACCAGTGCATCGAGCCTGGCGTGCGGGGCGTGGGTGATCTGGTTCAGGCGCTGGGAGCGCAGGCTTGGGCGTTCTGCGGTAGGGGAAGCGGTCATGAAAAAGTCCTTGAGAGGGGAGCGCCTGGTTGCTCTTAAAGAGAGTGGTTATCAACTAGACGAACAAGAAGACGCAGCACAGTAAAAAATCCTCACCTCGTCACTGAAATTTCGGCGAGGTGAGGCTGGCGTGGTCAGATGTCCCAGATCACATTGATCGCCACGTTGCGGCCGGGCTGGGTCAGTCGGTCCAGGTTGGCCGGCGAGGTCACGCCGGCTTCACCGACGCCGTCGTAGCTGCGCACGTCGTCCCAGTTCCAGTACTTCTTGTCGGTAAGGTTGTAGAGGCCGCCGTTGATGGTCACGTCGCGGGTGACTTTGTAGAAGCCGGTCAGGTCGACGATCCCGAAGCCTGGCGTCTTGAATGGGCCACGGCTGGTGTTGCCGTCGGGGGCGAAAAAGGTGGTGCTGTCGACGCGGTCCTGTTTCTTCACCAGGGTCCAACTGACCAGCGCGCCATAGCGATCCTGGTCGTAGCCCAGGCCGAACACGCCTTTGAGCGGGTTGACGCTGTTGAGCGGCTCGCCGTTGTCGTCATTGCGGCCATGGGCGTAGCTGATAGCGCCTTGAGTGTAAAGACCGTGCGGCGCGCCCAGGGCATCCAGGTTCAGGCGGCCCTTGGCTTCCACGCCCTTGATGGTGGCGCGCTTGATGTTCTTGGCCTGGAAGGCTTCGACGGTGCTGCCGGCAACCACCGCGTCTTCATCGATGAAGTCGCGGTATTTGTTGTAAAACAGCGCGATGTCGAAGGAGCCCGCGTCGAACTGGCCGCGAATCCCGGTCTCGATGCCTTTGCTGGTCTCTGGCTTGAGGTCGGGATTGGGCTCCACGGTGTAGCCCTGACCGAGGTTTTCGAAGCGGCCATACAGCGCTTTGGCCGAAGGCGTGCGGAAACCTTCGGCGTATTGGCCGAACCAGGTGTATTGCTCGGTCAAGGCATAGGTCAGGCCGAATTTCGGCGTGACGCGGTGCCAGGTTTTTTCTTTGTCGCTGTGATCGTAGAGCCGGTTCGGGTCCACGGTGTTGAGGAATTCCTCGGTCAATTTGGGCTTGAGCTGGGTGTAGTCGTAGCGAACGCTGGGCAGGAACGTCCACTTGTCCCAGGCGATCTGGTCCTGGGCGAACAGCGAGTAGGTGTTGATGGTCGGGTCCGGGAAGTCACTGGCCTTTTTCACACTGTCGCTGGGGGAAGGGCTGGGGGCGCCAATGGCCGTGCAGCCCGCGCCGACCGCCAGGCACGTGGCGGCACCTTCGCGGGAGCCGGTGACTTTCTGTTGTTTGAGCGTCGTGCCGTAAGTGACCTGGTGGTCGGTGGCGCCGAGGCTGAAAGCCTTATCCAGTTGTGCATCGAAGACCCACTGTTTTTCTTCATAGCGCGTTTCGCGGGTACGCAGGACGCGGCGTGATGGCTGGTAGATTTCCGCCGTGGTCTGGTCGGTCTTGGCGATCTGGTAGTTGAGGCTGGTCTTGATATGGTCGGCAATCGGTGAGTCGAGGCCGAAGCGGTTTTCAAGGCCCAAGCGTTCCCGGGTAATGGTGTCGTTGCCCGAACGGGCGCGGTAGAAGTTGAAGCCTCGGCCGCCGGTGAAAGGGCCGCCTACCGCGCTCTTCAGGTTAACGTCGCGATCATCTTTGTATTTTTCATAGGTCAATCCCAGGCGGTTATCGTCGCCGTAGTTCCACCCGAGCTTGGCCAGCACGTTGGTGGTGCGTGCGTCTTCCGGGTTGGCGCCGGTGCGGGCCAGGCCGGTGGCGTTGTTGCCGTCGTAGGATTCGGTTGCATGGCCGTTGCGCTGGCTCAGATGCAGCAGGCCATCGACGTCCGCCACGCGGCCGGCGAAGGTGCCCGAGGTCAGCCAGCTGTCGTCGGCGGAGCTGTAGCCGATCTTCAGGCGCGCGCCGACATCCTGGCCGGGCTTGATGATGTCGTCCGGGTCGAGGGTGAAATAGCTCACGGCGCCACCGATGGCGCTGCTGCCGTACAGGGCCGAGGCCGGACCGCGCAGAATCTCCACGCGCTTGACGATTTCGGGGTCGACGTAGTTGCGCCGGGTTTTGGCGTAGGGGCCGTTGAAGAAGTTGTCCGGTACTTCCACACCGTCCACCTGGGTGAGGATGCGGTCGCCGTCGATGCCACGGATATTGAAACCGGCGTTGCCCGAACGGCTGCCGGCACCGCTCACCGAGACGCCGGGTTCGTAGCGGGCCAGGTCGCGGATAGTGTTCACGTTCTGGCGGTCGAGTGCTTCGCGGTCGTGCACGCTGACGGTGCTTGGTACGCTGCTGATGTCCTGCGCGTTACGGGTAGCGCTGATGGTCACTTGCTGCAGGTTGAGCGTGCTGCCGGCGGCGCGTGGCTCCAGGACGATGTTATTGCTGCCCAGTTTGCGATAGGTCAGGTTGGTCCCCACCAACAGCCGGTCCAGGGCTTTTTCCGCTGCCATGGGGCCGCGCGCGCCAGGAGAGGACACGCCCTGGCCGAGTTCCGCCGGCAGGCCGACCTGCCAGCCGGTCACCGCGGTAAACGCGTTGAGAGCCGAAACCAGCGGCTGCTGTTCGATGCTGAATTGATAATTGCCGTAGCTGCGCGGCGCCGGTTCAGCGGCCGTGGCGCTGGCAACCGGCAGGCCGGCCAGCAGGATGGCGGCGGTGAGCAAGGACAGAACGGGCGAAGAAGACCGGCGGTTGAAACAAGAGGACATCGAGAGCGCTCCGGGGTACGAATCTTATAGTTGCGAACCTTTCCAAATAGGAATCAGTTGCATTGGCTAAGACGAGACGTACCACCGCAGACTATCGAGTAAAAATTATTCTCATTTAGTTGAGGATCACCAGCGCCGGGTATTCCGAAAGCTTGGCCGACGTGAGGTGGGCCAGCGAGCGCACCACGTCCAGCGGCTGGTCGAGGCGATAGTTGCCGGTGACGGCGACCCTGGCGAGCTGCTCATTGGTGTTGACGATCCAGCCGGGATAATAGCGGCGTAGTTCGGCGAGCACCTGGCTCATCGGGCAGTTTTCGAAAATCAGCCGGCCCTGCACCCAGGCCAGGTCTTTGTTGATGTCCAGTTTGCCCGGCTGACCGAAGCCCTGGGGGCCGATGCGGATACTTTGCCCGGCGCTCAGGCGTACCCGGGCATCGTCGAAGGTATTGCTCAGGTCCACGTCGCCGCGCTGCACCTGCACTTGCGCCTCGCCATCGAGGTAACGCACGGCGAACGCGGTGTCGCGCACGCTGGCACGCACCGGGCCGGCGTCGATTTCCAGCGGCAGGCCACGGTTGGCGGCCACGTCGAAAAACGCTTCGCCCTGGTACAGGCGCGCGATTCGCTGCTGGTCCTGGATGCGGCTGGAAAACGCCGAATTGGTGTTGAGCAACACGTTGGCACCCTCGTCCAGTTGCAGGCGCTGACGTTCGCCGACCACGGTGAGGTGGTCGGCTTGCAGGCGCACGGGCAGGTTGCTGAAACTGCACAGCCCGATCACCAGCAAGGCGGCGGTGGCCAGCGGTTTCCAGTGTGGCCGAATACGGCGCCAGACACTCGGCCCTCGTGGCGCCGCCAGGGCTACGGCGGCGCTGTGCACCGGCGCGCCACCCCAAGCGGCCTGGGCTTTTTCGAAGGCCTGGCGATGGGCCGGATCGCAGGCCAGCCAGGCTTGGAATTCAGCCTGCTGGCCAGGTTGCGGGCACTGCAGGGCGATCAGCCAATCGAGAGCCTGGTCCATCGCCGGGTCTTGCAGCACCTCATGCGCCAACGCAAGGGGGCGCACGTTATTCGGGTCCGTCACGGTGTTCCTCGGGTCTTCGCCACGTTTTATTCATTTTTCCTACGGTTTGCGTCGACGCTTCTGTGGGATGCAGCTTAAGACTGATCCAACCGTTCGGCCACACCTACGCAGATCGCCATGATCAATTTCAGTTCCTTCTGCACCGTACTCAACGACACCCCCAGTTGGTCGGCAATCTCCTGGTAACTGCAGCCGTGCAGGCGGCTGAGGATGAATATCCGCTGCTGGCGGACGCTCAACTGACCCAGGCTGACGCTCAAATGCTCCAGCAGTTGCTCGGCCTGGGTCGCGTCTTCGGGGGTAGTGATCGGCGCGGCAACGCTTTGCAGGATTTGCAGCGGTACGTCTTCCAGCAGGGTGCGCGCCTGGATCTTGCGCGCGCGCAGGTGATCCAGCGCCAGATTGCGCGCCGTCTGATAGACGAAAGGTTCCAGATGATCGATCGGCCGCTCGCTCAGGGCCCGGGTCACGCGCAGGTAGGTTTCCTGCAGAAGGTCTTCGGCGGTGCTGTGGTTATGCACCATCCGTTGCAGGGTGCGCAGCAGGATCGCCCGTTGAGTGAGAAAAACATGGTTGAAGCGAGATTGGCTCACAGTGATACCAGACCGATAGGCAGTTAATGATAATGCTTATCATCAACGCAAATGGCAAGTGGCTATTCTGTTCTGCGCTACACCAAAACCACAGTGGGAGGAGGCAACCCCCCTCCCACGCAAACTAAATTATTCGGCGTTGCAGAGTGCCAGGCAGTTATCCAGCATTCGGTTGGAGAAGCCCCACTCGTTGTCGTACCAGGCGAGCACTTTCAGCAATTTACCGCTGACCTTGGTGTGATTGGCGTCGAAGATCGACGACAGCGGGTTGTGGTTGAAGTCGCTGGAAACCAGCGGCAGGGTGTTGTAGCCGAGAATTTTGGAGTGCTGGCTGGCGTCCTTGAGCAGCGCGTTGACTTGCTCGGCCGTGGCTTCTTTCTTCAGTTGCACGGTGAGGTCCACCAGGGACACGTTGATCACCGGCACCCGCACGGCCATGCCGGTCAGTTTGCCCGCCAGTTCCGGCAGCACCAGGCCGACCGCTTCGGCGGCGCCGGTCTTGCTCGGGATCATGTTCTGGGTGGCCGAACGCGCGCGGTACGGGTCGGTGTGGTACACGTCGGTCAGGTTCTGGTCGTTGGTGTAGGCGTGGATTGTGGTCATCAAGCCGCTTTCGATGCCCAGTTCACGGTGCAGCACCTGGGCCACCGGCGCCAGGCAGTTGGTGGTGCACGAGGCGTTGGAGATGATCTGATGGGATTGACGCAGGATGTCATGGTTAACGCCGTAGACCACGGTGGCGTCTGCGCCCTTGGCGGGGGCGGAGATGATCACTTTGCGCGCGCCGGCAGTGATATGGGCGGCGGCCTTGGCGCGATCGGTGAACAGGCCAGTGCATTCAAACACCACGTCGATGTTCAGCGCGGCCCACGGCAGTTCGGCCGGGTTGCGAATGGCACTCACGGCAATCCGGTCGCCATTGACGGTCAGGCTTTCCTGATCGTGGGCAACCTCTGCATCGAAAGTACCGTGTACGGTGTCGAATTTGAGCAAGTGGGCATTGATCGAACTGTCGCCCAGATCATTGATGGCGACGATCTGCAAATCCTGGCGGTAGCCTTGGGTATACAGTGCGCGCAGGACATTACGGCCGATACGGCCAAAACCATTGATTGCGATACGAAGAGTCATTGGAGAGTGCCTGTCGTCGATTTGTTGTAAGAATTACAAGATTATTCGCATAAAAATAGAAAACAAGCCTTTTTAGTGGCAATATTTTGTTCAATCTACAACGAGTGACCTGAATCAACTGGTCCGATGATCCAAACGACACCCTGCCATCCCATGCGCTGCGGGCGTTTGATCAGCATAGACACTCAGGTCGCCACATCCGTTAGCCTGGAGTTCTACACATGCATCCCCGCGTCCTTGAGGTCACCGAACGGCTTATCGCCCGCAGCCGCGCCACCCGCCAGGCTTACCTTGCGCTCATTCGCGGCGCCGCCAGCGACGGCCCGATGCGCGGCAAGCTGCAATGCGCCAACTTCGCCCACGGCGTGGCCGGTTGCGGCACCGAAGACAAACAGAGCCTGCGCATGATGAACGCCGCTAACGTGGCAATTGTTTCTTCATATAACGACATGCTCTCGGCGCATCAGCCCTACGAACATTTCCCTGAACAAATAAAGAAAGCCCTGCGTGAAGTCGGCTCGGTCGGCCAGTTCGCCGGCGGCACCCCGGCGATGTGCGACGGCGTAACCCAGGGCGAGCCGGGCATGGAGCTGAGCCTGCTCAGCCGTGAAGTCATCGCCATGTCCACGGCAGTGGCGCTGTCGCACAACATGTTCGATGCGGCACTGATGCTGGGTATCTGCGACAAGATCGTGCCCGGCCTGATGATGGGCGCACTGCGCTACGGCCACCTGCCGATGATCTTCGTGCCGGGCGGGCCGATGCCGTCGGGCATCTCCAACAAGCAGAAGGCCGATGTGCGCCAGCGCTACGCCGAAGGCAAGGCCAGCCGCGAAGAGCTGCTGGAGTCGGAGATGCAGTCCTATCACAGCCCCGGCACCTGCACCTTCTATGGCACGGCCAACACCAACCAACTGCTGATGGAAGTGATGGGCCTGCACCTGCCTGGCGCTTCGTTCGTCAACCCGTATACGCCGCTGCGTGACGCACTGACCCGCGAAGCCGCGCATCAGGTCACGCGCCTGACCAAGGCCAACGGCAACTTCACCCCGATCGGCGAAATCGTCGACGAAAAATCCATCGTCAATTCCATCGTGGCTCTGAATGCCACCGGCGGCTCCACCAATCACACCCTGCACATGCCGGCCATCGCCATGTCGGCGGGTATCATCCTGACCTGGCAGGACATGGCCGACCTCTCCGAGGTGGTACCGACCCTGTCCCACGTCTATCCAAACGGCAAGGCTGACATCAACCACTTCCAGGCGGCGGGGGGCATGTCGTTCCTGATTCGTGAACTGCTTGAAGCCGGCCTGCTGCATGAAGACGTCAACACCGTGGCCGGCAAGGGGCTGAGTCGCTACACCCAGGAACCGTTCCTGGTCGACGGCGAGCTGATCTGGCGCGACGGCCCGATCGAGAGCCTCGACGAAGCCATCCTGCGCCCGGTGGCCCGCGCGTTCTCGCCCGAAGGCGGCCTGCGCGTGATGGAAGGCAACCTCGGCCGTGGCGTGATGAAAGTCTCGGCCGTGGCCCTCGAGCACCAGATCGTCGAAGCGCCGGCGGTGGTGTTCCAGGACCAACAGGACCTGGCCGATGCGTTCAAGGCCGGCGAGTTGGAGAAAGACTTCGTCGCGGTGATGCGTTTCCAGGGCCCGCGCTCCAATGGCATGCCGGAACTGCACAAAATGACGCCGTTTCTTGGCGTGTTGCAGGACCGTGGCTTCAAAGTGGCGTTGGTGACAGACGGGCGCATGTCCGGCGCGTCGGGTAAGATCCCCGCCGCGATCCATGTGAACCCCGAAGCTCAAAGCGGCGGGCCGCTGGCACGCGTGCGCGATGGCGATATCATTCGCGTGGATGGCGTCAAAGGCACCCTGGAGCTTAAGGTGGACGCCGAAGAATTTGCAGCGCGCGCGCCTGCCACGGGCCTGTTGGGCAATAACGTGGGGGCCGGTCGCGAGCTGTTTGCATTTATGCGCTTGGCCGCAAGCTCCGCAGAGCAGGGCGCCAGCGCCTTTACCTCTGCCCTGGAGACGCTTAAGTGAAGTTAGCGCTGGTCGGTGACATTGGCGGTACCAACGCGCGTTTTGCGTTGTGGCGGGATCAGGCCCTGCATTCGATCCGCGTGCACGCCACGGCGGACTACGACAGTCCCGAGGCGGCCATCCTGGTATACCTCATGGAAGAAGGCCTGCAAATCGGCGATATCGGCGCGGTATGCCTGTCGGTGGCCGGGCCGGTGAGTGGCGATGAGTTCAAGTTCACCAACAATCACTGGCGCTTGAGCAAGACCGCTTTCTGCAAGACGCTGCAGGTGGATGAGCTGCTGCTGATCAACGATTTTTCGGCCATGGCCCTGGGGATGACCCGGCTGCAGCCCGATGAATTTCGCGTGGTCTGCGAGGGCACGCCGGAACCGCTGCGTCCGGCGGTGGTGATCGGGCCAGGCACGGGGCTGGGCGTCGGCACCTTGCTGGATCTTGGCGCGGGTCGTTTCGCGGCCTTGCCGGGGGAGGGCGGCCATGTCGACCTGCCTTTGAGCAGCCCGAGGGAAACCCAGCTGTGGCAGCATATCTATAACGAAATCGGCCACGTCAGCGCAGAGACGGCCTTGAGCGGTGGTGGTTTGCCGCGTCTGTATCGGGCAATCTGTGCGGTTGATGGCCACACGCCGCAGCTGGACACGCCCGAAGCCATCACGGCGGCTGGCCTGGCCGGCGACCCGATTGCCATGGAAGTGTTGGACCAGTTCAGCATCTGGCTGGGCCGAGTGGCGGGTAACAATGTACTGACCACCGGTGGACGTGGTGGTGTGTATATCGTGGGCGGGGTAATACCGAGGTTTGCCGACTTCTTCATTCAAAGCGGCTTTGCCGGGAGCTTTCGTGACAAGGGCTGCATGAGCGACTACTTCAACGGTATTCCGGTGTGGCTGGTGACCGCGCCGTATTCCGGCTTGACCGGGGCGGGTGTGGCGCTGGAGCAGGCATTTGCTTAGGCAGTGATGGCTTCCCACATCAGTGTGGAAGGGGGCTTGCCCCCATGAGGCCTTCAACTACACCGCATAACAACAAGGAGGACCCCGTGAGCGTAATCAGTAAATCGATTCTCCTCGTCGACGACGACCAGGAAATCCGCGAGTTGCTGCAGACCTACCTCAGTCGCGCCGGTTTCCAGGTGCGGGGAGTGCCGGATGGCGCGGGATTCCGTCAGGCGATGAACGAGGCGCCGTGCGACCTGGTCATCCTCGATGTGATGTTGCCGGACGAAGACGGTTTCAGCCTGTGCCGCTGGATTCGCCAGCACCCGCGCCAGGCGCAGGTGCCGATCATCATGCTTACCGCCAGCTCCGACGAAGCCGACCGCGTGATCGGCCTGGAGCTGGGCGCCGATGACTACATCGGCAAGCCGTTCAGCCCGCGTGAGCTGCAGGCGCGGATCAAGGCGCTGTTGCGCCGCTGCCAGTTCCAGGAGCGCAACACCGGGGGCGATGTGCTGGTGTTCGACGAATGGCGGCTGGACATGATCAGCCACCGGCTGTTCCACGTCGACGGCGAAGAAGTGATCCTGTCCGGGGCCGACTTTGCCCTGCTGAAATTGTTTCTCGACCATCCCCAGGAAATCCTCGACCGCGACACCATCGGCAACGCCACCCGTGGCCGCGACCTGATGCCGCTGGACCGTATCGTCGACATGGCCGTCAGCCGCCTGCGCCAACGCCTGCGCGATACCGAAAAACCTCCGCGGCTGATTCGCACCGTGCGCGGCAGCGGCTATCAACTGGCAGCCAACGTGGTTGCCGGCAATGCCCATTGAGCCGGTGAGCGAACGGCGTCGCCGGTTTCCGGTACCGCGCTCGCTATTGGGGCGCATGCTGTTGCTCACATTGCTGGCAGTGCTGTTCGCCCAGGCACTGTCCAGCGTGATCTGGGTCTCACAGTTGCGCGCCACCCAGCTCGAAGGCCTGGTCACCAGCGCGCGCAGCCTGGCGCATTCGATGACCGCCAGCGTGAGTTATTTCCGCTCGCTGCCGGTGGCCTATCGCCCGTTGGTGCTTGACCAACTGCGCAGCATGGGCGGCACCCGCTTTGTGGTGACCCTCAACGATCGCCCGCTGGACATGCAGGTGCTGCCCGAAACCCCGCGCAAACAGGCGGTGCTGACCGCGGTGGATGAAGTGCTGCGTCAGACCCTGGGCGCCGATGTGCATATCTCGGTGGAGTTCGTCAGCGCCGAAGACCTGCGGATTTTCAACGCCGGCCTCAAACTCGATGAATTGCCACGCTCCTGGGCGCACTACGCACTGACCCTGGAACCGGTGAACCCGCCGGTGCTGGTGACCCAGATTCAACTGGCGCCCGGCGAGTGGCTGTATATCGCCTCGCTGTTGCCCGAGCCCTACACCAGTCTGGAAGAGCAGGGCCTGCCGTCCCAGCAGGTGTGGTTTATCGTGCTGACCAGTGGCTTTCTACTCCTGTTCATAGGCCTGCTGGTGCATTGGCAGAGTCGGCCCCTCAAACGCCTGGCGCTGGCGGCGCGGGACATGTCCCTGGGCGCCGACGTCGAGCCGGTGGCCGAGGGCGGCGGCAGTGAAGTGGTGGAAGTGGGCCGTGCGTTCAATGCCATGCGCGAGCGCATCAGCCGCTACCTGACCGAACGCAGCCAGTTGTTCAGTGCGATTTCCCACGACCTGCGTACACCCATCACGCGCCTGCGCCTGCGCGTGGAACTGTTGGAAGACGAGAACCTGCAGGCCAAGTTCGGTCGTGACCTGGATGAGCTGGAATTGCTGGTCAAGGGCGCGCTGCAATGCGTGAAAGACACCGATATTCACGAGAACATCCAGCCGGTCGACCTCAACCATGTACTCGAATGCCTGGTGGAGCCGTACGTGGCGCCCAACGGCAACGGCCGCGTGACCCTGGATGGCATGGCGCTGGCGGCGTACCCGGGCAAACCGTTGGCGCTCAAACGCTGCATCGGCAACCTGATCGACAACGCGTTGAAGTACGGGCAGAACGCCCATTTGCATATTGAGGACGACGGCGCGGAATTCATCCTGCATGTGGATGACGAAGGCCCCGGTGTACCGGAGCAACGTCTGGAGCAAGTGTTCGAGCCGCACTTTCGCCTCGCCGGCCAGCAGCAAGGCTACGGCCTGGGGTTGGGCATCGCGCGCAACATTGCCCACAGCCATGGCGGTGAGGTGAGCTTGCAGAACCTGCGCGAGGGCGGCTTGCGCGTCACCCTGCAACTGCCCCGAACCCTGGACTGATAACACGATTGGACAAAGGTGGGAGGGGCGGTGCGACGATTTGACTTGCCCGCCGATGACGGGGATTCAGTCACTGGATTGCTTGGCTGACGCACTGCTATCGAGCCAGCCCTTTGTCACCAGCGTTTCTCTCGTGTGTCAGATGCTTTGGCGCAGCCGCGCCAGATCCCGCAGCGGTGGCGCGCCGAACAAGCGGCTGTACTCGCGGCTGAACTGCGATGGGCTTTCATACCCCACCCGATAACCGGCCGCCGACGCTTCCAGCCCTTCGGCAATCATCAGCCTGCGCGCTTCCTGCAGGCGCAGTTGCTTCTGGTACTGCAGCGGGCTCATTGCCGTGATCGCCTTGAAGCGATGGTGCAAGGTCGAGACGCTCAGGTTCACTTCCTTGGCCAAATCATCAATGCGAAGCGGCTGTTCGTAATTGCCGTTGAGCCACTTGATCGCCTGGCTCACCCGATGGCTCTGACTGTTGGCCACGGCAATTTCATACAGCCGATAGCCCTGCGGCCCGCGCAGCAGCCGGTACAGGATCTCGCGATTGATCAGTGGCGCGAGCATGGCGATGTCTTTGGGCGTATCCAGCAAACGTGCCAGGCGCAGCACGGCGTCGAGCAACTGGGTGTCGATACGGTCCACGTACATCCCGCGCGAGGTCGGGCGCGTGGGCACGCCCATGGGGCCGGCCTCGGCAATCAGCGCTGTGAGCTGCGCCGGGTCGATATTGATGCGCACTGACAGGTTCGGGTCCTCGGGCGTCGCATCGATGACTCGCCCGGCCACGGGCATCGCCACGGAAAACACTAGATAGTTGAGCGGGTCATAGGCGAAAACTTCGTCGGCCAGGCGCACTTCCTTGCTGCCGTTGGCGAGGATGCACAACGCGGGCTCCACCAGTACCGGCATAAAGTCTCGCGGTGCGTTGTGGCGGTTCAGGTACAACGAAGTGATTGCGGTGCCGTAGGAACCATCTTCCCAGGTATGCCGGTGCACGATGCTGGCCAGTTCAGCACGCTGTTTTTCCATCTCGGCATCGAGGGGGGTGGGCTGATGTTCGGGTGACGACATGGCGCGTCCTCTGCAGGCTGCTGTGATGGGGCCAGCTTAGCGGCGGCTTTTCAAAATGTGTTAGGTCGATTCTGCCCGATCCTTGCCTGATCCTGCGGCCTATCGTCAATCAGGCAAGCGCCGGGCGTGTCACGCGCCTGAAACACGGCGTTTGGGTGTGGAATAAAGCCGCCGGCCCGACGTCCTATCTACGCTTCTCGCAGGATCGTGCAATAAGCCGGCAGGAATCGACTAACCGCGCTCGCACCCGCGCCGTTATCGTTGATCCTGTGGCAACACACCTCCACAGTGCTTGCCGAGCATCACTTCTCAACGGGAGAGTCGAATATGTCCACCCCCATTCCCGCGAGCCATATGGCCTTTATCCGCGCCCGCAGCGGGTGCAGCACCGAACTGGGTGCACGCTTGAGCAGTTTGATCGAACCGGGCCGCCAGGCGCAGGGTTGCCTGCAATTTTCGTTGCAGCATTCCCAGGTCGATCCCGATGTGTGGCTGGTCTCGGGCCTCTGGAGCAGCGAGCAGGCGATGAGCGCCTACTTCAACTCGCCGGCCCTGATGATCTTTACCGAACTGTTGAACGACATGGTCGTGCGCAGCATAGACTTCCAGACCTTCACCGATGCCTGCGCCGTCAATGCCTACGGTGAGTACCTGCAACTGGCCGGTTAATGGTTAGAATGGCCACCTTTTCCATTGGCCAGGACCTGCAACATGGCACGTAAACAATTTGCTCAGCACGAAGCCGTTTCCGCCGTAGTACCGGGTGAAGGGGGCTACAGCGCCGCCGTCGCCGTCAAAGCGCTGGACGGCATGGGCGCCCCGCGGTTTCACAAGATCCTCGATGGGCAGACGTTCAAAACTGCCTCCGATGCCGATGATGCGGCCACCGTGCAGCTTGAGCAGCTTGTGAATGTGGATGAAGTAGGTCAACTGACCTGGGCGAGCGCCACCCGCTGAACAACGGCGCTGATCTGATGTGGAAGGGAGCTCGCCACAAGAACCTCATTTTCTCAGGTTATGTGTAGATACCTATGGCCATCGGAGGCAAGCCCCTCCCACAGTTTGACTGTATTTCAGTCAGGGTTTGCTGGCGCCTGGGCGGTACATCTTGAATAACGCCTCCGGCCCCAACTGGAAGTAATCCGCCGGGCCGCCACCACGCAAAATCGGCTCGGCGGCGGCGGTGTCGTACACGCCGTCCTTGAGCAGCCACTTGGCAATGTGAACGGCGACCACTTCGCCCAGCACCAGCCAGCTTGGCACCAGCGCCTTATCGGCACGTTGCAACTGGATGATTTGCGTCACCTTGCACTCGAACGACACCGGGCTTTCGCCCACCCGCGGTACGCCCACGATTTTCGACGGCACCGGGGTCAGGCCGGACAGCTCGAATTCATTCACGTCCGGCGAGACCGCCGCGCAGCTCTGGTTCATCTGATCGGCCAACGGGCGGGTGGCCAGGTTCCAGACGAACTCGCCGGTCTGTTCGATGTTGTTCAGGCTGTCTTTGCGCCCGACGCTGGAGAACCCAATGATCGGCGGAACGTAGTTGAACGCGTTGAAGAAACTGTAGGGCGCCAGGTTCAGGCGGCCCTCGTTGTCGTGTGACGAAATCCAACCGATCGGCCGTGGGCCGACGATGGCGTTGAACGGATCATGGGGCAGGCCGTGGCCGTTGGCCGGTTCGTAGAAGTGGATATCGTCAGGCATGGGCCGGGTTTCCTGCTGGGTAGCTCTGGGGGGGCCAGTATAGTGCAAGGCGTGGCGATGGATTTCCACAGTCATCCACCGGGTATCGAGGTGCGGTCAGCGGCGAGGCGATGCTTGGGCCGGCTGCAGCACGGGACAATGCGTTGATTGATCGATCACATCCGTGCGGGTCGCCGAAGGTTGGCCAGCCACGTCGCGCGCATAGCTGCACACGGTGATTGGGAGCTGCGCGGCGTGGTAGGTAATGCTGTCGCCAGTCGGCGCGTAGCGTGGGTCGTAGCTGCCTGCGCAGGATGCGGCTGAGGGCTCGACGTAGGCGTAATAATGCATGAACTCTGTGTGAGGGATGTTCCAGTTTATCCGGTAAATCAGGCTGACCTGCGGCGCTGGCGTCGCAGGGGTCAGGAACACTGCATGCGTAAACGCGTTGTGCAGCAAGGCGGGTGTCAGCGGCTGGTTGCGAGTTGCGAGACCGATGATGCACAACACATGCGCGCCGAGCGCCGGGCCTATGGCCTGGTTGATATAGGCGTCCGGCGAAGCAACCGCGGGGTGGTAGCCGTCGATGGCTCGGCAAGCTTTGACACTGTCGGTGGTCTTGAATCGATAGAACGGGTCTTGAGTGGAGAACCGGATATTCCAGGTAGGCCAGATGCGCTGCCCGGCCTCACCCTGCTGCATATGGACGAACGGGGGCAGGTTCCAGGGCTCCTCCAGGGTTATTTCGACGGATTTGAGCTGACAATCCTTGGTGTTGTTGGTGAACACCCCATCGACGAAACAATGCAGCAGGCCGTGGGCCGGATAGCTGTAGTTGAACTTGGCGGCTTCACAAGCTGAGATATTCTGGCAATTGGCGAGAAGGTCTTTTGTGATGACCGCCGAGACCTTGCTGACGATGCTGGTGACTTCGTTTGTATGGCGATCCAGCATCGGGCTGCCGGAACTGCCGTACTGAAGGTCGCTGCAGCGGTTTTTCAATGCGCCGGGGAAGACGCCAGGATGTTCGACAAAATCGCCTGTCGATGACTCCTTGCAGGCGCTCATGCGCAAGCCCTTCTGGCGGAACCCGCTCGGGGAACCTACGTTGACCACGTCGCGCTCTCCGGCGTACTGGTAGGTCGCGGCGAGCTTGAGCGGCATGATCCCGTCAGCGATGAGCGTTGCCAGCGATTGATCCAGTTCGAGGATCGCCAGGTCGGTGCCGACCATGCTGCTCCAATGAGCCGTTTTGATGCGAAAGGTCTTGTGCTGACTGGGGGTATCGTGGAAGTACATGAAGGTGATGTCGGCGTCTATCGGCAGGCTGATACGTGCCGAACCGTAGCTGAAGAACACGCAGTGTCCGCTGGTCAGCACATAGGCCGGACCAACGGCTTCGTTTCGCCGGTTACGAGTGTTGAGCAGGACTGCGTTGCAGGTCTGCCCGATAGCGTTTTTCAAACGGCCGATACCGGACCACAGCGCATAGCGTTGGTCGTGGTTCTGCAATGCCACGGAGGGAGCCTGGTTGGCCAGTCCGTCTGCCAGATCCCTGGCATGGCCATGGCCGGCAATACATTGCAGCGCAAACAGTAGGGCGGGGATGCGGGAGCGGAACAACATGGCAAGTCCTTGGTAAGTGGCACTGTAGCGGTTGTGCCCGTTGTACTTGACCTGCCGGATCGAAACGCCCTGCATAGTTATCGAGGTGGCGAACGGGGCTTCAGGCTATCGCCAGGGTTCAAATTCTCGCGGACTCCCGGTTGCCGACAAAACTTGCCAGCGCACTTATCAGCGATCCGTCATCGCCATGTGTGATGAACGCAGCGCGGAATGCTTGTGCAGTGGCGGGGTTGAACAACCCATCGCGTTTGAATCGCGCAAACGCCCGGGCAGCCAGTACACCGGACCATCGGTAGGAATAGATTCTGGCGCCATAGTCCCCGGCCAGTTGTTCGAAGCTGTTGACCGGCCGAGCATCTTCAGGCCATTGAAGGTGGCCTATTTCTGCGTTGACACGGGTGAACACCTGATCAGGTGTTTGCCCGTCGCCATGGGCACGGTGCAGCTCCAGGTCGACCCACGCGGTCAGTAAAAGGCTGGCAGTTTCCCAGCTGGTCTGAGTCTGCACATAGCGAGTTACTCTGCTGGCGAGCGCCTGCGGTAATGGCTGCCCGCTTTGAAAATGGCCTGATAACCAGGTTAGGAATGACGCTTCAAAGCAGAACTGCTCGAAAACCTGGCTGACGAACTCCGAGGTGTCGTGAGCCAGTTGACCGACACCTGAAATGGTCCGATACGGCGCGGCGGTCAATAGGTGCTGGCAACAGTGACCGAATTCATGCAACAGCACCCTGAGTTGCAAATGATCGAGCAGGCAAGGCTGGGTGTCGGTGGGAGGCGACAACCCAATGCTCAATACTGCAATGGGATGGCGGGGACGCCCTTCGGTGCTGATTCGGCGGTTGCGCAAGCCCACGGTCGCCCCAGGCTCTGATTTTCCCTCACGGCGATAGGGGTCGACAAACAAGTATCCGAGGGGCTGCGCATATTCCCTGACTTCAAATACGCGGACATCGGTATGCCATGTATCGGCGGTGCTTTGCTCCAGGAGCTCAACGCCCATGAGCATCTGCACCAGGGTGCGCAAATGCTGTAATACGTTCTCCCATGGAAAGTACTCGCGCAACGCCGACTGAGAGATACCCGCGATATCCTCGCGGATTTTCTGCGCGAAGTAATCATGGTCCCAGGGGCGCGTGCCTGTGATTCCGTGCTGCTGGGCATAGTGCTCAAGCTGCTCGGCATCGCGGGTAAAAGTACTTCGCGCTTGTTCAATTTGCTGGCGTAAAAATCTGACCACTTGCTCGGGTGTATCCGCCATCTGATCGGCCAGTGCTAACTGGGCAAAATTGGGATAGCCAAGCAGGCGGGCTTTTTCGTGGCGATCTTCAAGCAGCAGAGTCAGCACCGGCTCGTTGCCGTCTCTGGAACCATCAGACGCGGTGCCTGAAGCGCGGCTGTAGTAGGCCGTCATCATTTCCTGACGCAACGCCCGATTGTCGGCGTAGGTCATGACCTCTTGATAAGTGTGATCGGAAAGGGTCAACAGCCAACCCGGAAGGCCGCTGGCTTGCGCCGCTGCCTGCATTGATATCAGGGCGGCAGGGGACAGGCCGCTCAACAGGGCGCTGTCTTCGATGTGCTTGCTCCAGGCCTTGTTTGAATCGTCCACGCGCTCCAGGAACTCGTGCTGCCATTGACTGATCTGGTCATTCAAGTCGCGCAGTTTTACTTGCTGGTCGAGGGCGAGATCAAGACCGGCGAAGTGGAAGTGACGCAAAGCTTTACGGAGGGCACATTGACGTTGCTGGTTGAAAAGAGCCGCAATCGGGCTGTCGGCGAGCTGACGATAAAGCCGATACAGCGCGGCGTTCCGTGCCCGGTCATGTTTGTACTGCTCTGCCAGGGCATGACAGCGAAAGATAGCCTCGTGCCAAGCCGGAGCCCGGTGCGTGGAGCCGAGCAGTTGAATGATGCCGAGGGTTTCTTCCAGGCGCGCTTCCAGCTCATCCACGGCCAGTACGAGGTCGTCCCAGGTCGGGAAGGGGGCTTGGCTGTTGATGATCGCTGCCGTGGCGAGGTGGTTCTCGGCGATGATCGCCTGCACGGCGGGCACCAAGTGCTCTACCTGTATGGCTTGGAAGGGCGGTAGCTCATAAGGTAGCAACAGCGGATTGGTTTTGAGCATGGGTACTTCTTCCTTGGACGTGGCGGTCGAAACCGCCAGTCTAGAAAGATGAAGTGCGCGCGGACGATACGTATATAGCGGGTAGCGATCCCTTAGTCCGTCGTAATCCGCGAGTGCTTGCGGGTGTCCTTCATGGTCACATAGACCACCAGCGACACCGCGATACACGCGGTCACGTACCAGTAATATCCGGTTTCCATCCCGATGCTCTTGAACCACAACGCGATGTATTCAGCGGTACCGCCGAAGATCGACACGGTCAGCGCGTACGGCAGGCCGACGCCCAGGGCGCGGATTTCGGTGGGGAACAGTTCGGCTTTGACCACCGCATTGATCGAGGTGTAGCCGCTGACAATGATCAGCGCCGCCATGATCAGGAAGAACGCGCCCCACCAGGTCTGGATGGTGTGCAAGGTGCTGAGGATCGGCACGGTGAACAGCGTGCCGAGGATGCCGAAGGCGATCAGGATCGGCCGGCGCCCGACCTTGTCCGACAGCCCGCCGACGATAGGTTGCAGGCACATGAACAGAAACAGCGTCGCCGCCGAGATGGTCGTGGAGTCGGAAATGCTCATGCCGACGGTGTTCACCAGGTATTTCTGCATGTAGGTGGTGTAGGTGTAGAACGCCAGGGTGCCGCCCATGGTCAGGCCGACCACGGTCATCAGTTCCTTGGGGTGCCGCAGCAAGGTGCGCATGGCGCTTTCCTTGGCTTTTTCCTTCTTGGTGAACGACTCGGTTTCTTCCATGCCGCGACGCAGGTACAGCGCGACCACGGCACACAGGGCGCCGATGGCGAACGGGATACGCCAGCCCCAGTCGTAGAGTTGCTCGGTGGTGAGCACTTGTTGCAGCACGATCAATACCGCCAGCGCGATGAGCTGGCCGGAGATCAGGGTCACGTACTGGAAGCTGGAGAAGAAACCCCGGCGTTCCTTGGTTGCCATTTCACTCAGGTAGGTGGCCGAGGTGCCGTATTCGCCACCCACCGATAAGCCCTGCAGCAGGCGCGCAAATACCAGCAGGATCGGTGCACCGACACCAATGGTTTCGTAGCCGGGGCTGAGGGCGATGATCAGCGAGCCGAAGCACATCAGCAGTACCGAGGCCATCAGTGCGGCCTTGCGACCTTTGTAGTCTGCATACAAACCCATCAGCCAGCCGCCGATCGGGCGCATCAGGAAGCCCACGGCGAAGATCGCGGCGGTATTGAGTAATTGGGCGGTGGTGTCGCCTTTAGGGAAAAAGGCTTTGGCGAAGTACAGCGAGAAGGCGGCATAGACATACCAGTCATACCACTCGACCATGTTGCCCACCGAGCCGCTGAAGATCGATTTGATCCGGCTGGTGGTGGTGCGTTCTTTGGTCGGCACGGCTGCCGACCCTGCAGGCAGGGTATTGGAGTTATCCATCGAAGGAACCTTCATCTAGTTGTTTTTATGAAGCCGCGTGAGTGCAGCCTGGCTGGGGCTATAGCAGGAGCTGTGCCAGGGGGATGAAGGCCCGGCCTAGAAGGGTCGCCGGTTTTTTTTGAGCGGATATTCGCCGATGCTTTTCAGGCGATAAGCGGAAATCCGCCTAAGCCGGATGCTGCGCTCAGAGGAACGCTTCACGGGTCAAGCCGTGGCGCTGCATCTTTTCGTTGAAGGTTCGCCGAGGCAGTTGCAGTTCGGCCAGAACCGCCTTGATATCGCCCTTGTGCCGCGTCAGCGCGGCTTTCAGGCACTGTGCTTCGAATGCTTCCTGCTGCGCCGCCAGGGATTGCCCGGCCTCGATACCTTCCGGCTCCGGTTCGCCCAACCCCAGTACCTGACGTTCGGCGACGTTGGCCAGCTCGCGAACATTGCCCGGCCAGTCATGGCTGAGCAGACGACCCAGCTGCGCACCGCCGAGTGGTTCGACCGTGCGGCCGAGGCGCTCGGCGGCGCTGTGCGCAAAGTGCTCGTAGAGCAGAGGAATATCTTCACGGCGTTCGCGCAGCGGAGGCAGGCGCAGTTGCGCAACGTTCAGGCGATACGCCAGATCTTCACGAAAGCGCCCGGCGCGGGCCTCTTCCAGCAGGTCGGGCTTGGTCGCGGCGATGATGCGCAGATCCACGTGGATGCTCTGGTTGGAACCCAGGCGCTCAAGTTTCTGCTCCTGCAACACCCGCAGCAGCTTGACCTGCTGGGCCAGGGGCATGCTCTCGATTTCATCGAGGAACAGGGTGCCACCATGGGCATACTCCAGTTTGCCGACGCGCTTGCCCTGGGCCCCGGTAAAGGCTCCGCTTTCATGCCCGAACAGTTCGGCCTCGAACAGTTGCTCGGGAATCGCCGCGCAGTTGAGCGCCACAAAGGGCTTTTTTGCCCTCGGCCCAAAATCATGCAGGCAACGGGCGACCAGTTCCTTGCCGCTGCCGGTTTCGCCGCGGATCAGCACATTGACCGGCAGGGCCGCCAGGTCCAGCACCTGGCGGCGCAGGTTCTGCAGCGCGCGCGACATGCCCAGCAAGCTCGACTCCAACTGTGCCCGCTGGCCGGCCTGCTGATGCAGACGGCGGTTCTCCAGGATCAAGCTGCGTTTGTCCAGGGCGCGACGCAGGCTGTTGAGCAGGGCATCGGGGCTGAAGGGCTTTTCGAGGAAGTCGTAGGCACCGTCGCGCATCGCCTCGACAGCCATCGGCACATCACCGTGACCGGTGAGCAGGATCACCGGCAAGTCCGCATCGCGTCGTTGCACTTCGGCCAGCAACTCCAGACCACTGAGCCCTGGCATGCGCACATCGCTCAGGATCACCCCGGCGAAGTCCCTGGGCAGTTGCGCCAGGCATGCCTCGGCGCGGCTGAACAACTGCACGTCGAAGCCTGACAGGCTCAACCATTGCTCCACGGCCGTGCGAATGCTGGCTTCGTCATCGACCACAATTACGGTGTTCAACATGGCTCGGCGGCCTCCAGTGCGATCGGCAGGGTGAGGGTGAACACCGCGCCATCGCCTCGGTTGCCGGCGCTCAGGCGCCCGCCGAGTTCGTGCACGATGGCGTAGGACACTGCCAGCCCCAGGCCCAGCCCGTCGCCCACCGGTTTGGTGGTGAAGAACGGGTCGAATACATTGTTCAGATGCTCTTCGGCAATACCGCCGCCGCTGTCGCTGACCGTCAGTTGCCACAGCTGCTGGTCGGCGTGCAGGCGGATTTCCAGACGCTTGCGCGGCTTATCGGCCATGGCGTCGAGCGCGTTGCGCAGCAGGTTGATCAGCACTTGTTCCAAGCGAATCGCATCGCCGCGCACCCAGGCGGGCCGAGTCAGGTCCAGCACGGTGCCGATGCCTTCATCGCGCAGGCGCGCGTCGAGCAACTGCAGGGATTGATCGACCACGGTGGCCAGGTCCAGGCGTTCGCGCAGGCCGCTGGGGCTTTTGCGCGCGAAGGTCTTGAGATGGCCGGTCAGCGCGGCCATGCGCGTGAGCATATCGTCCAGCGGCGTGAGCGCCTTGTAGGCGTCATCCACGCGACCATGGTCGAGCAGCAGGCGCAGGGTGGCCAGTTGCATGCGCTGGGCCGTCAACGGCTGGTTGATTTCATGAGCGAGAGCCGCCGACATCTGCCCCAGGGCCGCCAGCTTGGCGGACTGCACCAGGCCGTCCTGGGCGGTGCGCAGGGCCTGGGTACGCTCTTCCACCAGGCGCTCCAGCTCTTCGCGGCTGCGCTGGCGCAGGCGGGCCAGACGCCAACGCTGGGTCAGGAACAGCACCAGGAACACCAGCGCCAGCCACGACCCGGCGGCGGCCAGCCCGGCATTGCGTTGATCCTCGAACGCGAGCTGCGGTTTGCGTAACAGGTGCAGGGTCCAGCCTTCGGCCTTCAGCGGCAGGGATTCCCAGATGTAATCGGCGCTGCCATCGGGGCCGCTTACGTGCATCAGGTGACTGTTTTCATCGAAGCGTTGCAGCGGCTGGCTTTCGAGCGGCTGCAGTTGCTTTTTGTCGTATTGGCGGGTGGCCTTGAGTTCGGCAAGGTCGCTGTCCGACAGCGGTCGCAGGTTGCGGTAGCGCCAGCCCGGCTGGTTGGCGATAAACACGATGCCGCGCGCGTCGCTGACCAGCAGCAGATCGTCGCCCTGGGCCCATTCGCGCTCAAGCTCGGGGAATTCCAGCTTGACCACCATGGCGCCAAGGAACTGCTCGTGTTCATCCAGCACCGCGCTGGAGAGGAAGTAGCCGGGAATCCCCGTCGTCACCCCCACCGCGTAGAAGCGTCCGGTGCCCTGGCTGCGGGTCTGGCTGAAATAAGGTCGGAACGCGTAGTTGTGACCCACATAACTGCTCGGCAGGTTCCAGTTACTGGCCGCCACGGCCAGGCCGGTGTGGTCCATCAGCTCCAGGGTGGATGACTGCGCGGCGTTGTTGATGCGTTCCAGCTTTCGGTTGAGCAGGTCCTGGGTGGCGGCGTCCAGCGGGCCCTTGAGTGCGTTGATCATTTCCGAGTCCAGCGCCAGTACGGCGGGCAGGGCGCGGTAGCGTTCGATCAGGGTATGCAGGGAGTTGGCATACAACGCCAGTTGCTGATTGGCGCGGGCGGCATCGTCCACCAGTGCCTGGCGCTCGGCATGCCGCGTGGCCAGGGCCGCGGCCAGCACCGCACCGGCGATGATCAGCAGGGAATAGAACGTCAGGCGCAGGGGGCGAGGGATCGCGATCATACGGTGATGAACAGGCACGGTAAGGGGAGTGCACCATAGCATGAGCGGTCGGGGTCTTGTGGTGCGTGCGGTGGTTGTAGATAAGCAGGCTCTCCACTGAGAAATGGGCGGGCAATAAAAAAGCGACCGTGCTGATCGCATCGGTCGCTTTTTCTGTCGCTGAGGCAGCGCTTATTGCACTTCTACCGCCAGGCTGTCACTGATCTTTTTCTGCCAGATGGCAGGGCCGGTGATATGCACGGATTCGCCCTGGCTGTCGACCGCCACGGTAACCGGCATGTCTTTGACGTCGAACTCATAGATCGCTTCCATGCCCAGTTCGGCGAAGGCCACCACGCGGGATTTCTTGATGGCTTGGGCGACCAGGTACGCGGCGCCGCCGACGGCCATCAGGTACACGGCCTTGTGGTCTTTGATCGCGTCGATGGCGGTCGGGCCGCGTTCGGACTTACCGATCATGCCCAGCAGGCCGGTCTGCTCGAGGATCTGACGGGTGAATTTGTCCATCCGCGTCGCAGTGGTCGGACCGGCTGGGCCAACCACTTCTTCGCGCACCGGATCAACCGGGCCGACGTAGTAGATGAAGCGACCCTTGAGGTCCACCGGCAGGGTTTCGCCCTTGTTCAGCATCTCGACCATGCGCTTATGCGCCGCATCGCGACCGGTGAGCATTTTGCCGTTGAGCAATACGGTCTCGCCCGGCTTCCAGCTCTGCACTTCTTCCGGGGTCAGGGTGTCGAGGTTGACGCGACGGGCCGATGGGCCGGCCTCCCAGACGATTTCCGGATAAGCGTCCAACGGTGGCGCTTCCAGCGACGCCGGGCCGGAACCATCGAGCACGAAGTGCGCGTGACGGGTGGCGGCGCAGTTGGGGATCATGCACACCGGCAGCGAGGCCGCGTGCGTCGGGTAATCCATGATCTTCACGTCGAGCACGGTAGTCAGGCCACCCAGGCCCTGAGCGCCGATGCCCAGTTGGTTGACCTTCTCGAACAGCTCCAGACGCATTTCTTCGATACGGTTCTGCGGGCCGCGCTTTTTCAGCTCGTGGATGTCGATGGATTCCATCAACACTTCCTTGGCCATCACCGCGGCTTTCTCGGCGGTGCCGCCGATGCCGATGCCGAGCATGCCCGGCGGGCACCAGCCGGCACCCATGGTCGGAACGGTCTTGAGCACCCAGTCAACGATCGAGTCGGACGGGTTGAGCATGGCCATTTTCGACTTGTTCTCGGAGCCGCCGCCTTTGGCGGCCACATCCACTTCCACGGTGTTACCCGGGACGATGGAGTAGTGGATCACGGCCGGGGTGTTGTCCTTGGTGTTTTTACGCGCACCGGCCGGGTCGGCCAGGATGGAGGCGCGCAGGACGTTTTCCGGCAGGTTGTAGGCGCGACGCACGCCCTCGTTGATCATGTCGTCCAGGCCCATGGTGGCACCGTCCCAACGCACGTACATGCCCACGCGCACGAACACGGTGACGATACCGGTGTCCTGGCAGATCGGGCGATGGCCGGTGGCGCACATGCGCGAGTTGATCAGGATCTGGGCGATGGAGTCACGGGCCGCCGGCGATTCTTCGCGCAGGTAGGCTTCGTGCATGGCCTGGATGAAATCCACGGGATGGTAGTAGGAAATGAATTGCAGGGCGTCGGCAACGCTCTGAATCAGGTCGTCTTGCTTGATCACGGTCATGAGTCGCGCTCCTCTATAAGACGGGAACATTCAATAAAGGTGGCTTCAGTGGGGTGTATCGGTCGGCTGAGGCCACCTTTCCAAGGCACGCCAAGTGGTGCAGGCGCGACGCTAAAAAGGCGCGGCAGTATAACCCGGCGCGGTGGCCGATACACCCGACTATGGTCAAACTGTGCCGGGCGTGATTCCCTGTCTGCGCCTTTTGAGTCGAGATGTTCCATGCCTGAACTGCACGTCGGCGAACGCCACTGGTCGGTACCCACCGGCAGCAATTTGTTGGATGCCTTGAATCAGGCCGGTGTGACCGTGCCCTACAGCTGCAGGGCGGGCAGTTGCCATGCATGCCTGGTGCGTTGCCACGGCGAGGTTGACGATCAGCAGCCCGATGCCCTCAGCCCGGTGCAACACCAGGATGGCTGGCGCCTGGCTTGCCAGTGCCGGTTGCGCGGGGACGTGCGGGTCGAGACGTTCGATCCGCTGCGCGATGGCTCGCCTGCCCAGGTGGTGGGAGCCGATTGGCTGACGTCGGCGGTGCTGCGTTTGCGCCTGCAACCCCAGCGCACTCTGCGTTATCGCGCCGGGCAGCACCTGGTGCTGTGGGCCGGGGAGGTGGCACGTCCGTATTCCCTGGCGAGCCTGCCGCAGGAGGACGCGTTCCTGGAGTTTCATCTCGATTGCCGCCAGCCCGGTCAATTCAGCGATATCGCCCGGCGGTTGCAGGTCGGGGATCGCCTGTGCCTCGGCGAATTGCGCGGTGGCGCGTTGCACTATGATCCTGACTGGCAAACCCGACCGCTGTGGCTGCTGGCCTCGGGCACCGGTCTAGGCCCCTTATGGGGCGTGATGCGCGAGGCGCTGCGTCAGGATCACCACGGCGCCATACGCCTGATTCATCTGGCCCATGACGCTGAAGGCCATTATCTGGCTGAACCGCTGGCGGTGCTGGCCGCCCATCACCCGCAGCTGACCGTGGAGCTGTGGACTGCGGCTGAGTTGACCCAGGCATTGGCGCAACTGCGGCTTGTTTCCCGGCAAACCCTGGCCTTACTCTGCGGGCATCCGGCCAGTGTCGAGGCATTCTCCAAGCGTCTGTTCCTGGCCGGACTGCCGCGCAATCAACTGCTGGCGGATGTGTTTGTGCCCCATGGTTGAGCGCTGAACACCACAGCCGCGAGAATCGCCATGACCGACGCCATCCTCCAGCACCGCGAAGCCAGGGTGCTGACCCTGCAACTCAATCGCCCGGACAAGAAGAACGCGTTGACGCGCGCCATGTACAGCCACTTGGCCCAGGCGTTGGAGCAGGCCGATGCGGACCCAAACATCCATGCGGTGCTGATCCAGGGCAGCAGCGAGTGTTTTACCGCCGGCAACGACATCGGCGACTTTCTCCAACAGCCACCCAGTGACCTCGACAGTCCGCCGTTTCACTTTATGAAAAGCCTGCTCAACTGCCGCAAACCGGTGATCGCCGCCGTGGCCGGCGTGGCAGTGGGCATCGGTACAACCCTGCTGTTGCACTGCGATCTGGTGTACGTCAGTCGTGATGCGCGACTGCGCATGCCATTTGTCAATCTTGGGTTGTGCCCGGAGTTCGGCTCCAGCCTGATCCTGCCACGTTTGCTGGGGCACGCCAAAGCCGCCGAATTACTGCTGTTGGGCGAAGGGTTTACCGGCGAACAGGCGGCTGCATGGGGCATCGCTACTGAAGCGTTGGGCAGTGGTGAGGCGACGTTGGCCAAAGCCAGGCAAGTCGCTGAGCGTTTTGACGCGTTGGCGCCGGGTGCGGTGCAGGTCACCAAGCAACTGATGAAGAGCGTGGATCGCGAGCAGTTGCGCCAGGTAATAGAGGAGGAGGGCGCGCTGTTTACCCAGCGGCTGAGGTCGCCGGAGGCAATCGCCGCATTGTCGGCGTTCATTGCTCGGCGCTGAAAGCGAGCAAGGCCCATTCCCCCACGGAAAGCAAAAAGCCCTGTCACTTGCATGACAGGGCTTTTGTTTCAGCAATCGATCACTCAGACCATTGGGTCGCCAACGTGCAGGATCTTCATGCCGTTGGTGCCACCGATGGTGTGGTAGCTGTCGCCCTTGGTCAGGATGACCCAGTCGCCTTTCTCCACGACGCCGCGCTTGAGCAGTTCGTCGATGGCCGCCTGGCTGACCTCATGGGGCGGCAACGACGCCGGGTCGAACGGTACGGTGTAGACGCCACGGAACATGGCGGCGCGAGCCTGGGTTTCGCGGTGCGGGGAGAACGCGTAGATCGGCACCGACGAACGGATACGCGACATGATCAACGGCGTGTAGCCACTTTCGGTCAGGGCGATGATCGCTTTCACGCCCGGGAAGTGGTTGGCGGTGTACATCGCGGCCAGGGCGATGCTCTGGTCGCAGCTTTCGAACACTTTGCCGATGCGGTGACTGGAGGTCTTGCTGGTCGGGTGCTTTTCGGCACCGACACAGATACGCGCCATGGCCTGTACGGCTTCCAGCGGGTAAGGGCCGGCGGCGCTTTCAGCCGACAGCATTACGGCGTCGGTGTAGTCCAATACGGCGTTGGCCACGTCGGACACTTCGGCGCGGGTCGGCATCGGGTTCTGAATCATCGACTCCATCATCTGGGTTGCGACGATCACGGCTTTGTTGTGGCGGCGCGCGTGCAGGATGATTTTCTTCTGGATGCCGATCAGTTCGGCATCGCCGATTTCAACGCCCAGGTCGCCACGGGCAACCATGACCGCATCGGAAGCCTTGATCAGGCCATCGAGGGTTTCGTCGTCGGCCACGGCCTCGGCGCGCTCGATCTTCGCCACCAGCCAGGCGGTGCCGCCGGCCTCGTCGCGCAGCTTACGGGCGTATTCCATATCGGCGGCGTCGCGCGGGAAGGACACCGCGAGGTAGTCCACTTCCATTTCGGCGGCGAGCTTGATGTCAGCCTTGTCTTTTTCAGTCAGGGCCGGTGCTGTCAGGCCACCGCCACGGCGGTTGATGCCTTTGTGGTCGGACAGCGGGCCGCCGATGGTCACGGTGCAGATCAGCTCGGTGCCGGTGGCGGTGTCGACGCGCATGACCACACGGCCGTCGTCCAGTAGCAGTTCATCGCCGACGCCGCAGTCCTTGACCAGGTCCGGGTAGTCGATACCTACCACTTGCTGGTTGCCTTCAGTCAGCGGGTGGCTGGTGGAGAACGTAAACGTGTCGCCGATTTTCAGCTCGATCCGCTTGTTGGCGAATTTGGCGATGCGGATTTTCGGGCCTTGCAGGTCACCCAGCAATGCCACGAAGCGACCGTGCTTGGCAGCCAGGTCACGCACCAGCTTGGCGCGAGCCTTGTGCTCGTCGGGGGTGCCGTGGGAGAAGTTCAGACGGGCGACGTCCAAACCAGCCAGAATCAGCTGTTCGAGGACTTCCGGCGAATTGCTGGCCGGGCCAAGGGTGGCGACGATTTTGGTACGACGGACGGACATGCACAGACTCCTGAGTTCAAGCGCTGAGGAAGGCTACTATGCTCTTTCGTTGTAGTCATTGTTCGTTTGCACTACTTATCGACGATTCAGTTGTTTTGGCCGCAGCCGAAAAGACGAACAGCCTTGAAGATTTTCGACGAGGGGTCGATACACTGCACAAGACAGGAGAACCCTCATGCGAATTTTGCTCGTTGCCGCCCTGGCCGTCAGTGTTGTCGGCTGCACCCGCTGGTCGATGGACCACCATTTGAACAACGCCTACCGCGCCTACGGCGTGGGTGATTGCCAGCGCGTTACCCTGGAGTTGTCCCAAGTGGACCGCGAGAGCCGCAGCCGTCGCTATGTGCAACCCGAGGTCTCTATGCTGCGCGGGCAGTGCCTGGAACGGCAGAAACTGTTTGTCGACGCGGTGCAAACCTATCAGTTCATCATTACCCAATACCCGTCGAGCGAATACGCCTACCGTGCCCGCGCGCGCCTGGACACGCTGCAGCAACTGGGTCACTACCGCGACGCCGCTGCCCAGCCGCGTCCCGCGTCACTGTGAAAATATTTGCCATTTCATAACTGGCCCGTTGCCAGTCTTGGGCTATTCTTTGAATGTTCGTTTGTATAAGTTTCTATTCAATCGAATGCGAGGCCCGGGCTCGGCGGCGGTCTAGTGACATTCCAGGAGGTTGTCATTCCGAGGCCCAGGGAGAGCGAGCGCTATTGCTCGTTCCGAATCACTGGCACGGCCTGAGTCATGGCCACTGGATGGCGATTTCACCATGTTTACTGACCGGCGGATCGAGCGGCATCAATTACCAAGTTTCCTGCAAGTGTTTAACCGTCTGACCGATAAACCCATCGGGTTTTTGGGCAATGCTTCGGAAGACGGACTGATGTTAATCAGCCTGTTGCCAATGATGGTTGACGCGAATTTCGAGTTGCGCGTAAAGATCCCCAGCGCTGATGGGGATTTTCATGCCATTGACCTGACGGCGACTTGTCTGTGGAGTCATGAAGACATCAACCCGCAGCATTACGATTCCGGGTTCCGAGTGATTTCAGCGTCGGAGGAATATGCGCAGTTGATCAGCGTTTTGGTGCATTACTTCAGCTTTGATCCCCTGCAGGCATCGGTCTAAGCCTGCAGGTCACCCCACGGCAGGAGCATTGTTGCGCCTGCCGTGGTTGTTTCTGGCGCTCAAAAGACGCCGGCTTTTTTCCACCCCAGATAGCGTGTCACCAACGCCGCGCCCATTTGCGAAGGCAGGGTATCCAATACTGACAGACCATGAGCGTTCAGGCGGTCATGCAATTCGTCGCGGGTATTGAGGTAATCAACCGTGCCACTGTAGGCCAGGGCTTCCTGCAGGGTTTGCACGGGAGATTGGCGCAGTTGATCCAGTACCTCCTCGCGCAGGCTGGCCACCAGTACCCTGTGCTGGCGGTTGATACGCTTGACCGCAGCCAACAGCGCCTCGTCGTCTTCGTCACGCAGGTTGGTCACTACAATCACCAATGCCCGACGTTTTTGCCGCGCCAGCAATTGGCTGGCCGCGGCCTGGTAGTCGGCGGTTCGTCGAGTTGTGTCCAGGTCGTACACAGTGTTGAGCAACACATTCAACTGGCTGCTGCCCTTGACAGGCGCCAGGTAGCGCGGTTGCTCACCAGCGAAGGTGCACAACCCCACCGCATCACCCTGGCGCAATGCCACATAGCTGAGCAGCAGGCAGGCGTTGAGCGCGTGGTCGAAATGAGACAATTCATCATCCTGGCTGCGCATGCGTCGGCCGCAATCGAGCATGAACACGATCTGCTGGTCGCGCTCGTCCTGGTACTCCCGGGCGATAGGCGTGCGTTGCCGTGCAGTGGCTTTCCAGTCGATCTGCCGCAGGCTGTCGCCGTCGCGAAATTCACGCAACTGATGAAACTCCAGCCCCAAGCCTCGTCGCTGACGTTGGCGAACCCCCAGTTGGCTCAGCCAGTTATCCACACCCAGCAACTGAGCCCCGTACAGACGAGCGAAGTCCGGATAGACGCGGGTGGCATCCCGCGGTTCGACAAAACGCCTTGCCGACCACAGTCCCAACGGGCTGGGCAGGTGAATTTCGCAGCGGCTGAAATCGAAATGCCCGCGGCGCAATGGGCGCAGGCGATACCCCAGCTCACTGCGCGCCCCGGGGCGCAGCTCGACGGTCTGAGGCATATTGTCCGCGCTCAGGCCATCGGGAACGTGATCGAATACCTGCACCGTCAACGGTTGTGGAAAATCGTGCTCCAGGGTGAGGCGTACTTCGCCCCAGCGTCCCAGCGCCAGGCTGCCGGGCATCTGCCGCTGCACGCGGGGCGTAGGGCGGCGGCGCAGGCGCAGGGCATCCAGCAGCGCCAGCAGCATCAGTGCCAGGAGCAGGCCCCAGGCCACTGACTGTACGGCGTCGGGCACCTTGAACCGCAGCGCCGTGGCGGCGCCCAGCAGAATGCCGAGCCCCAGCAATACGCCCAGCCAAGTTAACAGCAGACGGGTCGGTTTCATGGGCGATTCATTGCCGCGGAGCCGAGATCTGGTCGAGCATCTGCTTGAGTACCTGGTCGACCTCCAGCCCATCGATGTCCAGCTCTGGGGCGATTCGTACACGGTGGCGAAGGACCGCCAGGGCACACCCCTTGATGTCATCCGGGGTGACGAACGCACCTGCGCGCAACAAGGCGCGGGCGCGGGCGCCCCGTACCAGTGCGATGGACGCGCGTGGGCCGGCACCGATGGCCAATCCTGGCCAGCTGCGAGTGGCACGCGCCAGGCGCACGGCGTAGTCGAGCACTTGCTCGTCCAGGGGCAGTTCGCTGGCGATCTGTTGCAGTTGCAGCACATCCTCGGCCTGCAGCACGGTGCGCAGTGGTTGCACATCCAGCATGTCGGCGCGTGACGAGCGAGTGACTTCGCGCACCATTTCCAGTTCCTGCCGGGCGTCGGGGTAGTCCATGCGCACCTTGAGCATGAAGCGGTCCAGTTCGGCTTCCGGCAGCGGGTAGGTGCCTTCCTGTTCGATAGGGTTCTGGGTGGCCAGTACCATGAACGGCTGGCCGATGGGCAGCGCTTCGCCTTCAAGTGTCACTTGTCGCTCCTGCATGGCTTCGAGCAGGGCCGCCTGGGTCTTGGCCGGGGCGCGGTTGATTTCGTCAGCCAGTAACAGATGGGTGAAGACCGGGCCCTTGCGCAGCTTGAACTGTTCGGTATGCAGGTCATACACGGCGTGACCGGTGACGTCGCTGGGCATCAGATCCGGGGTGAACTGGATGCGTGCGAAATCGCCGTCGAAGCAGCGCGCCAATGCCCGCACCAGCAAGGTCTTGCCCAGGCCGGGCACGCCTTCGAGCAAGACGTGGCCACCGGCGATCAGGGCGGTGAGGACATCATCAATGACCTGATCCTGCCCAATGACGGCCTTGCGCAGTTCAGCGCGCAAGGCTTGGGCCTGCTGGCTGGCGCGTTGCAGGGTTTCGCCGGTCAGGGCAGTGGCGCTTTGAAATTCGCTCATAGTGCATTCCTGAGGGTTTGCAGGCATGCCACCTGCCGGCTGAAGTCGGCGCTGGATAGCCGTTTCTGCGGGAGTGGGCCGAGGGCCTGGCTGATGACGTGAGAGGGTTGATGCGTCAGATGCTCGAGCACCTGCCATTGTTCTGCTGTGTCGAGGTGTTCGAAACCGGGATGGCGACGCCTGGCGGCGCGCAGGATATCGCGCTGCAGCGCGTGCAGCAGCGTGCCCTGGCCGCTGCGGCGCAGCAGGAAGTCTGCGCTGGCTTTCAAGTGTTCCTGCAGTTGCCGTCGAGCCTTGGGCGCAGGTGCCTGGATCGGGCCCTGGCGCATGCCGGCATGCCACAGTGCCAGCGCGATCAGGGCGATAAGCGCGACTATCGCCTGGGGAAAATAGCGCAACAGCAGGCTGAACAGATCATCCACGTCACTGCTGAACAACAGCGTCACGCCGGTACCCTGGGTCAGGTACCACAGCAGCCAGGCATTGTCGTGCTTGCCGATATCGCGGTTCTTCCACAGCTCGCTGTCGGTTATCACCGTCACTCGGCCTTGCCCGAGGTTGAGTTGCATCAGGTGACTTGACCTGGCGCTGTTGGCCGAGAATTGCGCCAGGTGCTGCGGGTCGGTGAGGTTGAAGTCGGCGTCGAAGCTGAAATAGGCCGGAGCGGTTTCATTGTCGACATACAGCCTGGTCAGGTCCGGTGTTTTCTTCTTGCGGGCGGGCGCGGGCTCTGCGGATTCGTCGCTCAACGCTTGGTGGATTGCCAGGCGGTCGAGTAACAGGTCGCCACTTTTACCGGCCTCTTCATCCCATAGCGCCTCCGCCACCACCAGCAGATGGCCGCCGGACTTGGCCCAGTCCAGCAGTTGCGCCACCTGGCGTGGCGACATGTTGCTACGTTCATTGAACAGCAGCAGGCTAGTGCCCTGGGGTGGCAACGTGGCCACGCGGTCGAGGCTGAAGGCGTGCTCCACCGCCAGGCCTTGCAGGCGCAGAAACTGCTCGGCCGCCAGATAAGGGTTGGCCTGGGCCTCGGGGGAGGGCCCATGGTCTACCACTTCTTCGTAAGGGATTGCTTTGCTCCAGACGAAGAATCCACACGCTGTGAGCAAAGACACCAGTAATAGCCCAGCCCATGCCAAGGGTCGGTTCATGGGGCGCTCCCTGAGCTGAACAGGGCACGCCAGTCGCCACATAATTTCTGCTGGGCCGAGGCTGGCGGAAGGGTGTGGCCGTAGGCAAGATTTTGCCAATGCCGGGTCAGTTCATCACTGAAGGCCAGCAGTTGCGGTTGCGCCAGTTGATGAACGCGTTCAAGAACCTGACCTTCGGTATCGGCGCTTTTAAGCGGCAGATTGAAGTCATGCAGCAACCGGCTCAGCAGCCCTCGGTACAGCAGGCCAAGAGCTTCCCGGGGCTGGGTGGCCCAGAGCTGTTCGGCGGTGCTGGCAATATCTGCCGGCAAGGTCTGCGTGCCCAATTCCAGCCCGAACAATTGCGTGGGCGCCGGTTGGATGGCCTTGGGGCGAGCGGGGGGACGCCGGCTGACAAAGGTGCGCAGCCAGTCCCGATAGCGCCATGCAAGCAGGGCCAGCCCGCCGATCAAAAGCCCCCATAACAGGACTTCCAGGCCTTGGGCGATGTGCTTGAAGGTATTGCTGTTGAGGTTGTCCAACAGCGCCTGCAGCCACGCCGGCAGCTTGCTGTCGCCGCGAGCCTTGCTCTTTACAGCGGGTTTTTCCTCGCCAAATCGATAACGGGTAACGGTCTCCGGGTTTTTGAACGGAGGCTTGTCCAGCAGCGCTTTGATCGATTGGCTTGCGCCCTGCGTACTCAGCGGCTTGGGCTGATCGGCCATGGCGGGCCGATTGACGGGCAGCACAGTCAGCCCCACAACCAGTATCAACAGCGTCGCCACCGTACTCAGGCGTTGGCGCAGGCGGCGGAATACCAGTTCCAGGTCCCAGGCCTCCAGCACGGTACGACGATTGAGGTAAAGGCTGAAACCACAGGCCACGTAGATGGGCTCCCAGAACATCAGGATCAGGGCATAAAACGCATTGCTCAGGTGCTCCAGCCACAGCCCTTCGGACTGGCTCGCCAGTACCAGGCGCTGCCAGTCCCACCCTTGCTCGACGTTCTGCGGAATAAAGAGATAGAACAGCGCCATGCAACCGAACCACAGCCCGATTTCCAGGTGTACTCCGACGGTCGTCAACCAGCGTGCGGCGCCCGCGTCGCGTTGTTGCAGCACGCCCAGGCGCTTTTGCCGCGCCTGCCCATCCAGGCCTTCCAACTGGCTCACCGGCATGACGAAGCTGCGGCTGAGGCTGAGCCGGCGCCAGGTCAGGCTTGCCAGCAGTTGACCCTTGAGCAGGCGCGGCCACTGGCGTACGGCTTGCTTGAGGCTGGGCACCTCCCCGAACAGTGCCTTGGACAAGATATACAAAGGCAATCGATCAAAGGCAGGCTTTAACCACCAGAAGACGCATACGGCAACGGACGGATACTTCCACAGCGCGGCACTGAGCAGGATGAACGCCGGCAGCGTGACCAGTGCCCAACTGAGGGTCAGCAGTCGGCGGTGTTCCCTGGCCATGAGTACGCCAAGGTCCATGGCTTCCCAGGCCGTACGGGGGCGGATTGCCACGCTGGCATCACTCAGGCGCATGAGGTGTCCTTCCGGCAAACGTCAGGTATGCCGCCACCAGCAGCCAGAGTACTGCGCCCACCAGGTATTTGACCCATGCAGCGATGACCGTGGTGGAAGACCAGTAGGCTTCGATAAACGCTGCGATCAGCAGGAAAACCATCACACCGCACAAAAGTTGCACACTTTTATGCGCCGCACGCCTCAGGGACTCGCCACGCGTCAACTGCCCCGGGGAGATCAACGCCCAGCCCAGTTGCAAGCCGGCGGCACCGGCAAGGGCAATGGCTGTCAGCTCGAACGCTCCGTGGCCGATGACGAATGACCAGAAAGTTTGCCCGTAGCCGATTTCGGTCAGGTGCCCGGATACCGCACCGATGATCAACCCGTTGAAAATCAGGAAGAACACGCTGCCCAGGCCGAACAGCAAACCGGCGGCGAATGTCTGGAAGGCGATGCCGATGTTATGCATCACGTAATAGCCGAACATCATCCAGTCTTCACTCGATGCGCGTTCGGCGGCGCGTCCCAGGCGGCTGGCGTCGGGGTCGTACATGGCCTGCATCTCGGCCACCTGCTGGGGGCTCACGATGCTGTAGATCAGTTCGGGAAAAAGGTAGACCAGCAACGCAATGCCCAACAGGCTGCCGAAGAACAGCAGGCTGGCGACCGCTGCGAACCGCCATTGCTCCCGCACCAGGCGTGGAAAACCGGCCAGGATGAAACCCAATACGTTCGCCGCCAGTTGGCTGCGATGGCGATAAAGTTGCTGGTGGCCGCGCAGTGCCAGTTGTTGCAATGGGTCTACCAGGTAACTGCTGTAGCCGCGTTCCTGTGCCAGCGCCAGATGCTGGCAAAGACGCCGGTATTGATGGGGGAAGTCAGCAACATCATCGGCCTTGGCCGTGCCTTGTTCCAGCTGCCTGAGCTGTTCGGCAAAGGCTTGCCATTCGGGTTGGTGACGGCTTTCGAACTGGCTCTGCTTCATGTTGGCCCCAGCAGGCCGCGGGCCAGACCGTTGAGTTGTTGAGCCGCGCGGGCAGGGGAGACTTGCAAGGGGGCCGCCAGGATTGCCGCCAGTTCATGCACGCGCTCCGTGGACAATTCGCCCTGGCGTTCGGCGAAACCCAGGATGGCGCGCTGTTCGCTCAGGTCCAGTGCAAAAGGCAAGCGCAGGGCCGCCGCCTGAGGAACCTGGGGGCGTGCGAGGGGGCGTTCGCGGTAGACCACGAGCGTACCGGCGGCAAGGTCGCCCAGGCGTTTGAAATGGGGATGCTGCAGGCAACTGATGGCACCGAGAAAGTAGCCGAAAGGGAGCATATCGACAAAGCGCAGCAGGTTGCGGATCAGTGAGGACGACCAGCCGATCGGCGTGCCGTCGTCCTGCACCACGCGCAACCCCATGACCTGTTTGCCCGGTGAGCAGCCTTGGTTGAGTACTTCGAACAACACCATGTACCACCAACTGACCAGGAACAGCAGCAGCGCGCCAAGGCCTAGACCAACGTTGCCCAGCAGCGCCAGCGGTGCCATGAGCACGCCCATGATGATGGCGCGGGCCAACAGGTCGAACGCGAAGGCCAGTACCCGTGGCACCAGGCCAGCGGGACGCAGCGGCAGGTCAATGCCCTCAGGAGTTTCGATCTGATAGCGGGTATCCAATGGGGCTGATGGCATCGCGATCCTTGGCAGTGCGGAACGGCTGGAAGACACGGATGCTAGCAGTGTCGGCGCTGGAAGCAACCATTGAAGATTTTGCTGGATATTTGTACAGGTGATTTGGCGCTGGCCCCGGATGCCGTTCCGCGCCTAGACTTTGCCGATCTTCAGCACAGGAACAGCTCGTGACCTCCATTTTCTGGTACGACTATGAAACGACCGGCATCAACCCGCGCAGCGATCGCCCTCTTCAGGTAGCCGGCATTCGTACCGATCTCGAACTCAACGAAATCGGCACCCCGGTCAACCTCTACTGCCAGCCTGCCGACGATATCCTGCCTCACCCCGCCGCCTGTGCGATTACCGGCATCACCCCGGCGACCCTGGCCGAAAAAGGCCTGGCCGAAGCTGATTTCATGACGCGCGTGCATGCCGAGCTGGCGGCCCCTGGCACGTGCGGCGCCGGCTACAACACGCTGCGATTCGATGACGAAATGACGCGCTACAGTTTGTATCGCAATTTTTTTGACCCGTACGCCCGAGAGTGGCAAGGCGGCAACAGCCGTTGGGACCTGATTGATGTGGTACGCACCGCTTACGCGCTGCGCCCGCAGGGTATCCAGTGGCCGCAGCAGGACGGGCGCGTCACGCTCAAGCTGGAACGCCTGACAGCGGCCAATGGTATCGACCATGGCCAGGCCCACGATGCATTGTCCGATGTGCGCGCGACGATTGCCCTGGCCCGGTTGGTTCGCGAGAAACAGCCCAAGCTCTACGAGTGGCTGTTTCAACTGCGCAGCAAACAGCGGGTAATGGACCAGGTGCGCCTGCTGCAACCCATGGTGCATATCTCCGGGCGTTTTTCCGCCGAACGCCATTACCTGGGCGTTGTACTGCCGCTGGCCTGGCACCCGCGCAACCGCAATGCGCTGATTGTCTGCGACCTTGGGCTGGACCCGCAGGGCTTGCTTGACACAGATGCCGAGACCTTGCGCCGGCGCCTCTATACACGCCGCGATGACTTGGCTGACGGGGAGCTGGCGGTGCCGCTCAAGCTGGTGCATATCAACCGCTGCCCGGTGGTTGCGCCCTTGAACGTGCTGAGGGCCGAAGACCGTGAGCGCCTGCATTTGGACATGGCGCTGTTGCAGGCGCGGGCGCTGCGGCTAACTGACGCACAGCAAGTGTGGCGCGATAAGTTAGCCATCATTTATGCCGAGGAAGATTTTGCAGCGAGTGCGGACCCCGAACAGCAGCTCTATGACGGCTTTATCGGCGACCGTGATAGACGCTTGTGCGAACAAGTCCGCCTGGCGGAACCTGCGCAATTAGCACGCCAGCAGTGGCCTTTTGATGATGAACGTTTACCTGAACTATTGTTTCGCTACCGTGCACGTAACTTCCCCGATACGTTGAACAGCGAGGAGCTACAACGCTGGAAACTTTTCTGTCAGCAACGTTTGTCGGACCCTCAATGGGGTGCACCGAATACCTTCGAATCATTTAAGCAGGCCCGGCAGGAATTAACGCTTAGTGCGACACCGTTTCAGCTGCAGGTACTGGCACACTGGCAGGACTATGTTGACGCTTTAGCGACGCGTATGACCCTGTAATCGAATATTCAGAATAGAGCGAGCAATAAAAAACGCCAGCAAGCTGGCGTTTTTAATGTGTCGCGTATCAGGCGCGGGCCTGGTCAAGCTCAGCCCAGCAGGGTCGACCAGCTTTCAACCACATCGCCGCCCCACTTGGCTTTCCACTCTTTCAGGGTTTTGTGATTGCCACCTTTGGTTTCAATCACTTCGCCGTTGTGCGGGTTCTTGTACTGCTTGACCTTGCGAGCACGCTTGGTGCCGGTAGTTTTCACAGCGCCGCGAGGTGCTTTAACTTTCGACTCTGGATCCAGAAGCGCGATGATGTCACGCAGGGACTTGGAGTACTCACCCATCAGGGTGCGCAATTTGCCTTCGAATTCCAGCTCGGTTTTCAGCTTGTCGTCTTGCGACAGATTCTTCAAACGGGCTTGCAGCTCTTTGATAGCTTCTTCGGTGGCACGGTATTCGTTGATCAGGGACATGTGGACTACCTTATGTAGAGCGCTGATTGACAGGGATAGTGGCCCAATAATAGTCAGGCGGTTTGCCCAAGTAAACATTTAAGAATGCAATTATGTGAATTACGTTGAATGTTTTTAGAAAAGCGCCGCAAACGAGTTAATTACAACGACGTAGCGAGAAACATCATCTGCGTGAATTTTATCGAGACGCCTGCGATAAAACCTCTGATTGATATAAGCAGGTAAAACCTTAGGCTCCTAGGGGGCAAGGCCGGGGCCGGCGAGCGGAATAAGCGTTAACGAATACTGCAGTTTTGCTGCGCAATCGCTAGAATGGCGGCCTTTGCGAAGTTCTGGAGTTCCCCCCTAATGCGCACTTTTCGGCTGGTGATTGCTTGCCCGGACCGGGTCGGCATCGTTGCCAAAGTCAGTAACTTTCTGGCCTCCCACAATGGTTGGATCACCGAGGCGAGCCATCACTCGGACAACCTCAGCGGTTGGTTCTTCATGCGTCACGAAATCCGTGCCGATACGCTGCCCTTTGGTCTTGAGGCGTTCCGCGAGGCGTTTGCGCCGATCGCTGAAGAGTTCTCCATGACCTGGCAGATCACCGATACCGAGCAGAAAAAACGCGTGGTATTGATGGCCAGCCGCGAGTCCCACTGCCTGGCGGACCTGCTGCACCGCTGGCACAGCGATGAACTGGACTGCGAAATTGCCTGTGTGATTTCCAACCATGACGACCTGCGCAGCATGGTCGAGTGGCATGGCATTCCTTACTACCATGTGCCGGTCAATCCGCAGGACAAGGAGCCGGCATTCGCCGAGGTGTCGCGCCTGGTCAAGCACCATGAGGCCGACGTGGTCGTCCTGGCGCGCTACATGCAGATCCTGCCACCGGAGCTGTGCCGCGAGTACGCCGGCAAAGTCATCAATATTCACCACAGCTTCCTGCCGTCGTTTGTCGGTGCCAAGCCTTACCACCAGGCTTCCCTGCGTGGCGTGAAGTTGATTGGCGCAACGTGTCACTACGTCACCGAGGAATTGGACGCCGGTCCGATCATCGAGCAGGACGTGGTTCGCGTCAGCCATAGCGACAGCATTGAAGACATGGTGCGTTTCGGCCGTGATGTGGAAAAGATGGTGCTGGCGCGTGGCCTGCGTTACCACCTGGAAGACCGCGTCCTGGTGCACGGCAACAAAACGGTTGTGTTCTGATCCAAGCCCGAGGGCCCGTGGTGGTAATCGCCATGGGCCCTTTCTCACCTGTCTGCCATGGAGCATCGAGCATGAGCGACCCACTGGAAAAAGCCACGTCCAAGGCGCCCGCTACTGTGGGCGAGGGGTGTCTGAGTCGCTATGACCCGGATGCGCTGGACGCCGAGGATGGTACTGACTTTCCGGGCGCGGCCCGGTTGTGGGAACAGTTGCAGGCACCGGACGCGCCGCCGGCGCCTTCTGAAAAAGACGCTTGAGCAGCGGCTTGCCGACCATGAGCAAAAACACCGGCCCACCGGCCACCAGATAGAAGTAATAGGTCACCGCGCGCCAGATCAGAATCGCCGCTGCAGCGGTAGATTTGCCCACCATTGGCGCCAGCAATGCCGCTGACGTCAGTTCCGCGGCGCCCGCCCCGCCCGGCAACAGGCTGAATTGCCCCGCCGTGAGCGAGAGCATCTGGATCAAAAAACTCCAGGCCCAACGCACATCCCCACCCAACCCGCGCAATGCCAGGTAGAGCACGCTGTAGCGTAGGAGCCAATGCAGACTTGTCAGCGCAAACACGCCGATCAGAGTCAGCCAGGGCAATTTCAGCGTGTCGGAAAATGCCGCGATAAAATGCAGCAATCGGCGTGCCCAACGTCGGCGAGTGCTGGCACTGACGCGCAGGTACTTGAGCAATCGTCCCGTCAGGCGTATCACCCGGCGGTGCGAACGCACCAGCAACAGGCCACTGCATAACCCGCCCAGCATCGTCGCCGCGCTCAACCCCAACAGCCATTCCAGGCGCGGATTGAGTGTGTGAAACACAGCCCACACGGCGATCCCCGTCAGGGCGCACAGAAAGAACAACAGGTCACTCAACTGATCCATGGCAAATACCGCACTGCCATGAGCCGGACGTATACCGTTGCGTGCCAGCAGGGCCATCAGGGTAAGCGGGCCGCCGCTGCCGGCAGGCGTGGCGCACAGCGCAAACTCGGTGGACATCACCACGCCGAGACTGCCCAGGCGACTGAGCCGGCTCCTGTGCTCGCCCAGCAACAGGCGCAGACGCAGGCTGTTGATGATCCAGCATGCAATGATCATGGCAAGCATCAGCCACAAGAGCAGGGGTGGGAATTGCAGCAGGCGTGTGGCGGTCTCGCTGCCGCCGAGCCATACCGGAATCGCCAGGGCGACCAGCAATGCCAGCAGCATCCAGAGCAGGCGGCTCATGCCTGCGACGCCAGCCAGGCCATTTTAGTCATTGGCGTACGGCCGGCCTCCAACAGGCGCCGCAGGGTTTGCAGCCAATAGTGGCGGGAGAATTCATGGCGCATATCCACCGGGTGCAGCCCCAGGCGAATGACCGGGGCGGTTCGCCACTGCCGTTCGCGCCGATCGCTGAGGACTTTGGACACGCCGCGACGCCAGGGGCTGCGGGCGCTCCAGACCAGGCCCGGGGCATCCACAGCGGTGAAGTCGGGAAGCCGGTAAAGATGCTGCGGGTCGCTGGTGTAGGAGAGCGGCAGTTGGCGCAAGGCATCCCGGGTGCCTTGGCTCATCAGCCAGGCCGGGGCGACAAAACCGTGCAACGGCCAGTCATTGCGCCGGAATACCTCGACACCCTGGTGCAAGCGTTGCAGTGCCTGGTCCTGGGACAGTTGGTAGAACTCGCCCTCATGGGTGTAGAGGCGGCGCATAAACCAATCTTTGGGCGTGCGCGGCGCGGGTTGGTCATCGCTGTGGTAGTAGCCGTGCAGTACCAGTTCATCGCCACATGTCACGCGGATGTCGAGCAAACGACGAAACTCAGCGTGATCGCCGAAAGCGCCGCCATGATGGAAGTCCGGCACTACCAGCCATGTGATGGGGACGCCGCCCAAGGCGTCCACCGCTTCGACAAAAGGGCGGTAGTCGACCCAGGTTTGTGGGGCCACATCGTGCAATACCAGCACTACCGAGCGCTCAGCCATGGGCAAGCATCGGGCTGTGGGTGCCGAGCACCGCGTGGTAATGCCCGAGCAGGCTGTCGACCACTGTGTCCCAGGCGTAATGCTGTTCAACATGGCGCCGGGCCTGTGCGCCAAGGCGAACAGGGTCACGGTCGAACAACGTACGCACCGCTTCGGCCATCGCCCTCGGATCGTTGGGCGTGCACAGCTGGCCGCATTGCTCGTGCACTATTTCCGTGAAGGCACCGGCGGCCACGGCAACGACCGGTATGGCGCAGGCCATGGCTTCAAGGATGACCAGCCCGAAGGTCTCCTGGTCGCCGCCATGCAGCAGGGCATCGGCACTGGCCATCAGGCGCGCCACCTGCGCGGCGGGCTGGAAACCATCGACCACGGTGACGTTGTCCGGCACGTTGGCGGGCATGCCGGAGCCCACCAGCAGCAGGTGATAGCGCTCGCCCAGGCGCTTCATGCATTTAAGCAGCACCGGCAGGTTTTTTTCCTTGGAGCCGCGGCCGGCGAAGATCAGCAGCCGCGTGTCTTGGTCGATCCCCAGTTCAGCGCGAAGCCCGGGGTCGCGTGCGTCCGGGTTGAACGTGTGCAAATCCACGCCCAGCGGCTGGACGAAGACGTTCTTTACCCCAAGCCCGGTAAGCTTATCGGCCATCACCTGGCTGGGTGCCAGGACCCGATCAAAATTCCCATAGAGTTTGCTGACATAGGCTTCAACGTTCGGCGTAAACCACGGGCCCATGCGGTTGCTCACCAACAGCGGTAGGTCGGAATGATAAAAGCCGATGACGGGCACATCCAGCGAGCGCCTGGCATCCAGCGCGGCCCAGGCGGTCAGGTAAGGGTCGCCTACCTCGATCAGATCAGGCTGTAAATCGTGCAGGACATTTCGCCATGGTGCCAGCCGCAGTGGGAACCGATAACCCTTGCCAAAGGGCAGGGCGGGTGCAGGCACCTTGTACACCCCGTCCTGTTCGCTCAAGTGCGCGCCGGGAATCAACAGGCTGTGGCGAATGCCGGGCTTGAGCGCCAGGCGCCGGTGTTTCGCATCCAGGTAAGTGCGTACGCCGCCACTGGCCGGGGCGTAGAACATGGTTATGTCAGCGATATGCACGATGAACATTCCTCCTTCCAAGCTCTCCTTTACGTGGACCTTAGGCAAGGATAGATGTTCGGTCGGGATGCGAGTGCGCTGTGCGAGTGGAGGGGCGCGGGCCGGCCGGCCCCCCTACGCGCTGTGTTCTGTCAGATGCGGAAGCTGCCCACCAGTTGCTTCAGGCGTGCGGCCTGTTGCTCCAGGTCGGCGCAGGCGCGCAGTGTCGACTGCAGGTTCTCTACGCCTTCCTGGTTGAGGGTGTTGATCTCGGTGATGTCCATGTTGATCGACTCCACCACCGAGGTCTGTTCCTCGGTAGCGGTGGCGACCGATTGGTTCATGCCGTCGATCTCGCCGATACGCTGGGTCACGCTGTTGAGGCGCTCGCCGGCCAGGTTGGCGATTTCGACGCTGTCATGGCTGTGGCGCTGGCTCTCGCTCATGGTGCTTACCGAGTCGCGCGCGCCAACCTGCAGTTCTTCGATCATGGTCTGCACCTGCTGCGCCGACTCCTGGGTGCGGTGGGCCAGGTTGCGCACTTCGTCGGCCACCACTGCAAACCCGCGCCCGGCCTCGCCGGCACGGGCCGCTTCGATAGCCGCGTTGAGCGCCAGCAGGTTGGTCTGCTGGGAAATACTGGTGATCACTTCCAGAATCTGGCCAATATTCACGGTTTTGCTGTTAAGTGCCTCGATATTGCTGCTCGATGCGCTGATCATCTTGGAAAGATCGGTCATGGCCTTGATATTGCGTTCCACCACCTGCTGCCCGTCCTCGGCCAACTGTCGCGCGTCGCTGGCTTGATTGGATGCCTGCGCCGCGTTACGGGCGATTTCCTGTGCCGCGGCGCCCAGTTGATTGATCGCGGCGGCCACGCTGTTGGTGCGATTGGCTTGTTCGTCGGAATTGACCATCGACGAGTTGGAGGCGCTGACAACCCGCAGCGCCACTTCATTGACGTGTTCGGTCGCCGAGGACACTTCGCGAATGGATGTGTGAATCCGCTCCACGAAGCGGTTGAAGGCGTTACCGAGGGTGCCGAACTCATCGTGGTTTTGAATGGTCAGGCGGCGCGTCAGGTCGCCCTCGCCGTCGGCGATGTCCTGCATCGCACGGGTCATCAGGTGCAGCGGTTGCAGCAGCACGCGGATCAGCATGCCCAGCAGGGCGATAATGATGACCACCGCAATGATCGTGGCGATTACCGCAGAGGTGCGGAATTCGCTGAGCATGGCGAAAGATTTGTCTTTATCTACCGAAATACCCAAGTACCAATTCACCGACGGCAAGCCTTTGATAGGGGTGAAGGTGACGATATTGTCTTTGCCGTTGGCTTGAACTTCGCTGAAATCGCCGCTGATCTTCGGTGTGTTTTTCGGATACACATCGGCCAGGGTCTTCATTACCAGGGTTTTGTCCGGGTGCACCAACACCTTACCGTCGGCGCTGACCAGGAAGGCATAGCCCATGCCGCCGAAGTCCAGCGCGCCGATGGTATCCACCAGGGTTTGCAGGCTCAGGTCGCCGCCGACCACGCCGATGCTTTGGCTGCCCTTGCTGCTGGGGGTGGCGATGGAAATGATCAATTGCCCGGTGGCCGCGTCGATATAAGGCTCGGTCAGGGTTGAACCGTTGCTGCTTTGCGCGCCCTTGTACCAGGGGCGCACACGCGGGTCGAAGCCCTCCGGCATCTTGGTGTCGGGGCGGATGGTGAACGCGCCCTGGCTGTCGCCCACGTAGGTGGCCATGAAAGATGACGTCAGCGTTTTTTGTTCCAGCAGGCTGGCGACCACAGTCGGTTGCGGATTGATCGCGATGTTCTGGGCGGCGTTTTCTACCAGGGCAATGCGGCCGGACAGCCAGGTTTGAATATTGCCGGCGGTGACATCGCCCATTTCATGCAGGTAGTTATTCAGATCGTCGCGAATGGCGTTGCGCTGCAAATAGTCGTTATACAGCGTGAATAACGCAAAGGCGGCGATGACGATAAGGGAGGCTGCAAGCAGGATTTTGTGGCTGAAACGCAGATTTTTATTCATGGCTTGTAGGGTCCGCTAAGGTCTTAATATCCAAAGCGCGTCCTTGTAGGATGCGCGAAATGACAGTGCGAAAAAAGGTGTGCTATTTGTAGTCGCAGTTCCGTGGTCCCTGTGGGAACTATCTGACCTATTTTTCGACTTTATGGGTCTCACTCTGTCTGTATCGACCTTGGCGCATTAAAGATTAACCATGGGTGACGAAATGCCTGATTCCACGCAACTCCTTATCGGCGCAGACCTTGCCGGCGAGCCTATCGCCCAGGCCATGCGCCTGGCCAATCGTCACGGGCTGATTGCCGGCGCTACCGGCACGGGCAAGACCGTCACGCTGCAACGTCTGGCCGAGGCATTCAGTGATGCTGGCGTTGCGGTGTTCGCCGCGGACATCAAGGGCGACCTGTGCGGCCTGGGCGCGGCGGCCACCCCTCAAGGCAAAGTGGCCGAGCGTATCGCCGGCATGCCCTTCCTTAATTACACCGCCAAGGCTTATCCGGTAACGCTGTGGGATATTCACGGCCAGTCCGGTCATCCGTTGCGCACTACCATCAGCGAGATGGGCCCATTGTTGCTCGGCAGCCTGCTGGAACTGACCGACAGCCAGCAATCGGCGCTGTACGCCGCCTTCAAAGTGGCGGACCGCGAAGGCTTGCTGCTGCTGGATCTGAAGGACCTCAAGGCATTGCTCAACCACCTGCACTATCACCCGCAGTTGTTGGGCGAGGATGCCGCACTGCTGACCACCGGCTCCAGTCAGGCCTTGCTCAGGCGTCTGGCGGTGCTCGAACAGCAGGGCGCCGAAGCGTTATTCGGCGAACCGGCGTTACAGCTTGAGGATATCCTGCAGCCCAACGCGGACGGGCGCGGACGCATCCATCTGCTGGACGCCAGCCGCCTGGTGCATGAGGCGCCAAAGGTCTATGCAACGTTCCTGTTATGGCTGCTGGCCGAATTGTTCGAGCAACTGCCGGAGCGCGGCGATGCGGAAAAACCGCTGCTGGCGTTGTTTTTTGATGAGGCGCATTTGTTATTCGCCGATACGCCCAAGGCTTTGCAAGAGCGCCTGGAGCAGGTGGTGCGGTTGATTCGCTCCAAGGGTGTCGGGGTGTATTTCGTCACGCAATCTCCGGGCGATCTGCCCGACAACGTCCTGGCCCAGCTGGGCCTGCGCATTCAGCATGGCCTGCGGGCGTTCACCACCAAAGAGCAGAAGTCCCTGCGGGCCGTCGCGGAGGGGTTCCGGCCCAACCCGGCATTTGATGCCTTGTCGGTATTGACCGAACTGGGCACCGGTGAGGCGTTAGTAGGAACACTGCAGGAAAAAGGCACGCCGGAAGTCGTCCAACGCGTGTTGGTAGCACCGCCGCAATCGCGCATAGGGCCGCTCAGCCAGACGGAGCGCGCGGCATTGGTGGCGGCTTCGCCGCTGCAGGGGCGCTATGAAAAACCGATTGATCGGGAGTCGGCCTACGAAGTGCTGATGGCGCGCAAGGCCTTAGGCCCGACTGAAGAAACCGCGCCGACCGCCGAAGAGCCGAGCTTCACCGACCGGGCCGGGGCGTTTCTCGGGACGGCAGCGGGCAAGGCACTCAAATCAGCCATGCAGCAAGCGGCCAATCAGATGGGGCGGCAACTGGTGCGCGGGCTGCTTGGCTCATTGCTGGGGGGCAGCAAGCGCAAATAGGCGCTCAGGCTTTGGGCCGCGCGTGTGCGGCCAGCCGCTCGAGCGCCGTGCGCAACGCCGGATCGCGGATGCCGTCGGCCGTGGCTTGAATGGTTTCGGCGGCGTTCGTCGACAGGTCCAGCGTATGTCCGGCAGTGCCTGGGTGAACCGTTGGCGGCTGTACCTTGAACTGGATACGCGTGAGGTTGGCGAACTCATCGAACGCCATTAATTGGCGCAGCAGGCGTTTGTGCTGATAGCGCAGGCGGGTGGCCCAGTGGCCGTCGGTGACAATCAGCAGCAAGTTGCCTTCGCGCCACGAGGCTACATGGCAATGCTCGCGCGCCGCCGGTTGCAGCTGGCTTTCGAGCAGACGCTGCAAATGACCCAGGCGCTGCGCATGACCAAAGATCGCTCGCAACGGCTTGGCTTCGCGAAGCAACACGCCGGGCGCGCGGGCGGTAACAGGGCGAAATGCCATGATCGGACACCTTAAGTAACAGAGCCGCCATGTTAGCAGAAAGCGTCGGCCCGCCCTCAGGGCTTGCATCAACGGCAGTTTGCTTGTGAAATCAATTGTTAACTTCTGCCCTTCATGGGTTGAAGTTCGCGCAAAAGCCCTTATTTTAAACGAGCCCTCTCACCGCCCCATGCCTGCATCGGGGAACAACGCCACTTTCCTCACCCACGATTCCGGGTAGAATGCGCGTTCGCATGCGGCCGTGAGGGCTGCTCGGGCCACTGACGGTGCGCCCTCCATCCCTATGTGTGGAAGAACCTGCCGATATGTTTGCGCCTTTGTTAAAGAAACTTTTTGGAAGCAAGAATGAGCGCGAAGTCAAACGCATGCTCAAGACGGTGCAGCTGGTCAATGCCTTCGAAGAGCAGATGGTTGCCCTTTCGGACGAGCAATTGCGCGCCAAGACCCAAGAGTTCAAGGCCCGCATAGCCAAAGGTGAAACCCTCGACAAACTGCTGCCAGAAGCCTTTGCGGTAGCCCGTGAAGCCGGTAAGCGCGTCATGGGCATGCGCCACTTCGACGTGCAGTTGATCGGTGGCATGACCTTGCATGAAGGCATGATCGCTGAAATGCGTACCGGTGAAGGCAAGACCCTGGTAGCGACCCTGGGCGTTTATCTCAACGCGCTGTCCGGCAAGGGCGTGCACGTTGTGACGGTGAACGACTACCTGGCTCGCCGGGACGCCAACTGGATGCGCCCGCTGTATGAATTCCTCGGCCTGACCGTCGGCGTTGTGACCCCGTTCCAGCCGCCGGAAGAGAAACGCGCCGCCTACGCCGCCGACATCACCTACGGCACCAACAACGAATTCGGTTTCGACTACCTGCGCGACAACATGGCGTTCAGCATGGAAGAAAAATTCCAGCGTGAACTCAACTTTGCCGTGATCGACGAAGTCGACTCCATCCTCATCGACGAAGCCCGTACCCCGCTGATCATCTCCGGCCAGGCTGAAGACAGCTCGCGCCTGTACACCGAGATCAACAAGTTGATCCCGCGCCTGGAGCAGCACATCGAAGAAGTGGAAGGCGTGGTGACCAAAGAAGGTCACTTCACCATCGACGAGAAGACCCGCCAGGTCGAGCTCAACGAAGCCGGTCACCAGTTCGTCGAAGACATGCTGACCCAGATCGGCCTGCTGGCCGAAGGCGAGAGCCTGTACTCGGCGCATAACCTGGGCCTGTTGACCCACGTCTATGCCGGCCTGCGTGCCCACAAGCTGTTCCACCGCAACGTGGAGTACATCGTGCAGGACGGCCAGGTGGTACTGGTTGACGAACACACCGGCCGTACCATGCCGGGCCGTCGTCTGTCCGAAGGCCTGCACCAGGCGATCGAAGCCAAGGAAATGCTCAACATCCAGGCGGAAAGCCAGACGTTGGCGTCCACCACGTTCCAGAACTACTTCCGTCTGTACAACAAGCTGTCCGGCATGACCGGTACGGCGGACACCGAAGCGTTTGAATTCCACCAGATCTACGGTCTGTCGGTGGTGGTTATCCCGCCAAACAAACCACTGGCGCGTAAGGACTACAACGACCTGGTGTTCCTGACCGCCGAAGAGAAATACGCGGCGATCATCAACGACATCAAGGACGGCATGGCCAAGGGCCGCCCGATCCTGGTGGGTACCGCCACCATCGAGACTTCCGAGCATGTGTCCAACCTGCTCAACAAGGAAGGCATCGAGCACAAGGTACTCAACGCCAAGTTCCACGAAAAAGAAGCCGAGATCATCGCCCAGGCCGGTCGCCCAGGCGCGCTGACCATCGCCACCAACATGGCCGGTCGTGGTACCGACATCCTGCTGGGCGGCAACTGGGAAGTGGAAGTCGCGTCCCTGGACAACCCGACGCCTGAGCAGATCGCCCAGATCAAGGCTGACTGGCAGAAGCGTCACCAGGCGGTGCTGGAGTCCGGCGGCCTGCAGGTGATCGCGTCCGAACGTCATGAATCGCGCCGTATCGACAACCAGTTGCGTGGTCGTGCCGGTCGTCAGGGTGACGCCGGTTCCAGCCGCTTCTACCTGTCCCTGGAAGACAGCCTGATGCGCATCTTCGCCTCGGATCGGGTGAAGAACTTCATGAAAGCCCTGGGCATGCAGTCCGGTGAAGCGATCGAGCACCGCATGGTGACCAACGCCATCGAGAAGGCCCAGCGCAAGGTTGAAGGCCGCAACTTCGATATCCGTAAGCAACTGCTCGAGTTCGACGACGTCAACAACGAACAGCGTAAAGTGATCTATCACATGCGTAACACGTTGCTGGCCGCTGACAACATCGGTGAGACCATCGCCGACTTCCGTCAGGACGTGCTCAACGCCACCGTCAGCGCGCACATTCCGCCACAATCGCTGCCTGAGCAGTGGGATGTGGCCGGCCTGGAAGCCGCGCTGAAGAGCGATTTCGGCGTGGACCTGCCGGTCCAGCAGTGGCTCGACGAAGACGACCACCTGTACGAAGAAACCCTGCGCGAAAAACTGATGGCCGAACTGCTGGCCGCGTACAACGAGAAAGAAGAGCAGGCGAGTGCCGAAGCTCTGCGCACCTTCGAGAAGCAAATCGTATTGCGCGTGCTGGACGACCTGTGGAAAGACCACCTGTCGACCATGGACCACCTGCGTCACGGTATCCACCTGCGTGGCTACGCCCAGAAGAATCCGAAGCAGGAGTACAAGCGCGAGTCGTTCACGCTGTTCTCCGAGTTGCTGGATTCGATCAAGCGCGATTCGATCCGCGTGTTGTCCCACGTCCAGGTGCGTCGCGAAGACCCGATCGAGGAGGAAGCTCGCCTGCGCCAGGAGGCCGAAGCGCTGGCCGCACGCATGCAGTTCCAGCACGACGAAGCGCCGGGCCTGGATCAGCCGGAAGCACTGGGCGAAGAGGTCGATGTGGCCTTGGCGCAAACACCGGTTCGCAATGACCAGAAACTGGGCCGCAACGAGCTGTGCTATTGCGGTTCAGGCAAGAAATTCAAACACTGCCACGGCCAGATCGAATAAGATTTTCGCCTGACGCTGCAACACCCCGCGCCGCGACCGGCCTTTGCCGTCGCGGCGTTTTGCCATTAATTCCCACCGTCGATAGCGACGGCACAGACATCACATCATTTTAAGGAGCGCATTCATGGCTGTTGGTCTTGGTCCTTTGCCCACATTGCACCCGGTTGCCGGTTTTGAACTCGGCATCGCTTCGGCCGGTATCAAGCGCCCAGGCCGCAAGGATGTGGTGGTGATGCGCTGTGCCGAAGGCTCGACCGTAGCGGGCGTATTCACCCTCAATGCCTTTTGCGCCGCGCCGGTGATCCTGGCCAAGCAACGCGTTGCCGGGCCGATTCGCTACCTGCTGACCAACACCGGCAATGCCAACGCCGGCACTGGCGAGCCGGGCCTGGTGGCTGCCGCGCGAACCTGCGCCAAACTGGCTCAGCTGGCCGGCGTGGACGCCAGCCAGGTGCTGCCGTACTCCACCGGTGTGATCGGCGAGCCACTGCCGGTGGACAAAATCGAAGGCGCCCTGCAGGCCGCGCTGGATGATCTGTCTGTGGATAACTGGGCCGCGGCCGCCACCGGCATCATGACCACCGATACTCTGCCCAAAGGCGCCAGCCGTCAGTTCGTGCACGACGGCGTGACCGTGACCGTGACCGGCATCAGCAAGGGCGCGGGCATGATCCGTCCGAACATGGCGACCATGCTGGGCTACATCGCCACCGACGCCAAGGTGTCGCGCAGCGTGCTGCAGAACCTGATGCTGGACGGCGCCAACAAGTCGTTCAACCGCATCACCATCGATGGTGACACTTCAACCAACGATTGCTGCATGCTGATCGCCACCGGCCAGGCTGACCTGCCGGAGATCACCGAGGCCAGCGGCGCTTATTTCGCCGCTCTCAAGCAAGCGGTGTTTGAGGTATGCATGGAGGTGGCCCAAGCCATCGTGCGTGACGGCGAAGGCGCTACCAAGTTCGTCACCGTGCAAGTCAACGGCGGCGCAAACCACCAGGAATGCCTGGATGTCGGCTACACCGTGGCCCATTCGCCGCTGATCAAGACCGCGCTGTTCGCCTCGGACCCGAACTGGGGCCGTATCCTGGCCGCTGTCGGGCGTGCCGGAGTACCGGACCTGGACGTGAGCAAGATCGATGTGTTCCTCGGTCAAGTGTGCATTGCCAGCCGTGGCGCCCGCGCCGAAAGCTACACCGAAGCCCAGGGCTCGGCGGTGATGCAGCAGGAAGAAATCACGATCCGCATCGAGCTGGGTCGCGGCGATTGCAGCGAAACCATCTGGACCACCGATTTGTCCCACGAGTACGTGAAGATCAATGCGGAATACCGCACCTGATAGCCGGAGGAAACGCACGGTGAAACGAGTGCATGTAGCAGCAGCGGTGATCCGCGGTGGCGATGGCAGGATCCTGCTGGCGCGCCGCGCCGACACCCAACACCAGGGCGGCCTCTGGGAGTTTCCCGGGGGCAAGGTAGAGGCCGATGAGTCGGTCGCTGCCGCGTTGTCCCGCGAGTTGCAGGAGGAGCTGGGCATCCAGGTCACCACGGCGCGACCGCTGATCAACGTGCGGCATGACTACCCGGATAAACAGGTGTTATTGGATGTCTGGGAGGTTTCGGCCTTCACCGGTGAGCCCCACGGCGCCGAAGGGCAACCGTTGCAATGGGTGGCGCCGCGGGATCTGTCCAACTATGAGTTCCCCGCGGCCAATGCGCCGATTGTGGCTGCCGCGCGCTTGCCGGCCGAGTACCTGATCACGCCAGGGGACCTGGACGCTGCGCCGCTGTTGCGCGGTCTTCAGAAAGCCATTGCGGGTGGGATCAAACTGGTGCAGTTGCGCGCGCCCAACGGTTACGACCCCAAATACCGCGACCTGGCGGTGGATGCGGTGGGACTGTGCGCCGGCAAGGCACACTTGATGCTCAAAGGGCCGTTCGAGTGGCTCGGGGATTTTCCTTCCGCCGGTTGGCATATGACCTCGGCCCAACTGCGCAAGTACGCCAGCAAGGGCCGTCCGTTGCCGAAGGATCGCTGGTTGGCGGCTTCGTGCCACAGCGCCGAAGAACTGGCGTTGGCCGAATTGATGGACGTGGATTTTGTCACCCTGTCACCGGTGCAGCCCACGCAGACACATCCCGACGCGCAGCCGTTGGGTTGGGAGCAGGCGTCGGAGTTGATCCACGGGTTTAACAAGCCGGTATTTTTGCTGGGTGGGGTCGGGCCTGCGGAGCGGGAGCGAGCTTGGGAAACCGGTGCCCAGGGTGTGGCGGGTATCAGGGCGTTCTGGCCGCAGGTTTGAGGTTGCTCTGGCGGGCCTTATCGGGGGCAAGCCCCCTCCCACATTGGAATGTATTCACAGATCAAAGGTGGGAGGGGGCTTGCCCCCGATTGGGCCATCCCAGTCACCGAGTCATGATCAGTGGGGCTTCGCCGCAGCCTGCCACAAAACCTCCGCGACACCCTGGCGCCTGGCAATAACCCGCGCCGCCACAAACAGCAAATCCGATAGACGATTGATATACGCCAACCCCACACCTTCCAGCGGCTCGACAGCATTCAGGTGCTGACAGCGTCGCTCGGCACTGCGCGCCAGGCTGCGGCACACATGGGCCTGGGCAATCAGCGCAGAGCCGCCCGGCAGGATGAAATTCTCCAGCGGCCCGACTTCCTCGTTCCAGCGATCGATGGCCGCTTCCAGGCGATCCACTTCCGCCGCATTCAGCGCCTTGTACACCGGCATCGCCAACTCGCCACCCAGGTCGAACAGTCGGTGCTGGCACGGCGCGAGCACTTCGATCACATCATTGAGCGCCGGGTGCTGCCCACTCTGTTCTTCAAGGCCAGCCAGCAGTAAGCCAAGTTGACTGTTCAGCGCGTCGACCTCGCCAATGGCTTCCACGCGAGGGTGGTCCTTGGCCACGCGGCGGCCGTCGCCCAGGCCGGTTTCGCCTGTGTCGCCGGTTCGGGTGTAGATTTTCGACAGGCGAAAGCCCATGGTCAGTGCTCCAGTTGGGTCAGTTCGTGGGCCGGCAATTGGCTGCCGGCCAAGGGGAGGCGCAGGGTAAAGCAGGTGCCTTGGCCAAGGGTGGAATGCACTTCCATCTGGCCTTTGTGATTGTTGGTGATGATGAAGTACGACACCGACAAGCCGAGTCCGGTGCCCTGGCCGATTTCCTTGGTAGTGAAGAACGGCTCGAAGGTACGTTTGCGCACGCTTTCGCTCATGCCAATGCCGTTGTCCTCCACCTGGATTTCGGCCCAGGGCGGATTCAGGCGAGTGCGCAGGATAATGCGCCCAGGCTCGCGATCGTCTTCACGCAAGTGGATGGCTTGCGCCGCATTCTTCAGCAGGTTGAGCAGCACCTGTTCCAGTTCGTTCGCGGTGCCAGGCACCGGGCCCAGTTGCGGGTCGAACTGGCGGATGATTGCCTGGCCTTTGAAGTCAAAGCCGATGGCCAGGTCGAAGTCGTTGCCGGCGATTTCCACCGCTTGATCGATCAGTGCCGGTAAGTCGCAAGGCGCCATCTGCCGGTTGCTGCGCCGGCTGAAGCTGAGCATATGGGTAACGATCTTCGCCGCCCGCGCCCCGGCTTGCTGGATGCCATCGAGCAACTGCGGCACTTCGCGGCTTTGCAGGTAACGGTTGACCATGGCCAGTTCGATGCCTGCCTGTTCGGCGTGTTCCAGGTTCTTGGGCAAGTCGGGAGACAGACGGCGCCGGATATTCTGCACGTTATGCAGGATCGCCCCCAGGGGGTTGTTGATCTCGTGGGCCATACCGGCGGCAAGTCCGCCGACGGAAAGCATTTTTTCCGACTGCACCATCATCTCTTCAAGGGACAGGCGCTGGGTGATGTCATCGATACGGATCACCACACCACGTCCGGCGCCGCCGCTCAGTGGATAGAACGTCAAGGCGTAATGCTTGGGCTCGTCGTCCTTGATCCAGGTCACCCGCTCGATGCGCTCCACGGTGTGTTGCTCCACCGTGGCCTTGATCTGCGGCAGGTATGGTTTGAGCGGTTGGAAGGCCAGGTAGATCGGCTGGTTCAAGGCTTCATCCAGGCGCGTACCGGAAAGCGCGCTGGCTTCCTGGTTCCACTGGGTGACGTAGAGTTGTTCGTCCAGGGCAATCAATGCCGAGGGCATCGAGTCGATGATGCTGTTGAGGTAGTTCTGGAACCCGGTGAGCTTTTTCTCGATCTTGCTGCGCACCTGGACTTCCAGTTCCAGTTTGCGGTTGGTATGGCGCGTCTCTTCGGCCAGGCCCTGGGCCTGGTCATAGGCGGCTTGGGAGTCGTCACGTGCGCGCTTGAGTTGCTGTTCGCGCGCTTCGATGCGCGAGAGCATGGTGTTGAACGCTTCGGCCAGGCTGCCGATTTCATCGCGATTGCCACGGCCGGCGCGCAGGGCGTAATTCTCTTCCCGAGTCACTTGTCGCGACAGTTCTTCCAGCTCGTGGATCGGTTTAGTGATCAGGCGTTTGATCTGCCTGGCGATCACCAGCCACAGCAGCACACTGAAAATCAGGATGCCCAGGCTGGCCGTCAGCGTGCCGGTATAAAACGCTACCGGCAGTTCGCTGCTGGCCACCAGCAGCAGATGCCCGGAGGGCTGCCCCGGACGGGGCAAGGTGATCACCTGGTTGCTGCGAAACTCGGTAACGCGCCAGGCTTCAATATGCCGGTAGTTGTCCGGCAGGTGCAGGCGATCACCGTGCTGCATCTGCGCCAGGCGGTTGCCTTCACTGTCGTACAGGGCGGCGGCGCGCAAAGGCGAATAACTGGTCAGTTCATTGAGCAAGGCATCGGCCTTGGCGGGAGAGTCCAGTGCCTCGGCGGCCAGCGCCGGGTTGGACACCAGTCGCCCGATGGCCTGCAGTGCCTGAGGCGCCATGCTTTCCTGGGAGATCCAGTAAGCGGCGCTGATAAAGGTCAGGTTGGCCACCAGCAGGACGGTGGTCAGCAGCACCAGCAGGGCCGCCAGCAGTTTCTGCCCGACCGGTAGGTTTTCTAGACGCTGGCGCAGCGGCATCAGGGTTTTCCCAGGAGAGAGACAGGCGGGCAGGGTAGCGCGTGGTTCAGTCGCGGGGCAATCCGCGCGCGAGCAGCTCGTCGACCAGGCGCACTTGCAACTGTTGCAAATGGGGCAGGTTCAATTGGTGACGAGTTGCCGCGTGGCAAGCATAGCCCAGCAGATAGCTGATTTCGGTGCGCCGGGCGTTGGCTACGTCCTGGTACATGGAGGAGTAATTGGCGGCGGTGGCGTGGATCACCCGTTCCACTTCGTCCTGTAGATCCAGCGCAGCGGCAGGCTGGCCGCAGCATTCCAGCAGCTCGCTCAGTTCCGCGCACAGCGTCGCGACTTCACAGTGATGGTCTTGCAGACCGCCATTGCGGCATTGATACAGCACGGTCAGCGGGTTGATTGCGCAATTGAGCGCCAGCTTGCGCCACAGGCGCGTCAGGATATCGGTGCTCCAGGCGTGGGGGATGCCGGCGGCGTGCAGGTCATCCAGCCACAAGGGCGGCGTTGGATGGGCCGCGTCCCCCAGCCAGGTATAGCCATGGCCGGCGAACACCACGCGCCAGTCGCCCTCGCGGAAGGCGCCCTCGGTGCTGGAAGCAAACAGGCAACGGGCCTGGGGTAGCTGCGCCGCCACGGCGTCCTGGCTGCCCAGGCCATTCTGCAACAGGATCAGCTCGACATTCGGTACCAGGCGCTGCTGCAACTGCGCGATTGCTGCTTCAGCGTCGTAGGCTTTGCACGCCACGAGCAGGCGATGAATCGGTTCCTGGCTGTCGGGTGTTTCGCCAATCACGGGGTAGGTCCGCGTTTCGCCGTGCTCCACCAAGGTCAGTCCACCCGCCGACTGATAGCTGGCCAGGCGTGTCTGGTTGCGCAGGATCAACCTGACCGGCAAGCCGGCGCGCGCCAGCCGTGCAGCCCACAATGTGCCCAGGCTGCCGGCGCCGAGAATATGCCAGGTGGTCGACATCAGTTTGTACTCCGCAGGGTCGCTCACAGTGAATGGGACGAAAGAACCGCTATAATGCCCCGGCATTTTAGCTCGGGCGCGCTCCATCTCTACTGAGCCCGCCCCTTATATTGGAGAAATCACATGCCTTCGTTCGACGTGGTATCTGAACTGGAAAAACACGAAGTCACCAACGCCGTCGAGAACGCCGTCAAGGAACTGGACCGTCGCTATGACCTGAAAGGCAAGGGCAGCTTCGAATTCAAGGAAAAGGAACTGACCGTCAACCTGACCGCTGAAGCCGATTTCCAGCTGGAAGCGATGATCGAGATCCTCAAGCTGTCACTCGTCAAGCGCAAGATCGACGCGCAATGCCTGGAAATCAAGGACGCGTACGCCTCCGGCAAGCTGATGAAGCAGGAAGTCATCCTCAAAGAAGGGATCGACAAAGAGCTGGCGAAGAAAATCGTCGCGCATATCAAGGACGCCAAGCTCAAAGTCCAGGCCGCCATCCAGGGCGAGCAGGTACGTGTCACTGGTAAGAAGCGTGACGACCTGCAAGAGGCCATCGCGGCCCTGCGCGCTAAGTCTTTCGATATGCCGCTGCAGTTCAATAACTTCCGCGACTGATCGCCCCAGGGAACCCGAGGGCGTTTTTGACGTCCCACGCCCCAACAATTGCGCCTACTCTTGAGCCCTACGGGGCTCAATTGCTTTAAGCGCCGACCGTCCATACACAGGAGAAAAGAAATGGACTTGAACGCTGAAGTGGATCACTTGATCAAGACCTCCCAGTCCTGGATCCCGATGATCATGGAATACGGCAGCCGGGTTTTGCTCGCCGTCATCACCCTGGCCATCGGCTGGTGGCTGATCAACAAGTTGACCCATCGTGTGGGCCGTCTGCTGGCGATACGCAACGCAGACCTGGCGTTGCAGCATTTCATCACCAGCCTGGCGAACATCATCCTCAAGATCATGCTGGCGATCAGTGTGGCGTCGATGATCGGCGTCGAAACCACATCGTTCGTGGCGGCGATCGCGGGCGCAGGCCTGGCCATTGGCCTGGCGTTGCAAGGCAGCCTGGCGAACTTTGCCGGTGGGGTGCTGATTCTGCTGTTCCGCCCGTTCCGTATCGGCGACTGGATCGAAGCCCAGGGCACCTCGGGCACCGTCGACAGCATTCAGATTTTCCACACGGTGCTGCGTACGGGCGACAACAAGACCGTCATTGTGCCGAACGGCATTCTGTCCAACGGCATCATCACCAATACCAACCGTCAGCCAACCCGCAAGGTGGTGTTCGACGTCGGTGTGGATTATGAAGCCGACCTGCAGAAAGCCCGCGACGTGCTGCTGGAGCTGGCCAAGGACCCACGTGTACTGGAAGATCCCGCCGCCGTGGCCGTGGTTTCGACCTTGGGCGATAGCTCGATCACCGTTTCGCTGCGCTGCTGGACTAAGACGGCGGATTATTGGGACGTGATGTTTATGCTCAATGAATTCGCACGTGACCGTTTGAAAGCGGCGGGGATTGATATTCCATTTCCGCAGCGGGTTATTCGTGTAATGCAGGAAGCGGCGCCGAAGTAATAAAAGAGCGAAAGTTTAACTTGGCCATTCGGTCAGGTTAAACGTCTCACCCTAATCTCGTTAGTTAGCTTGCTAGTTATTTTTTGTGTAATAAATTTTCAATAAAAAAGCCGGCCCTCTGGAGACAGAAGGCCGGCTTTTATCTTAAGGCCGAGGCCCTAAGTCATCGTTGTAATTAAACCGACAATTACAAGATGTTCAGCGGGTATTGCGCGATCAGACGCAGCTCGTCGAGGGAGCCCGAGTAAACCTGATCAGACGAGCGATAGGTCGCTTGACGTACGCGCAGGCTCAGATCTTTGGCTGGACCGCTCTGGATCACGTATTTGGCTTCGATATCGCGTTCCCACTCTTTACCATTGTTAGTGGTCGAGGTGTTGGCGCCAGTACCTTTCACATAACGAGTCATGAAACTCAGACCTGGGATACCAAAGGTCGCCATGTTCAGGTCATAGCGAGCCTGGTAGGACTTCTCGTCTTCAGCGTTGAAGTCGGAACGGGCGATGGAGTTGGCCAGGAAAATCGTGCCGCCGCCGTCTACGCCGTAACCGTACTGGCCGTCGCCGCTGACCTTCTGTGCTGCCAGGGTGAAGGTGTGAGCGCCAATGGTGTACGCGCCTTGCAGGCTGAACGCACGGTTGTCGAGCTTGGTGGTGCTGTCTTTGTCAGCACGTACCAGGCCGGCGCCGTCGCTCTTGGTGTCGTAGATGTTGAAGTCGACAGCCACGGACTGGTCGTCGCTGAGCGCGTGGGTCCAGTTCACGTTGGCGTAGATCTTCTTCCAATAGTCTTCCACTTTGGAGTAGTAGAGGCTGGTGGTGACCTCAGGGGTCCAAGAGTACACGCCGCCCAAGAAGTTGGCATCGCGCAGGCCGCGTTTCGAGCCTGGTTCAGAGCTGCCGATACTGTCGCGATAGGTTTGATCCTGCGCAACGATCGAGGTGAAATGACCGGCTTCCAGTTTCAGATCTTTGATTTCGTTGCTGGTGATGGAAACGCCCTGCGGCAGTTCCGGCAGCAGGCGGCTGTCATCGGAGGCGAATACTGGGGCAGTAGTGTATTGATCACCAACCTTCAAGACGGTGTTGGAAATACGGAACTTCACGGCAGCGCCGGCTTTGGAGTAGTCATCTTGCGAACGACCGTCGGACCCTTCTGGGAAAAGGCCGGTACCTGCACGACCTTTGCCGCTATCGAGCTTGACGCCCAGCAGGCCGATGACATCAACACCAACACCGATGGTGCCTTGGGTGTAGCCTGAGCTGAACAGACCATGGAAGCCCAGACCCGTTTCTTCGATACGGCTTTGCTCAGCATCATGGTTACGGCGGTCACGGCTGAAGTACAAAGCACGCGTCAGAATGCTTGCTGTACTGTCTTCGATAAAACCCTTGGAATCGTCCTGGGCGGACGCCATTGCGAACTGCGAGGTACCGGCTGAAACAGCCAGTGCGATCATGCTCCACTTCATCACGCGCATCGTGATTTGCTCCTTTGGTTTTCGGAAGAGTACTGCCGTCCCACCTGTATTTTTATCTGGGCGGCTCTTTCTTTTTTGTGTCGGCGCAAAGTTATATCACGCGGACTCTATTGACGATACTTACCCATCTTTCCTTTCAGCTTCTTTACGAGGCTGTCGTAAATTGCTAGCTCCATGTCGCAAATTCACAGTCCGGAATGTAACCGGACTGACAACTTCAATACTGTTTCAAAACGTCTTTGAAGGATTGAATGCTTCCCTGCCGTGCATTGAACCGCCGTTGTTTTTATCGCGAAACACCTGCTTCCGAACGGGTGCCGTTGCCGACGATGTGGGTGTGAATGCAACAAGCGTGCTCAAAGCGGTAACCGAATGTCATTTTTTCGTGAAAAAAGTTCCGTTCCTGTAAAAACCGCATAAGCACGGGCTTTTTACGCCCTTTTGTTTGGCCTTGACCGCCGCGTGCTCTGCCTGGTTGGGGTGAGCGCAAAACGCCTAGCCGGATAAAACGTTACCGGTTCACCCCGAAAGTGAGTAATTGGCGGATCCCTTTGAAGCATGAGTGGGTCATTTTGGTGCATCCCGGTGAGGCCCATTCCAGCGTAGCTCAAATATTGGTCTGCATCGAAAGGGTGCGGATTTTCGCTTCGATGCCTCACAGGCTGATCCGCAATGGTCGTGAAGCGACAGGCATTCAAAGGTATGCTGGGGCCCTGAATCTGACTTGCCCAATGGAGTGCCCGCGGTGTTCGCCTTAGATCAACGCCTGCAACAAGACACACTGGTCATCGGGGACTTCCCGCTGTGCCGCCTGCTGCTGTCCAACGACTCGAACTACCCGTGGTTTATCCTGGTCCCGCGCATCAACGGTATCAGCGAGGTGTTTCATCTGGATGTCGCAGATCAACAAAAGCTCTGGGAAGAGACGACCGGTCTGGCGCAGTTGCTAAACGACGGTCTGGGCGCGGATAAAATGAATATCGGCGCGCTGGGCAACGTCGTCAGCCAGTTGCACGTGCATGTGATCGTGCGCAAGCGTGATGACGTCGCGTGGCCTGCGCCGGTATGGGGCAAGCATCCTGCTCGCCCTTATACGCAAGAACAGGTGGCGGCATTGCGTGCGCGTCTGCGCGAGCTGCTACCCGTCGACTTCAATTTTGCCCAGGGCTGAATCATGGACTTGCAAGAGCGTGTTACCGACCTGGAAAGCCGCCTGGCCTTTCAGGATGACACCATCGAGACCCTCAACGACATCCTGGTCACGCAGCAACGCGCGGTCGAGCGCCTGCAGTTGCAGATAACTGCGCTGCTCAAGCGCCAGGAAGAGATGGGCGGCCAATTCGAAACCTCCGAAGAAGAAGCACCACCGCCTCACTATTAATGGCGCCATGAAAAAACCGCGACCCAGCCAGGCTGGATCGCGGTTTTTTTTGCTGCGGGCAGCTCGACTCAGCGGCGCGGCAGTGCGGCAATCACGTCTTCGGCTTGCAAGCCTTTGTCGCGATTCATGACGGAGAACTCCACGCGCTGGCCTTCCACCAGGACGCGATGGCCTTCGCCGCGAATGGCCCGGAAGTGGACGAAAATATCATCGCCCGAATCCCGGGAAATAAAGCCGAAGCCTTTGGAGGTGTTGAACCACTTGACGGTACCGGTATCCCGATTGGTCATGTCGTAGGTTTGCGACGCGGCCGCCGGGGACGAGCGGTAGAAGCTGATGGCCAGGTGAAGAACAATGGCGACCACAGCAATGACCAAGCTGAGCAGGATGGCCGGGTGGCCGCCGACTTCAGGCATGGGTGCCAGGAGGGTGAGGGTTTGTACGACGACGGTCAGTACCAGCAGCGCGCTGACCAAGTTTTGCAGTTGATGACGAGTGCCCTTGTTCCAATAAGGAATCACGGGTGCCAGCGTCAGGTTGAGAAGGCCGAACAGAGCCAGATACAGCGCGTCGTGTTGTTGCAGGTACGGCAGGCTCTCTGGTTGCAGGCTCGGTATAAAGGACAGCAGCAACGCTGCAACGCCCGTTAGCAGGTGGACGATTTTCAACATTTTGATTAACTCACGTTAAGACGGATCACAAGGAAGAGCTGACTGGCACGGTTCGCTTCTGAACAATGGGAGGCGTTGGGCACGTACGCGGGTATCAGCCTATGCCGGCCACCGCAGACATTAACGATGGCGACACGCTGCCTATTTAACAGCAAAGGCCGTGCCTTCTCAAATCAAGCATTTCGCGGTGTTGCGAAGGGTTGGGCATTTCCGGAGCAAACGCTTGTCCTAGACAGGTGCGGGTGGTTTGGGTGGATTATTTGAGAATGTTCCTACCGTGATCAGCGAATCGTCCGCATGGGCGATTTGCCGCACCTTGCCCGCTGCGCATCACCGGCGCTCTTGCTAGAGTGGTGCTGCATCTGCTCAATGAATGTTTGTCAATTGAAGGGGATAACCATGGCAATCGATATCGGTATCAGTGAAGAAGATCGTAAATCCATCGTCGATGGGCTTTCGCGCCTGCTTTCCGATACCTATGTACTGTACCTGAAGACCCATAACTTCCATTGGAACGTCACGGGCCCGATGTTTCGTACGCTGCACTTGATGTTTGAAGAGCAGTACAACGAGCTGGCGCTGGCGGTGGACTCCATTGCCGAGCGTATCCGTGCCCTCGGTTTCCCGGCGCCGGGTGCCTATTCGGTCTACGCGCGCCTGTCTTCCATCAAGGAAGAGGAGGGTGTGCCCAGCGCTGAAGAGATGATCAAGCAATTGGTGGAAGGTCAGGAAGCGGTCACTCGTACCGCGCGTGGCATTTTTCCGCTGCTCGACAAGGTCAGCGACGAACCGACCGCGGACCTGCTGACCCAGCGGATGCAGGTGCACGAGAAAACCGCATGGATGCTGCGTTCCCTGCTTGAGTCCAAGTAAGGCTCGGCCCTGAGCGGCGCCGTCCTGGCGCCGCTTGCATGTTTCTGCGCACTTCCTGGCGTTGTCCTACAGCTTTCAACTCCCTGTCTTCTGGCTCACCCCGCGCTTCGTGCTGTTTGATAGGCCCACTGCCCAATGGGAGAAACCCGTGGGCTGCTGTTTGGCAATGGAGTGTCAGGTGTATGTCACGTGCAGTATGTAATGGAGTTATGGAAGCCTGTGGCGTTCATAAGATAAAGGTCGATCCCTTTTCCAAGGGGTTCGACATGGGGCTGGCAAGGCCGCTGTCTCGATCAGTCAGGCTCAACGGGTTCTCAACATGCCTGCGTCTTGAGCAGATCTATTGGAATATCCTGACGGAAATCGCCAGGCTCAACGCCTGTTCAGTCAGTGCGTTGCTGTCTTACGTCGATCGGGAAGTGCACTTGCGTTATGGGGGGGTGAAGAACTTCAGTGGTCTGGTCAGGGTGGTGTGCGTGGTTCACCTGCTAAAGGGGCGTGCGTCTTCGCCCAGCCCGGAGTAGCCCGGGTGCCCGGTGCCGGTCCGCCATCCTGGCGGGCAGGCTTTCGGGCAGAAAGCCGGCTGCGCTGCCTCGATTAACCAGATATAATCCCGCGCTTTGCTGCGCAGGCCGGGGCTTTACCCTTCGGGCAGGCGTGGCGCAGTAACGATCTGTTCGCGAGACATCGCCATGCCCATGTACGACTATCAATGTGCTTCCTGCGGTCACCAGTTGGAAGCCATCCAGAAGATCAGCGCAGCACCGTTGGTCGATTGCCCGGCCTGCAAGGCCCCTGAGCTCAAGAAGATGTTGTCGATGCCGGGCTTCCGCCTGAGTGGCGGCGGCTGGTACGAGACCGATTTCAAGACCGGCGCCAAGAAGAACCTGGCGGGCGGCGACAAAGCAGACTGAGTTGAACTCTACGCGCAGGCTCCTGCATTATCCGTCCCCTGGCTTAAATGTCCGGTGACCGAGGCAGGCCTCCACCGAATTTCGAATTACGAGAAGTGAAACCACGACCATGATGCGCAGCCACTATTGCGGCCAACTGAACGAGACCCTGGAAGGTCAGGAAATCACCCTTTGCGGATGGGTTCACCGTCGCCGCGACCACGGCGGGGTGATCTTCCTCGACATCCGTGATCGTGACGGTCTGGCCCAGGTGGTGTTCGACCCGGACCGCGCCGAGAGCTTCGCCGCCGCCGACCGCGTGCGCAGCGAGTACGTCGTGAAGATCACCGGCAAGGTGCGTCTGCGTCCGGCCGGTGCCGTGAACAAGAACATGGCCTCCGGCGGTATCGAGGTGTTGGGCTACGAGCTGGAAGTGTTGAACGAGTCGGAAACCCCGCCGTTCCCGCTCAACGAATACTCCGATGTGGGCGAAGAGACCCGTCTGCGCTATCGCTTCCTGGACCTGCGCCGTCCTGAAATGGCCGAGAAGCTGCGTCTGCGTTCGCGCATGACCACCAGTATCCGTCGTTTCCTCGACGAAAACGGCTTCCTTGACGTTGAAACGCCGATCCTGACCCGGGCCACCCCGGAAGGCGCGCGTGACTACCTGGTGCCTAGCCGTACCCACGCCGGTTCGTTCTTCGCGTTGCCGCAATCACCGCAGCTGTTCAAGCAACTGCTGATGGTGGCCGGCTTCGACCGTTACTACCAGATCGCCAAATGCTTCCGCGACGAAGACCTGCGCGCCGACCGCCAGCCGGAATTCACCCAGATCGACATCGAGACCAGCTTCCTCGATGAAAAAGAGATCATGGGTATCACCGAACAAATGATCCGCAACCTGTTCAAGGAAGTGCTGGACCTGGAGTTCGGTGACTTCCCGCACATGACGTTCGAAGAAGCCATGCGCCGCTACGGTTCCGACAAGCCCGACCTGCGTAATCCGCTGGAACTGGTGGACGTGGCCGACCAGCTTAAAGAAGTCGACTTCAAGGTGTTCAGCGGCCCGGCCAACGACCCTAAATGCCGCATCGCCGCTCTGCGCGTGCCTGGCGGCGCGAGCATGCCGCGCAAGCAGATCGACGACTACACCAAGTTTGTCGGCATCTACGGTGCCAAGGGCCTGGCGTACATCAAGGTCAACGAGCGCGCCAACGGCGTTGACGGCCTGCAGTCGCCGATTGTGAAGAACATCCCGGAAGCCAACCTGAATGTGATCCTTGATCGCGTCGGTGCGGTCGATGGCGATATCGTGTTCTTCGGCGCCGACAAGGCCAAGATCGTCAGCGAGGCCCTGGGCGCACTGCGTATCAAGCTCGGTCACGACCTGAACCTGCTGACCTGCGAGTGGGCGCCGATGTGGGTGGTTGACTTCCCGATGTTCGAAGAGAACGACGACGGCAGCTTCAGCGCCTTGCACCACCCGTTCACCGCGCCGAAATGCTCGCCTGCAGAGTTGGAAGCCAATCCGGCAGGCGCTTTGTCCCGAGCCTACGATATGGTGCTCAACGGCACCGAGTTGGGTGGCGGTTCGATCCGTATCCACCGCAAAGAGATGCAGCAAGCGGTTTTCCGTCTGCTGGGCATCAACGAAGCGGAACAGGAAGAGAAATTCGGCTTCCTGCTCGACGCCTTGAAATACGGTGCACCGCCACACGGTGGCCTGGCGTTCGGTCTGGACCGCCTGGTGATGCTGATGACCGGCGCCCAGTCGATCCGTGAAGTGATCGCCTTCCCGAAAACCCAGAGTGCTGCTGATGTGATGACGCAGGCTCCGGGCGTAGTCGATGCCAAGGCGTTGCGTGAACTGCACATCCGCCTGCGCGAGACGCCGAAGGCTGAGTAAGGCTGCTGCGTGGAAGCGCACTGAGGTTTACGCAGTCTAAAAAGGCGCATCTTCGGATGCGCCTTTGCGTTCCAAGGGCTGTGTTCAACAGATAGAAATCCGGCCTGGGGCAGGATTGACAAGGTTTCTAGAGAATTCGGAGTTGTGTTATGGCTGGCCATTCCAAGTGGGCGAACATCAAGCACCGCAAAGAGCGTCAGGATGCCAAGAAAGGCAAGATTTTTACCAAGTGGATCCGCGAACTGACCGTCGCTGCCCGTCAGGGTGGTGGTGATCCAGGTTCCAACCCGCGTCTGCGCCTGGCTCTGGACAAGGCGCTCGGCGCCAACATGAGCCGCGACATTATCGATCGCGCCGTGGCCCGTGGGGCCGGCGCGGCCGACACCGATGATATGGTCGAATTGACCTACGAAGGCTACGGCCCGGGCGGTGTGGCGGTAATGGTCGAATGCATGACCGACAACCGCAATCGCACCGCGGCTGCCGTGCGCCATGCGTTCAGCAAGTGCGGTGGCAACCTCGGTACTGACGGGTCGGTGTCCTACCTGTTCGAGCGCAAGGGGCAGATTACCTTCGCGCCGGGCACCGATGAAGACGCGCTGATGGAAGCGGCGATGGAGGCGGATGCCGATGATGTGGTGACCAACGAGGATGGCTCCATCGATGTGTTCACCTCGTTTGCCAGCTTTTATGCCGTGCGTAACGCGTTGGAGGCTGCCGGTTTCAAAGGCACCGACGCGGAAATCGTCATGCTGCCGACCACCAGCGCTGAATTGGACCTGGACGGCGCGCAGAAAGTGTTGAAATTGCTGGATATGCTTGAAGATCTGGACGATGTACAAAACGTCTATTCGAATGCCGACATTCCAGAGTCAGTGGCCGAACAGCTGGGCTGAAGTGCGATGTGGCTTCATTGTGGGAGGGGGCTTGCACCTCGATAGCGGTGTATCAGTGGCTGTATGGGGTGACTGATACGCTGCAATCGGGGGCAAGCCCCCTCCCACATTGAATTTTCCCTGTATCAAAAAATGTGTTTAACCCAACCCGCAGGCGTTATGACTTTAATCCTAGGTATCGACCCCGGTTCGCGCATCACCGGTTTTGGCGTGGTGCAACACACCCCGCGCGGCTGTGTGTATGTTGCGTCGGGCTGTATCCGTACCGGTTCGGGTGAATTGGCCGAGCGCCTGCAGATCGTTTATCGGGGCGTGCGCGAAGTTATCCAGACCTACGGCCCGGTCACCATGGGTATTGAAAAAGTGTTCATGGCGAAAAACGCCGATTCCGCGTTGAAACTGGGCCAGGCCCGTGGCGCGGCCATCGTCGCCGGCGCGGAGGAGAGCATGGAGATCGCCGAGTACACCGCGACCCAGGTCAAGCAGGCCGTGGTCGGCACCGGCGCCGCCAACAAAGAGCAGGTGCAGATGATGGTCATGCACATGCTCAAGCTCACCGCAAAACCGCAGATTGACGCCTCTGACGCCCTGGCCATTGCCATTTGCCATGCCCATACCCGTTCCAGCCTGCTGCCTCACGGCCTCGGTACGGCACGCAGTCGTGGCGGGCGCCTGCGTCTCTGATAGCATCAGCGCAATCGTGATTTCCGGTCAGGCGTTGATCTGACCCTAAGTGTTAAGGATCTGTACCGTGATTGGACGTTTGCGCGGCATCCTGGCTGAAAAACAGCCGCCGCACCTGATTCTGGACGTCAATGGGCTGGGGTATGAGCTGGAAGTCCCCATGACGACTCTGTATCGCCTGCCATCGGTCGGCGAGCCGATAACCCTGCATACCCATCTGGTGGTGCGCGAAGATGCGCAATTGCTCTATGGTTTCATTGGCAAGCGCGACCGCGATTTCTTCCGCGAACTGATCCGGTTGAATGGCGTAGGGCCCAAATTGGCACTCGCCTTGATGTCGAGCCTGGAGGTGGACGAGCTGGTGCGTGCCGTCTCGGCGCAGGACACCTCGGCGCTGACCAAGGTGCCAGGTGTGGGCAAGAAGACTGCCGAGCGCCTGCTGGTGGAACTCAAAGACCGCTTTAAAGCCTGGGAAGTGGTGCCGAGCATGTTCGCATTGGTTCCGAACCAGCCGGATATGCCGGCGGGCCAGGTTGCGAGCGCTGAAAGCGACGCCGTCAGTGCGCTGATCTCCCTGGGCTACAAGCCGCAGGAAGCCAGCAAAGCCGTGTCGGCGATCAAGGACAAGAACCTGAGCAGTGAAGACATGATCCGCCGCGCCCTGAAGGGAATGATTTAAGTGATTGAAGCAGATCGTCTGATTGCGGCCACCGGCCCGCGCGACCGTGAAGAAGTCCAGGACCGGGCCATTCGCCCCCTGAGCCTGGCCGAGTATATCGGCCAGCCCACCGTGCGCGAGCAGATGGAGCTGTTCATCCAGGCGGCGCGCGGGCGCAGTGAGTCCCTGGACCACACATTGATCTTCGGCCCGCCGGGGCTGGGCAAGACCACTCTGGCCAACATCATTGCCCAGGAGATGGGCGTGTCGATCAAGTCCACGTCCGGCCCGGTGCTGGAGCGTCCGGGCGACCTGGCGGCCCTGCTGACCAACCTTGAACCGCACGACGTGCTGTTTATCGATGAGATCCACCGTCTTTCGCCGATCGTCGAGGAAGTGTTGTACCCGGCAATGGAAGACTTCCAGCTCGACATCATGATCGGCGAAGGCCCGGCGGCCCGTTCGATCAAGCTCGACCTGCCACCCTTCACGCTGGTGGGCGCAACGACGCGTGCCGGGATGCTGACCAATCCTCTGCGAGACCGATTCGGGATTGTTCAACGTCTGGAGTTCTACAGCACGGCGGACCTGGCAACCATCGTCAGTCGTTCGGCGAGCATCCTCGGCTTGCCCCTGGACCCGGAAGGTTCGTTTGAAATCGCTCGGCGCGCACGCGGTACGCCGCGTATTGCCAACCGCTTGCTGCGTCGGGTGCGGGACTTCGCCGAAGTGCGCGCCAAAGGGCACATCACCAAGGCGGTGGCAGACCTGGCGCTGAACCTGCTGGATGTGGACGAACATGGCTTCGATCACCAGGACCGGCGGCTACTCTTGACCATGATCGAGAAGTTCGACGGCGGGCCGGTGGGCGTGGACAGCCTGGCGGCGGCCATCAGCGAAGAGCGCCATACCATTGAAGATGTGCTTGAACCGTACCTGATCCAGCAGGGTTACATCATGCGTACGCCAAGGGGGCGGGTGGTGACGCGCCATGCTTACCTGCACTTCGGGTTAAATATCCCGTCACGATTGGGCGAGATGCCCGTGGTAGACGAATTCCTCGATGCAGTGGACGATTAAAAGCGTTCGGCTTGACGATTTATTCCAGCTTTGTGCTGTCCCAGTGACTGGCGTCGTCATTCAGTCAGTGAAAATGTTTCAGAGAATTAAAAAACAGTTGCCTGGCCGGATTGGCAACCTCAGGAGTAAGCACTAGAGTATGCGCGCGCAAAACGGGGATCAGTCGTTCGCACATCGCTGTCGCGTTTATTACGAGGACACCGATGCCGGCGGCATCGTTTACTACGTCAATTATCTCAAGTTCATGGAGCGGGCCCGAACCGAGCGGCTACGGGAGCTGGGCTTTGCCCAATCCCAGCTGGCAGGGGAGGACCTGTTATTCGTCGTGCATTCCAGCGAGGCGCGTTACCACGCACCGGCGCGACTGGACGATGAGCTGCTGGTCAGCGCTGAAGTAATTGAATTGAACCGTGCCAGCCTGCGTTTCAAACAGCAGGTCAGGCGGGCAACGGATGCAACGCTGCTCTGTGAGGGGCAGTTTTTGGTGGCGTGTGTGCGCACCATCAGTTTGAAACCTCGGGCCATTCCCGAAACTCTACGTGTGGCCTTTGCCGCCGTGAGCGGCGCGGGTAAACAATCAAAGCAGGAGATTTAGCGTGGAACCTACCGTCGTCGACCATTCCTCCATGTGGAGCCTGGTCAGCAATGCCAGTGTCGTGGTTCAACTGGTGATGCTGATCCTGGTAGCCGCATCGGTTACCTCTTGGGTCATGATTTTTCAGCGCAGCAACCTGTTGCGTGCCGGTCGACGTGCCCTGGAGAGCTTTGAAGAGCGCTTCTGGTCGGGTATCGACCTGTCCAAGCTCTATCGCCAGGCCGGCAGCAACCCGGACCCGGATTCGGGCGTCGAGCAGATTTTCCGCGCCGGCTTCAAGGAGTTCTCCCGTCTGCGCCAGCAGCCAGGCGTAGACCCGGAAGCGGTCATGGAAGGCGTGGCCCGTGCCATGCGCGTGGCCATTTCCCGCGAGGAAGAGAAGCTTGAGCAGAGCCTGCCTTTTCTTGCCACCGTTGGTTCCGTGAGCCCCTACATCGGCTTGTTCGGTACCGTGTGGGGCATCATGAACTCCTTCCGCGGCCTGGCCCAGGCTCAGCAAGCGACCCTGGCTACCGTGGCACCTGGTATCGCCGAAGCCCTGATCGCTACCGCGATCGGCCTGTTCGCCGCCATTCCCGCGGTTATCGCCTACAACCGTTTTGCCGCGCGCGGCGAGAACCTGATTGGCCGTTACTACACCTTCGCCGATGAATTCCAGGCGATCCTGCACCGTAAAGTGCACACCAGCGAAGAATAAGCAGGTACTCCCCGATGGCTTTAATCACTCGAGCTCGAACCAAGCGCAAGCCGGTCGCCGAGATGAACGTAGTGCCTTACATCGACGTGATGCTGGTGCTGCTGGTGATCTTCATGGTGACCGCGCCGATGCTCAACCAGGGTGTGAAGGTTGACCTGCCCAAGGTTTCCAGCGAAGCCTTGCCTCAGGACAACAACACCCAGGTGCTGACCATTTCGATCAAGTCCGACAAGACCTATTACTGGAACCTTGGCAGCGAAGTCGATACTCAGAAGCAGCAGGACAAGGCCCTGACCTTGCCGGCGATGACCGACGCTGTGACCAAGATCATTCGCGCCGGTAACGAAGGCGGCAAGCGCACCCAGGTGTTCATCCGCGGCGACAAGTCGGTCGACTACGGCTCCGTCATGGGTGCCATGGGCGGACTGCAGAAGGCCGGCGTCGGTAACGTTGGCTTGATTACCGAGGCGCCCTGATGCAGCAACAGCGAGAGCCGTCCGCCTCGGAAAGCTACTTCTGGCCTAGTGTCTGGGCGATTGCCCTGCATGTCCTGGTGTTCGGCATGCTGTTCGTCAGCTTTGCCATGACCCCGGACCTGCCGCCAGCCAAGCCGATCGTGCAGGCGACCCTGTATCAGCTGAAATCGAAAAGCCAGGCCACTACCCAGACCAATCAGAAGATTGCCGGGGAGGCCCAGAAGTCGGCTGCGCGCCAGACTGAAGTCGAGCAGATGGAACAGAAGAAGGTCGAGCAGGAAGCGGTGAAGGCTGCTGCGGAACAAAAGAAAGAAGAGGCGGCTCAAAAGGCCGAGGAATCGAAAAAGGCTGACGAAGCCAAGAAGGCCGACGAGGCGAAAAAGGCTGATGAAGCCAAGAAAGCCGAGAAAGCCGCCGAAGCTAAAAAAGCCGAAGAGAAACAATTGGCTGATATAGCCAAGAAGAAATCTGAAGAAGAAGCCAAGAAAGCTGCCGAGGAAGAGGCCAAGAAAAAGGCCGCTGAGGAAGCCAAGAAGAAGATAGTCGAAGACGCGAAGAAAAAAGCCGCCGAAGACGCCAAGAAAAAAGCTGAAGCAGACGAGGCGAAGAAGAAAGTCGCCGAAGACGCGAAGAAGAAAGCTGCCGCCGACGCCCAGAAGAAAAAGGCTCAGGAAGCAGCGCGCAAATCCGCCGAAGAGAAAAAGGCTCAGGCCTTGGCAGATTTGCTTTCGGATACGCCGCAGCGTCAGCAAGCCTTGGCCGATGAACGCGGTGATGAAGTCGCGGGCAGTTTCGACGACCTGATTCGGGCGCGGGCAGCGGAAGGTTGGACGCGTCCACCTTCGGCACGCAAAGGCATGACAGTAGTGCTGCAGATCGGCATGTTGCCGGACGGTACGGTGACTTCGGTCAGCGTCGCCAAGTCCAGTGGTGACGGTTCGTTCGACAGTTCGGCGGTTGCCGCAGTCAAGAATATTGGCCGGTTGACCGAGATGCAGGGAATGAAACCAAGCGACTTCGCTCCCTATCGTTCATTCAAGATGACATTCACACCTGAGGATCTAGCCTTGTGAGAAACCTTCTTCGAGGAATGCTTGTCGTTATTTGCTGTATGGCAGGGATAGCGGCGGCGGATGAAAAGAACATCCTGGTCACCAGCGGGAGCGATCGGGCCACCCCGATCGCCGTAGTACCGTTCGGTTGGCAGGGCGGCAGCGTATTACCGGACGACATGGCCCAGATCGTCAGTGACGACCTGCGCAACTCCGGTTACTACGCACCGATTCCGAAAGGCAACATGATCAGCCAGCCGAACCAGGCCAGCGAAGTCGTGTTCCGTGACTGGAAAGCCGTCGGCGCCCAGTACCTGATGGTCGGCAACATTGTGCCGGCCGGCGGTCGTCTGCAGATCACGTACACGTTGTTCAACGTGGCGACAGAGCAGCAGGTCCTGACCGGCAGCGTGTCGGGTACCACCGATCAACTGCGGGATATGGCCCACTACATTTCAGACCAATCGTTTGAGAAACTGACCGGTATCAAGGGTGCCTTCTCGACGCGTCTGCTGTATGTGACGGCTGAACGTTTCTCCGTGGACAACACCCGCTACACCTTGCAGCGTTCGGACTACGACGGCGCGCGCGCAGTGACGTTGCTGCAATCGCGTGAGCCGATCCTGTCGCCGCGCTTTGCGCCCGATGGCAAGCGTATCGCCTATGTGTCTTTCGAACAGAAACGTCCGCGTATCTTTGTCCAGCACATCGATACCGGTCGCCGTGAGCAGATCACCAACTTCGAAGGCCTCAACGGTGCACCTGCCTGGTCGCCGGATGGTTCGCGCCTGGCGTTCGTGCTGTCCAAGGATGGCAACCCGGATATCTACGTGATGAACATGGCTTCGCGCCAGATCACCCGTGTCACCAGCGGCCCGGGCATCAACACCGAACCGTTCTGGGGTAAGGATGGTTCGACTATCTACTTCACCTCCGACCGTGGCGGTAAGCCGCAAATCTACAAGTCCAGCATTGGCGGTGGCGGTGCGGAGCGTGTGACCTTTATTGGTAACTACAACGCCAACCCTAAGCTTTCGGCCGATGAAAAGACGTTGGTGATGATTCACCGTCAGGATGGTTTCACTAATTTCCGGGTTGCGGCCCAGGATTTGCAGCGCGGAACCGTAAAAATCCTTACAGATACCAACCTTGATGAGTCAGCCACTGTTGCGCCCAACGGCACCATGGTAATCTACGCCACCCGCCAGCAGGGCCGGGGAGTCTTGATGCTCGTGTCCATTAACGGACGCGTAAGGCTCCCGCTTCCTACCGCACAAGGCGAAGTCAGAGAACCATCCTGGTCCCCTTACCTGAACTGACGCGGCGCTACAAAAAGATTTGCTTAACACACTGGGGTTCATTAGGAGTTTCACGATGGAAATGCTGAAGTTTGGTAAGTTTGCTGCTCTGGCTCTGGCTCTGTCCGTAGCCGTTGGTTGCTCGTCCAAAGGCGGCGACAATGCCGGTGAAGGCGCAGCTGTTGATCCAAACGCTGGTTACGGCGCTAACACTGGTGCAGTTGACGGCTCCCTGAGCGAAGAAGCTGCTCTGCGCGCTATCACCACTTTCTACTTCGAATACGACAGTTCGGACCTGAAGCCAGAAGCCATGCGCGCTCTGGACGTTCACGCGAAGGACCTGAAAGGTAACGGCGCTCGCGTTGTTCTGGAAGGTAACACCGACGAACGTGGTACTCGTGAGTACAACATGGCACTGGGCGAGCGTCGTGCGAAAGCCGTTCAACGCTACCTGGTCCTGCAAGGCGTTTCGCCAGCTCAGCTGGAACTGGTTTCCTACGGTAAAGAGCGTCCAGTTGCTACTGGCCACGACGAGCAGTCCTGGGCTCAAAACCGTCGCGTCGAACTGCGTAAGTAATTCGTCATGCGAACGTGCCGTCGTGCTCTGACTGTATTGGCTCTCAGCCTCGCACCGCTTGCGGTGTGGGCTGCGGTTCCTGTGGAAGATAGCAACTCTGGCTATAACAATAGCGGGAGCAGTTATCCGCCGGCAGGTTATGGCACGAACGGCGCCTATGCTGGGGGGGCGGCTACGTCCGCCCCCTCGGCACAGGGCGAACTGTTCAATCAGCTGCAACGCATGCAGGATCAATTGGCGCAGCAGCAAGGCGCGATTGAAGTTCTGCAGAATCAAGTGAACCAGCTCAAGCAAGAAGGCCTGGAGCGATACCAGGATCTTGATCGACGCATAGGAGCCGGCGTTACACCTGCCGCTACTCCTGATAATTCTTCTGCCGGTGGCGCGCCAAGCGCTGCTGCCGGTGGTGCGGCAGCGGGGGCCGCTGCTGCTGCTCAAGCTCCTGCCGCCAGCAGCGAACCGGGTGATCCGGCCAAGGAAAAACTGTATTACGATGCAGCCTTCGACCTGATCAAAGCCAAGGACTTCGATAAGGCCAGCCAGGCCTTTACCGCATTCCTGCGCAAATACCCCAACAGCCAGTACGCGGGTAATGCCCAATACTGGTTGGGTGAAGTCAACCTGGCAAAGGGGGATCTGCAGGGCGCGGGCCAGGCATTTGCCAAGGTCAGCCAACTGTACCCCAAACACGCCAAGGTGCCGGACTCGCTGTACAAACTCGCTGACGTAGAGCGCCGCCTGGGTCATACCGACAAGGTCAAAGGCATTCTGCAGCAGGTCGTAGCCCAATATCCGGGGACTTCCGCCGCTCAGTTGGCTCAACGGGATCTGCAGCGCCTGTAAGCGATGCTACCCGTTTAGAAGAAACCCGCGCCTGGCGCGGGTTTTTTCGTTAGAATCCACGCCCTTTTATGAAACACGCTTCCTGGGGCCTGCGCGTTGGCGGGGTTCCTTGAAGTGCCTGACGGAGGCGGACAGCCTGTTTAGCTGTTACGCCCGTGGCGACTATGCAAGACACATTACGTATTACCGAAGTTTTTTACTCGTTGCAGGGTGAAACGCGGACCGCTGGCCTGCCCACTGTGTTTGTACGGCTGACAGGTTGCCCGCTGCGTTGCCAATACTGTGACAGCGCTTACGCCTTCAGTGGCGGTACGGTGCGTACCCTCGACGACATCCTGGAACAGGTTGTCGGCTTTAAGCCTCGCTATGTCTGTGTGACCGGTGGTGAGCCGTTGGCCCAACCCAATGCCATCCCATTGCTTAAGCAATTATGCGATGCCGGGTATGAAGTGTCCCTGGAAACCAGCGGAGCCTTGGACATTTCCGCAGTCGACCCACGTGTCAGTCGCGTGGTCGACCTCAAGACCCCAGGCTCCAAGGAAGCTCATCGCAACCGTTACGAGAATATCGAGCTGCTGACGCCCAACGATCAGGTCAAGTTCGTTATCTGCTCTCGTGAGGATTACGACTGGGCGAACTCCAAGCTGATCCAATACGGTCTCGATCGTCGAGCTGGTGAAGTGCTGTTTTCGCCAAGTCACCACGACCTCAATGCTCGCGACCTGGCGGACTGGGTGGTGGCTGACAACCTGCCGGTGCGCTTGCAGTTGCAGTTGCACAAGTACCTGTGGAACGACGAGCCGGGTCGCTGAGAGGGCGAAGAATCGCCGCAATTACAGCCTCAACGCGTTTTTTCTGATTTATTTGAAATAAGGTGTTGAATAATCCTTAGAAATCAGTATTATACGCGCCACCACACAGCGGGTCGTTAGCTCAGTTGGTAGAGCAGTTGGCTTTTAACCAATTGGTCGTAGGTTCGAATCCCACACGACCCACCATTTTTAGCGGTTTAGAAAATCCGGAAGGCCCACGTAAGTGAGGATTTCCGGGTTTTTTTTTGGTTCTTCACGGATTGCCGGGAAAGACGCTCTTGATCTTCATGAAAAAGAATTCGCTGTCCCGGTAACCGTACGCCATTCGTTTGATGACCTTTATTCGATTGTTTATTCCTTCCAACTGACCGGTGTGCATTGGCCAGCGTACCCGGCTCACG
>NZ_JAAMRE010000011.1 GCF_013522705.1 Pseudomonas lurida
GCGTTGGGCTGCGAAGCAGCCCCAAAACATAGTCCCGGAGCTGCCTCGCATACTGCGACGCTCCTATTGGGGCTGCTGCGCAGCCCAACGCGGGGCAAGCCCGCTCACCACAGTTACAGTGTTCCTCCTTAACTGACTGGCATTGCCCTGACCCGGTGGGTTTTTTTACGCCTCGCGATGGGGAAAAGGCTGTAGGTATTTGTTACCCAAGTATTTTTTTAAGTGAATACTCTAAAAAAATCCCACGCGCTGCGAGATTGTTTCTACGCTTACGGTAAGCCTGATTTCTGGCCCGGGAAGTCAGTCGGCTTGCCGTCGGGGCGTTGCGCTTCACGGGACGCAGGTGATGGGCGCAAGGAGTAGTTGTTCGATATCAGGAGAAGCAGTCCATGGCCAAGTCCTATGGTGTAGCGGGTGTGGTGACGTCATTTCTGACGCGCAGGGTGTCTTTGCGGGGGCGAAGGTTGAGTTCGGACGAAGTGGAACTGCTGGCGCAGTATCGCGCATTGACGGAGGACGATCAGGTGGCCATGCGCTATTTGATTGGCGCGATGAAAAGCGTGTCGCGGTTCTGATCCGCCCTCCAGTCAGGGGGGAGCGGGTGCTCCCCCCTTGTTATCACGTGTACTTGCGCTGCTCCGGTGCCGGCGGAAAGTACTGGTACAGCCAGGTTTCGCTCAAGGTGCGGTCCTGGGTGCGAATGAACAGGCGCAATTCCACCGGCTCCACGCTGTCGCTGGTCGGGTACCAGTCAAACAGAATGCGGTAGCCCTTGATGTTGTCGAGCACCAGCACGCTGAAATCCTTTACCTCGCCGTGGGAGCAGGTGACCACCGGTTCGATCCCGGTGCCGGCCGGCAGGCGGTCCAGGCCGCCGCCTTTGAAGTCCACGGCAAAACGCCGTGCCCATACCTCCGGATAATGCTCGCCCGGTGCCCAGCCCTCGGTAAAACCGCCCATGCCGGAGCGGGTGGCATCCACCTGCGCCAGCGGCGTGCTTACCGGCGGCAGGGCGCTCCAGTACAGTTTGTAGCCGTAGTTGAGCGAATCGCCGGCGGCCACCGGTTTTTTCGGGGTCCAGAAGGCCACGATGTTGTCCAGGGTTTCGCCGGTGGTGGGAATTTCCAGCAAGTCGATCGAGCCTTCACCCCAGGCTGTCGTGGGTTCTACCCACAGGCTTGGGCGTTTGCTATACCAGTCCACGGTGTCCTGGTAGCTGGCGAACTCATGGTCGGTCTGCACCAGGCCGAAGCCTTTCGGGTCGGTGTCGGCGAATGCGTTGAATTGCAACTTGGCCGGGTTGTTCAACGGACGGCAGACCCACTCGCCGTTGCCGCGCCACATGGCCAGGCGGTCCGAATCGTGGATCTGCGGGTGGATGGTGTCGCACATGCGGCGCTCGTGGGTGCCGCAACTGAACATGCTGGTCATCGCCGCGATGCCCAGTTGCTCGATTGCGGTGCGCGCATTGATATGCGCGTCGATGGCCATCACGACCTGGTTGGCCTGGCAGTCGATATCGAAGCGATAGGCACCCGTGGCGCTCGGCGAATCGAGCAGGGCGTAGACCACAAAGCGGGTGGCGTTCTTGTCCGGGGTCTCGAACCAGAACTGCGTGAAATCGGGAAACTCTTCACGCTTTTTCGCGTAGGTGTCGATCGCCAGACCGCGGGCGGATAACCCGTACTGACCGGTGGAATCGACCGCGCGGAAGTAACTGGCGCCGAGAAACGACAGCACGTCATGACGGTCCAGCTCCGGCGCCTTGAACAGTTTGAAGCCGGAGAAACCCAGGTCGCCGGTCAGCTGTTTGGTGTCGACCGTGGTTTTTTCATAGTTGAACAGTGAAGGGCGGAAATGCACCTCACGCGCTTCACGCGTCTTGGGGTCGACGCTGTGCATGCGCACCGGCGTCTTGAAACCCATGCCGACGTGGAAGAATTGCACGTCGAGCTGGCCATTGAGTTCTTTCCACAGCGAATGGTTGCCGTCGTAGCCGATCGCGTTGAAGTTCTGCGGAGTCATGGTCGCCAGCGTCGGCGGCAGTACTTGTTTGGTGTCTTTGTAGGCGGTTGCGGCCAGTTGTTTGGCCTGGGCCTTGAGCGTTTCGAAGTCGAACGCCACGGCTTTGCCATCGGCGGCGCGGTTCCCGGCCCAGGCCTGGGCAGCGAGCAGGCCACTGGCCGACAGACCGGTATAAGCCGCAATGGCCATGGACGCTTTGAGCAAATTCCTGCGATGCATAGAGACAACCTGTCGTGAGCAAATCCCGCGCCGTTCCTGGCACGTGCTGGATCAGAAAATACGGTTCGGACATGCCTTCGGCCAAACGCTACGGACATTAAACAGACGCCGGATAGCTTAAGCGGTTCGGTGGAGGAGGAAAATTGATTGATGGCGGGGTGATGGCATTGCAAATGCGACAAGACATTTCCGGGGCTGTGGACGAACACATTACTCAAGAATTATGAAAATCCAATGTGGGAGCAGGCTTGCCCCCCGATAGCGGTGTATCAGCCAACTATTTCAGTGCTGACCCACTGCTATCGGGGGCAAGCCCCCTCCCACAAAGAGTTTTGTATTGTCGGTCAGAGGTGTGTTTCAGGCCACTTCGCCCACGGCTCGGTACGCCTCGTCGATCGCCGCATGGGCGTACGCACTCCACGCCGCGTCCGAGTTGGCGATGCTCACATGCCCCAGGGGTTTGCGCGCCAGGTTCATCAGCGCTTCGCTTTCGTCGGCGTCATCGAACAGGCTGTTGGAAAAATACGCATAGCCGTGGGACCAGCGATTCACTGTGATCGCCAGAATATCCGTCTCATGATTGAACCCGCCCGGGCCGAGCATGCGTTGCAGTTGGTCACGCAACTGCGCTTCCAGTTGCTCGAATGTCTGCCCATACAAGCGGCCACGTCCGGCGCGGGCCTGATCGCGGGCGTTCATGCCGCTGTTGGGGCTGGTGGGCACGTAGACCATGTGCAGGCCGATCGGTTGCGTGGGGTCGCGCGGGTGGTCGTAACCGCCCATGCTCACCGGGTAGTCCAGTTTGATGCGGCTGTACGGCTGGGTGGCCGCGTAGATTTCATGCACCCCCAGCTTCTGAAACGCTTGCCAATTTCGGATCACTACCTTGGTGTACACCAGCGGGAATTTCACGTTCTGGCTCAAGGCGTGGGCCTGAGGCGCGGGCAGGCCTTTGAGCAGGTAAGGAATCATCATGTTGTAGCAGGCCAGGATGCAGCGTTTGCCGCGCACCTGTGCGAGTTGTCCGCCTCGGCTGTAGCCGATATGCACGCCATCGCCGACATTGCGCACGCTCACCACCGTGCTGTTCAAACGCAGGCGCACCGGTGCCTTGGGTTGATCGAGCCTGGCGTAGTCGAAGGCCGCCAGCACGATATCGTCCATGCTGTGCCCTGGCGCCACCCCGGGAATCAGGCTGCGCACCAGGAGGCGTGCGAGCGACGCATTGCCGTCCGGGAAATGATAGATGTAGGGCTCTTCCATTTCTGCGGCGGCTTCTTCGCTGATAGGCGCCAGATTCATTCCGCCAAAACCTGGGAAACCCACATTGTAGGCATCGGAAGCAGCCACGGCATCGATGCTCAAGGCCATGAAGTCGTTGGTACGGCTCTGAAAATACTTCACCGCGCCTTCCGACAATCCCACGTTCTTGAGCAGGAAATCCCGGTAGCTGGTGGCTGCCAGGTAGTCAGCCTTTTCCTTGGCGTTCTTGCCGGGCAGGTAGTCCCTGGGGGCGGTGTGCAGCTCGATCAGCGCCTGGCGGTCGGCGGTCGGCAGTGGGAAGTCATTGATGAAGTCACCGAGGGCACGCGCATGCAACTGGTCCGGGGCGATGTCGTCAGCCACCATCGGCGTCGGGTCGCCGGTCACCAGTTTGTCTTCGCCGAAATTCTCCTTGTCGAAGAACACCCCGCGCGACAGCCCCAGGTTTGGGTAGAACTGGCGGTCGAAGGCCGTTTCGAAGCGCTTGATAGTCACCCCGAGTTTTTTCAGCAGGCCGTTCACCGGTTTGCTGAACAGGTGGTTGGGCGACTGGAAGGCCTCACTGCCGCCGTAGCCGATGATCATGCGGCCGCCGGCCTGGAACTCATTGCGCTTGGCGTGGCCGCCGAAGTCGTCGTGGTTCTCCAGGATCAGGATTTTCGCATTCGGATGTTTCTCGCGGTAGAACCACGCCGCCGACAAGCCGCTCAGGCCACCGCCGACCACCACCAGGTCATAGTGCTCGGTGATGGGCAATTTATCGGTGTCGAAGACTTTCTTTTCCCAACCCATCTGGTGCGCCACTTCGAAGGCGCCGACATGGCTGCCGCGCAGGCCGGTGAGGGCGGGTGGGTAATAGCGACCGTCGGGCGCGGCCCGAAGGATCTGCAGCGGCGTCATGCCGGCAGCGACGGTGATGGCGACGCCGTTGAGGAAGTCGCGGCGGGTGATGTCCATGGGCATTCCTGAAAATTATTGTTATGAGCCCCCTGCAAGCGCCTGCGTGCAGGGGGTGGCGGCGAATCAGTGCTTGAACATCACATGCCGGACCGTGGTGTAGTCCTCCAGGCCATACATGGACATGTCCTTGCCATACCCCGACAGTTTCTGACCGCCGTGAGGCATTTCGCTGACGAGCATAAAGTGGGTATTTACCCAGGTGCAGCCGTACTGCAGGCGCGCGGCCAGGCGATGGGCGCGGCCTACGTCGGCTGTCCATACCGACGAGGCGAGGCCGTAGTCCGAATCGTTGGCCCAACCCAGCACCTGGGCTTCGTCGTTGAACTTGGTCACTGACACCACTGGCCCGAACACCTCGCGGCGCACGATTTCGTCGTCCTGCTGGGCGTCGGCCAGCACGGTCGGTTCAAAGAAGAACCCATTGCCTTCCACGGCCTTGCCGCCGGTGATCAAACGGATATGCGGTTGTGCCACGGCACGTTCGACAAACCCGGCCACGCGGTCGCGGTGTTGCGCGGTGATCAATGGCCCCAGCTCGGTGCTCGGGTCATCCTGCAAACCGTACTTGATGCTGGCGACCGCCGCGCCGAGCTTCTCGACAAACGCGTCGTAAATGTCCGCCTGGGCATAGATGCGGCACGCCGCCGTGCAGTCCTGGCCGGCGTTGTAGAAGCCGAAGGTGCGGATGCCTTCAACGGCGGCGTCGATGTCCGCATCGTTGAAGATAATCACCGGTGCCTTGCCGCCCAGCTCCATGTGCATGCGTTTCACGCTGTCGGCAGTGTTGGCGATGATGTTCGCGCCGGTGGCGATGGAACCGGTCAGTGACACCATGCGTACTTTCGGGTGCTGCACCAGTGGGCTGCCCACGGTCGGGCCACGGCCGAACACCAGATTGAGCACGCCGGCCGGGAAGATCTCCGACGCCAGTTCCACCATGCGCAACGCCGTCAGTGGGGTTTGCTCCGACGGTTTGAGCACCACGGTATTACCGGCGGCCAGGGCCGGGGCGATTTTCCACGCGACCATCATCAGCGGGTAGTTCCACGGCGCGATGGACGCGATCACGCCTACCGGATCGCGGCGGATCATCGAGGTATGGCCGGGCAAGTATTCGCCGCTGGCCGAACCGCTCATGCAGCGGCTGGCGCCGGCAAAAAAGCGGAACACGTCGGCAATCGCCGGGATCTCGTCGTTGAGCGCGGCGCTGTAGGGTTTGCCGCAATTGTCCGACTCCAGCTTGGCCAGTTCTTCACCGTGGGCTTCGATGGCGTCGGCCAATTTGAGCAACAGCAGCGAGCGGTCCTTGGGCGCGGTCTGCGACCAGTTCTCAAACGCGGCATCGGCGGCCCGCACGGCGGCGTCGACCTGGGCTTCGCTGGCTTCGTTGATTTCCACCAGCACACGGCCCAGGGCCGGGTTGAACACCGCTTGTGCCGGGCCTTCGCCTTGTACCAGTTGGCCGTTGATCAGCAGTTTGGTTTGCATGATTGAGTCCTCCAAAAAACGCGTGTTATTTCCCTGAAGAAACCGGATTTAAATGTGGGAGGGGGCTTGCCCCCGATGCCAGTGGTTCAGTGACAGCTGTGTTGGCTGTCACACCGCTATCGGGGGTAAGCCCCCTCCCACATTTGAACCGCGTTCCTTCAGTGGCCAAGTTATTTACCGCCACTCCCCGCCACGCTTTCACCGCCGCGGGTCAAGTAATAAGCGCCCAGGATCGGGAACATCGTCACCAGCATCACCAGCATCGCCACCACGTTGGTCACCGGCACATCCCGTGGCCGGCTCAACTGGTTGAGCAACCACAGCGGCAAGGTGCGTTCATGCCCGGCGGTGAAGGTGGTGACGATGATTTCGTCGAACGACAGCGCAAACGCGAGCATGCCGCCGGCCAGCAACGCCGAGCCCAGGTTGGGCATGATGATGTAGCGGAACGTCTGCCAGCCGTCGGCGCCCAGGTCCATCGACGCCTCGATCAGGCTGTGGGAGGTGCGGCGCAGGCGCGCGATGACGTTGTTGTAGACAATCACCACGCAAAAGGTCGCGTGGCCGACGATGATGGTGAACATCCCCGGCTCGATGCCCAGGGTCTTGAACGTCGCCAGCAGAGCGATACCGGTGATGATCCCCGGCAGCGCAATCGGCAGGATCAGCATCAGCGACACGCCCTGTTTGCCGAAGAACTCCCGTCGATACAAGGCCGCCGAGGCCAGCGTGCCGAGCACCATGGCGATCAGGGTGGCGATGGCAGCGATCTGCAGCGACAACTTGATCGCTTCCAGCACGTCGGGCCGTGCGAACGCCACGCTGAACCACTTCAGGGTAAAGCCCTGGGGCGGAAAGCTGAACGCGGCTTCTTCGGTGTTGAAGGCGTAGAGGAAGATGATCAGGATCGGAAAGTGCAGGAACAACAGGCCGCCCCAGGCGGCCATGCGCAAACCGAGAGTGGCTTTTTCAGAGTGCATCGAAGGCCCCCAGGCGTTTGACGATGGACAGGTAAATCGCGATCAGCACGATCGGCACCAGGGTGAACGCCGCCGCCATGGGCATATTGCCGATGGCACCTTGCTGCGCGTACACCATGCCGCCGACGAAGTAGCCCGGCGGGCCCACCAGTTGCGGCACGATAAAGTCGCCCAGGGTCAGCGAGAACGTGAAGATCGACCCGGCGGCGATCCCCGGCACCGACAGCGGCAGAATCACCTGCATAAAGGTCTGGCGCGGCTTGGCCCCCAGGTCGGCCGAGGCTTGCAGCAACGACGGCGGCAAACGCTCCAGGGACGCCTGAATCGGCAGAATCATGAACGGCAGCCAGATATAGACGAACACCATGAACCGTCCCAGGTGCGAGGTGCTCAAGGTGCTGCCGCCCACGCCGGGGATGCCCAGCACGAAATGCAGCAGCGGCTCCAGCCCCAGGTGCTGCACAAACCACTGCGCCACGCCGCCCTTGGCCAGCAGCAGGGTCCAGGCGTAGGCCTTGACGATGTAACTGGCCCACATCGGCATCATCACGGCGATGTAGAAAAACGCCTTGGTCTTGCCGGTGGTGTAGCGCGCCATGTAGTACGCAATCGGGAAGGCGACAATGGCGCTGGCGATCGACACCACGATCGCCATGCTCAGGGTGCGCAGGATGATGTCGAAGTTCGACGGCTGGAACAGCGCGGCGAAGTTGGCCAAGGTGAGGTCTGGAGTGACCGCCATGGTGAAGTCATCGAAGGTGTAGAAGCCTTGCCACAGCAGGGTCAGCAACGACCCCAGGTAGATCGCGCCGAACCAGATCAGCGGCGGCACCAGCAGCATTGCCAGGTACAGGTTGGGCTTGCGGTACAGCAGGTTGGAAAACCTGCGCATCGGCGCGTGTTGGGGAAGGGCCAGGCTCATGTCACACCTCGCCTGCGCTGTCAGTCAGCGGCGTCATGGCTTCCCGCGCCCAACGCGCGGTGAGGGGCTGGCCGACCTGATGGGCGCCGCTGGTGTCCAGCCACTGGTTGTTGGCCTGGCTGATGTTCAGGGTCTGGCCGTTGTCCAATTTCAGCTCAAAGCGGGTGGCGCTGCCCTGGTACTGGATGTCATGCAGCACGCCGCTGATCTCCACATCACCGGCGCCCAGCGGGCCTTCGGCAAACCGCACGTGCTCCGGGCGGATCGAAAACGGCTGGGCGCTGCCGCCCAGGCGCCGGGCCAGTTCGCCGCGGATCACGTTGGAGGTACCGACGAATTCGGCGACGAACGCCGTGGCCGGTTTCATGTACAGGTTGCGTGGAGTATCGACCTGTTCGATACGGCCCTTGTTGAACACCGCCACGCGGTCGGACATCGACAGCGCTTCGGTCTGGTCGTGGGTCACGAAGATAAAAGTGATGCCGAGCTGGCGTTGCAGCTTTTTCAGCTCGCTTTGCATTTGTTCGCGCAGCTTGAGGTCGAGGGCGCCCAATGGCTCGTCGAGCAACAGCACGCGCGGACGATTGACCAGCGCCCGGGCCAGGGCTACCCGTTGGCGTTGGCCGCCGGAGAGCTGCACGGGTTTGCGCTCACCGTAGCCGCCCAGCGCCACCATGCCCAAGGCTTCCTCGGCGCGGTTGAGGCGTTCGGCCTTGCCTACGCCCTTTACCTTCATACCGTAGGCCACGTTGTCGCGCACATTCATATGGGGGAACAGTGCGTAATCCTGAAACACGGTGTTTACGTCGCGCTGATACGGCGGCAGGCCGGCGGCTTCCTCGCCATGAATGCGGATCGAGCCGGCGCTCGGTTGCTCGAAACCGGCAATCAGGCGCAGGCAAGTGGTCTTGCCCGAGCCGGAGGGGCCGAGCATGGAAAAGAACTCGCCGTCCTGGATATCGATGGACACCCGGTCAACGGCCTTCACTTCGCCGAATTGACGGGAAACGTGGGTGAATTGGACTGCAAGCGTCATGGTGCGGTGCTCCAAAAAGGCGCGGGTCGTCGCAGCGGCCCGGCCTGGACTTCTGAAAAAACAAAACATCTGTGAGTGCGGTCAATGTGGGAGGGGGCTTGCCCCCTCCCACAGGAGACCTTCAAATAACCTGAAGGTCGTTACCGGCCGCCCATGATCGCGATGTAATCCTGGGTCCAGCGGCTATACGGCACGAACTTGCCACCCTCGGCCTGCGGGGTTTTCCAGAAGGCGATTTTGTCGAATTGGTCGAAGCCATTGGTCTTGCAACCCTCGGCGCCGAGCAGTTCGCTCTCCTTGCACGCGGCCGGCACCGCCGGCAGCGAGCCGAACCATGCGGCGACATCGCCCTGGACCTTCGGCTGCAGCGACCAGTCCATCCACTTGTAGGCGCAGTTGGGGTGTTTGGCCTCGCTGTGCAGCATGGTGGTGTCGGCCCAGCCGGTGGCGCCTTCCTTGGGAATAGTCGAGGCGATCGGTTGTTTCTCGTTGACCAGCCCGTTGACCTGATATGGCCAGGCGCTGGAGGCCACCACGCCCTCGTTCTTGAAGTCACTCATCTGCACGGTGGTGTCGTGCCAATAGCGGTGAATCAACGGTTGCTGGGCACGCAGCAGGTCAAGCACGGCCTTGTACTGGGCTTCGGTCAGTTCGTAGGGGCTCTGGATGCCCAGCTCCGGCTGGGTGGCCTTGAGGTACAGCGCCGCATCGGCAATGTAGATCGGGCCGTCATACGCCTGCACGCGGCCCTTGTTCGGCTTGCCGTCCGGCAGGTTCTGCGGGGCGAACAGCACGCTCCAACTGGTGGGTGCGGTCTTGAACACGGTGGTGTTGTACATCAGCACATTCGGCCCCCACTGGTACGGGGTGCCGTAGGTCTGCTGGCCGACCACGTACCACGGCGCATCCTTGAGACGCGGGTCGATGTTTTTCCAGTTGGGAATCAGCGCCGTATTGATCGGCTGCACACGCTTGCCGACGATCAACCGCAGCGACGCATCGCCGGAGGCGGTCACCAGGTCATAGCCGCCTTTGGCCATCAGGCTGACCATTTCGTCAGAGGTGGCGGCGGTTTTCACATTGACCTTGCAGCCGGTTTCCTTCTCGAAACCGCTGACCCAATCGTAGGCTTTGTCGCTTTCGCCACGTTCGATATAGCCGGGCCAGGCGACGATATCCAATTGGCCTTCGCCGGCGCCGAGTGCTTTGAGCGGTTCGGCGGCCTGCAGGCTGGCGCTGGCCAGCAGCGCGGTGGTCAAGGCACTGAGCAGTGCGGTCTTGTGCGCGGACATGGGGGTTCCCTCTTCTTTAATTATGGTCGGGGCAGTGTGTGAAGCCGTGACGCATGAGCTTAGTTGTTGTTTTTTAAAGGTGCTGACCGTGACGCGCCATGATGTGGCGCACCACGCTGTAGTCTTGTAGTGAGTCGCTCGACAGATCTTTCCCATACCCCGAACGCTTCAAACCGCCATGGGGCATTTCGCTGACCAGCATGAAATGGCTGTTGATCCAGGTGCAGCCGTATTGCAGGCGCGCGGCCACTTGCATGGCTTTGTCCAGGTTCTGGGTCCACACCGACGAAGCCAGGCCGTATTCGGAGTCGTTGGCCCAGTCCACCGCTTGCTCCAATTCATCGAAGCGGGTCACGGTGACCACCGGGCCGAACACTTCGCGCTGGACGATTTCATCGCCCTGCTTGCAACCGGCCAGCAGCGTGGGTTGGTAGTAGAAACCGGCACCGGAATGCACCGCGGCGCCGGTGACCCGTTCGATATGGGGCTGGCCGAGGGCGCGCTCGACGAAACTGGCGACGCGGTCGCGCTGGCGTGTGCTGATCAGCGGGCCGAGTTCGTTATCGGCATCGCGTTTGCCGGCAAAGCGCAGGCTGCTGACAGCGGCGCCCAGTTCGGCGACCAATTTGTCGTGAATCCCGGCCTGGGCGTAGATGCGGCACGCGGCAGTGCAGTCCTGCCCGGCGTTGTAATAGCCATAGGCGCGCACACCCTCGACCACGGCCTGCAGGTCGGCGTCGTTGCACACGATCACCGGTGCCTTGCCGCCCAGTTCCAGGTGCGTGCGTTTCAGGGTCTTGGACGCGGCTTGCAGAATCTTCTGGCCAGTGACGATATCGCCGGTCAGCGACACCATGCGCACCTTGGGGTGGCTGACCAGATGGCTGCCAACGCCTTCGCCGCCGCCGCACAGAATGTTGATCACCCCGCGTGGCAACAGCGCTTTAAGCACGGGCGCCAGGGCCAGGATCGACAACGGCGTGTGTTCCGACGGCTTGAACACCAGGGTATTGCCGGCGGCCAGGGCCGGGGCGATCTTCCACGCGGCCATCATCAGCGGGTAGTTCCACGGCGCAATCGAGGCCACCACGCCAATCGGGTCGCGCCGCACCATGCTGGTGTAGCCCGGCAGGTATTCGCCGCTCAGTTGGCCGGTCTGGCAACGCACCGCGCCGGCGAAGAAACGGAACACGTCCACCGTCGCGCTCAAATCATCCTGGCGCGCCAGATGCAACGGCTTGCCGCAGTTCAGCGATTCCAGGCGGGCCAGGTAGTCGGCTTGTTTTTCGATGGCATCGGCGATGCCCAGCAGCAGGTTGGAGCGTTGCTGCGGCGTGGTGCGCGACCAACCGGCAAATGCACGATGGGCGGCGAGGATGGCGCTTTCGACTTGCTCGGTGCTGGCTTCGGCGATGTGAGTCAGCACGTCACCGGTGGCCGGGTTGAGGATCGGCTCGACAAATCCTTGGCCCTGAACCAATTCGCCGTCGATCAGCAACGCAGTGAGCAGCGGGGTGGGCGCGCCGGACATTTTTCGCGATCTCTTTTCTTGTGTGGCCATGGGCGTTCTCTTACAAGGCGCCCGGCTTTCTCTTATGGATGAGCCGAGAGTAGAGCGCGGGCGCGAGGTCAACAAATACTAAATACTGAATGCAGCATTCGATTAAATAGATGGCTTGCGTGGGTGTGGCTGTTCGCGCGCCACGGTGAGGAACGGGTCCACCAGGGTTGGCCGTGCGGTGCCACGGCGCCAGGCCAGGCCCACGTCGAGGGTCTGGCTGAGGTCGGCAATCGACCGCGCTTCGATGATGTCGCCTTCCAGCGACCATGGGCGGTAGGTCATGTCCGGCTGGATCGACACCCCCAGGCCCGCCGCCACCAGGCTGCGCACCGCTTCGGTGGAGGCCGTGCGCAGGGTCACGCGCGGTTGCAGGCCGGCGCCGGCCCACAGGCGCTGGGCGTTATGGTCCATTTCGTCGACGTTCAGTTGAATCAACGGTTCGCGCGCCACGTCGGCGAGGTTGATGCTGTCGTGTTCCAGCAATGGATGCTGCGCCGGCAGCCACAGGCGATGGGGTGAATGGGTCAGGACTTCGGTCTGCAGGGCGTGACGATCTTCAAGGTTGGAGAGGATCAGGACACCCACGTCGATTTCGCCGCTGACCAGTAAGTGCTCGATATACGGCCGCTCGTCTTCCATCACGCGGATTTCCACATTGGGGTAGGCGCGTTGGAAGCGGGTCAGCAGGTCGGCCAGATAATAGCCGGCCACCAGGCTGGTCACGCCGATGATCAATTGCCCGGCTACCTGGTCGGTGCTCTGTTGCAGGCTGCGCTTGGCGTTGTCGACGGTGGCGAGAATCAGGTGCGCCTGACGCAGGAACTGATGGCCCTGGTGAGTCAGGGTCATGCCCTTGGCGTGGCGATTGAACAGGTTGACGCCAATCTCCTGCTCCAGTTGCTGGATCGCCAGGGTCAGAGTCGACTGGGAAATGAACGCAGTCTGCGCTGCGGCGGAGATCGAGCCGGTCTCGGCCACCGCAATGAAGTGGCGAATTTGACGCAAGGTCATCATGCGGGAATTACCAGAAGGCTGTTTTTATAGATGTGCGCGAGTGTATATCGGTTTTAGCGAAGGGCAGCTGCGTTACATCTGGAAGCACTCTAGATCCAGGCTTTTTGGCACTTAGTTTTACGCTGGCGGCCTATTGGTCCTATGAACTCAAGTATCTGGAGGCTGTTATGAACACCCGTGGATTGCTCGATCAGTTGCTCAAGTCCGGCCAGGACATGTTGCAGAACAAGGCCGGCGGCCAGCGCAAACAGGAAGACAAGGGCGCCTTGGGCGGTCTGCTCGGCGGTGGCGGCCTGGGCAGTCTGCTCGGTGGCTCCGGTGGCGGGGCCCTGGCTGCCGGTGCCATGGGGCTGTTGCTGGGCAACAAGAAAGCCCGCAAATTCGGCGGCAAGGCGCTGACCTACGGCGGGCTGGCCGCCTTGGGCGTCATCGCCTACAAAGCCTACGGTAACTGGCAGGCGCAACAGGCCAGCGCGCCCCAGGGCGAGCCGCAGACCATCGACCGTCTGCCACCGGCCCAGGCCGAGCAGCACAGTCAGGGCATCCTCAAGGCATTGGTCGCGGCCGCCAAGGCCGACGGGCATGTGGATGAGCGCGAGCGCGCACTGATCGAAGGCGAATTCACCAAGCTGGACAACGACCGCGAATTGCAGCATTGGCTGCACGCCGAACTGAACAAGCCCCTGGACCCTGCCGATGTCGCCCGCGCCGCCGGCACCCCGGAAATGGCCGCCGAGATGTACATCGCCAGTGTGATGCTGGTGGATGAGGAAAATTTTATGGAAAAGGCCTATCTGGATGAATTGGCGCGCCAGCTCAAACTGGAGCCGGGCTTGAAGCTGGAACTGGAAAAGCAGGTACGCCTTAACCCATAACCACCGGTTTCAAACAAAGTATGGGAGGGGCTTGCCCCTCCCACCGACGTTTTAGTGTTTATGTCGGTACCCCACCAAAACCCATTCATAAATGAGCGCTGCTGCTCAGCTATACTCCCCCCCATTTGAATGGGCCTTCGAGGAATTACTGTGAAGAACTGGACCTTGCGCCAACGGATCCTGGCAAGTTTTGCGGTCGTTATCGCCATCATGCTGTTAATGGTCGTGGTCTCTTATTCACGGTTAATGAAAATCGAAGCCGGGCAAGAGGCCGTGCGCGATGACGCGGTGCCGGGGGTGTATCTCAGTTCCATGATCCGCAGCGCGTGGGTCGACAGTTATCTGCTGACCCTCGATATCATCGGCATGCGTGAAGACAAGACCCTCACCAGCGCCGACAAGAGCGATTATCAGAGTTTTGAAAAGCGCATCGAACAGCAGATGGCCAACTACGAGAAAACCATCGGCAACCAGGCCGACCGCATGGAGTTCGATAACTTCAAGGCTGCGCACATCAATTACAACAAGGTTCTGGCTCAGGTGATCGAGCGCATCCAGGCCAATGATTTACCGGCCGCGCACGACCTGCTCGAAGAGCAACTGACGCCTGTCTGGACCGAAGGCCGTATGAAGCTCAATGACATCATCACCGAAAACAAAGGCGTGTCCGACAACGCCACCTCCGCTATCGATGAAGCCGTAGCTGCCGCCAAAGTCAGCATGTTCGTGTCCCTGGCCGTGGCGATCCTCGCCGCCGGCCTGTGCGGCCTGCTGCTGATGCGCGCGATCATGTCGCCGATGCAGCGTATCGTCGAAATCCTCGAAACCATGCGCACCGGCGATCTGAGCAAACGCCTGAACCTGTCGCGCAAGGACGAATTCAACGCGGTGGAAACCGGCTTCAACGACATGATGACCGAGCTGACCGCCCTGGTGTCCCAGGCCCAGCGCTCGTCTGTGCAGGTGACCACTTCGGTTACCGAGATCGCCGCCACCTCCAAGCAGCAACAGGCCACCGCCACCGAAACCGCCGCGACCACCACCGAGATCGGCGCCACGTCCCGCGAAATCGCCGCCACCTCCAAGGACCTGGTGCGCACCATGACCGAAGTCTCCACCGCCGCCGACCAGGCATCGGTGGCCGCAGGTTCCGGCCAGCAGGGCCTGGCGCGCATGGAAGAAACCATGCACTCGGTGATGGGCGCCGCCGACCTGGTCAACGCCAAGTTGGCGATCCTCAACGAGAAGGCCGGCAACATCAACCAGGTGGTGGTCACCATCGTCAAGGTCGCCGACCAGACCAACCTGCTGTCGCTCAATGCCGCCATCGAAGCCGAGAAGGCCGGTGAGTACGGGCGCGGCTTTGCCGTGGTGGCCACCGAGGTGCGGCGCCTGGCCGACCAGACCGCCGTGGCGACTTACGATATCGAGCAGATGGTGCGTGAGATCCAGTCGGCGGTGTCGGCCGGGGTGATGGGCATGGACAAATTCTCCGAGGAAGTGCGTCGAGGCATGTTCGAAGTGCAGCAGGTGGGCGAGCAGCTGTCGCAGATCATTCATCAGGTCCAGGCGCTGGCGCCGCGGGTGCTGATGGTCAACGAAGGCATGCAGGCCCAGGCCACCGGTGCCGAGCAGATCAACCATGCGCTGGTGCAACTGGGCGACGCCAGCAGCCAGACCGTGGAGTCTCTGCGTCAGGCCAGCTTCGCCATCGATGAACTGAGCCAGGTTGCGGTGGGTCTGCGCAGCGGCGTGTCGCGTTTCAAAGTCTGATGAGCGACCTCGCGGCTAAACGCGGCGCCGTCCCGGCAGCGAAAAAAGCGTTGTTCCTGGTATTTCATATCGGCAGCGAACGCTATGCCCTGCGGGCCACCGAAGTGGCCGAAGTGCTGCCGCGCCTGCCGCTCAAGCCCATCGCTCACGCGCCTGCGTGGGTGGCGGGGATTTTTGCCCATCGGGGCGCGCTGGTGCCGGTGATCGACCTCAGCGCCCTGGCTTTCGGCACACCGGCCCAGGCCCGCACCAGCACGCGGCTGGTACTGGTGCACTACCAGCCGCAGCCCTGGGTTGCGGCGCGCCGGCTGGGGCTGATTCTGGAGCAGGCCACCGACACCCTGCGTTGCGGCCTTGAAGAGTTCCAAGCGTATGGCCTGGACAACCGCGAGGCGCCGTACCTGGGGCTGGTGCGTGAGGATGCACAGGGCTTGATGCAGTGGATCGGCGTCAACGATCTGCTCACCGACGACGTGCGTGCCCTGTTGTTCGCCGACGAGCAAAGCCTATGATTAACGACCCGCGCTTTTTCGCTTTTCTCAAGGAGCGCATAGGCCTGGACGTGGCGTCGGTGGGCGAGGCCATCATCGAGCGCGCGGTGCGCCAGCGCAGCAAAGCTGTCGAGGCGCGCACGCCGGATGATTACTGGCAGCACCTGCAGCGCTCCCACGACGAGCAGCAGGCGCTGATCGAAGCGGTGATCGTCCCTGAAACCTGGTTTTTCCGTTACCCCGAATCCTTTGCAACCCTGGCGCGCCTGGCCTGCACGCGCCTGGCCGAGATCAACCAGATGCGTGCGCTGCGCATCCTGAGCCTGCCGTGTTCCACCGGCGAAGAACCTTACTCGATCGCCATGGCCTTGCTTGATGCCGGCCTGGCGCCGCATCAGTTCAAGGTGCAGGGCGTCGACGTCAGCCCACTGTCGGTGGAGCGCGCCCGGCGCGGCGTGTACGGCAAAAATTCGTTTCGCGGCGGCGACCTGGCGTTTCGCGAACGCCACTTCACCGAGCATGGCGACGGTTACCACATCGCCGAGCGCGTGCGTGAGCAGGTGCGCCTGCAAGTGGGCAACCTGCTCGACCCGGCGCTGCTGGCCAGTGAGGCCAGTTATGACTTCGTGTTCTGCCGCAACCTGTTGATCTACTTCGACCAACCGACCCAACAGCAAGTGTTCGACGTGCTCAAGCGCTTGACCCACGTTGACGGCGTGCTGTTCATCGGCCCGGCCGAGGGCAGTCTGCTTGGGCGTCATGGCATGCGTTCGATTGGCGTGCCGCAGTCCTTTGCCTTCAGCCGACATGTCGAGCCGACCAAGCCGGCGCCGACCTTTGTACCGACGCCTAGGCCGCAACGCAGCGCGGCACCGATTCCCGCCAAGCCTCGGCCGTTCAGCACGGTGAGTGCCCAGGTGATGCCGATCCAGGTGCCGCCGTCCGAGGCGGGCACCTTGCTCAGCCGTATCGCGACCCTGGCCAACGAAGGCAAAAGTGCCGAAGCGCGTGCTGCGTGCGAACAATATTTGAGCAACCACCCGCCGGCCGCCCAGGTGTTCTATTGGCTGGGGCTGCTCAGCGATGTGGAAGGTAGCGCCCTGCAGGCGCAGGGGTATTATCGAAAAGCCTTGTACCTGGAACCCCAGCATCCGCAGGCCCTGATGCAGTTGGCCGCGTTGCTGGAGTCCCAGGGCGACCGTGCGGGGGCGCGTCGTTTGCAGGCGCGGGCCGTGCGCAGCGAGCGAGCTGACAGTGAGTCCAAACCATGAGTAGTGACGCGCTCGACACCACCGGCCTGGACCTGACCCTGGCCGACACCCAAGCCATCGACGATTGCTGGAATCGCATCGGCATCCATGGCGACAAATCCTGCCCGCTGCTGGTGGAGCATATCCACTGCCGGAACTGCTCGGTGTATTCCGCCGCCGCCACGCGCCTGCTGGACCGCTATGCGTTGCAGCAGGGCGATCATCGCGCCCACGTCGCCGAGACAGTCGACGAGGACGTGGTCACCCGTTCACTGCTCATGTTCCGCCTTGGCGAGGAGTGGCTCGGTATCGCTACCCGTTGCCTGGTGGAAGTGGCACCGCTGCAACCGATTCACTCCTTGCCCCACCAGCGCTCACGCGCCCTGCTCGGCGTGGCCAATGTGCGCGGTGCGCTGGTGGCGTGCCTCTCGCTGGTGGAACTGCTTGGCCTGGACGCCGCCGGCGCTGGCCCCGTTGGCGGGCGCAGCATGCCGCGCATGTTGATCATTTCCGCCCAGGATGGCCCGGTGGTGGTGCCGGTGGATGAAGTGGACGGTATCCACGCCATCGACGAGCGCATGCTGAGCGCGGCGTCGGTGTCCGGCACCCAGGCCAGCGCGCGCTACACCCAGGGCGTGCTGCAGTGGAAAGGCCGCAGTCTGCGTTGGCTGGACGAGGCACAATTGCTGTCTGCCGTGACCCGGAGCCTTACATGACCCCCGACCAGATGCGCGATGCCTCGCTGCTGGAGCTGTTCAGCCTGGAAGCCGATGCGCAGACCCAGGTGCTGAGCGCGGGGCTGCTGGCGCTGGAGCGTAACCCGACCCAGGCCGACCAGCTTGAGGCCTGCATGCGCGCGGCCCACTCCCTCAAGGGCGCGGCGCGCATCGTGGGGGTGGATGCCGGGGTCAGCGTGGCCCACGTCATGGAGGACTGCCTGGTCAGCGCCCAGGAAAGCCGTCTGTACCTGCAACCTGAACATATCGATGCGTTGCTGCAAGGCACCGACCTGCTGATGCGCATCGCCACGCCTGGTAATAACGTAGGGCCGGCGGATATCGAGGCATACGTGGCGTCGATGGAGCGCTTGCTGGACCCCGCGCAACCGAGCGCCGCAATCGCGCCGCCGACGGTACCCGAGCCGGCGCCCGAAGCACTGGCGCGGGAAGCCGAGCCGGCACCGCCCGTCGCCAGCGACCCGCCGCGCCAAGGCAAGCGCATGACCGAGGGCGGCGAGCGCGTGCTGCGCGTGACCGCCGAGCGCTTGAACAGCCTGCTGGACCTGTCGAGCAAGTCCCTGGTGGAAACCCAGCGACTCAAGCCGTACCTGGTCAGCCTGCAGCGCCTCAAGCGTATTCAAAGCCAGAGCGTGCGCGCCCTCGACACCCTGGACGGTCAGCTCAAGACCCAGCACTTGAACCTCGAAGCCCAGGAGGCCCTGACCGATGCACGCCGCCTGTTGGCAGAAGCCCAGGCGCTGCTCGCGGAAAAAACCGCCGAGCTCGATGAGTTCGGCTGGCAGGCCGGGCAGCGCGCCCAGGTGCTTTATGACACCGCGCTGGCCTGTCGCATGCGTCCATTTGCCGACGTACTCGGTGGGCAAGTGCGCATGGTGCGCGACCTTGGCCGCAGCCTGGGTAAGCAGGTGCGTCTGGAGATCGAAGGCGAGAAAACCCAGGTCGATCGCGACGTGCTGGAAAAGCTCGAAGCGCCACTCACGCATTTATTGCGCAATGCCGTCGATCACGGCATCGAAATGCCCGAGCAGCGCAGACTGGCGGGCAAGCCGGCCGAAGGGCTGATCCGCCTGCGCGCCTCCCACCAGGCGGGGTTGCTGGTGCTGGAACTGAGCGACGACGGCAATGGGGTGGACCTGGAGCGCCTGCGCGGCACTATCGTCGAGCGCAAGCTGTCGCCGCTGGAAACCGCGTTGCGCTTGAGCGAGGAGGAGTTGCTGACGTTCCTGTTCCTTCCGGGGTTCAGCCTGCGCGACAAAGTCACCGAGGTCTCCGGGCGCGGCGTCGGGTTGGACGCGGTGCAGCATATGGTGCGCCAGTTGCGCGGCGCGGTGGTGCTGGAGCAGACGGCGGGGCAGGGCAGCCGCTTCCATCTGGAGGTGCCGCTGACCCTGTCGGTGGTGCGCAGCCTGGTGGTGGAGGTGGGCGAAGAGGCGTATGCGTTCCCGCTGGCGCATATCGAGCGCATGTGCGACCTGGCGCCCGAGGACATTGTGCAATTGGAAGGGCGCCAGCATTTCTGGCACGAAGGCCGGCATGTCGGCCTGGTCGCCGCCAGCCAGCTGCTGCAGCGCCCGGCGGGGCAGAGCCCTTCAGAAACGCTGAAAGTGGTGGTGATCCGCGAGCGTGACGCGGTGTACGGTATCGCGGTGGAGCGTTTCATCGGCGAGCGCACGCTCGTGGTGTTGCCGCTGGACGATCGCCTGGGCAAGGTTCAGGACATTTCCGCCGGTGCGTTGCTCGACGACGGCTCGGTGGTGTTGATCGTCGATGTCGAAGACATGCTGCGCTCGGTGGACAAGTTGCTCAATACCGGCCGCCTGGAGCGCATTGCCCGCCGCAGCCAGCAGACCACCGAAGCACCGCGCAAACGCGTGCTGGTGGTCGATGACTCGCTCACGGTGCGTGAACTGCAACGCAAATTGTTGCTTAATCGTGGCTACGAAGTGGCCGTGGCCGTCGATGGCATGGACGGCTGGAACGCCTTGCGTTCCGAGGACTTCGACCTGCTGATCACTGACATTGATATGCCCCGCATGGACGGTATCGAATTGGTCACACTCTTGCGCCGTGACAGTCGCCTGCAATCGTTGCCGGTGATGGTGGTGTCTTACAAAGACCGCGAAGAAGACCGCCGGCGCGGGCTCGACGCCGGGGCCGACTATTATCTGGCCAAGGCCAGTTTCCACGACGACGCCTTGCTTGATGCGGTGATGGAACTGATCGGAGGCGCGCGGGCATGAGGATCGCCATCGTCAACGACATGCCCCTGGCGGTCGAGGCCTTGCGCCGTGCGTTGAGTTTCGAGCCGACGCATGAGGTGGTGTGGGTCGCCAACAATGGCCTGGACGCGGTGCAGCGCTGCGCCGAGCTGACCCCGGACCTGATCCTGATGGACATGATCATGCCGGTGATGGACGGCGTGGAGGCCACGCGCCAGATCATGGCCGAGACCCCGTGTGCGATCCTGATCGTGACCGTCGACCGCCAGGCCAACGTGAGTCGTGTGTTCGAAGCCATGGGGCATGGCGCCCTCGATGTGGTGGATACACCGGCGCTGGGCGTGGGCAACCCCAGGGATGCGGCCGCGCCGTTGCTGCGCAAGATCCTCAATATCGGTTGGCTGATCGGCCAGCGCGGCAGCCGTGTGCGCGCTGAAGTCGCGCCCCCGCGCCATGAGGGTAAACGCCAGCGCCTGGTGGCCATCGGCTCATCGGCGGGTGGTCCTGCGGCCCTGGAAACCCTGCTCAAGGGCTTGCCCCGGGATTTCCCTGCCGCCATTGTGCTGGTCCAGCACGTCGATCAGGTATTCGCCGCCGGCATGGCCGAATGGCTCGGCAGCGCTTGCGGCCTGCCGGTGCGCCTGGCCCGTGAAGGTGAGCCGCCCCAGAGCGGGGTGGTGTTGCTGGCCGGCACCAATCATCACATTCGTTTATTGAAGAACGGTACGCTGGCCTATACCGCCGAGCCGGTGAACGAGATCTATCGCCCTTCGATCGACGTGTTTTTCGAGAGCGTCGCCAGCCACTGGAATGGCGATGCCGTCGGCGTATTGCTGACCGGCATGGGCCGTGACGGGGCCCAGGGCCTCAAGTTGCTGCGTGAACAAGGTTATTTGACCATCGCCCAGGATCAGCAGAGCTCGGCGGTGTATGGCATGCCCAAAGCGGCGGCGGCAATCGATGCCGCTGTTGAAATTCGCCCACTGGATAGAATTGCGCCTCGTCTGCTGGAGGTCTTTGCACAATGAGCAAGGCCTTGCGCGGTGCTGGTTTGCAGGTGGTAATTCAGGTGACTGCAGATGAATGACTTACAGATCGACGACATCAAGACCGACGAAAACGCCGCCATGGTGTTGCTGGTCGACGACCAGGCCATGATCGGCGAAGCCGTCCGGCGTGGCCTGGCCCAGGAAGAAAACATCGACTTCCATTTCTGCGCCGACCCGCACCAGGCGATTGCCCAGGCCATCCGCATCAAGCCGACGGTAATCCTGCAGGACCTGGTGATGCCCGGCCTCGACGGCCTGACCCTGGTGCGTGAGTACCGCAATCACCCGGCCACGGCGAACATCCCGATCATCGTGCTCTCCACCAAGGAAGACCCGCTGATCAAGAGCGCGGCCTTTGCAGCCGGCGCCAACGATTACCTGGTCAAACTGCCGGACAATATCGAGCTGGTGGCGCGCATCCGCTATCACTCGCGTTCCTACATGACCCTGTTGCAGCGTGATGCGGCGTACCGTGCGTTGCGGGTCAGCCAGCAACAGTTGCTGGACACCAACCTGGTGCTGCAACGGTTGATGAACTCCGATGGCTTGACCGGGTTGTCCAACCGCCGCCACTTCGACGAATACCTGGAGCTGGAATGGCGCCGCGCCATGCGCGACCAGACCCAGTTGTCGCTGCTGATGATCGACGTGGATTTCTTCAAGACCTACAACGACAGCTTCGGCCACGTCGAAGGCGACGAAGCCCTGCGCAAGGTGGCCGACACCATCCGCGAAGCCAGCAGCCGCCCGTCGGACCTGCCGGCGCGCTACGGCGGCGAAGAGTTCGCCCTGGTGCTGCCCAACACTTCGCCGGGTGGCGCGCGTTTGGTGGCGGAGAAACTGCGCATGGCCGTCGCCGCGTTGAACATCCCGCACAACGCCCCGACCGAGGGTTCGTGCCTGACCGTCAGCATCGGCCTGTCGACCATGACGCCGCAGCAGGGCTCCAGTTGCCGGCAGGTGATCATGGCCGCGGACAAGGGGCTGTACACGGCCAAGCACAATGGGCGCAATCAGGTCGGTATCGAGTGACCTGAGGCTATGCTCAACTCACTGTGGGAGAGGGCAAGCCCGCTCTTACAGTGGATTTTCATGGGAGTTGAAACCGCCTTTTCGGCTCAGCGGGCTGCCGTTTCCAGCTGTTTGCCGTTATACTCGCCGGCTTTCAAAAGTTCGCCAACGAGTGCTGCCCGCCATGGAAATCAACCCGATCCTTAACACCATCAAGGACCTGTCCGAGCGCTCCGAAACTATTCGGGGGTATCTTTGACTACGATCAAAAGCATGAGCGTCTGACCGAGGTCAATCGCGAGCTTGAAGATCCGAGTGTCTGGAACAAACCTGAATACGCCCAGGAGCTGGGTCGCGAGCGCGCTGCGCTGGCGCAGATCGTCGACACCCTCGATGAGCTGAACACCGGCCTGGCCGATTGCCGTGATCTGCTGGACATGGCCGTTGAAGAAAACGACGAAGGCGCAGTGGGCGATGTGGTCGCCGAGCTGGCCCGTCTCGAGGAAAACCTCGCCAAGCTCGAATTCCGCCGCATGTTCAGCCACGAAATGGACCCGAACAACGCCTACCTGGACATCCAGGCCGGTTCCGGCGGCACCGAGGCCCAGGACTGGGCCAACATCCTGCTGCGCATGTACCTGCGCTGGGCCGACAAACGCGGCTTCGACGCGACCATCATGGAGCTGTCGGCCGGTGAAGTCGCCGGCATCAAGGGCGCGACCGTGCACATCAAGGGCGAGTACGCCTTTGGCTGGCTGCGTACCGAGATCGGCGTGCACCGCCTGGTGCGCAAGAGCCCGTTCGACTCCGGCAACCGTCGTCACACCTCATTCTGCGCAGTGTTCGTCTCGCCCGAGATCGATGACAAAGTGGAAATCGAGATCAACCCGGCGGACCTGCGGATCGATACCTATCGTTCCTCCGGTGCCGGTGGTCAGCACGTTAACACCACCGACTCGGCCGTGCGGATTACCCACGTACCGACCAACACCGTGGTCAGCTGCCAGAACGAACGCTCCCAGCACGCCAACAAGGACACCGCCATGAAAATGCTGCGGGCCAAGTTGTACGAGCAGGAAATGCAAAAGCGCAACGCCGCGTCCCAGGCGCTGGAAGACACCAAGTCGGACATCGGCTGGGGTCACCAGATCCGCTCCTATGTGCTTGATGCCTCGCGGATCAAGGATCTGCGCACTAACATCGAACGCAGCGACTGCGACAAGGTGCTCGACGGCGATATCGACGAGTACCTGGAAGCCAGCCTGAAGTCCGGCCTGTAACACCCTCTGTGGGAGCGGGCTTGCCCGCGATCCCCAGGCCGAAGGCCTGGGGGCAACGAACCTGTGATGGAAAATCTAAAGACATGAGCGACCAACAACTCGACCCGCAAGCCCTGCAACAGGAAGAAAACTCCCTGATCGCCCTGCGCAAGGAAAAGCTTGCTGCCGAGCGCGCCAAGGGCAACGCCTTCCCCAACGACTTCCGCCGCGACAACTACTGCGATGCCTTGCAGAAACAGTACGCGGACAAGACCAAGGAAGAGCTGGCTGAAGCGGCGATCCCGGTCAAGGTGGCAGGTCGCATCATGCTCAACCGTGGCTCGTTCATGGTGATCCAGGACATGACCGGGCGTATCCAGGTCTACGTCAACCGCAAGACCCTGTCCGAAGAAACCCTGGCCTCGGTGAAAACCTGGGACATGGGTGACATCATCGCCGCCGAAGGCACCCTGGCCCGTTCCGGCAAGGGCGACCTGTACGTGGAAATGACCAACGTGCGCCTGCTGACCAAGTCCTTGCGCCCGCTGCCGGACAAGCACCACGGCCTGACCGACACCGAGCAGCGCTATCGCCAGCGCTACGTCGACCTGATCGTCAACGAAGACGTACGCCACACCTTTCGCGTCCGCTCGCAGATCATCGCCCACATCCGCAGTTTCCTGATGCAGCGTGACTTCCTGGAAGTGGAAACGCCGATGCTGCAAACCATCCCCGGCGGTGCCGCAGCCAAACCGTTCGAAACCCACCACAACGCGCTGGACATGGAAATGTTCCTGCGTATCGCGCCTGAGCTGTACCTCAAGCGCCTGGTGGTCGGTGGCTTCGAAAAGGTCTTCGAGATCAACCGCAACTTCCGCAACGAAGGCGTCTCGACCCGTCACAACCCTGAATTCACCATGTTGGAGTTCTACCAGGCGTACGCCGACTATGAAGACAACATGGACCTGACCGAAGAACTGTTCCGCGAGCTGGCGCAGCTGGTCCTGGGCAGCACCGACGTGCCGTACGGCGACAAGGTGTTCCACTTCGGCGAGCCGTTCGTGCGCCTCTCGGTGTTCGATTCGATCCTCAAGTACAACCCCGAGCTGACCGCCGATGACCTGAACGACATCGACAAGGCTCGCGCCATCGCCAAGAAAGCTGGCGCCAAGGTGCTGGGCTTCGAAGGCCTGGGCAAACTGCAGGTGATGATTTTCGAAGAGCTGGTGGAGCACAAGCTGGAGCAGCCGCACTTCATTACCCAGTACCCGTTCGAAGTGTCGCCGCTGGCCCGTCGCAACGATGACAACCCGAACGTCACCGACCGTTTCGAGCTGTTCATCGGCGGCCGCGAAATCGCCAACGCCTACTCCGAGTTGAACGACGCGGAAGACCAGGCCGAGCGCTTTATGGCCCAGGTGGCCGACAAAGACGCTGGCGATGACGAAGCCATGCACTACGACGCCGACTTCGTCCGCGCCCTGGAATACGGCATGCCGCCGACCGCCGGTGAAGGGATCGGCATCGATCGCCTGGTGATGTTGTTGACCAACTCGCCGTCGATCCGCGATGTGATCCTGTTCCCGCACATGCGGCCACAAGCGTAACCGTCGCGAAATCCAGAGCCGCCTTTTATAAGGCGGCTTTTTTATGTGGCGTCTATAAGCGTCAAGCAAACAGCGCCAGGTTTTGATCTGTTCAAGGATGTAAGTCGTGAACCGCGTAACCCCACAAGAAGGCGCCGCCGGCATTGCTGCTGCCGTGGTTGAAAGCGTCCAGTACCAGGGCCGCAAGGCCAGTCGCCAAGGCAGCGAGCAGCGCCGGCAAGATATTCTGGATGCCGCCATGCGCATCGTGGTGCGCGATGGCGTGCGGGCCGTGCGCCATCGCGCGGTGGCGGCCGAGGCGGGGGTGCCGCTGTCGGCGACCACCTATTACTTCAAAGACATTGACGACCTGCTCACCGACACCTTCGCCCAGTACGTGGAGCGCAGCGCCGCGTTCATGGGCAAGCTGTGGGTGCGTAACGAAGGTTTGCTGCGCGAGATGGTTGCCTATGGCGATGGCAGCCCGCAGTCGCGTTCGCAGTTGGCGGACGACATCGCGCGCTTGACCGCCGATTACGTCATGCGCCAATTGACCAACCGCCGTGAGCACTTGATGGCCGAACAGGCGTTCCGTCAGGAAGCCTTGCTCAACCCGCGCCTGGCGCAACTGGTGCGTTCCCATCAACAGATCCTGCTGCAGGGCACCGGGCAGTTTTTCCAGGTACTGGGTTCCCGCGAGCCGCAACAGGATGCCAAGGTGTTGACGGCGATTATCGGTCGGATGGAATATCAGGGCCTGCTGGGCGGCCCGGAGCCTCTGACCGCTGACGAGATGCTTGAGATTCTCAAGCGTTATATGCATTTGGTGTTGGCCTCGGTCTGACACCGGGGGAGTCCGATGAAAACCTGGCGTGTGGCGGTAATCGCCGTGTGGTTCCTGTTGCTCGGGGGTTGCCTGGTAACGTTCAAGGACCCGTTGCCCGCCCATGAGGCGGCGCCGGATGAATTGCTGGGCCATTGGACCAGCAGGAATGCCTGGGGCGAACCGCTCAATCTGCAAATCAGCCGCGCCGGTGAGCACCGTTACAAGGCGGTGAGCTACCCTAAAGCCTCGCCGACGCAGCGCGATGAGTACCTGTTTACCGTGACGCGTCATGGCAGCCGCTGGTACCTGTCGGCACCGTTGCCGGCCAGGTTCGGAGGGCACTATTTTCTGGCGGGATTCGAGTTCGACGATAAGCACGAATTGGTGGTCTATAACCTGGACCTCGAGCAGATTCGCCAGGCCATCGGGCAACAGCTACTGCAGGGCAGCCCCGTGGACACCGTCGAAGGCGCCGGTGTACGGGTCGACAGTGCCATGAACCAGGTGTTTGCCTACCTGGATGATCCGGCCAATGCCGATGTGTTCGTTGAAGCCGTGCGCTACCGGCGCGCGGGTCAATAACGTTTAAAGAGGAAATACCGGGTGGACGATTACCAGCAGACGATACGCACCTTGTCCGATCGCATTGTGCTGGCGCAAACCCCGATCCGCGTCCTCGACGCCGTGAAGTGGGACGAGAACATCCGTCAGGGGTTTCTCAAGGCCAAGGGCAAAGCCATGCCGGCCGTGGATCGCGACTATTACCTGAACCGGCCGCTGTCCTTCGACTCCAGCGCGGTGAAGCTGGAATTTCAGAATATCGAGCGTGACATCACCCGCCGTCTCGGCCAATTCAGCCCGGTCGGGCAAATCATGCGCCGCATGTGCAAGGAATACCGCATGGTGGTGCGCATGCTGGAGGCCCGGGGCACCGAGGATTTCGGCCTGATCTCCCAGGAACTGTACGGCGCTGCTTCCGATGCGTTCCACGCCGGCGACCCGACCCTGGCGGACCTGGGCCTGATGCTCTCCGATTACTTGAACAATATCGATGGCCGTGGCGACCTCAAGGACGAAGCCAAGACCCTGACCGCCAAGGACGCCGTGGCCCTGCTGCAGACCCGCCTGAACAAGGTGTTTGGCGAGGCCGAGGAAACCATCCGCGTGTTCGAGTCCGACGGTATCGTCGCCGACGCGGCGGCGGGAGCCGACTACATCAAGATCCGCGCCGACGCGATGTTCAACGACCGCGATGTGCGCGCCTTGGAAGTGCATGAAGGCCTGGTGCATGTGGGCACCACGCTCAACGGCCAGAACCAGCCGATCTGCACGTTCCTGTCCAAGGGCCCGCCGTCGTCGACCGTGACCCAGGAAGGGTTGGCGATCCTGATGGAGATCATCACCTTTGCCTCCTACCCCAGCCGCTTGCGCAAATTGACCAACCGCACGCGCGCCATCCATATGGTGGAGGAGGGCGCCGACTTCCTGCAGGTGTTCGAATTCTTCCGTGAGCAAGGCTTTGAAATGGCTGAAAGCTACGGCAACGCCAGCCGCGTGTTTCGTGGCTCGGTGCCGACCGGTCTGCCGTTTACCAAGGACCTGTCTTACCTCAAAGGCTTTATCATGGTCTACAACTACATCCAGTTGGCCGTGCGCAAAGGCAAGCTGGAACAGGTGCCGCTGCTGTTCTGCGGCAAGACCACCCTGGAAGACATGCGCACCCTGCGCCAACTGGTAGACGAAGGCCTGGTGGTGCCGCCCAAATACCTGCCCGATCAATTCCGTGACATGAACGCCCTGGCGGCATGGATGTGTTTCTCCAACTTCCTTAACCACCTGAGCCTGGATCGGATCGAGGCGGACTACTCCAATATCCTTTAAATGCTGTTATTCACGAGGCTTCAACGGATGAGAATCCTCGGCATTCTGTGCCTGCTACTCACATTGAACGGCTGCAGCTCGCTCTTGTTCTATCCCGAACCCGGCCTGCCGTTCACGCCGGAAAAAGCGCGCCTGGACTACCGCGACATCACCCTGACCACCGCCGACGGCGTCCAGCTGCACGCTTGGTGGTTGCCGGCCAAACCCGGCGTGCCGCTCAAGGGCACGGTGCTGCATCTGCACGGCAACGGTGGCAACCTGGCCTGGCACTTGGGCGGCAGTTGGTGGTTGCCGGAGCAGGGTTACCAAGTGCTGCTGCTGGACTACCGTGGTTATGGGTTATCGCAGGGCAAACCGTCGCTACCGGCGGTTTATCAAGACGTGGACGCGGCGTTCCGCTGGATCGATAAGGCCCCTGAAACCCAAGGCCAGCCCTTGATAGTCCTGGGTCAAAGCCTGGGCGGCGCGCTGGCCGTGCATTACCTGGCGGCGCACCCGCAGCGTCAGGCCCAGCTCAAGGCGCTGGTGCTGGACGGCGTGCCCGCCAGTTATCGTGACGTAGGACAATTCGCGCTGAGCACCTCCTGGCTAACATGGCCGTTGCAAGTGCCCTTATCCTGGCTCGTGCCCGACGCGGACAGTGCGATCAATGCCATGCCCCAGTTGAGCGGCGTGCCGAAACTATTGTTTCACAGCCTCGATGACCCGATCGTGCCCGTGGCCAATGGCATCCGCCTGTACCAGGCCGCACCGCCGCCCAGAGTCTTGCAATTGACCCGGGGCGGGCATGTGCAGACCTTTGCCGATAAAACCTGGCAAACCGTGATGCTGCGCTATCTGGACGACCCGCAACATTTCAATGGCCTGCGGCGCCTGGGCGAAATTCCGAACTATCCGACTCCTAACGTTGATCCATCAGAGAGCCCGCAATGAGCGAAGAACGCAACATGATCCCGCTGATCCTCACCGGCATCGGCACCATCATCGGTACCGTCGGTTGCCTGTGGTATTACGGCTACCTGCACTTCGCCAAACCGGAAGACGCGCTGTTGCTCAGCGATTTCACCATGCTCAAGACCGTGCCGGGCGAAGACTACAAGATCTCCCTGACCCCGGCCGCCCAAGTGGCACAGTGCGTGGATGGTGTGCTGGTCATGTTCGATACCGAGCAGAAAGGCCTGAGCGGCGTGCTGGTGAATAATAAAAAACAGGCGGTGCGTTGCATGGGCCAGGAAACCCCCCAGTTGCAGCAATAGTTGGCTCGATGCCCACGCTTTGCAAATAGCTGGAACCCTTGCGCCTCAGTCGCCACTCACGGGGCAGTCAGCCTGGCTGACCAACCCTTTGGAAACAGCGAGCGCAGGAGAGTCGCGATGCAGATTGGTGCGATCGTTAAATGGCTGGAAATGGCAAGGGCGCAGGCGAGCCTGGACCTGTACCAGGAATGCGATGAGGAGCGGTCGCAACGGCAGCCTGAAAAGTTGCAGCAATCGACGGAGCCTGAGCCGGTGGGCTACGAAGAGAGCAAAGGGCCGATCCCGTTCTGAGGGCAAAAAAAACCACCGTTTCCGGTGGTTTTTTTGGGTGCATCAATCCATCAGTTAGCCATGGACGAACGTGGCTTGACCGGCTGGTTATCGTTGGAGATGGTCACTTCAACGCGACGGTTCATGGCACGGCCCGAAGCGCTGCCGTTGTCGGCAACCGGGTATTCCTTGCCGTAACCCTGGGTCACGATGCGCGAGATATCCACGCCTTGCTGGGCCAGTGCACGTTGCACGGAAGCGGCACGGCGCTCCGACAGGCTCTGGTTGTACGAGTCCGAACCGGTGCTGTCGGTGTAGCCTTCGACGATCACTTTACGGTCCGGGTTGTCGCGCAGGAACTGAGCCAGCTTGGTGATATTAACCAGGCCGCTGGATTTCAGGTCGGACTTGTTGGTGGCGAACAGCACGTCACCGAACGTGACCAGTGTGCCGCGATCGGTCTGCTTGGCGTTCAGGCTGTCCTGCAGCTGCTTGATCTGCGCATCGCGAGCATCCAGCAGGGCGCGGGCACGTTCGTCGCCGGCGTTCTTCAGCTTCGCTTCGGATTCGCGCAGCACGATGGTGTCTTTGGCCACTTCAACGCGCTGGTTGGTCAGGTAGGCCAACTGGTCGACCTTCTTCTGGTCTTCCTTGTCGCGATAGGCTTTATCGGCTTTGTCCAGCCACTCCTGAGCATCTTTGGTTTCCAGCGCCGCAAGCTTGGTGGCCTGTGGGTTGGTCTGCAGAGAGGAGAAGTTGGTGCGGGCGTTTTCCAGGTTCGCGTTCGGCGGGGTGGAGCAGGCCGCCAGGGCAACGCTCATTGCCAACAGGGCAGGGATCATCAGTTGTTTACGCATAATCGTGTCGTCCTTTCAATTCGATATCGGGTGCGGTGCAGTCAAGGGGCTCGGATTACTTCTGCTGGATAGCAGCCGGGCGCATGCCTTCTTTACGCAACTCGTCAACGGCCTTCTGGGAATCCTTCACCGCTTGCTCAGCTTTGGCAGCCTGGGCTTTACGTTCTGCGACACGGGCGTCCCACTCGGCTTGTTCAGCCAACATACGAGCCTTGTCGTAGTTTTTGTCGTGCATCGCGATTTCAGCTTCTTTGAGCTTGTCCTGGGCCGACTTCATTTCCACGGCTGCGAACTCGGTGCCGCCGGCGCTGACAGCGCTGTTGACCGCAGACTGGGTCACCGCATATTGCTCAGTCGGCGGGTTGCCGGCGCAGCCAGCCAGTACGAAGCTGGTGCCGATTGCCAGCGCGGCCAATTTGAGCCCGCGCAGGTGGTTAAACGAGGATTTGGCAGTGCTGGTCTTCATCGTCTTCAACTCCATTGGATAACTCCTGAAAAAATCAAAATCCATCTCAGTCAGTGAACGGCTGCGAGCCCGGTAATAAAGCGCCTGGTGCCCTTTCAAACGGCCGTTCCAAGTGATGGCTTACTGGCTGTGACCGGAGGCTTTTTTCAAAAGTTCAGTAGAGATGGCGATTTGCCTAAAAAAATAATTGACTGACTGGTCAGGGAAAAAAATTGGAACTTTTGCAGTGCCGGATAGTATTTCGGGCCTGCGTCAGGCCCGAAATACATAAGAAGGAGTGGATTAAACGACAGTACCTCAGTGCTGGGATTCGTCCGCACTGGTAGATAAATCATGCAGATAGCGACGCGACAGCGACAAAAAGCGTGGGGTGGGGCCGACGTCTTCGTACAGCGGGTCGCCCTCCTCATCGGTCGCAATCACGTGCTGACCCTTGATGTAGGGAAAGCTGGCTTCAAGCTCTTCAAGCGCGGCGCCGATCAGCTCGCCCAATAACTCTTCGGTGTTGCGCTTGGGGTACATCTCGGCGATGGCCGCCAGCCGGGCGGCGGCTTCTACATCCAGGTGAATCGCGTATTCGGTCTTGGTCAGGCGACCCTTGGCATTCTCTTCCCAGTGCTGGGCCAATTCTCGGATTTTCATGGCAACCTCAATAAAGCCCACGGTGGGCGGGCGGTGATGAGTGACCAGCCGTTCGCGTATCGCGAGGGCTTAACGTTGAGACTAGCTGCAACCCACAAGGTTTAAAGTCTTGTCATAAAACAATGCGGGCGGCACTCTGGCAGGTCTGCGCGTCCCGGATTTCTGGCTGGAGAGTGGCTGATGAGTGATATCGATGCACGCTTGCGAGAGGATGTTCACCTGCTGGGTGAGCTGTTGGGCAACACGATTCGAGAGCAGTATGGCGACGATTTTCTCGACAAGATCGAGCAGATCCGCAAAGGCGCCAAGGCCGACCGCCGTGGCACCGACTCGGAGAAAACCGCTGGCGATGAACTGAGCGCCAGCCTCAACCAGTTGCAGGAAAATGAACTGCTGCCGGTGGCCAGGGCTTTCAACCAGTTCCTCAACCTGGCCAACATCGCCGAGCAGTATCAGTTGATTCATCGGCGCGATGAATCGCAGCCCGCCCCCTTCGAAGCCCGTGTGTTACCCGAGTTGCTGGCGCGCCTGCAAAGCGAAGGCCACAGCGATGAGTCCCTGGCCCGCCAATTGGCGAGCCTTGAGATCGAACTGGTGCTCACCGCCCACCCGACCGAAGTGGCGCGCCGTACGCTGATCCAGAAATACGACGCCATTGCCGCGCAGTTGGCCCTGCAGGACCACCGCGACCTCACCAGCGCCGAGCGCGAGCAGATCCGCGAGCGCCTGCAACGTCTGATCGCCGAAGCCTGGCACACCGAAGAGATCCGTCGCACCCGGCCCACCCCGGTGGACGAGGCCAAATGGGGCTTCGCGGTGATTGAACATTCGCTGTGGCACGCCATCCCCAATTATCTGCGCAAGGCCGACCAGGCCTTGCATGCCGCCACCGGCCTGCGTCTGCCCCTGGAGGCCGCGCCGATTCGCTTTGCATCGTGGATGGGCGGCGACCGTGACGGCAACCCGAACGTGACCGCGCCGGTCACCCGAGAAGTCCTGCTGCTGGCGCGCTGGATGGCCGCCGACCTGTACCTGCGCGATATCGATCACCTGGCCTCCGAGCTGTCGATGCAACAGGCCAGCCCGGCGCTGCAGGCCAGGGTCGGCGACAGTGTCGAACCCTATCGCGCCTTGCTCAAGCAGTTGCGCGAACGCTTGCGCGCCACGCGCCAGTGGGCCCACACCGCATTGAGCAGCAGCACGCCGGCGCCCGCCGAGGTGTTGCAGGACAACCATGACCTGCTCGAACCGCTGCAGTTGTGCTACCAGTCGCTGCATGCATGCGGCATGGGCGTGATCGCCGATGGACCGCTGCTCGATTGCCTGCGCCGCGCGGTGACGTTCGGCCTGTTCCTGGTGCGCCTGGATGTGCGTCAGGATTCCACCCGCCATTGCGCGGCCATGACCGAAATCACCGACTACCTCGGCCTTGGGCGCTACGAAGAGTGGGACGAGGAGACCCGTATCCGTTTCCTGATGCAGGAACTGGACAACCGTCGACCGTTGCTGCCGGGTTATTTCCAGCCGTCGGACGACACGGCCGAAGTGCTCAACACGTGCAGGGAAGTGGCGGCAGCCCCAGCGGCATCGCTGGGTTCCTATGTTATTTCCATGGCCGGCGCGGCCTCGGATGTGCTGGCGGTGCAGTTGCTGCTCAAAGAGTCGGGCGTGCAGCGACCGATGCGCGTAGTGCCGCTGTTCGAAACCCTGGCCGACCTGGATAACGCCGGCCCGGTGATTGAACGATTGCTGCAGTTGCCGGGCTATCGGGCCCGGTTGCAAGGTCCGCAGGAAGTGATGATCGGCTACTCCGACTCGGCCAAGGACGCCGGTACCACCGCCGCCGCCTGGGCGCAGTACCGCGCGCAGGAGCGTTTGGTGGACATCTGTCGTGAACAGCAAGTGGAGTTGCTGTTGTTCCACGGCCGCGGCGGCACCGTCGGCCGTGGCGGCGGCCCGGCGCACGCGGCGATCCTGTCCCAGCCTCCGGGCTCGGTAGCGGGGCGCTTTCGCACCACCGAGCAGGGCGAAATGATCCGCTTCAAGTTCGGCCTGCCGGACATCGCCGAGCAGAACCTTAACCTTTACCTGGCCGCCGTCCTGGAGGCGACGCTCTTGCCGCCACCGCCGCCTGCACCGGCCTGGCGCCATTTGATGGATGAATTGGCGGCGGACGGTGTAAGGGCCTACCGCGCCGTGGTGCGGGAAAATCCGCAGTTCGTTGAATATTTTCGCCAGTCCACCCCCGAGCAGGAGCTGGGGCGCCTGCCCTTGGGCAGCCGACCGGCCAAGCGCCGCGCGGGTGGTATCGAGAGCCTGCGCGCCATCCCGTGGATCTTCGGCTGGACCCAGACCCGCCTGATGCTGCCGGCCTGGCTTGGCTGGGAGGCCGCGTTGAGCAAGGCCCTGGAACGGGGTGAAGGCGACTTGCTGGGGCAGATGCGCGAGCAGTGGCCGTTCTTCCGCACCCGTATCGACATGCTGGAAATGGTTCTGGCCAAGGCGGATGCGGATATTGCGCGGCTGTATGACGAGCGCCTGGTGGAGCCCGATCTGTTGCCATTGGGTGCGCACTTACGCGACCTATTGTCGCAGGCGTGCTCGGTGGTGCTCGGGCTGACCGGCCAGTCGCAACTGCTGGCCCACAGCCCCGATACCCTGGAGTTCATCCGCCTGCGCAACACTTACCTCGACCCTTTGCACCTGCTGCAGGCCGAACTACTGGCGCGCTCGCGTCGCCAGCAAGCCGCGCAGGACAGCCCTCTGGAACAGGCGCTGCTGGTGTCCGTGGCCGGTATCGCGGCAGGCCTGCGCAACACCGGCTGAGGTTTTTCGCGTGTTCTCAATAGCTTGCGGGTAAACCTCGACGACCGCCCCGAATGGGGCGGTCGCTGTTCAAGGGCCAGGGTTGCACGTTGGCATACCCTACCTATGACGCATGCGCGGCGCGGGTTCCTCCGACTTTCGGCGGCTTGTGTGGGCAGGGCCTGCTGTGTATCTTGATCAGCCTTTGGCCGTTTGGTCGGCCCGAATCACATTTTTACGAGATTGGCCCCATGCGGCGAATCCGAGCGTCATCTCTATAAAAAATTGAGGAGCACATCGATGCGCGTCATTCTGCTGGGAGCTCCCGGGGCCGGTAAAGGTACTCAGGCAAAGTTCATCACTGAAAAATTCGGCATTCCACAAATCTCTACCGGTGACATGCTGCGCGCCGCGGTAAAAGCAGGCACCGACCTGGGCATCCAGGCCAAGAGCATCATGGACGCCGGCGGCCTGGTTTCCGATGACCTGATCATCGCCCTGGTCAAGGACCGTATCGCGCAGCCTGACTGTGCCAACGGCTTCCTGTTCGACGGTTTCCCTCGCACCATTCCCCAGGCCGAGGCGCTGGTAACGGCCGGTGTCGAACTGGATGCGGTGGTGGAAATCGCGGTTGATGATGAAGAGATCGTCCAGCGTATCGCCGGTCGTCGCGTTCACGAAGCCTCGGGCCGCGTGTACCACACCGTCTACAACCCGCCGAAAGTTGAAGGCAAGGACGACATCACGGGCGACGACCTGGTACAGCGTAAGGACGACACCGAAGAAACCGTGCGTCATCGCCTGTCGGTCTACCATTCCCAGACCAAGCCGCTGGTGGATTTCTACCAGAAGCTGTCCGCTGCCAACGGCAAGCCCAAGTGCAGCCACATCCCGGGCGTTGGTTCGGTGGAAGCCATCACCGCCAAGGTCATGGAAGCCCTGAGCTGATCACCCGCTCGGCGTTACACACAACGGCCCGCTTGCGGGCCGTTGTTGTTTATACTGGCGCACTTTTTTCCGACTTGGACACCGACACCGATGAGCACCCTGCTGGCCCTGGACACCGCAACCGAAGCTTGCTCCGTTGCCTTGCTGCACGACGGCAAAGTAACCAGCCACTACGAGGTGATCCCACGCCTGCACGCGCAGAAGCTGTTGCCGATGATCAAGCAACTGCTCGAAGACGCCGGCACCACGTTGGCGTCGGTGGACGCTATCGCCTTTGGTCGCGGCCCCGGCGCATTCACCGGTGTGCGCATCGCCATCGGCGTGGTACAGGGCCTGGCCTTTGCGCTGGAACGCCCGGTGCTGCCGGTCTCCAACCTTGCCGTGCTGGCCCAGCGCGCCTTGCGTGAACACGGCGCCGTGCAGGTGGCCGCCGCCATCGACGCGCGGATGGATGAAGTCTACTGGGGCTGTTATCGCGCAGCCGAAGGCGAAATGCGCCTGGTCGGCACGGAGGCCGTGCAGCCTCCCGAAGCGTCGGCGCTGCCGCAGGACGCCAGCGGCGACTGGTTCGGCGCGGGCACCGGCTGGGGCTACGGCGAGCGCATCGCGGTCAAGCTGGCTGGCCAGGATGCGGCCATGCTGCCCCATGCCGAAGACCTGCTGACCCTGGCGCGTTATGCCTTCGAGCGCGGCGAGGCGATCCCCGCCGATCAGGCGGCACCGGTGTACCTGCGCGATAAAGTCGCGCAAACCAAAGCCGAACGCGGGCTGATTTGACGCCAAAGTGATGGCAATCTGCGCCAATCGTCAGAATTTGCCCCAGGATTTAAACCTTTTTCAAATTATGTGTTCTAGTTATCACCAGAGCATTTGCGCGCAACGGAAGTCGCCACTAAAATGCCATCACTGATAGCGAGTTCGCATCGATGCGTATAGACGGATTTTCCTCACAGTCCTACCCCCTCAAACGTAAGCCGCGCAAGGCGAACGTCACGGTAGACGATTCGGTCGAAGATTCGCCGGACTTCATCGAAGTCCAGTCCGAAGCAGCGTCGTCGGCCCAAAGCGCCGGCAGTGCGCGTATCAGCGGCCTGCCTGCCCGTCAGCAGGATATGGTGTTCCCACGTTCCATGAGCAAAAGCGTTGCCACGGCCCTGGCCAGTTACCTGACTACCGCCGGCTTTGTCGAATGGGATATGGAAGTGCTGGGCCTCGACGTTCACATCTGATGCGTCGGCCTTACTACCTCGGTTGCCCGTCCTGGAGTGAAAACGCCTGGCGTGAGTATCTTTACCCAGCCGACGCCCGCGCCAGCGATTACCTCGCCCTTTATTCCCAAGTTTTCAACGCCGTTGAAGGCAACACCACTTTCTACGCTCGCCCCTCGGCCGCCACGGTGCAGCGCTGGGCCGAAATCATGCCCGAGGATTTTCGTTTCACCGCCAAATTCCCCAGGGATATCAGCCACGATGGCGATCTGCGCGAGCAACTGCCGGCGGCAGAGAGCTTTGTGGGCCTGATGAGCCCGTTGGGTGAGCGCGTCACGCCGCTATGGCTGCAGTTGTCGACCTCGTTCTCACCGCAGCGCCTGGCGGAACTGGCCGGTTTTATCGACGGGCTTGAGCGTCCGATGGCGGTGGAAGTCCGTCATCCCGAGTTCTTCGCCAAAGGCGATGCCGAGCGCAGGCTTAATCGCCTGTTGCGTGACCGGGGTGTCGAGCGCATCTGCCTGGACCCGCGTGCGTTGTTCAGTTGCACCTCGACATCGCCGGCGGTGCTGCACGCGCAATCGAAAAAGCCCAAAGTGCCGCCGCGGCCGGCTGCGCTGACTCAGTTTCCGCAGGTGCGCTTCATTGGCCATCCGGAGCTGGAGGCCAACGACCCGTTTCTAGTGCCTTGGATTGAAAAAGTCGCCGGTTGGATCGAAGAGGGCCGCACTCCCTACGTGTTTCTGCATACCTCGGACAATCGCCTCGCCGCCCAATTGGCCATGCGCTTTCATACCCAACTGATGGCACGCTTGCCCGGCCTTGCGCCGTTGCCCATGTTGGATCGCGAGCCCGAAGCGGAGCAACTGGGGTTACTCTAAGGTTCCTTTTCCCGCCTGGAGCCTGCCATGGATGCTCAAACCCTTCGCGCCGAAACCTTCAAGCTCCTGCATGAACGCGACCGCGCGTTCGTGATGCCCAACCCGTGGGACGCCGGTTCCGCCGTGATGCTTGCCAGCCTGGGGTTCGAAGCCTTGGCCACCACCAGTGCGGGTCATGCCTTCAGCCTTGGTCGGCCGGATGCGGAGGGCGCTTTGTCTCTGGACGACACCTTGCTCAACGCGCACCAGATCGCCCAGGCCACGACACTGCCGGTGGCGGCCGACCTGGAAAACGGCTTCAGCGACAGCCCGGATGGCTGCGCCCAGACCATCCTGCGTGCGGCGGCCACGGGGATTGTCGGCGGTTCCATCGAAGACGCCACCGGACACTCTGGCGATCCCATTTATGCCTTCGACCTGTCTGTGGAGCGAGTACAAGCGGCGGTAGTCGCGGCCCGCAGTTTGCCGTTTGCGTTCACGCTCACCGCCCGCGCGGAAAACCTTCTGCATGGTCGTCTGGATCTGCCCGACACCCTCCGCCGTCTGCAGGCCTATGCCGAGGCCGGTGCCGATGTGCTTTACGCGCCGGGCCTGCGAACTGCCGATGAGGTGTTGGCGGTGGTCAAGGCGGTCGCGCCCAAACCGGTGAATGTGTTGATGTCCGGTGCGCTGAAACTCAGCGTCGCGCAATTGAGCACCATGGGCGTCAAGCGCATCAGCGTCGGCTCGGCGATGGCGCTGGCCGCTTACGGCGAGTTCTATCGCGCGGCTCAGGAAATCCGCGAACTGGGCACCTTTACCTTTACTGATCGCTCGATGCCGTTCAGCACGGCCAATCAGTTTTTCAAGGTCTGACCCATGCGGTTTATCAAGGCGATGGGCGTGCTGCTGGTGCTGGGCGGCGCGGTGGTTGTTGGTGTGTGGCGTGGCTGGGTGCCGTTGGCACCAGAGTGGAACCCATGGGCGCCGCTGGATGTGCGCGCCAGCCCGAACCTGTTGACGCGTTTTAAGCTGGGACGTCTGCAGGACGACCCGGCGCTGTGCGACCAGGTGCTGAAGACTTCAGGCTTGCGCGTGAGCCATCAAGCCGATTCACCCGCCGATGCCGCCTGTCCATTGCGCAACACCTTGCGCGTGCAGGGTGCAGAGGTGGGATTGAGCAGCAGCTTTCTCGCCAGTTGCCCGCTGGCCGTGGCGTTCGCGCTGTTCGAGCGCCACAGCCTGCAACCGGCGGCGCAGGCGGCGTTTGGCCAAGCCGTGACGCGGGTCGATCACCTGGGCAGTTTTGCCTGCCGCACGATGTATAACCGTGCCGGCGGGCGAATGAGCCAGCATGCATCGGCCAATGCGCTGGATATCGCCGGCTTTCGCTTGGCCGACGGACGCAGCATCAGCGTGCTCCGGGATTGGCCGGGGGAGGGCGCCAATGCGCGGTTCCTTCGCCAGGTGCGCGACAGTGCCTGTGATGATTTCAATGTGGTATTAAGCCCGGACTACAACGCCGCGCACCGTAATCACTTTCACCTGGATATGGGGCGCTGGTGGGTGTGTCGCTGAGGATCAGGCGGCCAGGCGCAGGTTATGGGTGATCAATGGGCGCGCCCAGTAGTAGTCGAAGTCCAGGGCTTTTTGCTGCTCCACCAACGCTTCTTCGGGGTAAGGCGTAGGCGGCGGTGGCAACAGGTCCAGTTCGAACTCAGCGATCGGCAAGTGCAGGGCGCGCGGTTCCGGCGCGGGGGCTGGCTCCGGCAATGGCTGCCCGGCGCTCAGTACGATGGGGCGTACCCAGCCGCTTTCGAAATTCTGCTGGCGTTGCTGGGCGACGATTTCCTCTTCCGGGAATGGCGTGGCAGCCGGTGGCAACAACTCGGTTTCGAATTCAGCGATGGGCAGGAACAACGGTTCTGGCGGTGCGATTTCGGTGTCTTTGACGTCGCACTCGCGCTGGGTGAGGATCTGCGACAGCAGGTCGGCGCCGGCGCTGGGTTCTACCGCCGGGTCCATCGGTGCCGGCGCCTGGGCCGCCAGCGCGTCCGGCGTGTCGCCGAGCTGCTCGGCCAATGCCCGGGCGAAGAAGTCCTGCCACACATGACTCACGCCGGCCAGCGCTTGTGTATTGCGCAGGCCGTAGTGGTTGTGGGTCGGCAGTACACCGATGGTTAGGGGGAGAATGTCTGACATTTTCTTCGGTCGACGCTCAGCTCTGGCAAAATACCTGACTGTTGGTTTTATCGGCCGGTATTGGCCGATCCTTAATATTTTTGAGCGTAGCGATTGATGAGCGAACAACCAGCGGCCAGCCGCATCCGGGTCGAGGCCTTGGCCGACGCTTTCCAGGCCCGCGCCGAGCAGTGGGCTGCCCAGCTTGGCTTGCCGCTAATGCTGGCGGATGCGGATTTTTCCTTGCAGGTCGGCGAACACGGCCTGCAATTGCAGCAACTGAGCCCTGACGCGCCGGGGCCGGTGCGTGTGGACTTTGTTGAGGGTGGCGCGGCGCACCGACGGTTATATGGCGGAGGCAGCGGGCAGATGATTGCCAAGGCCGTGGGCATCGCCCAGGGCGTACGCCCGCGAGTGCTGGATGCCACGGCCGGTTTGGGCAAGGATGCCTTCGTGCTGGCCAGCCTGGGTTGCGATATGAGCCTGATCGAACGCCAACCGTTGATTGGCGCTTTGCTTGAAGACGGCCTGGCGCGTGGCGCGGATGATTTCGAGGTGGCGCCGATCGTGGCGCGCATGCAGTTGCTGAAGGGCAACTCCATCGAGGTGATGCGCAACTGGGAAGGCGAGCCGCCTCAGGTCATCTACCTCGATCCGATGTTTCCGCATCGTGAGAAAACGGCCCTGGTGAAGAAGGAAATGCGCCTGTTCCGTCCACTGGTGGGCGATGACCCGGATGCTCAGGCCCTGCTCGCCGCAGCATTAGCCCTGGCCAGCCACCGCGTGGTGGTCAAGCGCCCGCGCAAGGCGCCGTGCATCGAAGGGCCCAAGCCAAGCCATGCGCTGGAGGGTAAATCCAGTCGCTATGACATTTACCCCAAAAAAGCACTCAAGCCCTGAAATCCTTTAAGGCTTATAGGCCCGCATAAACAATCCCACCACATCCTGCACATGGGCTTCGGCGGCGTCTTCACTCAATTGGCCGCCGCAGCCATACAGCAGGCAGAAGTTCGCCGTGCCTTTGAGCAGGCAGAAGAAATGCTCGGCCGCCTTGAACGGCTCGTCGATGCTCAGGGCGCCACTCCGGTTGATTGTGCTGAGCAGACGCTCCATGCCCTGCAGCATGCGCATCGGGCCGGCCTCGAAAAAGATCTGTGAGAGTTTCACGTCCTGGCTGCCGGTGGTCATCATCAACCGGTGCAGGTTCACCGATTCTTCGCTGTTGATCAGCCGATGGAAACCCCGGGCGATGGTCAGCAGTACCGTTTCCACCGGCACGCCTTCGGGCATCTCGAAATACATCACCGGCAATTGTTCCTCGCACTTGGCCACGACGGCTGCGGTGAACAAGGTTTCTTTGTCGGTGAAGTGGTTGTAGACCGTAAGTTTCGACACGCCGGCCTCCAAGGCCACCGCGTCCATGCTGGTGCTGGCGTAACCATTGCTCAAGAACAGGAATTTAGCTGCTTCGAGGATTGCCTGGCGTTTTGCCATGTCCTTGGGACGCCCGGGGCTATTGGTGTTGAGAGGATTGTCGGACATTTTCACCTTTAATACTGGACTGGTGAGTTTGGTATTAATAACATACTGGCCAGTATAATTATTCCTAGCATCATTTGCGAAAGGTCCTTCAGCATGCGCAGCATTTTCCTGCCCCTTGCGTTGCCTGCGTGTCTGGCCCTCCTGGTGGCCGCCTGCGGCCATGAAGAGACGGCCCAGACCACCCTCCGCCCGGCCATGGTGGTGCAGCCGCAGCCGTCGGCGCAGTCGATGGACAGCTACCCCGGTGAAGTGCGCGCCCGCTATGAACCGGACCTGGCCTTTCGCATCGGCGGCAAAGTCAGTAAGCGCCTGGTGGACGAAGGCGAGCGGGTCAAGGCCAACCAGGCCCTGGCTGAACTCGATCCCCAGGATGTGCGTTTGCAACTGGAGGCCAGCCGCGCCCAGGTCGCCGCCGCCGAGGCCAATCTGAGCCTGGTGCGCGCCGAGCGTGACCGCTACAAGACGCTGCTGGAGCGTCAGATGGTCAGTCGTTCCCAATACGACAATGCCGAAAACCTCTACCGCTCAGGTGAAGCCCGCCTCAAGCAGATCAAAGCCGAATTCGATGTGGCCAGTAACCAGGCTGCCTACGCGGTCCTGCGCGCGCCGCAGGATGGCGTGGTGGCCAAACGTGCCGTGGAGGTCGGTCAAGTGGTGGCAGCAGGACAAACCGTATTCACCCTGGCCACCGATGGCGAGCGCGAAGTGCTGATCAGCCTGCCCGAACAGGGTTTCGGTCGCTTCAAGATCGGGCAGCCGGTGTCCGTGGAGTTGTGGAGCCAGCCGGACCAACGCTTCGCCGGGCGCATCCGTGAGTTGTCGCCCGCTGCCGACCCGAAGTCGCGCACCTTCGCGGCACGCGTGGCGTTTACCGGGGGCAAAGTCCCGGCTGAGTTGGGGCAGAGCGCTCGCGTGTTCATCCAAGTTGATGGTGATATTCCGCTGTCCGTTCCGCTGTCTGCCCTCAGCGCGGAGAACGGTGCGTCCTACGTCTGGCGTGTGGAGCCGGACTACACCCTCAAGCGCACGCCTGTGCGTATCGGCGCCTTCGGCGAAAAAACCGTGCCGGTGCTGGAAGGCTTGAGCGCCAGTGATTGGGTGGTGGCGGCGGGTGTGCATGTGCTCCACGAGGGGCAGCAGGTGCGCCCGGTGGACCGCTCCAACCGTGTGGTGAATCTGGCGGCCAAGGAGTAGTCCCGATGGGTTTCAATCTTTCCGAATGGGCGTTGCGTAATCGCCAGATCGTGCTGTTCCTGATGATCCTGCTGGCCGTGGTGGGCACGTTGTCCTACACCAAGCTGGGACAAAGCGAAGACCCGCCCTTCACCTTCAAAGCCATGGTGATCAAAACCAATTGGCCGGGCGCCACGGCCCAGGAAGTCTCGCGGCAGGTAACCGAGCGCATCGAGAAGAAACTCATGGAGACCGGTGACTACGAGCGCATCGTCTCGTTTTCCCGGCCCGGCGAGTCACAGGTGACCTTCATCGCCCGCGACGCAATGCACTCGGCGCAGATTCCCGAACTGTGGTACCAGGTGCGCAAGAAAATCAGCGATATCCGCCAGACGCTGCCGCCGGATATCCAGGGGCCGTTTTTCAACGACGAATTCGGCACCACCTTCGGCAATATCTACGCCCTGACCGGCGACGGTTTCGACTATGCAGTGCTCAAGGACTACGCCGACCGCATCCAGATACAACTGCAGCGGGTGGCCGATGTGGGCAAGGTCGACCTGCTCGGGCTGCAGGACGAAAAAATCTGGATTGAACTGTCCAACCTCAAGCTCGCCACCCTCGGCTTGCCGCTGGCCGCCGTGCAGCAGGCTTTGCAGGAACAGAACGCGGTGTCCACCGCCGGTTTCTTCGAAACCCCGAGCGAGCGTGTGCAGTTGCGCGTCTCGGGCAACTTCAAGACGGTCGAGGAGATCCGCAATTTCCCCATTCGCGTGGGTGACCGCACCTTCAGGATCGGCGATGTGGCCGATATCCATCGCGGTTTCAACGATCCACCCGCACCGCGCATGCGCTACATGGGTGAAGACGCCATCGGGCTGGCCGTGGCGATGCGCGAGGGCGGCGATATTCTGGTATTGGGCAAGGCGCTTGAAGGCGAATTCGCACGCCTGCAAAAGAACCTTCCGGCGGGCATGCAACTGCGCAAGGTGTCGGACCAGCCCGCCGCAGTAAAAACCGGTGTCGGCGAATTCGTCCAAGTGCTGGCCGAGGCATTGGCCATTGTGCTGCTGGTGAGTTTTTTCTCCCTCGGCCTGCGCACCGGCATGGTGGTGGCGCTGGCGATCCCGCTGGTGTTGGCAATGACCTTTGCCACCATGTATTACCTCGGCATCGGTCTGCACAAGATCTCTCTCGGCGCTTTGGTATTGGCCCTCGGCCTGCTGGTCGATGACGCCATCATTGCCGTGGAAATGATGGCAATCAAAATGGAGCAAGGCTACGACCGGCTCAAGGCCGCCAGCTTCGCCTGGACCAGTACCGCCTTCCCGATGCTCACCGGCACGCTGATCACTGCGGCGGGCTTCCTGCCGATTGCAACCGCGCAGTCGAGTACCGGCGAATATACCCGTTCGATCTTTCAGGTGGTGACCATTGCGTTGCTCGCTTCCTGGGTCGCCGCCGTGGTGTTCGTGCCCTACCTGGGGGAAAAACTCCTGCCGGACCTGGCGAAAATTCATGCCGCCAAGCACGGTCACGATGGCCCGGATCCCTACGGTACGCCGTTTTATCAACGTGTAAGGCGGGTGGTGGAGTGGTGTGTGAAACGGCGCAAAACCGTGATCGTGCTGACACTTATGTTATTCGTCGGCTCGGTGGCGTTGTTTCGCTTCGTGCCGCAGCAGTTCTTCCCCGCGTCCGGTCGCCTGGAGCTGATGGTCGACCTGAAACTGGCCGAAGGCGCGTCCCTGAGCAACACCGCCGACCAGGTCAAACGCCTGGAAACGCTGCTCAAGGAACATGCCGGTATCGACAACTATGTGGCCTATATCGGCACCGGTTCGCCGCGCTTTTACCTGCCCTTGGATCAGCAATTGCCGGCCACCAGTTTCGCCCAGTTCGTGGTACTGGCTAACAGCATCGAAGAGCGCGAAACCCTGCGCACCTGGCTGATTGGCACGCTCAACGAACAGTTTCCCGACCTGCGCTCGCGTGTCACTCGCCTGGAGAACGGTCCTCCCGTGGGCTACCCGGTGCAGTTTCGCGTAACCGGCGAGCACATCGAGCAAGTCCGCGCCCTGGCACGCAAGGTCGCTGCGAAGGTTCGCGAAAACACCCACGTGGTCAACGTACACCTGGACTGGGAAGAACCGAGCAAAATCGTCTCCCTCAATATCGACCAGGACCGCGCTCGGGCCTTGGGCGTGAGCACCGCCAACCTGTCGAAATTCCTGCAGAGCTCGTTGACCGGTTCCAGCGTCAGCCAGTACCGCGAGGACAACGAGTTGATCGAAATCCTCCTGCGCGGCACTCGCCATGAACGCACCGAACTGTCGCGGTTACCCAGCCTGGCAGTGCCCACCGACAATGGCAAAAGCGTTGCGCTGTCGCAGATCGCCACCCTCGAATACGGTTTTGAGGAAGGCGTGATCTGGCACCGCAACCGCTTGCCCACCGTGACGGTCCGCGCGGATATCTACGGCAAGGAACAACCTGCGACGCTGGTGCAGCAGATCCTGCCGACCCTCGCCGACGTGCGCGCTGAACTGCCCGACGGTTACCTGCTGGAAGTCGGCGGCACCGTTGAAGATTCCGCGCGCGGCCAGAATTCGGTGAAGGCCGGGGTACCGCTGTTTATCGTGGTGGTGCTGACGTTGCTGATGTTGCAGCTGCGCAGTTTCTCACGCATGGCGATGGTTTTTCTGACGGCGCCGTTGGGTCTGATCGGCGTGACCTTGTTCCTGCTGGCGTTCCGTCAGCCTTTTGGCTTCGTCGCCATGCTCGGCACCATTGCCCTGTCCGGGATGATCATGCGCAACTCAGTGATCCTGGTGGACCAGATCGAGCAGGACATCAAGGCCGGCCTGGCCCCCTGGCAGGCAATCATCGAGGCCACCGTGCGCCGCTTCCGGCCGATTGTGCTGACGGCACTCGCGGCGGTGCTGGCGATGATCCCGCTGTCGCGCAGCGTATTTTTCGGGCCGATGGCGGTGGCAATCATGGGCGGGTTGATCGTGGCCACGGCATTGACCCTATTGTTCCTGCCGGCCCTGTATGCTGCGTGGTTCCGAGTGAGGAAGGACGTCGCGTAATCATGCTGGCCACCGTTTCAGCCCTGATGTTGTTGTTGCTTGCCCCTGGCCCGACTAACACGCTGTTGTTCCGCGCCGGTGTGTTGTTCGGCCTGCGGGCGTCGTGGAAGCTGGCCTTTATCGAATGCCTGGCGTACCTGCTGCAAGTGTCGGTGTGGGGAGTGGCGCTGCTCTACCTGGCGGCTTACTCCCCTTGGGCCGTCAAGCTGATCCAGTTGGCGGCGGGCACCTACCTGCTAGTGCTGTCCTGGCGCTTATGGCGCAGCGTAAAAGCTCTGGAAGACGTGAACCAGGACCGCTTCACCGGTGGGTATTTTTTCTGGATGACGGTGATGAACCCTAAAGGGCTGTTGATCGCCTCGTTGATCGCGCCACCCGATACGTTTATCCACTGGACCGGTTACCTCGCCTTCATGGGCACGCTGGCATTGGTCGTGATACCGGTCGGGGCGGCCTGGATCGTATTCGGCGCCGGCGTCGTCGGGCGCGGGCGGCACTGGCTGACGCCGCGTGTCATCAACCGGACCGCCGCGCTCGCCATTGGTTGTTTTGCGACGGTGCTGCTTGGCCGCCTGGCGACCTCGATTCTCACCTGACACATTATCGAATCGTCCCGCCTGGCTTTGTGCGCGGTGAAAAACAAAAAAGCCCTGAGGAGATCAGGGCTTTTTTGTGGTTCATCGGTACTGTTCTGTGCTTCGTTTAAAGGGTGCCGAACACTTTCTTCGCCAAACTGGTGGCAGCCGCCGCAGGGTTCTGGCGAATCGTCTCTTCCTGCTGCGCGATCATCTTGAACAAACCATCCAGTGCCTGTTCAGTCACGTAGTTTTCGACGTTGGCGCTCTTGGCGTCCAGGGCGCCGAAGGCTGCGGCCTTGCCGGCCAGGGCGTTGTATTGCTGCGCGACGCCGACCTTGTCGGTCGCGGCCTTGACGATGGGCAGGAACTTGGCGCGAATTTGTTCGCGGCTGCTTTTATCCAGGTATTGGGTGGCCGAATCCTGGCCGCCGCTGAGGATGCCTTTGGCGTCGGTGACGCTCATGTTTTTCACGGCATTCACCAGAATCGGCTGGGCCTGGGTCACGGCCGTTTCGGCGGCTTTGTTCATGCTGGTTTCCAGCTGGGTGACCTGGTCGCCCATGCCGAACATTTTCAGTTTGTCGGCGACTTTGCCCAACTTGCCCGGCAGGCCGATCTTCACTTCGGGGTTATTGCTGAAACCACCGGGCACGCCCAGCTGCTTGACGGCGACCTGAGCGCCTTGGGTCAGGGCATCCTTCAGGCCGCCGGCGGCGTCGCTCTGGGACAGGCTGCCCAGATCCAGGGCCAAGGCGTTGGCGCCGAGCAGCAGGCCGGCACACAGGGCAGTGAGGCGAAGGGAGTTGCGGAGCATGAGGGCTTCCTTATGTTCGAATTCAGGGGGCTGCTTCAGGGGGCCACGGCATTGACGCGCAGGCGCAGCGGCTGTGGATCCTGGCCGTCGAGTCGCACTGTGTGGCGTTCAGTCGTGGTAAACAGTAGCTTGCCCTCCAGCTCGATGCGAGCACTCACCGCATAACTGTGGCCAGGCTTGACCTGCGCCGGGTCGTAGCTCAAGTGAAATGCCAGCGGTACCTGACCTTTGACCGGGCCTTTCTGCTCGGCCAGGACCGCTGCGGGCGCGTCCGCCAGGGACACGTCCTGCAGGCTCACGCTCAAGGTCGCCGTCGGCGGCAGGGCGATACGTTGCAGGTAGAACACTTCGCCGTCGAGGCTGGCCTTGGGCGCGGGACTCATGGATTGGCAGGCTCCGAGCAGGGCGGTGAGGCCCAGAAGAATGATCTTTTTCATGGTGCAGCTCCTTTTCAACGGGGCCGGAGGCTCTCCGGCGCGTTATTCAATCTAGTGGCTTTCTTGCGCTTGCACCGGCGCATCCCCGGCACCGTCCACACGGTGCAAGGCCACCTGGCGGATCGACAGGCGAATCTCGGCCGGCAGTACGCGTTTGGCCGCGCCTTCGGCCAGCTCGCCGAGCAGGTCGTGATAGCTCAACTTGCCGGCGTCATCGCGGCGCAGCACATCTTGCTCCAGCAACGTCTGAATGAAATGTCGGAAAAGACTCTTGTCGAAGAACTCCGGCGCGTTGAGACCATGCAGGATCGACAGGCGCTGGGCCATGATCGTGCACAGGTCTTCCAATTCTTCGGCGCTGATGCTGTTCTGGCCGCTGTTGAGCAGCAGCGAGATCGCCATGTAGAAGCGCTGCAGGGTCTGGGCGATGCTTTTGGACAGCAGCGTCAACAGCACAAAGTGTCGCGAACTCGGGGCCGGGCGCAGGTACACGTCGTTTTCGAAACGCAGCAGGCCTTGTTCGACGAACGCTTCCAGCCATTGATCGATGACGGCGTCCAGCTCGTCCAGGGACCAGCGGATAAACAGCTCCGATTGCAGGTACGGGTACAGCGCGTGGGTGTACCGCAGGATCTGTTCGCGGCTCATGCGCGAGCTGCTCTGGAAGAAGCTCGCCAGCAGCGCCGGCAGAGCGAAGATGTGCAGCACGTTGTTGCGGTAGTAGGTCATCAAGACCGCGTTCTGCTCGTCCAGGTACAGAATCTTGCCCAGAGCGTCACTTTGTTCCGACAGCAGCTTCATGTCTTTGACGTGCCGGATCAGCGCCATGCCATCGCCTTCCGGCACGGTGGTATGGGGCGAGTACGGCACGCGGCGCAACAGCGTCAAGTACAGATCCAGCTGACGGGCCATGGCCTGTTCATCCAGGGCCAGGCGCGTGGTGGACAGCAGCGCCAGGGCCACCAGGTTCACCGGGTTCACGGCGGCGGCTTCGTTCAAGTGGCGCGCCACCTGTTCGCCCAGGCGATGGGTGGTTTCGTTGAGCCATGCCGGCTTGTAGTTCGGCCCCAAATCCTGGGCGCGCCAGTCCGGTTGCTCGGCGTCGAGAAATTCCGCCAGCTTGATCGGCTCGCCGAAGTTGACCGCGACCTGGCCGAAGCGCTGCTTGAGCGCACCGACCACCTTGAAAATATCGAAGATCGACTCTTTCTTCTTGCTCGCCCCGCGCAATTCTCCGAGGTAAGTGCGGCCTTCGAGCACGCGCTCATAACCGATGTACACCGGCACGAACACAATCGGCATGCGCGATGAGCGCAGGAAGCTGCGCAATGTGATCGCCAGCATGCCGGTCTTCGGCTGCAGCATGCGCCCGGTGCGCGAGCGTCCGCCTTCGACGAAGTACTCCACCGGGAAGCCCTTGGTGAACAGCGTATGCAGGTATTCGTTGAACACGGCGGTGTAGAGCGGATTGCCCTTGAAGGTGCGGCGCATGAAAAACGCACCGCCACGGCGCAGCAGGCTGCCGATCACCGGCATGTTGAGGTTGATGCCGGCGGCAATGTGCGGCGGGGTCAGGCCGTTCTTGAACAGCAGGTAGGACAGCAGCAGGTAGTCGATATGACTGCGATGGCACGGGACGTAGATCACCTCGTAGCCCTGGGCGACCTGTTGCACACCCTCGATGTTATTGACCTTGATGCCGTCGTAGATCTTGTTCCAGAACCAGCTCAGCACCACTTCCAGAAAGCGGATCGCGGTGTAGGTGTAGTCCGAAGCGATTTCGTTGCCATACCGCAGGGCCTGGGCTTTGGCTTTTTCCGGCGAGATCTTTTCGCGTTCGGCTTCGTCGGCGATGGCCTGGCGCACCAGCGGCATATTGACCAGACCCTTCACCAGATTGCGCCGATGCGACAGGTCGGGGCCGATCACCGCAGTCTTCAGGTTACGAAAGTGCACACGCAGGATGCGCTGGGCCATGCGCACGGTGCGTTCGTGACCTTTATTGTGCTCGATCAATTCACGCAGGTTGATAGGCGCGGAGAATTGCACACGGGTCTTGCGTCCCAGAATCAGAATGCTCAACAGCCGACGCAGACGCCCGGTGACCGCCCAACTGTCGGCGAAAAGCAGCTTCCACGGGCTGGACTCGCTCTCGGGGGACTGGCCCCAGAACACGCTGACCGGAATGATTTGTGCATTCTCTTCGGCATGGTCGCTGAGGGTGTTGACCAGGCGGGTCAGGGTCGGTGGCGCGCCGCGCTTGTCCTGGCGACCCAGCCAGTCCGGTTCCGGCGTGAGGTAGAAGAACGCCGCCGGCTCCATCAGCGGGCCTACCGACACCGGCAACACCGGGCGTGGCAGGCCGGCCTTGGTGCACTCGGCGTCGACCACGGCCAGTTCGGTGAGGGAGGGCGATTGCAGGACGTAGAACACCGGCCGGCTGCGGTCCAGGTTAAGGGTAAGGGACGACTGGTTGATCGTCTCCGAGCGAACCCAGAGGTACAACAGTCGGCGCAAGGTGCCAAACACCAGACGGCGGAACGGGGAGCGGGTCATAGGCGAGCTGCTTCAAGTGAGAAAAACCGAGCAGGCGCTCGGGCGGGTAGTGTGCCGTATTCGCCGAAAATCGGCAAAAAAGCAGCGATGTAAACTTGAGTTGAAGGCTTTGAACCTGCCATATACTCGGCAGTTCAACGCGAACCGGCTCAATAATAAAAACCGAAGTGGGAGTAAAACAGATGGCAACGCGTGAAACCGGCAATGTGAAGTGGTTCAACGATGCAAAGGGCTATGGCTTCATTCAGCGTGAGGACGGCCAGGATGTGTTTGTGCACTACCGCGCCATTCGCGGTGAAGGCCACCGCTCCCTGGCCGAGGGCCAGCAGGTGGAATACGCCGTGGTGAGCGGCGAGAAGGGTTTGCAGGCCGAGGATGTGGTCGGCCTGTAGGCTGAGTGGCAGGTTTTAAGCTGCAAGCTGCAAGCTGCAAGCTGCAAGCTACAAGCTACAAGCTACAAGCTACAAGCGCTTTGGCTTACAGCTTGCAGCTTGCCGCTTGAAGCTGCTTTTTCAACCCGTCCTCCAAGTAATCTGCTCTTCACCGTCTGCACTGATGCGAATCCAGGTGTCGGCGCTTTCTTCACCTTCTTCCTCGACCCACGAGCCCGGCGCGCAGCGCACTTCAACGTTCAGCGCGGCAAACGCGGCGCGGGCGCAGGCGATGTCGTCGTCCCATGGGGTCTGGTCGCTTTCCAGGTACAGGCTGTTCCATTTGCCGACGGCCTTTGGCAGCCAGGTGACAGGCACGTTGCCGGCCGTGCACTTGTAGGTCTGGCCTTTCTGGACCCAGTCGCTGCACGTCCCCAGGGCGGTGCCGAGCCAGGCAGCAATGGCCTTGTGGTCGACGTCGGCGTCCTTGAGGTAAATCTCGATATCGGGTTGGCGCATGGATGTTCCTCGTTGCGGGATTCGAAAATCCATTCGCGAAAATAAAGTCGGTTATTGAAGCACGAAATAATCGTAGCGCATCGACACCGTGACCTTAAGCGGCTCAACCGCTTCGATCACTTCGGCGCGGCGTTCGGCGCTGGCCCGCCAGCCGTGGGGCGTCATGGCCAGCAGGTTGGCGCGGTCCCGGGGATCGGCCAGGCTCAGTGTGAATTCGAGGATTTCACTGTGTGCCAGGCTCATGCCCGATGGCACCAGGGCCAGGTGCTTGTCGTCGGTGTATTCGCGCACTTCGTCATACAGACGTTCGCGCAGCTCCATCAGGTGGCCGCGGGTAGGGCCGACCTTCATCAAGCCGCCGCCGGGGCTGAGCAGGCGCTTGGCTTCCTGCCAGTCCAACGGGCTGAACACGCTGGCCAGGAACTGGCAACTGGCGTCGGCCAACGGCACGCGAGCCATGCTGGCGATCAACCAGGTCAGCGCCGGGTTGCGCCTGCACGCGCGTTTGACCGCTTCCTTGGAAATATCCAGCGCGTAGCCGTCGGCATGGGGCAGCGCCTCGGCGATCTGCGCAGTGTAATAGCCCTCGCCACAGCCGATATCCACCCAGCGCTGCGGTGCACGTTCAGCGGCCAGTTCAGCCAGGCGCCTGGCCACCGGGGCGTAGTGCCCGGCATTGAGGAAGTCGCGACGGGCCTCGACCATGGCCAGATTGTCGCCGGGGTCGCGGCTGTTCTTGTGCTGCACCGGCAACAGGTTCAGGTAACCCTGGCGCGCACGATCGAATCGATGCCCGGCCGGGCACGCCACGCCATTGTCCACTGCGTTGAGCGGAGCGCTGCAAATGGGGCAGGCGAGCATCAGGCGAGCAACTTGATCAGGGTCTGGTAATAGATTTCGGTCAGTACATCGAGGTCGCTGGCCAGAATGCGTTCATTGACCTGGTGGATGGTCGCGTTGACCGGCCCCAGTTCGACCACTTGGGTGCCAAGGGTCGCAATGAAGCGGCCATCGGACGTGCCGCCACTGGTGGACGCCTGGGTCTCGCGACCGGTGATCGCCTTGATGCTGGCCGACACCGCGTCCAGCAACGCTCCCGGTTCGGTCAGGAACGGCAGCCCCGACAGCGCCCATTCCACGTGCCAGTCCAGGCCGTGCTTGTCGAGAATCTGCGCAACTCGTTGCTGCAGACCTTCCACGGTGGACTCGGTGGAAAAGCGGAAATTGAACACTGCCGTCAGCTCGCCGGGAATCACGTTGGTGGCGCCGGTGCCGGAGTTGAGGTTGGAAATCTGGAAACTGGTAGGCGGGAAGAACGCGTTGCCGTCGTCCCAATGCTCGGCGGCCAGCTCGGCCAGTGCCGGCGCGGCCAGGTGGATGGGGTTCTTCGCCAGGTGCGGGTAGGCCACGTGGCCTTGCACGCCGCGCACGGTCAACGTGGCGCCGAGTGAGCCACGGCGCCCGTTCTTGACCACATCGCCGACCAGGGTGGTGCTCGACGGTTCGCCGACGATGCACCAGTCCAGGCGCTCCTTGCGCGCGGCCAGGCGCTCGATCACGGCCTTGGTGCCATGGTGCGCCGGGCCTTCTTCATCGCTGGTGATCAGGAAGGCCACCGAGCCCTTGTGGTCCGGGTAGTCGGCGACGAAGCGCTCGGACGCTACCAGCATGGCCGCCAGGCTGCCTTTCATGTCGGCTGCGCCACGCCCGCAGAGCATGCCGTTCTCGTCGATCAAGGCGTCGAATGGGTCGTTCTGCCAGGCCTGCACGGGGCCGGTAGGGACCACATCGGTGTGACCGGCGAAGCACAACACCGGGCCGTCGTGCTTGCCATGGGTGGCCCAGAAGTTGTCCACGTCCTCGATGCGCATCGGCTCCAGCGCAAAACCGGCGTCGCCCAGGCGCTGCATCATCAGCTTCTGGCAATCGGCGTCGATCGGCGTGACCGAGGGACGACGGATCAGGTCGATGGCAAGTTGAAGGGTCGGCGAAAGGTCGGCATGGGCCGTCATGGGGAAAACTCCGGAAAGCGTGTTTGGAAGAGCAGGGCGGGCGGACAAAACGGCCGTTATCTTATAGCAAAACGGCGGCCAGAGGCCGCCGTTTAGTGCATTGCGCAAGTTTTTACGCGGCCGGCGCGGGCTCCACCGCCGGCGCCGGTTTGGGCAGCGACGACAGGAACGCCATGATCAGCGCCGCCACGTACGGCAGCGACTGCACCAGCAGCATCACCACCCAGAAGCGCATGTCATTGCTCGGCAGGCCCTGCACCAGGTAGATCCCCAGCGCCGCGCCCCACAACAGCAGCATGATGAACATTTCTTCGCGGGCTTCGGAAATCGCCACCCAGAAACCGTGGTTATCCGCGTTTTTCGGTGTACGAAAGAACGGAATACTGGTGGTGAAGAAGCCATACAGCACCGCCTTGGCGATGGTGTGGGACAACGCCAACCCGGCCAGGGCTGCGCAGAACGCATCCTTGAGGTTCACGCCCACCGCACGGCGGTACAGGAAGATGATCTTGCCCACCTTGAACACGAACAACGCCAATGGCGGAATCGCGAAAATCAGTAATGGCGGGTCGACCCGCGTCGGTACGATGATCATCGCCGCCGACCACAACAGCGCGCCGACGGTGAAGAAGATGTTCATGCCGTCCGCCACCCACGGCAGCCAGCCCGCCAGGAAGTGGTAACGCTGGCCACGGGTCAGCTCGGTGTCCTTGCCGCGCAGCAGGCTGGCGGTGTGGCGCTTGATGATCTGGATCGCACCGTAGGCCCAGCGGAAACGCTGTTTCTTGAAGTCGATGAAGGTATCGGGCATCAAACCTTTGCCGTAGCTGTCGTGGTAATACGCCGCCGACAGACCTTTCTCGAATACCCGCAGGCCCAGTTCGGCGTCTTCACAGATGCACCAGTCGGCCCAGCCCAGCTCTTCGAGCACCGAGCGGCGGGTCATGGTCATGGTGCCGTGCTGGATGATCGCATCGCGGTCGTTGCGGGTGACCATGCCGATATGGAAGAAGCCTTTGTATTCCGCGTAGCAGAGCTTCTTGAAGGTGCTCTCGTTCTGGTCGCGATAATCCTGCGGCGATTGCACCACGGCGATTTTCGGGTCGGCGAAGTGCGGCACCATGTGCTTGAGCCAGTTGGGCGATACGCAGTAGTCGGAGTCGATCACCGCGATCACTTCGGCGTCCTTGGCGGTGTGCGGGATCAGGTAGTTCAGCGCGCCGCCCTTGAAGCCGGCCAGTGGCGCGACGTGGAAGAACTTGAAACGCGGACCGAGGGTCTCGCAGTAATCGCGCACCGGCTCCCAGACGGCCGGGTCCTTGGTGTTGTTGTCGATGATCAGGACTTCGTAGTCCGGGTAGTCGAGGGCGGCCAGGGCGTCCAGGGTCTGTTTGACCATCTCCGGCGGCTCGTTGTAGCACGGCACGTGGATCGATACTTTCGGGCGGTAGTCCGAATCGCCGAGCACCGGCAGGAATTCACGCCGACGCTTGTGGGTCCACACCGCTTCGGCCAGTTCGTGGGCTTCGGTCAGCAACACGATGAACACGCCCAGTGCACCGAGCGCCAGCAAAAAGCCGACGGTCAGGCTGAACCAGGTGCTGTATTGCTGGCTGTAGTCGTAGCCGATCCATACCAGCACCGAACCGCACAGGAACGCGATAAAGGTCAGGAACGTCCGGCCGCGCTGGCGCAAGGCCGAGCCGTCGATCATCAGCAGGGTCAGGGACAGCAGTGCCAGCACCACCGAGCCGATGGCCAGCACGCGCCATTGCGGAATCGCCACGACCGGCCCTTCGAAGTTGAATTTCTGTTGGCGCGCGGCGTTGAACACGCCCCAATAAGCGCCGACCGAGCCTTCATCACTGGCCTTCCACGGCTGGTCGAACGCCTCGATCACAAAGTAGTTGTAGCCCTGGCGATTGAGCTTGTTCACCAGCGTACGCAGGTAAATCGCCTGGTCAGCGGGCGATGCGTCAGCCCCGCCGCGCATGCGGCCGTTGCTCGGCCAGCCGACTTCCGACAGCAGCAGCGGTTTTTTCGGGAAGGTTTTCTTCAGGTCCCTGGCGCGGTCGAGTACGAATTGGCCGGCTTTATCCACCGGAATATGTTCCCAGTACGGCAGGATGTGCGCGGCGATCAGGTCAACGTGCTTGGCCAGTTGTGGGTTGTGTTCCCAGATGTGCCATTGCTCGGAAGTGGTCACCGGAACTTTGACGGCACCGCGCACGCGGTCCAGCAGCACGATCAGGGCCTCAGGGGTGATTTCCTCGCGGAACAACGCTTCGTTGCCCACCACCACGCGCACAACGCTGCGCGAGCTGTTGGCGATCTCGATGGCGCGCTGGATTTCGCGTTCGTTGCGCTCCAGGTCCGGGCTGATCCAGATCCCCAGGGTTACTCGCAGGCCGAACTCTTCGGCCAGTTTGGGAATATCCCCCAAGGTGCCGTCGACCGAGTAAGTACGGATGTTGTCCGTCAGCTTGCTCATGATCGCAAGGTCCTGACGCATCTGTTCATCGGTGGGGTATTGGTCTTTTTGCGGGTACTGGCCTTGCTGGAACGGCGAGTAGGAAAACCCGGAGATTTGTTCAGGCCAGTTGGGTGCGGAGACCGGGCGGTTGATCAGCGCCCAGAAGCCGGTGAACAGCGCGGCAATTGCCAGCACCACCACCAGGTTGAGTCCAAATTTACGCGATGCCATGGTTATGCGGGTTCCAAAGGGTGTGGAACGAAATGAGGTGCCGGCCTGCGCCGAACGGCGCGCATCCTACACCGGCCTTTCCCTGACCGTACAGCAAGCCGAGAAAAACCGGACATTGGGCAGCGAAAGTACATCTAAGTTCTTAACTTGTAGCTTGTAGCTTAAAACTTGTCGCTGCGTAGCCCTATAATGCGCGCCGGTTTTTGAGGTGGTGGTCATGAGTACAGAAGATCCGCGGTTTGCAGGCGTTGCCCGTTTGTATGGCATTGAGGGCCTGGAACGCTTGAAAGCGGCCCATGTGGCGATCGTCGGCATCGGCGGCGTGGGCTCGTGGGCGGCTGAGGCCATGGCCCGCTGCGGTGTCGGCGAGATTTCGCTGTTTGACCTGGACGACGTCTGCGTCAGCAACAGCAACCGCCAGTTGCACGCCCTCGACAGCACCGTGGGCAAGCCCAAGGTCGAGGTCATGGCCGAACGCCTGCGCGGCATCAACCCGGAGTGCACGGTGCATGCGGTGGCGGATTTCGTGACCCGCGACACCATGGCCGAGTACATCACGCCGAACATCGATTGCGTGATCGACTGCATCGACGCCGTCAACGCCAAGGCCGCGCTGATTGCCTGGTGCAAGCGCCGCAAGATCCAGATCATCACCACCGGCGGCGCGGGTGGGCAGATCGACCCGACACTGATTCAGGTCTGCGACCTGAACCGTACTTTCAACGACCCACTGGCCTCGAAAGTGCGCTCCACGTTACGCCGCGACTATGGTTTCTCCCGCACCGTGACCCGTCACTACAGCGTGCCGTGCGTGTTTTCCACCGAACAACTGCGCTATCCCAAGCCGGATGGCAGCATCTGTTTGCAGAAAAGCTTCGTGGGCGATGGGGTGAAACTGGACTGCGCCGGTGGGTTTGGCGCGGTGATGATGGTCACCGCGACCTTCGGCATGGTGGCGGCGACCAAGGCGGTGGACAAAATTGTGGCCGGGGTGCGCCGGCCGTCGGAGCGCGTCAAGCCCACCTGAGTCTCGCCGCGCCTCCCACATTCAGTTCTGCGTTTGGCTTAGTGTTCGCATGCGCTGCAGGACTGCATTCAAGCCATTGCTGCGCGACGGCGACAGTTGGCGGGAAAGCCCGAGTTGATTGAACCAGTCGGGCAAGTCGACCACCTGCAACTGCGCGCTCGATAATCCGTTGACCCGCGCCAGCAGCAATGCCACCAACCCACGAATCATCCGCGCATCGCTGCTGGCGGCGAACTGCCAGTGGTCGCTCTCCAACCGGCCAACCAACCACACCAGGCTCTCGCAGCCCTGCACCAGGTTGGCGTCGACCTTGTCTTCATCCGCCAAGGCGGGCAGGCGTTCGCCCCACTGCATCAGCATTCGGGCGCGTTGTTCCCAGCTGCCGACGGCTTGAAACGCTTCAAGCGCACTCGCGGCCTGCGTGGGCAAGTTCATCGCAACATCTCCAGCGCCTGATCCAGCGCGCCGAAGAAGCGTTCCAGGTCATCGGAATCGTTGTACAGCGCCAGGGATACACGGACCGCCCCCGACAAGTGCATCGCCTTGAGCAGCGGCATTGCACAGTGATGGCCGGCGCGTACGGCAATCCCTTGCTCGGTGAGCAGGTGCGCGAGGTCGGCGTTATGGATGCCGTCAACCACAAAGCTGACCAACGCGGCCTGCGGCGAGCCCAGCACGCGCACGCCGTTGCGGGCTTTCAGGCCGCGCAGCAGGTAATCATGCAGCGCGGCTTCATGGGCGAGAACCGCCTGAGGGTCCAGCGAGCTGAGGTAATCCAGGGTCGCGCCCAGGCCGATCACGCCGGCGATCGGCGGCGTGCCGGCTTCGAAACCCAGCGGCGCGGGGCGGAAGCTGGCGCTGTGATAGTCCGCCTGCTGGACCATCTCGCCGCCAAATTGCCAGTGGCGCAGGCCATGCAGGGCCTCATTGCGGCCAAACAACACGCCGACGCCATCCGGGCCGTACAGTTTGTGGCTGGAAAAGGCATAGAAGTCGCAGCCCAGGGCCTGCACGTCATGGCGACCATGGACGATACCCTGGGCGCCATCCACCACGGTCAGGGCGCCGTGGGCTCGGGCCATGGCCAGCAAGGTTTCCAGCGGTTGCCAGGCTCCCAATACATTGGACAACTGGCTCACCGCCAGCAGGCGCGTGCGGGGGCCGATCAATCCTGCGGCGGCTTCAACATCGATCACGCCGTCATCATTGAGTGGCAATACCACCAGTTCCAACTCGCGACGTTCAGCCAGTTGCTGCCACGGCAGTAGATTGGCGTGGTGTTCCAGGGCGCTGATAACGATTTCATCGCCCGCTGTGAATAAGTGCTCAAGGCCATAGGCCAGGAGGTTCAGCGCAGACGTTGCGCCATGGGTAAATACGATTTGCCCGCTGTCACCTGCATTCAACCACTGTGCAACCTTGCTGCGGCTGTCTTCGAAGGCCTGGGTCGCATGAGCGCCGGGCAAGTGTTGGGCGCGGTGTACATTGGCTGCGCCGTTGGCGTAGTAATGGCTGATCGCGTCCAGCAGCGCCTGGGGTTTCTGCGTGGTGGCGGCGTTGTCCAGATAGGTCTGGTCCTGCCGTTGCAGGGTGGCGATCGCCGGAAAGTCCGCGCGCCAGGGGGAGGGCACAAGCATGATGATCAAGACTCGTATAAGCGGGCCGCACCGCGAAGGTAAGGCCCGCCAGTGGCATCGAGTGGCTGCTTAGTTGTGAGCGTGCAGCGCTTCGTTCAGTTCGATGGCCGATTTGTGGGTTTTGCACTCCACGGCACCGGTCTCGGAGTTGCGACGGAACAGCAGGTCGGGCTGGCCGGCCAGCTCGCGCGCCTTGACCACCTTCACCAGTTGGTTCTGCTCGTCGAGCAGCGCAACCTTGGTGCCGGCGGTGACGTACAGGCCCGACTCCACGGTATTACGATCGCCCAGCGGGATACCGATACCGGCATTGGCCCCGATCAGGCAGCCTTCGCCGACCTTGATCACAATGTTGCCGCCGCCCGACAGGGTGCCCATGGTGGAGCAACCGCCGCCCAGGTCCGAACCCTTGCCGACGAATACACCGGCCGATACGCGGCCTTCGATCATGCCCGGGCCTTCGGTGCCGGCGTTGAAGTTGACAAAACCTTCATGCATCACGGTGGTGCCTTCGCCGACGTAGGCGCCCAGGCGCAGGCGCGCGGCGTCAGCGATGCGCACACCGGCCGGGACCACGTAGTCGGTCATTTTCGGGAACTTGTCCACCGAGAACACTTCCAGCAGTTCGCCACGCAGGCGCGCTTCCAGTTGACGCTCGGCCAGTTCGCCGATGTCGATCGCGCCCTGGCTGGTCCACGCCACGTTCGGCAGTTGCGGGAATACACCGGCCAGGTTCAGGCCATGGGGCTTGACCAGGCGATGGGACAGCAGGTGCAGCTTGAGGTAGGCCTCAGGCGTGGAGGTCAGCGCGGCGTCGTCGGCCAGCAGGGTGGCGACCAGCGGCGTGTGGCTTTCGGCCAGACGGCTGAGCAGCGCGGCCTGGGTAGCATCGACGCCTTTGAGCGCATCCGCCATTTGCAGGGCCTGAGTGACGGTAAACGTGATGGCCTGGTTGCCTTCGCTGTAACCGAGGATCGGCGCGATGGCCGCGACGATTTCAACCGAAGGGTTGAGCAACGGCTGTGCGTAGAACACTTCCAGCCAAGCGCCTTGGCGGTTCTGAGTGCCGACGCCGAAGCCCAGGCTGAACAGGGAATGGGACATGCTGTTACCTCTACAAAAATAAAAGGGCTGGCCTACTTGAGGGCCGCCGAATAAATGTCTGGCTTGAAGCCAATCAGGGTTCTGTCGCCGAGATCCAGCACCGGGCGCTTGATCATCGAGGGTTGCGCGAGCATCAATTCAATGGCTTTCGACTGATCGAGATCGGCTTTGCGTTCGTCTTCGAGTTTGCGAAAGGTGGTGCCCGCGCGGTTCAACACCACTTGCCAGCCGTGCTCGTTGCACCATTGGGTCAAGTGTTCGCGGTCGATACCGGCCGTTTTGTAGTCATGGAACTCATAATTCACCGCGTGCTCATCGAGCCAGGTACGCGCCTTTTTCATGGTGTCGCACGCTTTGATACCGAAAAGGTGCAACGTTTTGCTTGAAGCGGTCAAGGAATTGCCCCCCTCTGATCCAATGGAATGGGCTGATGAAAGCCAAAGGTCTGGGATTATGCCACGCCCAGCGCATTTGGGTGCCGCTCGTCAGCGCCGTGCGACTTTTGTGCAAACGCCAGCGCGCAGCATAGGCGGCTAATATGGCACTTCAACGGCGTGTTGTTGCCAGAGGGGTGTCGTTGCTTGTTGATTGTCCGGGAACCCGCGTTATGCAAACCGCCTACACCGTTCTTATCCTGCTGATGCTGGTCAGCGTTTCGCGCCTGGTCGGGCGTGTCATCCCGTTGCCGTTGCCTTTGGTGCAGATTGCCGCTGGCGCCTTGCTGGCCTGGCCCACCTTGGGGCTGCACGTGGCGTTGGACCCTGAGTTATTTCTGTTTCTGTTCTTGCCGCCGCTGCTGTTCTCCGATGGCTGGCGCATGCCCAAGCGTGAATTATGGCGTTTGCGCGGGCCGATCCTGACGTTGGCGGTAGGGCTGGTGCTGTTTACCGTGGTGGGTGCCGGTTACTTCATCCACTGGATATTGCCCGCGATCCCGCTGCCGGTGGCCTTCGCCCTGGCGGCCGTGTTATCGCCGACCGATGCCGTGGCGGTGTCGGCCATTTCCCAGAATCGCTTGCCGACGCCACTGATGCACATGTTGCAGGGCGAGGCGTTGATGAATGACGCGTCGGGTCTGGTGACCTTCAAGTTCGCCTTGGCCGCGGCGTTGACCGGGGTGTTTTCGTTGGCCGATGCCAGCCTGACCTTCGTGCTGGTCGCCGTCGGTGGCCTGGCGGTGGGCGTGGCATTGAGTTGGCTGGTCGGGCGGTTGCGCGCTTGGATGATCGCACGCGGCTGGGACGATCCGGCGACGCATGTGGTGTTCATGTTGCTGCTGCCGTTCGCCGCCTATGTGCTTGCCGAGCGCTTGGGCGCCTCGGGCATTCTCTCGGCGGTGGCGGCCGGCATGATGCAAAGCTGGCTCGACCTGCTGCCACGCCAGACCAGCACACGCCTGCTTAATCGCAGCGTATGGTCGTTGCTGGAATTTGCCTTCAATGGCCTGATTTTCCTGCTGTTGGGCCTTCAGTTACCGGACATCATCAAGGCAGTGGTGAGTCATGAATCGACGCTGTGGCCGACCTTGCTGTATCGCTGTCTGGAAGTCGTCGCAATTTTCCTGGTCTTGGTGGTGTTGCGCTTCGTCTGGGTACAAAGCATCTGGCGCCTGTCGGGGCTGCTGCGAAGGCTGCGTGGCAAAAGCGAACTGACATTGGTCCCAACCGCGCGCTCCTGCTGGCTGTTGACCGTCGGCGGTGTGCGCGGTGCCGTGACCCTGGCCGGTGTCATGTCAGTGCCGCTGCTGCTCGCGCCAGGCCAGGATTTTCCCGAACGTGATTTGCTGATCTTCATCGCGGCCGGGGTAATCCTGCTGTCGTTGATCGCCGCCTGCATCGCCTTGCCGCTACTGTTGCGCGGTATCGAAAAGAGTCCTGACGAAAAGCGCCATAAAGAGGTGCGCGAGGCTTGGAAAAAGACGGCGGTGGCCGCTATCCATGCGTTGGAAATCGAGGAGTCCAACGAGACACAGGATGCGGCACAGGCGGCGTTGGCCACCGAACTCAAGGCGCGAATCATGTCGGAGTACCGCCATCAATTGGAGGTGTTCAACGACTCCGCCGAAGCACAGGCGTTGGCGTTGCAACTGGATCAATTGGAAAGCAGGTTGCGGCTCAAGGCATTGAGGGCCCAGCGATTGGAGCTGTATCGGCTCAGCCGCCAGCACCAGATCGGCGACGATGTATTGCGCGAGGTGCTGGCGGACCTGGACATGAGCGAGGCCAACCTGGGGCCGCGAAAGTGAAGGGAGTCGCTGCTGGGGTCACTCGGCGGTCGCCGGCGCCCTGGGGTATGCCTTCTTCGCCCAGGCGATATCGCCCTGGCTGAGCATCGCGTTCCTTGAGTGCACGACGGTGTCGGTGGTCCACCCGCTTTGAGTGGAATAGTGCATGACCGAGTCCGGGTCATAGGGCAAAAGGTCATACGTACCGCTGCGGGCCACCTTCAGGAAGTTGTCTTGCAGCATGCTCTGCGTGAACTGTCGACTCAGAACGGGAAGGTTCCACGAGATAGTTGCGTCGGGGTGCTGATGGGCGTGGAGGGCGCCGAGCATGTGCCCGAATTCGTGAATGACGGTGTACTCGAAGTTGGCAGCCGTATGGTCCAGAGGCAACAGCATGGTTGGGTCACCGAATCTGTTCACGGCATCGGTGCCTATTTCAGAGCTGCCTCCTCTTTTGTTGCCGTGCTGCGTGATGCGCACATCACCCGTGTCTCCCGAGACGAACTCGAAGCGTAGATTGATATGCGGCAACCACTGGCTGGCGGCGTTTTTGACGGCCACCACATAGGGATCATTCATTTCGTAATCGGATAGTGCGATCTTGAGGGTGCTGTTCTGTGGCCAGTATTTGGCAGGCTCTCCCACATTGCGGCGGGTTCTTGCGCCTCTTTCGGACGGGTGTGCGTTTTCGACGCTGCAGTCAGTGATTGACGGATAAATCGGGGTGAAGTGCGTGGGAGAAATCATGCGGGCTGACCTGTGGTGTTGAAGGACAAGGGTGTGCCTTGAGTCGTCCTGACCACAGGGTGGTTCCAGCATCAGGTATGAGGGCGTGTAAGTTTGGCCCGTATGCGTTGTGGCGCGTACGGGCCGCAGGCCTCAAATATTGCGTTGGACAAAGGCGCGCACGCGTTCGGCCGCTTCCACGCACTCCGCCAATGGCGCCACCAGCGCCATGCGCACACGCCCTGCGCCTGGGTTGAAACCGTCCACCTCGCGCGACAGATACGAGCCGGGCACTACGGTCACATGCTCCTGCACGAACAGGTCGCGACAGAACGCAGCGTCGTCGCCATTCACCTTCGGCCATAAGTAGAACCCGCCGTCCGGGGCCTGCACATCCAGCACCGGCTTGAGGATCGCCAATACGGCGTCGAATTTCTCGCGGTACAGCTCACGGTTAGCCTGGACATGAGCCTCGTCCTGCCAGGCCGCGATGCTGGCCAGTTGCGTCTGCACGGGCATAGCGCAGCCATGGTAAGTGCGGTACAGCAGGAAGGCCTTCAGAATCTCGGCATCACCGGCCACAAAACCTGAGCGTAGGCCCGGCAGGTTGGAACGCTTGGACAGGCTGTGAAACACCACGCAACGCTTGAAGTCCTGGCGACCCAGTTCAACGCAGGCGCTGAGCAGGCCCGGCGGCGGGGTTTGCTCGTCGAAATACAGCTCGCTGTAGCACTCGTCGGCGGCGATCACAAAGTCGTATTCATCGGCCAGGGCGATAAGTTTTTTCAGGGTGTCGATTGGAATCAACGCGCCGGTCGGGTTGCCGGGGGAGCACAGGAACAGGATCTGGCAACGGTTCCAGATGTCCGGCGAGACCGCGTCGAAATCCGGGTTGAAGCCGTTGCTGTCCAGGCACGGCAGATAATGCGGCTGGGCGCCGGCGAGGAACGCGGCGCCTTCGTAGATCTGGTAGAACGGGTTCGGGCTCACCACCAGTGCGTCGTCACCGCGATTGACCACGGTTTGAGTGAACGCGAACAGGGCTTCGCGGGTGCCGTTGACCGGCAGGATATTGCGCGCCGGGTCCAGCCAGCCCTTGGGCACGCTGAAGCGACGTTCGCACCAGGCACCTATGGCCTCGCGCAGCGCCGGAATGCCCAGTGTGGTGGGGTATACCGCCATCTGATCGAGATTGCTGCTCAACGCCTCGGCCACGAATGTCGGCGACTTGTGCTTGGGTTCGCCGATTGACAGGGCAATGGGGCGCTTGTCCGGGTTTGGCGTGACGCTGCCCAGCAGGGCGCGCAGTTTCTCGAACGGGTAGGGCTGCAGCTGGTTCAGGGCGTTGTTCATCGGTGGATCTCGTGCAAGGCGTTAAAACTGCAAAAGGAGCGGCGGGCCGCTCCTGATATCAAATTGTCAGGCGCGTCAGCTCGACTCCGGGCTCCTGTGTCACGCTCAACTGTTGGACGATGGCTTCCTGCAAGCGCCGGCACAGTTCAGGGTCCGACAACGGTTGGTTATCGGCATCGGTAATGAAGAACACGTCTTCGACCCGCTCGCCGAGCGTCGCAATCTTGGCGTTCTGCAGCGACAGGTCGAACTCCAGGAAGATCCCGCCGATGCGTGCCAGCAGGCCAGGGCGATCCGGCGCACTGAGCTCCAGCACGGTGACCGGGCGTTGCGCATCGTTGGAAATAGTCACCTGGGGGGCGAACGCAAAGTGCTTGAGCTGGCGCGGCACGCGGCGCTGGATGATGGTCGGGTAGTCGTCGGGGTTGCGCAGGGCCTCGGTAAGGCCTTCGCGGATCTTCTTCACGCGCGCCGGGTTATCGCCGATCGAGTCGCCATCGGTGTCGAGCACGATATAGGTGTCGAGGGTGAACTGGCTGCTGGAGGTGATGACCCGAGCGTCATGAATGTTCAGGTTGAGCTGGTCCATGGCGGCCACGGTCACGGCGAAGAAATCATGCTGGTCCGGCGCATAGATGAAAATCTGCGTGCCGCCCTCGAATTCGCGCTGGGTGGTTTCCTTGATCAACACCAGCGGGCCGCCGTCGGCGGGTTGCTGCAGGATCGCGTCGGTGTGCCAGGCCACATCGCCGGCGGTGTGGCGCAGGAAGTAATCGTCACCCAATTGCGACCACAATTGCTCGACATCGTCGGGGTCGTTGCCGCCGCGCACCAGGATATCCAGGGCGGCGCTTTGGGTTCGCCGGATCTGCTCCTCGCGGTCCACCGGGTTTTCCAGGCCACGGCGCAGGGCGCGCTTGGTCTCGGTGTACAGCTGGCGCAGCAGGCTGGCGCGCCAGGAGTTCCACAGGGTGGGGTTGGTGGCGTTGATATCGGACACCGTGAGCACGTACAGGTAGTCGAGGCGGGTTTCATCGCCGACCACCTGGGCGAAATCGTGGATCACCTGCGGGTCGGACAAGTCCTTGCGTTGGGCGGTGGTCGACATCACCAGGTGGTTCTGCACCAGCCAGACGATCAGGCGGCTGTCCCACAGCGGCAGTTGATGACGCTGACAGAAGGCCTCGGCGTCAACGGCACCGACTTCCGAGTGGTCGCCATGCCGACCTTTGCCGATGTCGTGATACAGCCCGGCCAGGTAAATCAATTCGGGCTTGGGCAGTTTGGCCATGAGCTTACTGGCCAACGGGAATTTTTCCGATACTTGGGTGTACTGCAACTTACGCAGGTGTTTGATCAGGTTGAGCGTGTGCGCGTCGACGGTATAGATGTGGAACAGGTCGTGCTGCATCTGCCCCACGATAAAGCCGAACTCGGGCAGGTAGCGCCCGAGGATGCCGTAGCGATTCATGCGGCGCAGGTTGCGGTGGATGCCGATCTTGCACTTGAACAGCTCGATGAACAGGCTGGTGTTACGGATATCGTTGCGGAAGTCGTCGTCGATCAGGTGGCGATTTTCCCGCAGCAGGCGAATGGTGTCGGCGCGCACGCCTTTGATTTCCGGCTGCTGGGCCATCAGCACGAAGATTTCCAGCATGGCGAAAGGCGTGCGGCGAAAGACATTGTCGCTGCGTGCTTCGATATAGCCGTCGTGCAACTGGAAGCGCGCGTTGATTGGCTGCGGCGGTGCTTCATCTTCGGGGGCCAGGATGACCTCTTCGAAGTGCTGAATGATCAGATCGCTCAGTTGCGCGATGCTCATGACCACGCGGTAGTACTGCTGCATGAAGCTTTCGATGCTGCTCTTGGCGTCTTCGCCTTCGAAGCCGAGCAATGTGGCGATGGAGCGCTGGTGGTCGAACAACAGGCGGTCTTCGGCGCGCCCGGCGAGCATGTGCAGGGCGTAGCGCACTTTCCACAGGAATTCCTGGGAGGAGGCCAGCAGCGCATTTTCGCTTTCCACCAGGAACGCTTCGCCGGCCAGGGCGCGCAGGTTCAGGGTGCCGTACTGGCGACGGGCAACCCACAGAATGGTCTGGATGTCCCGCAGGCCGCCGGGCGAGCCCTTGACGTTGGGTTCCAGGTTGTACTCGGTGTCGTTGTACTTGTGGTGCCGGGCTTTCTGCTCGGCGCGCTTGGCCAAAAAGAAGTCCTTGCTCGGCCACATGTGCGCGGTGCTGGTGACGTCGAGCATGCGCTGGCGCAGGCGTTCGGGGCCGGCGATGGTGCGGCTTTCCATCAGGTTGGTGATCACGGTCAGATCGGCACGGGCCTCTTCGGCGCATTCGTCCACCGAGCGTACACTCTGGCCGACTTCCAGGCCGATGTCCCACAACAGTGTGAGAAAACGCTCGATGGAATCGCGAAAGACCTCATGATCGGCGCTGCCCAGCAGGATCAGCAGGTCGATGTCGGAGTAGGGGTGCAATTCGCCACGACCGTAGCCGCCGACCGCCACCAGGGCGATATCGGCGTCGGTGCTCCAGGTGAACTGCTCCCAGGCCTTTTGCAGAATGTTATCGACAAACCAGGCGCGGTCCTCGATCAGGCGACGGATGTCGCGCCCACTGCGAAAGCGCGCGTCGAGCACCTCGCGGGCCTGGCGGATGGCTTTCTTGAAGGCGGCGATCGGGCTCGCCTTCAATGCCAGTTCGGCCTGGAACTGGCCGCGGTCGAAGAGTTCGGGATCCACCTGGGGCATCGTTCGGCTTTCCTTTCTATCTATGAATCAGTCACAACACCGTTTGGGAAAACCAACGCAGCCTTGGATTACGCCGAAACGCGCGGGATGGTGTCGTCTGCGCGCAAGGTGAAGATCTCGTAGCCCGTCTCGGTGACCAGCAAGGTGTGCTCCCACTGGGCCGAGAGCTTGCGATCCTTGGTGATGGCGGTCCAGCCGTCGCCCAGCACCTTGGTGTCGGCCTTGCCCTGGTTGATCATGGGCTCGATGGTGAAGGTCATGCCCGCCTTCAGTTCCATGCCGGTGCCGGCGCGGCCGTAGTGCAGGATCTGCGGTTCTTCGTGGAACACGGTGCCGATGCCGTGGCCGCAGAATTCGCGCACTACCGAAAAGCCGTTCTTTTCGGCATGCTTCTGGATCACTTCGCCGATGTCGCCCAGGCGGCAGCCGGGTTTGACGATCTCGATAGCCTTGTACATGCATTCCTGGGTGACCTGGGACAGGCGCTCGGCCCATACCGGAACGTTACCGACGTGGAACATGCGGCTGGTGTCGCCAAAGTAGCCGTTCTTGATCACGGTCACGTCGATGTTCAGGGTGTCGCCGTCCTTCAACGGCTTGTCGCCGGGAATACCGTGGCAGACCACATGGTTGACCGACGTGCAGATCGACTTGGGGAAGCCTTTGTAGTTGAGGGGAGCAGGGATAGCCTTCTGCACGTCGACGATATAGTCGTGGCAGATCTGGTTCAGGGTTTCGGTAGTGACGCCGGGCTTGACGTGTTCGGCAATCATTTCCAGCACGTCGGCAGCCAGTTTGCCGGCAATGCGCATGCCGGCAATGTCTTCGGCGGTTTTCAAACTAACGGTCATACAGGCTCTCTCTAGCGCGACGCGCTGAAATCAATACGGTTTACGGGTGTGCGACAAAAGGTTGCAGAATTCGCACAAGCCCCAAAAAACGCGATTCTAACAGACCAGGGTCTCAAGTCATGAACGTCTGGTGATCGCTTCTCTCTATAGGGTGGGGCTGTTTCGGCTGGTTTCAAAGGCTTGCGTTGAGACAGCCGACGGCAACTGTGATTGCGGGTTTCGTTTTCGCCCTTCGTGTGGTATAAAATGCGCCGCTTTCCGGGGATACCCCGAAAAGCTTAAATCCACACACGTGTCGACACGATGACCTGGGTGCCGGAGGCCTTGATGCCGCTGGTTGGTCATTGGGATACGTGGAGGCCAAACCCGACTTATTAAGGAACTATCATGTCCCAAGTCAACATGCGCGATATGCTGAAGGCCGGTGTGCACTTCGGTCACCAGACCCGTTACTGGAACCCGAAAATGGGTAAATACATTTTCGGCGCGCGCAACAAGATCCACATCATCAACCTTGAAAAAACCCTGCCAATGTTCAACGAAGCTCTGACTTTCGTAGAGCGCCTGGCCCAGGGCAAAAACAAGATTCTGTTCGTCGGCACCAAGCGTTCCGCCGGCAAGATCGTTGCTGAAGAAGCAGCACGTTGCGGTTCGCCGTACGTCGATCACCGCTGGTTGGGCGGCATGCTGACCAACTTCAAAACCATCCGTGCTTCCATCAAGCGTCTGCGTGACCTTGAAGTGCAAGCCGAAGACGGTACCTTCGCCAAGCTGACCAAGAAAGAAGCGCTGATGCGCACTCGTGACCTGGAAAAGCTCGATCGTTCCCTGGGTGGTATCAAGGACATGGGCGGTCTGCCTGACGCACTGTTCGTTATCGACGTTGATCACGAGCGCATCGCGATCACCGAAGCCAACAAGCTGGGCATCCCTGTTATCGGCGTAGTCGATACCAACAGCAGCCCGGAAGGCGTTGACTACATCATCCCAGGCAACGATGACGCTATCCGCGCTATCCAGCTGTACATGGGTTCGATGGCTGACGCTGTAATCCGTGGTCGTAACCACGTTGCTGGTGGTACCGAGCAGTTCGTTGAAGAAGCTCCGGTAGCTGCCGCTGAGTAATTGACGCCCTGGCGTTGACTCAGTAAGCAAAAAGGGGGCTTGGCCCCCTTTTTGCCCCCTCGAAAACCATTTGTCGGCAGCGCAGCTACATCATCTGTAACGTGCAGCGGCCTACAAGGGTGGTTCGAGAAGAATTGATCGCCCGTTTGCTCGGGTGGAATGGTTGAAAACCTATCCAAGAGGATTTTGAAATGGCAGAGATTACTGCAGCGTTGGTTAAAGAACTGCGTGAGCGTACCGGCGAAGGCATGATGGATTGCAAAAAGGCCTTGACCAAGGCCGGCGGCGACATCGAAAAAGCCATTGATGACATGCGTGCTTCCGGCGCCATCAAGGCTGCCAAGAAAGCAGGCAACGTAGCTGCTGAAGGCGCCATCGCTCTGAAAGAAGACGGCAAGTCCGCTGTTCTGCTGGAAGTGAACTCCCAGACCGACTTCCTGGCTCTGCAGGACGACTTCAAGGCATTCGTTGCGGCCAGCGTCGAAAAAGCGTTCGCTGACAAGCTGACCACCGTCGAGCCTCTGATCGAAGCTCAGGAAGCTGCCCGTCTGGTACTGGTCGGCAAGGTTGGCGAAAACGTCAACATCCGTCGCCTGGTCCGTGTTGAAGGTGACGTGGTTGGTGGTTACCTGCACGGCAACAAGATCGGCGTTGCGGTAGTTCTGAAGGGCGGCAACGTTGAGCTGGCCAAAGATATCGCGATGCACGTCGCAGCCAGCAACCCTGAGTTCCTGCTGCCTTCGGAAGTATCCGCCGAAGCCATCGAGCGCGAAAAAGCGGTGTTCCTGCAGCTGAACGAAGAGAAAATCAAAGGCAAGCCGGAAAACATTGTTGAGAACATGGTCAAAGGCCGTATCAGCAAGTTCCTGGCAGAAGCGAGCCTGGTTGAGCAGGCGTTCGTCAAGAACCCTGAAATCAAGGTTGGCGAGCTGGCCAAGAAAGCCGGCGCTGAAATCGTTTCCTTCACTTACTTCAAAGTAGGCGAAGGCATCGAGAAGCCGGTCGACAACTTCGCTGAAGAAGTTGCTGCCCAGCTGGCTGCCGCCAAGCAATAAGACAGTTTCAACTGTCGCCCGAAAGAGGCTGCCCGCTCACGCGCGCAGCCTCTTTTCAAATGGGAAGGCCGATTTTATTTGGCTTCCCGTCGGAACTGGCTTACAAAGCCGTGTTCCGATGGCGCTGTGATAGCGTCCAGCTAGAGTGAACGCAAGCCGTAAACGGCTCGCCAAGAATTTTTGAAAATACGCCGCAGGAGAGATTCGCAATGGCTCAGCAGGGCAGTGGTTATCAGGCTCGCTATAAACGCATTCTACTCAAGCTCAGCGGCGAGGCCCTGATGGGCTCGGAAGAGTTCGGGATCGATCCCAAGGTGCTCGACCGCATGGCGCTGGAAGTCGGCCAACTGGTCGGCATTGGCGTGCAAGTGGGCCTGGTGATTGGCGGTGGCAACCTGTTTCGTGGCGCGGCACTGAGTGCTGCCGGCATGGATCGGGTCACCGGTGACCACATGGGCATGCTGGCCACTGTGATGAACGCCCTGGCCATGCGCGACGCCCTGGAGCGCGCCAACATTTCGGCCATCGTAATGTCGGCTATTTCCATGGTCGGCGTGACCGATCACTATGATCGTCGCAAAGCCATGCGTCACTTGAACTCCAAAGAAGTGGTGATCTTCGCCGCAGGCACGGGCAACCCGTTCTTCACCACGGACTCGGCGGCTTGCCTGCGTGCCATCGAGATCGATGCCGACGTGGTGCTCAAGGCCACCAAGGTGGACGGTGTGTACACCGCAGACCCATTCAAAGACCCGCATGCCGAGAAGTTCGATCATCTGACCTACGATGAAGTGCTGGATCGCAAGCTGGGCGTGATGGACCTGACGGCTATTTGCCTGTGCCGCGACCACAAGATGCCGCTGCGCGTATTTAACATGAACAAGCCCGGCGCCCTGCTGAATATCGTCCATGGCGGTGCGGAAGGGACTCTGATCGAGGAAGGCCAACAATGATCAACGAAATCAAAAAAGACGCCCAAGCGCGTATGCAGAAATCCCTGGAGTCTCTGAGCCATGCATTCGGCCAGATTCGTACCGGCAAGGCGCACCCGAGCATCCTGGGCAGTGTCATGGTGCCTTACTATGGCGCCGACACCCCGCTGAGCAGCGTGGCCAACGTCACCGTCAAGGACTCGCGGACCCTGCAAGTCGTGGCCTTCGAGCGCAACATGCTCGCTGCGGTCGACAAGGCGATCCAGAGCGCCGGTCTGAACCTCAACCCGACCAACCTGGGCGAGTTGTTGCTGATCTCCATGCCTGCCCTCACCGAAGAAACCCGTAAGGGCTTCACCAAGCAGGCGCGCAGCGCGGCGGAAGACGCGCGCGTTGCAGTGCGTAACATTCGTCGCGATGCCCTGGGTGAGCTGAAGAAGCTGGTCAAGGACAAGGAAATCAGCGAAGACGAAGAGCGTCGCGCCGTTGCCGATATCGATAAGCTGACCAAGGAAGCCGAGGCGAAGATCACCCAGGCAACCGAAGAAAAAGAAAAGGACCTGATGGCCGTATAAGGGGTCAGGACGCCTTCATGGAAAAGACCAAGCAGACTGTACCCTCCGTGGTGCCGCGCCATGTCGCGATCATCATGGATGGGAATAATCGCTGGGCGAAGAAACGCTTCATGCCGGGTGTTGCCGGGCATAAAGCGGGTGTCGATGCAGTGCGGGCGGTGATTGAGGTGTGTGCCGAGGCCAAGGTGGAAGTACTCACCTTGTTCGCGTTCTCCAGTGAGAACTGGCAGCGGCCCGCCGAAGAAGTCAGCGCTCTGATGGACCTGTTCTTCAAGGCCCTGCGTCGTGAGGCCAAGCGCCTTAACGACAACAACATCAGCCTGCGCATCATTGGTGATCGCTCGCGGTTCCACCCGGAACTGCAGGCGGCCATGCGTGAAGCCGAGGCGATTACCGCCGGCGCCGACCGTTTTGTGTTGCAGATCGCAGCCAATTACGGCGGCCAGTGGGACATCGCCCAGGCCGCGCAGCGGCTGGCCCGCGAAGTGCAGGCCGGTCATCTGCGACCGGACGACATCACGCCCGAATTGCTGCAAACCTGCCTGGTGACCGGCGATCTGCCATTGCCGGACTTATGCATTCGCACCGGTGGCGAACACCGCATCAGTAACTTCCTGTTGTGGCAGTTGGCCTATACCGAGCTGTACTTCTCCGACCTGTTCTGGCCGGACTTCAAACACGATGCCATGCGCACTGCGCTGGCCGATTTCGCTTCCCGTCAGCGTCGCTTTGGTAAAACAAGCGAGCAGATCGAAGCTGGAGCCCGGGTCTAAATGCTTAAACAACGAATCATCACCGCCCTGATCCTATTGCCGATCGCCTTGTGTGGGTTTTTCCTGCTCGACGGTTCCGGCTTCGCCTTGTTTATTGGCCTGGTCGTGACCCTGGGCGCCTGGGAGTGGGCGCGCCTTGCCGGTTTTACTGCCCAGTTGCCGCGCGTGGCCTACGCAGCGGTCGTGGCGGTGTTGCTGTTTTTGATGCATACCCTGTCGAGCATCGTGGTGCCGTGGGTGTTGGGGGCGGCCGTGCTGTGGTGGGCGCTTGCGACCTTCCTGGTGCTGACCTATCCGCGTACCAGCGGCCATTGGTCCAGCGTCGCCACCAAGCTGGTGATTGGCCTGTTGATTTTGCTGCCGGCCTGGCAAGGGCTGGTGGAAATCAAGAATTCGCCGATGGGCAACTGGCTGATCATGGCGGTGATGGTGCTGGTCTGGGGCGCGGATATCGGCGCCTACTTCTCGGGCCGGGCATTCGGCAAGCGCAAGCTGGCGCCGGCCGTGAGCCCGGGCAAGAGCTGGGAGGGTGTTTACGGTGGCCTCGCCCTGACACTGGTTATCGCGCTGGTGGTCGGTCTCGTGCGCGGCTGGACAGGTAAGGAAATTATTCTGGCCCTGCTGGGCACGGCCATCGTGGTGTTTATTTCGGTGGTGGGTGATCTCACCGAAAGCATGTTCAAGCGCCAGGCCGGTATCAAGGACAGCAGTAATCTGTTGCCTGGACATGGCGGGGTGCTTGACCGTATCGACAGCCTTACCGCCGCCATTCCGATCTTTGCCGTATTGCTGTGGATGACCGCTTCGTGAGTCGCCTGCAGCAGGTGACCGTGCTGGGGGCCACCGGTTCGGTGGGGCTGAGCACGCTGGATGTGATCGTGCGTCACCCGGACCGCTATCAGGTGTTCGCGCTGACCGGCTATACCCGCCTCAGCGAGCTACTGGCATTGTGCGTGCGCCATGCGCCGCGCTTCGCCGTGGTGCCCGAGGCGGCTGCGGCGCGCGCCTTGCAGGATGATTTGCGCGCAGCCGGGCTCGCCACCCAGGTGCTGGTGGGCGAGGAGGGGCTGTGCCAGGTTTCGGCGGATGCCGAAGTCGACACCGTGGTTGCGGCCATTGTCGGTGCGGCGGGCCTGCGGCCTACCCTGGCGGCCGTCGATGCGGGCAAAAAGATCCTGTTGGCTAATAAAGAAGCACTGGTGATGTCCGGTGCACTCTTTATGCAGGCTGTGCGCAGGAGCGGGGCGGTGCTGCTGCCGCTCGACAGCGAGCACAACGCCATTTTCCAATGCATGCCCGGTGACTTCGCACGGGGTTTGAGTCAGGTCGGCGTGCGTCGGATCCTGCTCACGGCCTCGGGCGGTCCGTTCCGGCAAACGCCGTTGGCCGAGCTGGAGCAGGTCTCTCCCGACCAGGCATGTGCCCATCCGAACTGGTCGATGGGGCGCAAGATCTCCGTGGATTCGGCAAGCATGATGAACAAGGGCCTGGAGTTGATCGAGGCCTGCTGGCTGTTCGATGCGCGGCCTGAGCAGGTCGAGGTGGTGATTCACCCGCAAAGTGTGATTCATTCCCTAGTGGATTACGTGGACGGCTCGGTATTGGCGCAGTTGGGTAATCCCGATATGCGTACGCCGATCGCCAATGCTCTCGCATGGCCTGAGCGCATCGACTCGGGCGTGGCGCCGCTGGATCTGTTTGCCGTGGCTCGCCTGGATTTCGAAGCGCCCGACGAGCAGCGTTTTCCCTGTCTGCGCCTGGCGCGCCAGGCGGCGGAGGCGGGTAACAGTGCACCGGCGATGCTTAATGCGGCCAATGAAGTGGCCGTGGCGGCGTTTCTCGAGCGGCGCATCCGTTTTCCACAGATCGCGAGTATGATCGAGGACGTCTTGAGCCGTGAGCCTGTCGTAGCCGTCAATGATCTGGGCGCAGTGTTCGAGGCGGACGCCAAGGCCCGGGCCCTGGCCGAAGATTGGTTGAGCCGCAGCGCGCAATAGTCTGCAGGCGCGTTGAGCCTTCAGGCACTGGATTGGAATGCGGAGAAATTAGATGAGTGCGCTTTATATGATTGTCGGCACCCTGGTTGCTCTGGGTGTGCTGGTTACCTTCCACGAATTCGGCCACTTTTGGGTGGCGCGTCGTTGCGGCGTCAAGGTACTGCGCTTTTCCGTCGGTTTCGGCATGCCGCTGGTGCGTTGGCATGACCGCCACGGTACCGAGTTCGTGATCGCGGCCATCCCTTTGGGTGGCTACGTCAAGATGCTCGACGAACGCGAAGGCGAGGTGCCGGTTGATCAGTTGGATCAATCCTTCAATCGCAAGACCGTTCGTCAGCGTATCGCCATAGTGGCCGCCGGTCCGATCGCCAACTTTCTGTTGGCCATGCTGTTTTTCTGGGTGTTGGCCATGCTGGGCAGCCAGCAGATCCGCCCGGTGATCGGTGCGGTCGAGGCAGACAGTATCGCGGCGAAGGCCGGTCTGGTCGCGGGCCAGGAAATTGTTTCCATTGATGGCGAACCGACCACGGGTTGGGGGGCGGTCAATCTTCAGCTGGTGCGCCGCCTGGGTGAGAGCGGCACCGTCAACGTCGTGGTGCGTGAGCAGGACTCCAGCGCCGAAGCCTCACGTGCGTTGGCCCTGGACCACTGGCTCAAGGGTGCTGACGAGCCCGATCCGATCAAGTCGCTGGGCATTCGTCCGTGGCGTCCGGCGTTGCCGCCGGTGCTCGCCGAACTCGACTCCAAAGGCCCGGCCCAGGCCGCAGGCCTGAAAACCGGCGACCGCCTGCTGGCGCTCGATGGTCAGCCGTTGAGCGAATGGCAGCAGGTGGTTGATCTGGTTCGTGTGCGCCCTGATACCAGAATTGTGCTGAAAGTTGAGCGCGATGGTGCTCAAATCGACGTCCCGGTAACCCTGGCGGTGCGCGGGGAAGCCAAGGCGGCCGCAGGTTACCTGGGTGCGGGTGTCAAAAGTCCCGAGTGGCCGCCTTCGATGATGCGCGAGGTCAGCTTCGGTCCATTGGCGGCAATTGGCGAGGGTGCGAAACGCACCTGGACCATGAGCGTGCTGACGCTCGAATCCCTCAAGAAAATGTTGTTCGGCGAGCTCTCGGTAAAAAACTTGAGTGGGCCGATAACCATTGCTAAAGTGGCGGGCGCTTCTGCCCAGTCGGGTGTCGCGGATTTCCTGAATTTCCTGGCTTATCTGAGTATCAGCCTGGGGGTTCTGAATTTGTTGCCCATTCCAGTATTGGATGGGGGACATCTGTTGTTTTATCTGGTCGAGTGGGTGCGTGGTCGCCCCTTGTCGGATCGTGTGCAGGGTTGGGGGATACAGATCGGTATCAGTTTGGTGGTCGGGGTGATGTTGTTAGCCCTGGTCAACGATTTGGGTCGACTGTAACGCTTCGCTGAATTGCGAATCTGCCGCATTTTGCGGCAGTTTGTTTATTGCCAGTTGGAATAAGAAAGGACTTCATGAAACGTCTGCTGCTAACTGCGGTTCTCACCGTATTGATGATCGCCGAAGTTCACGCCGAGTCCTTCACCATCTCCGATATTCGCGTCAACGGCCTCCAGCGGGTTTCCGCCGGTAGCGTCTTTGGTGCCTTGCCGTTGAACGTCGGGGAACAGGCTGATGATCGTCGCCTGGTGGAATCCACTCGTGCGCTGTTCAAAACCGGATTCTTTCAAGACATCCAACTGGGTCGAGAAGGCAACGTCCTGGTCATCACCGTCGTCGAGCGACCATCCGTCGCCAGTATCGAGATCGAAGGCAACAAAGCGATCTCTACTGAAGACCTGATGAAAGGCCTGAAGCAATCGGGCCTGGCCGAAGGTGAAATCTTCCAACGTGCCACCCTTGAAGGCGTACGTAACGAACTGCAGCGCCAGTACGTCGCCCAGGGTCGCTACTCCGCGACCGTGGAAACGGAGGTGGTTCCGCAGCCGCGTAACCGTGTCGGCCTGAAGGTCAACATCAACGAAGGGACCGTGGCCGCCATCCAGCACATCAACGTGGTAGGCAATACCAAGTTCCCGGATGAAGACCTGGTCGACCTGTTCGAACTCAAGACCACCAACTGGTTGTCGTTCTTCAAGAACGATGACAAGTACGCCCGTGAGAAACTCTCCGGTGACCTGGAGCGCCTGCGTTCCTACTACCTGGATCGCGGCTATATCAACATGGACATCGCCTCCACCCAGGTGTCCATTACGCCGGACAAGAAGCACGTCTACATCACTGTCAACGTCAACGAAGGCGAGAAGTACAAGGTTCGTGACGTCAAGCTCAGCGGTGACTTGAAAGTGCCTGAAGACCAGGTCAAGTCCCTGTTGCTGGTGCAGAAAGACCAGGTGTTCTCGCGCAAGCTGATGACCACCACCTCCGAACTGATCACCCGCCGCCTGGGTAACGAAGGCTACACCTTCGCCAACGTCAACGGCGTGCCGACCCCCAACGACGAAGACCACACCGTTGATATCACCTTCGTGGTCGACCCCGGTAAGCGTGCTTACGTAAACCGCATCAATTTCCGTGGCAACACCAAGTCCGCCGACGAAGTGCTGCGTCGTGAGATGCGTCAGATGGAAGGTGGCTGGGCTTCGACCTACCTGATCGACCAGTCCAAGACCCGTCTTGAACGCCTGGGCTTCTTCAAGGAAGTCAACGTCGAAACGCCGGCTGTGCCAGGTGTGGACGACCAGGTTGACGTGAACTACGCCGTTGAAGAGCAGGCCTCGGGCTCGATCACCGCCAGTGTCGGTTTCGCGCAGAGCGCCGGCCTGATCCTGGGTGGCTCGATCACCCAGAACAACTTCCTGGGTACCGGTAACAAGGTTTCCATTGGCCTGACCCGCAGCGAATATCAGAGCCGCTATAACTTCGGTTATGTCGACCCCTACTGGACCGCCGACGGTGTGAGCCTGGGCTACAACGCCTTCTACCGCACCACCGACTACAAAGATCTCGACGTAGACGTAGCTAGCTATGCGATCGACAGCCTGGGTGCTGGCGTGAACATCGGCTATCCGATCAGCGAAACCTCGCGCCTGACCTTCGGCCTGACTGCGCAGCAGGATGAGATCAAGACCGGTATTTATACCGTGGACGAGATCTTCGACTTCACCCGTCGTGAAGGCGACAAGTTCCTGAACTTCAAGGCGTCCGCCGGCTGGTCCGAGTCGACCCTGAACAAAGGCGTGCTGGCAACCCGTGGCCATTCCCAGAGCCTGACGGCCGAAGTCACCACGCCGGGCAGCGACCTGTCGTTCTTCAAACTCGACTATCGCGGCCAGTTGTTCCAGCCGTTGAGCGACAACTACACCATGCGCCTGCACACCGAGCTGGGCTATGGCGACGGTTACGGTTCGACCAATGGCTTGCCGTTCTATGAAAACTACTATGCAGGTGGTTTCAACTCGGTACGTGGCTTCAAGGACAGCACTCTCGGCCCGCGCGGTACCCCGAGTCGCGGTGTTGATAAAACCGGTAACATCGGCACTCAACCTGACACTGACAACGACCCGCTGCCTTTCGGTGGGAACGTGTTGATCCAGGGTGGTGCTGAAATTCTGTTCCCACTGCCGTTCGTGAAAGATCAGCGTTCTCTGCGCACATCCGTATTCTGGGACGTGGGTAACGTGTTCGATTCCAAGTGCGAGCAGATCAAAAACCCAAGCGGTTTGAAGTCCAACACCCAGTGCAACGACGTGAGCCTCAGCAACATGGCGAGCTCCGTGGGTGTGGGTGTGACGTGGGTGACTGCGCTGGGCCCGTTGAGCTTTGCGCTGGCCATGCCAATCAAGAAACCGGATAACGCTGAAACCCAGATTTTCCAATTCTCCCTCGGCCAGACGTTCTAAGCGTCTGACCTAAGATAACGACAACGGATTCTGTAGGAGTGCATCGTGCGTAAGTTGACTCAATTGGTTCTGCTGGCAACCGTGCTGGTAGCCACCCCGGCCTTCGCCGAAATGAAAATCGCCGTTCTGAACTATCAGATGGCCCTGCTGGAATCCGATGCGGCCAAAAAATACGCCGTGGATGCCGAGAAAAAATTCGGTCCGCAACTGACCAAGCTCAAGACCCTGGAAAGCAGCGCGAAGGGCATCCAGGATCGTCTGGTGGCCGGTGGTGACAAGATGCAGCAAGGCGAGCGCGAACGTCTGGAGCTGGAATTCAAGCAAAAGGCCCGTGACTATCAGTTCCAGTCCAAAGAGCTGAACGAAGCCAAGGCTGTGGCCGATCGCGAAATGCTTAAGCAGCTCAAGCCGAAACTCGACAGCGCTGTGGAAGAAGTGATCAAGAAAGGCGCCTTTGACCTGGTGTTCGAGCGCGGCGCCGTGATTGACGTCAAGCCTCAATACGACATCACCCGTCAGGTGATCGAGCGCATGAACCAGCTGAAGTAAGCCATGACCGCGACTATCAAGCTCGGCGAGTTGGCCGAGTTCCTGGGGGCCACTTTGCATGGCTCCCCGGAGAAAGAAATCACTGGGCTAGCCACCTTGCAGGAGGCTGGCCCAGCTCAGTTGAGCTTCCTCGCAAACCCTCAATACCGTAAATACCTCGTCGACAGCCGCGCCGCAGCCGTATTGCTCAAAGCCGCCGATGCCGAAGGTTTTGCCGGGGATGCGCTGGTGGTGGCCGACCCGTACCTGGCGTACGCCAAGGTGTCGCACCTGTTCGATCCCAAACCCAAGGCAGCCGGCGGCATTCACCCGTCAGCGATGATCGCCGATGACGCCCAGGTCGACCCTGCGGCCAGCATTGGTGCCTTTGCGGTGATCGAGAGTGGTGCGCGCATTGCCGCAGGCGTCACGGTGGGGGCGCACTGCTTTATCGGTGCGCGATGCGAGATCGGTGCCGATGGCTGGCTCGCGCCGCGCGTGACGCTGTATCACGATGTGCGTATCGGCCAGCGTGTGGTCATTCAGTCGGGCGCGGTGATCGGAGGCGAAGGCTTCGGATTTGCCAACGCCAAAGGCGTCTGGCACAAGATTGCCCAGGTCGGCGGCGTGCTGATTGGCGACGACGTGGAAATCGGCGTGAACACTGCAGTTGATCGCGGGGCCCTGGCCGATACCGTGATCGGCAATGGTGTGAAGCTCGACAACCAGATCCAGATCGCCCACAACGTACAGATTGGCGATCACACCGCCATGGCGGCGTGCGTGGGGATTTCCGGCAGCACCCGTATCGGCAAGCATTGCATGCTCGCCGGCGGTGTCGGCCTGGTAGGGCATATCGATATCTGTGACAACGTCTTCATCACCGGAATGACCATGGTGACCCACTCGATTACCGAGCCGGGTGCCTACTCTTCCGGTACCGCCATGCAACCTGCGGCTGAATGGCGCAAGAGTGCGGCGCGTTTGCGCCAGCTCGACGATATGGCCCGACGGCTCAAGCAGCTGGAAAAGCGTGTTGGAGAAGTGACCCCTGGCGGTAATGCTTCATCAGAAGGCTGATACCATTTTCATATCAAGTGTGCACAGCCGCTAGACTGCCTCCTTGATTTGCTAGCGGGGCGTGCCTTTAGTCCGCCCGCCCCCAATCTTTATTACAGGCTTCCCCCCGAAATGATGGACATCAACGAGATTCGCGAATACCTGCCCCACCGTTACCCGTTCCTGCTGGTGGACCGTGTAGTGGACCTCAATGTCGAGGAAAAGCGCATTCGCGCCTACAAGAATGTCAGCATCAACGAACCGTTCTTCAACGGTCACTTCCCCGCGCATCCCATCATGCCGGGCGTGTTGATCATTGAAGCGATGGCCCAGGCTGCCGGTATCCTTGGTTTTAAAATGCTTGACCTCAAGCCTGCCGACGGCACGCTCTACTATTTCGTGGGCTCCGACAAGCTGCGTTTCCGCAACCCGGTCACCCCGGGTGATCAGTTGATCCTCGAAGCCAAATTCATCAGTTGCAAGCGCCAGATCTGGAAGTTCGAATGCCAGGCCTCGGTGGATGGCAAGCCGGTATGCTCCGCCGAGATTATCTGTGCGGAACGCAAACTATGAGTTTGATTGACCCTCGCGCAATCATCGATCCGTCGGCCGTACTGGCCGCCGACGTTGAGGTCGGCCCCTGGTCGATCGTCGGCGCAGGTGTGGAAATCGGCGAGGGGACTGTCATCGGGCCGCACGTGATCCTCAAAGGGCCGACCCGTATTGGCAAACACAATCGCATCTACCAGTTCTCCTCGGTAGGCGAAGACACACCGGACATGAAATACAAGGGTGAAGAAACACGCCTGGTCATCGGTGATCACAACATCATTCGAGAAGGCGTGACCATTCATCGCGGCACCGTGCAGGATCGCGCCGAAACCACCCTGGGTGATCACAACCTGGTGATGGCTTATGCCCATATCGGCCACGACAGCGTGATCGGCAACCACTGCATACTGGTCAATAACACCGCCTTGGCCGGGCATGTGCACGTTGACGACTGGGCGATCCTGTCGGGGTTCACGCTGGTGCACCAGTACTGCCATATCGGCGCCCACAGCTTTTCCGGCATGGGCACCGCTATCGGCAAGGACGTTCCGGCGTATGTCACGGTATTCGGCAACCCCGCCGAAGCTCGCAGCATGAACTTCGAAGGCATGCGTCGTCGTGGTTTCAGCGACGAGGCCATTCACGCCTTGCGTCGTGCCTACAAGGTGGTTTACCGCCAGGGGCTGACCGTGGAGCAGGCATTGACCCAACTCACCGAGCCGGCTGCGCTGTTCCCGGAAGTTGCGGTATTCCGCGACTCTATCCAGATGTCGACGCGCGGCATCACTCGCTGATCATGGCCAATATGCGTATAGCGCTGGTAGCCGGAGAAGCTTCCGGCGACATTTTGGGCGCAGGTCTTATGCGGGCGCTAAAGGCACAGCACCCGGCCGTGGAATTCATCGGTGTCGGTGGTCCGTTGATGCAGGCTGAGGGGCTTGTGTCCTATTTCCCTATGGAGCGCTTGTCGGTCATGGGGTTGGTAGAGGTGCTGGGGCGCCTGCGCGAACTCCTGGCGCGCCGCAAGCTGTTGATTCAGACCCTGATCAAGGAAAAGCCCGACGTCTTCATCGGCATCGATGCACCCGATTTCACCCTCAATATCGAACTCAAGCTGCGCCAGGCGGGCATCAAGACCGTGCACTACGTCAGCCCCTCCGTGTGGGCGTGGCGTCAGAAGCGCGTGCTGAAGATCCGCGAGGGTTGCGACCTGATGCTGACCCTGTTGCCCTTCGAAGCCAGGTTTTATGAAGAGAAGGGCGTGCCGGTGCGGTTTGTCGGGCATACGCTGGCCGATGAGATACCTTTGCAGGCTGATCGAGCCGCGGCCCGTGCCGAACTGGGCTTGCCCGATGGCCCGCTCGTGGCGCTCATGCCCGGCAGTCGAGGCGGTGAAGTCGGGCGCCTGGCCAGCGTCTTCTTTGATGCCGCCGAACGTCTGCAAGACCTCAAGCCCGGCGTGCGGTTTGTGTTGCCGTGTGCCAGCCCGCAACGCCGTGCTCAGATCGAAACCTTGCTTCAAGGCCGCAACCTGCCGCTAACCCTGCTCGATGGTCAATCGCACCTGGCCCTTGCGGCCTGTGATGCGGTACTGATTGCTTCGGGCACTGCTACGCTGGAAGCCCTGCTGTACAAGCGCCCCATGGTCGTGGCCTATCGTCTGGCGCCGCTGACCTTCTGGATCCTTAAACGCATGGTCAAAAGCCCTTACATCTCCCTGCCCAACCTGTTGGCCCAGCGTCTGTTGGTGCCGGAGTTGTTGCAGGACGATGCGACGCCTGACGCCCTGGCGCAAACCCTACTACCCTTGATCGACGGCGGCGAAGAGCAGACCCGTGGTTTCGATGCGATTCACCGCACACTGCGTCGTGATGCCTCGAACCAGGCGGCTGACGCCGTGTTGACCTTGATCGGCAAACAACAGGATGCTTTATGAGTACGCAAATGGGCCTGGATTTCAGCCTGGTTGCTCAAGTCCATGAGCTGGTGGCCGGCGTCGACGAAGTCGGCCGCGGCCCGCTGTGCGGCGCAGTGGTCACGGCGGCGGTGATCCTGGATCCGAACCGTCCGATTCTGGGGTTGAACGATTCGAAAAAGCTCACTGAAGCCCGCCGTGAAAAGCTGTTCGACGAAATCTGTGAAAAAGCCTTGAGCTGGCATATTGCCCGGGCTGAAGTCGAAGAAATCGACAAGCTGAATATTCTGCACGCCACCATGCTGGCCATGCAGCGTGCCGTCGAAGGCCTGCACATCACCCCGAAAATGGCCATGATCGACGGCAACCGTTGCCCGAAACTGGGGATGCCGTCGGAAGCGGTGGTGAAGGGGGATAGCAAGGTGCCTGCAATTGCGGCGGCCTCGATCCTGGCCAAAGTCAGTCGTGATCGTGAAATGGCCGCGTTTGAATTGATCTACCCCGGCTACGGCATTGGTGGGCACAAAGGCTACCCGACGCCCGTTCATCTGGAAGCTCTGGCACGCCTGGGTCCCACGCCGATTCATCGGCGCTCGTTCGCCCCGGTACGCCAGGCCTACGAGCTGCGCGAGAGCTTCATCGAGGTTTAGTCGCGAAGCTGATGTTTTTGCCAAGGCCCGGTACAATCCGGGCCTTGTTGTCTTCACGTATTGGAACAGGATCACTATGCCGGCTTCATTCGTTCACCTGCGCCTGCACACTGAGTATTCCCTGGTCGACGGCCTGGTACGGATCAAACCTCTGGTCAAAACCCTGGTGGGCATGAACATGCCTGCGGTTGCGGTGACTGATCAGAACAACATGTGTTCTCTGGTCAAGTTCTATAAGAATGCCATGGGCGCCGGCATCAAGCCGATCTGCGGCGCCGATCTGTGGCTGTCCAACAAAGACCCGGACAACCCCTTGAGCCGTATCAGCCTGCTGGCGATGAACGGCGTGGGCTATCGCAATCTGACCGAATTGATTTCCCGTGGTTTTATCGAGGGTCAGCGCAACGGCTCGATCATCATCGAGCGTGAATGGGTCGCCGAGGCCAGCGAAGGTCTGATCATGCTGTCCGCCGCCAAGGAGGGCGAGATCGGTATTGCGCTGCTGGGCGGCAACCCGCAGGAAGCCGAAGTGCTGGCTCGCGAGTGGATGCAGGTCTTTCCCGACCGTTTCTACCTGGAAGTGCAACGCACCAACCGTCCCAACGATGAAGAACACCTGCACGCCGCCGTGGCGCTGGCCGATAAGCTCGGCGCACCACTGGTGGCGACCAACGATGTGCGCTTTATCAAGCGAGAGGATTTCGAGGCCCACGAAACCCGCGTGTGCATCGGCGAAGGCCGGGCCCTGGACGATCCGCGCCGTTCGAAGAACTACAGCGAAGAGCAGTACCTTAAAAGTGCCGAAGAAATGGCCGAGCTGTTCAGCGACCTGCCCGAGGCCCTGGAAAACTCCGTCGAGATCGCCAAGCGCTGCAATATCGAGGTGAAACTGGGCAAGCACTTCCTGCCCAACTTCCCGATTCCCGATGGCATGACCATCGATGAGTATTTCCGCAAGGTGTCGTTCGATGGCCTCGAGGAGCGGCTGGCGGTCCTGCTGCCCAAGGACACCACCGAAGACTACGAAGCCAAGCGCCAGGTCTACGTCGACCGGCTGAATTTCGAGCTGGATATCATTATCCAGATGGGCTTTCCCGGCTACTTCCTGATCGTGATGGACTTTATCCAGTGGGCCAAGAACAACGGCGTGCCGGTTGGTCCGGGCCGAGGGTCAGGTGCTGGCTCGCTGGTGGCCTATGTGCAAAAGATCACCGACCTGGACCCGTTGGAATACGACCTGCTGTTCGAACGCTTCCTGAACCCGGAGCGGGTTTCCATGCCCGACTTCGACGTCGACTTTTGCATGGACGGTCGCGACCGCGTGATCGAATACGTGGCCGAGAAGTATGGCCGCAACGCCGTGAGCCAGATCATTACCTTCGGTTCCATGGCGGCCAAAGCGGTGATCCGCGACGTGGCGCGGGTGCAGGGCAAGTCCTACGGCCTGGCCGATCGCCTGTCGAAGATGATCCCGTTCGAAGTCGGCATGACGTTGGAAAAGGCTTACGAGCAGGAAGAAATCCTGCGCGATTTCATCAAGGTCGACGAAGAAGCCGCCGAAATCTGGGAGATGGCCCGCAAGCTTGAGGGCGTGGTGCGTAACGTCGGTAAGCACGCCGGCGGCGTGGTCATTGCGCCTACCAAGCTCACCGACTTTTCGCCGATCTATTGCGACGAAGAAGGCGACGGCCTGGTGACCCAGTTCGACAAGGATGACGTGGAGGCGGCCGGCCTGGTGAAGTTCGACTTCCTCGGCCTGCGCACCCTGACCATCATTGATTGGGCGCTCAAGACCATCAACCGCGACCGCGCCAAGGTGGGCGAGGAACCGCTGGATATCGCCTTTATTCCGCTGGATGACAAGCCGACGTACACCCTGCTGCAAAAAGCCGAAACCACGGCGGTGTTCCAGCTCGAGTCGCGCGGGATGAAAGAGCTGATCAAAAAGCTCAAGCCCGACTGCCTGGAAGACTTGATCGCACTGGTGGCCCTGTTCCGTCCGGGGCCGCTGCAATCGGGCATGGTGGATGACTTCATCAACCGTAAGCACGGGCGTGCCGAGCTGGCGTACCCGCACTCCGATTACCAGTACGAAGGCCTCAAGCCGGTATTGGCGCCGACCTACGGCATCATCCTGTATCAGGAACAGGTGATGCAGATCGCTCAGGTGATGGCGGGTTACACCCTTGGCGGAGCGGATATGCTGCGTCGGGCCATGGGTAAAAAGAAACCCGAGGAAATGGCCAAGCAGCGGGGCGGTTTCATTGAAGGTTGCGCCACCAACAATATCGATGCCGACCTGGCGGGTAACATCTTCGACCTGGTGGAGAAGTTCGCCGGTTACGGCTTCAACAAATCCCACTCCGCCGCCTACGGTCTGGTGTCTTATCAGACCGCCTGGCTGAAAGCCCACTATCCGGCGCCGTTCATGGCCGCGGTATTGTCGGCGGATATGCACAACACCGACAAGGTCGTGACCTTGATCGAGGAAGTGCGCACCATGAAGCTGCGCCTCGACGCGCCGGACGTGAACGCCTCGGAGTTCAAGTTCACGGTGAACGACGAAGGTCGCATCATTTATGGCCTGGGCGCGATCAAGGGCGTGGGCGAAGGCCCGGTGGAAGCCATCACCGAAGCGCGTCAGGACGGGCCTTTCAAAGACCTGTTCGATTTCTGCGCGCGGGTCGACCTCAAACGCATCAACAAGCGCACCCTCGATGGCCTGATCCGCAGCGGCGCACTCGACCGTCTCGGCCCGTATTTCCACGATGAGCCCAAGGCTTACCAGGCCAATATCGACCGCAACCGCGCCGTGCTGCTGGCCGCGATGGAAGAGGCGATCAAGGCAGCGGAACAGACTGCCCGTACCCATGACAGTGGGCATGCCGACCTGTTCGGTGGCTTGTTCGTCGAAGAAGACGCGGATGTGTACGCCAACCACCGCAAGGCCAAGGAGTTAACGCTCAAGGAACGTCTCAAGGGCGAAAAAGATACCCTGGGGCTCTACCTTACCGGCCATCCGATTGACGAGTACGAAGGCGAAATCCGCCGTTTCGCTCGCCAGCGGATCATCGACCTGAAACCGGCGCGGGATACCCAGACCGTGGCCGGCATGATCATTGCGCTGCGGGTGATGAAGAACAAAAAGGGCGACAAGATGGGCTTCATTACTCTTGATGACCGTTCGGGGCGGATCGAAGCCTCGTTGTTTGCCGATGCGTTCCATTCTGCTCAGTCGCTGTTGCAGACCGACGCCATGGTGGTGGTGGAAGGGGAGGTCAGCAACGATGACTTCTCCGGCGGCCTGCGCCTGCGGATCAAGCGGGTGATGAGCATGGAGGATGCCCGCACCAACCTGGCCGAGAGCCTGCGCCTGAAGGTGAAAACCGAGGCCCTGAAAGGCGATCAGCTACGCTGGTTGGGTGATCTGCTCAAGCGTCACCGTGGCGCGTGCCCGGTGACCATGGAGTACACCGGTAACGATGCGAAGGCCATGCTTCAGTTCGGCGAAAGCTGGCGAATTGATCCCGCCGATGGCTTGATTCAAGCATTGCGTGACCAGTTCGGGCGAGACAACGTCTTCCTCCAATACCGTTGATGGCTGGCCCGGTAGTGGCATTCAGCTTGATCGACAAAACATTTAATCTCGACCTAAACGCGCCTCTCCCTTAAGGTAGGGCGCGAATAGACAACCGGCTGGCCAGGCACTCCCTGGCCGTCGACCCAAGACGGACGCTTATGAACCCGAATTTTCTTGATTTCGAACAGCCGATCGCTGACCTGCAAGCCAAGATCGAAGAGCTGCGCCTGGTCGGCAATGACAATTCGCTGAACATCGGCGATGAGATCGCCCGCCTGCAGGAAAAGAGCAGCACGCTCACCGAGGACATCTTCGGTAAGCTGACCAGTTGGCAGATCGCGCGTCTGGCTCGCCACCCGCGCCGTCCGTACACCCTGGACTATATCCAGCACATTTTTACCGAGTTCGACGAACTGCACGGCGATCGTCACTTCTCCGACGACGCGGCTATCGTGGGTGGTATTGCACGTCTGGACGACCAGCCGGTCATGGTTATCGGCCACCAGAAAGGCCGTGAAGTGCGCGAGAAGGTGCGTCGCAACTTCGGCATGCCGCGTCCGGAAGGTTACCGCAAGGCCTGCCGCCTGATGGAAATGGCCGAGCGGTTCAAGATGCCGATCCTGACTTTTATCGATACGCCGGGCGCGTATCCAGGCATTGACGCCGAAGAGCGCAACCAGAGCGAAGCGATTGCCTGGAACCTGCGTGTCATGTCGCGCCTGAAGACCCCGATCATCGCCACCGTGATTGGTGAAGGCGGTTCCGGCGGTGCGCTGGCGATTGGCGTCTGCGACCAGTTGAACATGCTGCAATATTCGACCTACGCGGTGATCTCGCCCGAAGGTTGCGCTTCGATCCTGTGGAAAACCGCCGAAAAAGCACCGGACGCCGCCGAGGCCATGGGTATCACCGCCGACCGCCTCAAAGGCCTGGGTATCGTTGACAAAGTGATCGCCGAGCCCTTGGGCGGCGCCCATCGCGACCCGGCTGCAGCTGCCGCCACCATCCGTGCAGAATTGGGCTCGCAGCTGGCGATGCTCAAGAAGCTGGATAACGAAGCGCTGCTGGCTCGTCGCTACGAGCGCCTGATGAGCTACGGTCTCTAAGGTCGCAACAGCATTAATGTGGGAGGGGGCCTGCCCCCGATAGCGGTACGTCAGTCAGCAAATACAGTGACTGACACTCAGCAATCGGGGGCGAGCCCCCTCCCATATTTGCTGTGTGTATGCTTGGTCAACGTATTTCAGATTTGCGGCGGTAACGTTTGATGAAACCGACTTTGCCCGCCAAGCTCCTGCACGCCCTGGCCCCGTGGCGCAACGCCCCGGCTTGGCATATCGCCTTCTCTGGCGGCCTTGATTCCACTGTTCTGCTGCATCTCCTGGCCAACTCCGAGTCTATTCCGCCTCTAAGCGCTGTGCATGTCCACCATGGCTTGCAAGCCGCCGCCGACGCATGGCCGAGCCATTGTCAGTCAATCTGCGACCACCTGGGCGTGCCCCTGCGTATCATGCGCGTGCAGGTGCAGCCCGGCGCCAGTTTAGAAGGTGCGGCGCGTGAGGCGCGTTATCAGGCGTTTACCGAGGTGATGGGGGCAGGGGCGGTGATGCTCACTGCCCAGCATCGTGAAGACCAGGCCGAAACCCTGCTGTTTCGCCTGTTGCGCGGCGCGGGCGTACGTGGGTTGACGGCAATGCCCGTGCATCGTCCGTTGGCGGGTGGTCACTTGGTGCGCCCTCTGTTGCATGTCTCTCGGGGCGAGCTGGAAGCCTATGCCATGGCGCATCAGCTCCAGTGGATCGCCGACCCTTCCAATACGGACACTCAGTTCTCCCGCAATTACCTGCGCCACCGCGTATTTCCGAGACTGACCGAGCGCTGGCCGCAAGCCGTCAGCCGCCTGGCCCGCAGCGCGGAACACTTGAACGAAGCCCAGGGCTTGCTCGATGAGTTGGCCCGGATAGATCTGCAGGCAGCCGATCAGCCCTCGCCATTTCCCTGGCTGCCCTTGCCATCCCTGATGCTTGCTTGTCTGCGAGAGCTTTCCGATGCCCGGCAGCGCAACGCCTTGCGCCATTGGCTGAGTCCGCTGACACGCCTGCCCGACAGCGATCACTGGGTCGGCTGGCAGTCCTTGCGTGATGCCCGGCACGACGCGCAGCCGTTATGGCGTCTGGCTGATGGGCAATTACACCGTTGCGGCGAGCGCATCTGGTGGTTGCCTTCCTCATGGTCGGAATTTTCCGACACCGCGGTGAGCTGGCCTGATGCGCAACACCCGCTACCGTTACCCGGCAATGGCCTGCTGAGAATTGTCGGCAAGGCGCCGGCAGGTCCGTTCGAGGTCCGTTATCGCCAGGGCGGTGAAACCCTTGACGTGCCGGGCCGCGGTCGACGAGATCTGAAGCGTTTGCTCAACGAAAGCGGCGTGCCGGGCTTCGTCCGTGGCAGATTGCCGCTGCTGTATCAGGGCGAACGATTGCTCGGCGTGCCCACCCTCGCTGGACTGCGGGTCGCACCGAGTGAAGGCTGGCAATTGCATTGGGTGCCACAGACCTGCGATCAAGGTTTGAGCTGATAGAGCCTTTCCGGTAGACTACGCTCCCTTCTTGATACAACTTCTGTGGATTCGCCTGAATCGCAGCAGTTGCCGATTACCAAGCAGTCTTTGCTGGGCGATTCCAAAAAATGTGTAGCGATCAACGTACCGGTGTTCCATTGCTGGTCTGTCACCACGCGGCGGTTTTTTTGAAAGGTGCACTGTGATTAATGCAGGTGATCGGGGGCTTCGGCCTCTCTTCGCTTTCCCCGGCGGCTCGGACCGCTTTAACGCAGACTTCTAGGGTTTTTCATGACGCGCTACATATTCGTCACGGGCGGTGTTGTTTCTTCATTGGGGAAAGGCATTGCCTCCGCTTCATTGGCGGCCATCCTGGAGGCGCGGGGGCTTAAAGTCACCATGCTCAAGCTGGACCCGTACATTAACGTCGACCCGGGCACCATGAGCCCGTTCCAGCACGGTGAAGTGTTCGTCACACACGACGGCGCCGAGACCGACCTGGACCTGGGCCACTACGAGCGGTTCATCCGCACGACCATGACCCAGAACAACAACTTCACCACTGGCCGTGTCTACGAGCACGTGCTGCGCAAAGAGCGCCGTGGTGACTACCTGGGTGCAACCATCCAGGTGATCCCGCACATCACCGACGAAATCAAGCGCCGCATCATCAAGGGTGCGGGCGATGCCGACGTGGCGATGGTCGAGATCGGCGGTACCGTGGGTGACATCGAGTCCCAACCGTTCCTCGAAGCCATCCGCCAGCTGCGTTTCGAAGTCGGCGCCAAGCGCGCGATGCTGATGCACCTGACCTTGGTACCGTACATCGCCACTGCCGGCGAAACCAAAACCAAGCCAACCCAGCACTCGGTCAAGGAACTGCGTTCCATCGGCCTGCAGCCGGACGTGCTGGTATGCCGCTCCGATCACCCGATCGATATTTCCTCGCGTCGCAAGATCGCGCAGTTCACTAACGTTGAAGAACGTGCGGTGATTGCCCTGGAAGACGCCGACACCATCTACAAGATCCCGGGCATCCTGCATTCGCAGGGCCTGGACGATTTTGTGGTCGAGCGTTTCGGCCTGCAGTGCAACGGCGCGGACCTGTCCGAGTGGGAAGCGGTGGTCGACGCCAAGCTCAACCCCGAGCACGAAGTCACCATCGCCATGGTCGGCAAGTACATGGAATTACTGGACGCGTACAAGTCGCTGATCGAAGCGATGAGCCACGCCGGTATCAGCAACCGCACCAAGGTCAACCTGCGCTATATCGATTCCGAAGACATCGAGAACCAGGGCACCGCGCTGCTCGAAGGCGTGGATGCGATCCTCGTGCCTGGCGGTTTCGGCCTGCGTGGCGTGGAAGGCAAGATCACCGCCGTGCAGTACGCCCGTGAAAACAAAGTGCCGTACCTGGGTATCTGCCTGGGCATGCAAGTGGCCGTTATCGAGTTCGCCCGTAACGTGCTGGGCTGGAAAGACGCCAACTCCACCGAGTTCGACAGCAAGAGTGGTCACCCGGTCGTGGGCCTGATCACCGAGTGGGAAGACGCCACCGGTGCGGTCGAAGTGCGTACCGAAGCCTCCGATCTGGGTGGCACCATGCGCCTGGGCGCGCAGGATTGCCTGCTGGAGCCGGGCTCGCTGGTTCACGATTGCTACGGCAAGGACGTGATCGTCGAGCGTCACCGCCATCGCTATGAAGTGAACAACAACCTGCTGCCGCAGATCAAAGAAGCCGGCCTGAAAATTTCCGGTCGCTCCGGCGATGGCGCGCTGGTTGAAGTGGTCGAGGCGCCGGATCATCCGTGGTTTGTGGCCTGCCAGTTCCACCCTGAGTTCACCTCGACTCCACGTGATGGTCACCCACTGTTCAGCGGTTTCGTCAAAGCTGCACTGACGCAACATCAGAAAAAGGCGTAAACCTGATGGCCCAGAAGATCATTCGCGTAGGCGACATCGAGATTGCCAACGACAAGCCCATGGTGCTGTTCGGCGGCATGAACGTCCTGGAAAGCCGTGACATGGCGATGCAGGTCTGTGAAGAATACGTGCGGGTTACCCAGAAACTGGGTATTCCTTATGTGTTCAAGGCCAGCTTCGACAAGGCCAACCGTTCGTCCGTAACCTCCTATCGTGGCCCGGGCCTTGAAGAAGGCATGCGGATCTTCCAGGACATCAAGCAAGCCTTCGGCGTGCCGATCATCACCGATGTCCACGAGCCTGAACAGGCTGCCGTGGTCGCCGAGGTGTGCGACATCATCCAGTTGCCGGCCTTCCTGTCGCGCCAGACCGACCTGGTCGTTGCGATGGCCAAGACCGGCGCTGTGATCAATATCAAGAAAGCCCAGTTCCTCGCGCCTCAGGAAATGAAGCACATCCTGAGCAAGTGCGTGGAGGCGGGTAACGACCAGTTGATTCTCTGCGAGCGCGGTTCGAGCTTCGGCTACAACAACCTCGTGGTGGACATGCTCGGTTTCGGCATCATGAAACAGTTCGAATACCCGGTGTTCTTCGACGTGACCCACGCGCTGCAAATGCCCGGTGGTCGCTCGGACTCCGCCGGCGGGCGTCGTGCCCAGGTCACCGACCTGGCCAAGGCGGGCATGAGCCAATCCCTGGCCGGCCTGTTCCTGGAAGCCCACCCGGACCCCGACAATGCCAAGTGCGACGGTCCTTGCGCCCTGCGCCTGGACAAGTTGGAGCCGTTCCTGGCACAGCTCAAGCAGTTGGATGAGCTGGTAAAGAGTTTTCCGACGGTAGAGACCGCATAACTGCGCTTTCTCCGTGCGGGAGCCGAGCTTGCTCGCAATGAGCCCTGAGAGGGCACTATGACTGGCAAGTTTGTTCCAAATATTGCAATGTGCGCGACAAGTTAAATCGAGCGGTATAGAGCGTTTTCGTCAACTTTGGAGTGTTTACAACAATGGCAAAAATCGTCGACATCAAAGGTCGTGAAGTTCTCGACTCCCGTGGCAACCCCACCGTCGAAGCCGACGTGCTTCTCGATAACGGCATCATCGGCAGCGCCTGCGCGCCGTCCGGTGCTTCCACCGGTTCGCGCGAAGCGCTGGAACTGCGTGATGGCGACAAGAGCCGTTACCTGGGCAAGGGTGTCCTCAAGGCAGTAGCCAACATCAATGGCCCGATCCGTGACCTGCTGTTGGGTAAAGACCCGCTGGACCAGAAAGCGCTGGATCACGCGATGATCAAGCTCGACGGCACCGACAACAAAGGCAGCCTGGGCGCTAACGCCATCCTCGCCGTGTCCCTGGCCGCCGCCAAGGCCGCTGCCCAGGATCAGGACCTGCCGCTGTACGCGCACATTGCCAACCTGAACGGCACTCCAGGTGTCTACTCGATGCCGGTGCCGATGATGAACATCATCAACGGTGGCGAGCACGCCGATAATAACGTCGACATCCAGGAATTCATGGTGCAGCCGGTTGGCGCCAAGACCTTCTCCGAAGGCCTGCGCATGGGCACCGAGATTTTCCATCACCTCAAGGCTGTGCTGAAGGCCCGTGGCCTGAGCACCGCGGTCGGTGACGAGGGTGGTTTCGCCCCAAACCTGGCCTCCAACGAAGATGCCCTCAAGGTTATCTCCGAAGCCGTGGCCAACGCCGGCTACACCCTGGGCACCGACGTGACCCTGGCGCTGGACTGCGCGGCCAGTGAATTCTACGAAGACGGCAAGTACAACCTGTCCGGCGAAGGCCAGGTATTCAACTCCGAAGGTTTTGCCGAGTACCTGAAGGGCCTGACCCAGCGCTACCCGATCATCTCGATCGAAGACGGCCTGGACGAGTCCGACTGGGACGGCTGGAAAATCCTCACCGACAAGATCGGCGAAAAAGTCCAACTGGTGGGCGACGACCTGTTCGTGACCAACACCAAGATCCTGAAAGAAGGCATCGATAAAAAGATCGCCAACTCGATCCTGATCAAGTTCAACCAGATCGGCACCTTGACCGAAACCCTGGAAGCCATCCAGATGGCCAAGGCCGCCGGCTACACCGCCGTAATCTCGCACCGTTCCGGCGAAACCGAAGATTCGACCATTGCCGACCTGGCCGTGGGCACCTCGGCTGGTCAGATCAAGACCGGTTCGCTGTGCCGCTCCGACCGTGTTTCCAAGTACAACCAATTGCTGCGTATCGAAGAGCAACTGGCCGGCAAAGCCAAGTACAACGGTCGCGGTGAGTTTCGCGGCTGAGCGTCACATGGTAAAAAGTCGGCGGATTGCGTCGGAAAACTCACGGCAATGTGAATTTCGGCGTTAATCTGGTGACTATCTAGCACAAGCCTGGTTCTTCCAGGCTTCGTGCTATCAGTTGCTCCAAAAGTGATGCATGGCTGTCTTTTTCCACTGGATACCCGATATTCGATGCGCAGTCCCAATTGGTTGTTTCTCGTCTTGCTCCTGCTGCTGGCTGGCCTGCAGTACCGCCTATGGGTAGGTAACGGCAGCTTCGCGCAGGTAAAAGACCTGACCCAACAAATTGCCGACCAGCACGCCGAAAACGAACGCCTGCTGGAGCGCAACCGCGTCCTCGACGCCGAAGTGCTTGAGTTGAAAAAGGGCACGGAGACCGTTGAAGAACGGGCTCGCCATGAGTTGGGCATGGTCAAGGAGGGTGAAACCCTCTACCAGTTGGCCCAATGAGCTATCGTTTGCCGGCCTTCTGGGCCGTGATTCCTGCCGCGGGCGTCGGTGCCCGTATGGCCGCGGACCGTCCCAAGCAGTACTTGCAATTGGGCGGGCGCACTATTCTTGAACACAGCCTGGGCTGTTTTCTTGACCACCCTCTGCTCAAGGGCCTGGTGGTCAGTCTTGCTGTTGATGATCCGTATTGGCCCAACCTGGCATGTGCCGCTGACCCGCGTATCCAACGTGCGGACGGTGGTTCGCAGCGCTCGGGCTCGGTGCTCAATGCACTGCTGCACCTCAATGCCCTGGGCGCCAGCGATGACGATTGGGTGTTGGTGCATGATGCGGCGCGGCCTAACCTGAGCCGTGATGATCTCGATAAGTTACTGGCTGAGTTGGCGGACGATCCGGTCGGTGGCCTGCTGGCGGTGCCGGCTCGCGATACCCTCAAGCGCGTCGACAAGCAGGGGCGGGTGGTGGAAACCGTCGACCGCAGCTTGATCTGGCAAGCCTATACGCCGCAGATGTTCCGCCTCGGAGCCTTGCACCGCGCGTTGGCCGACAGCCTGGTGGCCGATGCGCTGATCACCGACGAGGCCTCGGCCATGGAATGGTCCGGGCAGGCGCCGCGCTTGATCGAAGGGCGCTCGGACAATATCAAGGTGACCCGGCCGGAAGACCTGGAGTGGCTGCGGCTGCGTTGGGCCAATCGCCGGTAGTCAGTTGCACCGGGTCGAGTTCATCGCAGGCAAGCCAGCTCCCACATTCGATCACGTTCTCCCCCAGGCAACTCGGTCAACTGTGGGAGCCAGGCTTGCCCGCAATGAGGCCCGCCCGGACACCCAATACTCAACCGCTGTACTCCGGCCGCTCGGCCAACCCCTCCTTCAAAAAATCCACCAACTTCCTGACCTTTGGCGACAAATGTCGTTGCTGCGGATACAGCGCCCACACCGCGGTATTCGGTGGTTGATGCGCCTCCAGCAGCGACACCAACGCGCCGCTGTGCAAGTGCTCCAGCACGTAATAGTCCGGCAGTTGGCACAACCCGACCCCTTGCAGCGCCGCATCCAACACGGCTTGCCCACTGTTGCAGCGCCAGTTTCCCTGTACCCGTTGGGAAAATTCGCGCCCGTCCTGGGCCAGTTGCCAGATGTCCGAGCTGCCGATCAGGCAATTGTGCCGACTCAATTCCGACAAGCTATGCGGCCGGCCGTACCGGGCCAGGTAGGACGGTGACGCACACAGGTACATTCGCCGAGGCGCGAGGCGGCTGGCGACCATGCTTGAGTCTTGCAGGCGCCCCAGGCGAATCGCCAGATCGAGGCCTTCGTGCACCAGATCCAGTTGGCGGTTGCTCAGCTCGATATCCACCCGCAGTTGCGGATAAAGCCCCATGAATCGCGTCACCAATGGCACGATAAAACGCTCGCCGTAAGCCACGGCACAGGTCATGCGCAACATGCCCTTGGGTTCGCTGGTCAGGTCGCCCACCGCGCGCAAGGCTTCTTCGCGTCCATCCTGCAGGCGCTGGCAGTGTTGCAGAAAGGTCTGACCGGCCTCTGTCAGTGTGACCTTGCGGGTGCTTCGGTAGAGCAGCCGCGTCTGCAGCCGGTCTTCCAGGCGCGCAACTTGCCGGCTGATATGGGACGACGAAACCCCCAGGCGTTCGGCGGCGGCGGTGAACTGGTTGCATTCGGCGACCGCGACGAACTCATCAATGCCTTCCCAGCGGTTGTCCTGCATGGCGATTATCCCTGTACAGCAATAAAGTTTTGCTTTTGGCCGGATTATTAATCAGCCGGTCATGTTTTACACTCATCGCTTCAGTTTTCAACCCGATGGAGATTTCCGGATGATCAAGTCCCGCGCCGCCGTAGCCTTCGAAGCCAAGAAACCCCTTGAGATCGTAGAAGTGGATGTCGCCATGCCAAAGGCCGGCGAAGTACTGTTGCGCGTGGTCGCGTCCGGCGTGTGCCATACCGACGCCTATACGCTGTCGGGCGCCGACCCGGAAGGCATTTTCCCGTCCATCCTTGGCCATGAAGGCGGTGCGGTGGTCGAGGCCATCGGCGAGGGCGTGACTTCAGTAGCGGTGGGTGACCATGTGATCCCGCTGTACACCCCGGAATGCGGCCAGTGCAAATTCTGTCGCTCGGGCAAGACCAACCTGTGCCAGGCCATTCGCGCCACCCAGGGCAAAGGCTTGATGCCCGATGGCACTACGCGTTTCTCCTACAAAGGGCAGCCGATTTTCCACTACATGGGCACCTCGACGTTTTCCGAGTACACCGTGCTCCCGGAAATTTCCGTGGCCAAGATTCCTAAAGAGGCACCGTTGGAAAAGGTCTGCCTGCTCGGTTGCGGCGTCACCACCGGTATCGGTGCGGTGATCAACACCGCCAAGGTCAAGCCAGGCGACACCGTGGCCATCTTCGGCCTGGGGGGCATTGGCCTGTCTGCAGTGATCGGGGCGGTCAAGGCCAAGGCCGGACGTATCATCGCCATCGACATTAACCCGGCCAAGTTCGAAATCGCCAAGCAACTGGGTGCAACCGACTGCATTAACCCGAAAGACTACGACCGCCCGATCCAGGACGTGATCGTCGACCTGACGGATGGCGGCGTGGATTTTTCCTTCGAGTGCATCGGCAATGTCCAATTGATGCGGGCCGCGCTTGAGTGCTGCCACAAAGGCTGGGGCGAATCGGTGATCATCGGCGTAGCCGGGGCCGGCCAGGAAATCGCTACCCGTCCGTTCCAACTGGTCACCGGTCGCGTCTGGCGCGGTTCGGCGTTTGGCGGCGTACGCGGTCGCAGCGAATTGCCAAGCTACGTGGAAATGGCCCAGACCGGCGAAATCCCGCTGGATACCTTCATCACCCACACCATGGGCCTGGAAGATATCAACAAAGCGTTTGACCTGATGCATGAAGGCAAGAGCATTCGTACCGTCATTCACTTTTGAAGCAGCGGCGAGCGGCAAGCTATCAGCAGCAAGTGGGTGCACGCCTTACTTGCCGTTTGAAGCTTGCCACTTGCAGCTGGGAGCACTCCCATGACCCTGGAAAATATCTCCTGCCAGAAGAGTTTTGGCGGCTGGCACAAACGCTACAAACACAATTCCCACGTGCTCGGTTGCGACATGACCTTCGCCGTCTACCTGCCGCCGCAAGCGGAGCAGGGCGGCAAGCTGCCGGTGCTGTACTGGCTGTCCGGCCTGACCTGCACCGATGAGAACTTCATGCACAAAGCCGGTGCCCAGCGCATGGCGGCGGAACTGGGGTTGATCATCGTGGCGCCGGACACCAGCCCCCGCGGCCCCGGCGTGCCGGGTGATCCTGACAACGCCTGGGACTTCGGCCTCGGCGCCGGCTTCTACCTGAACGCCACCCAGGAACCCTGGGCCAAGCACTATCGGATGCATGACTACGTGGTGCAGGAATTGCCGGCGTTGGTGGAGGCACACTTCCCGGCGTCCGATAAGCGCGGCATCAGCGGCCACTCCATGGGCGGACATGGCGCATTGGTGTGTGCGTTGCGCAACCCGGAGCGTTACCTTTCAGTGTCGGCTTTTTCGCCGATCAGCAACCCCATGGACTGCCCATGGGGCCAGAAAGCCTTTTCCCGCTACCTGGGCGAAGAACGTTCCAAATGGCGTGAGTGGGATGCCTGCGTGCTGATCAGCGAAACCTCGCACAAACTTCCATTACTGGTGGATCAAGGCGATCGCGACGATTTCCTCGCCGTGCAGCTCAAGCCTGAAGCGCTGCGCCAGGCCGCGAAGGCGGCCAACCATCCGCTGGAACTGCGCCTGCAACCAGGCTACGACCACAGCTACTTTTTCATTGCCAGCTTCATCGAAGATCATTTGCGGCATCACGCACGTGCTTTGCTCGGTTAATGTGAGAAAAAAGTAGGTAGAATCACGCCCTGAATTAAATCGGGGCGTTTTTTTATGCGTATTGGCCACGGCTACGATGTGCACCGTTTCGCTGAGGGCGATTTCATTACCCTGGGCGGTGTGCGCATTGCGCACCACCACGGATTGCTGGCGCATTCCGACGGCGATGTCGTCCTGCATGCCTTGAGCGATGCATTGCTCGGCGCGGCGGCATTGGGTGATATCGGCAAGCACTTCCCAGACACCGACCCCACTTTCAAGGGCGCCGACAGCCGCGTGCTGCTGCGCCATGTGGTCGGCCTGATCCATGCCAAAGGCTGGAAGGTCGGCAATGTCGATAACACCATTGTCGCCCAGGCACCGAAAATGGCGCCCCATATCGAATCGATGCGTGCACTGATAGCCGCAGACCTGCAAATTGAAGTGGATCAAGTCAACGTGAAAGCCACCACCACCGAAAAACTCGGGTTCACCGGTCGTGAAGAGGGCATCGCGGTGCACTCCGTCGCCTTGTTGCTGCGCGCATGACTGACCTGCAACTGCTGGGCCCGCGGGCCTATGGCGAAGCGCTGGGCAGCGCGGTACTGAAAGCCACGGCCGAAGACTTCCAAGTGGACGAAGTGCTCGACATCCCGCTGACCGGCGAGGGCGAGCACCTGTGGCTGTGGGTGGAAAAGCGCGGCTTGAACACCGAAGAGGCGGCGCGGCGGATAGCCAAGGCGGCCGGCGTGCCGTTGCGCACTGTCAGCTATGCCGGACTCAAGGATCGCCAGGCGCTGACCCGACAGTGGTTCAGCGTGCAATTGCCGGGCAAGGCCGACCCGGACATGAGCGCGGCGCAAAACGACAGCCTCACCATCCTCAAAACCGCGCGCCATAAACGCAAGCTGCAGCGCGGCGCGCATTCGGCCAACGGCTTCACCTTGCGTCTGACTCAATTGGCCGCGGATACCGCCGCGATCGACGCCCGCTTGCAGCAGATCGCCAAGCACGGCATCCCCAACTATTTCGGTACCCAGCGCTTTGGGCATAACGGTGGCAACGTCGTCGACGCTCGCGACTGGGCGGCGCGCAAGGCCTTGCCCGAGCAGCGCAATGTGCGCTCGCGGCTGCTGTCCACCGCGCGCAGTTTCCTGTTCAACAAAGTCCTGGCGGCGCGAGTCGCCGACGGCTCCTGGCAGCGCGCCCAGGTGGGCGATTTGCTCGCCTTTACCGACAGCCGCAGTTTTTTTCCGGCCGGTGAAGCCGAGTGCAGCGATCCGCGCCTGGCGATCCTGGACCTGCACCCGACGGGGCCGCAGTGGGGCGAGGGCGATTCACCTGCCGCGGGTGCCACCTTCGAGCTGGAACAGGCGGTCGCCGCCAGTGAGGCCGACCTGCGCGATTGGCTGGTCAAGGCGGGCATGAGCCAGGAACGTCGCATTCTTCGACTGCCCATTAGCGGGTTGACGTGGCATTATCCCCGGCCTGACATTCTGCAATTGGAATTCGTCCTGCCGGCCGGATGCTTCGCCACTGTCTTGGTGCGCGAGCTTGTTGATCTGGTGCCGGTGGGGCAGACGGACAGCCCATGCGTATTCTGATATCAAACGATGACGGTGCCACCGCACCCGGCCTTGCCGCGCTCCATGCCGCGCTGCAGGATTACGCCGAGTGCATAGTGGTCGCCCCCGACCAGGACAGGAGCGGCGCCAGCAGTTCGCTGACGCTCGACCGTCCCCTGCACCCGCAGGTTCTGGCCAATGGCTTTATCAGCGTGAACGGCACCCCTACCGACTGCGTACACCTGGCGATCAACAGCCTGTTGGAGCAGGAGCCGGATCTGGTGGTGTCGGGCATCAACCTCGGCGCCAACCTGGGCGATGACGTGCTGTATTCCGGCACCGTGGCCGCTGCCCTGGAAGGGCGTTTCCTGGGGCGTACCTCGTTCGCCTTCTCCTTCGCCTCACGCCAGCTCGACAACCTGCCGACCGCCGCGCATTTTGCGCGCCTGATGGTGGAGGCCCACGCTTCCCTGGACCTGCCGCCGCGCACGGTGCTGAACGTCAACGTTCCCAACCTGCCGTTGGACCATATTCGTGGTATCCAGCTCACGCGCCTGGGCCACCGCGCCCGCGCGGCGGCGCCGTTGAAGGTGGTGGACCCGCGTGGCAGGGAGGGTTATTGGATCGCGGCCGCCGGCGACGCCGAAGATGGCGGCCCCGGCACGGATTTTCACGCGGTAATGCAAGGTTATGTGTCGATTACACCGTTGCAACTCGATCGCACCTTCAGTGATGCCTTCAGTGGTCTCGATGGCTGGCTGGAGGGGTTGCGCTGATGGCACGTGAACAAGACGATCTATTGCGTCGCGGCATCGGCATGACCTCCCAGCGTACCCGCGAGCGGCTGATCCAGCGTCTCTACGAAGAGGGGCTGTCCAACGCCCAAGTGCTGGAAGTGATCCGGCGCACGCCGCGGCACCTGTTTGTCGATGAGGCCCTGGCCCATCGCGCCTATGAAGACACCGCGCTGCCCATCGGGCATAACCAGACGATTTCCCAGCCGTACATGGTGGCGCGCATGAGCGAGCTGCTGTTGGCGGCGGGCCCGTTGGACAAGGTGCTGGAAATCGGCACCGGTTCCGGTTACCAGACGGCGGTGCTGTCGCAGTTGGTGGAACGGGTGTTTTCGGTGGAGCGCATCAAGGTGTTGCAGGACCGCGCCAAGGAGCGCCTGGTTGAGCTGAACCTGCGCAACGTGGTGTTTCGTTGGGGGGACGGCTGGGAAGGCTGGCCGGCGCTGGCGCCGTATAACGGCATCATCGTCACCGCCGTGGCCACCGACGTGCCGCAGGCCCTGCTCGACCAATTGGCACCGGGTGGGCGCCTGGTCATTCCGGTCGGCTCCGGCGAAGTGCAGCAACTGATGCTTATCGTTCGTGAGGATGAAGGCTTTTCCCGGCATATCCTGGGAGCCGTGCGCTTTGTGCCGTTGCTCAACGGCCCGCTGGCCTGATCTATTTGCGCGGCCAGTGAATTCTGCTGGCGCGGATGTGTCTTACGGCGGGGTCTATCAAGTCAGCATGACGGGTGGATACATTCGGCACGCTCAAAGATTCGTTTCGCACGCGTGCCGGTAAAACTTCAATGCCCAGTTATACTTGCGTCATCTTTCCAGCCTGATACAGGCGTCCATGTTCAGCCACCACAAAGGGAGCGGCGGGTGAGTCTCACAGGTCTTGCGCAGCGTATGAGTAAAACAAGTTTTCAGCGACTGGTGCTTGGCCTCGTCTTCAGTTCCGTGTTGGTCGGCTGCTCCAGCTCGCCAAGCAGTGGCGCACGAGTCGTTGACCGCAACAGCTCGGTACCGCAAAAACCTACCGTCACCACTGGACAATACGTGGTACGCAAGGGCGATACGTTGTTCTCCATTGCCTTCCGTTATGGCTGGGACTACAAGGCGCTCGCAGCTAGAAACAATATTCCCGTGCCATATACGATTCATCCAGGCCAGACCATTCGCTTCGATGGGCGTAGCGGTTCTGCGCCTACGACAGTTGTGACAACCTCTGGATCTTCGGCCTCGTCTTCCAGCAAAACCACCATCACTACGCGGCCTGCGGGAACGGCGGTGCCGACCCCCGCAAACAAGCCGGCACCCGCGCCGTTGCCACCTGCGGGGCCTGCGCCGACCGGTTGGGGATGGCCCTCAAACGGAGTGTTGATTGGAAAATTCTCTTCAAACGGTAGTTTGAATAAAGGCATTGATATCGCCGGGGATTTGGGACAGCCTGTTTTAGCTGCGTCTGATGGGACAGTGGTGTACGCCGGGAGTGGTCTACGGGGTTACGGCGAACTCGTCATCATCAAACACAGTGACACCTACGTCAGTGCTTACGGTCACAACCGCAGGCTGTTGGTTCGGGAGGGACAGCAGGTCAAAGTCGGACAGACAATTGCCGAAATGGGGTCAACTGGTACGGACCGGGTGAAACTGCACTTTGAGATTCGCCGTCAAGGGAAGCCTGTAGATCCATTGCAATTCCTACCCCGTCGTTGATGTGTTGCCAGCCTGTTCCTAGCGTAGAAGGAACAGGCTCCAGCGTTGCCAAGGATAAAGGCGTCGCTTGAGCTTGAGGTCGAACTCACCAAAGGACTATAACAATGGCTCTCAGTAAAGAAGCGCCGGAGTTTGACATCGACGATGAGGTTCTCCTTATGGAGACCAGCATCGCTATGGAATCGATGTCGAATGAGGGACCTGCTACACCTTCAGTTCGAACCAAATCCAAGAACTCCTCCGCGTTAAAGCAACACAAATACATTGATTACACCCGGGCGCTTGATGCGACCCAGCTGTACCTCAATGAAATCGGCTTTTCCCCTCTGCTTACCCCTGAAGAGGAAGTCCATTTTGCGCGCTTGTCGCAAAAAGGCGATCCGGCTGGGCGCAAGCGCATGATTGAAAGCAACCTGCGGCTGGTAGTGAAAATTGCCCGGCGCTACGTCAATCGTGGGCTGTCCCTGTTGGACCTGATCGAGGAGGGCAATCTTGGCCTGATTCGAGCAGTGGAAAAGTTCGATCCTGAACGCGGCTTCCGTTTTTCGACCTACGCCACCTGGTGGATTCGTCAGACCATCGAACGGGCGATCATGAATCAGACCCGCACGATCCGGTTGCCGATCCATGTGGTCAAAGAGCTCAACGTCTACCTGCGGGCGGCGCGTGAGCTGACACAAAAACTCGATCATGAACCCTCACCCGAAGAAATCGCCAACCTGCTGGAAAAACCGGTAGCGGAGGTCAAGCGCATGCTTGGTCTTAACGAGCGCGTGTCTTCGGTCGACGTCTCGCTGGGTCCGGATTCGGATAAAACCCTGCTGGATACCCTCACGGATGATCGCCCTACAGACCCTTGTGAGCTGTTGCAGGACGATGATCTGTCCCAAAGCATTGACCAGTGGTTGTCTGAACTTACGGACAAGCAGCGTGAAGTGGTGATTCGCCGTTTCGGCCTGCGCGGCCATGAGAGCAGTACCTTGGAGGATGTAGGTCTGGAGATCGGTCTGACCCGCGAGCGGGTGCGGCAGATCCAGGTTGAAGGGCTCAAGCGCCTGCGTGAGATCCTGGAGAAAAATGGCCTGTCGAGTGAGTCGCTGTTTCAATAGCGTCTGCTTGAATGCCTGAATGTGGGAGGGGCTTGCCCCCGATAGCGGTGTGACAGTCAATGCAAATGTGACTGCTGACCCGCCATCGGCGGCTAGCCCCCTTCCACATTTTTATTTCAGGCATCAAGTGGGTTTGGATACCAAATCCCAGGCATAAAAAAACCCCGCTTTTAAGGGCGGGGTCTTTTCGACTAAGTCAGTACAAGTTAGATAACTTGAACTTCTTCAGCTTGCATGCCTTTCTGACCGCGGGTAGCGATGAAAGAAACCTGTTGGCCTTCTTTCAGGCTTTTGAAGCCGTCGGATTGGATAGCTTTGAAGTGAACGAACAGGTCGTCACCGGATTGTGGAGTGATGAAGCCGAAACCTTTTTCATCGTTGAACCACTTAACGGTACCAGTTTGGCGATTAGACATGGTGTATCTCCTTGGACAAAGTTAACTGCGACTCAGGAAAAGCCCTGGCCGAGACTGAGTGCAAAGAGCAGGAAAAATTCTTGGAGATGGTTGGATCGAAATTCAACATATCGTGTAGAGATTCTCAGTGACACAAGCAGCACAGTGGCGCCACCTTAACCCTTTTTCCGGAACGTGCCAATGGTATTTCCGAAGGTTTCTCTATTTTCGTGACTGGCGGTGGTATTTACCGACACCCCACGCAGCACGATGGCTCCCGGCCCCGCTGGCTGCGGCTCCAGGTCCAAGGCGCATTCATCAAGAAAACCCCCACGCCCTTTGAACCCCAACGCCGGCCCCGGTAAGATGCCTCACAGAATTTTTCCACCTCGCTATTCAGGACACCCGCCATGAGCATCAAATCGGACAAGTGGATTCGCCGCATGGCGCAAGAGCACGGCATGATCGAACCCTTTGTCGAGCGCCAGATGCGTGGAGAGGGCGCCGAACGCCTGATTTCGTACGGTGTGTCCAGCTACGGCTACGACGTGCGTTGCGCCGATGAATTCAAGGTGTTCACCAATATCAATTCGGCAACCGTCGATCCGAAAAACTTCGATGAAAAAAGCTTCGTCGATATCAAGAGCGATGTGTGCATTATCCCGCCGAACTCGTTCGCGCTGGCGCGCACCGTGGAGTTCTTTCGTATCCCGCGCGACGTGCTGACCATCTGCCTCGGCAAAAGCACCTACGCCCGTTGCGGCATTATCGTTAACGTGACCCCCCTTGAGCCGGAATGGGAAGGCCACGTGACGCTGGAGTTCTCCAACACCACCACGTTGCCGGCGAAAATCTACGCCAACGAAGGGGTGGCGCAGATGCTGTTCCTGCAGTCCGACGAGGCCTGTGAAGTGTCATACAAGGACCGTGGCGGCAAGTATCAGGGCCAGCTCGGCGTTACGCTGCCGCGCGCTTGATCGAAAGCTCCGACACGCAAAGGGAATTAGTCTGAAGAAAGTGACTCTATTGGGTGTACTGCCTCGGCACGTGTAAAACGTGTCGAGCCACGCTTGAGGAGTACCTTATGAAGATCGACCCCCGAATCAGCGCAGAACTCGCTCGCCTTGAACCCAATCAGATTGGCGTTCTGGCATGGTCTCTGATGGCCGATCCTGCCTATGCGGGCGGCATCCCCGGCCAACCTGAGCCGGATTACCCGCAGCCCACCGAGCCCACCGAGCCCGGTGAGCCTACCCTGCCGGACGAGCCGCCACCCGTGCCCGTTGCTTGAAGCCTTTAGGATTGGCCTGCATCACCTGACAGGCCATACCTCCTGATCGCCGATCACCAGAATTCGGTGATCGGCGTCCGGCTCGACCGCATAGCCCCCTGTAAACGCCCCGAACGCCGGTAGCAGGCTGACCCGTGGCCCGAGCTGAAAGCAGGGCAGGCGCAGGCTCTGGCGCCCCTTGCCGCGCAAGCGGTACACCGGATGCACATGACCTGCCAGCACATGGTGGCTGGGATGAGCGTCGGGTTCGTGCTGCAAGGCAAACGGACCCATCAACAGCGGTTCTGGCACCACGTCGATCCCGAGGTCGCCAGGCGGGTCACCCGCACGCTTATCGTGATTGCCGCGAATCAACGTCAGCGGCAGGTCACGATGCTGTTCGCGCCACGCCCGCAGCGCGCCCAACGTACCGCTGGCATGGGAGCCAGGGCCGTGCAGGAAGTCACCCAGAAACACCACTTGCGCACAATCGAATACCTCCAGCACTCGGTCCAGGCGCGCCAGGTTGTCGGTGGTGGTGCCTTGGGGCACCGGCTGTCCCAGGCTGCGATAGGCCGATGCCTTGCCAAAATGCGCGTCGGCGACCAGCAAGCACTGGCGCGCGGGCCAGTAGATGGCCTTCTGGGCCAGCAGCCATAACTCTTCGCCTTCCAATTGAACTGACCAATACATCAAGCTTTTCCGTTATCCGCGACTTTTTCCAAATCCTTGACCATCCGCGCGATGCGCTCCGAGAGTTTTTCCGAGCTCATGCTTTCGCGCATGCGCTCCACCAGTAGCGGAAATGCCAGGGGCGTGGGCCGTTCAATCAGGTGCAGCTCCAGTGTCAGAGTGGACAGGTGCCGTAGCGCCGCTTCAAGTCGACGAATGTCCAATTCGTCGCGCAATACTTCTTCGCCGGCCTGAGCCAGTAACAGGTTGTGCGGGTCATACTGCTTGAACACTTCAAAGAACAAGCCGCTGGAGGCCTGCACTTGCCGGGTGCTTTTCGGCGCGCCTGGGTAGCCGGCAAACACCAGCCCGGCGATGCGCGCGATTTCGCGAAAGCGCCGCAGGGCCAGTTCACCGGCGTTCAGGCTGGCGGCGACGTCCTCCAGCAAGCGGTCCGGGCTCAGCAGCGGGGCGTTCAACAGCGCGGGCCAATCCACCGGAGTGGCGCTGAGCAATTCCAGGCCATAGTCGTTGACCGCGATGGAGAATGTAACGGGTTGCCCCTGGCTGACGCGCCACGCCAGCAAACTGGCCAGGCCCAGGTGCACCTGGCGCCCGGCGAACGGGTAAAGGAACAGGTGCCAACCCTCGCGGGATTTCAGGGCTTCGGCCAGCAAGTGCGCGCGGGTCGGCAGGCCGGACCAACGCAGCTGCGTCTGCAGGAGTGGTTGTACCGCCTGCATCTCCGGGCCGTCGAAGTGACCCTGGGCAGCGGCATCGAAGCGTTCCACCACGGCCTGGGCCAGTTCGTTGGAAAGGGGCATGCGCCCGCCATTCCAACGCGGCACTGCGGCCTTTTTGGCGGTACTGCGGCGTACGTAGGCGGTCATGTTTTCCACCCGCACCAGCTCCAACAAGCGACCGGCAAACAGGAAACCGTCCCCCGGTTTGAGTCGCGCAATAAAGCCTTCTTCCACACTGCCCAGGTTCTTGCCGCCACCGCCCTTGCTCCAGAATTTAAGCTGGATGCTCGCATCGCTGACGATAGTGCCCACGCTCATGCGATGGCGCCTGGCCAACCGTGCATCCGGCACCCGCCAGATGCCGTGCTCGTCGGGCTCCACGCGGCGGTAATCCGGGTAAGCGGTCAGTGATAAGCCGCCGTGGCGCACAAAGCCCAGGGCCCAGGCCCAGTCGGCGTCAGTGAGGTCGCGATAGGCCCAGGCGCCGCGTACTTCCTCCAGCAACGATGCGGGCATAAAGCCGCCACCCAAGGCCATACTCACCAAGTGTTGTACGAGCACATCCAGTGGTTTGTAAGGAGATTCCCTGGCTTCGATGCGTCGCTCGGCAATTGCATCCTGCGCCGCCGCGGCTTCGATCAGTTCCAGGCTGTGAGTCGGCACCAGCGTCACCCGCGACGGCCGCCCGGGTGCGTGGCCGGAGCGCCCGGCGCGCTGCATCAGGCGCGCCACGCCCTTGGCCGAACCGATCTGCAGCACGCGCTCGACCGGCAGAAAATCCACCCCCAGGTCCAGGCTCGAGGTGCACACCACCGCCTTGAGTTGCCCGTCTTTCAGCGCCCGTTCGACCCAGTCGCGCGTCTCCCGGGACAACGAACCATGGTGAAGGGCTATCACTCCGGCCCAATCCGGCCGCGCATCGAGCAATGCCTGGTACCAGATTTCCGACTGTGCCCGGGTGTTGGTGAACACCAGGCAACTGCTGCTGGTGTCCACCTCGGCCACCACCTGCGGCAGCATTTTCAAACCAATATGTCCGGCCCAGGGGAAGCGCTCAGCCACGGGTGGCAACAGCGTATCGACGTGCAGCGCCTTGGCCGTTTGCCCCTGCACATTGATTCCTCCGCCTTGTGGGACCAGTACCTCCAAAGCGTGGGATTGATTGCCCAGCGTCGCGGAAATCCCCCACACCAGCAATTCAGGCTGCCAACGTCGCAAGCGCGCCAGGGCCAGTTGCAACTGCACCCCACGTTTGTTGCCGATCAGTTCGTGCCATTCATCCACTACCACCATGCGCACATGGGCCAGGCTGGCTTCGCTGTCGGCGCGGGCCAGCATCAGGGTCAGGCTTTCCGGGGTGGTGATCAGTGTGGTCGGCTGGCGACGGGTTTGTCGGGCGCGCTCAGCGCTACTGGTGTCGCCGGTGCGCAGGCCGACACTCCACGGGATTTGCAACGCCGCCAGCGGCGCTTCCAAGGCGCGCGCGGTGTCGGCGGCGAGGGCTCGCATCGGCGTGATCCACAACACCGTCAGCGGCTCGGCCGGTGGCTTGCGTTTGCCGGTGGCCGGTGGGCGCGTGATGGCGAAGCGATTGAGCGCGGCAAACCACAGTGCGTAAGTCTTGCCGGCACCGGTGCTGGCATGCAGCAAGCCGGAATTTCCCTCCTTGACCGCCGTCCACACGGCTTTTTGGAAGGCGAACGGTTTCCAGCCTTTGGCGGCGAACCATTGCCTGGCGAAGTCGTGGGGTTTTGCCATGCGGCGGCTGACGCTCTGGAGGGCTTATTCCACAGACCCCCCAGGCATCACAAAGGTTTACTTCAAATTACCGCTCAGGAACTGTTGCAGGCGCTCGCTCTTGGGGTTACCCAGCACGTCTTCCGGCGCGCCTTGCTCCTCCACCAGGCCTTTGTGCAGAAACAGCACCTGGCTGGACACTTTGCGCGCAAAGCTCATTTCGTGCGTGACCATGATCATGGTGCGGCCTTCCTCCGCCAGGCCCTGGATCACCTTCAGCACTTCGCCCACCAGTTCCGGATCGAGGGCCGAGGTGGGCTCGTCGAACAGCATCACCTCCGGCTCCATCGCCAATGCGCGGGCGATGGCGACGCGCTGTTGCTGCCCGCCGGAGAGAAACGCCGGGTACTGATCGGCCACGCGAGCCGGCAGGCCGACCTTGTCCAGGTAACGGCGGGCGCGGTCTTCGGCGTCCTTCTTACTGCAGCCCAACACCCGGCGCGGAGCCATGGTGATGTTCTCCAGCACGCTCATGTGGCTCCACAGGTTGAAGTGCTGGAACACCATCGCCAGCCGCGTGCGCAAGCGTTGCAGTTCGGCGTCGTCGGCCACGCGCATGCCGTGGCGGTCGCTGACCATGCGGATCGGCTGGCCGTCGAGGGTCATGGCGCCATCGTTGGGCGTTTCCAGAAAATTGATGCAACGCAAAAAGGTGCTCTTGCCCGAGCCGCTCGCGCCGATCAGGCTGATCACGTCACCGGTCCTGGCCTTGAGCGAAACACCTTTGAGCACCTCATTGTCGCCATAGCTTTTATGCAGGCCTTCAACGGTCAATTTGTACATGGGGCGTGCATCCTCAAGGCGAAAGTAGATAGCCGCTGCGGTAGGCTTCGGTGCCTGCGACATGGCCGATGACCATCCCGGCAGTGGCCATGCGGCGCAGCGAACGGGCGTAAAGCAGGCCGGCCGTGCGGCAGCGCACGGGCGTTACGCGGTCGGTAATGGGGTCGATGATTTCAGCGAGCAATTGCCCGGCTTCCAGGTACTCGCCGGGCAGGGCGGCAAACACCAGCAAGCCGCCCACCGGCGTGGCCACCGGCTCCACGCCGGCCAGCGGGGTGGCCGGGTAGGGCAGTTCGGGCAGGGGCGGTGCGTCGCCGGCGATGGCGCCGAAGCGGATCAGATAATCGATGATCGCCTGGCTGTCGAGGCTCGCCAGGCCATGGTTGACGTCGCCCTGGCCGCGCAGTTCGACGGTCACCGACAAACTGCCCAAGGGGATCGGAAACCGCGCGCCGAAGCGCTGCTGCAACTGCCACCACACCAGGCTGAAGCATTCGTCGAAGGACTGGCCGCCCGAGTCCGTGGCCAGCAGGTTGGCCTCCGAGCCAAGGTAGCGCGCCAACGCTTCGACCTGGGGCCAGGCTTCAGGTGTGGTGTACAGATGCGCCACCGCTTCGAAATCGCAGTGCAGGTCCAGCACCAGATCGGCGTCGCAGGCCAGGCGTTGCAGCACCAGGCGCTGGGACTGCAACTGGGTCGTTGCGCTTTGCCCGGCCAGGGCGCTGACCAGGGCGGCACGGATCACTCGCACGTTGTGCTGCGGATCGTCGCCGAGCAACGCTTGGACCTGATTGCCTACCTCGTCGCTGAGGTCGACGAACAGCCGATTGAAGTTCTGCCCGCTCTCCAGTTCATAGCGGCCCAGCGGGGTGTCCATCAACACCTGTTCCAGGCCCGCCGGGTTGGCGACCGGCACCAACACGATTTCGCTGCGCAGGCGCCCGGCGGCGGCCAGTTCGGCCAGGCGCGCCTTTAAATGCCAGGCCACCAGCATGCCCGGCAATTCGTCGGCATGCAGCGACGCCTGGAGGTAGACCTTGCCGTGGCTGTGTTCCGGGCCAAAGTGAAAACTGTGGATCTGCCGCGCGGTGCCGGGCACCGGCGCGATCAATTGATGAATCCGATGACGCATGAACGCTCCTTAGTGGCTGGGGCCGAGAAACGCCAGCCAACGCCGCTCCGCCAGGCGAAACAGGCCGACCAGGGCGAAGGTCACGGTCAGGTAGATCAGCGCGGCAATACCGAATGACTGAAAGGTCATAAAGGTGGCCGAGTTGGCGTCCCGAGCCACCTTGAGGATGTCCGGAATCGTCGCGGTAAACGCCACTGTGGTCGAGTGCAGCATCAGGATCACTTCGTTGCTGTAGTACGGCAGCGACCGGCGCAGCGCCGAGGGCATGATCACGTAGGCATATAGCTTCCAGCCGCTGAGCCCGTAGGCCTTGGCGGCTTCGACCTCGCCGTGGGCCATGCTGCGGATCGCGCCGGCGAAGATCTCCGTGGTGTAGGCGCAGGTGTTGAGGGCAAAGGCCAGGATGGTGCAGTTCATCGCATCGCGGAAAAACGCGTCCAGCACCGGTTGTGCACGCACGGCGGCAATGCTGTAGATGCCGGTGTAGCAGATCAGCAGCTGTATATAGAGCGGCGTGCCGCGAAACAGGTAGGTGTAGAACTGCACCGGCCAGCGCACCAGCGGGTTGCGCGATACGCGGGCAATGGACAGCGGGATCGACACCAGAAACCCGATGACCAGTGCGGCGCTGAGCAGCCACAGGGTCATGGCCAGGCCGGTGACGTGCTGGCCGTCGCTATACAGAAACGGGCGCCAGTATTCCTGCAGGAGTTCGATCATCGCACGGCCTCCCGGGCGCCAGCGGAGTAGCGGCGTTCAAGACGGCGCAGGACAAAGTTGGAGGCACTGGTGATCAACAGGTAGATCAACGCGGCCAGTACCAGGAAGTAGAACAGCTGATAAGTGCTTTTGCCGGCATCCTGTGCCGCCTTGACCAAGTCCGCCAGGCCGATGATCGACACCAGCGCGGTGGCCTTGAGCATCACCATCCAGTTATTGCCGATGCCCGGCAGGGCAAAGCGCATCATCTGCGGGAAAGTCACGTAGCGAAACCGCTGGCCGCGCTTGAGCCCGTAGGCGGTGGCGGCTTCCAGTTGGCCACGGGGTACGGCGAGAATCGCGCCGCGAAACGTCTCGGTGAAGTAGGCACCGTAGATAAAGCCCAGGGTGATTACCCCGGCGCTGAATGGGTCGATCTCGATGTACTCCCATTCCATCAAGTCGGTCAGACCGGTGAGCCAGGTTTGCAGGCTGTAGAAAATCAACAGCATCAGCACCAGGTCGGGTACGCCGCGGATCAGCGTGGTGTAGAGCTGCGCGGGGATACGCAGAAAGGGCAGGCTGGACAGTTTGGCGCTGGCGCCGAGCAACCCCAGCAATACGCTGACGGCCAGGGACAGCACCGACAATTTGATGGTCATCCAGGTGCCTTGCAGCAACAGCGGGCCGAAACCCTTCAAGCTGAGTGCGCTCAGCCCGAGGGTTTGCAACAGTTCTTCGAACATAAATCGGGACCTATGGCGATAAAAAAGCGCCCCTGAATAAACAGGGGCGCCCAGGCATTATTTGCCGCTGTACAGGTTCAGATCGCCAAAGTGTTTCTTCTGAATGGTGGCGTAGGTGCCATCATCGTGTAACGCTTTGATACCTTTATCCAAAAGGGCCTTCAACTCAGTGTTACCTTTTTTGATACCGACGGCGGTTTTGGACGGCAGCAAAGGGTCGTCGATGGCCGCGCTGACTTCATAGCCGGCGCCGGCCGGCGACTTCAAAAAGCCCAGTTCGGCTTGCAGCATGTCTTGTACCGAAGCGTCGAGGCGGCCGGAGGTCAAGTCAGCGTAAACCTGGTCCTGGTTCGCGTAGGCCTTGGTGGTTACACCGGCTTTATCCAGTACGGCCTTGGCGTAGGCTTCCTGAATGGTGCCTTGCTCGTAGCCAACGGTTTTGCCCTTGAGCGACTCCGGCGTGGAGTAGCCCGCGCCTTTCTTGAACACCAGCGAGGTCGGGCCGGAGAACAGCTCGTTAGAGAAGTCGATGGCCTTCATGCGGGCATCGGTGACGGTCATGGACGAAATCACGCCGTCGAATTTGTTGGCCTTGAGACCCGGAATCATGCCGTCGAAATCGCTTTCGACCCACTTGCACTTGACCTTCAGCTCGGCGCAGATGGCATTGCCCAAGTCGATATCGAAGCCCACCAGGCTGCCGTCGGCCGCCTTGGATTCGAACGGGGCGTAGGACGGGTCGACACCAAAACGCAATTCCTTGTATTCCTTGGCCAGCGCGGTACCGGCGGCCATGCACAGAGCCAGTGCAGAAAGGGTCAGCAATGCTTTTTTCATTATGTAATCCCTTGAAACCAAGATAAGCGCTTGTGGCGCGATTAGGACTGTTACTGAACGGTGTCAGACGGATCCCAAGTAGCAATTTCTGCACCATAGTTCCGAATGAGCGTTTTAAAAGGTAGGAAGGTAGCGTCGAGAGTGTAGGAGATGCCCAAAAATGGGCACCGATTTTTCAATGCACCATTTGGGGGATTTGTCTCAGGCCAACAGGTCCTGCAAGGTCGCGAGGTTGTCGGCGTCTTCCACACTTTTATCCTGGCGCCAGCGCAACATTCGCGGGAACCGTACCGCAATCCCGCTTTTATGGCGCTTGGACAGGGCGATGCCCTCAAACCCCAACTCGAACACCATGCTCGGCGTCACGCTGCTGACCGGGCCGAATTTTTCCACGGTGGTCTTGCGCACGATGGCATCGACCTTGCGCATTTCCTCGTCGGTCAGCCCGGAGTAGGCCTTGGCGAACGGCACCAGCGTGCGTTCGCTGCCCGGCGGGCCATCCCACACCGCAAAGGTGTAGTCGCTGTAAAGGCTGGCGCGCCGCCCGTGGCCGCGCTGGGCGTAGATCAGCACCGCGTCGACGCTGAACGGGTCGACCTTCCATTTCCACCACACGCCCATGTCCTTGGTGCGGCCCACGCCGTAGAGGCCGTCGCGTGCCTTGAGCATCATGCCTTCCACCCCCAACCTTCGAGAATCCTCGCGCTGCTGCGCCAGATCCTGCCAGGTCGCGCCCGTCAGCAGCGGCGAAGGCAGCAGCACGGGTTGGTTGCACTGGGCGATCACCTGTTCCAACTGTGCCCGGCGCTCGGCCTGGGGATGGTTGCGCCAATCGTGACCCTGGTGTTCCAGCAGGTCATAGGCGAGCACTGCCACTGGCGCGTCTTCCAGGACTTTTTTGCTCAGGGTCTTGCGACCGATCCGCTGTTGCAGCAGGGCAAAAGGTTGCACTGCGTCCTTCCACACCACGATCTCGCCGTCGATCACCGTGCCGTCGGGCAGGCCGCTCACCAGGCTGTGCAGTTCAGGAAAACGCTCCGTCACCAGCTCCTCGCCTCGGGACCAGACCCACAGGCGGCCCTCGCGCTTGACCACTTGCGCGCGAATGCCGTCCCACTTCCACTCCACCTGCCAGTTGCTGGGTGAACCAAGCAGGGTGTCGAATTGCTCCACCGGTTGCGCCAGGCCATGGGCCAGAAAAAACGGATACGGCTGCCCGCCACGCTGAGCGTGTTCGTCCGACGATTCGGCGGCGATCAGCTTCAGATACCCTTGCGGCGTAGGGCGATTGGACAAATCGGTGTAGCCCACCAGCCTTTGTGCCACGCGCTTGCTGTCCAACCCGGCCATCGCCGCGAGGGCGCGGGTGACCAGCAGTTTGGACACCCCCACACGGAAGCTGCCGGTGATCAGCTTGATACACACCATCAGGCTCGGTTGATCCAGTTGCGCCCACAGCGCCGGCAAGCGTTCGGCCAGCTCCGCCGGCGGCAGGCCACGCAAGGGCAACAGTTTTTCCTCCAGCCACACGGCCAGGCCGTCCTCCGAGGTGTAGGGCGATTCCGGCAGCAGCAGGGAAACTGTCTCGGCCAGGTCGCCCACCGATTGGTAGCTTTCTTCGAACAGCCACGGCTCGATGCCCGACGCCTCGGTGGCCATGTCACGCAGCAGGCGGGTCGGCACCAGTTGCCGTGGCCGCCCACCGGAGAGGAAATACACCGCCCACGCGGCGTCGGCCGGCGGGGCCTGGCGGAAGTAGGTTTGCAAAGCGGCAAGCTTGGCGTTGCTGGAGGTAGTGGCGTCGAGGTTGGCGTACAGCTCGGCGAAGGCCTTCATGCCGAGACCTCTTCTTCGTCGTCCCCGTATTCGGTGGTGAAGCCCTGGGCATCCAAGCCTTTTTCACGCAGATGGCGAACCAGGACGCCGACGGAGCCGTGGGTCACCATCACCCGCTCGGCGCCGGTTTGCTCGATGGCCCACAACAGGCCCGGCCAGTCGGCGTGGTCCGACAGGACAAAACCGCGATCGACTCCGCGCCGCCGTCGGGTGCCGCGCAGGCGCATCCAACCGCTGGCGAAGGCATCGCTGTAATCGCCGAAGCGGCGTATCCATGTGCCGCCGCCGGTGGAGGGCGGCGCGATGATCAGCGCCTGGCGCAGCAGCGGGTCGTTTTTCTTGAAATCGCCGGCGTACAGGGTTTCGGGGATATAGATGCCGGCATCGCGATACACCCGGTTCAACGGCTCGACCGCGCCGTGGCAGAGGATCGGGCCGATGCTGGCGTCGATGCCATGCAGGATGCGCTGGGCTTTGCCGAAGGAATAACAGAACAACACGCTGGCTTTGCCGTTGGCGATATTCCCACGCCACCACTCGTTGATTCCCGCAAAGATCTGCGCCTGCGGCTGCCAGCGGTAGATCGGCAGGCCGAAGGTGGATTCGGTAATAAACGTGTGGCACCGCACCGGCTCGAAGGGCGCGCAGGTGCCATCGGGCTCGACTTTATAGTCGCCGGACGCTACCCAGACTTCGCCCTGATATTCGAGGCGCACCTGGGCCGAACCGAGTACATGCCCCGCCGGATGGAAACTCAAGGTTACCCCGTGGTGCACCAGACGTTCGCCGTAGGGCAAGGTCTGCAGGTTGATGTCATGCCCCAGTCGCGAGCGCAGGATACCTTCGCCGGGCGCGGCTGCGAGGTAGTGGGTGTTGCCGGTGCGGGCATGGTCGCCATGGGCGTGGGTGATTACGGAGCGTTCCACCGGGCGCCAGGGGTCAATGTAGAAATCCCCGGCGGGGCAATAGAGGCCTTCGGGGCGGGCGATGACAAGGTCCATGGGATGACCGCAAGAGGGGCTTGTTACTTATGAGGCAGGGGCGAGCGCAGAAGTTCTATCTGAATGCATGTGGATCCTGGTTGTTCCAGCAGGCTACCGATGATCAACGGCGAAACCGGCTGATCGTACTTCAATGGACGTTCGACACTGGCTGAAAAGGTGGGAGGGGCATAGGCATCTGCATCAATCTAAAGGCAGACACCTGACTCTGTGGTGAGCCGGTTTACCACAACAAGCCCCTCCTGCATTTTCCAGCGTTTACTTGCCTGGGGTCAGGGTCAGGCGGGTCTTGCCGTACACCTTGTCGAAGTTCTGCGGCTGCATCGGGAAGCTCAGGTATTGCGCCTTGAGCGACGGGTCGATGCCATTGGCATAGTTCGGACTGGCCGGGTTACCGGATTGGCCGATGCCACCCTGGCCCATCATCGGTTCCGCCTGGCCGAAGTCGACGATCATGCGCAATGCCGGCACCTGGGTAGTGTTGAAATCCTGGCCCCAACTGTAAGGCGCCGAGTTCAAGGTGTTATGGTCGCCGCCACTGGCCAGCGGCCCACGGATCACTTGGCCTTGCGCGTTTTTCCAGGTGGTGCTGTGCAACTTGCCCCACTGCCACGCCTTGTGGTCCGTACCCAGTTGGCTGTCGCCAGCGGTAATGGCGGCCGCCAGGCTGCGTGCGAGGATCGTCGGCTTGTCTTCCTTCTGTGCGGTGCGCACGTCGTCCCAGAACGGGCTGTCTTCACGGCCCAGCAGGTGGTCGGCCTGGGCGGCGTAGGAGAGGCCGGCGTTGCTCACGAAGGCTTTCCAGCTGGCGCTGTTTTCCGGGCCGAGTTCGTCGAGGAAGATCTGTCGGGTGCTCTCCTGCAGGAACAGTTCGTAGAGCGCTGCGTCCGAGGACGTCGATACCAGGCGACCATCGAATGCCATCAAGCGCTTCAGCGCTTCCCGTGCCTTGGCCTGCTCGGCGGCCGGCAACCCATCCATCGCCTGCTTCAATGGCTGGGCCATGCCCGGCGCCTGGAACATGCTCTTGAGCTTGGCGGCGAAGGCCGTGGTCTGGTCGTATTGCATGGCGATCACGCTGCGGCTGTCGTGTTTGCCGGCATTGGCCAGTTGCGCCAGGCGTTCGCTGCGCTCCGGCGCATCCCAGGAGTTGGATAGCTGCATGCCATAGCCGCGTGGCGCGGTGCGCTGGTTGGCGGTGCCGATCCAGCCCTGGGGCGGGTCCTGGTCATAGGGGTGCAGCATCGCATCGGCGTAACCGTCCCAGTCAAAGCGACCCTCCCAGCCCGGCGACGGCAACAGGCCTTCACCTTCACGGCGGTTGGGAAAGCGACCGGTGACCTGCCAGCCGATATTGCTTGCGTCGGCGAAGATCATGTTCAGGGCGATCGCGCGGATTTCCCGGGTGGCGTCCGAGGCTTTACCGGCATTTTGCGCGCGGGACAGGTCGAAGAACGCGTCCAGGCTCTTATCATCTTTGAAGTCGGCGCTTTGCAGGGCCAGGCCCAAACCGCTGGTCAAGGCCTGGCTGCTATTGAGCAGAGCACCGTGGCGGGTTTCGTAGACGACTTCGCGGATTGAGCGTTGGCCCTTGATAAAGAAGGTTTCGTTACGCACGCCGGCCGGCAGCCATTTGCCGTTGTTTTCGTAATACAGGGCGGAGCCCTGGCGTTTGACCTTTTCCAGGAACAGGTCCTGGGTGTCGCCCTTGACCGCGCTCATGCTCCACGCCACTTTGCCGTTGAACCCGGACAGCAGTGTGGGCAGCCCGGCAATCGAGGCACCCACGGCCTGGTATTTCGGGGCGCGGATCTGCACGTAGCTCCACGGCGACGGTGCCTGTGGCTGGGCTGCGAAATCGCTGGCCAGCAGGCTCTTGCCGGCGCGGCTGCGCTGCGGACCGATGGCCCAGTTGCTTGACGTGGTGACCGCCAGCGCGTTGAGGCTGCTCAACTGCTGACTGACCGCGTCGAGTCCCGCCAGGCCGGTGATCTGGCCCAGATTGATGCCTTTGAGTTTGTCGGCTTCGGCCAGTGGGATCGGCTCATCCGGCGCGCTTGGTGTAAGCCAGGCGAGCTTGTCGACGCCAACTTTCTGCGCCAGCACCAGGGACGCCAATTCCTCCTGCAGGTTGGCCGACTCGCTGAAATTGAGCAGGCAGAACAGCAGTGCGGAATCTTCCGGTTTCCAGTACTCGGGCGTGTAGCCGGTCTGGGCCAGATCCGGCGGCAGCTTGTCGCGGTAGCGGAACAGATAGGCATTGACACCGCGGGCGTACACTTCGAAGAACCGCTTGAGGCGCGGCGACGAGGCGTTATACAGCTCGCCGGCACTTTTTTTCAGGTTGACCGCTCGCATAAAGCGGTCCACGTCCAACACCTCAGGGCCCGACATTTCCGCCAGACGGCCCTGGGCCAGCAGGCGCAGGGTGACCATCTGCTGGATCCGGTCGCTGGCGTGCACGTACCCAAGGCTGAACAGCGCATCGTGGAAGGTGTTGCTTTCGATCAGCGGCATGCCCTGGGCATTGCGGCGCACCGACACATTCTGGGCCAGGCCCTTGAGCGGCTGTACGCCGGCCACCGGCGGCAGGGTGTCCTGGGTGCTTTGGAGTTGGCAACCGGCCAGGCTCAATGCACTGGCCACTGCCGCGGCAACGCCGAACCGGGGAAGAAAATGTGAAAGGGCTGGCGAGGCCATGGCAAAGCTCCTGCGGGGGGTAGCGTCAGTAAAGGCGCTACGTTAGTGAGCGCGGTGAAACGACGCAAGCAGGAGTTGTGTAATTGCGTAAGCCTTGGGCAAAACAGTGTGGGAGGCGTTTGGAATCCTCCCATGAGGGTCAAGTGAATGTCAGCGGTCGCGATCAGGCGCCGTGGCACTTCTTGAATTTTTTCTCGCTGCCGCATGGGCAAGGATCGTTGCGACCAACGTCCTTCAGCGCATTGCGCACCGGCTCCTGGTGAGCATGACCGCAGTTCGGGCCGTGGACATGGCCGTGGTCATGATCATGGTGAACGTGATCGTGATCGTGGTTGCAGTCAGGACCATGGACATGGGGTTGTTGAGTCATCGATGTCGCTCCGGAATAAAATCGCCGGGGATTATCTGCCCATTGTGCGCGACCTGCACGTCATAACCGATGAATAATCCGGTTTTCAGCTCGCCTTCCAGACGGTAAGGCACGGGCTTGTCGGGTTTTTTCAGCATCTGCACCACATCACGTATCTGCGGCCACAGGTTGGTACGCACCGTGACCTTGAAAACGGCGTGGCCGTGTGGCGCCACAGTCAGCCATTCATTGGACTCGCCTTCGGTCAGCACGAAATCGCCCAGGCTTACCTTGTAGACCAAGCCGCGCACGGTCAGGTCGGCGTCGTCGCGGTTGTCTACACGAAAGTACAGCTTGAATTTCTGCTCCAGCAATTTGGCACGCACCACCTCGACCTTCACCAGCGACACGTGAGGCGGTGGCGTGTCGTCTTCAAACCACGACGCGCAGCCGCTCAGGCCGAGGGTTAACGCCAGCATCAAGCTGTATATCCGAAGCATGGCGCGATTCCTGGGGGTTAGAGGTAGCTGGAACAACACTTCTTGAATTTCTGCCCGCTGCCGCATACGCAGGCATCGTTGCGACTGGCCTTGACTTGCACTGTAGGGTCAATGAAGTACCAGCGCCCGTCATTCTGTACGAAAGAGGACTGTTCGCGGTGGCTATGTTCGCCGGTGCTGTCATGCCAGCGTGCGGTGAAGGTCACGAACGCGTGTTCCGGCTGGCCGCCGAACACCTCCGAACTTTCCACCTCAAGGCCAAGCCAAGTGCTTTGGGCGCTCCACGCGGCGATGGCGTCGCGGTCCAGGCCGGCCTGTTGCGCGGGCAGGGTGGTGGCCACCAGATAATCCACCAGGCCCAATACGTACGCACTGTAGCGCGAGCGCATCAACGCGGTGGCACAGGGCGCCGGGTGGCCGGAGTGATAATGGCCGCAGCAGGCATCCAGCAGGTTGCCACTGCCGCAGGGGCAAATGGATGTACTCATCGGGATCACCACCAGTACTTTCCGAAGTTTTCCGGGTTGGCCCAGAACCGGGCGTTGAGCCAGTCGGGCACCTGTTTATAGTCAAGCAGATCGTAGGTGAACAAGGTCAGGACCTGCTCGTCGCGCTGGAAACGCTCGCCGGCCTGCAGCGCCAGGGAGTAGAAGTCGGTGTCCTTCCAGTCGCAGGCGCCCAGGTCGACCAGCACGGCAATGCGGCTGGCATTGAGGTTGCGGATGCCGCCGAGCAGCGTCAGGCCCTGGGGTTTTGACAAGTGTTCCAGGCAGTCGACCACCAGCGCAAGGTCAAAACGCTGGGCCGCCAGGTCTGCCGGCAACGGGCCGGGCCCGGCACAGCACACTTGGCTGTCCGGGTGCGCTTGTTCAAAGGCCTCCAGCGCCGGGAACCGACCGACGCCCAACACCAGCAAGCGTTTGGGCGCGTGCTGGTCAAGGAGGGCGGCCAGGGCTTGCTGGGGTGTACGGGCAGAGTTACCGGCGGTCATCACAGATCCTCACATCAGGACCATAGAGACTAGCGCGGCTGAGCGTGCGGGCCTAGAGCGGGTGGTGGCGAAAAGTCCTGTGAAGCGGTCAATCCCAATGAATCCGGGGCTGGTACAGTTGAAAAGAGCGCGCTTTATGCTGCGGCCCCGGCGCGAGAAGTCGCGCGCTGAAACTGTACTACGCAAATCCACAACAACCGCTGACCGCCGTTGCCCCAGTGGAATCCGCTGGGGTGTTGCCGCCAGGCCTCCTGCATCGTTCCCTTCTCAAGTTTTTTGATCCTTCACTGGCAAACCGTCCGTAGAAGTCGTTACTGTGCGTCCAAAGAAAAATTCGAAAATACTCAGGAGCCCCATGATGCGTAAGGTTTTTCTGTTGGCCCTGTTGGTCAGCCCCATTGCCCTGGCCCAGAGCGTCAGTGTGGAAACCAACTCGTTGATGCGCCTGCCCAGCAGCACCAGCGTGTTGCAACTGGAGCGCCTGGACGTGGCGGACTACGGCACCTTGCTGGTGCCGGCCACCATCAGCCAGGTCACCGTGGAAGAGTTGCATCTGGGCCGCGACGCGCGCATCGCCATTGTTCCCGGCAGTACCGCGCTGCAATTGCAGGTGCGCCAGGCGCAGCTGGACCCTGGCAGCCAGATCACCTCGCGTGGGGCTCCCGGCACCCATGAAAAACCGGCCAAGGCCGGGCGCGACCTGACTTTGCGCATCAATGCCCTGACGGCCGAAGAACTCTCGGTGGACGCCCGTGGCGGCGCCGGTGCCCAGGGCTACGCCGGTCTGGATGGCGCCAACGGCGAAGACCCGGGTTGCACCTGGGGCGCGGCCGGGCGAGGCGCCAACGGGGATAATGGCGGCGATGGCTTGCCAGGCGCGGCGGGCGCGCAGGTGCGGGTCGAGTTGCCGAAAGACTTCCCGGCCGAACGGATCAAGGTGTGGGTGGATGGCGGTCCGGGCGGCCTTGCCGGAACGGCGGGCAAGCCGGGTAAAGGTGGGCAATCCAAGGGCTGCCTGGTGTACCGCACCGAGGGCGGCGAAAAAGGCCGCCCAGGTTTGGAAGGGCAGCCAGGGCCTGCCGGACCGGCGGGTGCCGTGACTATTCAGCGGCTCTGAAACGCCGCAGCGTCAAGCTGCAAGTCAAGGCTTGCAGCTTGCCTGACCCTCAGAACATCGGTCGCGCCGAAGCAATGGCCACCACCACCAGCCCGATGATCAGGTTGCTCCCCACCAACCTGCGAATCTGCCCCAGGGCCGCAGCGCCCGCCGGCCAGTCCTCGGCCGCCACCGCCGCGCGCAGCGCCGGGAATTTCAACGCCTGGATGCGGATAAACAATGCGGTCATCACCAGATACAAGCCCATCATCACCTGCACATAACGCGGCGCGGTTTCAAAGCCGTTGAAGCGCAGGTGCAGCAGGCCGACACCGCTGATCGGCAAAATCAGCACCGCCACCCAGATCCACACAAAAAAACGTTGAAACACATTCACCCACAACCTGAGCCGGGCAGGGCCTTCAAGGGCCGCCACAGCGGCGGGGCGCAGGATCATCCAGGCGAAAAACATACCGCCGACCCATACCAGGGCGGCCAATACATGCAGGGTGTAAGCGAGGCTGAAGACGGTCATTGCGGTACTCCGTTCTGCGCGGGATTAATTAGCGGGGTATGATAGCCGCCGATCCGAACCACTGAAAATTTATCCAGCGTTTTTTGCGCCCGACTATTCATGATCAGCACTGAACTCAAAACCACGATCCAGGGCGCCTACACGCGTTTTCTCGAAGCCAAGAGCTTGAAACCGCGCTACGGCCAACGCCTGATGATTGCCGAAGTGGCAAAAGTCCTCGGGGATATCGACACCGACGACGAAGGCCGCCGCGAAGGCGAGCCTGCGGTCGTGGCCGTCGAGGCCGGCACCGGTACCGGCAAGACCGTGGCCTACAGCCTGGCCGCGATCCCGACCGCCAAGGCCGCCGGCAAGCGCCTGGTGATCGCCACCGCCACGGTCGCGCTGCAGGAGCAGATCGTCTACAAAGACCTGCCCGACCTGATGCGCAACAGCGGCCTGAACTTCACGTTCGCCCTGGCCAAGGGCCGTGGCCGCTATATGTGCCTGTCCAAGCTCGACGTACTGCTGCAGGAAGGCCACGCGCAAACCGCCACCGCGCAGCTGTTCGAAGAAGAAGGCTTCAGGATTGAAGTCGATGAGGCCAGCCAGAAGCTGTTTACCAGCATGATCGAGAAACTGGCCGGCAATAAATGGGACGGTGACCGCGACAGTTGGCCCACCGCCCTGGAAGATTCCGACTGGGCGCGCCTGACCACCGACCACAGCCAGTGCACCAACCGGCATTGCCCCAACTTCGGCCAGTGCGCCTTTTACAAGGCCCGCGAAGGCATGGGCAAGGTCGATGTGATCGTCACCAACCACGACATGGTGCTGGCCGACCTGGCGCTGGGCGGCGGTGCGGTGTTGCCCGATCCGCGCGACACGCTCTATGTCTTCGACGAAGGCCACCACTTGCCCGACAAGGCCATCGGCCACTTCGCCCATTACACGCGCCTGCGCTCTACCGCCGATTGGCTGGAGTCCACCGCAAAAAATCTGACCAAACTGCTGGCCCAGCACCCGCTGCCCGGCGATCTGGGCAAGCTGATCGAGCAGGTGCCGGAGCTGGCGCGGGAGATCAAGACCCAGCAGCAGTTCATGTTCAGTGCCTGCGAGCAGGTGGCCGACTTCAAGCCCGGCGAAGACGTGGAAGGCCGCGAGCGGCCACGCCACCGTTTCGTCGGCGGCCTGATCCCCGAGCACATGCGCGAAATGGGCATCGAGCTGAAGAAGGGTTTTTCACGCCTGACCGACCTGTTCACCCGCCTCACCGACCTGCTCAAGGAAGGCATGGATGGCGAGGTCAACATCGGCATCGCCAGCAACCAGGCCGAGGAGTGGTACCCGCTGTTCGGCAGCCTGCTGTCGCGCGCGCAGGGCAACTGGGAGCTGTGGACCGCCTTTACCGTCGAAGACCCGGAAGACAACCCGCCCATGGCGCGCTGGCTGACCCTGGCCGAAAGTGGTGCGCTATTCGATATCGAGGTCAACGCCAGCCCGATCCTTGCCGCCGACATGCTGCGTCGCAACCTGTGGAACGTGGCCTATGGGGCCTTGGTGACGTCGGCCACATTGACCGCGCTGGGTACGTTCGATCGTTTCCGCATGCGCGCCGGGCTGCCGAAAAAAGCCGTCACCGCCGTGGTGCCGAGCCCCTTCCACCACGCCGACGCCGGCGTGCTGAGGGTGCCCGACCTCAAGGCCGACCCACGGGACGCGGCGGCCCACACCGCGGCAATCATCCGCGACCTGCCGGAACTGGTCGAAGGCTCGCGCGGCACCCTGGTGCTGTTCTCGTCGCGCAAGCAGATGCAGGATGTGTTCGACGGCCTGGATCGCGACTGGCGCAAGCAGGTGTTTATCCAGGGCAACCTGTCCAAGCAGGAGACCCTCAACAAGCACAAGGCGCGGGTGGACGGCGGCGACTCCAGCGTGCTGTTCGGCCTGGCGAGTTTCGCCGAGGGCGTGGACTTGCCGGGGGCCTACTGCGAACACGTGGTGATCGCCAAGATCCCTTTCTCGGTTCCGGACGATCCGGTCGAAGCGGCGCTGGCCGAATGGATCGAAGCGCGTGGCGGCAACCCGTTCATGGAAATCTCGGTGCCGGATGCCTCGCTGAAGCTGGTGCAGGCCTGCGGCCGCCTGCTGCGTACCGAACAGGATCGGGGCACCATCACCTTGCTCGACCGCCGACTGGTCACCCAGCGCTATGGCAAGGCTATCCTCAACGCATTGCCGCCGTTCCGGCGCGAAATTTCTTAATCCACCGTGGGCGAATTCGCCCACTTTGTGGTCTATCTCATCACCGTCATCACAGGCCATTCACCGGCCGTCTGGGAGAACCTTGCTCGTATGATTCGCACGCTGCCTGCTCTTTTTGCCTTGCTGTTCGCGGCGCCCTTGATCGCCGCGCCCGCCGGGCAGCAAACACTGTTCAACTTCGTCCGACCTGCCGATGTGGTCAAGGTGGCGACCCAGGACGCCAGCCTGCCGCAATACAATGCCGAGCAAACTCCCGAGGGCGAGGTGCTGCGGCGCATCACCTTTAACCCGGCGGCCGAACCGAGCCTGGTGCTCAGCCCGCAAAGCGGTGCATGGGACTGGTCGCAGTCCGGGGCCGTGAGCCTGCGCATTCAAAGTGCCATGGACTGGGCGCTGACCTTGTATGTCAAGGTGCAGAGCAATGACGGCCGCACGTTGACCAGCCGCATCGACCTGCCGGCCGGCCCGGCCCAGACCTTGCTGATCCCGCTGCAAGCCAACTCGGCGCTGAGCCAGGGCATGAAGGCCGGCCCGCCGATGCCGATCACGGTGGACGGCCAGCGTGTACTGTTGGCCAGCAGCGCCGGCGAGATCGACCGCAGCCAGGTGGTGTCGGTCAGCGTGTCGATGCTCAATCCCAATGTGGCCCAGAGCATCCTGCTGGAGCGCTTCGGCGTACAGGACGTGGAACCTGTCATCAAGGCAGCCTACAGCGAACTGGTCGACGCCTATGGTCAATCCACTCGTGCGCGCTGGCCGGAGAAGGTCAGCAGTGATGAGCAACTCAAGGCCGGCGCCGCCAGGGAGCAGCAGCAACTGCAGGCATGGCTGGCCACGCGGGACAAATCCTCGCTGGACCCTTACGGCGGCTGGAACAAAGGCCCTGCGTTCACCGCCAGCGGCTTTTTCCGCACCGAAAAACGCGACGGCCGCTGGTATCTGGTGACCCCTCAGGGACATCCGTTCTATTCCCTCGGCGTAAACACCGTGGCTGCGGACAATAGCCAGACTTATGTGGCCGGTCGTGAATGGATGTTTGCCGCCTTGCCCAAGGCCGGCGAGCCCTTCGACAAATATTACGGCAGTGCTGATCACCGCACCGGCAACGGTTCGGGCGAAGGCCGCAGCTTCGGCGCCGGGCGCTGGTACGATTTTTACCGCGCCAATCTGGAACGCGCCTACGGCACGGCAGGGTTCGACCAGAAACGCTGGGTCAACCACACCCTCGACCGTCTGCAGGCCTGGGGCTTTAACACCGTAGGCAATTGGAGCGACCCGGACCTGGCCACCGCCGACCGTGTGCCGTACACCTTGCCGCTGTCCATCGTCGGCGACTACGCCAGCATCAGCACGGGCACCGACTGGTGGGGTGGCATGCCTGACCCGTTCGACCCACGCTTTGCCATGGCCACCGAACGCGCCGTGGCCATCGCCGCCCGCGATCATCGCGACGACCCTTGGCTGATCGGCTTCTTCGCCGATAACGAACTGGCCTGGGCCGGTCCTGGCGATGACCCCAAAGCCCGCTATGCCCTGGCATATGGCACCTTGCGCATGACCACCGATGTACCGGCCAAGCGTGCGTTTCTTAAGCAATTGCGCGACAAATACCGCAACGAGGAGGGCCTGTCGAAAGCCTGGGGGATCGAGCTTACAGGCTGGGAACTGATGGAAGATCCCGGTTTCGAGCCGCCGATGCCCAGCCCTGCGCACCCGGAAATCGAGGCCGACTTCAAATACTTCCAAAAAACCTTCGCCGATGCGTATTTCAAGACCATCTCCGACTCGCTCAAATGGCACGCCCCCAACCAGTTGCTGCTCGGCGGCCGCTTTGCGGTGAGTACGCCGGAGGCCGTGGCGTCCTGCGCGCAGTATTGCGACGTGCTGAGCTTTAACATGTACACCCTCAAACCCCAGGATGGTTATGACTTCGCCGCCCTGCGTGCGCTGGACAAGCCGGTGCTGATCACCGAGTTCAACGTTGGCTCGGCCGACCGTGGTCCGTTCTGGGGCGGTGTGACGCAGTTGGCCAGGGAAGAGGATCGCGGCGCGGCGTATGCCAACTTCCTCAAGCAAGCCATGGCCGAGCCGTCCATTGTCGGCGTGCATTGGTTCCAATATCTGGACCAACCCGTGACCGGCCGTTTGCTGGACGGTGAAAACGGCCATTTCGGCCTGGCAGGCATCACCGATGTGCCATTTCAGGGCTTCGTCGAGAGCGTGCGCAAAAGCAACCTGGCGGCGGTCGAGCAACTGGGCAAGGAAGCCGAGAAAGCCAATGCGGCCGCGGCAGCGCAGGAAAAGGCAGGCGGTCGCTCGGCCCATGACGGCAAAGGCGCTGCGCAGGGCGCCGGGCACGCGGGTGGGCATTCTGGAAATGGTCATTGATTCAGCGCTGACGGGTTCACAAACCCCACAAGGGCTGGAACAATGTCGCCCACTTTTCATGGTGCTTCACGAGGGGGCTTAGGTGCAGATTCAGGGTCATTACGAGCTCCAGTTCGAAGCGGTACGTGAAGCCTTCGCCGCGTTGTTCGATGACCCGCAGGAGCGTGGAGCGGCGCTGTGCATTCAGATCGGCGGTGAGAGCGTGGTCGACCTGTGGGCCGGCACCGCCGACAAGGACGGCGCTCAAGCCTGGCACAGCGACACCATCGTCAATCTGTTCTCCTGTACCAAAACCTTCGCCGCCGTCACGGCCCTGCAACTGGTGGCCGAGGGCAAGCTGCAATTGGACGCACCGGTCGCCCAGTACTGGCCGGAATTCGCGGCGGCCGGCAAGCAAGACATCACCCTGCGCCAATTGCTGTGCCACAAGGCCGGTTTGCCGGCGATCCGCGAGGCCCTGCCCGCCGAAGCCCTGTATGACTGGAAGCTGATGGTAGACACCCTGGCTGCCGAAGCCCCGTGGTGGACACCGGGGCAGGGCCATGGCTATGCGGCGATCACCTATGGCTGGCTGGTCGGCGAGCTGCTGCGGCGTGCCGATGGCCGTGGGCCAGGCGAATCGATTGTGGCGCGGGTCGCGCAGCCGCTGGGGCTGGACTTTCATGTAGGCCTGGCCGATGACCAGTTTCATCGGGTTGCGCATATAGCCCGCAGCAAAGGCAATATGGGCGATGAAGCCGCGCAACGTTTACTGCAAGTAATGATGCGTGAACCGGCGGCCATGACCACGCGGGCTTTTACCAACCCACCGTCTATTCTGACCAGCACTAATAAACCCGAATGGCGGCGTATGCAGCAGCCAGCGGCAAATGGTCACGGTAATGCGCGCAGCCTGGCCGGTTTTTATAGTGGTTTGTTGGACGGTAGTTTGCTGGAAGCTGACATGCTCGAACAATTGACGCGCGAACACAGTATCGGGCCGGATAAAACATTATTGACCCAAACCCGCTTCGGCCTGGGCTGCATGTTGGATCAACCCCACTTGCCCAATGCCACATTCGGCCTTGGCGCCCACGCTTTCGGGCATCCGGGGGCGGGCGGTTCGGTAGGTTTTGCCGATCCTGAACATGATGTAGCGTTTGGGTTCGTCACTAATACACTCGGCCCTTATGTACTTATGGACCCGCGTGCGCAGAAGTTGGTCGGAATATTGGCCGGTTGTCTGTAAAACCCTTGCCGTTTCACAATTTTTTGTTACAAAGGCAACTATAAAAGGCGCTGAACGAAATCATGTAACTTAAATGTTCTGTAAGCGTCTGTTTAACGGGTCACTCAGACCCCCGTTTCTTTTCTCATTTTGTGGATATCTCATGTTATCGAACAAGTCCTTGGCTCTGGCGCTTTGCCTCACTGTTACCGGCTGTGCACAAACTCCACAAAATGATGCCGAAGGTGGGCATTGGTGGTCATTCGGATCGGACAAGGCGGCTACCAAGGACGTTGTGAGCCAGGCCGATGCCAAGCCGGAGGCTAAACCCGCCGCTGGCGCCAAGCCTGCCGCACCGGCCACCGCTGCTGCTCCTGCGGCGACGCCTGCCCCAGCGCCTGCGCCGGTGGCCAAGGCCGACACCGGCTCCAGCTGGTGGCCGTTTTCATCCAAGAGCGCCGATGACAAGGCCGCCGACGCCAAGGCCGATCTGAAAGCCGATCTCAAAGCCGCAGACCCGGCCCCAGCCGTGGCCAAGACCGACACGGAGACCCATTGGTGGTGGCCGTTCGAAAGCAAGCCAAAGCCATTGGCCAAGGTCGACGTCGCCAACGTGCAAATGCCTGACCCGAAAATCACTCAGGCCTGGCTGGACGACTACGAGCCGCGCCTGCGTGCTGCCATCAAGGACAGCAACCTGCAATTGGAACGCCGCGACAACGTGCTGGTGGTGATTGCCCCGGTCGACGGTTCCTACAACCCCAAGCGCCCGGCGATGTTGTTGCCAGTGACGCTGGGGCCGTTTACCCGTGTGGCCAAGGCGGTTGAGTCCGATCCCAAGACCGCCGTGCTGGTCCTGGGGCATGTCGACGCTACCGGCAGTGCCCCGGCCAGCCAGGCGTTGACCAAGGAACGTGCGCAGTCCATCGCCTCGATTTTCAGCCTCAGCGGCCTCAAGCAAGACCGCCTGATGCTGCGTGGCATGGGTGACCTGATGCCGCGTGCGGCCAACGACAGCAACCAGGGACGCGCCCTGAACCGTCGCATGGAAATCATGTTCACCCAGCGCACCACCATGCTGGCGTTGCTGAACAAGTACAACTCCGGCAAGACCCCGCCCGTGGCTGAAATGGTAGCCGTGCAGAACGTGCCGGCCCCTGCGCCGGCCGCCAAGGCGCCGGCAAAAAAAGCCGCTGCCGCCAAACCTGCCGCCAAGAAAGCCGCCGCCAAGCCGGCTGCCAAAAAGGCGCCTGCCAAGCCTGCCGCGAAGAAACCTGCTCCGGCCAAGGCCAAGGCGGCAGATCCGGCTGCAAACGACCAGGCGAAAAACTGACCCGCTGAACCAAAAGGATAAAGCCGCATGACCCAGGCACTGGCCGATATGCGTCGTGACTACACACGGGACGGTTTGAGCGAGGCCCAAGCCCCGAGCGAGCCGTTTGCGTTGTTTCACCAGTGGTTTGCCGATGCGGTGAAAACCGAGCAGCCGCCGGTGGAGGCCAATGCCATGACCCTGGCCACGGTCGATCAGGACGGTCGACCTCACTGTCGTATCCTGTTGCTCAAGGGCCTGGATACCCAGGGCTTTACCTTCTTCACCAACTACGAAAGCGCCAAGGGCCAGCAGCTCGCGGCGCGGCCGTTCGCGGCCATGACCTTCTTCTGGCCGACCCTGGAACGCCAGGTGCGCATCGAAGGGCGGGTGGTCAAGGTCACGCCTCAGGAGTCGGACGCTTATTTCCAGGTTCGTCCACTGGGTAGCCGCCTGGGCGCCTGGGCCTCACCGCAGAGCCGGGTGATTCGCGACCGTGAAGCGCTGCAGGAGCTGCTCAAGGCCACTGAACAACGCTTCAGCGACAGTCAGCCCGACTGCCCCGAGCATTGGGGTGGCTACCGCCTGTTGCCCGAGCGCATTGAGTTCTGGCAGGGCCGCGCCAGCCGCCTGCATGACCGCCTCAACTATCGTCTGCAAGACGACACCCAGTGGGTCCGCGAGCGCCTGGCGCCCTGAGCTTCACCTTTCGTCACTTCAACTGAATGATGCCCTTCACCCCGCGGTCTCTGTTCAAGAGACTGCGGGCGTGTAGTGCTGCGCGGCGTCTTTCAGCCAGCCTGGCAAGTCCCTGCGTTTGATCCTGAGGGCGCGCGCCGTCTCCAGTTGTTGCAGCATGAAACTGCGTTTATGCGGGTCATCACCTGCCAGTGACAGCGCGAGGTCGCGATCCACCCAGCGGCGGATGCGCACGTAGAGCCAGCCGTGGAAATACAGGCCGGCGAGGGTTGTGACTACAATGATGAAATAGTCCATGGATGTCCTGATGACGACCGGGGTGTTACTGTTCATCGAGTTGTCGGGTACGGGCTGTCTGTACTGGGGCTGAATGAAAACAGTTTTCTGCCGGGCTTGCCGTGACAGGCGTCAAGCGGCAGCGTTTAATGAATACCTGTCCTTTGGAGTTGATGCTATGCGTAAGTCTGTTTTACTGGTTGCCTGCTTTACCACCTTGTCGTTGCTGTTGGGTGGCTGCGCCTCGAGTCTGACCGGCGACTCGTACTCCCGTGACGAAGCGCGTCGTGTACAGACCGTTCGCATGGGTACCATCGAATCCCTGCGTCCGGTGAAAATCGAAGGCACCAAGACGCCTATCGGCGGCGCTGCCGGTGCAGTCGTCGGCGGCGTGGGTGGCAGTGCCATCGGCGGCGGTCGCGGCAGCATCGTCACGGCGGTGATCGGTGCGGTGGCCGGCGGCCTGCTGGGTTCGGCGACCGAAGAAGGCCTGACTCGTACACAGGGTGTTGAAATCACCGTACGCGAAGACGATGGCAGCATGCGCGCCTATGTTCAGGCCGTGCAGGAGAATGAAATCTTCCGCATCGGCGATCGTGTGCGCATCATGACCGTTGACGGTACCAGCCGTGTTACCCGCTGAGGGTTAATCGACGGGTAAAGAAAAACCCCAACCGGGTGACCGGTTGGGGTTTTTTGTTGCGCCGTTTACGCGCGTAGTCAGACTTTTTTGCGGCTCGCCATCGCGGTGACGGCGTAACCGATGCAAGCCGCCAGTATCGACCCGGTCAGGATACCCATGCGATCTTCACCGGCAAACTCGCTGGCCCCCGGCACAAACGCCAGGGAGCCGACGAACAGGCTCATGGTGAAGCCGATACCGCACAGGATCGCCACACCGAACACCTGGCCCCAGTTGGCGCCGGTCGGCAGAGCGGCAAGGCCGGTCTTGATGGCCAGCCAGGTCAGGCCGAACACGCCGATAGTCTTGCCGAACAGCAGGCCGGCGGCGATGCCCATGGGCACATGGTGGGTAAAGCTTTCCAGGCTGACGCCGGTGAGAGACACACCGGCGTTGGCGAAAGCAAACAACGGCAGAATGCCGTAGGCCACCCACGGGTGCAGGGCGTGTTCCAGGGTCAGCAGCGGCGAAGGCTCGGCATTTCTGGTGCGCAGCGGGATGCAGAACGCCAGGGTCACACCGGCCAGCGTGGCATGCACGCCGCTCTTGAGCACGCACACCCACAGGATCAGCCCGACGATCAAGTAGGGAGCCAGCTTGATCACGCCGAGGCGATTCATCGCGATCAACGCCACCAGGCAGGCGCCCGCACCGGCCAGGGCGGCACCGGACAGGTCGGTGGAGTAGAACACGGCGATCACAATGATCGCGCCCAGGTCATCGATGATGGCCAGGGTCATCAGGAACAGCTTCAGCGACACCGGCACGCGCTTGCCCAGCAGGGCCAGCACGCCGAGGGCGAAGGCAATGTCGGTCGCCATCGGGATCGCCCAGCCGGACAGCGCGGCAGGGAAGTCCTTGTTGATGGCCCAGTAGATCAGCGCCGGCACCACCATGCCGCCAATTGCCGCCGCGCCCGGCAACACCACTTGGGACGGTTTGGACAGATGGCCATCGAGCAGCTCGCGCTTGACCTCCAGGCCAATCAGCAGGAAGAACAGGGCCATCAGGCCATCGTTGATCCACAGCAGGGCCGGCTTGGCGATTTGCAATGCGCCGATCTGCGCCACCACCGGCACGTCCAGAAACGCGGCGTAGAGGTGCGACAACGGTGAGTTGTTGATGATCAGCGCCAACGCTGCGGCGGCGATCAGCAGCAGGCCACTGGCGGCTTCGAGCTGAAAGAAACGGGTAAACGTGCTACGCAGAGGCAAGGGATGCTCTCCAATCCAGGTTCAATAGGTGGGTACCCTAACCCGTACCGTTAGTTGTTAAAACAAAAGTTATATTCTTATTTGTTATAAGTGGCGGGTGGCAAAGGCGTTGCGCCAAAGACTAGCAATTGTGTGTCCAATTCAGTCTTCACTGTATCTGTGTGGAGTGTAGGAAACATCCTAAGATTGCGTTCAACATCCTTAGAGATATCCCCGATGAGCGACCACCGTCCCTGGGCCCGCGAAGCCATTCGCATCATTGAAGCGGACTTCCAGCGCAGCGCCGACACCCACCTGATCCCACTGCCATTACCGGGCCTGCCGGGTATCGAGTTGTATTTCAAGGATGAGTCCAGCCACCCCACCGGGAGCCTGAAGCATCGGCTGGCGCGCTCGTTGTTTCTGTATGCGCTGTGTAACGGCTGGCTCAAGCCGGGCGCGCCGGTCATTGAAGCGTCCAGTGGCTCCACGGCGATTTCGGAGGCGTACTTTGCGCGTCTGCTCGGCCTGCCGTTCATTGCGGTGATGCCCGCGACCACGTCCCAGGAAAAGATCGCGCAGATCGCGTTCTATGGCGGCAAGAGCCATCTGGTGCAGGATCCGACGCGGATTTACGCCGAGTCGGAACGTCTGGCCGAGGAAAGTGGCGGTCATTTCATGGATCAGTTCACTTATGCCGAACGTGCCACCGATTGGCGAGCGAACAACAACATTGCCGAGTCGATCTTCCAGCAGATGCGCTTTGAGCAGCACCCCGAACCAAGCTGGCTGATCTCCAGTCCGGGCACCGGCGGCACGACCGCCACCCTGGGACGTTATGTTCGCTATCGCCAGCATTGCACCCGCGTGTTATGCGCCGATGCCGAGCGTTCGGTGTTCTTCGACTTCTACCAGAGCGGCGACGCCACCCTGCGCCTGGACTGCGGTTCGCGCATCGAAGGCATCGGCCGACCACGGGTCGAAGCGTCGTTTCTGCCGAAGGTCATCGACGCGATGGTCAAGGTGCCTGATGCGCTGTCCCTGGCCGCGATGCATTACCTGGCCGAGCGCCTGGGACGACGCGTCGGCGGGTCCAGCGGGACCAACCTGATCGGCGCGCTGATGGCCGCGCAGCAGATGAAAGCGGCGGGGGAGTCGGGCTCGATCGTGGCGATTTTATGTGACGGTGGCGAGCGCTATGCCACCACCTATTACGATCAGGCGTGGCTCGCGGGGCAGGGGTATGAACTGGGTGCTTTGATATCGGCCGTTGCCGCCAGCGTGGAGCGCGGCGAACCGCTGCCCGCCAGCGTACTGCGGGCGAATATTTAAGAGGGCAGCGGCAAGTCAGAGCAGACGCACTTGCCGCTTACCGCTTCAGCCCCGCCTGGCCAACATGTCCCGCGCCAATGCCTCGGCGATCCGGATCCCGTCCACGCCCGCCGATAGAATTCCACCGGCATAACCCGCACCTTCGCCGGCCGGGAACAGGCCCTTGACGTTCAGGCTCTGCATCGATTCGTTACGGGTAATCCGCAGCGGCGACGAGGTGCGGGTCTCGATACCGGTCAAAACCGCATCGTGCAGCGAGTAGCCCTTGATCTGCTTTTCGAACGCTGGCAACGCTTCACGAATCGCTTCGATGGCGAAGTCCGGCAGCGCCAAGGCCAGATCGCCCAGCGACACGCCCGGTTTGTAGGACGGTTCCACGCTGCCCAAGGCGGTGGAGGGCTTGCCTGCAATAAAGTCACCGACCAGTTGCGCCGGTGCCTCGTAGTTGCTGCCACCGAGAACATAAGCGTGGGATTCCAGACGCTCCTGCAGCTCGATACCGGCCAGCGGGCCACCGGGGTAGTCCACTTCCGGCGTGATGCCGACCACGATGCCGGAGTTGGCATTGCGCTCGTTACGCGAGTACTGGCTCATGCCGTTGGTTACCACGCGGTGCGGCTCGGACGTGGCCGCGACTACGGTGCCACCCGGGCACATGCAGAAGCTGTAGACCGAACGGCCGTTCTTGGCGTGGTGAACCAATTTGTAGTCGGCGGCGCCGAGTTTCGGGTGGCCCGCATACTTGCCCAGGCGCGCGGCATCGATCAGCGACTGCGGGTGTTCGATGCGAAAGCCTACCGAGAACGGCTTGGCTTCCATGTACACGCCCCGGCTGTGCAGCATGCGGAACGTATCGCGGGCGCTGTGGCCGAGGGCCAGGATCACATGCCTGGACAGGATCTGCTCGCCGCCATCGAGCACCACGCCGTTCAGTTGGCCGTCTTCGATCAGTACGTCGGTTACCCGTTGCTCGAAGCGCACTTCACCGCCGAGGGCGATGATCTGCTGGCGCATATTTTCCACCACGCCGGTCAGGCGGAAGGTGCCGATATGGGGCTTGCTGACGTAGAGGATCTCTTCCGGCGCACCGGCCTTGACGAACTCGTGCAGTACTTTGCGGCCGTGGAACTGCGGGTCTTTGATCTGGCTGTACAGCTTTCCATCGGAAAAGGTCCCGGCGCCGCCCTCACCGAACTGCACGTTGGACTCGGGGTTGAGCATGCTTTTACGCCATAGGCCCCAGGTATCCTTGGTGCGCTGGCGCACTTCCTTGCCGCGTTCGAGGATGATCGGCTTGAAGCCCATCTGCGCCAGCAATAGCCCGGCAAAGATGCCGCATGGGCCGAACCCGACCACCACCGGGCGCTCCACCAGGTCGGCCGGCGCGTGGCCGACCACTTTGTAGCTGACGTCCGGGGCCGGGTTGACGTTGCGGTCATCGGCAAACTTGCGCAGCAGCGCGGCTTCGTCACCTTTGACGGTCAGGTCGATGGTGTAGATAAAGCACAGCTCCGACGATTTCTTGCGCGCGTCGTAGCTGCGTTTGAACAGCGTGAAATCGAGCAGGTCATCACTGGCGATGCCCAGGCGCTGCACGATGGCGGGCCGCAGGTCTTCTTCGGGATGGTCGATGGGCAGCTTGAGTTCGGTGATTCGTAACATGACGGGATCCGGTGTGCGGCGCCTGGTAAGGCCGGCGGTTTTGCAAACCGGCGATTATAAGCCCCAACGCGGGTGTCCCGTCATGTTAAAACAGCGCGGGCGCCGATCAATCGTCCCGCGAGCCGCCGAACGCCGCGCAGCCACGCTGGACTTTACCGTTGATCCGCAATTCGGCGCTCATGTGCTGCAGGCTGCCGCTGACGCTGTCCACGCAGCGTTGCGGGGCCACCCACAGTTCGATGTGTTCGTTGTTGGCTTCGGTCATCAGGTTGAAGCGGCCGTCTCCGAGCTGCTCCTCCACATAGGGCACTGCCAACGGCGGCAAGCCTTCGCGCTCGAGCACCATGCCCTTGGCCGCGACATTCAGGGCCCACGCAGGCTTGTGGCCATTGGCGCGCAGGATCATGCGCTTGAAGTCGGGATCGTCGCAGGCGGAGGTGGACCGTTCGACGCGGTACAGCTGCTGCAACTCCACTTCGCCCTGGGTACCGCTGGCGACGCCGGAGAACTTGCCGCGCAGGTCGGCAAACAAAGCGCCCTGCTGCCCGGCCAGGGACGCAGCTTCCTGCAGGATGCTGGTGCCGCCGGTGTCCTTGACCACGTAGTTGCGTTTGTCGTTGCACGGCTGGAACAGCAGCTTGTCGCCTGCCGCCGTCAGCTCGCCCTGCATGCGGGTCAACCCGGCGAGGGAGGGCTTGGCCGGCTCGCTTTCGAACAGCTGGCACGCGGCGAACAGGGGAAGCAAGGCGAACAGGGCGAGGGTACGGGCGGCACGCATAAAGGGTCTCCAGGCAAGTGCCGCCACGTTACGCAGGCTGGCGTCGCATCACAAGCCCACCCGCCAGCATCAGGCAATTCTTACGGAATGGACTTTCACCCCACGATAAACGTCTGGCCGGTTTGTAGGCCTTCTACGCTTTTGGCGTAGGCCAGTGCCACATCGGCAGCGCTGACCGGTTTGTAGCCACGGAAATACGGCGCGTAGCTGTCCATCGCTTCCACCAGCACTGTGGGGCTTACCGCGTTGATGCGCAGCCCGCGTGGCAATTCGATCGCCGCGGCTTTGACAAACCCGTCGATGGCACCGTTGACCAAGGCGGCCGACGCGCCGGTACGAATCGGATCGCGGTTGAGGATGCCGCTGGTGAAGGTGAAGGAGGCGCCGTCATTGGCGTACTCTCGGCCGATCAGCAGCAGGTTGACCTGACCCATCAATTTGTCCCGCAGGCCCAGTTCGAAGTCACCCTCATGCATCTCACCCAAGGCGGCGAACGTCACGCTGCCGGCGGCGCAGACCAGCGCATCGAACCTGCCGGTCTGTTCGAACAGGCTGCGGATGGACGCGCTGTCGCTGATGTCCACCTGGAAGTCGCCGCGGGTGCGGCCGATGCTGATAACGTCATGACGTTGGGCGAGCTCCGCCTTGACCGCCGAGCCGACCGTGCCGTTGGCGCCAATCAATAGGATTTTCATGGTGCTGTTCCTTCAAGGGTGAATGTCGACCCAGTCTAGGGTGGCTTTTGAACGGGATAAACGCGCTAATAGGCAACCTTTGGTTTTCATTTGGAAACAATCCATGAGCGAGATGGATGACCTTGCGGCATTCGCCGTGTTGATCGAGGCCGGCAGCTTTACCGTGGCGGCCGAGCAATTGGGCTGCAGCAAAGGCCAGTTATCCAAGCGCATCAGCCAGTTGGAAGCACAGTTCAGCGTGGTGTTGTTGCATCGCACCACGCGGCGGCTCAGCCTTACCGCGGCCGGCGCGGCGTTACTGCCCCAGGCTCAGGCGTTGGTAGCGCAGGTGGAGCGGGCGCGCCAGGCCCTGGCGCGGCTCAAGGACGACCTGGCGGGACCGGTGCGAATGACGGTGCCGGTGTCGCTGGGCGAAACCTTCTTTGATGGCTTGCTGCTGGAATTTACCGAGCAGTACCCCCAGGTGCAGATCGAGCTGGAGCTCAACAACCGCTATCGCGACCTGGCGCGGGACGGTTTCGACCTGGGGGTGCGATCAGGCGCGGTCGAGAACGAGCGCCTGGTGGCCAGACCGCTGCTGGCCTGGCGCGAAATGACCTGCGCCAGCCCGGCCTACCTGGAGCAGCATGGCGAACCTCGGACCCCGGCGGATCTGGCCCTGCACCGTTGCCTGCTCAACAGCCACTACAGCGGGCGCGAAGAGTGGCTCTACCACCAGCAGCACGAACTGTTGCGGGTACGGGTCAGCGGCACGTTCGCGTCCAATCACTACAACCTGTTGAAAAAAGCCGCACTGGTGGGCGCGGGGATCGCGCGGCTGCCGTCCTACGTGTTGCCGGCGGAGCTGGCTGACGGACGTTTACGCTGGCTGCTGCGCGATTACCAGACGGCCAGCCAGCCGATGTACCTGGTTCATCCCTATCAGGGTGGCCTGCCGCGTCGCACCCAGGTGTTGGCCGATTACCTGGTGGATTGGTTCAAGCGCGGCGGCGAGGCCCTCGATCGGCTTTAACGGTAGCGACGGGCAATCAGGTGATCGATGGACAGACGCCCCGGCCCTTTGGCGACTAACAGCAATAACAGGGCGAGCCAGGTGCCGTGGGTCGGATAAGCGTCCGGGTAGACGAACAGCTGAATCACCAGGGTCATGCCGATCAGGGCCAGCGCCGAGAACCGTGTGGCCAGCCCCAGCAGGATCAGTAACGGGAAAAAATGCTCGGCGAATGCGGCCAGGTGCGCGGCCACTTCCGGGGTCAGTAACGGCACCTTGTATTCGCTGCGAAACAGCGGCAGCGTCGAGGCTGCCAAGCGCGGCTCACCCAGCTCGAAGGTGCCGTTGACCAGGTCAATGGCAAAGCCCTGGACCTTGGTCTGCCCGGATTTCCAGAACACCGCGGCGATGGAGAAGCGCGCGAAAAACCCTATCAGGCTGTAAGGCATTTGTTCAAAAAGCTGGATGGCCCGTTTGATCAGGCACTGTGCGTGGGTGTTCATGGCGATACCTTTGAGTCCAGGTGTAAATAAGTGATGGCGTGGTGGCTGATCAACAGCGTCAGGCATTGGTGCAGGTCGAAGTCGTTGCTGGCGTCCAGGGCCCGTTCTACGGCGGTCTGCAATGTTTCGCCCCAGACGAGGCGCTGGATGAAGGTCACGGAGCCGGCGTCGATGGCGAACACCTTGACCTCCAAGCCCTGGCGCAGCACCAACGCGCCTTGCGCGTACCCGGGATTGAGGGTGGCCAGGCCGCCTTCGGTCTGATGCGCCGCCCATACTGTGACTACGGCATACGGTGACATCAGCGTGGCGACGCTGGGATGCAGCTGCAGGCGCACCGCGCCGAGGTCGGCGCGACCTTGCAAGGCGTCGAGCACGGCCTGTGGCGCCAGCGGCTGGTCATCGGCGGCGTGGTAAGCACGTACCCGCAGGCGCTCCAGGCGTGCGATATCCGCCAGGTAGCGCACGCTGGCCGCCGGTTCGAAGTCTTGGATAAACCCGGCGAAGGTGCTGCCGTATTCGCCGATCAATGGACTGGTGGGCGGATGCGCCTGCACGTAGAGGCCGGCCATGGCGCGAAAGAAGGCATCGCCCACCAGTTGCAGAGTGACCGGGTACGCCGATGCCAGCGCATTGATCAAGCCGTTGTGCACGTTATTGCGGTATACCGCAAAGCGGCTGGCCGGATCGGCACCGTTGCGGCTGAACAAACCAGCCGGGCAGGCCCGGCCGGGTTCCAGCAGTGCGCGGGCAAATGTGCCGTGGGTAGTCATGGGCGCACCTGCGACAGCTGCCATTCGGCCTGCCACGCTTGGGCCAACAACACCGATAAGGCGGGCACTTGGTTGTCCCGCTCGATCAGCGTCGGTACCGCGCCGATCCGCCCCAGCACCCGTTGATACAGCTGCCATACGGCGTTATCGATGGGGGCGCCATGGTCGTCAATCAGCAGGCGATCGCCCAGGCTGTCGGTGTCTTCGGCAAAGCCGGCCAGATGTATCTCCCCCACGGCATGCAAGGGCAGGGCGTTCAGGTAGGCATCCGGATCACGCTGGTGGTTGGTGCACGTCACATAGACATTGTTCACGTCCAGCAGCAAACCGCAGCCAGTGCGGCGGATGACCTCGCTGATGAAGTCAGTCTCGTCCAGGGTCGAACGTTCCAATAACAGGTAAGTCGACGGGTTCTCCAGCAGCATTGGCCGCTTGAGCGTGCTCTGGACCTGGTCGATGTGATCGCACACACGGTGCAGGGTGGCGCTGTCATAGGCCAGGGGCAGCAGGTCGTTGAGAAACACCGGGCCATGGCTGGACCAGGCCAGGTGTTCGGAAAAAGCCTGGGGTTGATAGCGCTCAAGCAGCGCAGCCAGGCGTGCCAGGTGGTCACGGTCGAGCGGGCCTTCGCCGCCGATGGACAGGCCCACGCCGTGCAGCGACAGCGGGTAGCGTTCACGGATCAGCCCCAGGTAGTGATGAAACGGGCCGCCGGCCATCATGTAGTTTTCGGCATGCACTTCAAAAAAACCGAGGTCGGGCGAGGTTTCAAGCACTTCGACAAAGTGCTCGTGCTTGAGCCCCAGCCCGGCCCGATCAGGCAAGCCGGGCGCCTGAGCCGGTGAGCATGTGGGCGGGAATATAGGTGTCATCGTCGATACTCAGGCGCGGCCGGGTGGGGGTTCAGGATTTGGCGGCGAACGCGGCTTCCTGGCCGAAGCCGGTCGGCGAGGTAGTGCTGGGGGTCTGGGTGCACGTACCGGCGGGGACCAGTTTCCAGGCATCGGCCTGATCCTTGGTTTTCGAGGTGCCCGCACAGGAAGTGCCGGGGCCGGCGGCGCAATCGTTCTTGCCGGCTTCAGCAACGCCGAAGCACTTTTGCATGTCATCGGCCGCGTGGGCGCTGGTGGTCAGGGCGGACAGGCTCAAGGTCGAGCCCAGGGCGAGGATGAGGGCGGTGGCGGACAGTTTGGTCGTCATTGGGGTAACTCCAGCAGTGGGTTGAGAAGCGGGCTTGAATGCCTGCTTGCACCACTAGAGGTAGGAGGACGCGGTTCGTTACAGGGGCGGGAGAAATAACCTCAAACAATGCAAAAAAAATGGGAGGGGGCTGCCCCCTCCCACATTTGGATCCGGTTCGTTCAGCAACCTTCTCTTAACCGCCCAGGTACGCCTCGCGCACTTTCGGGTCGGTCAGCAGTTGCTCGCCCGAGCCTTGCATCACCACCCGGCCGTTCTCCAGCACATAGGCACGGTCGGCGATCTTCAGCGCCTGGTTGGCGTTCTGCTCCACCAGGAACACGGTTACACCGTCCTTGCGCAGTTGTTCGATGATGTCGAAGATCTGCTGGATGATGATCGGGGCCAGGCCCAGGGACGGTTCGTCCAACAGCAGCAACTTGGGCTTGCTCATCAGCGCTCGGCCGATGGCGAGCATTTGCTGCTCGCCGCCGGACATGGTGCCGCCGCGCTGGCTGAAGCGTTCCTTGAGCCGTGGAAACAAGTGCAGCACCTTGTCCATCTGCTCCTGATAGTCGCCCTTGTCGGTGAAGAACCCGCCCATTGCCAGGTTTTCTTCCACGGTCAGACGCGAAAACACCCGACGGCCTTCCGGCACCACAGCAATGCTCTTGCGCATGATCTGCGACGACGGCTGGCCCACCAGTTCCTCACCCATATAACGGATGCTGCCACTGTAGGCCTGGGGCGAACCGCACAAGGTCATCAGCAGGGTCGACTTACCGGCACCGTTGGCACCGATCAGGGTGACGATCTCACCCTGGCGCACTTCCACATTGACGCTGTGCAGGGCCTGGATCTTGCCGTAGAAAGTGGAAACGTTTTCGAATTGCAGCATTTTACGCTTCCCCCAGATAGGCTTTGATCACTTCGGGATTGTCGCGGATCTGCTCCGGGGTTCCGTCGGCCAGCGGTGTGCCCTGGTTGATCACCACGATATGGTCGGAGATGCTCATGACCAGTTTCATGTCGTGTTCGATCAGCAGCACCGTCACGTTATTTTCCTCACGCAGTACGCTGATCAGCGCCTTGAGGTCTTCGGTTTCCTTGGGGTTCAAGCCGGCGGCCGGTTCGTCGAGCATGAGGATCCGTGGGCGGGTCATCATGCAGCGGGCGATTTCCAGCCGACGTTGCTGACCATAGGCCAGGGTGCCGGCGGGACGGTTGGCAAACTCGGTGAGGTTGACCTTGTCCAGCCAGTACGCGGCGTATTCCATGGCCTCGCGCTCGCTCTTGCGGAACGCCGGGGTCTTGAACAGGCCGGCGAAGAAGTTGGTATTCAGGTGCCGGTGCTGGGCAATCAGCAGGTTCTCGACCGCCGTCATGTCCTTGAACAGCCGCACGTTCTGGAACGTGCGCACCACGCCCTTGCGCGCGATTTCGTGACCGGCCAGGCCCTGGATCGGCTGGCCGTCCAGCAGGATGCTGCCGCCGCTCGGTTTGTAGAAGCCGGTGAGGCAGTTGAACACCGTGGTCTTGCCGGCGCCGTTGGGGCCGATCAGCGCCACAACCTGTTTCTCTTTCACAGTCAGGGCCACGCCGTTGACCGCGAGCAGGCCGCCGAAGCGCATGCTCAGATTTTCGACTTTCAGGATCTCGCGGCTCATTTGCGCAGCTCCATATGTGGACGTTGCATGGGCAGCAGGCCTTGAGGACGCCAGATCATCATCAGCACCATCAGGGCGCCGAACATCAACATGCGGTATTCGCTGAACTCACGCATCATTTCCGGCAGCAGGATCATCACGATCGCCGCCAGGATCACGCCCAACTGCGAGCCCATGCCACCCAGTACCACGATGGCGAGGATGATCGCCGATTCGATAAAGGTGAACGATTCCGGTGTCACCAGGCCCTGGCGCGCGGCAAAGAAGCTGCCGGCGAAACCGGCGAACGCAGCGCCCAGGGTGAAGGCGGAGAGCTTGATGATAGTGGGGTTCAGGCCCAGGGCGCGGCAGGCGATCTCATCTTCGCGCAGCGCTTCCCAGGCACGGCCGATCGGCATGCGCAGCAGGCGGTTGATCACGAACAGCGCAGCCAGCGCCAGCAGCAGCGCGACCAGGTAGAGGAACACCACTTTGCTCACCGGGTTGTAGTCGATCCCGAAGTATTCGTGGAACGTCTGCAGGCCTTCGGCAGCGGTGCGGTCGAAGGACAGCCCGAAGAACGTCGGCTTGGGGATGCTGCTGATGCCGTTGGGGCCGCCGGTGATGTCGGTGAGGTTACGCAGGAACAAGCGGATGATTTCACCGAAGCCCAGGGTCACGATGGCCAGGTAGTCACCGCGCAGGCGCAGCACCGGGAAGCCCAGCAGGAAGCCGAACGTGGCCGCCGCCATGCCGGCCAGCGGCAGGCAGATCCAGAAGCTCCAGCCCAGGTAGTGCGACAGCAGCGCGTAGGTGTAGGCGCCTACCGCATAGAAGCCCACATAACCGAGGTCGAGCAGGCCGGCCAGGCCCACCACGATGTTCAGGCCCAGGCCCAGCAACACGTAGATCAGGATCAGGGTGGCGATGTCGACTGCGCCGCGCGAGCCGAAGAACGGCCAGATCAACGCGGCCACGATCAGGCCGATGATGATGTAGCGCTGGGTACGCGGCAGGGTCAGGAATTGGCTGACCTTGGGCGACATCAACGGGCCACGGTTGCTTTTGAACAAAGCCCCGACCTGCTGGCTGAACAGCACCCGCAGGAACATCAGCACCGAGCACAGGGCGATGATGGTCAGGGTCACGGGACCGGTGCCATGCACTTCCAGGTTGATGCCGACAATGCTCAGTTTGAGGCCGAGTACTGGAAAGGCCACGGCCCAGACCAGCAAGGCGCTGAAGAACGCTGATTTAAGATATCTGCTCATACTTTCTCAACCTCCGGACGGCCCAAAATGCCGGTCGGACGGAACAACAACACCAGGACCAACAGGCCGAACGCCACGACGTCCTTGTACTGGTCGCCGAAAATATCGGCGCCAAACGCTTCGGCCACACCCAGCACCAGCCCGCCGAGCATGGCGCCCGGGATACTGCCGATACCGCCCAAGACCGCCGCGGTAAAGGCCTTGAGGCCTACCAGGAAACCGGCGTTGGGGTTGATCACGCCGTACTGCATGCTCAGCAGCACCGCCGCGACGGCAGCGAGCGCGGCACCGATCACGAAGGTCAGGGCGATGATGTTGTTGGTGTTGATGCCCAACAGGTTGGCCATCTTGATGTCTTCGGCGCAGGCCCGGCAGGCGCGGCCCAGACGGGAGCGAGAGATAAACACGGTCAGGCCCAGCATCGCCACCAGCGTGACCACGAAGACCAGGATCTGCATGTAGGAAATCAGGACTTCTTCCGCGCCGCCTGGGCCGAAGGAGATGCTCCCCGGGATCAGGTTGGGGATGGATTTATCCTTGGAGTCCTGGGACAGCAATACGGTGTTCTGCAGGAAAATCGACATGCCGATGGCGGAAATCAACGGGATCAGACGGTTGCTGCCGCGCAGGGGACGGTAGGCAACGCGTTCGATACTGTAGCCATAGGCACTGGTTACGACGATCGATGCAATGAAGGCAGCGGTCATCAACAGCGGCAGGGAGTGGATACCCATCATGGCCAGCCCGGCAAGGGCGATGAAGGCCACGTAGGAACCAATCATGTACACCTCGCCATGGGCGAAGTTGATCATTCCAATGATGCCGTAAACCATTGTGTAGCCAATGGCTATCAAGGCATAGGTGCTGCCAATGGTCAGGCCATTAACCAGCTGTTGGAAAAAATGATAGATCTCAGGCATTACAGCGCTCCTAAAAACCCGATACGCATTTCACTGGTGGAGTCATGTTCCGGCCCCGTGCTGTGTTCTGTGAGCACATTTGCACGTAGCGTTTGCCAGCGAACCGCTGGTGACGGTTTTAAGATTTTCAGGTGAGCCAGCGCCCGGATCGCGGGTGACATGGCCCATAAACCTCGTAAAACAAAGCCCACTGCTTTCACAGTGGGCTTGTTGACCAGTAATGCCTGGCTTACTGAGGAGAAACTTCGGTTTTAGGTTTGCCGAAGTGCCATTCGTAGACCACGAACTTGAAGTCTTTCAGGTCGCCCTTTTTGTCAAAGCTCAGGTCGCCGGTAGGGGTCTTGAAAGTGCCGGCGTGGATGGCTTCGGCCACTTTGGCGGTGTCTTCGCTCTTGGCGGCGGTGATACCGCCTGCGATCAGTTCGACAGCCGAGTAGGCCGGGAACACGAACGGACCGCTTGGGTCTTTACCGTCGGCCTTGATCGCGTCAACGATGGCTTTGTTGGCAGGCTCTGCGTCGAAAGACTTCGGCAGGGTCACCAGCAGGCCTTCGGAAGCACCCTGGGCGATTTGCGATATGGAGTCGTTACCCACACCTTCCGGCCCCATGAACTTGGCTTTCAGACCTTTTTCCTGGGACTGGCGCAGGATCAGGCCCAGTTCCGGGTGGTAGCCGCCGTAGTAAACGAAATCGACGTTGGCTTGCTTGAGCTTCTGGATGATCGAGGAGAAGTCTTTGTCACCGGCGTTCAGGCCTTCGAAGACGGCAACCTTCACGCCTTTCTTCTCAAGGGTCTGCTTGACGGCGGTGGCGATACCTTCACCGTATTGTTGCTTGTCGTGCAGGACGGCGACGATTTTCGGCTTCACGTGGTCGGCGATGTAATTGCCGGCCGCCGGACCCTGGGCGCTGTCCAGGCCGATGGTGCGGAAGATCAGCTTGTAGCCACGGGCGGTGATGTCCGGGCTGGTGGCGGCCGGGGTGATCATGATCACGCCTTCGTCTTCATAGATGTCGGACGCTGGCTGGGTGGAGCTGGAGCAGAGGTGACCGACCACATACTTGACGCCGTCGTTGACGACTTTGTTGGCTACGGCAACAGCTTGTTTCGGATCGCACGCATCATCGTATTCGACGGCTACGAGCTGCTTGCCATCGACGCCGCCTTTGGCATTGATGTCTTTGATCGCCTGTTTTGCACCGACGAACTGCATGTCACCGTACTGGGTCACAGGGCCGGTCTTCGGACCGGCGATGCCGATCTTGATGGTGTCGGCAGCGAACGAATGGCCCGCAACCCCAGCCAGGACCATAGCGGCAAACAGTTTGGAAATCTGCTTAGTAGCCTTATTCATAGTGCTCCACTCTTACTGTTGTATTTTTTATAGTTCTAGCGGCCTGATCGGCAGCTGAACCGGATCGGATATCTGGAATATCCCCCGGCAACCGCCTGGCAACTGTACCGGTACAGTGTAGAGCGCCGGTTGATCGCTTGAAAAGCTGGCTGCCAGGGGCAAATTCCGTGGGTGTCGCTTTAACGACAGGAAAAGACAGAATTGCGGCGCGGGTGGTGACAGACGCTTCGGCAATCCTTGGCTTTCCTGACGTTTTTCTCGATGACTCAATTGCAACCGGGTTTTTCTGCCTTGGGTTTTTCTAAACGAGACGTGACGCTATGATTGCGCCGACTTTTTCCAAGGTGGACTCCCATGACGCAAGAACCTAGCACCCTCTATGCCAAGCTGCTCGGTGAAACCGCCGAAATCTCCTGGAAGGAGCTTGAGCCATTCTTTGCCAAGGGTGCCCTATTGTGGGTCGATGCCAGCCTGGATTTGATCGAGGCGGCTGAGGGCATGGCCGCAGATAACCGCGACAAAGTCGCCGCCTGGCTGGCCTCCGGCAGCCTGGGCGAAGTGTCTGCGACGCGGGCGCTGGACTTGGTCGAGCGTGACCCGAGCCTATGGGCGGTTGTGGTTTCGCCGTGGATTCTGATCCAGGAAAGGGCGGTGCGAGGAGGGGCGCACTAAAAGGGTGCATGTATTTTTGCGCGTCGAGTGTGTAGCGGAGTAACCGCTGCGCCGGTGATGGCACCTTGCCGTGAAGAAAGGTCACAGATCAGGGTGACGTAAACGTCACGGGAACAGTTTTGCGTGGGAAGGAATGCGTGGGGAATTGTTTCCGGGTGTGGCAATAAAGGTTGTGATTTGTGAGTTAGTGGGTCGGGGGGGGGCGCGTCGTCTGGAGTGGGGCCGCTTCGCGGCCCAGCGCGGGGCAAGCCCGCTCATACATGGACGCCCCCAGTATGCCAAGCACTCAATTCGTGAAAACACAGACGGGATAAGGTTGCAGCCATACATCCGGACTTTAAGTGAGGCGGTGCCTCTGTCCCTGATGGAATTCGCTGAT
>NZ_JAAMRE010000012.1 GCF_013522705.1 Pseudomonas lurida
TCGTAATCTGCATGAGGACGCTCCCTTCCGCTAAGTGTGGATAACACTTTAACTTTGGCACATAGATGCCGTTAGGAAGGGGGCGTCCATTCCATTACCACAGTTACAGTGTTCCTCCTTAACTGACTGGCATTGGGGCTTGCCCCCTCCCACATGGCGTATTTAGAACGGGTAGTTTTTCAGTTCGCGGGCGATGACCATCCGTTGAATCTCACTGGTCCCTTCATAAATCTGCGTGATTCGCGCATCCCGGTAGTAGCGCTCCACCGGGTAATCCTCCAGGTAACCGTACCCGCCATGGATCTGCATGGCCTGGGAACAGACCTTTTCGGCCATTTCCGAGGCGAATAGCTTGGCCTGGGACGCTTCCGACAGGCAGGGCTTGCCGGCGCTGCGCAGGCGCGCGGCGTGCAGGATCAACAGGCGCGCGGCGTTGAGGCGGGTCTGCATGTCCGCCAGCAGATTGGCCACGCTCTGGTGCTCGATAATTGCCTTGTCGAACTGCACGCGCTCACGGGCGTAAGTCAGCGCCGCTTCGAATGCCGCACGGGCGATGCCCAGGGCCTGGGCGGCGATGCCGATACGGCCGCCTTCGAGGTTGGACAACGCAATGGCCAGGCCTTTGCCGCGCTCGCCGAGCAGGTTGGCTTCGGGCACGCTGCAGTGGTTGAGGGTGACGGCGCAGGTATCGGAGGCGCGTATGCCCATTTTGTGCTCGGTGCGGTCCACCACGAAGCCCGGCGTGTCGGTGGGCACCAGGAACGCGGAAATGCCTTTTTTGCCCAGCGCCGGGTCGGTCACCGCAAACACGATGGCCAATTTGGCCCGCTTGCCGTTGCTGACGAATTGCTTGGCGCCATTGATCACCCATTGGCCGTCGCGCAGCTCGGCACGGGTACGCAGGTTGTGCGCTTCCGAGCCGGCCTGGGGTTCGGTCAGGCAAAAGCAGCCAATCGCCTGGCCGCTGGCCAGTTGGGCGAGCCAGGTTTGTTTCTGCTGCTCGCTGCCGTAGTTGAGGATCGGCCCGCAACCCACTGAATTGTGGATACTCATCAGTGCGCCAGTGGCGCCATCCCCTGCCGATATCTCTTCCACGGCCAGGGCATAGGCCACGTAATCGACGTAGGTGCCGCCCCATTCTTCGGGCACGACCATGCCGAGCAGGCCCAATTCGCCCATTTTCGCCACGAGGTCATCGTCGATCCAGCCGGCTTTCTCCCAGGCCTGGGCGTGGGGGGCGATTTCACCGCGGGCAAAGTCGCGCGCCATGTCGCGAATCATCACTTGTTCTTCTGTGTATTCAATGTCTTGCATGAGTTATTTCGCAACCTGCTCGAAGTCGTGGAAGAAGCTGTCGACATGCGCGGCATCCAACGCCTGGAGCGTCGGCGGATGCCAGCGCGGGGACTTGTCCTTATCGATGATCAGGGCACGCACGCCCTCGATCAGGTCGCCACGCTCGAACCACTGACGGTCCAGGTGCAACTCCAGCGCGAAGCATTGTTCCAACCGCAGACGGCGGCCACGGCGCAGCATCTGCAGGGTTACGGCCATGGCCAGGGGGGATCGGGTCTGCATCAGGTGCACGGTGTTCAACGCCCACTCGTGGCTGTCGGCCACGGTGACGGCCTGCAATTGCTCGACGATGCTTGGGATATCGGGCAGGGCGAAGAAATGGTCAATGGCCGGACGCAGCGCCGCCAGCGGCGCGTCCGGCAGCCGTTGCACGGCAAGCTTGGCTAACACGCCTTGCAGGTCTTTGAGCGGCGCGTCATGCCATTGCAGGCGGTCGAGTTTCTGGTCGAGCTCGGCAAGCCTGGCGCTGTCCAGGTACCAATTTGCCAAGCCGCAGTAGAGTGCATCCGCCGCGCGGATCTGCACCCCGGTCACGCCGAGGTAAATGCCCAGCTCCCCGGGAATACGCGGCAGAAAGTAGCTGCCGCCCACATCCGGGAAGTAACCGATCGCCACCTCCGGCATTGCCAGGCGGCTGCGCTCGGTGACTACGCGCAGGTCTGCGCCTTGCACCAGCCCCATGCCGCCGCCCAACACAAAGCCATCCATTAAGGCCAACACCGGTTTGCGGTAATGGTGGATGGCCAGGTCGAGCGCATATTCTTCGACGAAAAAATCCTGGTGCAGGGTGTCGCCGCTTTTGAAACTGTCGTAGAGGGAGCGAATATCGCCGCCGGCACAGAAGGCTTTGTCGCCAGCGCCGCGCAGGACCACGGCATGGACCTCGGGATCGTCCGCCCAGGCCTGCAATTGCCGGGTCATGTGGCGGACCATGTCGAGGGTAATGGCATTGAGACCGGCGGGACGGTTGAGGGTAAGGTGCCCGATATGGTTACGAACCTCGGCGAGCACCTCGTCCTGAGGCGCATCAGCCCGGCTTGCTTCGGATGAAACCTGAGCAGTCATCTCTAACTCCCTGCTTTTATTGTTCTTTATCAAGAGGTCCGCAGACGGACCATCCCGCGATCCTACCAGCGCAAATTTGCCCAGTACAACCGTGAATCCTGCAGGTCGTTCCTGCATTTATGCACACGCCGGGAGGGCGGGACAGCCCGCCCGACGTTATGCCCGTCAGGGCACACGGCTGGCCAGTACCTGGCCGACGCTGCGGCGCCGTGCGTGAGCTTCCGCAGCGTGAATCAACTGCTCCAGCTCGGTGGGAGCCACGTCATAGAATTGCTCCATTTCAGCCAGTGCCAGCTTCAGGTCGGCAGCGGTGACGGCGGCATCGCGTGTGGCATTCGGGTCGGGCAGGATCGCTGCGGGTGCCTCCACCGCACCCTTGGGGTAACGCGTGCGCGTGGCGTTATTGTAGGCCAGCGCGCAGCAGAGCAAGGCACCGGCGCCCATCAGTACCGCACCGAGCTCCTGCCAGCCAAGTGCCGCAGAGGCCGGATCCGCCAGCACCAGCGTCATGGCCAGGCCACCCGCCGGCGGGTGCAGGCAGCGCAACCAGCACATCAGCACCACGCTCATGCCGGCCGCCAGGCAGGCGCCGCCGAGGGTGCGGCCCAGTACCCTGGCTACTAATAAAGCGACCACGCCGGCGCACAGGTAACTGCCGATGATCGACCAGGGTTGCGCCAACGCACCGGACGACACGGCGAACAGCAGCACCGCTGACGCCCCCAACGGGCCGAGCAGGTGCAACGCGACATCCATGCCAAAGACTTGGGCGCACAGCCAGACACTGAACAGGGTGCCCAGCGCCATGCCGATGGCGGCGCGGCTCCATTCCGAAGGGCGGGTGTTGATAGCAGCGGGGAACCAGCGAGCAAGCATTGATGAGATCCATAAACGGCGGGCAAAAAAAAGACTCGTCTGGTCACCCGGAAAAGTCTTTGGACGCTCCTGCCGCTGGGCAGGAACGCGAGCAGTGTGCCGTGGGGCTTCGTTCAGCGCCAATGCATATTAATGAGGGTTAAATACAAAAAAATTGGATTGAAGCGGTGTCAGCCGAACGGAATCGAACAGATGACACTGGCCAGCGGCGTATTGCGTTCACCCAGTACGCGGCTGTCGGTTTCTTCGTTGAAGAGCCGTTTGCGCAGACACTCCTGCAGGGCGGGTTCACTGGCCAGAGGGCCTTTGAGGGCGACGAGGGCGTCGCGCAGTTCCATCAGTCGATCCAGGGGCGGCACGGGCAGGGGGCCGACATGCAGTTCATTGCAAATATCGTATGGCACGGCATTTTCCTCTCATGAAGTAAACCACGGCAGTGGTTGCGGCCCATAGCGTCCTTGTTGTTATCCATGGCCTGTGGCGGTAAATGATTACCGCCATTGGTCACGGAGTTTACAGTCGCGTTTCAGGCGCGGGAAAGGGAAAAGACAGCAGTCATTACGCATAGCTGCGTAGGACGTTTCTGCACTCGCGGCCTTTGTGTAAAGGTTCACAATGCCGACGGTTTACTCAGGTGCAGCAGCACATAAGGGTTGCGGTCGAACTCCCCGGTGAGCGTCGGGGTAAGACCGCGAAAACGCGGGTCCTGCAACCCTTCGAAGTCCGCCTGGCTCATCACCAGCCAGGCCGGCCCCTGCAGCGGCGCCAGGTCGGAGGCTTGCTGGGTAAACAATGGCACTTGGTCGCAATCGAGGTTAACCATGTACTTGATCGCTTTGGCGTCTTTGCCCAGGCCGTGCAATACCACCGGCGCACGCGCTTGCATCACCTGCTCGTGCACCTGGAGGGTAAAGGTGCGCGTGTCGTAGAGGCTGCGCTCCAACGGCTCGACCACCAGGATATACGTGGCCCACACCGCCAGCACGGCGGTCAGTGCCGGACCCGTCGCGCGCAGGCGCGCCTTGAGCAAGCCCAGCACCGCCAGCACCTGCAATGCCGCCAGTAAGCTGATTATCGGCATCAGATGGCTCAATGGCTCGGGGTAGCGCGCACGCATGAACACCAGCCCGGCGATCAGCAGCACGGGCAACAGCGTCCAGAGACCCAGCATGAAGCCCCGCAACCAGGCAAACGCCCGCCCTTGGGTCACGTAAAAAGGGTACGCCGCGATAATCGCCGCCATGGGCAACATAGGCAGCACGTAGCGCGCCTTTTTCGCCTGGGGAATCGACAAGCCCAGCAGCACCAGCAGGGCGGCGGCAGCGCAATAACCCACCAGTTTCAAGCCCGGCTGCGGCGTCTGCCTGCCGCCCAGGGCTACCGCCAGCAGTACCAGCAATGCCATCGGGTAGGCCAGGGCGTAATTGCCCAGCGAGCTGGAGAAGTAATACAACGCACCGCTGGACCCTTCGCTGCCATCCATGCGCCCCAGAAACTGCATGCGGATCACGTCCTGCATGAAGGTCTCGCCGCCGCTGAGCTTGGCCAGCAACAGCAACAGGCCCACGCAGGCCACCAGCAACGCCAGCGCCAGAAAGCCAAAGCTGAACAGCTGACGCCATTGGCGATTGATCAGGTAGTAACTGCAGAGTACGCCTGTGGGCACCACCAGGCCGATCGGCCCGCGCACTGCAAACCCCACGATCAAAAGCAGGTACACCCAGTGCAGGCGCTTGCCCGCGTCGAAGTGATCATGGGCGTAACCGAGGTAGAACACTGCCAATGTGACTGCGGCGAGCATCTGGTCCAGGGACACCGCGCGGGTTTCGCTGATAAAGGTGCTGCTGAGCAGCAACAGCGCAACGCTCAGCAAACCCCAACGTTGGGAGTACGGGGCGGTCAAGCGATAGATCAGGGTCACAATCAGCGCCGAGGCCATCGCCGTGGGCAGCCAGGCGGTAAAGCTGCTGACGTGTCCCAGCGGCAACGACAGCAGCCACGTGAGCAGCGTCGACGTCGCCAGGTAATCGGCGTAGGGCTGGCCATAGGTGGTGGGAAAAAAGCTCGGCCCATGCCGCAGCATTTCCTGGGCAAACACCACAAAGCGCGAATCGAAACCGATGATCGTCTGGTTCCAGTTACCGGCAATGAACAACAGCAGGCCCAACAGCCCCAACACCAGGGATTGGCGGCGAACCGTGGCATTGAGCAGGGGCGATCGGGTTTTGTTCACGTCTCAGGCTTCCACGACCTGCGGCACCCACTGTTGCTGGGGAATCGGCAATTGGCAGGAGTCGCCACGGCCCATCGGGAAGTATTGGAAGCCTTTGCGCGCCAGGCGCTCACCGTCGTAGAGGTTGCGGCCGTCGAAAATCACCGGCGTTTTCAGGCGCTGGTGGATCAGGTCGAAGTCCGGCGCCTTGAATTGCTGCCACTCGGTGCACACGATCAGCGCATCGGCGCCCACCAGGGTGGACTCGGGCGTGCCCATCAGCATCAGGCGGGTCTCATCGGCATAGATGCGCTGGGTTTCCTGCATGGCCTCGGGGTCGAAGGCGCGCACGTCGGCCCCGGCGTCCCACAGGGCTTCCATCAACACGCGGCTGGGGGCGTCGCGCATGTCATCGGTGTTGGGTTTGAAGGCCAGGCCCCACAGGGCGAAGGTCTTGCCGCGCAGGTTGCCTTTGAAGAACGCGTTGATGCGCTCGAACAGCTTGCTCTTCTGACGCTGGTTGATCGCTTCGACGGCTTCCAGCAGGTCGCTGGAGCAGTTGGCCTGCTTGGCACTGTGGATCAGCGCGCGCATGTCTTTGGGGAAGCACGAGCCTCCATAGCCGCAACCGGGGTAGATAAAGTGGTAGCCGATGCGCGAATCGGCGCCGATGCCCAGGCGCACGGCTTCAATGTCGGCGCCCAAGTGTTCGGCCAGCTCGGCGATCTGGTTGATAAAGCTGATCTTGGTGGCCAGCATGCAGTTGGCGGCGTATTTGGTCAGCTCGGCGCTGCGCAGGTCCATGAAGATAATGCGGTCATGGTTGCGGTTGAACGGTGCGTACAGATCGCGCATGACTTCGCGCACTTCTTCGCGCTCGCAGCCGATGATGATGCGGTCCGGCCGGCGGCAGTCGGCAACCGCCGAGCCTTCCTTGAGGAATTCGGGGTTGGAGACGATATCGAACGCCAGGCTGCGGCCGGCCAGGTGCAAGGCTTTGTCGATATGAGCGCGCAGGGTGTCGCCGGTGCCCACGGGCACGGTGGACTTTTCCACCAGAATGACCGGCTCGATCCGATGGCGAGCCACGGCATCGCCGACCGACAGCACGTATTTCAGATCCGCCGAACCGTCTTCATCCGACGGCGTGCCCACCGCGATGAACAGCACCTCACCGTGCTCGACGGCGAGTTTCTCGTCATAGGTAAAGTGCAATCGCCCGCTTTCGAGGTTCTCCTTGACCATGGCGGCCAGCCCCGGCTCGAAGATACTCACATGGCCCTGCTGCAGCAGCTTGACCTTGTTTTGATCGACATCCATGCAGATGACATCGTGACCGACTTCGGCCAATACGGTGGCCTGCACCAGGCCGACGTAACCACTACCAAATACGCTGATTTTCATGGGGCATTCCTGGGACTTGTAGAGCGAGCACGACGAGAGTTGATAACCAGCACACCCAGGATGACAAATGCCACCCCGAGAGTTTTCGAAAGCGAAAAATGTTCGTTGAACACCGGCAGGCCGGCCGCCAGCAGGTACACCAGCGCGTAGCTGATGCTCAGCAGCGAATAGGCCCGACCCAGCGGCAGGTGCTTGAGGGCCACCAACCAGCAAAGCATCGACAGGGCGTAGGCACAGATCGCCAGAAACACCACCCCGAGGGCTGCAAGATCGATCTGCGCATTGAGCCATTCATGGGGCAACGGTAAACGCGTCATGCTCCAACGCATGCCCAACTGCGCCGCGCTGACCAGGCCGACGCTGCCCAAGGCCAGGGCAAACCCGCGCGCGCGGCTCATACCTGACGCCCCAGCAGCACTACACCGGCGATCACCAGCGCGACGCCCAGCCAATGCCGCGCGTCGATGGGCTCTTTGAACACAAAGCGCGCCACCAGGGTGACCAAGACAAAATTCAGGCTGAGCATCGGGTAAGCGATGCCCACCTCAAGGCGCTGCAATACGAGCAGCCATACCAACAGTCCGAAGCCCAGGCACAGCAGGGCCGACCACAGCCACGGCGAACGTAGCTTCAATGCCCAATCGTCCGGCTGCTCGCGCCAGCCCTCAACGGCGAATTTCTGCGAGACCTGGCCCATGCAGGTGAGCAGGCAGGCGCTGAGTAACAGAAGCAGGGTGATCATTGCGCGACCTGCGGGAAGATCAGGATCACGATATTGCCCTGCGCATACCGCTGGCCGTCTGCGGGCAGCAGGGCGAGTTCTTCCTTCTCACCCTGGCTATTGACGCGCATCACCACGCCCACGGGGCCGCTGCGACGGGTTTGGGCCATCCAGGCCTGGATCTGATTGCGGTCGACCAGACGGTGAGCGGTGTCCGCATAAGCCAGGCCGTATTTCACCTCGCCAGAGGTGTTGTACAGCGTGATGTCGGGCCGTTTCAGTCGCCATGACAACGCCGCGGAGGCGCCCAGGTCGTTGCTCAACAGCGCAATGGAAGGCTTGAGTTCTTCGGCATGATCGATGATGAACTGGTCCGGGGTCTTGTTATAAACCACCGAATGGGGCAATGCGGCGGGCACCAGCGCAACCAGCAGGCCGCTGCCGATCAGCGGTGCGGCCCACAGCGTCGCCGGGCGTACCGCTTGCAGCAGGTTGACCAGGACCCAGCCGGCGAGGCAGGTGAATACCAGCACCAGACTAAGGGTTTCATCACCCTGTACGTACACTGACTTCTTCAGTTGGAACCAACCGAGCGCCAATAGGGCAAGCACGCCGATCACCAGGTTCAGCCACCCGTTGATGCGTACCACGCGGTCACGGCCTTGAGCGAGTTTGTCGCTCAAGGTAGAGCCCATCAGCAAAGCCAGGGGCAGCAGGCACGGCATGATGTACGCAGGCAGTTTGCCTTTGGCCAGGCTGAAGAATGCCAGGGGCATCAATAGCCACAGCAGCAAGTACGCGGTGTCGGGCAGGCGCCGGTCCTGCCACGCCTGTTTGAGGCTGGACGGCAGCAGGGCAACCCAGGGCAGCGTGAACGCCACCAGCAAGGGCAGGTAATACCAGAACGGCTCGGCGTGCTGCGCGTCTTCGCCGGCAAAGCGTTGGATATGCTCATGCCAAAAGAAAAAGTGCCAGTAATCCGGCTCTTGCAGGTGCACGGTCAAGGCCCATGGCAGGCTGACCAGCATCGCCGCAGCCACGGCCACTGGGCCGAACTTGAACAATTCCATCGAGCGTTTCTGCCAGACGGCGTAGGGCAGGGCGATCAATACCGGCAGTAACCAGGCCAGGAAGCCCTTGGTCATGAAACCCATGCCACAGGCCACGCCCAGCAAGGCCCAGGACCACAGCCTGGCACGCGGCGTGCGGCTGGCGAAGCAGAACCACAGGGCTACGCCCGTCAGGTTGACCCAGAAGGTGAACTGCGGGTCCAGATTGGCGTAGCCACCGAGCATCGCCACGCTGACGAAACTCATGTACAGCACAGTGCTGACCAGGCTTTTCTGCGGGTCGTTCCACAACCGGCGGGCCATCAGGTAAACCAGCAGGATACTCAAGCCGGTGCTCAAGGCCGACGCAAAACGCACGCCGAACAGGTTCTGCCCGAACATGGCCTGACCGAGCGCAATCATCCAGTAACCGGCGGCAGGTTTCTCGAAATAGCGGATACCCATAAAGTGCGGCGCGGCCCACTTGCCGGTCAGCAGCATTTCCTGGCTGATCTGCGCATAGCGGGTTTCATCCGGAATCCACAGGCCGTGGGTGGCCAGCGGTAACAGGTAAAACACGCCAAACGCCAGCAGGAGCAAGGGCAATGCCCACCGGCGCGTCATGCCTGCTGCACTCCCAGCCAACCCTCGCGACCACTCAACGCACCGCGCACCAGGTGTTGCTGGGGCAGGGTGGCGAGGTCCGTGGGCAACAAGTCGCCCAGCGGTGTGAAATCGATGCCGCGCTGCCCTGCCTGGGCGAGCAACCGGCGAAAATCTTGAGCCATCAGAATCCCTTCTACTTCTGCATGGATGGTATAGACGTTGAGCTTCGACGCCGTGAAGCGGTCAAGAATGAAGTTATTGAAATCCTTGGCGGCGACCACCGGCCCGACCACTTCGTCGAACGTCGGCAGGTCCACCGGAATTTGGGGCGTACCCGCGCTGCCGTCAGCCAATGTCGGCCGAAACAGGCTGGTGCCCCGGCAATCGCTGTTGTAGCGAAAGTTGAAACCTTGTTTGGCTTGCACGACGCGTTCATCGGCACGCCAGCCGGCCGCCGCTGAGCAGTCGATGCGCGCGCCGAGGATGTCGCTCAGGGTGTCCACGCCACGTCGAATCTGCTCGATCAACTGCGCCTCGCTCCAGCGCCCGGTGTTGGCCTGCCAGCCATGGTGATCCCAGGCGTGCAGGCCGACTTCATGCCCGGCGGCCTTGGCCTGGCGCATCAAGTGCCCCAGGTCGCGGCCGATCGGCTTGCCCGGCCAGGCAGTGCCCGCCAGCAGGATGTCCCAGCCATACAGGCCGGCGGCATTGGAGCGCAGCATCTTCCACAGAAATTGCGGGCGGATCAGGCGCCACAGGTGGCGCCCCATGTTGTCCGGCCCCACACTGAAGAAGAACGTCGCTTTCACCCCGGCTTCATCCAGGGATTCGAGCAACCGTGGCACACCTTCGCGGGTGCCACGGTAGGTATCGACGTCGATGCGAAGACCTGCCTGCATCAGCGCTTGTCCGCCTGTTCGAGCATCGCTTCACGCAGGAAGAAATCCAGCGTGTTGCCGATGGTTTCGCTCATTTCCACGGTCGGTGCCCAGTTCAGCAGGCGCTTGGCGTTTTCGATGCTTGGCTTGCGGTGCGCCACATCCTGGTAACCGGTGCCGTAGAACGCCTTGCTCTCCACATCGCGGAACCCGGCGAACGGCGGGAAGTTGCCGCGCAGTGGGTGCGCTTCGAACTGGCGCAGCAGCTCTTCGCCCAGTTGGCGAATGCTGGCTTCGTTTTCCGGGTTGCCGATGTTGATGATCTGGCCGTTGCACGCTTCATTGTCGTTATCGATGATGCGCGCCAGGGCTTCGATACCGTCGGCGATGTCGGTGAAGCAGCGTTTCTGCTCGCCGCCGTCGAACAGGCGGATCGGCGTGCCTTCCACCAGGTTCAGGATCAGTTGGGTAATTGCTCGGGAGCTGCCGATACGCGCCGAATCCAGGCGGTCGAGGCGCGGGCCCATCCAGTTGAACGGACGGAACAGGGTGAAATTCAGGCCCTTGGCACCGTAGGCCCAGATCACGCGGTCCAGCAGTTGCTTGGAAACCGAGTAGATCCAGCGTTGCTTGTTGACCGGGCCGACCACCAGGTTGGAGGTGTCTTCGTCGAAATACTGGTCCTGGCACATGCCATAGACTTCGGAGGTCGACGGGAAGATCACGCGCTTGTTGTACTTGACGCAGTAGCGCACCAGCTTGAGGTTTTCCTCGAAGTCCAGTTCGAACACGCGCAGCGGGTTGCGGGTGTATTCGATTGGCGTGGCAATGGCCACCAGCGGCAGGACCACGTCGCACTTCTTGATGTGGTACTCGATCCACTCGGTATGGATGCTGATATCGCCTTCCACATAATGGAAGTTGGGGTGGCTGCGCAGACGCTCGATGGCGTCGGAACCGATGTCCAGGCCATAGACTTCATAACGGTCGTCGCGCAGTAGGCGCTCGGAGAGGTGGTTACCGATAAAGCCGTTCACACCGAGGATCAGCACGCGGGTACGGCGTGGCTTGCGGCCGGACTCGGCGCCACGCAGCACGGAGCCGTCCACCAGGCCCAGTTCGTTGGCCAGGGAGGGCCCGGCCAGGTACAGGCCGTTGTCGTTGCGCTGGCCGAACTTGATCACCAGGGAATCTTCACCGCAGGCGATGCGCAGCGGGTTGACGCTGATCACGCGGCCGGGCGCCAGGCCTTCGTTGCCCTTGACCACGTCGGCCTGCCAGACGATCAGCTTGTGCTCGCCCACGGCGCAGAAGGCGCCCGGGTATGGCTGAGTGACCGCACGCACGAGGTTGAACAGTTCTTCAGCCGGTTTGTTCCACTCCAGCTTGCCGTCGGCGGCCGTGCGGCGACCAAAGCAGGTGGCCTGGCTTTCATCCTGGGCCGTTTCAGTCAGCTTGCCCGCGGCCAGTTGCGGCAGGGCATCGCGCAGCAGGTGGGTGGCGGCGTCACGCAGCTTGGCGTGCAGGGTCAGGCCGGTGTCGCTGCGCTCGATCACAACTTTGTGCTGAGCCAGGATCGCGCCGGCGTCGGCACGTTTGACCATGCGGTGCAGGGTCACGCCGGTTTCGGTTTCGCCGTTGACCAGCACCCAGTTGGCAGGCGCGCGGCCACGATACTTGGGCAGCAGCGAACCGTGCAGGTTGAACGCGCCTTTGCTCGCGGTGCCCAGCAGCGCTTCGCTCAGCAGATTGCGGTAGTAGAACGAGAAAATGTAGTCCGGATTGAGTTTGGCGATGCGCTCGACCCACAGCGGGTGGTTGGCGTCTTCCGGAGCGTGCACGGGGATGCCGTTACGCGCGCACAACTGGGCCACGGAGCCGTAGAAGTTGTTTTCCTTGGGGTCATCGGCATGGGTGAACACGGCAGCGATGTCGTAACCGGCAGCGAGCAGCGCTTCGATGCCTGCACAACCAATATCGTGGTACGCGAATACAACGGCTTTTGAACTCATGACTGGACCTGATCGGAAGAAGTGGAAGTGTGGGAAGACGCCAGGCCGTCGACGACGACCACGGGTGCCGGTGCCGCCGGTTGGTTGCGCAGCACTTTTTCAATAAAGAAACGCGGGCGGGCGCGCACATCGCTGTACATACGGCCCAGGTATTCACCCAGCAGGCCCATGCCGATGAACTGGCCACCGGTGAACACGAACAGCACGGCAAACAGCACGAACAGACCGTCACCGGCCCAATCGGCGCCGAAGGCCAGGCGCATGACGATCAGGGCAAAGGCGAACAGCATGCCCAGGGCCGCCAGGCTGAAACCGACGATGGACAGCAGGCGCAGCGGGGTGGTGGTCATGCAGGTCAGCAGGTCGAACATCAGGCTGATCAGGCGCATGGCGCTGTATTTGGATTCGCCGTGCTCGCGCTCGGCGTGGTGCACCAGGATCTCGGTGGTGTGGCGGGCAAAGCCGTTGGCCAGGATCGGGATGAACGTGCTGCGCTCGCGGCAGGCCAGCATGGCATCGACGATGGTGCGGCGATAGGCGCGCAGCATGCAGCCGTAGTCGGTCATGGCCACGCCGGTGGAGCGTTGCACGGCCAGATTGATCAGGCGCGAAGGCCAGCGGCGAAAGGCCGAGTCCTGGCGATTATTGCGCACGGTGGCAACCACGTCGTAGCCCAGGGCCGCTTGTTCCACCAGGCGCGGGATTTCTTCGGGCGGGTTCTGCAGGTCGGCGTCAAGGGTGATCACCACATCGCCCCGGCATTGCTCGAACCCGGCCATGATTGCCGCATGTTGGCCGTAGTTACGGTTGAGGATCACCGCGACCACGTTGCTGCCATCCTCTGCGGCGGCGTCTTCGAGCAATTGCGCGGAGTTGTCGCGGCTACCGTCATCGACCAGGATGATTTCGTATGCGTAGGCCAGTTGCTTGCAGGCTGCCGTGGTGCGGCGCAGCAGCTCAGGCAGGCTGTCTTGTTCGTTGTAGACCGGGATAACGATCGACACGCACTGAATAGGGTAGGGTTTCAAAGATTCATGACCTCGGGGTTAGAGCGGCTTGGAGCGTGAAAACAGCAACGAAGCACGACGGGCGCGCTTTAGCGCACCGCTAAAGCTTAAGCACAATCAACAGGTTAACTGGCAAACCACGGATTGCCATGAAGTACTGCGTTTAAGGTTAAGCGGAAAAATGTGGAACGAATATGAAAGCCGGATGAAAAACTCGTTTATTTGACAGGTAGACAGCCAGGGTTCAGCTAGCCCCGCTGGATAAACAATCTTCTCTGCATCAACGCTCAAGTGCCGGTAAAGTAAGCCATCTCTTGCCAGGGTACTCGGATGAATAGTGTGCAGCTTTTACGCGGCCAATTGCGGCCAGTGTTGATGGGGTTGTTATTGAGCGTGGCCTGTATCGCCACAGTGCGGGCCGATGACGGCGTGGCGCTCACCAGCATCGACCAGGTGCCGGATGGCGTCGAAGTGCGCGGCAAGCAGATCGCTGCCTATACCTGGGATGACCAGCAGGGAAAAAACCTCCTGGTGCTGGCCGAACAGGTCAATGAGCGAGATGACGATGGCACCCAGACGGCTTTTGTCTACGCGGCCCAGTACCTGATCGACGGCAAGCGCCCCAAACGCATATGGATGCTCTACGACGATGTGCAGCGCTGCCAGTTCGACGCGGCCCTGCGCTTTGATCGGACTGCCACCCGGGTTACCGACTTGAACGGTGACGGCCTCACCCAGACCATCGTCGGTTACTCGCTCACCTGCACCAGCGATGTCAGCCCCAATGAATTCAAGTTGATCATGCGCGTGGGCAAGTCGCAGAAATTCCGCCTGCGCGGCGTCGACCGTTACGGCGCGGCCTGGTGGGACGAAGAGGCCGGCGCATTGCGTGGCATGCCCTTGCCCAAGGACTGCAGCGTGGCCGCGCAGCAGGCGTTGGTCAGCCAGTACAAGGAGCAGGGCACCGAGCTGCCATTGCCGGGCTGTTACCGCGATGAGGACGATTTCGCCAAGGCGCCGGACGCCTACTTGCCCTACATGCGCAAACACTGGTTCGCGCTGATGCAAAAACAGGACAGCGAGTGGAGCCAGGCCCAGACACAGGCGCCGGAGCCGACCGAGGATGAAGAAACCGTCCCGTGATTTTGTGCGAGGGCGAGTCCTGCGCTAGACTCAGCCCTCGCCAATTCACTGAATAGCTCGAACAAACAATGGTTTGCTCGCGTTATTTAATCCAAAGGCTGATTAGTTTTGACTGAGTCGCTGCGCAACCCTCTGACCCTCTACCTCACCCGCCTGGCACCTTCGAGCCAACTGACCATGCGCTATGTGCTGCAGGATGCCGCCGACCGCTTGGGCTTCGAGGACATCAACCTGGAAGACATCGACTGGCACCTGCTGCAGCCCGAGCACGTCATCGCCCTGGTGGCAGCGTTGCGCGAGGACGGCTACGCCCCGAACACATCGTCGCTGTACGTGAACGCGGTGCGCGGAGTGATGAATGAAGCCTGGCGCATGAGCCTGATCACACAGGAACACCTGTTGAAGATGCGCACTGTCAAGGCCGCCGCCGGTACGCGCCTGGGCCAGGGCCGCAACCTGCGGCGCACATTGATCCGCGAACTGATGGAAGTCTGCGCCGCCGACCCGCGCCCGCAGGGCCTGCGTGATGCCGCGGTGATCGGGATTCTCTACGGTTCAGGCATGCGCAAGTCGGAATCGGTCAACCTCGACCTTGCGCAGATCGACTTTACCGAGCGCAGTTTGCGGGTGATCGGCAAGGGCAACAGAGAACTGGTCAAATACGCCCCGGACTGGGCCTTTGCCAAATTGCAGGCATGGCTGGACTTTCGCCGCCAGCAACTAAAACCGGGCGAGCAGGACGACGACTTCCTGTTCAACCGTATTCGTCGAGGCAGCCATATCACTCGGGAACGTATCACCAAGCATGCGATTTACTACATTGCCCGTCAGCGCGGGGAGCAGGTGGGGGTGAAGATCATGCCCCACGACTTTCGTCGTTCATTCATCACGCGAGTGATTGAGGAGCATGACCTGTCAATCGCACAGAAACTGGCGCACCACACCAATATCCAGACCACCGCCAGCTATGACGTGCGCGACGACAATGAGCGGCGGCGGGCGGTGGATCGCTTCGATCTGTAGCGCAGCAGTCACAGAATCGGTTTGCCGCCTGTGACGGCATAGCGCGAGCCGGAAATGTAGCTGGCTTCGTCCGAGGCCAGCAGCACGTAGATCGGTGCCACTTCCACCGGCTGCCCGGGGCGGCCCAGCGGGGTTTCGCTGCCGAAGTTCTGCACGTCCTCATCGGTCATGGTCGCCACGATCAACGGGGTCCAGATCGGGCCAGGGGCGACACTGTTGACGCGAATCCCCTTGCTGCCGAGCATCTGCGCCAGGCCGCCGGTGAAGTTGGCAATTGCCCCTTTGGTGGCGGCGTAGGGCAGCAACGTCGGCTTGGGCATGTCGGAGTTGACCGACGTGGTGTTGATAATCGAACTGCCGGCCTTCATATGCGGCAGCGCGGCCTTGCAGATGCGAAACATCGCGGTGATGTTGATATCGAAGGTCTTGACCCATTCCTCGTCCTCGATTTCCTCGAGGGTTTCATGGCTCATTTGGAACGCTGCGTTGTTGACCAGCACGTCGATACGGCCGAACTGTTCGACGGTTTTGTCCACCAGCGCCTGGCACGTGGCTCTTTGCGCGATATCACCGGGCAGCAGCAGGCACTGGCGGCCGGATTCTTCGACCCAACGCGCGGTTTCCTTGGCGTCGTCATGCTCATCCAGGTATGCGATGGCGACGTCGGCGCCTTCTCGCGCAAATGCGATAGCGACCGCACGGCCGATGCCGCTGTCGGCACCGGTAATCAGGGCGATCTTGTTGGCCAGGCGGCCGGAGCCCTTGTAGCTCTGTTCACCGCAGTCCGGGTACGGGTCCATTTTCTTCTGAGTGCCGGGCACGTTTTGCGCCTGGGGAGCGAAAGGTGGGCGTGGATAGTCAGTCATTTCCAATCTCCATAGGTTTCTAAAGGTGCTATGGGATTAGTAGTTTCATGGCCGGCGATAGTTGTAATGGATGCCGGCCAAGCCCGACGAATGGTACCGCTCAGGAGGAGGGTGGGGCGCTCGCCAAGTGCGGCGGCAAGCGGCGCAAGGTCCACAATACGGTGATCAGCGCCGCAACCGCACACAGCGCAATGCCGATCAGCATCGGCGCCGGGGTGTGATCGGCGAACACGCCTACCAGGCTCATGCACACTGCGCCCGTGATCATCTGAATCGCGCCGAGCAACGCCGAGGCCGAGCCCGCCACGGCGCCGTGGTCTTCCATGGACAGCACGCCGGCCGCCGGCAGCAGCAGGCCGAGAAAACCGAAGCCGATAAACAGCAGCGACATCATCAACGCCAGGCTGCCGGACCACAGTGTGGTAATTGCCAGCAGGCTCATCACCACCGCCACGCCGATGACCGAGCCGCGAATCAACGGGGCCAGGCCAAAGCGTGCGCTGAGGCGCGCAGTCAGTTGGCTCATGGCGAAGAACGACGCGGCGTTGAGGGCGAATGCCAGGCTGAATTGGGCCGGCGTCAGGCCGAAGTGTTCTATGTACACGAACGGTGCGCTGCCGATAAACACAAAGAATGTGGCCAGCCCGAAGCCGCATACCACCGACAACCCCATGAACACCGGATCGCGCAGTAAGGCGCCGTAGCTGCTGAACGCACCGGCCAGGGTCTTGCCCAGGCGCCGCTCGGCCGGGTGAGTTTCAGGCAGTTGCACAGCGGTCATCACCAGGCACAGCACGGCCACCACCGCGAGCACGGCGAACACTTCACGCCAGCTCCACAGCGCAATCACCAGGCTGCCGGCCAACGGCGCAAGGATCGGTGAAACACTCATCACCAGCATCAGCAGCGACATCAGCCGCGCCGCTTCGTGGCCGGTGTACAAGTCACGCACGATGGCACGCGGCACCACCATGCCGGCACAGGCACCGAACGCCTGTACTGCGCGAAACGCGATCAGCACTTCGATCGTCGGCGCCAGCGCGCAACCGACGCTGCCCACGGCAAAAATCACCAGGCCGGCGTAAATCGGCGGTTTGCGCCCGAACACATCGCTGATCGGCCCGTAAAACAACTGGCACACGCCGATCACGATAAAGAACACCGTCAGGCTCATCTGCACCGCCGCCGGTGACGCCCGCAGGCTGGCGCCGAGGGTGGGCAGGGCGGGAAGGTAGCTGTCGATGGCGAATGGGCCGATGGCGGTAATCAATCCAAGCAGCAGGGCGAGATGGGCAATACGACGAGACATGGGGCGATTCCGGGCCGAGCAAAGGCCGGCCAGCTTAAGGTATCCGCGCAGATACGCAAACTTAGGCTTCAATAACAGGAACGAGATGCCGATAACGGTACTAACGACGCTCAGGCGGTTGGCATTTCAACCGGCGTTCCAGGCACAGGGATACCCGCATGACGATCAAACTACGCTTGATGCTGTTGATTGGGACCGGATTGTTGACCGCCATGCTCATGAGCCTGGTCAGTTATCTGGGGAACGCACGGATGAGCGACGCTGTACGCGACAATGAAGTCAGCATGACGGTGCTGCGTAACCACATGGAAGCGGACATGATGCACGACGCACTGCGCGCCGATGTGTTGTCCGCCATGCTGGTGGGACTGGGCAAGAGCACCAGCAGCAAGGACGACGTCAGCAGTTCGTTGAAAGAGCACGCTGAGAATTTTCGCAAGGTGCTGGCGGATAACCTCCAGTTACCCTTGGATGAGGCACTGAAAACCAAACTGCAAAATATCAAGCCCAGCCTGGACACCTATATTAGTGCCGCCGAGAGTATCGTCGCACTGGCTCTGAGTGATCCCGAAGCTGCACGTGGTGAATTGGAGTCGTTCAATAAAGTGTTCAGCCAGTTGGAAGATCAGATGGCGTCCCTGAGCGAACTCATCGAAAGTCATACGCAACAGACGGGTATAGGCACCCAGCAGGCGATCAGCAACGCCAACTTCACCCTTGGCGCAGTACTTGCTGCCAGCTTGCTGCTGCTTCTGGCGCAAGGTCGTTGGGTCATACTCAGCATCATGGGCCCATTGCAGTCCGCCAGCCGGATTGCCGCCGGCATCGCGCGGGGCAACTTGAGCGAAACCATCGCCGAGCCGCGGCGCAATGACGAAGCCAGTTCACTGATCCGCAGCCTGGCGACCATGCAGCGTGACCTGCGCGGCATGATCGATGTGGTGCGCAGCAATGCCCATGGCATCACGGGCGTCACCGAGCAACTGAGTCACGGTTGCCATGAAGTCGCCAACAGCAGCCAGCAGCAAAGTCTAGCCGCCAGCACCATGGCCGCCGCCGCCAGCGAAATGACCGCCAGTATCGAAGAAATCACCCGCCACGCCGGGCACGCACTGGACATGGCCAACCAGGCCGAGGCCCTGGCCAAGGACGGTGGGCGAGTCATACATCAAGTCGTCAGTGACATGGACGGGATCGCCCGTTCCGCCCAGCAATCGGCCCAGGTGATCCGCACCCTCGACAAAGACTCCGAGGCGATCTACAGCATCATCCAGGTGATCAAAGGCATCGCCGATCAGACCAACCTGCTGGCGCTCAACGCTGCGATCGAAGCGGCGCGGGCCGGGGAGCAAGGGCGCGGTTTTGCAGTGGTGGCCGATGAAGTGCGCAGCCTGGCGGGGCGTACCAGTGCGTCGACCCAGGAAATCGCCAGCATGGTCGGGCGCATCCAGCAAAGCACGCGGGAAGCGGTTACCAGCATGGAGGAGGGCGTCGCTCAAGTGGATAAAGGCATGGCCGTCACCGCCGATGTGGAGCGCGCCATTCGCGAGATCCTGCAGGCGACTCTCAACACGACGGAATTGGTGCACGACATTTCGCGCACCATCAGTGAGCAGAGCCTGGCCAGCAATGAAATCTCTCACCAGGTGGAGATGATTGCCGGCATGTCGGAGAACAACAGTCGAGTGATCGGCCAGACCGCGTCGACGACGGACGAGCTGTCGAACCTGGCGGGCAAACTGTCGCAGTCGGTGGACCGGTTTCAGCTATAGGATCGTAACCTATTGATATAACTCAACTAAATGACTATTTAGCATAGTTATATTATTTAGCTATTAGGGTGGGGTAGAGCAGACCTCAACTTTAAGAGGATTTTCCAGCCTTTAAGAGAGCCTGGAAAGCTTCTGCAGTGGCTTGTTCCGCCTCTTTGATTTGGTTGAGAACCGCCATAAGGTGCTGGGAAATTTCTTCTTCTAACGCCGAGTCTGGTAGATCAGCTAGGAGGCTCGACATCTTTTTTAGACGGTTCACTTGTGAGAATGCATTCGCAAGCCTGTTGTTGACTGTCTCGCTGAAGATGTCAGCTTTATCTAAGAATTGAGATGGTAGATCGATGGTGATTTTCGACGCTTGAGCAGCCAAATCTTTTCGGGCGTTTTCATCATTTAGCACGTCCAGTAAGTATGTTTGGTCGCTATCAGAAGGCACCACATAGCATCTGAATTTTGCGATTTCTATCTGGGTAGCTCCAACCGGTGTTGTCATGATCTGAGCTAGGAGCTTCGCGCTTGCGGCCCGTTCACGTTTTCTTTGAGCCTTGTCAAAGCTCCAGATAATAAGTGCGATGATTGCAGCAGCAGCCGTTGCGACAGCAGCTACAGCGTCCCAGTCGATTTTCCATTCTGTGCAAAGCCACATGCAATTTCTCCATCAATTGGTGAGGCAACGTTTGTCGGGCGGCATTCAAGCACGCAGTGATCAGCATCGCCAAGCTGAAAGCAGGAGGCGCCGTCAGGCTTCGAATCTGACCACTAGAGCCCCCCAGGCCGCATAGAAAGGTTCGCATAATGTATATTATGTTAAATCATGTATCACGCTACAGAGGCTCATCAAACAAACCTGCCCCCTAACGCTTCAACGCCACCGCCATTTGCAACTCCAAGTCGTTCTGCGCAAACGGCTTATGCAACACTGGGCAATCGGCAAACTCCCCCGGCACGCCGCTGGCGCCGTATCCGGTACTGAACAGGAACGGAATGTGTCGCTCACGCAGGACCTGGGCCACCGGAAAAACCCGTTCTCCAGCCAGGTTCACATCGAGAATCGCCAGGTCGACCTCCAGTACCTTTGCAATCTGCAGCGCTTTCGCGAGCTGGGCCACGGAGGCAACCACCGTGCAGCCCAAGTCTTCGAGCATCTCTTCGATCAACATGGCAATGGCACTCTCGTCTTCGACCAGCAGCACGCTGATTCCGGAAAACACGGTCATGGTTTAGCCTCGGCAACCCTAAAGGAAAAGCGGCAGCGCACGCCCTCAGGGGCGAAGTCGAGTTCAAAAGAACCACCTAAATCGCGCTCGATGCAGCGCTTCATCAGACGAGAGCCCAGGCCTTCGCGTTCCGGCGTGGCGACTGAGGGGCCGTTCTGTTCGCGCCAGTCCACGGTCAGCAGCGCGCCACTCGGTTGCGCTTGAATGCTCCAGCGCACTGACAGTGTTCCCGTCTCGGTGGACATTGCGCCGTATTTAAGCGCGTTGATCGCCAGTTCGTTGAGGGTCATGGTTAAGTTCAGGGCGACACGGGTATCAACGTGGATGGCATCGCCGGCGATCAGGATGCGCTCGGGCTCCTGGCCCAATACTGGCATTAGTACGTCATGGGCCAGCGCGCTGAGCGGAGTCAGGCCCCAATGCTGCTTCGTCAGCAGGTCGTGGGCCCGCGACAATGCCAGCAGCCGGGCTTCGAACCGCGTGTACCCTTCCCTGGCATCCTGCGCATTGCGTGCAGTCTGGGCCGCCAGGGACTGGACCGTGGCCAGGGTGTTCTTGACCCGGTGATTGAGCTCATCAATCAGGGTTTTCTGGCGCTCTTGCGCCTGTTTCCGTTCGCTGATATCCACCAGCATATTGATAGCGCCGATCAGGTTTCCGTCCGCATCGTGCAGAGGGGTTGGATAAGGCGCAAACGGCACGCGGCTGCCATCCGGCCGCTCCGCAATGGCCTCCACGCCGCGTATGGGCCGGTTTTCCTTGAGTGCCACGGCCATCGGGCATTGGTCGTGAGGCAGATAGGTGCCGTCGGTATTGAATAATTTCCAGGTGACGCACCAAAGGTCGCCCAGTTGCGGCGTGCGCCCCGACAACTCGACGGCCGCGCGGTTATAGAAGGTAATGCGCCCTTCGGCGTCGGTGGTATAGACAGCCGCCGGCAACGCCTCCAGCAGATTGCGCATGTGCCGCTCGCTGTCACGTATCCGATTCTCCATCTCGCGGGTGAGCGTGACGTCCTGGACAACCCGCACGCCATAGCGGAACCTGCCATCCGGTGCTCTTACCGACGAGCTGTAGACATCCAGATAAAGCGGCTGGCCATCGAGCTTAACGGCCCGCTTGCGCAACACGTAGTGGTCCAGTTCCCCCGCCACCTGGCGTGCATATAAAGCCGCGTCCTGCTCCACACTGTCAGGGTGGGTATAGTCCAGAAAAGTCATCGCCAGCAGTTGCTCGCGAGTTCGACCGAGCATGTTGCACAACGCGTCGTTGACCCGCAGCAGGCGGCCGCCCTCTCCCGCTTCGGCAATGCCGATGGTGGCCGCCTCGTAAGTCGCCGCCAACCGGTCATCACTCTCCTGACGCTCGGTTTCGGCGTGATACACACGGGTAACGTCAATGGTGAAGCAACGGGTATTGAAGAATTTCCCCTCCTCAAATCGCCCGTTGGAGGTAATCGCGACATGTTTGATGCTGCCGTCCTTGGCCCTCAGACGCGCCGGGTAACTGTTCAGGCAATCGCCACTGCCAAGCTTGTTGAGGATGTCGCCGATGACGGGCTCATCCACATGGAATTCGGTGATGTGGCGACCGATGTATTCCTCCGCTGAGTAGCCCAGCAGCGCCAACTCCGCTTTGTTGGCGCGCAGGATAACGCCCTCGCCGCTGACAATATGAAGGCCAACGGCACTGTTTTCGAAAAAGTCTTCAAGGTCGGCGCTTTTGCGCCGCAGTTCTTCGGCTAATGCGTGGTGCGCCGACACGTCCTGAAAGCAATTGATTGCGCCCTGGATATGGCCATGCCCGTCTCGCAGCGTGCGAATGCTCATGAGTGCTACGAATCGCGAACCGTCCGGGCGCTCAATCAAGACTTCCTGATTGCGCGTACACAAGCCCGCGCTGAGCGTTGAAGCCATCGGGCACTCGTCAACCGCCAATGGCATGCCGCTGGTGGTGTAAAGCCGATACGAGCCGCAGAAGCGGTCTCCCTGTTCACCCAGAACAGGCGTTCTCCCCCACAGAGTGGCCGCCTCGCTGTTGAACCTGACGAGCCAACCATCGCGGTCACAGAGGTAAATAGCCCCCGGAATGGCATCGAGCGAACGCGTCCCCATCGCGAGGAGGCTGTCGTACTCGCTGGGTTCGCAAGTGTCTGCGGGGGACTCGTCGACCTTCAACATGCTTGATCCTCAATGCACCTGTATTGACGCGTCGGGTGTCACCACCATTGGCGCTCCACGGAGTGTATGTCCTGGAACGGCATGCCTTGGATTAATTTCATTTTCCTGAGGCTAACAGACACTGGATCGCTATGGGTTGCGTTAGTTAAGTAAAGCTTAGTGGCGCGGCCTGTATCGCACGCATCCTTTCAAGCTTGAGGATTACGGGTCAGCATGGCGGTAAATACTAATAGTGCGCATGATTGCGCGCTTCCCTGCGCCTCTGCCCCGCCCGGTACCTTTCATCCAGCCGCAACTCAATACAGTTGAACCTCGAACGGCCTGCATTTTTCTATCGAAAACACACCGATGGAGGACCGCATCATGGCAGACGATCCGCTCATAGCGACTCACACACACCGGGACATCGACCAACGCGGTGCGATGAACACGGTCGAACGCGCGCTCTCGTTCACGACCGGCGCCGCGCTACTGTTTCATGGCTGGCGCACGGGAGGCTTGCCCGGCGTTCTGGAGGCCGCGGCGGGTGCCTATGGCGTCTATCGCGGCGCCGTCGGTCATTGCGCGCTCAAGCAGGCGTTGACGCCAACTCCCCTGGAGCAGCAATGGAGCGCCGAACATCACTGGCCGATCAGCGCGGCGATTACGCGCAGCATTACCATCAATCGACCGCTGGATGACATTCGCACGTTTATCAGCGGCCCCGAAAATCTCGGACCGCTGCTGCGTTGGATCGACAGCGTCGAGTTGATAGCCCCCGGTACCACGCGCTGGACGATCCGCGCGCCTGGCGGTCGACGCCTGCACTGGACGCTGATCCAGACCGAAACCGCCCAGACCGATAAGCTGCACTGGAAGACTTCCGGAACCGCCCTTTGGGAGCACGACGTCACAGTTTCGCTGACACCTGCGCCCGCGGGCCGAGGCACTCAAGTCAAGGCTATCGTCGTTTGCAAGCCGACCATGGGGCGCGTGGGCTATGGCCTGGCGCGCGCATTCAGCATGTTCAGCGACAAGGCATTGCTCAATGCCCTGCAGGCGCTAAAGCAGCAGCTGGAAACCGGCGAGGTCAGTACTAACCGGCTGCGCCCCCAGGACGACGATGATTTCTTTTATGTGCACGGCAGCACCGAGCAGGTGGCCACCGATCACGCGACGGTGAAAACCGGCGTGGCAATCGAAGGAGGGATTCACTGATGCGCGCACTGACCTGGCAAGGCCCGAACAAACTGCAGGTCGACAACGTCCCCGATCCGTCGATCCTCAACCCGCGCGATGCGATCATTCGCGTCACCCTGTCGTCCGTGTGCGGCTCCGACCTGCACCTGCTCGGCGGCTACGTTCCGGCGATGAAACCGGGCGATATCATCGGTCATGAATTCATGGGCGAAATCGTCGAGGTGGGCCCGGGCGTCACTGGCCTGCGCAAGGGTGACAAGGTCATCACCATCTCCATCATCGGCTGCGGCAACTGCGAGCCGTGCCAGCGCAGCGATTTCTCCTGCTGCGACAACTCCAACCCCAACCCCTCGGCTACCGACCTGATGTACGGCCAGCCGTGCTGCGGCATCATCGGTTACAGCCATGCCTTCGGCGGTTATCCCGGCAGCCATGCCACTTACATCCGGGTGCCGTTCGCCGACGTCAACCTGTTCAAGGTGCCCGAGGGCGTCAGCGACGAACAGGCCGTGTTCGTTTCCGACGCTGCGCCGACCGGCTATTTCGCCGCCGACAATGCCGGCATCCAGCCAGGCGATACCGTCGCCGTCTGGGGCTGTGGCGGCGTCGGCCAGATGGCCATCTGCAGCGCCTATCTGTTGGGCGCTGAACGGGTGATCGCCATCGACCGTTTCCCGGATCGCCTGCGTTTGGCCCAGGAGCACGGCAAGGCCGTCACGATCAATTACGAAAAGACCAACGTGCATGAAGCACTGCTGGAACTCACCGGCGGGCGCGGTCCGGATCGTTGCATCGATTGCGTTGGCATGGAGGCGCACGGTACCGAGATCGACTACGCATACGACAAGGCCAAGCAGATGCTCAGGCTGCACACCGAGCGAGGCACGGTGCTCAGACAAGCGATTCGCGCCTGCCGCAAAGGCGGCACGGTGTCGGTGGTGGGTGTCTACGGCGGCTTGCTCGACAAATTCCCGATGGGCGCCATCGTCAACAAGGCGCTGACGTTGAAATCGGGCCAGCAGCCGGGCCAGCGCTACGCGCCAACCCTGTTCGAACACATCCAGAAAGGCGAGCTGGATCCGTCCTATCTGCTTACGCACCCCATGAGCCTGGAAGACGGCGCGCAAGGCTACCAATGGTTCAAGGAAAAGACCGATCAGTGCCTGCGTGCAGTGTTCAAGCCTTGACGCGTAACGGCCGGGGCGCAGGCGACCGCCGCCTGCGCCCGGTTATGCGCAGCCCTACTCGTCGGCATGAACGTGGGCATCGGCACACGGCAACCGACCTGACTCGCCGCCGGCAATGCGTTCGGCCTGGTCGATACCGCGCTTGAGTGCATCGTCAATCGCCCATTCGCTGCCGGGCAGCCGTTTTATCCGCTCCTGCACCGCTTCGCCGGTGGCCGTGTAGACACTGATAAACACCTCGATATCCCCCGTCTGCGCTTCCCGCGCGCGAACGTCGATGTGACAGCCGTTTTCTACTTCCTGAGTGAAGCACGTCTCGGCCCGGTCCTGGGCCGCCCAGGTTTTATAAGTCTCGCCACGAATAAACATGTCGTTCTCCCGCACTGAATGCCCACCCGAAGACCCGAATATCGGCTGGAGGGCCCGGTATTTATTGAGGGCCACTTGAGCATAGTCCGGCCCAGGCGCCCCGCCGTTTCGCTCGTTCAACCGTTCGTCAGCTTGCGTAACATTTTGTTAAACCAACGTTGGAGCCCTTATTCAAAAAAATCGAGGCCGACGCTAATGGCCTCTCTTGCGTCGCCGACCGCTGGCGGCGACGGCATTTTGCTCGCGTGGTTTTCAACTTGGCACGCCGTAGTGCTCGCATCACACAAGGATCGGCGTCAGTAAAGGAGCATGTATGAAGCGAACTATTGGGTATTGCCTGGTGTATCTCGCGACCAGTTTTTTACTTGCGGGCTGCAACCTGATCATCTTCAACCCCAAGGGCGCCGTTGCGCGGGATGAGCGGGACCTCATCATCCTGGCCACCGGCCTCATGCTGCTGGTCGTGGTGCCGGTCATCTTTATGACCTTCGTGTTCGCCTATCGCTATCGCGCCACCAACAAGAAGGCGCGTTACTCGCCGCGTTGGGCCAGTTCTCACAAGATCGAGGCGGTAGTCTGGGGCGTGCCGTTCGTCATTATCTGTCTGCTGGGCTGGGTCACCTGGGTCACCACTCACACACTCGACCCGTATCGCCCGCTCGATTCGGATGTGCCGCACATGAACGTGCAAGTGGTGGCCACCGATTGGAAATGGCTGTTCATCTACCCCGACCTCGGTATCGCGTCGGTCAATGAACTGGCGATGCCGGTGAATACCCCCGTGAGCTTCACGGTCACCTCCGACGCGGCCATGACCTCGTTCTTTATCCCCGCGCTGGGCGGCCAGATCTACGCCATGGCGGGGATGCAGACTAAATTGCACCTGATTGCCAACGAGGTCGGGGAGTTCCGTGGTATCGCCGCCAACTATAACGGCGAAGGGTTCTCCGACATGCACTTCTCGACGCTGTCGCTCAACCCGTCCGATTTCGAGCAGTGGGTGGCGAAGGTGAGGAAAGCCCCGCAACGGCTGGACCAGGCCAGCTACGCGGCATTGGCCAAGCCCTCGACCCGGCATCCGGTCAGTTATTACTCGCAGGTACAGGAGCGCATGTTCCTGGACATCGTCGACAAATATGAAGGCATGAACAAAGCCAACAGGACCCCGCGCAGTCAGGCGCAACGGGACGGCACTGGCGTGCGTACCGATCAACAACCCGGTTTGGCGGCTGAGGAGCGTTAATAATGTTTGGAAAACTGTCATGGGACGCCATTCCCACCACCGAACCCATCGTCATGTACACCCTGGCCGTCGTCGGCCTGATCGGCCTGGCACTGGTCGGCTCGATCACCTGGAAGCGCAAGTGGGGCTACCTGTGGCGCGAATGGTTCACCTCGGTGGATCACAAGAAGATCGGCTGCATGTACATCATCGTGGCCCTGGTGATGCTGCTGCGCGGTTTCTCCGATGCCATCATGATGCGCACCCAGCAGGCCATGGCCGCGAGCGGCGGCCCCGGCTACCTGCCGCCGGACCACTATGACCAGATCTTCACCGCGCACGGCGTGATCATGATTTTCTTCATGGCGATGCCGTTCGTGGTCGGCCTGATGAACATCGTCGTGCCGCTGCAGATCGGCGCGCGCGATGTGGCGTACCCGTTTCTCAATGCGCTGAGCTTCTGGCTGTTCGTGGTTGGCGCGGCGTTGGTCAACATTTCGCTGGGCGTGGGCGAATTCGCCCGCACCGGCTGGGTCGCCTACCCGCCCTTGTCCGGGCTCGCCTACAGCCCCGGGGTCGGCGTCGATTACTACATATGGTCACTGCAGATATCGGGGATCGGCACGCTGCTGACCGGGCTGAACTTCTTCGTGACCATCCTCAAGATGCGCACCGAAGGCATGAGCCTGTTCAAGATGCCGGTATTCACCTGGACCGCGCTGTGCACCTCGATCCTGATCCTGGCCGCCTTCCCGATCCTGACCGCGACCCTTTTTATGCTCTCCCTGGACCGCTACCTCGACATGCACTTTTTCACCAACGAGGCCGGCGGCAACCCGATGATGTACGTGAACCTGATCTGGGCGTGGGGCCACCCGGAGGTGTACATCCTCATCCTGCCTGCGTTCGGGATTTTCTCGGAAATCGCCGCCACCTTCAGCAGCAAGCGGCTGTTCGGCTATGCCTCGCTGGTGTGGGCGACGATTGCGATCACGATCCTGTCATTCATCGTCTGGCTGCACCATTTCTTCACGATGGGCGCGGGAGCGAACGTCAATGCGTTCTTCGGCATCATGACGATGATCATCGCCGTGCCGACCGGGGTAAAGATTTTCACCTGGCTGTTCACTATGTATCGCGGGCGCGTGCGCTTCGAAACGCCGATGCTGTGGACGCTCGGGTTCATCGTCACGTTCAGCATCGGCGGGATGACCGGTGTATTGCTGGCGGTGCCCGGTGCCGACTTCCTGCTGCATAACAGCCTGTTCCTGATCGCGCACTTCCATAACGTGATCATCGGCGGCGCGGTGTTCGGCTACATGGCCGGCCTGACGTACTGGTTCCCCAAGGCCTTTGGCTTCAGGCTCAACGACAGGCTCGGACGCATCGCCTTCTGGTGCTGGCTGACCGGTTTCTACTTCGCGTTCATGCCGTCCTATGTGCTGGGTTTCATGGGCATGACGCGCCGGCTCAACCACTTCAACAACCCCGAATGGCGCCCCTGGCTGATGCTGGAATTGGTCGGCGTGGGCATCATCCTCTGCGGCGTGGCGGCGCAGGCGCTGCAACTGTATGTGAGCATTCGCAACCGCCACGCCTACCGCGACCTCTCCGGCGACCCCTGGGACGCCCGCACGCTGGAATGGGCCACTGCCTCCCCTCCTCCGTTCTATAACTTTGCCGAACAGCCCAAGGTCGACGACCTGGATGCGTACTGGGGCATGAAAGAACGCGCCGTGAGCACGCTCAAACACACCGACTACCGCAGCATCCACATGCCGCGCAACACCTCGTCGGGCCTGGTGATCAGCGTATTCGCCCTGATCTGCAGCTTCGCCCTGGTGTGGCATATCTGGTGGATGGCGATCGTCGGGCTGGTTGCGTCGATCGTCGCGGTGATTGTGCGCAGCTATGACGATGACATCGATTATTTCGTGCCGGCCGAAGAAGTGGCGCGTATCGAGAAAGCGCGTCTCAAAGACTTGGCGGAGGCTTGATCATGTCCAACATCGTGATCGAAAAAGACATTGCTCATAACCATGAGCAAGGGCACGAGGACGCCGGCTCGCTGAGTGTCTTCGGCTTCTGGATCTACCTGATGACCGACTGCATCCTGTTTGCGACGCTGTTCGCGGGCTACGCGGTGCTGCGCGACAGCGTCGCGGGCGGCCCTTCCACGGTGGATATTTTTGAACTGCCCTATGTGCTCGCTGAAACGGCCTTGCTGCTGGTAAGCAGCATCACCTATGGCTACGCCATGCTGGCCATGAACCGCAACGACCCCGCGCACGTGCTGCGATGGTTGGCGGTGACCTTCGTGCTGGGCTGCGGGTTCATCGGTATGGAGATCAACGAGTTCCATCACCTGATCGCACAAGGCTATGGGCCGAATCGCAGCGGGTTCCTGACGGCGTTCTTTACGCTGGTCGGCACTCACGGTGCGCACGTCCTGACCGGTCTGGTCTGGATGGCCGTACTGATGGCCCAGGTCTGGCAGCGCGGGCTGACCAGCACCAACACCACACGCCTGAGTTGCCTGAGCCTGTTCTGGCACTTCCTCGATGTGGTGTGGATCTGCGTATTTACCGTCGTTTATCTGCTGGGAGTGGTGTGACATGTACAAACAAAGTCAGATTCACAGCAGCGCCGGCACCAGCCATGGCAGTAGCCGGTCGTACATGATCGGGTTCATCGTCTCGGTGGTCCTGACCGTCATTCCCTTCGCTCTGGTGATGTACCCGTCACTGCCCCGCCACGTAACCGCATGGGCGGTAGTCGCGCTGGGCGTGGTACAGGTCTTTGCCCATCTCAAGTATTTCCTGCACCTGGATACAGCTCAGGAACAGCGCTGGAACCTTATTGCGCTGATCTTTTCGGTGATCATCATTGTTCTGCTGGTGGGGCTGTCGCTATGGATCATGAACAGCATTCACCACAACATGCTGGCGCACTGAAGCAGTGGATAACATCTATTAAATGGCCATCATCCGGCCAACAAAGTTATACGAAGCGGCTTAACAATTGGATATTTGTACAAGTTTTATCGAGCCATTAACCACTCATCGGGACACTTTGAAATTTTTAGAGCATTTGGCGCTTCGAGGTTATCGGAATATATGTCCGTTACAGCAATGGGCAATCAAACCGAAAGTTATTTGATACAGGAGAGCTATCATGACTACAGGTAATAAAAACCCAGGCAACTTCGCCAACGATCGCGAGAAGGCTGCCGAAGCCGGCAAAAAAGGCGGCCAGAACTCGGGCGGTAACTTCGCCAATGATCGTGAGAAAGCGTCCGAAGCCGGCCGCAAAGGCGGTCAGAGCAGCCACGGCGGTGGCCGCCAGTCTTCGTGACACAGCGCTGGGGGGCAGCCTGGCTGCCCCCTTTCATTCTCCCCACCGAGGAACCGTCATGAACGCGGCTACCGATTCGCGGCAAGACGAGCTGCAGTGCCTCAAACCTGCCGAGGCGCAACCGGAAACATTCATCAACCCGCACTTGCATCCGGCGGTGCCCACTGCGGCCCAGCCGAACGTTGAACGACAACAAACCGATCCCGCCAAACGTGAAGAATCGGTGCGCGGTAGTTATGAGCGTCTGCAAACTCCAGCACAGGCTGAAACGAACATAAGAGAATCAAGAATGCTGCCGGTGTGTGAACGCAGTTCTTGAGCGTTACTGTTGTTGCGCGCCAACTGAGCGCTGATTGTTTATATTGCCGAGTCTTATCACTAGCAATTAAAAAGGTGGCAAGGTATGACTACGCATGTTATTAACTTCACCGGCCCGATCAACGCCTCCACCTGCGGCCAACTGATTGAAAAAGCCTCTGTAGCCGTGCAGAAAGATGCGAGCTGTCTCTTGGTAAATATCGCCACCATGGGTGGAGAATGCAGTTACGGCTTCACCATGTATAACTTCCTGATATCTCTGCCTATAGCAGTGCATACCCATAACATGGGTACTGTCGAATCCATGGGCAATATCGTCTTCCTGGCCGGGCAACGCCGTACTGCCTGCGTCCATAGCAAGTTTCTCTTTCACCCTTTCCACTGGCACCTGCAAGGTGCGGTCGATCATTCGCGCATGTCGGAATATGCGATGAGTCTGGACTATGACCTGCAGCTGTACGCGAAAATCGTTGCCGAGCGAACCGCCAATGCCAAGGAGCAGATGGAAACGGAAAAATACCTGATTGCCGCGCCTCGCATTCTCAATCCTCAGGAGGCAATAGCCACGGGCCTTATCGAGACCATTGAGTTGCCTCGGATAAAGCCCGACTACGTCACCTGTTGCATTTACTCCTGACAGCCAGGCCGGACCGAATCACTTCTTGAGAATCAACAGCGGCTCGCCCTTCTTGACGACATAGGTTGCCAGCTCCGAGCCGCGTTCCCGACCGACGTTCCTGGCGATATGTGCCACACCGGCAGGAATGAACAGCGAATCGCCCGCCATAAGCGTGACCGGCTGCTGACCTTCGAGACGGTATTCGAATGTGCCGCTGATCACATAGGCGATTTCCACACCGGGATGCGCATGCCTGGGTGAGGTCACACCCGGTTCGAAATCGACGCGCGCCTGGATCACCTCACGCTGGTCGGCCCCCAGGTCCTGGTGTACCAGGTCTGTGCGGCTCAGCCCTTGCTGCCAGCTCTGCGCCGGGGTTGTAGAGTGTGCATCGGCGGCATGAGCCAAGCCGCTCAGCGAAACGATCAATGCAGCGGCGGTCATCAACAGTGGGTGGCGCATGGTGTTGCCCTCTTGAGCAATGATGGGGTGGTCATTACTGTGGGCGCGGCGGGTATCGGGAATGTGTCACGCAGCGGGTGTTTGTCAGCGCTTTTGTATCCATCGGTGGGCTGGATACATGTTCATACAAAGGCGGTTGTACACTGCCTGCTAACCGACACTGGGGTGACCGCATGAATCTTCCTGCAAGCGCATCAGAATCCCCTGCCCCATCGGCGATCAGATGGGAGGCGCATGCGTGTCTTCCGCTTCTGGCAAACCAGGACATGTCGGCGTTGCTGCGCTATCGGCAAGCGGGGTTTCACCATGTCTCGGTAAACGTGGGCATGGACATGACGCCACTGGACACCGTGATGCGGGTAATTGCCGGGTTCAGGAGCTGGGTGTCGCGGCATGGCGACGTATTGGTGCTCGCACACACGCTTGCCGACATCCGCAGCGCCCGCGACCAAGGCAAATTGGCCATTTCGTTCGACCTCGAAGGTTCCAGCATGCTGCTCCAGGACCCTGCGATGGTCGAGTTGTTCGCCGCGCTGGGGGTCCGGCAGATTCTGCTGGCTTACAACCGCGACAATGCCTGCGCCGGAGGCTGCCATGGCGCGGATATCGGGTTGTCCAGGGTGGGACGCGAGGTGGTGGCGGCGATACATAAAGCCGGCGTGGTGATGGACTGCTCACATGCCGGCAAGCGTTCCAGCCTGGAGATCATCGAGTGTTCGAATCGCCCCGTGGTCTTCTCCCACACCAACGTCAAGGCACTCTTCGACCATCCTCGCACCATTGACGACGAACAAATCCGCGCCTGCGCCGGCTCGGGTGGCGTCATCGGCCTGACGGGGCTGGGGCTGTTCCTGGGTGATCCACGGGCCTCGGCGCGCTCTTTCGTGCGCCAGATCGACTACCTGGCGGCGTTGGTGGGGACTGCGCATATCGGCCTGGGCCTGGATACCGAGCTCGTCCGAGGTGCCGTTGACCTGCCAGTGGGCGTCAGCGAGGAGACGTGGTGGCCAGATGCTTTTTACGGCGGGATCAGCGGTCAGGATCAATTACAGCCCGAAGCGCTGCCGGATATCGCGCGTGAGCTTGAGCGCCTTGGCTACAAGAATGCGGAAATCAACGCCATATTCGGCGAGAACTTCGTGCGCGTCGCCGAGGCCACGTGGCTGCCGTGACGCAACGCCACTCCGCTCGTGCCACTGCACTTATGTGCGGCGCGCATACCCCATTCTCAAACGTCATAATCCTCCGTTTTCCTACATGGTAATCTCACACATCTACCAATAGGCATTGATCGTATGTCGACAATGGCCCCAACCAGGAAAGATCATGCCAAAAAAGTCTCACTCAGCCCTGCGCCGTCATTTCCGTGAATTGCTGGCGACGCCCGCGTGCGTTGAAACCGCCTCCGTGTTTGATCCAATGTCGGCAAGGATCGCCGCCGACCTGGGCTTTGAGGTCGGCATTCTGGGGGGGTCGGTGGCCTCATTGCAGGTGTTGGCGGCTCCCGATTTTGCCTTGATTACGCTGAGTGAGTTCGTTGAGCAGGCCACCCGCATCGGCCGCGTCGCGCAGTTGCCTTTTATCGCCGATGCCGACCACGGCTACGGCAACGCGCTCAATGTGATGCGTACCGTCGAAGAGCTGGAACGCGCCGGCGTCGCTGCGCTGACCATCGAAGACACGTTGCTGCCGGCGCAATTCGGGCGCAAGTCCACGGACTTGATTTCGATTGAAGAAGGCATCGGTAAAGTCCGCGCGGCGCTGGAAGCGCGGGTTGACCCGGAACTGTCGATCATTGCTCGCACCAATGCCGGCGTATTGCCAACCGATGCGGTGATCGAACGCACCCGCGCCTACCAGAAGGCCGGTGCCGATGGCATCTGCATGGTCGGCGTCAGCGATTTCGAGCACCTGGAAAAGATCGCGGAAAATCTCACCATACCATTGATGCTGGTGACGTACGGCAACCCTAAGCTCAACGACGCGCAGCGTCTGGCGGACCTCGGCGTACGCGTGATAGTGGCTGGTCATGGGGCTTACTTCGCGGCGATCAAAGCCACGTACGACAGCCTGCGCGCCCAACGCCAGCTGACCCACAGCACCTCCAACCTGAGCGCCACCGAGTTGACCCACACCTACACGCTGCCTGAAAGCTACGTGGCCTGGGCCAAAGAATTCATGGACGTAAAAGAGTAATCATCGCGTGGATCGGGGGGCAGCCGCCGCCCCCTACTCCTACAACATCAACCTGTCGCGGGTTATCCGACCCAGCCCACCGCTGTTTTCGGAATGACCTCGGACTCATCCAGCTTCGACGCAAACATACTCACCGCCTGCACCGCATCGCTGGTGCTGGTGCGTATCTGCAGGATCACCGAGCCTGCCTGATCCGCCAGGTTGACGCCACGCTGCGCGCCTTCCTGAGTGGCATTCATGCTGCTCACCGCGTCACGGGTTTCCGACAGGATCATGCCAATCATCTCGGCGATTTCCGCCGTGGAACGGCTGGTGCGGCCGGCCAATTGGCGAACCTCGTCGGCCACGACCGCAAAGCCGCGGCCCTGGTCACCGGCGCGGGCCGCTTCGATGGCAGCGTTGAGTGCCAGCAGGTTGGTCTGGTCGGCTATGCCGCGGATGGTGTTGACGATGGCGGTAATCTGCTCCGACCGATCGCCCAGTTGCCCCACCAGCCGCGCGGACGCCCCGATGTTTTCAGCAATCCGGCGCATTTCCGTGGCGGTGTCGTGGATAACCTGGGTGCCGTGCTCGGCGAAACGTTCGGTTTCCGATGAGATATGGTAGGCCCGCGAGGCACCACGGGAGTCCTCTTCGAATTTCTCCACCCGTTCGGTGATGTCACTCGCAAATTTGACGATTTTGAGCAGCGTGCCATCAACGTCATACACCGGGTTGTAGCTGGCTTCCAACCACACCGGACGACCATGTTTGCCGATGCGCTTGAATTGCCCGGTGAAGAATTCGCCGTTGTTCAAGCGACGCCAGAAGTCGGCGTACTCGCTACTGTTGACCAGGCTCGGTTCGCAGAACATGCGGTGATGCTTGCCCTTGAGTTCGGCCAGCGAGTAGCCCATGACATTCAGGAAATTGGGGTTGGCATCGAGTACGTGGCCGCCCAGATCGAATTCGATCACCGCCATGGCGCGGTCCAGTGCCGACAGTTTGCTGCGGGTCGCAGCCTCCTGCTCGACTTTGCTGGTGACGTCCAAGGCGTACTTGACCACTTTGACCGGCTGGCCACGCTCGTCCAGCACCGGGTTGTAGCTGGCCTCCAGCCAGACAGTCTTGCCGCTGGCATTCACCCGTTTGAAGGTGCCGGAGACAAACTTGCCGGCGCGCAGGTCCGCCCAGAACTCGCTGTAGGCCGGGCTGCTGGTCAGTGAAGGTAAACAGAAGTCGCGATGGGATTTGCTGGCCAACTGATCGGCGCTGTAGCCCATGGTTTTCAGGAAGTTATCGTTGGCCCGCAGCACCTTGCCGTTCAGGTCGAATTCGACCACCGCCATGGAGCGCTCCAACGCTGCGTTCAGCCCTTTGTATGCGGTGACTTCGGCCTTCCTGGCCGCCAGTTCTGTTTTTAATGCGTTATTGAACATGACGAACCCTCTGCCGTGCGGAGAACCTGCTTGTAAAGTAGCTATCGGCGGCGTAATTCGCGACTTTACGCGGCTTTAATTTTTATTTTCTGGCGTCAAAAAAACGCGAAAAGTCGGACTTAACTACCCTCGGCACCCGACGTGTCGGGATGCACCATCGCGCCCATGCGCTGGCGCATACCGGGGCTGGCCGCCGGGCCGGCCTGCAAGGTGCAGGCGTCCCAGGGCACCACCCGGCCGTCGACGGCATCGACCATCATCGGCACCAATGGCCGCGCCGTGTCGCGCTCCACAATCTCCACGCTGGCGCCCTCCTTGGCGTAATGCCGGTTGCCCCAAGCCACCAAGGACAGCAGCACCACGCGAAAGTCCTCGCCCTTGGCCGTGGGTACGTATTCATAACGCGGCGGGCGTTCGCTGTAAGGCCTGCGCTCAAGCATGCCCGCCTCCACCAGTGCATTGAGACGACGGGTCAACATGTTCGGCGCGATGCCCAGGCTGCGCGAAAATTCGTCGAAGCGCCGCAGACCGTGCAAGGCGTCGCGCATGATCAAGATGCTCCACCACTCCCCGACCTGGTCGAGGCTGCGGGCTATCGGGCATTCATCGCTGGTAAGAGACGTGCGTTGCATGGGTTTTCCTGTAGGAGCGGTGCAAAGTTGCAGGATGCCATGTTACTTTCATGATGATAGTAACGTCCACAGGGTCTGCATTCCCCAACACACCTGGAGTCGATTAAGCATGAATAAACGTATCGTTGTGACCGGCATGGGCGCGCTGACGCCGCTGGCCTGTGGCGTCGAGCCGACCTGGCGGCGCCTGCTGGCCGGACAATCCGGCATCCGCCATCTACCACAGGCATTGATCGGCGACCTGGCGATCAGTATCGGCGGCCAGGTACAAACCCTGGCGCAGGATCCGCAGGCTGGTTTCGACCCTGATCGCCTGCTGGCGGCCAAGGAACAGCGCAAAATGGACCGTTTCATCCTGTTCGCCCTCGCCGCCGCCGATGAAGCGTTGCAGCAGGCCGGCTGGGCCCCCGCCAACGCCGAACAACAGGAACGCACCGCCACCATCATCGCCTCGGGCGTCGGCGGTTTTCCGGCGATCGCCGACGCGGTACGCACCACCGACAGCAAGGGGCCGCGGCGATTGTCACCGTTCACCATTCCGTCATTCCTGAGCAACATGGCCGCCGGGCACGTCTCGATCAACTATGGCTTGAAAGGCCCACTGGGGGCGCCGGTGACTGCCTGCGCGGCGGGCGTGCAAGCGATTGGCGACGCCGCGCGGATGATCCGCGCCGGTGAAGTCGACGTGGCCGTGTGTGGTGGGGCCGAAGCCGCCATCCATCGCGTCAGCCTGGCCGGGTTCGCGGCGGCGCGGGCCTTGTCCAGCGCTTTCAACCACAACCCAGCGCTCGCCTCGCGGCCCTTCGATCAGGCCCGCGATGGCTTCGTGATGGGCGAAGGCGCGGGCATCCTGGTGATCGAAGAGCTGCAGCACGCTCTGGCGCGAGGTGCGCAACCGATTGCCGAATTGGTCGGTTATGGCACCAGTGCCGACGCCTATCACATGACCGCCGGCCCGGAAGACGGCGACGGCGCGCGCCGTGCCATGACCCAGGCACTGCGCCAGGCCGGCGTCGATGCCTCCCAGGTGCAGTACCTGAACGCCCACGCCACCTCGACGCCGGTGGGCGACAAAGGCGAACTGGCCGCGATCAGACGTGTGTTCGGCGCCGATAGCAATCTGGCCATCAGCTCGACCAAATCCGCCACCGGTCACTTGCTCGGCGCTGCCGGAGGCATCGAAGCGATTTTCACAGTGCTCGCCCTGCGCGACCAGATCGCTCCGGTCACCCTTAACCTGGACACCCCGGACGAACTGGCCGAGGGCATGCACTTGCTGCGCGGCGAGGCCCGGCCCATGCCGATCGAGTACGCGTTGTCCAATGGCTTCGGCTTTGGCGGCGTGAATGCCAGCGTGCTGTTCCGCCGCTGGCACTAAGCCTGGGTTTGCCCCAGGGGTGGATTTCGAGGACCATGGCGCCTTTGTGTTTTTTGCCAACGAGAGGCGCCCATGGCCAACCACGATCTGTCCTACACCCCCGACCCGGACGCCGAGTCCATTTCTTCCGACGTTGTCGGCTTCAACGGCATCCTGGTATCGACCCAGATCCCGACCCGCGCCGACGGCAGCCTGGAACTGGGGGATATCACCCTGCAAAGCGAGTGCACCCTGCAAGCGCTGAAAGTCGCTCTGGAAAAGGCCGGCAGTTCCATGGATCGCGTGATGCACCTGACCATTTATCTGACGGACATGGCCGATCGCGCAGCCTTCAACGAAGTGTACAAACGCTTCTTCGCCAAGCCATGGCCCGTGCGCGCGGCGGTTGGCGTGGCCGCGCTGGCGGTGGAAGGCATGCGCGTGGAAGTCACCGCAATGGCAGCCAAGGCGTGAAGTGATGCCGGGCAGGCATTTCACGGCTACAATGCGCGCCTCAACCGTGACAAGCCTGACTAAAAAAACTATGTCCTTGCCCAAGCACCACCTGGAATTGCTCAGCCCTGCCCGCGATGTCGCCATTGCGCGCGAGGCTATCCTGCACGGCGCCGACGCCATTTATATTGGCGGCCCAAGCTTCGGCGCCCGCCATAACGCGTGCAACGACGTCAGCGATATCGCTCAACTGGTCGAGTTCGCCCGTCGTTACCACGCCCGCGTGTTCACCACCATCAACACAATCCTGCATGACAACGAGCTGGAACCGGCGCGCAAGCTGATCCACCAGCTCTACGATGCCGGCGTCGATGCGTTGATCGTGCAGGACCTGGGCGTGATGGAGCTGGATATCCCGCCCATCGAGCTGCACGCCAGCACCCAGACCGATATCCGCACGCTGGCCCGCGCCAAGTTCCTCGACCAGGCCGGATTCTCCCAGTTGGTATTGGCGCGCGAACTGAACCTGCAGGAAATCCGCACCATCGCCGACGAGACCGAGGCCGCCGTCGAGTTCTTTATCCATGGCGCGTTGTGCGTGGCATTTTCCGGGCAGTGCAATATTTCCCATGCGCAGAACGGCCGCAGCGCCAACCGTGGTGATTGCTCCCAGGCCTGCCGTCTGCCGTATACCTTGAAAGACGACCAGGGCCGGGTGGTTGCCTTTGAAAAGCACCTGCTGTCGATGAAAGACAACAACCAGAGCGCCAACCTGCGCGCGCTGGTCGAAGCCGGTGTGCGTTCGTTCAAGATCGAGGGCCGCTACAAAGACATGGGCTATGTGAAGAACATCACCGCCTATTACCGCCAGCGCCTGGACGAGATTCTCGAAGACCGCCCGGACCTGGCTCGCGCCTCCAGCGGTCGCACCGCGCATTTCTTCGTGCCGGACCCGGAAAAAACCTTCCACCGTGGCAGCACCGACTATTTCGTCAGCGACCGCAAGATCGATATCGGCGCCTTCGACACCCCGACCTTCACCGGCCTGCCGGTGGGTGTGGTGGAAAAGGCCGGTAAGCGCGACCTGCAAGTGGTCACCCATGAGCCGCTGTCCAACGGCGATGGTCTGAACGTGCTGGTCAAGCGAGAGGTCGTGGGGTTTCGCGCCAACATCGCCGAGCCCAAGGGCGAATTCGAGGAAGACGGCCAGAAGCGCTACCGCTATCGCGTCGAGCCGAATGAAATGCCGGCCGGCCTGCACCAGCTGCGCCCGAACCATCCGCTGAACCGCAACCTCGACCATAACTGGCAACAGGCTTTGCTCAAGACCTCGGCCGAGCGCCGTATCGGCCTGTCGTGGGTCGCGCGCCTGCGTGAAGAGCAGTTGGTAGTCACCGCAATCAGCGAAGAAGGCATCAGTGCCAGCGTTACCCTGCCCGGCCCGTTCGGCGTGGCCAACAAGCCGGAACAGGCGCTGGATACCTTGCGCGATCTGCTCGGCCAATTGGGCACCACCGAATATCACGCTACCGCCATCGAGCTGGATGCGCCGCAGGCATTCTTCATCCCCAACTCACAGCTCAAGGCCCTGCGCCGCGAAGTGATCGAAGCGCTGACCGCTGCCCGTGTCGCGGCTCATCCGCGTGGCGGGCGCAAGGCTGAAACCACGCCGCCGCCGGTCTATCCGGAAGCGCACCTGTCGTTCCTGGCCAACGTCTACAACCAGAAAGCCCGCGACTTTTACCATCGTCACGGGGTGAAGTTGATCGATGCGGCCTTTGAAGCCCACGAAGAAACCGGCGAAGTGCCGGTGATGATCACCAAGCACTGCCTGCGTTTCTCGTTCAACCTGTGCCCGAAACAGGCCAAGGGTGTCACGGGCGTGAAGACCAAGGTGGCGCCGATGCAGTTGATCCACGGCGACGAAGTACTGACCCTGAAGTTCGACTGCAAGCCCTGCGAGATGCATGTGGTGGGCAAGATCAAAGGGCATATTCTGGGCCTGCCGCAACCGGGCAGTGTCGTCGAGCATTTCAACCCGGAAAACCTCATCTATCAGGGCACGCACTAGCCCTGTGGGAGCGGGGCCACCACCAGCCCCGCTGCAACCCCGCTGCCGCCAGCAGAATAGCCACCACCCCCAGCCATTGCAGCCAGCCCAGGCGATGCCCGAAGGCGATCCAATCGACGAAAATCGCCGCAATCGGGTATATGAAGGACAGTGCGCCGGTGATTGCCGTCGGCAGTTTCTGGATCGCTCCGTACAGCAGCACGTACATCAATCCGGTGTGCACCACGCCAAGGGTGACCAGCGCCGACCACGCGGTGCTCGACACCGGCAGGCTGTCCCACGGCACCAGCGGCGCGAGCAGTACGGCTCCCGTGCTCACCTGAATCAATGCCATTAAATGCGCCGGCACGGCCTTCAAACGCTTGATGATCAACGCCGCGACCGCATACAAAAACGCCGCACCAAGTGCCAGTGCAATGCCGGCCAGGTAATCGCCGCCGCCAGGTTGCTCGCCATGGGCGCTGACAATCGCCAGCATGCCGGTGAATGCCACGCTCAGCCACGCCAGTTTCCGCACGGTGATCCGTTCGCCCAGCAACACGGCCGCCAACATCACCAGCAAGAACGGCTGCACGTTGTACACCGCCGTACTGATAGCAATCGATGCACGGGAATAGGACTCGAACAGCAGCAACCAGTTACCGACAATCGCCACACCGCTGACGATGGCCAGCCCCAGTGTCGGCCCGCTCAGCAGGTCTGAGCGCAGGTAACCCAGCAGCGCGCATACCAAGAGCAGCACCCAAGCACCGATCACGCAGCGCCAGAACACCACTTCGATCACCGACACGCCCGACACCAGCACAAACCAGCCGATGGTGCCCGAGATCAGCATGGCGGCAACCATCTCCCACGACCCGCGACGAACCGATGTATCCATGATTGAAACTCCTCAAGTGAGGCTCAATTATGGCAATCTGACTATTCACCGCTCCAGCGCCTGAAAAAGGCCAAACCCCTCGTTCACCTTTATTTATTAGGCAAACCGCATGATCGACAGCATCGACCAGCAACTGATCACCGCTTTGATGGACGACTCGCGCCTGTCTCTCAAAGCCCTGGCGGGCCTTACCGGGCTGTCGTCCCCGAGCGTGGGCGAACGCCTGCGCCGCCTTGAAGAGCGCGGCGTGCTCACTCACTACACCGTCGCCATCGACCCCAGGCACTTCGGCTATTTGCTGCAGGCCATCGTGCGCATCCGCCCGCTGCCGGGCAAATTGCAGGAGGTGGAACGTCAGATCCAGGCGATCCCCGAATTCACCGAGTGCGACAAGGTTACCGGCGAAGACTGCTTTATCGCGCGCCTGCACGTGCGCACCATGGACCATCTGGACACGCTTCTCGACCGTCTCAACGCGTATGCCGAAACCAACACCGCCATCGTCAAGAAAACGCCGGTCAAACGCCGACTCCCGCCGTTGGCGGATCAGTAAGATCACCAGAAACCAAGGCGTTGGCAGTAGACATCTCTGTACGGCTACCGGGGGTAAGCCCCTTCCACATTGCAGCGCCCAGGAGCCCTTGAAACTGCCGATAGCGCGCCTGCAGCACAGCGCGCTGCGTCGCATCCGGCAAGTAACGCGCCTTGATCGGCATGCCTGCCGCCAGCAAGTCCGCGCCCTCGCCCACCGCCATAAACCCCAGTTTCGCTGCGCCGATGCAGGCGCTCAGTTCGCTGCCGTGCAACGTGTAGATCTCCCGTTGCAGGATATTGGCCAGCAACTGCGCCCAATACTCGCTGCGCGCGCCGCCGCCTACCAACGCGCAGGCGCCGACCTGGGCGCCGGCCGATTGCACGGCATGCAGCGCATCCAGCAGGCCGAAGCCGACGCCTTCCATCACCGCATAACCAAGCATCGCCGGCGTGCAGTCATGGCCCAGGCCCATAAAGCCGCCGCGTAACAGGGGGTCGTTGTGGGGCGTGCGTTCACCGGCCAGGTACGGCAGGAATAACGGCGTGCACAGCGGCACCACCTGGCCCATCGGCAAGTGTGCCTGCACCTGATCCAGCAAGGCCTGCTCGTCGGGCATGCCCAGCAGCCGCGTAACCCAACGCAGGCAACTGGCGCCGGCGAGCATGGCGCCCATGGTGTACCAGCGATCCGGCAGCGCATGGCAGAAGCTATGCACCGCACTGGCCGGGTTGCCGGCGGCGTGATCGGTGATCGAGACGATGGCCGCGCTGGTGCCCAGGGTAATGAACCCGTCACCGGCGTGAATGGCACCGATGCCCACCGCCGCCACCGGGTTATCGCCGCCACCGCCGGCAATCACCACGTCGGGCGACAGCCCCAGGTCCATCGCAGTCAACCGTGCACTCGCCGCCCCGCCCTCTACCAGGCGGGGCATCTGCCACGGCGCCAGGCCTGTAGCGCGCAGCATTGGCGTGAACCACTCGCGCCGGGCGACATCCAGCCACAGTGTGCCGGCGGCATCGGACATCTCGCTGATGCGTTCGCCGGTCAGGCGCAAGCGCAGGTAGTCCTTGGGCGACAACACACAATCAATGGCCTTGAACACCTCGGGCTCGTGCTCTTGCAGCCACACTAACTTCGGTGCGGTAAGCCCGGCCATCGGCAGGCTGCCGGTGACATCGGCAAACTCGGCGCCCAAGCGTTCTGCCTCGGCCACGGCACGGGAGTCATCCCACAGGATTGCCGGATACAGCACCTGGTCGTCCGCACCCAAGAGTACCGCGCCATGCATCTGCCCGGACAGGCCGATACAGGTCACCTGGGCATACGCCGGATGGCCGCGCAGTTGGGTCAGCGCCTGCACGCAGGCCTGCCACCAATCCTGCGGGGCCTGCTCGGACCAGCCGCTCTGCCGGCGCGACACGCTCAAACGCACACCGGCATGGGCCAGTAAGTTGCCGTCGAGGTCCATCAGGATGGCCTTGAGTTCAGAAGTGCCCAGATCGATGCCGAGGGAAACCGGACTGTTCATACGTATGTGATTCCAATCAGTGACAGCCACAGGAATTGCGCAGTCGCAGGGTCGGTGCCAGACGCGCGCACTGAGTGGGCGCGGCGGGCGACGCCATGCGTTGCAGCAGCAGGTTGACCGCCTGGGCGCCCAATGCCTGCACGGGCTGGGCGATCAGGGTTAATCGCGGCACGAAAAAGTCCGCCCAGTCAAAATCATCAAACCCCACCAACGCCATCTGCGCCGGGACCTCCAGTTGCGCATCACGCAGAGCGTGCATGGCGCCCAGGGTCATCAAGTTATTACCGGCCATGATCGCCGTCGGTGGCGACGCCAGGCCCAACAGTTGCACCGTGGCCTGACGAGCAGGTTCCGTACTGGAACCGCCGTTGACCAACAGCTGCGGATCAAATGCCAACCCCGCCGCCTGCAACGCGGCCGTGTACCCGGCCACCCGCTCATCCGTGGTACTGAACCCCGCGCGCCCGGCGATAAAGCCGATACGGCGGTGACCGTGGCTTATCAGGTGTTCGATCAGGGTTTGCGTGGACCGCGCGTTTTCCACCCCGACCTGGTCGAACTGCGCGCTCATCATCCGATCCACCAGCACCGCCGGAATCTCGTTGGCACGCAGGTATTCCAGGGCCAGGGACCCATTCGACGGCGCCAGCACAATACCGTCGACCCGCCGATGATGCAGCGCGGTCACGACCCGCAACTCTTGTTCCGGGTCATCGTGGGTGTCGACAAACAGCATCATGTAGCCGTGCTTGGCGCACTCGGCTTCAATCGCGTGCACGGTTTCGCTGAAGTAGTGATTGGACAGCGCCGAAATCGCCACGCCAATGGTGCTGGTGCTGGAGCGGGCCAGCGAGCGCGCCAGGGTGTTGGGGATATAACCCAGATCCTGGATCGCGCGCTGCACCGCCAGCACCGTCGCCTCGCTGACTTTACGGGTGCCGTTCACCACATGGGACACGGTTGAAGTCGACACCCCGGCGCGGCTTGCCACATCGTCCATGGTGACCATGGCACGCTTCCTCCGGCGAACTCAGTGTTTGCTCGACCAGCCGCTGTAGGTGCCGACGTTGTCACGGGTGATCAGTTTCGGCGTGAGCAACGTCACCGCGTCGGCCGGGGCGTTGTCATTGAGAATGGCGTTACCTACGTCCACGGCGGTCTGGGCCATGGCCCACGGGTCCTGGCTGGCGGAGGCCTGGATCTGGGTGTCGGTCTTCAACGCGTTCTCGATATCCGGCGCGCCGTCGACGGAGGTGATGATGATGCCGCTGCGCTTGAGCTGCCTGGCCGCCAGGTCGCTGCCGATGGCTTGCGGATCGTTGATCGCAAACAGGCCGTCGATTTTCGGGAAGCGGGTGAGGTAACCCTGCATCACATTCAGGCCGCCTTCGCGCGAACCTTTGCCGTCCTGATCGTCGGACAGCACCTTGATGTCCGGCGCAGCCGCCAGCGCAGTCTTGCAGCCCTTGACGCGGTCGGTCACGGCGGTGACCTGCGGGCCGTTCTGGATAATCACATTGCCTTTGCCCGAGAGCTTGTCCACCAGGTATTGGCAGGCCAGCTTGCCGGCTTCGACGTTGTCGGTCTGCACGGTGGCGTTCACGCCTTTGGCGTCCACATCCACGGCGACTACGACGATACCGGCGTCACGCGCTTTCTTGATGGCCGAGGCCATGGCCGATGGGTCGACGGCGTTGAGCAGGATGAGGTCGACCTTGGACGAAATGAAGTTGTCGATCTGGGAAAACTGTTTGCTCAAGTCGTAGTCGGCGGACACCGAGGTGACCTTGACGTTGGGATTCAACGCCTTGGCCCTCGCGGTGGCACCGTCGGCCAGGGTCACGAAATACGGATTGCCCAGCGAGCCCATGCTGATGCCCACCGCTTTGAGTTCACGGGCCTGTACGGCCTGGGACATCAGGGCAGCCAGGGCGATGACGGGAACGATACGTTTAAAGTTCATGCGCTTCTCTCTTGTGATTGTTGTAGAAGGTCATTCAGGTCCGTGCGCCGGACTGGCGATAACGGTCCAGCGCCACCGCGCCAATGATCACGATGCCTTTGATGATGTATTGCCAGATATCCGACACCCCCAGCAGCACCAGGCCGTTGGTGAGCACGGCGATGATCAGCGCGCCGATCAGCGTGCCACCGATGGTGCCGACGCCGCCGGTAAAGCTGGTGCCGCCGAGGATCACCGCGGCAATCGCGTCCAGCTCGTAGGACTGCCCGAGTTGCAGGCCATTGGCGGCAAACAGGCGTGAAGCGCTCATCACCGCGCCCAGCCCGGCCAGCGCGCCGGACATGGCATAGACGAACAGCAACACCTTCCACACCTTAATCCCCGACAGCCGCGCCGCTTCCGGGTTACCGCCCACCGAATAGATCTGCACGCCCATCACCGTGCGCCGCAGAATGAACCACGACAGGACCACCACGGCCACCGCAATCACCACCAGCCACGGCACGCCGAGGATCGAGTCGTTGCCGATAAACGCAAACGGCAGGTCAGGATTGAACACGGTCTTGTCATCCGCCAATAGCCGCGCCAGGCCGCGCATGGCAGTGAGCGCACCGAGGGTGACGATAAACGGCGGCAGGCGCATGAAGGCGATCAGGCCGCCGTTGACCAGACCGAGCAACAGGCCGAAGCCGATACCGGCGGCGATCCCGAACATACCGAACTGCGGCGACATCGATGCCTGCAGCGCCACCACCGCCGACGCCGCCAGGATCGCGCCCACCGACAGGTCGATGCCGGCGGTGAGAATCACAAAGGTCATGCCCGCCGCCAGCACCACGTTTACCGAGGCCTGCTGCGTGATGATCGACAGGTTCTGCATCGTCAGGAAGTTTTCACTGGCCAGGGCGAAGCCCACCAGCAGCAGGACCAGCACGGGCAACATGCCGACCGTGCGCATCAGCTCGCGGGCCCGTTCGGCCCTGCCCGGCGTGGGGAGTGTCATTGTGTTGTTTGAGTCAGCCATGGGCAGCCACCTGATCGCCACCGGTGGCGAGGTCGATAATACGTTCCTGGGAAATAGCGTGGCCGGAAGCCCCGCCGACTTCGGCCACCAATTGGCCTTCGCGCATGATCAGCACGCGGTCGCAGGTGCCGATGATTTCCGGCAGCTCGCTGGAAATCACCACAATGCCCACTCCGGCCAGCGCCAACTGATTGATGATGCGGTAGATCTCGGACTTCGAACCGATATCCACGCCGCGCGTGGGTTCGTCGAGGATCAGCACATGAGGCTTGACCTCCAGCAGGCGCGCCAGCAATACCTTCTGCTGATTGCCTCCGGACAACGCGCCGACATTGACCTTGCCCGACGCCACGCGGATCGACAGCGACTTGATCGCGTCATTCGAGCGTTGCGCGGCGTGCGCCCGGTCAAGAACGCCCCCGGCACGGGCATCCGGTACACACGCGCAGACGTTGATGTTGTCGGCCACGCTCATGTCCAGGAACAGGCCCTGGGCCTTGCGGTCTTCGGTGAGGTACACCACGCCGGCGCGAATCGCATCGGCCGGGGTGCGCAATGCTGTGACGGTCTTGCCCACCACTTCCAGGGTGCCACTGGTGCGCGGGTCGGCGGCGAAGATCAGCCGCGCCAGCTCAGTGCGCCCTGCCCCCACCAGCCCGGCGATGCCCAGCACTTCACCGGCGTGCAGGTCGAAACTGCACCTTCGCACGCGTTTGCCGTCGGCCATGTCGCGCACGCGCATGACCACGGCGCCGGGGTCGTACGCGGCGTGGTCCTTTTTGTAGAAGCCCGACAGGTCGCGCCCCACCATCATTTTCACCAGCACCTCGGCCGACAGCCCCTCGCGAGTCAATTCGCCGATGTACTGGCCGTCGCGCAGCACCGATACGCGGTCCGACAGCTCGTAGATCTCGGCCATGCGGTGGCTGATGTAGATAATCGCCAGGCCCTGGCCGCGCAAGTGTTTGATCAGCGCGAACAGGCGATCAGTCTCGCGGGACGACAGCGGCGTGGTGGGTTCGTCCATCACCAGGATCTTGGCGTGGGCATGCAAGGCGCGGGCGATTTCCACCAGTTGGCGCTCGGCGATCGACAGGCTGCTGACCCGTGTGGCCGGAGTGAACTCGGCGCCCAAGCGTTGCAGCACCTCGACGCAGCCGTCCTGCATGCCTTTGCGATCGATGGTCCAGCCACGCCGCAGTTCGCGGCCCAGGTAAATATTCTCGGCCACGCTCAGGTTCGGGCACAGGCTCAGTTCCTGGTAGATCACGGCGATGCCGAGGGCTTTGGCGGTAGCGGGTGTAAAGGTCGCGACGGGCTGGCCGCCAATGCGGATTTCTCCGCCGGGGTCGGCCTGGTAAGCGCCGGAGAGGATTTTCATCAGGGTGGATTTGCCGGCGCCGTTTTCCCCCATCAACGCGTGGATTTCGCCGGGGTAAACCTTCAGGCCGACATTCTTGAGCACGCGCAGACCATTGAAGGTCTTGCTGATGCCCTGCATCTCAAGCAAGGGTTCAAGGCTCATGGCTGAGCTCCTGGTTTTATTATTTTTGTCGTTCAGCCCTTTTGAATCGGAGCCGATTGCCACCGACTCTAATCAGATACATTTGCTTACGCAAGCGCTTGCGTCGTCCATTTATCGCTGGGTGAAACGTTTCTTCACCGCAACAATCACTTAGATCTCGAATTTATTCAACGCCGAGCGCGGTGCGCGTGGCCAGGCAGCTCGCTCGCTGGCCACTTGCAGATTGCTCACCTTGCGCGGTTACTGAGCGTTCGCCTTCGCCGCATCGTTGATGATCGCCACCACTCGCGCCGGGTTGGAGACCATCACCACGTGGGAGGCGCCCTTGATCTCGACGGTTTCCTTCGAGCCCGCGCGGTTGGCCATGAAAGTGAGCGCAGCCTCGGGAATGTTTTTGTCCGCCGAGCCGTAGATGAAATAGGACGGCACGGTCTTCCAGGCCGGGTCACCCGACGGTTCTTTCAGCGCAGCCTCGGTGATCGGACGTTGCCCGGCCGCCATCAGCTGAGCTTCGCGTGGCGACACATCGGCGGCGAACTGGCTGTTGAATTTGTCTTGCTGAATATACAGGTCGGTCACGCCGTCCTTGGATACCACCGGCTTGTCCAGGGTCGGGCCGAGGGTGCCGCCTGGGTAACGACCGGACAGTTCAAAGGCTGTCTCGCCCTTCTCCGGGGCGAAGGCGGCGACGTATACCAGGGCCTTGACCTTGTTGCTGCCGTGCACGGCATTGGAGATTACCGAACCGCCATAGGAGTGCCCCACCAGGATGACCGGCCCTTGAGTATGTTCAACGATATCGGCGACATAGTCCGAATCGGTCTTCACACTGCGCAGTGGGTTGGCCACGGCGATGACCGGATAGCCTTCGGCCTTGAGCCCGGCGATCACGCCATTCCAGCTGGAGGCGTCGGCGAAAGCGCCGTGCACCAGAACCACGGTGGCTTTCTGCGGGGCGGCGACGCCTGCAGTGGCTACACCCAATGTCAGTGCGCCAGAGAACAGGGCGGCGGCAACGCGGGAGAACGTGAAGAGTTTCATGGCTATTTGCTCCTTTAGGGATGGCGCTCAAGGCGTTGAACGTGAGGCCATGATGCCCGAAGGCATTTTACAAACGGAGGCTAATAGTCGACGATATCGTGCAGATCGTCTAAAGGCATTCTTCCACTTCGTCAGGTGACCCATGGATCGTTTATCCACCTTGCTCGTTCACTTCGGCATCGGCGCCGATACCTTTCATAGCGGGCCACTGCTTGATGCCTTGGAAGGCACGCAGGCACACCAACGCGGACGGGTTTACCTGCTCAAGGAAGGCCGGGCCTGCCTGGAAATGCCCGCTGGTGTACAGCGCGTGGACGAGCCAAGCCTGATCCTGATACCACGGGCCCTGCCCCATCGGCTGGTGGCAACCAAAGCGGACCGCGCCGAGGTGGTGGCCGCTTCGCTGCGTTTCGATGGTGGGCTGGACAACCCGTTGTCGGTTGCGCTGACCGATTCGATCAGCATGCCCCTCAAGGACATCCCGATGATTGCCGGCACACTCGACTGGCTGTTCAGCGAAGCCTTCGCCGAACACTGCGGACGCGAGGCCGTGATGAACCGCCTGTTCGAGCTGATGGTGATCCAGTTCCTGCGCCACATGATGGCCTATCACAGCATGACCACCGGAATGATGTCGGGGCTGGCCGACCTGCGCCTGGCACGGGCGATGACGCTGCTGCACAACCACCCGGAACGTGCATGGACCGTGCAGGAAATGGCGGTGCAATCGAATATGTCACGCGCCAGTTTCGCCGCGCATTTTCATAAAGTGGTGGGCCAGACGCCTGCCGATTATGTGCTGAGCTGGCGTGTGAGCCTGGCCCAGAAGCGCCTGCGCGAGGGGCGCCCCATTGCGCTGATCGCCGATGAAGTCGGCTATGAAAGCCCCTCGGCGTTGGCCCGTGCGTTCCGGCGCAAGATCGGCACCAGCCCGCGCGAATGGCAACAGCAGCACCTGCAGGGTCCGGAGCAGCCCGCCGTAACGCCCGGATAACGTATCGGGGCCTGGGCCAACCAGTTTGAACCAGTACCGAGCCAGGGTCCTCCAACCTGGATAGACCACGGCCCGGTACACACTGATGACGTTTATTTTATGGATGGCCGTATTGGGCGCAGTGTTACTGACCCTTGCCCTCACCTCTTCCTACCTGCGCTGGATGCCGGTCACGACTTCGGCGGTATGCCTGTTGCTGGGGATCGCCATCGGCCCATTGGGCATCGACCTGCTGGACCTGGATATCAAAGGCTCTGCGCGCTGGATGGAGCACCTGACCGAAGTCGCGGTGCTGTTCTCTCTGTTCGTCAGCGGCCTGAAGCTGCGCCTGCCGCTCAAACATCGCACCTGGCGCGTCGCCTTTGGCATGGCGGGTCCGGTGATGCTGCTGACTATCCTCGGCGTGTGCCTGGGGCTGCATTATCTGTTCGATCTGTCCTGGGGCGTGTCGCTGCTGGTGGGCGCCATTCTTGCGCCGACCGATCCGGTATTGGCGGGGCTGGTCCAGGTGAACGATGCACAGGACTATGACGCGCTGCGCTTTGGCCTGTCCGGCGAGGCGGGTTTGAACGATGGCACGGCGTTTCCGTTTGTGATCTTCGCGCTGCTGTTCATGCAGCACGGCGGGTTTGAAGGCGACTGGCTCGGCGGCTGGCTGATGAAGAATTTGCTGTGGGCCGTGCCGAGCGGGTTGCTGATCGGCTATTGGATGGGCCGGGGCATCGGCCGCGTGACCCTGTGGCTGCGTATCACCCATTCAGACAGCACACTTTCACCCAACGACTACCTGACGCTGGCGTTGATTGCCTTGGCGTACGTGGCGGCCGAGGCCGTCGGTGGCTACGGTTTCCTGTCGGTATTCGCGGCGGGGCTGGGCCTGCGCCAGGCTGAATTCAGGTCCACGGGCAATTCATCGACGCCCTCGGAACACCTGGCTCTGCCGGTGGTGGGCCATCTGGAAGTGGAGCCTGAGCGGGCCCTGCAGGGCGACGTCACGGAGCTTGAGGAAACGCAGATCGCCGCAGGCGTGATGATGGGCGACATGCTGTCCTTCGGAAGCCTGGTGGAACGTTCGATGGAAGTCTTTCTGGTGACCTTGCTCGGGATCGTGCTGATCAGTCACTGGGATTGGCGCGCACTGCCGGTGGCGGCGCTGCTGTTCTGTGTGGTGCGGCCACTGAGCGTACTGGCGATGCCGTGGGGCCGGCTGATCGATGTGCGCCAGCGAGGCCTGATGGGCTGGTTCGGGATCCGCGGGATCGGCAGTATTTACTACCTGTTCTATGCGCTCAACCATGGGTTGGTGGGTACGAGCAGCGCGGTGGCGGTAAACCTGACAGTCTCGGTCATTGCGTTGAGCATCGTGGTTCATGGGCTGAGTACCCAGCCCATGCTGGCCTGGTATGAACGAAAAAACCCTGCGCGGGCTTAAGGCGCAGGGTCCGTCAGTTCGGTGTTGCCGACGTCGGCGGCATCGTCCAGATCGTTCAAAGGCACCTCGGCATCGTCCATCAGTGAGCCGGGATCTTCATTGCCTGGATCGTTGAGTTCTTCTTCCAGTTCTTTTGACATGACTGTCTCCTTTAGCCGCCCTGAGTATCGATATCGGCGTCGGTGTCGGGCTTGTGCTCAGGTTCCGGCTTGAAGTCGGGGCTGAAGTCGTTGTCCCTGGCCTTCGGATCGGTGGGAGCATCGGTGTCTTTGGGCGCGTCGGCACCCGTGGCCGGGGCGGGTTCGCCACCGTCGATGGCGGGATCGTTACGGCCGCTGACTTGGGGATCGTTGCTGTCACTCATGGCTCACCTCTTCGCAGTTATCAGGAAAATCACGTGCTGCGTAAAGCTAAGGTTCCGTGAGCGGCGTTGAAGTTCAAATTGCTTACGAGCCAGGGTTATCCACTTGGATGTAGAACGCATAGGCCCCCAGCAGAATCCAGAACACCATGAAAATCCACGGTGTCCGCACGGAAAACAACAGGGATTTGCGATAGCCCTTATGGGAAGACTCGCGCTCGGAAAACAGCGGCGACTCGTCATAGGCAAGGCCCATTACCGGCTCGCTGTGCAGCAATTGGCTCTGCTTGAAGTGCCAGTGATCGATGATGTCGTACGCGGCGCGAATGCCTGGCCAGGCATTGAGCGAGCTGAGGATGCCCAGCAGTGCCAGGAACAGCGGCACGATCAGGGTGAACAGCTTGCCCCACTCGGGGTTGAGATTGCCCATGCCGGACACGAAGGCGATGACCAGGAACGATTGGGCGGTGAGGTAGGCGTCGGTACGGTTGGCCAGGATGGACGTTTCGTACTGGATCTCGCGACGGTAGAAGTCCAGGCGGTCCTTGGGCGAGCCGAAGATCTTGGCGTTGTGTTCGCTGTGGTCGGTCAACGCCGTTTCCGGGGTATCGGGGGAGATAATTCTGGGCACGGGGGTGGTCCACGGGGTGTATAGGCCTAGTTAGACGAAAGGGGTGGGTAGGGAGTTCAAGTTTGTTGTGCACTGGAGTGGTGCGCGTTTTTTCCGGGTGAGTCGGCTTGCACCGAGTTGGGGTGTGGGTGGGTGGATGGGGGGCTTCGACGCTATCAAGCTCGCTCACTACGGGGCGAGCGGCAGGCGGACAGAGGGGTTTCGGCACAGGCATTGCTTTATGGATTCATCTGTTTGCAAACAGGAGCATTGGTAACTACCCCACCCAGAGCCTACATCCTCGGAAAGTAAGGTCCAGGCCCGCTGCCGCTGTACGCCACGGGCTCATAAAAACATGCGTTTTTTAAAACGGCAGTGCCGCTTGCTTAGCCACGGGCACTGACAAGGTACTGGAATGGCTCGATCTTTCTTTGATGAAATGAATGATGCAAACGGTGTGTGCCGTGCGCACTATCAGGATTTCTCCCGCTGGCTGGCCAATACGCCGCCGGAACTGCTGGCCCAGCGTCGTCGCGAAGCCGATCTGCTGTTTCACCGCGCCGGGATCACGTTCACTCTGTACGGCGATGAGCAGGACACCGAGCGCCTGATCCCCTTCGACATCATCCCCCGCAGCATTCCCGCGGTTGAGTGGAGCATGATCGAACGCGGGTGTATCCAGCGCGTCAACGCGCTGAACCTGTTTCTCGCCGATATCTACCACGATCAGCGCATCATCAAGGCCGGTATTATTCCGGCGGATCAGGTACTGGGCAACGAGGGTTACCAGAAGGCGATGGTCGGCCTGGACCTGCACCGCGATATCTACTCGCACATCTCCGGTGTCGACCTGGTTCGTGATGGCGACGGCACTTATTACGTGCTGGAAGACAACCTGCGCACGCCCAGCGGCGTGAGCTACATGCTCGAAGACCGCAAGATGATGATGCGGTTGTTCCCGGAAGTGTTCGCCAGGCAGCGTATCGCCCCGGTGGATCATTACCCCAACCTTTTGCTCAAGACCCTCAAGAGTTCCAGTCGCCTGGACAACCCCAACGTGGTGGTGCTCACCCCTGGCCGCTTCAACAGCGCGTTTTTCGAACATGCCTTTCTCGCGCGGGAAATGGGGGTTGAGCTGGTGGAAGGCGCCGACTTGTTCGTGCATGACCTCAAGGTGTTCATGCGCACCACCGACGGGCCCAAGGCTGTCGACGTGATCTACCGGCGCATCGACGATGCGTTCCTCGACCCGCAGGCGTTCAACCCCGAATCAATGCTCGGCGTACCTGGCCTGGTTGCGGCCTATTGCGCCGGTAATGTGGTGCTCGCCAATGCTATCGGCACCGGCGTTGCCGATGACAAGTCTATCTACCCGTATGTGCCCGACATGATCCGTTTTTACCTGGAAGAAGAACCGGTGCTGCAGAACGTGCCGACCTTTCAGTGCCGCAAACCGGCGGAGCTGTCCCACGTGCTGGCCAACCTTGAGCAACTGGTGGTCAAGGAGACCCAGGGCTCCGGCGGCTACGGCATGCTGGTCGGCCCGGCGTCCACCGCTGCTGAGATCGACGATTTCCGCCAGCGCATCAAGGCTCGCCCGCATGCGTACATCGCCCAACCGACCCTGAGCCTGTCGACTTGCCCGACCTTTGTCGAAAATGGCATCGCCCCCAGGCATATCGACCTGCGGCCGTTCGTGCTGTCGGGCAAGGAGACTCGCCTGGTGCCGGGCGGGCTTACCCGCGTCGCCCTCAAGGAAGGCTCGTTGATCGTCAACTCGTCGCAAGGCGGCGGAACCAAGGACACCTGGGTGGTGGAGGGCTGAATCATGTTAAGTAGAACCGCCGCAGACCTGTACTGGATGTCGCGCTACCTGGAGCGCGCCGAGAACCTGGCGCGCATGCTCGAAGTCAGTTATTCGCTGTCATTGATGCCCCAGGCCGGGCGCAGCGACGGCCTGGACGAACTGGCCATGTCGTTGCTCAGCAGCGGCACGCTGGACAGCTATCTGGAACGCCACAGTCAACTGGATGCCGAGCGCATGCTGCACTTCTTCGCGCTCGACGAGGAAAACCCGGCCAGTATCTACAACTGCCTGCGGGCCGCGCGCGGCAATGCCCATGCGGTACGCGGGCGTATCACTGCCGACATGTGGGAAAACCTCAACGCCACCTGGTTGGAAATGCGCAGCATCGCCGCCGGCGGCCTGGCCCGACACGGCATCAGCCATTTCTGTGACTGGGTCAAGCAGCGTTCGCACCTGTTTCGCGGCGCAACCTCAGGCACCATCATGCGCAACGACGCCTATCGTTTCATTCGCCTGGGCACCTTTGTCGAGCGCGCAGACAACACGTTGCGCCTGCTGGATGCGCGCTATGAGATGTTTGGCGAAGAGTCCGAAGAGGTCAGCGATCTGTCGGCGCGCGGGTACTACCAGTGGAGCGCCCTGCTCCGTGCGTTGTCGTCTTTTGAGGCCTACACGCAGCTGTACCCCAATGCGCTGAATGCCCGCTCGGTCTCGGAGTTGCTGTTGTTACGCAGCGACGTACCGCGTTCGTTGCACGCCTGCATCGAGGAACTGAGCCAGATCCTGGCGGACCTGCCAGGCAGCTACGGGCGCACGGCGCAACGGCTGGCGGCGGAGTTTGAGGCGCGGTTGCGCTACACCGGGATCGACGAAATTCTTGAGGACGGCCTGCACAGCAGGTTGACGGATTTCATCGACACCGTGCGCGAATTGGCGCGGGCAATCCACCGTTCGTACCTTGAAGTGGTGTGATCACGCAGGGGTTCGCTCGCGATAATGGCGAGGTGATCAGTGCATCAGGCGCTTGAACGCGGCGCTGTCGTTGGAGGTGTTCTTATGACGATATCGCCCACCAGCTCGGCAGCAATGGCCGCACACGCGCCTCGCCGAAACGGTCGTCGATCAACATCACCACACCTTCGTCCTGCTGGCTGCGGATAACCCTGCCGGCCGCCTGCACGACCTTCTGCAGGCCTGGATACAAGTAGGTGTAGTCGTAACCCGCGCCGAAAATCGCACTCATGCGCCGCTTCATCTCTTCGTTGATCGGGTTCAATTGCGGCAAGCCCAGGGTGGCGATAAACGCGCCGATCAACCGCGCGCCAGGCAAGTCAATGCCCTCGCCAAAGGCGCCGCCGAGCACGGCGAAGCCAACCCCTTGGCTGTGTTCGGTGAACTGGTCGAGAAAGCCCTGGCGCTCGGCCTCGGACATGCCGCGTGACTGCTGCCACAGCGTGATGTGCGGGTGCCGCTCGAGCAGACACTGCGCCACTTGCTGCAGATAATCGAAGCTGGAAAAAAACGCCAGGTAATTGCCGGGTGCGCGCGCGAACTGCCGGGCGATCAACTCGACGATGGGTTCAAGTGAAGCCTCGCGGTGCGCAAATCGGGTCGAGATTTCATCGACAATGCGAACCTGCAGTTGCTCGGCCTTGAACGGTGATGCCACGTCGATCCACGCCGTATCCGCAGGCAAGCCCAACAAGTCGGCGTAGTAATGACGTGGGCTCAAGGTCGCGGAAAACAGCACGCTGCTGCGGGCAGCGGTCAACCGTGGGCGGATGAACTCGGCCGGTACTACATTGCGCAGGCACAGGGTCGAGCTGCTGCGTTTGCCGCCCAAGGACCGCTTAGTGATGTCAAAAATAAAGTGCTCGTTGAACAGCTCGGCCACTTTGGCAAATTGCAGCACGTCAAAGTAAAAGGCTTGCAGGTCGCCCGCCAGGGCCTCGGGATGCTCATTGAAATGATCGCCCATGGCGCTGGCACACAGGCTCAGGGCGTTCAACAGCTTGTCGGGCCTGGCGTCATACGCCTGATACGGCGCCACTTGCGCCTTATGCAGCGCGTTCCACTCGCGGTTCAGGCGCTGCAAGGGTTTTTTCAGGGCCTCGGGTGCGCAGTCGCGCAAAGTCTTGAGGCGGTACTGATCAAGGCTGGCGCTGTACATTCCACGCGCACGCTCCACCAGGTTATGGGCTTCATCCACCAGCACCGCAGCGCGCCATTGGTTGAGCTGGGCCAGCCCGAACAACATGGCGCCGACGTCAAAATAATAGTTGTAGTCCGCTACCACCACGTCAGCCCAACGCGCCATTTCCTGGCTCAGGTAATACGGGCAGACGTCGTGAGCCAGGGCCACCTCGCGCACACCGCGCTGGTCGAGCAGGCGTAGGCGGGACGCAGCCAGACGAGCGGCGGGCAAGCGGTCGTAAAACCCTCTGGCCAAGGGGCAGGACTCGCCGTGGCAGGCTTTATCCAGGTGTTCACAGGCCTTGTCCCGCGCCACCAGTTCCAGCACGCGTAATTGCAGGTCGGGGCTATGGGTAAACAGCACCTGGGTCGCATCCAGGGCCAGTTTGCGGCCAGGGGTCTTGGCGGTCAGAAAGAACACCTTGTCCAGTTGCCGCGGAGCCAGAGCCTTGAGCAGCGGAAAAATCGTGCCGATGGTCTTGCCGATGCCCGTCGGTGCCTGGGCCATCAGGCAACGGCCGGTACTGACCGCCTTGTAGACCGATTCGGCCAATGCGCGCTGGCCCGGGCGAAAGTCGGCGTGGGGGAACGCCAGGGTCTGCGCGGTGCGGTTACGCGCTTCGCGGTGCTGCATTTCCTGCTGTGCCCAATGGAGGAAGCGTGCACATTGCGCGTTGAAGAACAGGTGCAGCGCTTCGGCCTCGAAGCGCTGACTGAGCAGCGTCTCGCCCTCGCCGACGATATCGAAGTAGACCAGCGCCAGATCAATCTGCGTCAGGCCCAGCTTCTGGCACATCAGCCAGCCATACACTTTGACCTGAGCCCAGTGCAGCTGGCGGTGGTTGGCCGGTTGGGCCTCAAGGTCGCCTCGGTAGGTTTTGACTTCTTCCAGGCGATTGCGGTCCGGGTCGTAGCCGTCCGCCCTGCCCCGCACCTTGAGTTGCTGGTACTCGCCTTCCAGGGCCACTTCGTTCTGGTAGTGCGGACTACGGCGCGACGCAACGGTGCGGTGGCCGGCGATGCCTTCCTGAGCGCTGGGCGATGGCGTAAAACGCAGGTCCAGGTCGCCGACCTTGGCGGTGAACTCACACAGGGCGCGTACCGCCACGCTGTAACTCAAGCGGTTTGCTCCGCCCAGCGCACGTAGCAGACCGTGACGGGCATCTGGTATTGAGCACAGAATTCCAGCCAGCGCAGTTGGTTGTCTTGGAGGCGATCGCCGGGCCCCTTGACCTCGATCATGCGGTAGGTCTTTTGCGCGGGCCAGAACTGGATCAGGTCGGGCATGCCCGTGCGATTGGCTCGGATGTCCAGCAACAGCCGTTCGAACCAGCGGCACAGGTGGGTGGCAGGCAGGCATTCGAGGGCCTGTTCCAACAGCTCTTCGTTGAGCAGGTTCCAGAACACGAACGGTGACTGGATACCCCATTTATCGCGGTAACGCTGGCGGATGGTGGTCTTGTAGCGCTCATCCTGCAGCTGCTCGAAACACGCGGCGAACAGCGGCGCGCGGCGTTGGTGGAAATCTTCGCTGTGCAGGTCCACCGGCCCGCGCTGGAACGGATGGAAAAACGCCCCCGGTAACGGCGCGAAAATGACTTCCCAGCACAGCAGGCCGAACAGCGAGTTGATCAGGCCGTTTTCCACGTAATGCACCGGCGCGTCCGGCGCGCTGAGATGGGCCTGCACGCAGTATTCCACCGACATCAGCGCGTCGGGCACTGCCAGGTCCAGATCCAGGCGTGTAACGGGGCGAGCCCTGGGTTTGGGCAGCGCCGGCTCACCGAGTTTGCGTCGCAGGCGCGGCACTACGCGCAGCAGGTGTTGCTGCTCGGCAGCGCTTTCGGGCGCCTGTTGCGCGACGCTGGCCAGGGCCAACGCCTGGGCGTAATCCTCCTGACGCTCCAGCACGCGGATCAAACGCGCGCGCGCGCCGGGGTAGGTACACGCGCGATAGATCTGCTGCGCCAGCTCCAATTCGGCGCTGCGCTCGCAATATTGGCCTATCTGAAACAACAGCTTGGCCCGACGTTTTTCCAGCCATGGGTTGTCGGTGCCCAGGCTGGCGACACGGGCCAATATCGCATCCAGTGCCTCGCCGCTTTCAAACGCTTGCTGGCACTGGTGCAGGAACAGAAAGCCATGCACGTCGTCACGGCTGCGCAGGCCACGGGATTCGGCGCAGAACTCAACTTTTTCATAGGTGTAGATGCCCAGATCCGCCAGCACGAATTCGGACCAGTCCTGGTGCAGGTTGCCAAAAAACATCAAGCGCAGGCGGTCACATAGCTCCATCACGGTGAGGCTGTACAGCGCATCGCCGAGCTCAGGGCACCAGTGCGCGAAGCTGCGCGGCTGGGTAAACCGAGCGGCCAACCCCTCCAGCCAGTCGGCTTTTTTGCCTTTGGGTTGCTCGATCCAGGGTTTGAACGTCGCCAGCAACTCACTCTTTTGCAGCAAAGCGAACAGCGCTTCGAAGGCCAATAGACTGTGCGCGTCAACCCACCCCAACGCCAACAACGGCCTGGCGGCCGCGTGCGGGCAGCCAATCTCTACGTAGTTGAGCTTGCCCGCGCGAAAGTGCACGCCTTTGCGCATGACCATGCGCACCAGCAAAGCCTGGGACGCCTGGGGCAACCTGTCGAATTGCTGAATGAAATGCTGTTCGTCCGCATCGAGCAGGTCGGCATAGCGCTGCCCCAGCCAATGCAGGACCTGACGGAAGTTATGCAGGTAATAAAGGGGGTCGTCGAGAGGGCTGGGCATGGCGCGCAAGGATCAAATACTGGTTATGCATACAGAGTGACGCCGTCAAAGCCGTGTTGCAATCAGTAATAGATAAATGGCGCACGCAACTTTTTGTATAAAAGTGATCAGATGGGAAAGCCAATGGCGTAACATTTATGCCCCGCTGCCTGTGACGCGGGGTTTTTCAAGGTGAAAGGTAAGGGTTATGAACATGAAGAATTTGGGTCTACCGCTGGTTGCACTCACTTTTCTGGTATTGGCCGGCTGCTCCACACAAACCGTTGTGACGCTGCAAAACGGCACGCAGTATTTGACCAAGGATTCGCCGAAAACCAAGACCGCCGACGGGTTCTACGAATTCACCGACATCGCCGGCAAGCGCATCCGCGTCAAGGCTGATGAAGTCGCCACCGTCCGCAAAGAAGACTGAACCACCGCCAAAACCTGCGGGAGGGGCGGTGCGACGGTTCGGCTAGCCTGCGATAGCGGCCAACCGACAACATCCCCCTCCCTGCCCCTTTACCCGATCACAACCCCCTCCCCCAACATCCCGCTAACCCCCACCAACGTCACCGAGTCCCCACCAAAGCTGATCACCGTATCGGCACCTACCACCTTGGCGTGATCACGGTAATCCCCACTGCTCGCCACGTTCTGGAACACCAGCTTGTCCGTGGCCTGATAACCGATAATCCGATCCTGGCCAAACTGCCCGCTGAACAAAAAGGTGTTATGCCCGCTGCTGTCGCGGATCGTGTCATTGCCCTTGCCGCCTTCGATAAAGTCCGCGCCTTTGCCACCCTGGATCAGGTCATCGCCATGGCTGCCGATGATGAAGGTATCGCCCTTATGCGGTTCGGCGTTGCGGTTCAGGTCCTGCACCCATGTGGTCGCCCGTGCCGGGTCGGACAGGTTGGCGACGATAATCGTCGAGTCCCGATTCATCTGCGCATAGAACCCGGACTCAAGAATGCGCCCCATGCCATCGCCGTAGCCGGTGGGTAAGTGGGAGACCCAGGTCGGCAGATTGGCGATTGAAAACGGCAGCACATTCCATAAGGTCGAGGCGTAGTGGTCGTTGAAGCTGACGATGTTATCGGTGGTCGACTCGTGGGGCTTATCGTGCACGCCGAGTGTCGACAGGGTGGCGGACGAGCCGTCCAGGGCGCGGAACACCGGGTCGTTTTCGTAGCCGACATTGAGCACTTTATCGCCGGCGCTCTGGGTGGGTGAGGCGTAGGCCAGGTAGTTGGCATCCTTGTAGAACCCGGACCACTTCGCATCGCTCAAATCGGCCATGCTGTTGACTGCCAGGCCACCGAGGCTATGGCCGCTGACCACCACGTCCTTGCCGCTCAGGCCGTGGGCCGCCGCGTACTCGGCGACGTTCTTGAGCAGGCCACCGAATGCCTCTCCCGCGTAGTTCTTTGCGTAGTCCCTGGGGCCCAGCGCCGCGAGCAGGTCGTGGACCAAGTCGCCGATAGAGTCGGTGACCAGCTTCTCCCTTGGGCCGGACGTGCCGCGAAAGCCGATGCCGATTTCCTGCAACTGCCCCGCGCCATCGTACTTACCCAGGACCTCGACCTGCGCCGTGGTGTAACCGGCCTTTTCGCCGAAGAACGTTCCCCGCGCGTCGACTTTGCCGGCATACCCAAGGGTGCTGGCGCTGATGGGCGTCCAGCCGGCTTTCTGTACCGCTTCGAGCGCGGCCTTCTCTGAATCCGGGTTCCAGGGAATGCCTGGAATCACGCCCTGGGAATCGGTACTGCCGAGCACTGCGCCGACCAGCGTTGCCGGCAAGCCGACGCCCAGGCCGTTGTGCTGGTAGCCGACGGCAAAGCCGTTATCCAGGTTGTGGTAGGTGTACAACGTGATCGCCATGGCATCGGCAAACAACGCTTTGGAGCCCTCGGCTCCAAGGTTCTTATAATCAAACACACCCATGATATTGCCTCTCTTGTTGTTAAATTTATCGAGAACGTCCATCACCCTCTAAACGCTTGTCCCGGTAGTGAGCGGGCTTGCCACAGCAAACCCGCTCTCGGCTCAGAACGCCCAGTCGAGGCTCAAGCCCACGCCATGCACTTTGTCCTTGCTCGCCAGCAGACCGTTGTAGTCAAAATTCACCCGCGCCTCCTTGCTCAACGCCAGGCTCACGCGAGCGCCCACCAACGCCGCATCACGGGCCATTGGCGCACTTTCCACGGCGAACGACGGGCCGCCCGAGGCAAAGGCCAGGTGCTGTTCGGCATCCACGCTGCTCAGGTTGTGCTGCCAGCCCAAGGTGCCGGATACCTCAAGTGTCTGGTGGTCATTGACGTTGAAGGTTTTCAGGGCACGCATGCCCAGGGTGCTGAGCACCACGTCACGACGGTCGTCGCGGGTTTTCAGCGCGGCGGCGTCGCCTTTTTCGGTGACACCATCGGTGTCCAGGTGCACATAGGCCAGGTTGGCGAAGGGCTCCAGCGCCAGGGGTTGCAGGTTGACGCGGTAAGCCGCTTCACCGAACACCTGGGTGCTGCGCGCATCGACTTTAGCTTTCTGCTTGCCAGCCACTTCACCGTATTGCAGGTCGCGCTTCACATCGGCGCGATGCCAGCTGTAGGTGGCCCCGCCGCTCAGGCGCCAGGCACCGATTTCATGCCCGGCGTAAGCACCGAAGTGGTAGCTGTCGACCGCGGCCCGCGAGTGGGTGCCGCTGCCCATATTGAGCGAGGTGTCGCTGTAGCCGGCGACCAAACCCACGCGAGTGTCATCATCCAGCGCGCCGTCGACGCCGGCGAGCATGCCGCCGATGGAGGTGGTGTAGCCCGCGGTGTCGCTGCGGCTGTCGGTCTTGCCCCACGCCCCCAATGCCTTGACCCACACATTGCCCCGGCTGTCGACAGTCTGGCTGGCGGTGCCCATCTCACCGTTCTGCAGGCGCTCGCCCACGGCTTCGCGCAGGTAGCGGCTGTCATTGAGCAATGCCGTCTGCAACGCCGGGTAGATTTCACCGGACAACTGTTGGAACGCGTCCTGCGCCGAAGCGGCATTCGGCGCGGTCAGCAGGCTTTCATACACCGCATTGCCCGCTCCCAGTCGCTCGGCGGCGGAAGCCACGGCGCGCTGGTTATCGGTGGCGGCGGCACTGGCGAAGCTGTTGGCGTTGCGCACCACGTCCAGTTGCACGCCCGAGGCCGCATAGTCCAGGGTGCCGCCGATAAACAGGTAGTCGGGCAGTACCGCAGCAAAACTGCCATTGATACCGCCGGCGGCCTGCAGGATGTTGTATTGGCGACCGATCAGGCTTTGCGCCTGCGCCGCGCTGAGCAAGGTCGGGCTGTTTTCCAGGGCCAGGGTCACAGTGCCGCCGTTGAGGGTGGCGGTACCGCCGGCCACGATGCGGTCGCTGCTGGTAGGTGACAGTTCCACCGCATAGGTCGAGCCGGGCTCGAAGGTCACGTCACCGGCCACATTCAGCGTACCGATGGAATTGCCAGGCGCCACCGTGCCGCCGCGAGTCGCCAGCAGCGAACCGACACGACCGGAGCCGCCGAGCACGCCGCTCTGGCCAACGGTCACAGCCGATGTCACCGAACCGTTGATCGCCAGCAGTCCCTGATTCACCAGAGTCGGGCCGCTGTACGTGTTGGTGCCGGTCAGCACCAGGGCACCGATACCCTGCTTGGTCAGGCCACCATGCCCGGCAATGTCGTTGCTCCACACATCCAGCCCGCAGTGCACGTCGGTGCATACGCGCTGGGTCGGTTTGCCGGGGTCCACCACCGCGCCGATCCCCGGCAGGTCCGCAACAAATTGACCGTTGCCATACGCCCCGTCGATACGGAATTCGGCAGGAATATCCTCGGCGGTAACGAACATCCCCGGCCCGTTCACCGCCTTGCCCAGGTTGATCATGCCCCAGCCATACAGCGAGTCGATGCCCGGCGCGCCCAGATCAGTGGCGGTGGTTTTCAACAGCGTGGAGATCTGGTCGCCGCTCATGTACGGGAAGCGTTCCATCAACACCGCCGCGCTGCCGGCCACGTGGGGCGCGGCCATGGAGGTGCCGTTGAAATTGGCGTAGTCGGTGGTGAGGTTCTCCAGGCTGGTGCCATTGATCACCGAACTGTAGATTTTGGTACCCGGTGCCGACACGCAGAAACTCGCCGCATAACCGCAGCGCGACGAAAACGTGCTGATCACATACGGGTTGGCGCTGCTGGTATCCGGGTTCTGCTGCAGCGCGGCCACGGACAGCCAGTTGGGCGCGATGTCCGGCACAAAGTACGCCAGCCCCGAGATCGCGTCCGGATTGTTGCGGTTGTAATCGTTGCCAGCAGCGAAGATGGTCAGCACCCCGCTGCGCGCGGCATTGATCGCACCGTCATAGGCACCGCCGCCCAGGGTGCCGAGGATCGGCCGGATGGTGTCGAACTGCGCCCGCGCTTCGTTGACGGTGAAGTTGGGGAACGCCGGATCGCGACCGCCCTTGGCGTATTGGTCGCCGATGCCGATGCCCCAACTGTTGTTGATAATGCGTGCGCCGCTGGCCACCAGGGCGTCCCAGCCGGCCTTGTAGACCGCGCCGTCGTTGCCCAGGATGATCCCGTCCTCCGGCCCCGGGTCGCCGTTTTCGGCACTGATGATCTGCGCATTGAACGCCACGCCGTGCATCGGCCCGCCGTCACGGTTGCCGGCGGCAATTCCGCCGACGTGGGTGCCGTGGTTGCCCAGTTTGCCGTTGGAGCCCAGGGATGGGGTGCCGTCATAGCGAAACGCATCGCCGGCTTTGACCGGGATATAAGGGTCGGTGTATTGGCGAATGCCCTCGGTGACAATCGTCACGACTTTGCCGGGGCTGGCGAACTCCGGGTGCTGGGCGTACACCGGCTGGTCGAAGATCCCCAGTTTGACGCCTTTGCCCGTGTAGCCGGCGGCATAGGCGGTGTCGGCATGTACCGCGCCCAAGCCCCAGTCGGCCTTGAACTCGTTGCTGCGCCAACTGGCGGCGTCGCCCAGCTTGCCGGTTTCCACGTAGGGCGCGGCCTGGGCCGTTCCCAGGCTGGCCAGTACGGCGGTGATGACCCCTGATTTGCGTATGTTCACGGTGACCTTCCTTAGTTTTTTTATTTCACGTGTGTAAATCGCTTCAGAACTGCCAGTTCAAACTCAGGCCCACGCCCTGGGTGTTCTCACGCCCGGCCAACTGGCCGTGGTAATCCAGGTTGACCCGCGTCGATGCACTCAGCGCGAGGCTGGCCTGCACGCCCACCAGCGCGGCATCGCGTAACAGCGGCGAACTGCGCACGGCGAACGAAGGTCCGCCCGCATCAAACGCCAGGTGCTCTTCGGATTCGACGGCGGTAAGGCTGTGTTGCCAGCCCAGCGAACCGGAGAGTTCCAGCTGCTGATGGTCATTGAGCGCGACGGTTTTCGACACGCGCGCGCCCAGGGTGCCGAGCACGGCGTCACGTCGGTCGCTGCCGCGTTGCAGGGCGGCGGCATCGCCTTTTTCGTGCACGCCATCGCTGTCCAGGTGCACATAGGCCAGATTGGCGAACGGTTCCAGCGCCAGCGGTTGCAACTCAATGCGATACGCCGCTTCGGTGAACAGCTGGGCCGTGCGCGCTTGCAGCTTGGCCTTCTGCCTGCCGCTGACGTCGCCGTATTGCAGGTCACGCTTCACATCGCCGCGATGCCAGCTGTAGGCGCCGCCGCCCGTTACTCGCCAGTTGCCCCACTCTCGCCCGATATAGGCGCCGAAGTGGTAGCTGTCGATGGCGGCCGATGAATGCGTGCCGCTGCCCAGGCTCAGGGAACTGTCGCTGTAGCCGGCGACCAGGCCGACACGGGTCTGCTCGTCCAGCGCGCCGTCCACACCGGCCAGCAACCCGCCAAGGGAGGTAGTCGCGCCCGCCGTTTCGCTGCGCGCGTCGCTTTTGCCCCAGGCGCCCAGCGCCTTGAACCACAAGTTGCGCTCGCCGTTGGTCGGTACATGGCGCAGGCGTTCGCCCACGGCATCGCGCAACTGCAGCGTGTCGTTGATCAGCATCGCGCCGATTGCCGGGTAGACCTCGCCCGACAGCTGCTGCAGCCCCTGTTGCGCAGCCGTCAGGGACTCGGCACGCACAAGGCTTTCGTACACCGCGTTACCCGCGCCCAATTGCTCGGCGGCGCTGGCCGCACTGCGCTGGTTGCGCGTTGCGCCGACGCTGGCAAACGTGGCGTCGTTACGCACCACCGCCAGTTGCACACCGCCGGTGGCGTAATCGAGGCTGCCGCCCAAAAACAGATAATTGGGCAGCACCTGGCCGAACTGGCCTTCGACACCGCCGGCGGCCTGCAGGATGGTGTACTGGCGACCGATCAAGCTCTGCGCCTGCGCACCGCTGAGCAGCGTCGGGCTGTTCTCCAGCGCCAGCGTCACCGTGCCGCCGTCGAGCCGTGCCTTGCCGCCGGCCACGATGCGGTCGCTGCCGCCGGGCGTCAGCTCCACGGCATAGGTGGAGCCGGCACCCAGCGTGACGTCGCCGGCCACCTGCAGGGTGCCTACGGAATTACCCGGCGCTACACGGCCACCGCGATTGACCGTCAGCGCGCCAATACGCCCCGAGCCGCCGAGGGTGCCGCTGTCGTTCACGCTGACGGCCGAGGCCAGTGCGCCGTTTACCGCCAGCAGGCCACCGTTGACGGTGGTCGCGCCGCGATAGGTGCTGTCGCCGCTGAGCACCAGGCTGCCGGCGCCGGATTTGATCAGGCTGCCCTGATAGATACGCGTCGCGGCGGCCTGATCACGGGCGTTGCCGACCGCGTAGTCGGTCTGGTCCTGCTGGCTGGCGCCGGCACTCACGCCGTTCTGCCAGCCTTTATCGATCAGTGTCTGCTGCCAGGCGGCGTGTTCGGCGCGGTCTTCGGCCTGGCGCTGGATCAGCGCCTGGTCGCTGATGCCGTTACTCCACACATCGGCCTGCCCGGCCGCCAGGTTGACGTCCATCACCCCGAGCAATTGCCCCGGTCCGTGCATCGCCCGGCCGAGATCCGGCACGCCCCAGCCGACCGTGGTGTTGGGCGCCTGGGTGATCGAGCCGTCGAGCTGGGTGGCGGTGGTCAACAGCACCTGCAACGCCTGTTCATTGGTCATATAGGGGTAGCGTTGCATCACCAGCGCCAGGGCGCCGGTGGCATGGGGCGCCGACATCGATGTGCCGGATTTGACCCCGTAGCCACCGTCGGGAATGGTGCTGTTGATCAGCGCGCCCGGCGTGGAAATACACCAGTACTTGGCGATTCCGCACTTGTTGTATTTCTGGTTATTGGCTTTATCCAGCCCCGAGACGGCCAACCAGTGCCCTTCCAGCTCCGGCTGAAAATACGGCAGCGCCGAGCGCACGCTGGCGTTCGCGTAACCGCTGTTGCCGGCGCTGAACACATTGATCACGCCGGCCTTGGCCACGTCCGCGGCTGCATCCAGCCAAGTGCTGCGGTTGTAGTGCTGGGCGTAGGCGGCGTGCAGGTCGCCGAGGGTCTGGTAGCTGACATCCTTGGGTTGGCTGCCCCAGCTGTTATTGATCGCGCGCACGCCGGAATCCACCAGGGCGCTGTACACCGCCTTGAAGTACTTGGGGTCGGGCGTCGGGCCGAACAGGAAGCTGTCATTGGCGTTGGTGTTGCCCACATAGACCTGGGCGTTGTACGCCACGCCGTGCATGCCCACGCCATCGCGCGCCGCGCCCAAGGTGCCGGTGACATGGGTGCCGTGGGAGTCGTTGTTGGGATTCAGCGCGCCGGTGGTGCTGAACGGGCTGCCATCGACGTAATTGCCCGTGGCGGTGACCGGATGGAATCGCGCTTTGTCGGCTTCCGGGTGGCTGGCATCGAAGCCCGAGTCCAGCGCGCCGATCCGCACCCCAGTGCCATCGATGCCGGCGGCGTAGGCTTCGTTGGCGCGCATGCGGTCCAGGCCCCAGTCGCTCAGGTACTCGGCCGAGCGCCAACTGGCCGGGTTGCCGGGCTGGCCGGCCTCCAGGTACTGCGCCTGGGCCGTCATGGACAGCAGTAGCAGCGAACCGGCGGTGAAGGGTTTGAAACGCAAGGAATCGGTGCTCATCAAACTGTGTCCTTATTGTTATGGGCGTGGGTTCACAGGGCCGAAGGCCTCGTCGACTTTGGCCAGGTCGGTGTCACGCAAGTTGCCCGCGTAGTAGTGCAATTTGGTCCAGGCCATCAGGTAGTCGTAGCGCGCCTGGGCCAGGTCGCGGCGCGTGCTGTAGAGCTGCTGCTCGGCGTTCAGCGCGTCGAGGTTGACCCGTTCGCCACCGAGGATGCTTTGCTTGGTCGACACCACCAGGGCCTCGGCCGACGCCAAGGCCTTCTGGTAGGCGCGCAGCTTGCTCACGCCCGACAGGCACGCGCTGAACTGACGACGCAGTTCGATCAGGGTTTCGCGGGTCTTGCCTTCCAGCTCGTATTCAGCCTGTTCCATTGCGCGACTGGCCTGGCGCGTCGACGCCGAAACGGCGCCACCGGCATACAACGGCACGCTGACCTCCACACCGATGGTGTTGGTGTCGTAGCGTTGGTTGTAGGTGTTGCCGCTGTCGGACTCCTGCTGGCGCGAACTGGCATAGGCCGTGATCTTGGGCAGGTGCCCGGCGCGGTTGCGTTCCACCTCGTAACGCGCCACTTCCAGCGCCTGGCGCTGGGACGCCAGCAACGGGTTATTGCTGATCGCCAGTTCATGCCAGGTGTCGTAATTGGCCGGCGTCAGGGTGAAGGCCGCGAACCCTTGGTTCAGCGGCGCCAGATCGTGAATGTTGACGCTCTGTACACCGATCAGCGCGCCCAGCTCGCGCAGTGAGGCGTCCTGCTCGTCCAGTGCCTGGATCTCCTCGGCTGTGGCCAGCTCATAGCGCGATTCGGCTTCCAGGATGTCGGTACGGGTGCCTTCGCCTTGCTGGAACAGGTGCTGGTTCTGCTGGAACTGCTGTTCGAAGGCCTTCTTCTTGGCTCGCGCGATGTCGATCTGGTCCTGAGCGAACAGCGCCTGGGTGTAGTAGGTCAGCACTCGCACCAGCAAAGCCTGGCTTTTGTCGCGGAAATTTTCATCGGCGAACAGCGCTTGGGCCACGCCCTTGCGGTAGTTGGCGTAGGCCTCGTAGTCGAACAGCGGCTGTTGCAGGCTGAAGGTCGAGCCGTAGCTGTTGTAGTTGCGGTCATCGTGATAATTGCCGCCGCGCCCGTCGGGCAACGTGGCCTGGGAGTTGTTGCGCCCCTTGTTGTAGTTGTAAGACAGGCGCGGCAGCAGCCCGGCGCGGCCGATGGTGCGGTTCTCCAGGCCGGCGTCACGCTCCTTGATTGCACCCAGGAAGACCGGGTCGTTGCGCAGAGCCTGCTCGTAGACATCGAATGGACCCATGGCCGCCTGGGCGTTGGCGCAGGTCAAGAGCAGAGCGATCAACACCGTTCTCATGCTCATTCCTCGGTCAACGCCGAGCCCGCACGATCGAGCAATGGCTTGAACAGGTAGTTGAGCAGCGAGCGCTCGCCGGTGCGCACGAACATCTCGGCGGGCATGCCGGGCTTGATCACCAGGCCGTTGAGTTTTTCCAGGGCCGCATCGCTTACGCTGGTGCGCAGCACGTAATAGGGGGCGCCGGTTTTTTCATCGAGCATCTGGTCGGCCGAGATCAGGCTGACCTCCCCCGGCACCCGCGGGGTGCGGCTCTGGTTGAAGGCGGTGAACAGGATGTCCACCGGCAAGTGCGCGCCGACTTTGTCCACCAGGTGCACGGGCAAGTGCCCTTCCACCTCCAGGCGCGTGCCCTGGGGCACGATTTCCAGCAGCGTTTCGCCGGCACGCACCACGGCGCCTTCGGTGTGTACGCCAAGATTCACCGCGATGCCATCGGCCGGCGCGATGATTTCACTGTGTTGCAGGTCAAAACCGGCGGACGTCAGTTGCTGCTCCAGGGTGAGGCTGCGCAATTGCGCGTCGGCCAGCTGGCTGCGCACTTCCTTCTGATATTCCTCGCGGTGCTGTTGCAGCTTGAGGCGCGACTCAACAATGCCCTGCTCCACCCGGCCGCTTTCGCCGCTGTTCTGCGCCAGGTCCTGTTGTACCTGGGACAACTGTCGTTGGTACTCCATCAAGCGGTTACGCGGGATGTAGCCGTTATCGGCCAGGGGTTGCAGGTTGCTCAATTGATCGCGCAGGGACTGTGCCTGGGCGGTCAGGTCGCTGCGCGCGCGGCGCATGCCGCCCAGTTGCGCCACGGCTCCGTCGATATTGGCGCGAATGCCGGCCTGCTCGCGGGCAAACGCTTCGCGGCGGCTGCTGAACAGTTGACGCTGACCTTCCAGCACCAGCGCCAGGGCCGGGTCGGGGTTGGCGCTCAGCTCGGGCGGGAATGTTATGCCTGGCAGGTTATCGCGCTCGCTCTGCCAGCGCGCCACACTGGCCCAGGCCATTCGGTACTGGGCCTGCAACGACTGCACGTCAGCCTGGCTCTGGGTCTGGTCAAGGCGAAACAGCGGCTGGCCTTGTTTGACGGTCTCGCCCTCGCGCACCAGGATCCGGCTGACCACACCGGGGCTGAGGGTTTGCACGGCCTTGCGTTTACCGGATACCACCACCGTTCCCTGCACCGGAATGCCCTGGTCCAATGGCGCCAGGCTGGCCCACAGGAAAAAACCACCGGCGCCGACAACCGTCAGCAACCAGCCCATGCGCACAAAGAAACGTGCGTCGCGTTGTTCTAGAGTGATGCCGCTCATGCGCCTGGATTCCTTCCGGCCTGGTATTGACGACTGAAACTGACGCCGGGTTTTTCCTTCGGCGCTTCCTGTTGCCCGGACAACGCGCGCAGCACGTCCTGGCTCGGGCCGAACGCCTGCAGGCGCCCTTCGTTGAGCACCAGCAACTTGTCGGCCTGGGCCAACGCCGATGAGCGATGGGTGACCAGCACCACGCTGCTGCCCTGTGCCTTCATTTGCATGATGGCGCTGGCCAGCGCCGCTTCGCCGACGGTGTCGAGGTTGGAATTGGGTTCGTCCAGCACGATCAGCCGGGGTCCGCCGTACAAGGCACGCGCCAGGGCCACGCGCTGTTTTTGCCCGCCGGACAAGCCGCCGCCGTTGTCGCCCAGCACGGTGTCGTAGCCCTGGGGCAAGCGCAGGATCAGCTCGTGCACACCGGCCTGTTGTGCGGCACGCACCACCTGCTCGGGGTCGGCCTCGCGAAAGCGCGCGATGTTGTCGGCGATGCTGCCGCTGAACAATTCGATATCCTGGGGCAAGTAGCCGATATACGGGCCAAGGTCGTCACGGTCCCAGCGATGGATATCCGCACCGTCCAGGCGCACCGTACCGGCCAGGGTCGGCCACACGCCCACCAGCACGCGGGCCAGGGTCGATTTGCCGGAACCCGACGCACCGAGCACGCCCAGCACCTCCCCGGCACCGAGGGTGAAACTGACGTGATGCAGGATCGGATTGCGTTTGCCCGGCGGGCCGGCGCTGACCTGCTCGAAACTCACCTGCCCCTTGGGCGCCGGCAAGGCCATCTGCTCGACCTCAGGCGGAAATTCGCGCAGCAACTCGTCCAGGCGCTGATACGCCAGCTTGGCCGAACTCCATTGCTTCCATACCGCAATCAACTGGTCGATGGGGCTGAGCACCCGGCCCATCAGAATGGAACCGGCGATCATCATGCCGGCGGTCATGTCGCCTCGAATCACCAACAGCGCGCCCAGGCCCAGCACCAGCGATTGCAGGCACAGGCGCAGGGATTTGCTCAGGGAAGTGATCACCGAACCGGTATCGCTGGCACTGTTCTGCAGGCCCAGGAATTGCGCGTGCACGGCGAACCAACGGTGCCGCAGCGCGCCCAGCATGCCCATGGCCTGGATGGTTTCGGCGTTGTGCAAATGGCTGGTAGCCAGTTGGGTCGATTGCTGAGAGAAGCCGCTGGCCTCGCCCAAGGGTTTTTTGGTCAGGTATTCGTTCAGGCAGGCCAGGCCGATCAACAGCAGCGCACCGGCGCTGGCCAGCACCCCCAGCCACACGTTGAACAGGAAAATCACGAACAGGTAAATGGGAAACCATGGCGCATCGAAAAACGCGAACAGCGCGGGTCCGGTGATGAATTGGCGGATATGGGTCAAATCCGCCAGGGATTGCCCGGCATGTCCCTGGCCGCGTTGCAGGTTGCGTTCGAACGCTGCTTTATATACGCGCAAGTTGAACCGTCGCTCTAATTGGCTGCCGATACGGATCACGATAAAACTGCGGATCACTTCCAGGGTGCCGATAAACGCGAAGAAGCCGACGACCATCAGCGTCAACATCACCAGAGTGGTTTCATTCTGGGAGGACAGCACGCGGTCATACACTTGCAGCATATAAATCGACGGCACCAGCATCAGCAGGTTAATCAACGCAGTAAAACAGCCGATGCTGATCAGGATGCTCTTATATTCACCCAGCGCTTTGAATAACGGCGCGACGGCATGGGGCTTTGCCATATCTTCTGATCTTCCTTGAATCAAACTGCATGCACGAGTTGACCCGCTCCCTGCGCAGGCGTACGGCCAACTAATAAGTTCCGGTTATAGCGTTATAACTGCAACTAAGGTATACGTTGCAATATCACCACTGAGCCGTTTGGCGTTTTACCTTCGTAACGGTCTTTTGCCTGGCGGTTCAAATGGGTAATTCCGGTGCCTTCGGCATTCATCAGCCAGATGCCGTCCGGTGTCGGCGACCAACTCAGGGGCTTGTCCCCCAGCCACTGCGTCACACAGGCCACATCGCCGCCAAGGGCGCCGGCCTGTTCCAACAGGTCCAAGGCGCATATCCGGTCCTGCTGGCGCAATTGCCAATGGCCGGCCAACTGGGCATGCGTGGGTAAAACAAGACTGCTCGCCATTGCGTGGGCTCCTGCCGACACGAACATCACCTGCACAGCGCAGGCGATCAAAGTAACAAAACGCTGCATCGTTACGCTTCCTCCGGAGGCGCGGCGCCGAAACGCCGCGCCCGTGCATCACGCCACGATGTCGCTGGCCGCTGCCTGGCCGACGGTGGTGACGAGGAAATCCGCCACGCCGTGCCCGGAGAAGTCGACCGCCAGGGTACCCAGGTTGGTGCCCGCCGCGTAGCTCAGCACCGCGTCGCCGGCATGCCCGGTGAACGCATTGACAAAGGTCAGGCCCGCGCCTTTGGTGATGCCGCTGAGGTCGATCTTGTCCGAGCCGGAGGCGAAGTCAAAGATCTTGTCCGCAGCGCCAGGCCTGGAATCGGAACTGGCGCCGAACACAAAGGTGTCGCTGCCTGCGCCGCCCCACAGCTGGTCCGCGCCGCCACCACCGTAGATCAGGTCGTTGCCGGCCCCACCTTTGATGAGGTTGGCCGCGTTGTTGCCGATGATCAGGTCGTTGCCCGAGCCACCGAACGCATTCTCGACAGTCACGCCCTTGGCGATGGACACGTTGCCCACCAGGCCGCCAACGTCGGAGAACGAGGTCTCATTGAGGTTGATCTTCTGGTTTTGGGTAAAACCGGAGAAGTCCAGGGTGTCGTTACCGCCACCGTCCCATACCGAGAACACCAGTTTGTCGGCGTTGGAACTGGCGCTGAGGAAATCACGCCCGGTGTTGGAGTTGAAGCCGTAGGTGGTATCGCCGGCACGGGTGCTGTAGTTGGCGCCATAGAGCTTCTGGATCGCGGCAATGTCGTCGATCAGCGGGCCGGAGGCATAGGCTTCTACCCCGCCTTTGCTGAAGTTCTGGTTGGTGTTGCTTTCGCTCCAGTAACTCATGACGCTGTAGCCGCGCGTGTCCTGTCCGTAGGACGCGTCGTTGTAGCTCGGGTTGCCGTTCCCGGCGTTGTAGTCGCCAGGGTGGGCCAGGCCCAGGGTGTGGCCGATTTCGTGGGTCAGGGTCTGCCGGCCGTAGTTGTTCAGGTCCGGGGTTTTGTTCGGCGTGTAGCTGCTGTTGGTCAAGTACCACGAGGTGCCGTCGTAGCCTGCGCCGGTGCCGGGCAGGTAGGCGAAGGCCGCCGCGCCGTCCTGGCCACCGCTGTAATTGCCGAAGGTCATGTGGGCGTCACCACCGCTGGCTTTCTCGGTGAAATTGACGTTGGCCACGTCTGCCCACGATTGCATGGCCAGTACGGCCTGTGCTTTCTGCTGGGTGTTGAACTGGCTGAACCCCGAGATGCCATGTTTGTTCATGGTGCTGGAGGAGGCCGAGGTGAGGAAGGTGTAGGTCAGATCGATCTTGCCGTTACCATCGAAGTCGCGGTACGCGGCACCGTCGCGCAGCAGCTGGTTGGCTGCCTGGTCAACGGAGTAGGACGGTTTGCCGTTGACCGTGAGGTTGCCGCCACGGTCATACAGATGGCTGAAGCTATCGATTTGCGAGTAAGCGGTGCTGGCTTGCGCCGCTGACACGATAGCCTTGTCTTTTACTTTTGACATAAACGTACTTCCTTGTTTGCAAGTGCATCAGTCTTTGATCGATAGGAACCCCGCTGGCGAGATCGTCCTATCACTCGCCTCTTTTGAAGGCGTAAGAAAACTGACACAACTTGAAATCTTCCGTCTACATCTATTTGCCGGGTGAATAAGTGCCTGTCAAACAATCGGCGCAAGTCGAAGGCCGTGTTTGCTGGCCGCATTGGATTTTGTCGGACAAAAAGCAGTACAGCGTTATTTAAATATTAAATAGTGTTAACTCCACCCAAGTAGCGTCATGCACTCAGAGGGCGAGGGAATATATTGTCATGGTGTCATTGGCGACATTAAACAGCCACTACTTAGATAAATAATTTCATATGTCCCCCTTTACCGGGACAGGGATCTAACAGGTTTAACCAGCAGGCCTGCTCACCACAACAAGCCCGCTCGCCACAGCACGTCCTTAACGACCCGTACGAACCGTATTCCAGACCCGTGTGCGCACGCGGTCGATGTTCAGGGGCATCGCTTCAAGCGCAAACAGCTTGCCCATCATTTCCGCGCTCGGGTAAACCTTGGTGTCGGCCTTGATCGCCGGTTCGACCAGACTGTCAGCCGCCTGGTTGCCGTTGGCGTAGTGAACGTAGTTGGTGATGCTGGCCATCACGTCAGGGCGCAACAGGTAGTTCATGAACGCGTAGCCGGCTTTTTCGTTGGGGGCGTCGGCGGGCATGGCGACCATGTCGAACCAGATCGCGGCGCCTTCCTTGGGGATGTTGTAGCCGATGTTCACGCCGTTCCTGGCTTCCTTGGCGCGGCTTTCGGCCTGCAGGATGTCGCCGGAGAAGCCGACGGCCACGCAGATATCGCCATTGGCCAGGTCGGCGGTGTACTTCGAGGAATGGAAGTAAGCCACATACGGTCGCACTTTCATCAACAGGGCCTCTGCCTGTTTGTAGTCCTCGGGCTTTTTGCTGTGGTGCGGCAAGCCCAGGTAATTCAACGCCGCCGGCAGCAGTTCCGGGCCGTTGTCGAGGATCGCCACCCCGCACTTCTGCAGCTTGGCCATATTTTCGGGCTTGAAGATCAGGTCCCAGGAATCCACGGGAGCGCCCTCTCCGAGCACGGCCTTGACCTTATCGATGTTGTAACCGATACCGGTACTGCCCCATAGGTAGGGAAACCCGTGGGCATTGCCCGGATCGTTGTTTTCCAGGGCCTTGAGCAGCACCGGGTTGAGGTTTTTCCAGTTGGGCAACTGGCTCTTGTCGAGTTTTTTCAGCGCCCCGCCCTGGATCTGCCGGGCCATGAAGTGGTTGGACGGGAACACCACGTCATAGCCGGATTTACCGGTCATCAACTTACCGTCCAGGGTTTCGTTGCTGTCGTAGACGTCGTAGGTAAAACCGATGCCGGTCTCTTTCTGGAAGTCTTTGGTGGTGTTCGGTGCGATGTAGTCCGACCAGTTGTAGATTTTCACCGTTTCGGCGGCGTGGCTGGCGCAGGCCACCCACAGCAATGGCAACAGGGCGATGGCTTTCATGGTTCGATTTCCTGGCGGTTTTAGGGCTGTTGTTATGGCAGGCGATCAAGGATCAAAGCGTTACAGCATCAAGACGTAGGTCTTGCGCACCGTCTCCTGGATATCCCAGATACCGGTACTGTTGGCCGGCAACATCAGTGCATCGCCGGCTTGGATGTGCAAGGTTTCACCGTCGTCGGGGGTGAAGGTGCAGCGCCCCTGGATGAAGTGGCAAAACTCCTGTGCGATGATCTGGCGCCGCCAGCGGCCCGGGGTGCATTGCCAGATGCCCGTCTCGACGCCGTCGTTACGCTCGACGCTCAAGGTGGACGCCACCGCGATCGGCTCGCCCAGGGGCGCAGCGACCGGGGACGAGTCCGGCAAGTGCGCATTCAGCGCGTCTTTGAACTGAGTGATGCTCATGGGAGCTCCCGTATGTGTGAACGACTTAGTGCATGAAACCTTCCATGAACCCCGCCAACCCCGTGGCGAGCTTGCGACGCCAGGGTGCGGTATTGGGGTTAGCCAATACTTGGTCTTCATGGACAAAACTACGAATGATCGCGTTGTAACCCAGCCAACGGCACGGCTCGGGCTCCCAGGCCTTGAGGGCGTCCAAGCCCCCCTCGCGGATCACCCAGGGTTGGGGGATCAGCGGGGTATCACGATCCAGGATCAGGTCGGCCAAGGTGCGCCCGCCCAGGTTGGTCGCACCGACGCCCTCCCCGCCGTAACCGCCGGACACCGCGATGCCGGCGCGCCGATCGCACAGCATGTGCGGTCGGAACTGGCGCGACATCCCCAGGTTGCCGCCCCAGGAATGGGTGATCCGTACGTCCTTGAGTTGTGGGAAGAGTTCGCCGAACAAGTAGCGACGCAGTTGCACTTCGCTGTCGGTCAAATCGAAGTCATGGCGCAGCCTACCGGCGAACTGGTAACCACCCCGCGCACCGAATACCAGGCGGTTGTCGGCGGAGCGCTGGCCGTAGGTGACTTGGCGGCTGCTTTCGCCGAACGCCTGACCCTCGCTGAGACCGATCTGCTCCCAGGTGCTGGCCGGCAGTGGTTCGGTCGCGACGATCAAACTTTGCACCGGCAGTTGGTAGCGCCCCAGCGGGGGCAAGGTAGTAGCGTAGCCTTCCACCGCCGGCACCACCCACGTCGCCCGTACGCAGGCTTTATCGGTGCGCACGCTGCCGGACTGCCAGTGTGTGACTGGGCTGTTTTCATAGAGCGTTACCCCCATGCCTTCAACCACGCGCGCCAGGCCGCGCACCAGTTTGGCGGGTTGGATGGTTGCCACATGGGGGGCGTAGATCGCGCCGTAGGGTTTGGCGATACGCAGTTGCTCGGCCAGTCGTTCCGGGCTCAGCCAACGATAATCGGCTTCGCTAAGGCCCTGGGCGTAGAGTTTGTTCAGATAGCGGCGCAGGCTGATTTCCTGCTCGGGGTAGCGCGCGGCGCAATACAGCGCGCCGCCCTTGCGATAGTCGCAATCGATGCCCTCTCGGGCCAGTACCTGAGCCACTTCGTCCGGAATGCCATGCAGTAAATCGAATGAAGCACGGCGCTGTTCGGCAGACAGCCCGGCGAGCAGGCGGTCTTCGCCCAACAGGTTGCCCATCAACCAGCCGCCGTTGCGGCCCGAAGCACCGAAGCCGGCGGTTTGCGCTTCGATAAGGGCGATGTTCAGCTGCGGCGCCTGACGTTTAAGGTAATAAGCGGTCCACAACCCGGTATAGCCGGCGCCAATGATGGCCACATCCACGTCCAGGTCGTGCTCCAGGCAGGGCCGCGCGATCAGCGGGTCGTCCAACTGATCCATCCACAAGCTGATGTTGCGCCATGCCGCCATGCCAGGTTTCCCTCTACCGCGTTTCGATAGACGGGATCCTAGAGCGCCGTATCAGGGGTTGTCTTGCGCGCGTGCACGCAGAGAAATTTGTTTGACGTAGGCCTTGGGCGACTGCCCCGTGTGCTGGCGAAATGCACTATAGAACGCCGACAACGAATTGAAACCGGCGGCGAATGCCAGTTCGTCGACCTTGATCGGCGCTGCCGCGGTATTCAGTGCGGCCAGCAGGTGCCGGAGCCGGGCCTGGTTGACGTAGCGGTAGAAGCTTTGCCCCAGCACCTGGTTGAGCAGGTAGGAAATCTGATTGCGGCTGTAGCCGCACTCCTTGGCAACGCGCTGCAGGTCCAGTTCCGGGTCCAGGTACGGTTGCCGGCTTTCGAAATACTGCTGCAGATCGTTGGCCATATGCCCCAATTGCTGAGGCGAAAGCCCCAGGCGGCTCACCGTGGGGCGCAGGGTTTGCGCGGGTTGTTCGTGCACCAGTGAGGCGTACTCATTGACGCGCCAGATCAACCCGTCACGCACGGTGATGGCCTCGCTGGTGCGGAACGACACCAACCCATGACCACCGCGCAAAGTAATACGGTATTGGATAAACGCAGTGTCGCCGTCAGCACGAATGCGATCGGTGTGTTCAATCGCCTCATCCGCCGCGCGTGGCATGCTCGCGCGCAGATACTCACGCAGCTCGGCATGCCGGATCACACGGTTCTGAAAGAAATCGTGGTACTGAATGTCCGGATGGTAGTAGGCCATAACCCCGTCCAGGTCGCGATGGCGCCAACATAGGTGGTGGCGCAGCACCAGCTCGCCAGTGGCGTGCGTGAGCTGGCTGTCGGAGTCGGGAGCAATGTCGGGCATGGGCGGCTCTGGCGGATAAAGCCTGGAGATTGACGAAATTCGCCACGCTGTTCAATGCGCGCAATCACTTCGGTCGCGTAATGGCACTATGCCAACTCCCCGACAGGAGATGACCCAGGTCAATCGAATCGAAAACAACCGCCGAACGGGCGGAAAAAAGTCACGTTGCGGTTGCGAACGAATGCTATTTTTAAGCTCTACACGCCTCGACCAGTGACGGTCCCGGCACCCTGCCGCGAGCTAAAGGAAGCGCTCAATGAACCAGGTGGGCAACATGAACAAAGTGACATTCCCCAACGCGTGCCAATTGATGCGCTGGCACTTTCACCCGATGGGTTTTGAAGGCAGCATGGATGCTCCCGGCAGTATGGTCGCCCGCCTGTTCGACCGTGCCAGTGGCGAGACTCTGATTGCCATTGCCGGCATTCCCTGCGCCACCGTGATGAACGCCGCCGATGTGGAGCGCATGATCGAGGCGGTGGAAATCGAACTGGCATCCTTTGTGCCGCCCTTATCGTTGCGGGCGTGATGTTGCTCGACATCGCTGAAGGCCGATCGCTCGGCCATCAGTGACGTTGATCGTCGAAAAACGCCTTCCTGCCATCCACCCGCTCCGACGCCTTGGGCATATTTACCGCCTGGCCCTCGGGCTTTTCCACGTACCAGTAGCAATGACTGACCGCGCGGGTGATCCCTACGTAGGCCAGGCGCAATACTTCCTCTTTCTGCGCGGTGTCATAGGGCTCGCTGTCGCCGTCCTGGCCCAGGCCGGCCATGCGGTACACCTGGTTCTTATAGGGCGAGCTGGTGACGTGCTGGCAATCGCCCAGCAGGAACACCGCGTCGGCTTGCAAGCCCTTGGCACTGTGATAGGTCAGTTGCTTGAGCCTGCGCGTAGCGGGAGGCAAGCTCGAATCCGCATTAACTGCAGATTGAATATGCTCTTGAATCAATAACTTATCGCTACCTTTTCGATACAGCATTAACACCGAATCGCCTTTCTGGTAATGCTCGACCAACTGCCGCCCCAGCGCGGCGTCGTCACGCTCCATCACCTTGACTGGCACCAATGCCTTTGGCGCACCGCTGGCCTTGGCCTTTTTGCCGGCGATTGCCGGCGCGGCGCGCACGATGTGTTCGGCGGCGTCGATGATGTGTTGATGGCTGCGGTAGTTTTCCCCGAGCATCACCCGCGTGGTTGCCGGTGATGGGAACTCTTTGTCGAAGGCCATGAAGTATTTCGGTGAACTGCCGCGCCAGCCATAAATCGACTGCCAGTCATCGCCCACGCACAGCAGCGAAGAATGCTGCGCGCCGCGCCCCACATGCATGGCCGGGCCACGGCTGCGGATCTCGCGCAGGCTGGCGCGGAGCCACGAGACGATCTGCGGCGAAACATCCTGGAACTCATCGATCATCAGGTGCGACATCGGCCGCAGCAACGGGTCGCTGAGCAGCTTGAGGTTTTCCGGGGTATTTTCGCCGAACAGCGAGAACATGCGGTTATAGGTCATGATCGGCGGCTTCTGGTCGAGCAAATGGTCTTCCAGGGCTTTCCAGAAAATGCTCAGGGCTTCGAAGAACAGGCGATCCGGATCATCCTTGGTGAAACTCATGCGGCCCACGGCGTCGGGAACGTCCAGCCCCAGGTTTTCGATGAAGCCGGCAGCCGTGACAAAACAATCGAGCAGCGGTGCCGATCCCAGCTCTCCTTTGACCTTGTACTCAAACCCAGGGCCGGCGCTGGCGTCGCCGGCCAGGCTACTGAGCAGGCGCTTTGAGTCCTGGTAATTATCAAGCCAAATCAGCGGTTTACGGCAGAAAGCTTGAAACAGAGTTCGCTTAACCGCGCATTCGGCGCGCACCGACAGCTTCGCATTCGGCCGGCTGAGCCGCGGGTTTTCGCTTGAATCAAAACCCAATACCACCCACGCATCCAGCTCGGGAATATAGCCGTGGCAATGAAAGTGCGCGCCGTTGATCTGCACCGTGCGGCGATCGGGCTCGACGCCCTTGATCGGCCAGGCGCCGGCGCGAAACCACAAATCCTCGATCAGGTCACACAGCTCTTCGTCGCGCTGGGCCGCCAGCTCCGTCACCGCCACGCGCTTTTGCACGTCAGGGTGATCGCGCTCCAGCTCCTTGAGCTGCAACCCATGGCGCATCAACGGGGCGATCAGCTCGCGAAAACGTGGATGCTCGCCATACAGCCGGTGATAGCAGGCGTTGAGTTGCCGACGCTGGGCCTCGTTGATGCGCAGGTCGAAGGGGTTAGTGTCGGCCTCGTCGTCCAAGCCCGTATGCAGGTTCTCGAACGCTTGCAGGCGCTCGAAGCCCGGCAGGCTGCGGACCATCGGCAGGATGCGCGAGTGGAAGGTGCGCACCACCGCCTGGGCCGCTTTGATATCAAGCGGTTGGCCCCACAGACTCATGATTTCCACGAGCTTGTGGATGAAGTCCTTGCGCGATTCACGGGTAAACGTCACCACGGTGATGGAGCTGAGTTCAAAGCCCAGGTAATGGGTGAGCAGCAGAATGCGCAGCACCAGCGACGTGGATTTGCCCGCACCGGCACCGGCGATCACTGAGGTGGAAGGCGTATCGCTGAAGATCATCTTCCACTGCGCCGCGCTGGGCTGGGCATGCGCCGGCAGCAGGCGGGCCACGTCGGCCTTGATGCGTTTTTTCAGGTCAGCGGTCAACGGCAGGCGCCAGTCATCGAAGAGGTTGTCGTCAATGCCCGGAGCGCGGTGAGCATCGGTGCGAAAGTCGCGAATCAACAGGACCTGGCGCCCTTCCTCGAGTCCATCGGCCTTGCCTTCGCGGTAACCGTACTCGACGCCCGCTTCATGCCCGCTGCGAAACCCGTCGGCTTGCCCATGCAACCACGAGAACCGGTGCTGGGCGCGCAGACGGGTCAGGCCATGGCCAAACAGACGCGCCGCCAGGCGTTTCAGCCAGGGCATTTGGGCCAGGGGCAGCAGTTCAGGGGGCAGATCAGGCTGTTGTTGCGACACGCGGACTCCTGCGGTGGGCTGGGTTTTGAGCAGTGCACCATGGTCGCCGGAATCGCCGCACAGTTCCAGCCAATTGCTGTGCCGTCAGGCAGTTAGGCGATGAAATGAACGTTGCGTCGCAGCATTTCAATCGACTAAACCGATAGGAATAAGGCACTTTTTACGCTTTTTATCGATTATCCATATTGGGATCATGGGCCGTATCCACAGGAGACGATCATGCTTGAACTCAGACCTTTCAATGCCCTGGGTGGCGCCCACCACGGCTGGCTCGACGCTCATCACCATTTCTCATTCGCCGAATACCACGACCCCAAGCGCATGCATTGGGGCAACCTGCGGGTGTGGAACGACGACATCATCGCGCCCGGTACCGGATTCCCGCAGCACGCGCACCGCGACATGGAAATCATCACCTACGTGCGCGAGGGTGCCATCAGCCATGCCGACAACCTGGGCAATAAAGGCCGCACCGAGGCCGGCGATGTGCAGGTAATGAGCGCGGGCACCGGGATCGCCCACAGCGAATACAACCTGGAAGCTACCCCGACCAAGATTTTCCAGATCTGGATCATCCCGAATGAAGCCGGGCTGCCGCCTTCCTGGGGCGCCAAGCCGTTTCCCAAAGGGGAGCGTGAGGGTTTCGTGACCTTGGCCAGCGGTAAGGCGGGCGATAACCAAAGCCTGCGCATTCGTGCCGACGCCCGCCTGGTAGCGGCGAACCTGAAAGCCGGAGAAACCGCCGAGTACCGCCTGGAGCACGGGCGCCGTGCCTACCTGGTGCCGGCCAACGGGGTGATTGAGGTCAATCGTGTGCGTGCACACGCCCGTGACGGGGTGGCGATCGAGGATGAACAGGTGCTGCGGGTTACGGCGGTCGAGGACAGCGAAATCGTACTGGTCGATCTGGCTTGAGAACCGAGCCTCCGGTAACCATAGGGGCTTGCCACAGCAAGCCCCCTCCACAAGGGACGCGCACTGTTATTCGGCGATGGCGCCGTCCACCAGCACCTGGGCTTCTTCGACCAGTTGCTTGAGATGGTCTTCACCCACAAAGCTTTCGGCGTAGATCTTGTAGATATCCTCCGTGCCCGATGGCCGTGCGGCAAACCAGCCGTTTTCGGTCATCACCTTCAAACCGCCGATCGCCTGGTTGTTGCCCGGCGCGTGGCTGAGGATTTGCTGGATGCGCTCCCCGGCCAGTTCGGTGAAGGTCACCTGTTCCGGCGACAGCTTACCCAGCAGCGCTTTCTGCGCTGGAGTGGCCCTGGCATCGACACGAATCGCGAACGGTTCGCCCAAGGCGTCGGTCAGGCCACGGTAGATCTGGCTCGGGTCCTGGCCTTTGCGCGAGGTCATTTCCGCCGCGAGCAATGCCGGGATCAAGCCGTCTTTGTCGGTGCTCCAGACCGTGCCGTCCTTGCGCAGGAACGACGCCCCGGCGCTTTCTTCCCCGCCAAAGCCCAGGGAGCCTTCGAACAGGCCGTCGGCAAACCATTTGAAGCCCACCGGCACTTCGTACAGGCGGCGACCGATACGCGCGGCCACGCGGTCGATCAGGCCACTGCTGACCACGGTCTTGCCTACGGCCGCATCGGCGCGCCAGCCGGGACGGTTCTGGAACAGGTAATCGATGGACACTGCCAGGTAGTTATTCGGCGCCAACAGGCCGCCGGACGGAGTGACGATGCCGTGGCGATCGTGGTCCGGGTCGCAGGCGAAGGCCACGTCGAAGCGTTCCTTGAGGCCGATCAAGCCTTGCATGGCGTAGCTGGAGGACGGGTCCATGCGAATCTGGCCGTCCCAGTCGACGCTCATGAAACGGAAGGTGGCGTCGACTTCGGTGTTCACCACCTCCAGATTCAAGCGGTAATGCTCGGCGATCGCCGACCAATAGCGCACCCCTGCTCCGCCCAGCGGATCGACGCCCAGACGCAGATCGGCGCTGCGAATGGCATCCATATCGATCACATTGACCAGGTCGGCCACGTAGCTGTTGAGGTAGTCATGGCGATGGGTGGTGTCAGCCTTGAGCGCCTGGGCGTGGCTGATGCGCTTGACGCCGGCGAGCCCGTTGGCCAACAGCTCGTTGGCCTTGGCCTCGATCCACTTGGTGACGTGGGTGTCCGCCGGGCCACCGTTGGGCGGGTTGTATTTGTAGCCGCCACTCTGCGGCGGGTTGTGGGACGGCGTGATCACGATGCCGTCAGCCAGGCCGCTGGTGCGACCGCGGTTGTAGCAGATGATGGCGTGGGAAATCGCCGGGGTCGGCGTGTATTCATCGCCTTCGGCCAGCATGACGTGCACGCCGTTGGCGGCCAGGACTTCCAGGGCACTCGCGCCGGCGGGAGTGGACAGCGCGTGGGTATCCAGGCCAACGAACAGCGGGCCATTGATACCCTGGGCTTCGCGGTACAGGCAGATGGCCTGACTGATCGCAAGCACGTGCCACTCGTTGAAGCTCAGTTCAAACGAGTTACCACGGTGCCCGGAGGTGCCGAACGCGACGCGCTGGGTGGAGATTGCTGCATCAGGCTGGCCGGTGTAATAGGCCGTGACCAGTCGCGGGATATCCACCAGCAACTGCGCCGGCGCCGGTTTGCCCGCAAAAGGACTGATTGTCATGCATAAACCTCGGATAGAAGAATTCGGAAAAAATGCCAGTTTACTGAGAGTTGGACTACTGCGCGACGGGATCGATCCTACAGCAGCAATAGAAATTTCAACCAGTCTTCGCTTGGCGCAGGGCTTCGCTCAGGGCTATCAACGCGATGTCCAGGTTGGGCTGACCGGGGAAGGTATGGCTTAAGCGCAGATGCTGGTGATGCAACCCGCTGACGCTGAACAGTTCGCCGGGGGCAATGACGACCTGTCGCACCAGCATTTGCTGGAATACTTTGCGCATGTCCACCGCTCGCGTGGACGCCAGCCAGAACGTGGCGCCGGCCCTGGGCATTTGATATGTCACCTGCCCGCCCAAGTGCTGCGTCAGGCGTTGGCTCATCTGCAGGGCTTGTGCGCGCAGGTGTTCGCGCAGGGCCACCAGGTGCTGGTCGATACGGCCGCTGTGGTACAGCCGCGCAATGGCGCGCTGGCGGATCGACGATAAGCGGAACGAACGCAGCAGGAACTGGCGCTGCAATTCGCGACCCATGCGCCGGCTCAACAGATAGCCATAGGGGGCTTCCGAGCCGAGGGTTTTCTCGAACGAGGAAAATACGATCAGCCGCTCCGGGTTGACCAGATCGCGCAACGGAGCAGGTGCTGCATCGAGACTTAACTCGCCCAGGCTGTCGTTCTCCAGCAGCCAGCAGCCGTATTGGTTCAGTCGCTGCGCAACATCCAGGCGATCTTCCACCGGCATCGCCACGCCCGAAGGCAGGCTGACCGTGGACGACAGCATTACCAGGTGCACCGGCTCTTCGCGCAACAGTCGCTCAAGCGCCGCGCTGTCAAGGCGCCCTTGCGCGGTCCAGGGCAGCTCGATGACACGCACCCCCGCGCCTTGCAGCAGGCGCAGGATCAGCCAGTCACACGGCGATTCGACCACCACGGCGGTGCCTCTGAGGCCCAGCACTTCGATCAGGATATCCAGCACCCCGCGCACATCGGCGCCGATGTAGACATCATCGGCGTGCCAGCAATGGGTGGGCGATGAGGTGTAGCGTGCCGCCAGCGCCGCGCGCAGTTCCCAGACACCGCAAGGCTGCGACCAGGGCTGCAGATGACCAGGGTACTGGCGCACCAGTTCGCGCTCCAGACGCAGCAAGGTGGCATCCAGAGCACCCAGCAAAGCCGGCTCATCGCCGCTCAGCACCAGCATGTCCGGACGCCGGGCGGCGGCGTACAGCCGGTCGAGCAGGTCGCCACCCATCCAGGCCATGGGATTGGCCGACATCGGCCAGGCGTAATAGCCGGATTTGGCTACGGAGTAGACGCGTCCTTCCTTCTCCAGCAACGAGTAGGCGTACTGGATGGTCGAGATCGATACGTTCAGGCGCGCCGCCAGCTGCCGCAGCGACGGCAGTTTGACCCGCGTGTCGGTGCTGACTTCGTTAATCAGGTTGATCATGTAGCGATAGACCGCCTGGTACGCGAAGTCGGCCTGGCGCTCGCTGCGCAGGGTCATCGCCCGGACAGTTGAAAGGCCGGTATCGCGCCTTGCGCCATGGCTCGCGCGTTGCGCTGTCGGCCGTGGGCGTCGGTCAACGGCCGCTTACGGTACAGGTGCTGCAGCAAGGGCAGCGGTAAACCACTGGTGTCGCTGACCCATTGTTGCAGCATCTCGGCGCAGGGCTTGCCCTGCAGCGCCTTGTGCAGCTCGGGCAGTGCGACCAGCATGCCTGGATGGCATTGGCGCAGATACCCTTCCAACCGTTGTCCGTGATGGATAAACGGCGAAAATAACAGGCAGATCAGCTGGGTTTCATCCAGCCCGAAGAATTGCTGGGCAAAGGTGCTCGACAGCACGCGCCCTTCGCTGGAGCCGGCCTCGGCGAGCAATTGCTCGGGCATGTGCAGACGCTGCATGTATTGGGTGGCCTGCTGGATAAACCCGTCGACGCCGTCTTCATAGCGCAGGTCGCGCAGGCACTCGGCCTGCAGGCCGCGCAAATGTGCCATCAGCAGCGGGTTGGAATAGCTGGGATGACTGAAATGAAAACCCAACGGATCGGGGGTGTAGGCCATGAATTCAGTCAGCAGCGTGGTCGACTCCAGGTCGACATCCTTGAGCAGGTCGGCGATACCGATATAGGCCAGGTGCCTGTGCCCCGGCGGGTTGGGGTTCTCGTGCGCCACATAGTGATCGCCGTACACGTCGCGATAATAGCCGGCGCTCCACTCGTCCATGCGCGCGAACAACTCGTTGAGCGAGCGCGCGCGGGCTTTGGGCATGGCCACCCCTGCCCCTTCTGCGGTTTTTTTCAGCCAGGCGAGAAACTGGCTTTGCTTGCGCGGAGAGTCGCCGCTGACTACCGCGTGCACGCCGCCGCCCCACGTGGTAGCGCGCAGGTAAAAATCACCCAGGGCCAGATAGGTGTCATTGCACAAGGTTGCGCGGCAATCGCCGGAGCTCAAGTGCCCCACCATCAACATGTTGCGCTGGCTGACCGCACGGCCCAGGGCTGACGCCGGGCGCAGGTGATTGAAGGGCTGGACTTCCTGGCTTTCCACCATCAGCAATTCGACACGCGGGTCGTCGTGGAGAAACAGACGGCTGTAGCCCTGATTGAGGGTTTCCAGCTGGCCCTCGGTCATTCCAGCATGGCGCAACGTCGCGACCCGCAACTGAAAGGTGCGCGGCGCGCGGCCGGCAATGGTCAGCTGGGCGGCACGTAACAGTGCCAGGGTGTAACTGCTGACTTCACCCCCTCCATGGGCCACCAGCACTTTGTAGTCACCGACCTGCTCCATGCCTCCGGCGGCCACGACAATGCGCTGGACCAATAACTGAAGTGCCGTCCTGCCCGAGCGCGTAAAGTGCCCGATCAATCGTTGCAGAACTTGCTGATAAACATGATTCATAGCCTGTTCGTGAATAGTGCTCATAGTTCTACTACCTGAGTTGAAATATCAGTTTCAAGCAACTGCCGACAGTGTGTGCTTGACCCTCTGCGCGTGTAGGAAATTCGCACTTCGCGCCGTACGCCGATGAATAGACACTAGCACCGCGCGACAAAATGACAGGACTCACCCAGCGCAATTAACGCTGTTCCACACGCTTGCAAGCTTATGAAATCAGTGGAAAAACCACCTGGCCGCGCTCGTCTTAGGAAGACTCTGACAATGTCCTACGCATGTTTAACCGAACATTTAAAGAAGCGTCCGACAAACAAGTCAAAGCAACTTGATCCCGCAGCGGCCTGAGACTTTTGATCAAAACTCGCGTATGCAAAAGTCACGTCCAATAACACGCACCTAGTTTCTGCCACCCTCGTTTGTCGCTTCATGAATTCAATCATTGCTCAATCCTTGAGATGCATTTGAAGTCGCAATTATCAGTGCTTGAACAATGATTAATAGATACAGAAGCTGGGCGAAAACCAGTGCAGATAGCCTACAAACAGCGAGTCGACCGCGCAGATACGACAACGCCGCACTGGAAATCAGCGCGGCGTCGGGGGGCAAGGGCAGGAATCAGGGGCTGAAGCGCTATTGCGGTCACTTCAGGAGAGGCACGGGTTAAGCCCTCACAAATGGCACATTTGCCCCATGCGCCGTTGGCCAGTGCTAGCCGTTTACGAATCTTCCTACGCGCTAAACAGCTTCAACCTGCAGCGCCACACGTTCACGGCACGGGCATTCGTCCATATAGCGGTGCGCTTCCACAAATTGATCGAACGCGAACACCGTGGTTTTCAGCGGTACCAGCACGCGGTCGGCGGTCAGCTGATTGATATCACGCAGGGCACGCTGCAGGGCAATGTGGTCCTGGGTAATCCCGAGTTCCGGCTTACCGGTGAAATTACCGATGCAGTGCACAAAGAACTGAATGTTCTTCTGAAACGCCGCACAGGCCGGGAACGGCGTCTGATTACCGCCCTGCAGGCCATACAGAACCAGGCTGCCGCGCGGTGCCAGCACATCGCCGAGCAACGACATCTGCGGACCACCCAGGCCATCGAACACTACGTCTACGCCGCGATTGTCGGTGAACTTGTTGATCTGCATGAGCAAATCCTGCTCTTCGGTGACGATCACCTTCTCCGCGCCAAGGGACAGCAGGTACTCGCGTTCCGCGCTGTCCTTGGTCGCGGCGATTACCCGCACACCCAGCGCCTTGCCCAGTTGTACGAAGGACGGTCCGGCACAGTGGCTGGCATCGGTCACCAAGGCGAATTGGCCAGGCTTGACCCGTGCCAGATCCACGTAGGCAAAGTAGGCAATCAACAGCGGTGTGTAGTGCACGCTGGCCTGGACCGGGTTCAAGACGTCCGGATAGCGGGTCAAGGCCGAACGGGGCAGGACGATCATTTCGCCATACACCGGATAATCGTTGGGGCTCTCGGCCGGAAAACTGGCAACCTTGTCGCCCACCGCCAAGTCATCCACGCCTTCGCCGACGGCGACAACCACCCCCGCCATCTCGTGACCGAGGCCGGAGGGCAAGCGTGCGTGGGAAGACGCCAGGTTCTGGCGCCACAAAATGTCATACCAACTGATCCCGATCGCTTCGACACGCACCTGCACTTCGCCCGGTGCGGGCAGCGCGGCCGCATGCTCTTCGCATTTGAGCACCTCGGCCGGACCAAACTTGTGAAAACGAATCGTGCGGGACATCGCAAACCTCGCCAAATTAACCTCTAATGCCATGAACTCTATCTGGGCTTTCCAGGCAAGGCCATTGGTCACCATTAATAGTCGACATGCCTGTCATTGATTCCGCGTCTGATGAATAGACCTTAAGTATCGTAGGAAAACTCAATTAGCCGGTGCAGAGTACCAGCCTTTCCCCGTAAGATTCATGCCGGTCATGCTTCCAGACGCAACCCAAGGGCTTGCCTATGACTGATCTCGTCAAGTTTGCTGACTCTGCCAGGACACAAGATGAACCGTAACGACCTGCGTCGTGTCGACCTGAACCTCTTGATCGTATTCGAAACCTTGATGCATGAGCGCAGTGTGACCCGCGCCGCCGAGAAATTGTTCCTCGGCCAGCCGGCCATCAGCGCGGCATTGTCGCGCCTACGCAGTTTGTTCGACGACCCACTGTTCGTGCGCACCGGGCGCAGCATGGAACCGTCCGCCCGCGCGGTGGAAATCTTCGCCCTGCTCTCCCCGGCCCTGGACTCGATTTCCACCGCGGTCAGCCGCGCCGCCGAGTTCGACCCGGCCACCAGCACTGCGGTGTTCCGTATCGGCCTGTCCGACGACGTCGAATTCGCCCTGCTGCCGCAACTGCTCAAACGCCTGCGCGCCGAAGCTCCCGGGATCGTACTGGTGGTGCGCCGCGTCAACTACATCCTGATGCCCGGCCTGCTGGCCTCCGGCGAAATCTCCATCGGCGTGAGCTACACCGCTGACCTGCCGGCCAACGCCAAGCGCAAAGTGCTGCGCCGCAGCCTGCCCAAACTGTTGCGCGCCGACAGTGTGCCCGGCTCCCTGAGCCTCGACGACTTCTGCGCCCGCCCCCACGCGCTCGTATCCTTCGCCGGCGACCTGAGCGGCTTTATCGATGAAGAGCTGGAAAAACTCGGTCGCAAGCGTCACGTCGTACTCGCCGTGCCGCAATTCAACGGCCTGGGCACCTTGCTCGCCGGCACCGACATCCTCGCCACCGTGCCGGACTACGCGGCCGAGGCGCTGACCTCTGCCGGTGGGCTGCGCGCGGAAGACCCGCCGTTGCCGGTACGCAGTTTTGAACTGCACATGGCGTGGCGCGGTTCGCAGGATAACGATCCGGGTGAACGGTGGTTGCGGTCGCGGATACAGATGTTTTTCGGGGACCCTGAGAGTCTTTAGGCGTTATTGGGCAGTCTGTTCGACTGAACATTTCCGCCTTTCCACAAACCATGGAGCTCCATTCACTTCCGGTAGATTGCAACATTGAGGGCACGTCTGTGGGCATGCTTTGGATGGTTTGAAAAGGATGCCCCCAGCCTGAGGCCCAACAGTTCCATTCTCGAACAGTCTCCCCCTGCGCTGTTCCCAACCGCCGTTGAGCGCTAGTCGATGACCTCAGTTAATGGCTGAACCTCCGTACGAAAACAAGTGGGGGATAGTCGTGTGATCGTCAATCATGGTGGCGCACCATCAATGGATGTGTCCGTTAGCTTGCGCACTTCACAAACCCGCGTGACAAAGCGGCGGCAGGACACTGCCTATCCCCGCGCGCTTGCGCCTTAACGCCTCAATCAGGCCCGGCAAATGATTGGGCGCAGCCAAGTATCGCGGTTTCTGGTGCGCAACCACAGGTGGACCTGCGCGTGATCGGCGTGTTGTGGCTCGGCGTCGACGGCAATCAGGCAATTGCCGGCATCAATCGATTTACCCATCAAAATATCGCGTTTGATCAGGACCGTGTCGCCATCCCCCGGTAGTTCGTAGCAACCGTCGAGGGTCGACACGAACCACTGGCGCTGGAACCGGGTGATACCCAGAGGCTCACCGGGTACTTGTGCAATGGTGCGGGTCACGTCACCCGCAACGCTGACGACCGAACCGCCCGCCGCAATGGCCCACAATTCCCCTTTCGGACCTTCGACGCCGGCAATCATATTGATGAACGCGCCGGCCTCAGTCGGCCATGGTCCATCAATTCGCTGCCAGGCCCCGCCCACCGGCCGATGCAGGATCAGGCCCGCATACCCCAGCGCGTATATTGCGTCTTGCGTCTGGACAATGTTGTTGACACCGCCCAGCGTTCCGACAACGTGATCGTCGTGTTCAAGGCGAGCAACATCGCCCGATGTCCAACGATACAACCGGCGGCTGAACGTACCGATCAACAAGCCATCGCTCGCCCAACACAGGCATTCAGCAAGCTCGACGTTCTGGCCATACGTGGCCACATAACCCAGTGTGCGGGAGTACCACTCATCGCGCGCGTTGAGCTGTGGATGGGGCGTAACCTGCCGCCATCCAGCCACCTGTCCAAGGTCGGTGTTGGTGATCAGCTCATCTTCGCTAGTGATCGCCCAGACTTGGCCGTCGCTATCACTGACGATGGCCTGGATGGCATCTGGCACCCAAACCTGTGGTTGCAGGCGTAAATGCTCACCGTCCAGTTCCCCCCTGATAATCCAGGACGATGTATGACCGCTTTCGTCCGACACGTGCACGGCAAACCAGGGCACCCCGGCGGCCATTGTCAGGTCGGCAAGCTGGTAGCGCCGGGCGCCATGGGCGGGTGTTGATGGGTTTATGTTGTCGCTCATGTCACAGGCACCGGTTGTTGGGTCACCGTAGAAGGTACGTCGTAGAACAAAGGCAACTCCCTATTCAGGGGCCAGCCGGCCGCCGTGTAGAACTCACGCGCCTCAATCAGGAGCACCATGGCGACAGCGCGGCCGACACTTTCGCGTTCATTCCACGTCATGAACCCTGCCTGCGCCAAGGCAAAACCTTTGACGTTGAAACGTTTGAATTCATCCGAGTTGGCAAGGCCACTGGCCCTGAGGGCCACATCCACACCCAGATCCGCGGTGGTATAGACATGGGTCATCCACTCAAGCACATGCTCCAGGTACTCGCCAGTCGTTGGGTTTTTCGCGGGCAGTGTCGGATCGCCGCGCAGCCGTTTGCGCGTGTGGTTCTGGGCGTCCGTCACAAATTTATGCTGCGATCCTCTGTTCTGTGAATCCTGCATAAACGTCGCGTAGCTCTGGTCAAGGCTGAAAGACTGCTCCCTGTGCAGTGACCCTCGCAGTGCCTTGTCGGGGATCAAGTGATCGGCATCGTAGCCACGGTAGATATTCAACACCTGGGCGTTGGCCGCGGACTTGACCCGGGAAATGATTTTGTAGCCGCCCGCCAAGGTGGGCATGCGTAGCAGTTCACGCATCGCTTGCTTGGTGCTGGCATCGAGCGCGTCGGTGCGCCAGTCGAGCCCATTGATTTTATTGGCCAACGCGACCGTGGCTTCGATTTCCGCACGCAGCACGTCTGCCTGTAGCGGGTAGGCCGCTTCAATGACGCTGGGCCGCAGGTCCGACACGCTGTACGCCGGGTTGGACAGGATTCTGGAAATCACCTCGCGCGCTTCACGCTCACTCAGTGTGTGCCCATCAGTACGCGGGTAGGTAATGCCCGCGACGTCGAATGAGTCAACGAACGTGTGCTGTTGCGCTTGGTGCGCAGCGACAAACGCTGCCTGGGCAACTGCGTCCGAGGGGTCGCGCAATGCGGCCTCATAGGCGTTTCGCATCAGGGTCATGGTGGCAAAACTGCTACTCATCGGCAGTGCCCTCGGCGCGCGTGTTCGACGTATTGCCACGTACCAGATCATCGATGTGCTTGCCGAACGTCGAGGGCCTACCGTGTCCACGCGCTTGCATCCACGCCAATAAATGATCGACTGTCGGCTCAAGCAGCGAGCGGGTGCGTATGCAGTGGTCTTGCACTATCACTTGCAAGCGAGGGCTTTGCTCATCGAGCACTGCCTCCATCTCTGCCGACGCCCAATTGCGCGTGTGCTGGTGCAGGCCATCGGGGTCCAGCGCAAACCAACCTGGGTAGCTGCCCTGCTTGCCTGTTATCACCTCGACACCAATTTCAACCTGCCGGACAGCCGGTTTACCCGGCCACGTCAGGGGGTAAATCCGGCGTACAGTCTGAAACTGTCCATCTCGCAGGGAAGAGGCCAACATCAGTTTGGACATCAGGTCGTAAAGTTGCCGCTGCCTCGGGGTAAGCGCGGCCATCTTGGGGCTGTCGCCCTCCAGGCTGATGTCCAGAGGCACCAGTGCTCCGTGGGCACCGCTGCGGCCGCCGTCCGAAACCGGGTGGGCTTGCGCACCAGGCGCGGGATCATCATCGTGCAGCTCGGCCTCAGTGGGTGAAGGCGAACCGGCAGGCGCGCCCCACGTATTCAGCTCGACGGCGGGCTGCAGGGAAAACAGCGCGACCTCAGCGCCTTGCGCATCGACCGTTGGTGCATGGGGGCCCGCAACCGGTTGCGCGCCGCACTGATCATCAAACTGCGCCGCCCAGGTGTGCACAAACGCAAGGTAGTCCGCCTCCCCTGCATCCGGCAATTGGGACAGGTGAGTCAGCGCATCGTCGAAGGCCATCAACAACGCATTGGCGCTGATTGTGTTCAGCCAAGGGTTGTTCAGCACCTTATCTGCCTGGCGCCGTCCGGACTCGGTCAGGAACAGGCGCCCCTGCGCATCCAATGCAGCCCAACCATTATCGTTCGGTGCTGACTCGGGCTCGTCCTGCCCCTCGCGCATCTCATACAGTTTTTGCAACGTGCTCATGGTGCTCGACGGCATCCAGCCAAATCGCCTGAACGCTTCTTGCAGGACCAGGTTAGTGCCCAGGCTTTGAGCAGGTGCCAGCAGCAAGTCCTCATGCTCGAGCAGGCAAGGTGTCGGTGAGACCACCGCGTCGCTCAGTTGGTCGATCAAGGTTTGAACGCTCTCTGTGCGGTCACTGCCCCACGCGCGCCAGGCTTCACTTCCGCGCCGCACCATCAAGCGAGCCGGCACGAGGGTATCGTTCACTTTCAGGTTTATCGCGACACCCAACCGTTTACCGGGTAACCCCGGGGAGTCACCATGGCCCGCCAGTACCCTGAGCAAGGGCCCCTTGACCCGTCCGCCCCCGACAATACCGTGACGCATGTAGACCGAGCCGATGAGGTTGTCCAGCACCCGCTGGGCAATGGCTCCATATGCCAAGCCCATATTCAAGGCCCGGCAAGCGCTGCCAGCTCGCTCGTCGGCGGTAGCGCCCTCTACCTGTACACACCGACCCTCCTCAAATGATCGGGCCATTTCGGGGGTGGTCAATGCATGAAACCTTACCCGACGCACCCTCTGGACATGCATGAACCACGGTGCTTCCTTGAGTACCTGGATCATGTGCCAGGCGATCGCTTCACCTTGGGCATCATCGTCCGTCCCCAACACCAGCTCAGTGCATTGCAGTAAACGGCTGCCGGTATTGCGTAGGGACGCCGCCAGGTCACTGCCCTCGCGCTCGCTCAATTGCCAGTGCGGTTTGAGCCCATCACGCCAACTGATCGCACCGGGGCCTGGGAGGTCACGAATATGACCGCCACAGCCGAACACCTGAGTACCGCCAGGTACCAGTTCTTGAATGATTTTCGCCTTGTGCAAGGATTCGACAACCATCAGCGTGGCGGGACCGAGCTTGCGTGCTGGCACCCGCGGGGCGCAGGTGAACCGCTCATGCTCTGGCTCACGCACACCGGCCAAGCATCGTCCTACCACAGCCGAAGGCAAATCATTGTTCGGATCCATCGCTTGCTGGGAAAAAAACAGATCGGAATGGCCAAACATAATGAAGCTTTTCTGCGCACGACTGATCGCTACGTTGAGCAGGCGCCCATCGTCACGATCGATAAACACCCGCTCACGATGATTGGTATCGGTTCGACGGCTGGCGCGGCTTTCCCGATTCACGGCACTGAACAACACCACAGGTTTCTCCGCCCCTTGAAGGGTATGAACCGTGCCGATGGTCAAACGCTCACTCAGGTCAGCGTCATCTGGGTCGAGTTCTTCGCGCACCCGACGCTTTATCGCTTCGACCTGGCCTCGAAATGGCGTGACGACCGCGACAAGTTTTTCCAATCCTATCGGCTGCTCCGGGTGGCCTTCGACCCTGGCGGCCCACTTCGCCAGGCGCGGTCCGTGCTCTTTAAGCCAGTCCACGATGGCCTTGGCTTCTCCAAGGTTGGACCATGAGTCGCCTTTGCAGGGCTCATCGTTCGGGCCACCGGTCTGATAGAACCCGAGCGGCGGTAGCGGAAACGTTGCCTTCATGCGTTTGCGCAACTGCATTTCAGCTTCGCCCTCGAGCAAGGGCAACTCGGCATCCGCGTACAGCCCTGCCAGCGGGTTGGGCACTTTGGGTTCCAACTCTTTGCTGAGCAACCCGCCCTCGGCATCACGGTCGTGATCGTGGTACAGCAAATCGATACACACATTGATGATCGACTCTGCACAACGGTAGTGCTCCCGCAGGAGCAGCCCGTCCCGTAGCCGTCCGTCCGGCATGGCCTCGGCAAACGATGCCCCGGTTGCGGCAAGCTTCATGATTGAACCCGTGGCGGAGTCCGCGCCACGCACGAGCAAGGCGCCCAAAGACGACGGATCGGCCCAACGGTCCTGCACCTGGCGCGCATCGACCTCGGGTGTTACCGAAGACACGGGGGAGAGCTGCTTCATATCGCCGACCACCACGGCTTTTTTAGCCAGGCTAAGCACCGGCACACCCAGCTCCGGCGCAGCTTGCCCCGCCTCATCGATAATCAGCAAATCCAGAAACGCGAACAGCGGCCTACGGCCCTCTCCCAGTAACCGTGGGGCGCTGTGCAAGGTGGCGACAATGCACGGAAACAGCATGGCTGCGCGCCTGAGTGCGTTCTTTCGGCTGCCAGGCTCGGGGGTTGCGATCACACTGGCCAGCCAACGCGTCTCCCAGTAACGCGCGGCCAAATGGAAAATAATCGGCCGCCAAACCACGTCCAGCAATTTCTGCTGCTGCGCCTGGCGCGCCTCGGGGGTTGCCGCCACACGCCAATCCGCGAGGATGTCGATGGCCCAGGAAGAAGCCCATGCCTCACTGGGAAAACGCGCAGCCAGTTCACCGGGCTCGATCAACGCGTCGATGTCAGCCTGGCGCTCGATTGCCGAGGCCAACCCACTGCGCAATACCTGGGTCAGCGTGTTCAGGTGCTCGCAGAGGGTCGACGCCGTAGGCGTTGTCGAAGCACTCTTCTGCATGAGATAGATAAAACGCGTGGCATCACTGACCTGATGTTTCTGCTCAACGCTAAACAACGCATTGAACAGCTCTGGCAGCTCGCGGAAGGCATCTTCAAAGTGCCGCGCCAAAGCAAGTGCTGCCGCAACACTGTCTTCGTACGATTGCTTGAGGCTGGAGGACCCGACGCCCAAGATGCGCAACTGCTTTTGCCGGATCTCAAGCGTGGTGAACTTGCTGCGATGGATTTTCCCCTTGGCCTTGGACGGTGCGCTGGCGGTGAAACCCAATAGTGGCTTGCCCGTAGGGTCCAACCAACGACGTGCCAGGGCATGCTTCCTGCCTACGGCGCCGTTGAACGTGCCCATCACATTCTCGACACTCTGGTTGGTCGCCCCGCACACAAACGTGACGGGGCAATGTTCGCGGTTATCGTAAGCCGCCAACACCCATTGGTTGGCGATCATCGCACGCAGCATGGCTGTCTTTCCGGTGCCCGGCGGCCCACTGACCGCAACCACCCCGACCTGCTCATCCAACCGGCCGAGGGCGTGCAATGCGCGGCGCTGCGATTCGTTCAAGGGGTCTGCGCCGCGATTGACGTCTGGCTTGTCGAGGTGTGTGGCCTTATCAACCATGGCCACGTGCCGGATCGTCACCTGCGGCGCTGCCATGCCGCCTGCCTGGACAGCCGAACGGTGTCGTCCGGCGCCTATGAGCTGCTCCAGTGCGCCGATGGACGGCGCATTGGGGATCGCTTCATAGATGTTGGCGAGCGCACGTGTTGCATAGCCAGGCTGTCGCGGCACCGCGACCCATTGCCCCGTGATCGGCGCCATTCCCGTCTCAACCCCATCAGCTTGAATGTGGGCGAACAAGGCAAAACAGGCGTCGACATAACCGCTCAAATTGGCGCTTTGGCTCAACGTCGCGAAAAATAGCTTGAGCTCGTCGCGATAGCAATCGAAGTGGCCAATGGCCGGCGGCAGGTCATTGGCCGCCATCAATGGCTGCGGTTCAAGCCATTGGCGCACCACACGCGGTCGGCAATCGTTGGGATCGCGTGGTAGGCATATTTGGTTTTTGTCGTTCAGGTCGAAAGGAAACCAGAACGCGATATTCAGCCGGTCGGGCTTGAGGTGTTTTTTTTTCGCGCCCGGCGCAGGTTCTTTATCCGGGTCGGGCCACGTGACCTGGACCTCATCGCTTGATGAGGTGGTTTGATGAAACACCAGCGCCATGGGAATACGCGGATCGTCATCCGGCTCGTCCGCCTCCTGGGCACCCTCTGCGTCGTCCTCTGAGGCCTCAAGTGCCTGCGCTTGCTGTTTTCGGCGGGCCTCTGCGGCACGCTCAGTGAGAATGCCCAGTGCCAGCGCCCTACGCTTGCCGAAACCGAGATTGAAGTTGGGCCAGGCCAGCCCCGCGAAATTTGTCACCGGGATGCGGACATCGGTGGCTTGCAGGCCACCCAAGTCATCGGCAATCAGCGCTCTGTGCCAGTAGTCCAGCACATTCGCGGGCAAACTCCCGACGGGTCCTGCCTGAGCGTCCACCTCCATCGAGTGCAGAAGCTGTTCCTTGGAAACCGCTACAGCAGCAAAATCCTTGCGCAACCGCTTGCTCAAGTCCATGAGACGCCTAAACATTTCTTACACCCTATAAATCCGAACTGCATACGAAGAATGGCTCGTAGCGGCCAACAATATGGCCCATTGCCTTGATCGCTGCAATTCAAGCCGGGCACGTATAGTTAACGAGTGCCCTGTTCAATGCTATACAACTCGTGTTTAGGTCAAACGCACCGTCAACCACCCGAGACTTTCCCCGCCCATGCACGGACGTCCCCTCCTCATCACCCTATTCCTCACCGGTACCGCCATGGCCGCAGCCCCCTCCCGCTACACCTACGACGAAGCCCCCACCGATGGCTTCATGTACGCCGTGCGCTATCAGCAAGCCAAACTGGCCTGTGGCTCGCTGCCCGAAGATCTCGAGGCGGACTATGCTAGAGCGATGCGGCTGACTGGCGAGGCCAGCCCTGCGTTTAAAGCTAGCTATGCACAGCGCTTGGCAACCCAGCCAAAGTGGAGCAAACCGGCGTCGCCTGAAGAACAGGCGCTTGCGTGCGAACAAAGCCAGCACACCTTGCGCGTAACAGTGCAGCTCGCCCGGCAATGGTTTCCCGGTGGCTGGTAGCCACGTGTTTTAACCCATTGATCGGCCCATTGATCGGCTTAGGTATCTACACAACAATTGGACCTGACCAATCCCGAAGCCCTGGCTTTTGATTTGGCTTTTGATCTTAGGCGCCCCGTTAACTACGCTGGCCGAACGGAGGCTAGACGAGGTGCCGAGTGGCGGGGCAAGAGCATTTGCTTACTTTTGCGCTTCTCAAAAGTGAGCCGCCGTAAGGACGGAACCCATATCAGCCATCACCTAAATAACGGATATGTACTCCGACCAAAAAGCTCCAGCGCCATACATACAGCTATCACAGGCAAGCCAGCTCCCACATGAGAGCGATGTACACCCAAGAAAACCTAGTAGCATGATGGGCCGCCTTAGCGAGCAAGTCGCACCGCCGCTTCCGCAGGTCTGGCGTAACTCTCAAAGTTGTGTAGATACCTACCCACTGATCGGAGGTCCACGATGAACCCACACAGCACCGCCCTTGTCCTGATCGAGTTCCAGAACGACTTCACCACACCCGGCGGGGTGTTTCATGATGCGGTCAAAGACGTCATGCGTATTGGCGACATACTGGCCAACACTGCAACCACGGTGCAGCAGGCGCGCAAGCTGGGCGTGAAGATCATCCATTTGCCGATCCAGTTCGCCGAGGGTTACCCGGAGCTGACCACGCGCGACTATGGAATATTGAAGGGTGTGGCTGATGGAAGTGCTTTTCGCACCGGCAGTTGGGGGGCCGAGATCACCGAGGCTGTGGGCCGCGAGGCCGGCGATATCCTGGTGGAGGGCAAGCGTGGGCTGGATGGTTTTGCGACGACGGGGCTGGACCTGGTGCTGCGCAACAACGGCATCCTGAACCTGGTGGTGGCAGGTTTTCTGACCAATTGCTGCGTCGAAGGCACGGTGCGTTCAGGCTACGAAAAGGGCTACAACGTGGTCACCTTATCCGACTGCACGGCAACCTTCACCAGCGAACAGCAGCAGGCCGCCGAGCAATTCACGCTGCCGATGTTTTCCCAGGTGCTGCAACACACACAATTCCTGGAAATCCTCAGCCGTTAAGGGGGATACCCGAATAGACCGGCGCAGGCACCTTGTACCGGCGCGGTCGCTGTTGCCAGGCAAGCTGCACTTGCACCCGGGCGACGGCTTCCAGGACTTTGTGCGCCCATTGCTCATCCTCCGGACGCACGACAACCACACGGAAACCGTGGTCGTAACCTACAAAGCCTTCACACCATGCTTGGCGGAGTTGCGAATAACCGAGGACGGGTTGAAGTAGCCTTCGGCGTTGTCCAGCGTCAGCACAAACGGTGGCAGCCCCGCACGACCCTGGTACACATCCGAAACAAGAAACAAATCGATTGCACGCAGATGGAAGGCTGCTGCCGACGCATTGCAGCATAAAAATACTGCAACGCAACGCCGAGGCAGGATGAGGGCTGTCACAAGAACATTAAATACTGACTTCAGGGCGTACACTGAAAGCTAGCCAAAGCCACACGGGTATTTATCAGGAATCGCCATTCACGGTCGCCAGCACAGCCGGTGCAAATTCGGTTCCTTAAAAGGATGCCTCTAAATAAGTTGCTCAATGAAGAGCACACCTTCGACTACGTAACCGAGCGCTGATTGCCGTTCAAATCTGCCGGACGGGTGAATCAGTCAATCTCAGGGTTCAGCGGAGCGCTTAACAACCACATCTTGCCCGCCATCGGCAAAAACCCATCAGCGATGGTCATGCTGGAGCACAATACCGTGATCATCAGGAAACCTGCGGTTTACTTGCCCAGAATGTTCTTCAACGCAGCGGCATGGCCAGCCGGGTCGTTTACGCTGGACATCACTTCGATGACGGTGATCTTTTGATCGTTTATTGTCATCAACGAGGCCATCAGTAATTTCAGGCCGTTGAAATCGTCGGTGCCGTCCAGGCGGTACATCTTCAAGGCGTTCACCTGAATGGTCTCCTCGCTGGTCATGCGAAAGTTGGGTGACGCGGCCTGCTGCTTTTCTTTCAGGGTATCCACGGCGAGGAGAAACGCAGTGTCCGAAGTGGTGCCCGCAATCGGCACCGGGCCTTCGGTAACGATGATGGCCCGCTCGCTTTTCGGTTCGAAGTACATCGTGCCGCCGTTCTCGCTGTTCAAGGAACGGGCCTCGACGCCTTCCAGCACGAACTTCAGCTTGCCGCCTGCCAGGGATACCGATTGCGTGTCCGGTGCCGCCGTAGCGGTTTTTTCAGGCGGGGCAGCCACTGCCATGGTGGCCGCGCAGCTCAAGGCAGCAAGCATGCACAAGGAACGGGTCCAGCCCAACAGCAAATGCTTCGACATTGATAACGCCTTTGTTTTCAGGCCATCGAGTACCGACGGCTTGTCGTGCGAACAGCGTATCTTACTTGCCTGCTCACTTGCCCAGGATGTTGCTCACTCGCTGCGGCGTGTCGCTCGTATTTGCGGTCAGCAGGGGGGATTGATGGCAAGCGTCCGCCAAAACACAACTATTCGGTACGTACCCGCGAGGGGTTGCCAGTATCTGTGCCAATCTTTCGAGATGAGCTTAAAAAAATCAAAGACGCTGCCGTGTGGAACATCGAAAACGTTTATGAACGTCTAGCACAGCTGGTCGTCGCCCCGTGGGCTCATATGCCTGAAACAAAGCAAACCGTTACGGGTCAAATCTGGAAACGCATCAGTCTGAAATAGCAATCACCCTAGGAGAAATGACATGGATAACTACCACATCACCCCAACAGACAGCGGTTGGGCCTTAAAGAAGGAAGGTGCAGAACGAGCGTCGAAAACGGCAACCACGAAGGCCGAAATCATAAAGCTGGCCAGTGAGTTTCTCGAAGGAAAAACAGCATCGCTGAAAATCCATAAGGAAGACGGCTCGATACAGGAGGAACGCACTTATCCTCGAAGTGCCGACCCCAAAAAAACAAAAGGTTAAGTAAAATATCTTGTTGCGCAGCGCCAGTAGGACGAAGCATGCTAATAAAAAAAATCCTGACGATTACGCCGTTGATAGTGTCCAGTTTAATTGCAGGCTGCATTCCGTGGAGCAGGGAAAGACCCGCTTATGCAGACCTTTGCGAAACTAGATTTGAGTTTCAGGTACCCGGCAGACACACTGAAAAAACTATCGTCCTACGCACGTACCTGTACGATTACGACGCACAGTGGTCAGATGAACCCTTCCAGCAATTATATTCAGTGAAATACGTAGGTGAGAAATATCCGAAGCCTGAATTCTATGTGCAGATAGTGGCTTACGAAAAAAACAGAAGCGGATTATTTAGAACTACAGAATCAACCACTCCAATTATTTACGATGCTCGAGAGGCATATATAACATTTGATAATGGGGCACAGCTAAAAGCCAGGCCGGAAATTCACTTAGGTTCGTTAACCTACGACTATCCGCTTCAGGGCGCAGAGTATGTTCGCCCCTCGCCCTACGATATCAACAGTGCTGAAGTTCAGCGCCGGATCCCCAAAATCACGAATGAAAACGACCATGGATCAGCTTATGTCATTTTTAAAACAAGCGAATTCAATGCCAGCTCTAAATGGAGCATCAACTTAGGTTCTTTACTTGTTGAAGGCCAAAGGTTGGAAATCCCGCAACTCAAACTATGCTATCACCCTGTCAGGAAATGGATCGGTATTGAGCCGCTGATGCGCCCATGAAGCCATAGGCCTCTACCGGTTAGATTTTTCTCGATAGCGATAGATCATCAGCAGAAGAACTGAATGCAATGCAGATTCAGCTGATGGCTTAGGAGGTAACATGACGGATAAAAACCTCATAGCTGAAGTCGGTCAGGACTTTGAAGCATCGATTTGGAGAACTGCTGAATGGTTGAATAAGCCAAGTAATTGCCAAACATTTACTGACGGTTCCTTGGACGTGATTACCGACTTAAAAACTGATTTTTGGCGTGAAACCCATTACGGATTCATACGCGATAGCGGACACTTCTTGGGGTTCGCAGCCTCAGGAGACTTTACTGCTCAGATCAGAATCAAAGCCGACTTCCGCGACTTGTACGATCAGGCAGGAATCATGCTCAGGCTCAATCAGGAGACTTGGCTAAAGGCCGGCATAGAAATTAATGACGGCAGGCCAATGATCAGTAGCGTGTTAACCCTTGGCCTTTCAGACTGGGCGCCCAGCTGCTTCCTCGGCAACCCGAACGATTTTTGGCTTCGTCTAACCGTTTCCAAGGGGTCGCTGCGTTTACAGTATTCAACGGATGGCGCGATTTGGCCATTGCTCAGGCTTGCACCATTTCCTACGGCGGAACGTTATAGGGTTGGCCCTATGTGCTGCACACCGCAGCGACAGGGGTTGAAGGTGAACTTCTCCGAATGGTCTTTGAGCGAGCCCCTCGGGCGAGACCTGCACGATTTGAGCTAGGCCGATGAAGAAGAGTTCTCGGACTTAACCAGTGTGCATGCAGCCGCTGGTTGGGCTGCGGCCTGTGATGAGCCCCACGAAGAATGTGGATCAGTTCTGGCCGGATAAGGCGGGATAGCAGTCATATGAACCTAGCACTTATCGATATCGCCTGTGGCCTCGGCAATCGTAGTCAGCGCCTCTTCCATACTGCCAATGTGGTCGTGCAACTTCTTAAAGATCAGTAAAAAGGCACCGTCGATATCCACAGTCTGATGACCACGAAGTGAACCGACTCGTTCGTCTTCAGTGTGTTGGAGGCGATCTACACTCTCTCGTAGTGCCAGAAGTTGATCAAAGATAGCGGCAATCTGCGCCTGGCTTTTTGCAGTCATTAGATACTCCTGAACCTTGAGTCGATCTCGCGTCGGTAGGGCATGCCCACTTGGGTGGGCACTCGTTTAACGTACTCAAACGCTTGGCGAGCCATTTACCCTTAAAAATTGCTGGCCATCGCGGTGATTTCAGCCTTAGTGAAAGCGACTTGGAAGCACGGTGTGCACCTTCTTTGACCAAAACCCGAAGCATGTAGATTTTTTAATGTGGTAGTTATTCATTCCCGCCTGCCTGAAATGCAACAAGGAACTGGCAAAGGGTTACCGAACAGGCTTGAATAGCACCGTCTAAAATCAGTTCATAACCATGAGTGTTTTCGGTAGGTATCGCAAGGCAGCCCGCTTTAGCTGATGAGCCGTTACTTAATACAGCGCTCGCATCTGAAGCAAAATCGACCAGTAATGCGTATTGAGGGCTGTAACCACAGGTCTCTGCTGCAGCGGCCAAAGAGGTCACGACCTCGCGGGTGTAATAACCCTTTTCGTCGCCGGTATTTATTATTGGATCGATGCACAGCCTCGTTCCGTACTCGTCCATCACTGGGCCGACCTCTACAGCGATAGTGGTATCGCCGGGGAGCGACGTGGATGCAAACATGGCACCTGCGTTGGATTCTTCTTCTGACGTCGTAAATACAAAATATACATCGCATGTCAGGTCACTTCGACGATGGCTCAACTGGCGCGCGGAATCGATTACAGCCGCCATTGGCGCACGGTCATCCAGAAAGTGCGCCGCGATGGCATCACCCACTCGAAACGGTTGACGCCAGTGACGACTCAACACGACCCGTGTACCTGGACGCACGCCGTGTGCACGCAAGATTTGCAGTGAAGATCGCGTAATTACATGAACATCGTCCCAGTGCACGTCCCCCGACAACACATCTGCTCCTTGAGGAGCATTCTGCGTCGCATGCATTGAACCGAACGACAAAACGCCTGGAATAATTTCGTTATCACCCAGAATATCTACCGGGCACATCCCAAAGTTCACCGGGTTCGCGCCGCCCAATGCGGTAACTCTCAAAGTGCCATCTGAGTTGACGCTTTTAACTATCATCGCGATTTCATCCATGTGCGCCATGACCTTCACAGCTCGCCGCGATTCGACACAGTCCTGCCGACCTTTGATGAGTCCGATCAGGTTGCCTGCAGCATCAACCCATGTTTCGTCGCAGAGAGGGGTAATAGCTTCCATGCAAATTGCGCGCACTTCATCCTCTTGCCCCCCTGGCCCACGCGCCATCAGCAATCTAGCCAGCAATTCGGAAATTGTGTCTTGTTGGCTGGAAGCGCTAGATAGGGCTTCACGTTGTATATCAGACATTTCTGGGCTCTCACGCAGGAACTTGTAAATGACAAGCGGCGCCGCCGAAGCGCCACCTGACTTCCAACGGGTGCTGGTTACCCTTTACTGTGTTCAGGCGATGAGGGCCCTTCTTTGATCCCACGAGGCCCTGCGACACCCCAAACGATCAACCCAATCACCGGGAAGACGATGAGGCCGATAGCCCAACCTGCTTTGACTCCCACAGTCTTGTCGCTGCGAAACACACTTACTATGGCCCACAGATCAACAAGCAAAATGATCACCGCGACGGCAATTGCGAAATAGCTGGTAGCTTGCGCCATGGTTAAGCCCTCCTCAGATCGATAAAGCTTAGGCACCACGCATCCAGGGGTGTTCAAGTAATCTCGCCACTACATATCGGCTCACGCGAGTCAGTATTGGTGAGTGAAAAAACATCGCCCAGTGCTCACAGCCGTACTCGGAAAGATCGGTGACCGGACAGATCCCTCTAAGCAGCAGAGAAGAACGCCACTTTAGCGGTAAGACGCTCCGCCAAATCTGATAACTCAATACTAGCGGTCGACACTTGGTGCGCCGCCGTGGCCGACGCAACAGTCGAGCCATGAATTCGATTGATATTTTCAGCGACTTCATCAGTGACGCTACTCTGCTGCAACGAGGCGCTCGCGATCTGGGTGTTCATATGACTGATTGCGGCAACCTGCTCGCTGATCCTTGCCAAGGCATTCTGCGCACTGCGGGTTTGCGTAACCGTTCGGCTCGCCAGCTCACAACTATCGCGCATCGTTTGAGAGGCTGTTTCGGTACCCAATTGCAGCGTACTGATCATCTCTCGAATTTCTTCGGTCGATTGCTGTGTCCGGTTGGCCAAAGAGCGTACTTCGTCAGCGACCACCGCAAATCCACGCCCGTGCTCTCCAGCTCTGGCAGCCTCGATAGCAGCGTTCAAAGCTAGCAAATTGGTTTGCGAGGCGATGGCGTTGATCACGTCGATCACCGACGCAATATTTTCACTATGCTCGGACACTTGGTTCACGGTAGCAGTGGTTTGCTCGAGGGTTAATGCCAGTTGTTCGATAGCAACCGTGGTGCTTGCAACCAATATGTTCCCGCTTCCTACGTCAGTATCAGCCAACCGTGAGGCATCAGCTGCCTGCGCGGCATATCCAGATACTTCATTAACCGTCGCCGCCATTTGCATCATGGATGCGGCTACCTGCTCGGCTTCGCGAGTTTGCAAGCGGGTCTGCTCATTATTAGCCGATGATGCGCCGGACAACTGGGTGGCCGACTCGTTGACTTCCTGGGCTGCCCTTCGCACTTGGCGAATAGTTTCTGCGAGATGCCCCTGCGTGTCTTTAAGGACGCCCATAACACTGCCGGGATAATCTGTTGAAATCGTTTGATTCAGATCACCAGCCGCCAGCCGCTCGATGGCCAATGCAACGTCTGTGGGCTCCGCACCCAGCGTGGACTTAACGAAGCGAATAATGACAGCCGACAATGTGATGCTCAGCAGCAATGCAATACCTGTCGCGATAATCATCAGCGTACTGAAATGGCTGGCGGTTGCCTGAACTTCACCAAGCTTCGCCTTGATCGACGCTTCTTCGTAGTCGATCAGCGCATTCACGCGTTTCAACCACTCACTGTAGTCCTGGGAGGTTTGGCGCATCAGCAGTGCCTGAGCGCCTGGTATATCACCCGCTTTACGCAAGGAGATTACCGCTTGGGTGGAGCTAAGGGTTTGTTGCTCGATATCCTTGATCGCTTTCAGTAGTCGAACTTCCTCACTTGTTACGCTTGCGCTCTTGAACAGCTGATCCATTGGGGCGGCAGAATCGGAGTAGGCCTTTTCCAAGGCTGTAACCTCCGATAAATGTGTTGCCAAATCCGTATCAGTCTTGACCAGCACAGCATCCCGAATGGCAATGGCTCGGTTATGCACGCTGCCTCGGAAATTGATCGCGTAGCGCTGCACCTTGGCGGCATTTTCGCTAACGTCGCCCAAGGTGGAGTCAATGAACGCAACGCGGTGAATGCCAATGGCAGTTATCAATACAAGCAGCGCCAGGATGGCTGCAAAACTAAGCCCTATGCGCGTGGCCAACGAAAGCGTTTTCTGCATGGCTAACTCGGAAATATGACCTTTACAAGTCTCTGTTGATTTGGAAGACGCGAACGCTATTACCAGCCCATCACGTGTGATGTCTTGACGATACGTCGACCCAGAACAGTCATCCAGTTAGCAATACACACCGCGTTGATAGCGCATCGCTATCACGCATCCTTACACGCTCGCTATGGTCGTTCAGCCCGCCGTTTTTAATGCATGAAGAATGTTGGGGCGGTTCAGTTCTACTCGTTTAAGGAAACTATCCCCGAACGGCCCGCCGCTCAGCACGCTAAAAACGAAAAGCCGCGGCTGGCCGCACTGCGTTCGTATTCCAGCAGACACTCATAGTCGGCTTCACTGGCCGGCAGGACCTCCTTGATCGCGAGGTCGCGGGAAACTTCAGGAAGCTGATTCAAGGCTTCGTTCATTGCGTTCCTGATTGAAGCGGCATCCGCCGCCGTTTGCCCTATCGAGGTTATGTAAGGCAGGCAGGGGCTGCGCGCACTGCGCAGCAGGATTCTGAGGCCTTCGATCTCGGCGCTGTTATCTCTCGCAAGATAGTCGTAGGTAACGCTGTCGATGGAAGCCAAATCGCCCGCGCCTTCTTTAAGCCGTCGCATGCTCTCCCGGTGGGATCCGGTGAAGGTGAGCGTCGAAAAAAAACCACGTGCGCTGACCCCGGCCAGCGTGTGGCGCAATAAATTCATTCCAGAGTTGGAATCCGGGGCGTTGATCAGGCCATGGCTGCCCTGGAAACCTGCCAGGTCAGTCACGTCCGAATCGGCCCTGCAGAGCAGCAAACTGCAATGGCTGCCTGCCGAGCTATGGGTAAGCTCATAGCTCGGGCACCCTATCAGCCGGACCTTTCCCCGCAGTGACGTGACAAATGGATAGCCGCAGGTCTGAGATAACAACAGATCGGCGGAAAGCCAGTGCGACGCGAGATCAACGACGGGTTTTTGCTCTCGGCGCTCGCCGAGAATCGCCAGGATGCGCTCAAGCCAGGCGTCCTGTGCCTGTGAAACCCTGGCGGGGGCCAGGTACATGGATAGATCGCTGGTCATATCAGATCCATTCAGAAGGTGCGATCAGCGCCGTTCACAGCAGGAAACGGTTGGCAGGCGTCTTCAACCCCAGGCGATCCCTTAGTGTCCCCGGTTCATATTCCCGGCGAAACACCCCTCGGGCTTGCAGCAGAGGCACCACGCCACGGGTGAATGTTTCAAAGTCAGTGGGTAGAAACGGAAACATGAGGTTGTAGCCATCGACGGCATTCGACTCGTATAACGCCGACAGCTTGTCCGCAATATGCTCCGCTGTTCCGATCAGCAGCCAGGTACTGGAGCTTTTGACCAACCGGCGCCCTATTTCGCGAATGGACAAGGAAGCGTCGTAGTGTTTGAGCAGGGCCAGCTCGGTTCGAATACCATCAAACTCAGCCTCATCCGGCAACGCGGGCAATGGGCCGTCCGGCGACAGCCCTGTCAAGTCCAGACGGGTGTAGCTGGAGACCAGGTCAATCGCCACCGCATCGATAATCAGGCTGTCCTCCAGTTGCCGACGCCGCGCCTCTTCAGTCTCATCCTCGAGCACCACCGGAAGCACGCCGGTGATGATTTTCAGATCACTGGCGTGCCTGCCCTTCAACGCGAGTCGACGATTCAAATCGGCCCTGTACGCCAGTCCCTCTTCGACCGAATTGATAAAGCAGAAATGTACGTCCGCATGGGCGGCGGCCAGGTTCTTGCCGGCTTCGGAAGACCCCGCCTGGGCGAGGACCGGGTGGCCCTGCGGTGGACGCGGCACGTTAAGCGGCCCCCGCACGCTGAAATGTGCGCCTTTGTGATGGATCGGGTGAATTTTGAATGGGTCGGCAAAGTCGCCGGTGCCCTTGTCAAATTCAAGCGCGCCCTCCTCCCAGGAGTCCCAAAGCTGCTTGACGACCTGAATGAATTCTTCGGCCCGCAGATAACGATCGCCGTGTTTCGTCACGCCTGACAATCCGAAATTCGAAGCCTCCTCTTCCAGCCAGGACGTCACGATATTCCAGCTGGCGCGCCCTGCGCTGAGGTAGTCCAGCGAAGCAAAATAGCGTGCGAGGTTGAAAGGCTCGTTATAGGAAGTCGAAGCCGTGCCCATCAGGCCGATGTGCTCGGTAACCGCAGCCAGTGCGGACAACAGCGTAATCGGTTCAAGGCGGGCGTTGGCATAGTGCCGCAAGCCACTTGCCACGGAGTCCCAGACCGCGACGTGATCCGCGACGAAAACCGCATCGAACTTCGCCGCTTCGGCCGCCTGTACCAGTTTTACGTAGTAACCCAGCGTCAATATTTCCCTGGTCGGTGACAGCGGGTGGCGCCAGGAAAAACGATGATCGCCCTGGGGGTTAAAAAAGAACAAATTCAAAATCATGCTGTTATTCGACATAACGCCTCCGCGACCTGACCCGCGTCGCTTTCATTTTCACTGGGCCGTCTTGACCGTATGTTCGGCGACCCACTGCGCCGCGACTTTTGCTGGGTCCTTGTGATCAATATCAACCAGGCGATTGAGTTGCTTAAGGTCGTCATCGGTCAGTTTTGCCGACACCTGGTTGAGCGCCTTGGCGACCTCCGGGGTCAGCAAGGCCTTGCGCCCCAGTGGCGTGATGTTTTGCGGGGGTTGCTGGTGCTTGTCGTCCTCGAGGACCACCCAAGGTTCTTTCGCCAGGATGCCCTGCGTGGAGACCACCGTCGCCACGTCGATAGCGCCGGAGTTCAACGCCAGCCGTGACAAGGGCCCGCCCATATCCAGCGACTTGATGCTCTTGAAGTTGATGCCGTACACCGCCTTCAACCCCGGCAGGCCTAACGCAGCGGTGGCGACTTCCGGAGGCCCGCCCAGGGTGAAATCACCCGAGATGGGCGCCAGGTCGGACAAGGTGCGCAAGTTGTACTTTTCTGCGGTCTTTTGGGTGACGGCCCAGGCGGTAATGGAGCCTGCGGACGAGGGCTCCAGCAGTTGGAGGTCTGTCGGCAACTTCTGTTGCAACGCGCTGAGGATGTCCTGTTGGGTGGTCAGAGCGCTCTTGTCGTCATAGAAACTCAACAGTGACCCCAGGTATTCGGGGACGACATCTATATCGCCATTTTCCAGGGCCTGGGCGATGATCTGGCGGTTGCCCAGGTTGAGTCGGGTCTTGACGTCTATCCCCTCATTTTTCAAAGCTGACGCATAAATGTTGGCGAGAATCGTCTGCTCAGAAAAGTTGGCTCCTCCAATGGTGATGGACTGAGCACTGGCAAACGTGCTGCCAACCAGCAAGCCTAACCCGAGCAATAATGAAACCACCTGCGCTGAGCGCACCTTCGAACGTTGTTGGTTTTTCATGTAGGTTTGCACCTCTGCAAAGTTAATACGCACTTTAAAAAGCTCAGGGTCATGCAGCGCTTGGTTCAGCATTGCCTGCCTGCCACTTTCGAACCATGAGTGTTTCCATCATTGAACAAAGCCACTCACTGACAATCGCCAGTGCCGATACCAACAGGGCGCCACCAATGATTTGCGGCGTATCATTTCGGCCCAATCCATCTATCAGAAACCTGCCCAGACCGCCGAAGCCGGCATAAGCAGCGATAGTGGCCGTGGCGATGAGTTGCACCAGCGCGGACCGGAATCCAGAGAAGATCAGCGGAAAAGCCAGCGGCAACTCAAGCTGGAAAAACATCTGCAATCTGCGCATGCCCATCGATCTGGCCGCTTGTTTCAGAGATGAATCCACCTGATCGATGCCAACATAAGTATTGGTTAATATTGGCGGGATGCTCATGGTTACCAACGCAATAATTACCGTGCTGGTTTCATAGCCAATAAGCATAATCGCAAGTATTACGACACCCAGAGAAGGCAGTGCTCGCCCGATATTGAACAAGCCTATCGCCACCTGTGCGCCTTTGCGGTAGTTAGCCAGAAGTACGCCAAGCGGCAACGCTATTGCACAGGCAATAATCAGGCTCAGAGACACATAATAAATATGTTCCGTGAGCCGAGTCAGTATTCCGTTATCACCCAACCAATTATCAGGAAGAGAAAACCAAAGGCAAACACCTGCGATCATGTTCATCAGCGCACCCAGGGGACCAGCCATTGATTGATTGAATAAAAAAGCAAATCAAAACATAACGCCAATATCACCGTCAGAACCAGGCTGACCGCCACTGGCGTAGTGAAACTTTGCGCCAGCCCGGTGATAAACAACTGGCCTAATCCGCCCTGGCCAATCAAGGCGGTTACCGTCACCAGCCCCACCAACGTAACCGAGGTTGTTCGCAGGCCCGCCAATAACGCAGGCAGGGCCAGTGGAAGTTCAACCCCGAGGAATCGCTGCATGCGCGTATACCCGAGCGCCCGCGCTTCCTCCAAAACATCCGCAGGGTTGCTCGCCAGCCCCGCCAGGGTGTTCTGCAGCACAATAAGCAAGGAATACAGACTTAAACCAATGACCGCCGTGGTTTTGGATAAGCCGGTAAAAGGCATAATTAAAATAAACAGTGCCAGGGACGGAATGGTAAAGAGTATGCCGCAGACATAAATCATCGGTCGCGCCAATCCTGGCTGCCATAACGTCAAGAGCACCATTGCGCCTGCTAACAGCATCCCTGTACACAGGCCCAGGGTCACCAGTTGAATATGATCAACTAACAATTGACCGATCTGCTGCCAGTTTTCAACGATCCAGGACCAGTCAATCATGGTGCACTTCCAAAACGGGCTTATTAAGTGCGCTGTGAAGGCTGGCAATCGAGAGGCAACCGTCGTAAGCGCCCGCCTCGTCCACGCGCACAACCACACCGATAGGAACCGTTAGAATTTTAACCAGCGCGTGATGCAACGAGTCGTTACTCGACACCGTCGTCAGTTGCGGAACAGGCACGTCCGACTCACTGACCCACTTCAACGGATTGGACTTATCATCCAGTAGAAGTTTGAATTCACAACTGACTTCATCCACCGGAAGATCAGCAACCTTCATCAGCGAAAGCCTTTTTAACAGCGGATCTTTGCCGATAAAGTCCCTCACAAACGCGCTGGCGGGATGGGCAAGAACATTGTGAGGTGTATCGAACTGAACAAGTTTGCCTTCGCCCTCGAAGATAGCAATCCGATCACCGATCTTGATTGCCTCCTCCATATCATGGGTCACCAGGATAATGGTTTTATGCAAACGTCTCTGAAGCGCAACCAGTTCATCCTGCAGTCGCTCGCGTATCACCGGATCAAGCGCGGCAAAGGGTTCGTCCATCAATACAACCGGTGGATCCGAGGCCAATGCCCGCGCCAGGGCGACGCGACTTTGCTGCCCGCCCGAGAGCTGATTAGGGTAGCGCTGAAGAAATTCCGGCTGCAGCCCAACCAGGGAAATGAGCTCGCTCACGCGCTGGCGGATTTTCTGTTTGCTCCAGCCCAGCAGCCGCGGGACTGCGCCAATATTTTCTGCAACCGTCTGGTGGGGAAATAAGGCAGCGCTCTGCATCATGAAGCCAATGCCGCGGCGCAGCGTCACCACGTCGAGCTGATCGGTCGCCACGCCGTTGACAAAGATGCCGCCACTGTCCTGGATATCCAGCCTGTTGATCATGCGCAAAATGGTGGTCTTGCCGCACCCGCTGGGCCCGACAAATACACAGATCTCACCCTCACGGACGTTAAGCGTCAGATCGCTGACGGCCGCACGCGGGCTGCCTTTATGGGTTTTATTGACGGCTTCAAAACGTATCATTTTCCGACGCCCAGATTAGCTTGCATAGTGTTAGTGCTCGGCAGGATGGCGGGGACAATCCACGGGGCTGATCAGATACTTCTGCAATAACCGGAAGTACCCATGAATGACATAACCATTGTTTCGTGCAATCCATTGTTCACGCCTGGCTCTATACACCCGGGGTAAGTAAAACCAGGGCAAACCGGGGAGATCGTGATGAACCAAGTGAAGATTGAGATTAAGGAACAGCCAACTCAACAACCCTGTCGATTCGTTGATCACCGTGCGGTGTTCCGCAAGCGTTGACGGACGATGTTCGTAAAAGGACCTGATCATCGCGATCGATAAGGCCGGCAGCGACACCAGGAATAGGTACTGGATGGCACTGATCGCGCTGTACTCTTCGACCACGGCCAGTATTAGGCCAACACTCAATATATGAGCGGCCCACATGCGCCAAGCCATTCGCCCGGGGTGAAACAATTGTGCTGTCTGACTGCCCACCAAACTTACTACCGCCAACGGCGCGCCCATCAGCAAACGACCGCCCAGGGTCTTGTTTGCCCATAACAACATTCTGATATACCGAGGCGAGCGCAACCAAACAGCAGCGGTGACATAACGACTTTCCGGATCCAGGCCTGGCAATGTAAGAACGTCGTCGTTGTGATGCGCCAAGTGTGTGTCCCTATAAATGTCGTAGGGGTACCACACGGCAAACGGTAGAAATCCCAAGGCCTTATTAATGGCAGGCCAGCGCGTGGGATGACCGTGAATAAGCTCATGTTGAATCGACATCCAAAGCACAACCAATGGAACCAGCAAGACTAGGGTGAAACCCTCGCCAAGGACTTCGCCAGAAAAAATAATCGCCGCCCAGGCTATATAGAACCCAGCTAACAAAAGCCAGGTAGGCCATTCAGTTTTACTGGTTACAGTCGTGCTGAGTTTAACGATTTCAGCTCGATGAGCTTCATCCAGATAGTTAGGCATAGTGGTTAGTCGTGAAAGATCTTGTTCGGAACAGGCGCCCAACCATTAAGCCTTCAAGGCTCACCCCAAAGCGGGTGTTATCTAAAGAGAATGGGTTGGACTATCGGTATGCAAGTGCCTGATAACGACAATTCACATGGCGTGGAGAAGAAATGCCAAGCCTTCGCCGATTGCACTGCACGCTTCGCTGTTGGCCTGACAAGGGAGAGGTTTGCCGGTTACAAGTGGAACGGCAAAGCAAGAGATATGATTGAAGCGGATAATGCCGACGTGAAAAATCGCTGCTGGGGCTGCGTCATGCGACAAAGCCTCAAGGCTATTTTGTAAGATTCGGGCGCCGGACATAGTCGTACCATAAGAATAGGATTGAACTCATCCGGCGGTCCGGTGAAAGCAAGGTAGCATGATCACTAATACGAACAAGGAATAAATTTTTTTATGCTTAGTCATAAAAAGAATAAGCAACAGCCAGTCCCAGGGCAGCGAGTCAACCCTGACTGGAATGTCTGCCCTTAGATCGGTAACGGCGTATAAGAGCCACAGCCACCACCACGCCGACCACGCCCAGTGCAATCGGCAGGCGATAAGGTTTCAGATCGCCCAAGGCACGTTGCAAAAACTCGCCTGCCCAATAGCCTGCGCCGGCAAACAGCGTGGCCCAAACCAGTGCGCCCACCGCATTGATGCAGGCGAATTTGAGCGGTGCAATCCTGCTCGCGCCAATGACCATGGGCCCCAGCAAACGCATGCCGTAGAGAAAGCGCACAGAAAAAATCGACGCCGTGGGGTGCCGATGGATCAAGGCAGTGACCTTGTCGATGGCGGCCTGTTTTTTATGCAGGCGCGGCAGTAAGCGGTCGCCGAAATAGCGTCCGGCCCAGAACAGCAATTGATCCCCCAGCATGCCGGCCAGACTGGCGTAGCCGATCACGGGCAGCAGCTTGAGCACCTGCTGATGCGCGGCCACGCCGCCCAGGATGAGGATCGTTTCGCCTTCTAGCAGACAACCGATAAAAATCGCCCAGTAACCATAGGTGGCCAGCAGGTGGTTGAGGTCGAGGTGTTCAAACATATGCGCTCATTTGCTCCATGACGGCCAGGTAGCTCGGGGCATCAGTACTGATCCGTGGCTACAGCAAATGGACACAGACGTCAGCGAGACGGTTCCTTTGAAAGGTGTTGGGCAACCGACTACTGGCCAGGTGCGCCAGCGCGTGGCTGGCGACTTATTTCCCGCCCGTCACATCGAGAAAGGTGCCGGTAACGAATGAAGCCTCCGCGCCTGCCAGCCATAGAATGGCCTGTGCCACCTCTTCCGGCTGACCGCCCCGCCCCATGGGGATCGAATCCTTGACGCGGTCCACGCGCCCGGGCTCACCGCCGCTGGCGTGCATGTCGGTATAGATATGCCCGGGGCGAATGCAGTTAACACGGATGCCTTCACGGGCCACCTCCTTTGCAAACCCGATGGTAAACGTTTCCAGGGCGCCCTTTGACGCCGCGTAGTCCACGTATTCATTAGGACTGCCAAGGCGGGCCGACGCCGAGGAAACGTTGATCACTACACCGCCCGGGCCGTTATGACGGTAGGCCATGCGTTTCACCGCTTGCTGGGCACACAGTATCGGCCCGATGGCATTGACTGCGAAGATGCGCTGCATGCGTGCGAAGTCGAGGTCTTCCAGGCGTGACTGAAGCGCCAGTACCCCGGCGTTGTTGACCAGTACGTCGATGCGCCCGAACCGGCGATCAATGGCCGTGAACAGATCGGCAACCTGTTGCGGGTCTGCACTGTCGGCGCGTATGGCCAGTGCTTTGCGTCCCGCTGCTTCGACATCCGCGACCACCGCCAGCGCCGCAGCCTCGTTGCTGACGTAGCTGATCGCGACGTCATACCCTCTTTTGGCCGCCAGCCGAGCGGTGGCGGCGCCCACTCCACGACTGCCGCCGGTGATCAGAATCAGCGGTGCCTGCGAATCAGTGATCATGGTGTATCTCCCTGTGAGTGTTGGCCTTGTCAGCCGATGATGATGGCGCCGCTGGCGATCACGACGCACGCCAGAATCCGGCGCGCGGTGAGCGGCTCGCCGAGGAACCCATAGCCGATCAGCGCCGCGAACAGCACGCTGGTTTCGCGCAATGCGGACACCGCGCCCAAAGGCGCTTCGTTCATGGCGTAGATAACCATTGCGTAGGCAAGCAAAGAGACCAGGCCGCCGACCAACGCGGTGACTGTTCCGGGCCGCACGCAGAATAAGCTGCGAGCGTCGCGCAGACCGATGTAGACCAGCGGCATCAGTACGCCCCACAAAGCGCTCATCCACACCGTATAGGCAAGCGGCGCGCCCGAGAGCCTGGCGCCGATGCCATCGACAACGCTGTAGGCCGCAATAAAGCAGCCCGTGCCCAGCGCATAGGGCAGGCTGGGCACCGAGAGACTGCGCCCTCTGAAGGCCAGCGAAATAATCCCACCCGACACCAGCGCAATACCGAGCAGTTGGCCAGGCGCGATACTTTCTCCGGCAAAGAAGGCGGCCCCCAGGGTGATCAATACCGGCGACGAACCACGCGAAATCGGATAGACCTGCCCCAGGTCACCGACCCGATAACTGCGCACCAGAAACAGGTTGTAGCCCACATGCAGCAACCCCGACAGCAGCGCGTAGCCCCAACTTTCAACCGCAGGCGGCAGCATGAACGCCGCGGCGACGGTGCAGGTGATGGCAATGGCCATGCACATCACCGTCATCGACCACAGCCGATCGGCACCGCTGCGCAGGAGTGCGTTCCAACTGGCATGCAGGAGCGCGGCGAAAAGGACGAGGCAGACCAGATGAATAGGCATGCCCCATTCTAGGTACGTCGGCGGCGGGACTACAGAGAAGTCTCCTCATCGCGGTATGAATGAACACTCATCATTGGCTCCTCTACCTCTCGCACTTTCAGCGCCTCACTGAGCAACCAGCGGCGAAAGCTGACGATATGCGGCAGCGTTTCGACGCCCTTGGGGCAAACAAAGTAATAAGCCAGCGGCGATGGAAAATGCACATCGAACAGCCGCACCAGACGGCCATCGCTGATTTCCTTCTCGACATGCCCGCTACGCACCAAGGCCACACCCTGGCCGAGCAATGCCGCCTCGACCGTCATGTTGGTATCGCCGAACCTGACGCTTTCCCTGAGCGGCAGATACACCAGCCCCAGGGCCTCGAACCACACCTCCCATTTGGGCGCCAGCTCTGCACCATCCCGCGCCAGCAGCGGGAAATGCAACAACTCGGCGGGGCTTTGCGGTGTTCCGATGCGCCTCAGCAAGTCGGGACTGGCCACGGGAAATACCTGCTCCCCGAACAGGAACTCCGAATGCAGGCCGGGGTAACTGCCCTTGCCCAGTCTGATCGCGACATCGGCCTGGGCGTTGGAGAAGTGAATGATGGTGTCCGTGGTGTCCAACGACACCAGCAGCTCGGGGTGCTGGCGAGCGAGGTTCGGCAGGCGGGGAAGCAGCCACTTCAGGGCAAACGAATAGGTGGTGCTCACGCTGAGTCGGACCCGGCCCTTCTGCTCGCGCAGGTCGCACAACGTCGCCTCCAGGCTGATGAAAAACTCGCGCACGATAGGCGCCAGCGTAGCCCCCGCGGCCGTGAGGCGTAACGCCTTGCCCCGCTCGAACAACTGCAACCCCCACAGCGCCTCAAGGTGCCTGAGCTGGTGACTGACCGCGCTCTGGGTCACATGGAGTTCCTGCGCGGCGGCCGTAAAGGTCGGGTGGCGGGTGGCGACTTCAAAAGCGCGGAGTGTTGCGGTGGGTGGCAGGTCTTTCATCGGGGCAGTATCCATCCAGCCATTAAAAGGGCATTGCATGAACGTAAGCTCATCATAAAGCCAAGCCGATTGAAAACCTCGCCGTACAATTGGCGCAAGCGTGTCTGCTTCGACTAGAGTGCGATAGTGGCCTTTTGACACAGCGCTTCGTCACCTGCTGGTAATAAACCAGACGGAAGGCATGCTGCAGCGCCTAAAGTTGCGGCACATAGGGCAGATAACCCCTATGTTGATTACATCCGCAGTACTGTTCAAGGATCGAACTCATGACCCCGCGCCAATCCAGTCGTACCCCTCTTCCCGGTCATCCACGTTTTCGTTGGTTCGCTTTCATTCCGGTGGTCCCCGCCGTGATCTGGATACTTTTCCAGTCAACCTCCCCCGCCAACCTCGTTGCTTGTGCGGCGCTGTTGCTGATCGGCCTCGGCGCGTGCGCCTGGAGCGCGAAAGCCCAGCGCGATGCGCTGTTGCGGTTGACTGCCGACGCACTGGCCGAGCAGGCCGAGGCCGAGGCGGCACACGCCGGCAAGGCGTCGCGGGCGCAGCTCGACGAGGTGTTGCTGGGCGCCATGCCGATCTGGGCCAAGCAGGTAGAAAGTTCACGCCAGCAAACCGAAGAAGCCATTGTGAGCCTGGCCAATCGTTTCACCGGGATCGCCGCACGCTTGCAGGAAACCGTCCAGGCTTCGCAGCACGCCGCCGGTGAACTGGATGGGCAGGCCGCCGACGGCGCCCTTAAGGTACTGGCGCGCAGCGACAGCGAACTGAGCCAGGTGATCGACTCGCTCAAGGCCACTCAATCAAGCCGCGACCAGACCCTGGCGCAAGTGCGCAGCCTCACCGCCTACACCGGCGAATTGCGCACCATGGCCGCCGACGTTGCCGCCATTGCCGCGCAGACCAATCTATTGGCCTTGAACGCCGCAATCGAAGCGGCACGTGCCGGTGAAGCCGGGCGCGGCTTTGCGGTGGTGGCCGATGCGGTGCGTAGCCTGTCGAGCAAATCCAGCGAGACAGGCCAGCAGATGTCCGCCAAGGTCGACATCATCAACAACGCCATTACCCAACTCGTGCAGGCCGCCTCCACCAGCGCTGACCAGGACAGCCATTCGGTGGGCGCGTCCGAGCAAAGCATCCAGCTGGTGCTTGAACGTTTCCAGAACATCACCGGGCGCCTGGCCCAATCCGCCGACCTGCTCAAGCAGGAAAGCTACGGCATCCGCGACGAGATGACCGACGTGCTGGTCAACCTGCAGTTCCAGGACCGGGTCAGCCAGATCCTCAGCCACGTGCGCGACAACATGAACGCGTTGCACGACCACTTGCACCAGGCCAAACAGGCACCGGACCAGGCGGTGAGCATCGACGCCCGACAGTGGCTGGCAAGCATGGAGGCCACCTACGCCACCGACGAGCAGCGGCGCACGCACCACGGCAACGCCGCCGCGCAGCAGAATTCCCAAGACATCACTTTCTTTTAGGAGCCCATCATGGCGAAAAGTGTATTAGTGGTCGACGACTCCAGCAGCGTGCGGCAAGTGGTCGGTATCGCCCTGAAAAGCGCGGGTTACGACGTGATCGAGGCCAGCGACGGCAAGGACGCCCTGGGCAAACTCAACGGGCAGAAGGTGCACCTGATCATCAGCGACGTGAACATGCCCAATATGGACGGCATCACCTTCGTCAAAGAAGTGAAGAAGCTGGCCAACTACAAGTTCACGCCGATCATCATGCTGACCACCGAGTCCCAGGAATCGAAAAAGGCCGAGGGCCAGGCCGCAGGCGCCAAAGCGTGGGTGGTCAAGCCGTTCCAGCCCGCGCAGATGCTGGCGGCGGTGTCAAAGCTGATTCTGCCGTGATCCGGGGAGGCTGCCATGTCCATCACCCACGAAACCACTGACGACACGGCTCGCGTGGGCATTGAAGGCGAGCTGACGATCTATACCGTCGCCGAGCTGGCCGCCGCCCTGCTGCCGCAGGTTGGCAGCGCCGCCCGCCTTGAGCTAGACCTTTCGCAGGTCACCGAGATGGATGGCGCCGGCCTGCAACTGCTCGCGGTGATCGAGCGTGAAGCCGGCCTCAACGGCATCGCGCTGAGCCTGACCGGTCAGAGCCAGGCCGTCACGCACACACTGCAACTCTGTCGCGGCGCCGCGTTGTAGGCGGCGCCACCGTTTTATTGATCGACAAGGAAAGTCCAGGTGAGCATCAATCTCGATCAGGCACAGCAGACCTTCATCGTGGAGGCCCGTGAACTGTTGCAGGCCATGGAGCAATCCCTGCTGCAACTGGAGAACGAGCCCGACGATCAGGACGCCATCGGCGCAATATTCCGCGCCGCGCACACTATCAAAGGCTCCGCCGGGCTGTTCGGCCTGGCGCCGATCGTGGGGTTCACGCATATCGTCGAAGACGTACTCGACCGCCTGCGCGACGGCGATATTGCGGTGGACGCCGCCTTGATCGCCCTGCTGCTCAAGTGCGGCGACCACATGCTCGAACTGATCGACGTGGTTGCCAGTCGCGGTGAGGCACTGACACCCGACGCATTGGAGCGCGGCGAGGCATTGCGCGAGGCGCTGGGGGTCTACCACCCGCTGCACGCCGCCACGACCGACGACGCATCCGCTGAAGTGGACGACGCCACGACGGCCGACGTGCTCTGGCATATTTCTCTGCGCTTCGGCGTGGACGTGTTCCGCAACGGCATGGACCCGCTGTCGTTCCTGCGCTACCTCGAAACGCTGGGGCAAATCGTGCAGGTCACCACCCTCACCGACCGCATCCCCGCGCTGGAAAACTGGGACCCGGAAAGCTGCTACCTGGACTTTGAGATCGACCTGCGCTCGACTGCCGGCCACGCTACCCTCAACGAAGTGTTCGACTTTGTACGGGACGAGTGTGAAGTCGTCATCACAGCCGTCGATGAAGGCCTCGACGCCACAGCGAGCAGCAGCACTGAACTGGTCACCCAGCCCGAACAAGGCACCATGAGCGCGCCGCCCCAGCGCGTGGCGACGACCAGCGACGCCAAACCCCGGGATGGCAACTATGTGCGGGTCAACGCCGACAAGCTTGATGAGTTGATCAATCTGGTGGGCGAACTGGTGATCGCCAGCGCCGGCGCGAGCCTGTTGGCGCGTTCCTGCAACAACGACCCCCTGCACGAGGCCACATCGACGGTGTCGGGGCTGGTGGAAGAAATCCTCGATGGCGCCCTGCACCTGCGCATGATCCCCATCGGCGACACCTTCAACCGCTTCCGCCGCGTGGTGCGCGACGTCAGCCAGGAACTGGGCAAGGACATCGACCTGCTGATCAGCGGCGCGGACACCGAGCTGGACAAGACAGTGGTGGAGAAGATCGGTGACCCGTTGATGCACCTGCTGCGCAACGCCATGGATCACGGTATCGAAAGCGCCGAAGCACGGCGGGCGGCGGGCAAGTCGAGCAAGGGCCACCTGAGCCTCAATGCCTATCACGATTCCGGCAGCATCGTCATCGAAATCGCCGACGACGGTGCCGGGCTCAACCGCGAACGCATCCTGGAAAAAGCCCAGGAGCGCGGGCTGGTGGCCAGCGGCGCGGTGCTTTCCGATCAGGAGATCTACAACCTGATCTTCGAAGCGGGCTTCTCCACCGCCGAAGCCGTGACCAATCTGTCCGGGCGTGGCGTCGGCATGGACGTGGTCAAGCGCAACATCACCCTGCTGCGAGGCACCGTCGACCTGGACAGCCGCCCAGGTCAGGGCACGGTAGTGCGGATTCGCCTGCCGCTGACCCTGGCGATCATCAATGGCTTCCTGGTGGGCATCGACCACGCCACCTATGTGATTCCCCTGGACATGGTCCAGGAATGCATCGAACTGGATGAGCACCAGCGCCAGTCCAGCCGCGACCAGGGTTATCTGGACCTGCGTGGCGAGGTGCTGCCGCTGGTGCATCTGCGTGATCACTTCAACCACGAAGGTCCGGTCGCCCGACGCCAGAACGTGGTGGTGGTGCGCTATGCCGAGCACAAGGCCGGGCTGGTGGTAGATGACCTGCTCGGCGAGTTCCAGACCGTGATCAAACCTTTGGGCAAGCTGTTCGGCGCACTGCGCGGCATCAGCGGCTCGACCATCCTGGGCAGCGGGGCCGTGGCCCTGATCCTGGATGTACCGGCTCTGCTCAACCAACTCGTACAAATGGAAGCCCGCACAGCCCAGGCACCACAGTCGCCACTGGTCGTCGCTCGCTGACGTATTTGCAATTCCATGGAGGTTCCGCAATGAAATGGTTTTACGATCTTAAGATTTCCACCAAGCTGATCAGCTCATTCCTGGTGGTCCTGGCGCTCACTGCGGCCATGGGCGCCTTCGCCATCATCCAGCTTGGAGCGGTCAACCAGGCTGCCCAGGACATCCGCGGCAACTGGATGCCGTCGATGCGCGCGGCGGCGGGTATGCGCTTTTTTGCAGCCAACTACCGGTTGAAGGAAAACCGCCACCTCGGTACCGAGGTTCCGGAGGAAAAAGCCCTGGCCGAGCGCGAAGCCGCCGAGGCGCGCCAGCAGTTCGAAACCCGCATGGGTACCTACGAGCAACTGCTGTCCAACGATGAAGACCGCCAGTTGCTGGACAGCGTGAAAACCGGCTGGGCCGCCTACCTGGCCACCAGCAAGCAGGTGCTTGAATTGTCCCGGGCCAATCAGGAAACCCAGGCGCGCGGGTTGCTGCGGGGCGAGTCCAAAACGCACTTCGATGAAGTGACAACACGCCTGCAGACGATGGTCGAGCTCAACGATGCCGGCGCCACCGCTGCCGGTGACAAGGGCTCTGCGCTGTACGAGAGCTCGCGTCTGTCGATCATCGTGGCGCTGATCGTTGCGCTGTTGATCGGCCTGGGCCTGGCACTGTTTATCGCGCGGATTATTTCCCGCCCGTTACGGCAGGCCGCCAGCGCCGCCGAACAATTGGCCGAAGGCAACCTCAATGCCCAGATCGAACCGGGCGCCAAGGACGAGACCGGCATGGTGCTCAACGCCATGCGCAATATGGTCGGCAAGCTGGCGCATATCATCGGCGAAGTGCGTAACGCCGCCGACAACCTGGCCAGCGCCTCCGAGCAAGTCAGCGCCACCGCGCAATCGATGAGCCAGGCCACCAGCGAACAGGCTGCCAGCGTCGAGGAAACCAGCGCGTCGATCGAACAGATGAGCGCCAGCATCAACCAGAACACCGAGAACGCCAAAGTCACCGACGGCATGGCCAGCAAGGCCGCCAAGGAAGCCACGGACGGCGGCGAATCGGTGCAGCAGACCGTAGTGGCGATGAAGAAAATCGCCCAGCGCATCAGCATCATCGATGACATTGCCTACCAGACCAATCTGCTCGCGCTCAACGCCGCGATCGAGGCCGCGCGGGCCGGCGAGCACGGCAAAGGCTTCGCCGTGGTCGCCGCTGAAGTGCGCAAGCTGGCCGAACGCAGTCAGGTGGCGGCCCAGGAAATCGGCGAACTGTCCTCCAGCAGCGTGGACATGGCCGAGAAAGCCGGCAAGTTGCTCGACGAGATGGTGCCGTCCATCAACAAAACCTCCGACCTGGTGCAGGAAATCAGCGCGGCGTCAGAGGAACAGGCCGCCGGTGTGGCGCAGATCAACACGGCCATGACCCAGCTCAACCAGGTGACCCAGCAGAACGCTTCCAGCAGCGAGGAGCTGGCCGCCACCGCCGAGGAAATGAGCAGCCAGGCCGAGCAATTGCAACAGGCCATGAGTTTCTTCGTGCTCGACGCCGCGACCAAAGCCACCCCACACAGCAGCACCGACACCACCGGCGGCAAGCCGACTCGCCAGCCGCCACGCCCGGCGCAACCGGCGGCACGCAAGGCCTTCGCCTACAACATGGCCAGCGCCCCGGACGAATCGGAATTCACCCGTTTCTGATCGCAGATCATGGATCCGGGCTCACAGGGAGTAATGAGATGGGCGCAGTGATGACTACCCGCCAGGCCGCCGTCGCGGTCGACGAGGATGCGCAATACCTGACTTTTATGCTCGGTGGCGAGATGTTCGCCATCGGCATTCTGGGGATCAAGGAAATAATCGAGTACGGCAGCCTGACCGTGGTGCCAATGATGCCGACCTTCGTGCGCGGCGTGATCAACCTGCGCGGCGCGGTGGTGCCGGTGGTGGACCTGTCGGCACGCTTTGGCCGCCCCAACTCTGAGATCACCCGCCGTTCGTGCGTAATCATCATCGAAGCCAGCACCGATGACGGCCTGCCCCAGGATATCGGGCTGCTGGTGGACACCGTGTCCGCCGTGCAGGAAATCCCGGCCACCCAGATCGAGCCACCGCCCAGCTTCGGCGCGCGGATTCGTGCGGACTTCATCAGCGGCATGGCCAAGGTCGAGGGCAAGTTTGTGATTGTGCTGGAGGTGGACAAGGTGCTGTCCATCGATGAGATGTCCAACCTCGCCGAGGCCGGCCAGGTGCCAGCCCTCGACTTCGACCCAAGGTGAGGCGCGATCATGCCGGATACCACCCCGCTCGATGACCGCGAGTTCGGCCAGTTTCAATCCTGGCTGTACCGCGCGGCCGGTATCAACCTGTCACCGGCCAAGAAGGCTCTGGTGGCCGGCCGCCTGTTCAAACGGCTCAAGCACTATGAACTCAAGAGCTATGGCGAGTACTTCAAGCTGATCATGAGCGATCAGCGTAAGAGCGAGCTGCAAGTAGCGCTGGACCTGCTGACCACCAACGAAACCTATTTTTTTCGCGAACCCAAGCACTTCGATTTCCTGCGCCAGCAGGTGCTGCCCAAGGCCGCGCCCGGCAAAGTGTTCAGGGTGTGGAGCGCGGCCAGTTCCTCGGGTGAAGAACCCTACAGCCTGGCGATGACTCTGGCCGAAAGCCTGGGTACCACACCGTGGGAAGTCGTCGGTTCGGACATCAGTACCCAGGTGCTGGCCAAGGCACGAAACGGGCACTACTCCATGGAACGCGCCGCCAACCTGCCCCAGCCACTGCTGGTCAAGTACTGCCTCAAGGGCATCGGTCGCCAGGACGGTACGTTCCTGATCGACAAACCGTTGCGCAGCCGGGTCAATTTCGTCCAGGTCAACCTCAACGAACCCCTGCCCGGCCTGGGCGAGTTCGATGTGATCTTTCTGCGCAACGTGATGATCTATTTCGACCAGCCAACCAAGACCCAGGTGGTGGCGCGCCTGTTGCCGCAGCTCAAACCCGGCGGCTATTTCATCATCAGCCACTCCGAAAGCCTCAACGGCGTCAATGACACGTTGAAGCTGGTGGCGCCGTCGATCTATCGCAAGCCATGAAAAAGCCCGCCAATGCCGCCGAGGTGGTACTCGCCCCTGGCCAAGTCAGCTTTGCCACCTGCCCGACGCGGTTGCGCACCTTGCTCGGCTCCTGCGTGGCGTTCACGTTCTGGCACCCCCAGCGGCGCATCGGCGGCATGTGTCATTTCATGCTGCCGGCGCGCAACCGCACGGACCAGCCACTGGATGGCAAGTACGCTGACGAAGCGCTCGAACTGTTGCTGCGCCACGCCCGCGCCAACGGTACACGGCCGCAGGATTACCAGGTCAAAGTGTTCGGCGGCGGCGAGATGTTCCCCGAGCAGCCGCGCCAACGGCCGGCCCACAACGTGGCCAACCTGAATATCCGCGCCGCATTGGCCCTGGCCGAACGTCACCACCTGCACCTGACGGCCCAGGACATGGGCAGTACCGGTTATCGCACGATCATGTTCGACCTGTGGAACGGCAACGTCTGGGTCCGGCACCAACCAATGGGAACACTCGAAAAACATGCCTACCAAAAAAATCAGCGTGCTGCTGGTCGATGACTCGGCCGTGGTACGCCAGGTGCTGCTGGCGATTTTCAATGACACGCCGGACATCCACGTCATGGGCGCCGCCTCCGATCCGATTTTCGCCATGGACAAGCTTGCCCGCGAATGGCCGGACGTGATCGTGCTGGACGTGGAGATGCCGCGCATGGACGGCATCACCTTTCTGCGCAAAATCATGAGCGAGCGCCCCACGCCGGTGGTGATCTGTTCATCGCTGACCCAGAAAGGCGCGGAAACCTCTCTGCAGGCGTTGTCGGCCGGCGCGGTGGATATCATCACCAAGCCCACCACGGGCCTGAAAAACTTCCTGATTGAATCCGGCCCCGAGTTGGTAGCGGCGATTCGTGCGGCGGCCAACTCCAACGTCAAGAACCTGGGCAAGCGCATCGCCAGGCCGACACCGGCACCCGCCCCCGCCGGCAAGCTCACAGCCGATGCGATCCTGCCCGCCGCCAACGGCCAGGCCATGGCGCAGACCACCGAGCGCATCGTCGCCATCGGTACGTCCACGGGCGGCACCCAGGCCCTGGAAGCGGTGCTCACGGCGCTGCCGAGGGTGTGCCCGGGCATGGTGATCGTGCAGCACATGCCTGAGAAGTTCACCGCTTCCTTCGCCGAACGCCTCAACGGCGTGTGCCAGATCGAAGTGCGTGAAGCGCGCAACAACGACCGTATTCTCCCGGGCCTGGCCTTGATTGCCCCCGGCGGCAAACACCTGATGGTCACCCGCAGCGGCGCCTACTATCACGCTCAGGTGATTGACGGGCCGCTGGTCAACCGCCATCGGCCGTCGGTGGATGTGCTGTTTCGCTCGGTGGCCAAATTCGCCGGCAAGAACGCCACGGGCATCATCATGACCGGCATGGGCGACGACGGCGCCCGCGGCCTCAAGGAAATGCTTGATGCCGGCGCCGCCACGGTAGCCCAGGACGAGGCCAGCTGCGTGGTGTTCGGCATGCCCAAGGAAGCCATCAAGCTCAACGCCGCCCAGCGCATCATGGCGTTGCAGGATATTCACCAGGCGATTTTGCACAAGTAAGGCCGGCCGGCTGCGACGGCGCGCAATCGGCCGCCGCCAAGGGTCAAATCGCTGCGCGCAATGCCCGTGGCGACAGCCCATAGCGCGCGCGGAATCGCACCGCAAACCGTGATGCCGCAGGCGCCGGCTACTTCACCGACCGGGTATGGCCGCGAGCAACTGATCCCAAGCCTGCGAGGTGTGCGTGTCCAGCGGTACGCACGGATCGATGGTTGATACGCTGCGAGCTGAGGATCAGTTGGTTGAACTGCTCTGTCGCGTCGGTGCAATCAGCCGAATCATGGCTTGTCAGCGTGTGCCTGTGTTGCTAGTGTCGTTTTATGACAAATTATTACCTCACCTCGACCACCCCTACCACGACCGCTGAAAGCGGCGCGTACGAGGTGTCGTGAGCGTATAGCCAACGAACTTCAAAGGCCCGCCAGCAATGGACAGGGCCTTTTTTGTGCCTTGTGTTGCTGGTGTTAATGCAAGGAGCTGCACCCATGTATGCACTGTTGGTACTCGATATCCAAGTCGGCCTGGTTCACGGCCCGGAAAAACCCTGGCGTTGCGGCATATTGCTGGACACCCTGAACAGCCTGATGGAGCAAGCTCGCCGCGCGGGCGCTCCGATTTTTCTCGCTCGCCACGTCGGACCTGCGGAGTCGCCGATGGCGCCGGACAACCCGCTCACGATGCTGGCATCGGAGCTGATACTTTCAGGTGCAGAGGTGGTTTTTGAAAAACAGCGGCCCAACGCCTTTGTCCAGACCGACCTGGCGGACAATTTGCGCGCTCACGGCGCTACGGGCGTAGTGATTACAGGCATGAAAACTCAGTATTGCGTCGACAGCACGTGCCGCGCCGCGCGTGATCTTGGATTCGATGCGGTGCTCATCGCTGATGGGCACACCTGCTCGGACACAGCAGCGATGCAGGCCAGGGACATCGTAGCCCACCACAATGCAACGTTGCATGGGCCGTTCTGCCAGGTGATCAATGCTGAGGATTGGCGCTTCTAGACAGCGATAGCCATTGCGGGGAGCAAGCGGGCGCCCTCCCCGCACATGACACATCAGTTGTCCGGGTGCTCACTGGCAACCGAATCAGCCGCGTCGACATCCGACATGTCCTCCTCCAGCGGAGCCTCGTCATCCGGTGGCAATGGCACTGCGTCGTCGCCCTTACGCGGGTCGTGCCCGGTCTCGTTGTCGGTGCCCCGCGTCACGGCCTGCTGTGAAAGATTGCCCGGTGCGTTCTCATCGATTTCCATGCTGGTTCTCCGTTGATGACTGAGCCACGGAATATCCGCGCCTACCCATCAGAGGCGGCATGCAACGGCGAGTGCCGGGCTCTGGACGAACGGTGCAAAGCCTCGTGAACGCCAAGGTTGGTGAGGCAAAAAGCGCTGATTCAGCCTTTGAGGTTTCTCACGCTGCCAAAGGTCGCCTCGGTGCGCGCGTGCTCCAACACACTCATGGGCATCGGCGTGCGCGTGACGCTGATGACCGGCTTTTGCACGATCGCTCGTTCAGGGTTCGCCAGACGTTCATCGCTGGGCGGTACGCCGAAATACTCTCGATAACATTTGGAAAAGTGCGGTGTGGACACAAAGCCACAGAGCAACGCCAGCTCGACGATTGAGATCGGCGTCTGCTTGAGCAATTGGCGAGCCCGAATCAACCGCAGCCGCAGGTAATAGCGTGAGGGTGAGCAGTGCAAATACTTCTGGAACATGCGCTCAAGCTGTCGACGGGAAAGGTCTACATACTGCGCAAGATGGTCCAGCTCGAGCGGCTCCTCCAGATTCGCCTCCATCAGCGTCACGATTTCCTGCAACTTGGGTTGCTGGGTGCCCAGCATGTGCTTGAGGGGGATGCGCTGATGGTCTTGCTCATTGCGCATGCGCTCGTAGACGAACATGTCCGAAATCGCCGCTGAGAGTTCGTACCCGTGATCGAGGCCGATCAGTTGCAGCATCATGTCCATCGGCGCGGTTCCGCCGGAACTGGTGAGCCGATCCCGGTCGAGGGTAAACAGGCTCGGGCTGACGGTCACGCGCGGAAAAGCCTCTTGCATGGCCGCCAACCATTCCCAGTGGACGCTGCATTCGAAACCGTCCAACAGTCCCGCTCGAGCCAATACCCAACTGCCAGTACAAATGCCGCCCAGGCGTTTGGCGTAGCGCGCTTGTGTGCGCAGCCACTTGACCAGCTCGGGGGTCACCGTGTTTTGAATGCCCGTGCCGCCGCACACAAGAACGCTGTCGGCCGACGGCGCGGTGCCGACGGCACTGTCGGGCGTGATAGGCACGCCATCGCTGGCCCAAATGGGCGCGCCATCAATACTGGCGGTGTACCAACGATAGAGCTCCTGCCCCGACAGTTGGTTGGCCATGCGCAGCGGCTCTACCGCAGACGCCAATGAGATCAGCGTGAACTGATCCAGCAGCACAAACAGGACGCAGGTAACAGGCCGCGCGCTCATGGTGGCGACACCACGGGCAGCGCCCCGCCTACTGGCGCAGCTTGGCGTGCAGTGACCACACCCACCAGCGCAATCAGCAACGCCAGCCCGATCGTGGATGACACCTCAAGGCGATGCTCGGGTGTCAACAGCATCACGCCCAGCGCAGCGCAGATGAATGCGATGACCAGCCAGGTGAGCCACGGAAACAGCCACATTTTGAACGTCAGTGTGACCTTGCGACGCTGCATGACCTTGCGCATACGCAATTGCGAAACGGCGATGACCAGGTAAACCAACAACGCGATAGCCCCGGAACTGGCCAACAGAAACTGGAACAGCCCGGCCGGCATGAAATAGCTGAGCAACGTCACGCCAGCCCCCAGCACGGTGCTGGCGATCACTGCGGCCCTGGGCACACTGGCTGCGGACGTGCGTTTCATCAGCGTCGGCGCATCCCCGCGCTTGCCCAAGGAATACAACATGCGAGAAGCGATGTAGATGGAAGAGTTCATGCAACTGGCCACGGCGATCAGCACCACCCCATCCACCAGCAATTTGGCGTGGGGAATATTCATCAATTCCAGCGCCCGTTGATAGGAGCCTACCGAAGCCAGCAGCGGGTCATCCCACGGCACGACGGAAATCACCACGAAGATCGACAGCACATAGAACACGCCGATTCGCCACATCACCGAACGGGTGGCGCGGGCAATGTTCTGCGCGGGATTATCGGACTCCGCCGCCGCGATGGTGACGGCTTCCGTCCCGATAAAGCTGAACATGATGGTAATGAACGCGCCGACCACTGCTGACAGGCCATTGGGCGCGAAACCGCCATGTTCTTGCATCAATCGACTCAAACCGCTGGCTTCGTGTTCTGGAATCCAGCCCATCAATACCGCGCCTCCGAGACCGATAAAGCCGATGATTGCGACGACCTTGGCCATGGCAAACCAGAACTCGAATTCGCCGTACTTGGAGACACTGAACAAATTGGTGACCACCAACAAAAAGATCGACAACAAGGCGAACAGCCAAGCGTCGATCTGCGGGAACCACTGGTTGAAAATATGCCCGGCGGCCAGGGCTTCGATGGGGATTACCAACACCCAGAACCACCAGTACAGCCAACCGATCGTAAACCCGGCCCAGCGGCCGATGGCCTGGTCGGCATAGGTGGAGAAAGAGCCGGTGTCCGGGTTGGCCACCGCCATTTCCCCCAGCATGCGCATGACCAGCACTACCAACAGGCCGGAAAAGAAATACGCCAGCATCACCGCCGGGCCCGCAGCCGCGATTGCATGCCCGGACCCTACGAACAACCCAGCGCCGATAATGCCTGCAATGGAGAGCATGGTGACATGCCGCGGCTTGAAGCCTTGCGCCAGCTGGCCGTTCGAATTTTTGGAACTCAGGCTATTCATCGTTTTTTTTATTCTCTGTGATCGACATTCAGACGTGCTGACCAGAAGGTCAGGCGATCATCATTTCTCAATGACGGGTCACAGTACGCGGCCGGTCGCCACTTAAAACAGCCTCATTGCGTCATCCGATCGCCTGATAGCGACACCGAAATCCTACCGGCACCTTTCCTGACCGGGTCGAGTTGGATCCAAATTATTGGAACGCCGGCGTCTTTCAGGAATCTTCTAGAGCAGAGAGCGCAAAGCTCCATGAGAAGGCTTAAAGCCAGCAAGACCTTGTGTGTGGAGTATGAAAAATGGTCGATTTCAACAAAGAACTGCCCGCCGCGGTGAGCCGCCAGGTGGACAAAATCATGGCTGAAATTCAAAAGGCAGGATCAATGATCATGGCGGTGAAGGCCGGAGCGCGGGCCAATGGTTTAGTTATCGGCTTGCTGTGTTCGGGCAGCATTACCGATGAGACGGCGCAAGCGTTGCAGTCGGCGTTCGATGCGGCGACCGAAAAGAAGCTCAAGGAACTGTCCGTATGGTCCGCGCCTCAGCATTGAGCATTGATCGGAGTATCAGCCTACCCCCATTGCCTTGGCTCGACATAGCTGAGGCGATCAGCCCCGCCTCGCGCACAACGGCTCGCGGTCTATCTATAACCCTGAGGTAAACATGTCGCCCTTCGATATTCAGCGAATGTTATTGGATGAGTTCCCGCTGTCGTTTTTGCTGGAGGTTGTACTTCGAGCAGCGTTTGCCTTCCTGGCTGTTTTTCTATTTTTGAAGTCCAGCGGCCGTCGAGAATCCGGCAGTTATCGCTTTTTGAACTCGTGGTTATCTTGACGCTGGGCTCGGCCGCCGGCGATGTATCTTTTTATCACGACGTGCCGCTGTTACCCGTTGCAGTGGTATTTCTCACCCTCCTGGTTCTATATCGCATGACCGTCCTGATCATGACAAAGAGCAAGCGATTCGAGTCATGGATTGACGGCGTGCCCGTAACGGTCATTAAAAACGGCCTTTATGAATTAAAGTCCCTGGAGCAGGTGAACATATCATCGAGTGAGTTATTGATGGAGTTACGGCAGCAGGGTGTAGAGCACTTGGGGCAAGTCAGGCTGGGGCTTGTCGAAACGGATGGGGACATCAGTCTGTATTTTTATGAACCGCAGGATATACAACCAGGATTATCTGTACTGCCCCTTGAACACCGCACCGAATACCACATCGCTCCCGCGTCAGCGCTGTATTGCTGCGTAAATTGTGGTTTGCCGCGCGATCTCAAGCAGGGGCAACACGCTCGTTGCGTGCGGTGCGATAAAGAAGTGTGGTCAACGGCCTTGACCACGCGACGTTGTCGATAAGTGAGCCTGGTCGCCAACCGACAGGCACACCCGCGAAAAAAAGCCCGCACAATGTGCGGGCGAAACAGGAGTTGGACTTAGAGTCTGCCCGTAAGAACAGGCATACAGTCTTAGAAAATAAAGAGTGTTCATCAGATCCATTTTTCTCCAAGAGTGCCGACAAGCGGCACCGTTAAAGCGAAGCGACAAACTTGTACAAATCATCCATATAAGTATAAGAAAATATTCTGAACCTTCGATTTTGAATCAAGAACAAAGGTGTTTTAGAAGGAGCTAAAATGCCGAACTTGTTATACATCATCGAATATGATCTCCACCGCTCGCCTAAATCTTTCATCATCCGAGCGGATGTCATGAACAACGCTGAGGCGTGGCATTGGGCCTGCTGCGATGCGGGAATAGGGGTAATCCCCAAGTCTCGTAACGACAAGATAAAACGAATAAGCAAACCACTGGCTGAGCGCTATGGCATCGAAAACGTAAAGTGGCGTATCTCAGGCGATGTGCCCTTTATACCGAAGCCATACGTGCCGTCTTAGGTGTGCAGCAGAAGCAGACCGATGACTACCGGTCGCCTGCTCGCACCACGGTGGTGCTTGAAACATGCTTTTCTGAGAAACTGAAACCCGACCGCGCCGAAAGAAACACCTGCGCTGCCATACTGCTTTCTTCACCTTCAATTTGAATCAGACCGTGGATGACGACTCCATGGCCGTTGGGAGATCCATTTGCTGAATATTCCGGTGGATCTTATCGATGATGACCGCTTGTCCCATGTGCTCAATGCCAGCGAGCGGCTGGCCAGGGCAGCCTCGGTAGACGAAGTCGTCAGCGTGCTGCGGGACACCGCCCGTGCCACGGTTGGCGCCGAAGGCGTGGCGGTAATCATCGAGAACGAAGGCCGCTGCGCTTACGTGGCTGAAGATGCGGTGTCTCCGCTTTGGCAGGGCCAGAGCTTTCCAGCCGATCACTGCATCTCAGGGTGGTCAATGCGTCACCGCGAGACGGTTGCGATCCGTGACGTTCGGCTCGATCCACGCATTCCGCAGGACGCTTATGCGCCCACCTTTGTGCGCAGCCTGGTGATGGTGCCCATCGGCAGGCCGGTTCCGATTGCGGCGTTGGGCGCTTACTGGTCAGACGTCAGCGACCACGACCCCGATACGATCAAACGGCTGGAAAGCCTGGCGCGACTGGCAACGATCGCCATCGAGAATGCGCGTTTGACCCAGGCGCGTAATCGTGGCGAAGCCCTTGGGGCCACACAAAATCGAATTCTCGAACTGGCGGTAGCGCAAACGCCCTTGGACCTCACGCTGGATGCGATCGTCCACGAGGTACAAATGCTGTCCCCCTCGGGTTTGCGCGGAAGCATCCTGCTCCTGGATGAAACCAGCGAGTACCTGGAATACTGCGCGGGCCCGACCCTGCCGGACGCGTTCAAAGCCGCCGTTACAGGCCTTGGCGTCGCCGCGCAAGTGCGCCACCAGGACGCTGAGACCGCCATGGCCGACATCACGAACGATGCGCACTGGGCTGCGTTTCGCGATTTGGCCCTCCAGCAGCGCCTTCACGTTTGCTGGTCAACCCCGATCTGCTCGGCGCAAGGCGTCCTGCTGGGCGCTTTTGTGTTGTATCACCACGAGCTGCGCAAGCCGTTAGCCGCCGATATCGAGATCATCGACTTCGTGGTTCAGACGGTAGGGCTGGTGGTTCATCGCGCCCGCGCGGATTCGGCGATCCGTATCAGCGAGGCGAGATTGCGCCTGGCGGTCGATCACGCCGATGTGGGTTTCTGGGATGTGGATTTCGTTCAGAACACGCTGGTGTGGCCGTCACAGACCAAGGCCATGTTCGGCATCTCGCCCGACGTGCCGGTCACGCTGCAGGACTTCTATGACGGGCTGCATCCCGAGGATCGTGAAGCAACGATTGAAGCCTTCACGGCCGCCGTTGACCCTGAGCGTCGGGCGCTCTACGAGGTCGATTACCGTACCATTGGCCGGGAGGACGGCATCGTTCGCTGGGTCGCGGCCAAGGGTCGGGGCGTGTTCGATGCGGCTGGCCTGTGTTTGCGCGTAACCGGCACGGTGGTTGAAATCACCGCCCGCAAGGCGGCCGAGGAAAAGCTGCGCGAGCTTAACGCCTCCCTTGAAGAACGCATCGCACAAGCCATCGCCGAACGGGAAGAAGCCCAAAAGGCGCTGCGCCAAAGCCAGAAGATGGAAGCCATGGGGCAGCTTACCGGCGGTGTCGCCCATGACTTCAATAACCTGCTTACGCCGATTGTCGGCACACTCGACATGCTCCAGCGACGAGGCGTGGGCGGCGAGCGAGAGCAGCGGCTTATAGGCGGTGCAATGCAGTCGGCGGAACGCGCCAGGACGCTCGTGCAGCGCCTGCTTGCCTTTGCTCGCCGGCAACCGCTTCAGACGGCTCCGGTCGACGTGGCGAAGTTGATAAGCGATATGGCTGATCTGGTGGCCAGCACGACCGGGCCTCAGATCAAGGTGGTCGTCGATGCTCCGGCAAACCTGCCTGCGGCCATCGCCGATCAGAACCAACTCGAGATGGCCCTGCTCAACCTGTCCGTGAACGCGCGCGATGCGATGCTCGCCGGCGGGACGATGCGCATATCCGCCAGCACCGCCTCAGTCGGCGAAGGGCACCGGGCGAAGCTGGCGCCAGGCGAATACCTGTGTTTGTCCGTCGCGGACACCGGCACGGGCATGGACGCCGCGACACTCGCCCGGGCGGTGGAGCCGTTCTTCTCCACCAAGGGCGTGGGCAAAGGAACGGGCCTTGGTCTTTCAATGGTGCATGGCCTGGCATCACAGTTGAACGGCGCACTCACGATTCAGAGCTCGCCGGGCCTGGGAACGAATGTGGAGCTGTGGTTGCCGCGCAGCATGAGCGAGCCGGCAGCGACTCTGCGCATTGCCGAAGCGCCGGAGCCGCAATTGACGCACGCAATCGCGCTGCTGGTCGATGATGAAGAATTGGTACGCGCCAGCACCGCTTACATGCTGGCAGAGCTGGGCTATCGCGTGATCGAGGCCGCGTCGGGCGAGGAAGCCATGCAACTGATGGCCACCGGTGAGCCCTTTGACCTTCTCGTCACAGACCATCTCATGCCGGGCATCAATGGCACCGATCTGGCCAGGGTGGTCCGCACCTCCAGGCCTGGAACCGCGATCCTGCTCGTCTCCGGCTACGCCGAGCGCGAGGGGCTTGACCCGGATCTGCCACGGCTTACCAAACCCTTTCGCAAGAATGAACTCGCGGCAAGCCTCTCGCGACTGCGTGGTGAGTCGCGGGATGAGCACTGACAGCCCATTCTGGAAGATGATTTGTTTCATGCAGAGCGATTTGAATCGCTCAGCAAATGGCGGTGCCTTCCGTCGCGCCACGAATAGACATCCCCTGAGCACCGAAGCATTCGCCAGCGCGCATTTCGGTGACGTCCATAACGTACGCGCGAAACTCCCAAAGGAGCTGGAAGTAGCTCAAGCCGCGTTCGGCATCCGGCAAGCTGTCAAACTGCTCTGCAAACTGCGGATGACGGCATAAGCGCCTGTTGCCTTGAATGTCGGCAGCTTCGCTGTAGAACATCTCGCCTTGCGAATTAATGAGTCGAAGCATCCATTTCATACACACCTCCCCGTCGTAGTGACATCCTGCCTGCGGGATATTTCTAGCGCAGATGATGATGAATTGCCACTACACGGCCGACCACCGGATTGATATCCGATAAGCGGTGCTCGAAGTACGGCAGGCCCTTGCAATCCGCCTGATGCCTACGTTGCCTGGTGCATTTTCGTAGACATAGGAACCGCCCCCCTGGGTCTCAAAAACCTGGCCCATTCCGTGTGGGCGTTGTCATAGCGTGCATTCGCCTTATCCCACTGCGCCCCGCAGGTTTTTCCCGACACCACGAGCATCATGAGCTCAGTGACGGCTGCATCCATTTCTAGCAGGTATTTGTGCGCTTCGAATCGAAAGTCTTCAGTGTTGTCCATGGCTCCGGGCACCCGTGCGAAACATGAGCCGTTGACATTTATTTGTACAAAAAATTCAGTTTTGTACAAGATAAGCCATGCGCCTTATCAAAGAAGCCAGCCCCGAGTTTGAGCGAACTTACGCCAAAGGCTTAGCGGCAAAATCTCAGGTGGCGCAAACCAGCAACCCGCGAAAATCAGCAGTTGGAGTGCGACCAAGGTCAGTACGCCCTGCGTGTGACGGTGAGACTTGCCCGGTAGTGGTTTCCAAGGGGCTGGTAAGCAGCGTCTGGACGCAGGCGATCGAGTTGACCAGCGGGCAGCCGCTTTGATGACTGGTTCCGAGTGATCAGTCAGGGCAGATGGCCTTGGCGACAGGACCAAACGATAAAGCCATTCGCCGGACAGAGTGCGCAGACTTAAGCTTAAGATCCCGCGAATTGGCCCAGTAATTAAATGCTGGGCCAGAAGGGTGAGTTAAAGCAATGCAGTGGAAAGCATGCCAAAGGCTCTTAGGATGAAGCCGATAAGTGCCCCCCGCCCTGGCGCTTCATGGAACAGAGACCAGTGATGTCCAGTTAACGACCGACATCAAGCGTTCAAATCAACCACTAAACACCGTGCGCTGCGATGAACATGGCGACGGCCGACCGGCAATAGGATTCGACTTCATTGTCGTCCTTTGCCTTCGCCTCATCGAAGCGGGCGATCATCAGAAGATCGGACCCTTTGATAAGCGCGGCAAACAAACGGGCAGACTCCAAAGGGTCGGGCACATTTAGCATCGCCTCCGCGTGCAACTGGCGCAACAGGGCCTCGATCTGGGCAACGACATAGGCGGGACCGGCTTCGTAATGAAGCTTGCTCAACGACTTTTGCTTCGTCTTGTCGACCATGATCATGGCCTCAACACTGCGCACTTGCGGACTCAACAATGTGCGCAGCAGGAATGTCCCCACCGCCATGAGCTGATCTGCAGCCGAGCCGTCGACGCCTTCGGCAATGGCCTGCGGTGCAAACTGATGGCAGTGGGCCGCGATGGCCGCACTGAACAGCGCCTCCTTGTTCTCGAAGTGCCGGTAGATGCTTAGCTTGGATATTTTTGCCCGCTGGGCGACCTTGTCCATCGTTGTCGCTTGAAATCCCAACTCCATAAAAAGTTCGCCGGCGGCGTCGACGATCGTTTGGCTGAGCGCCTCGTTGGCTGGCCGGCCGCGCCGGGTCTGGCAAATTTCGGTCATAAGAATTCCAGTACTTGACAGTATCTTAACTATGGAATTATGGTACTCGCAAGTACCAGAAAAGTAAAATTCAAGTCCCTTCAGCCACAACGTGGAGCCTATCACCATGAATGACGTCATCATTATCGGCGGCAGTTTTGCGGGTCTTGCCGCCGCTCTACAGCTTGGTCGTGCCCGCCGAAAAGTCACCGTATTCGATACGGGCCTTCCGCGTAATCGCTTCGCCAAGCACTCGCATGGTTTGCTTGGCCACGATCACAAGCCACCGCAAGAGATTCTGGCCGAAGCGCGGCAACAGCTTGCGCGCTACCCTACGGTCAGTCTTGTCACTGCCCGGGCCGAGAATATCTCTGGAACCATTAACGATTTCTCCATCCTCACTGGCGATGGCGAAAGCCACAGGGCACGCCGGCTGATCCTGAGTTATGGCGTCGTCGACCAGATGCCTGAACTTCACGGCTTTGCCAAAGGCTGGGGAACCTCCATCGTACCCTGCCCCTATTGCGACGGCTTTGAAGTTGCGGGCCGGCATTGGGGCCTCGTCTGGTCAGGTCCGCCGTCGCACAACTACGTCAAGCTATACCACGACTGGACCGACACATTGACGGTCTTTGCCAATGGTCACGATATTCCACCCGACATCCGCGCCGATCTGGCGCGCCGCGGCAACCCTGTCGTTGATGGCCGAATCACTGAAATCGAGCATAACGAGAGCCACAACACCACCGTCAGGCTCGACGCCGGCCCCTCTGTTGCGGTCGACATCCTATTCGCGCATCCGCGCAACAAGCCCTCCGCACGTCTGCATGAATCACTGGGCCTCGCCACGGTCGATACGCCCCTGGGTATCGCGCTCAAGGTCGACGAGCGCCGCGAAACCACTGTGCCCGGCGTCTACGCTGCCGGCGACCTTGCCAACCCTCTCATGGCATCTGTCAGCACGGCTTCATGGCAAGGCGTGATGGCGGGCATCTTCGCCCAGCAGTCGATGCTGGTTTGAGGGCACAGATTAGAGATGAGCCAGGCAGAATCAGTAAGCGGAGCAGTTGTGCGCGACATAAGGGTACTGTCCTTAATCGAACCAATTACTACCCCTGAAATCACCCCTAAAACGACTTGATTTCAGCAAACCGGACCAGCAACCGACAGAATGCAAAAACTAAAAAACCCGCCAGAAGGCAGGTTTTTCAAGGCTTCCACGGAACTCGAAAGCGTTCAGTGGAATGTAAGATGGTGCCCGAAGCCGGAATCGAACCGGCACGCCCTTACGAGCGGGGGATTTTAAGTCCCGCGCCAAAATCAAGCGGGCTGCGGCTTGCGCTCTATTTTCCGGTCCGCAATCCATTAATTTTACGCCTAATTTACCTCAATGTATTCAGATAGTTATAGTTCGTTGCGGCCCATATAATTGGCATAAAATTGCTTTTTCGTTCTCGCGAACAGGACAATCAAATCTGGCGCTTCTTGCACCGATATGCCGATGGTGCATACCCTCCCCGGCGTCCTGCCGGCCGAACCTAAACCAACCCCAGGCCCCACTGCTAAGCTGTTCACACCACCAGAGGAACGCCGATGCCCAACTCAGACCTGCTCCCATCCCTACTCTCCAAGCTTTACGAAAACCAGTTGGCCCTCGAAGCCTCCATCATGGAACTATCGAAATGGGTCGAGCAGCGCGGCTCCGCCGATGTAGCTGAAAACGTGCGAGGCGCCCTGGACACCCTCAGTCACAATGAGGAATTCATCAAGCTCACATTGGCGGCGTTAATGTCGCCAGAGTGATGCCTTACAGCTCGTCGCCTAGAATCGCATCAGTGGCAAAGCTCGATTACTGTATACGCATACAGTAAAAATAAGCAGTCACTCACATGCCCCCTACAGAACTCAAAAAGGAATGGCTCGCCAAATGGCGGAGAATCCTCGAAGACGACGCGTCCCGGATGGATAACCCCGAGGCTCATCGGACGATGTGCCGGTGGGAGACTCGTGACATGTTGGAGGCTGGGGTCATTGATGAGATGGAGCAATTTGAGATGGATGAGCTGGCCGACGCGGCTTATTGGCATGCGGTTGAAGAGCTGGTCACCACACCTGCGGGGTACACGTATGGCGGCTACTATGACGTCATTCGACGAGCGACATCGGCGTGCGTCGGGTACATCCGAAGCAACACCTATTACTCAGCCATCGGTCCAGGTGCTGATGGGTTTGATGGAAAGGTATTTCGCGATAAGACTGACTTGCGTTTGGTGTTTCGCAGCGACAACCAGGCTTGGGCGATAAATGGGCTGGTGCTTACCGCGCCATCTGGTGAGCTATACGATCTGGTGCAGACCGCGCAATTTATCTATGGGCAGGTCTACCCAGTCATCTGCGATGCCGATACCTACCGTGCGCTGGTAGATTGCGCACAGGTCGCCTTGGAAAGCCGCGATTTTGAGAGCTATCGAAAGGCCCGCCCCCTAGTCCTCTCTGCCCAGTTCACCAAGTGCGGTGCCTGCCTGGACCGATTCGGACAGCGCGAGGATTGCAGCAACTGCGCAGGTAACGGCTTTGTCAGTACAGCTGGCACTCAGCCGACGTCGCCCGCATAACCAGCAACGGCCTCCTCGACCAGCTCTCGCCATTCACCGCAATCAATCACCTTGCGCTCGAGCATATTGTCCGCAAGAGCCAGGCGCGTTTCATAACGATATTCTGGTGAGCCGGCTTCAAATTCCGAATCGTTCAGCAGTGCATGCCACGCTTCCATCTCGTTGACCTGCTGTATATCGGTTGTCATGACGAATCTCCGGCGCCGGTGTCTACGCTATAGAGATCGGCCGGCGCGCGGCTGTTCATCAAGCCCGACGAGCGGAGACCATCATGTGCGGACGACTATCGCAATACAGCGGCATCCATGACTTCGTTGCAGCGCTGAACATGCCCGGTGCTTCTGCCAACTCTACGTGCTGCGTTCTCGCATACAAATTTCCACAAGGTCATGTTATATTGATATCACAACTTTGATGATCGTTAACCTAATGGAGTAAAAAATTGAAAAAAGCTGCGGCCAAAATAATATTTTTTGTTTTGTCTTACTCGATCCTTTCAGGCTGCATAAACAACAATCCATATACAGCTCACTACAATAGTGTAAATGGAATTACGGCTGAAAATATAGATAAGTTTCGATATGGCGCCCCACCGGAAACGCCTTTAATAGACAGCGTGAGTCCTGAGCAAGGGCAGGAACGCTTGGGTATGTGGGAGCGGAAAAGTTATCTAGCTATTGGCTCATCCTCGTTCAGCAGCGCCCAAACTATACCTGCAAACCTCGCAGTACTGCAGGGAAAATTGGTAAAAGCTGATTTAGTAGTAATCAGAAACCCTGAATATTCGGGCAGCTATACGACATCAACGGCAGTGGTGAAACCGTCAACAACAACGACTGAAGGCTCAGCAATCTTGGTGGGCCCTGACGGTCAGAAGAATGCACTTATCAAAGGAAACAAAACAACCTATACCACGACCACGGACTACGTACCCATAACTGAGCACCGTGCAAATTACGCTGCGGTTTACTACATTAAACAAAGATCAATATTTGGAGCGCGTACGGCAGATCTTACAACTCAAGAGCGGCAAGAACGCCAATCAAATTTTGGGGTAAAAACAACAACCATTATTGACGACTCACCGGCTTACAACGCAGATATATTAACAGGAGATATATTAGAAGAGCTTGATGGAGAAAAAATAAAAAATGCAAATCATTTAGGATCCCTACTTGAGGAAAAAGCCGGAAAAACTGTTCAGATCACACTCAGCCGAAACGGTAAAACAATAAAAAAAACCATTCAACTTAACAAGATCCTATAGGCATCAAAACTTACGCTGCGAATACCTAGTTTCGCAGCGCTTGCCGTTTATTTCTGCTCACTGCGTGAACATACGACTGGCACGCACGCAAGGCGATTATGGCGTTATCCCCGTCACCGGTGATGGCGATAATTCTTTGAGCATGCGCTGGGTCAAGTTGGGCTCGACGGGTTGCATGAACCACGCCGACGGCGCCGGCGGCGGTTGGCATGTTGCAGCCACTGGCTGTATCCGCTGCGTCGATAAGGACTGACAGCCGCACATCAGCAGTGGCAAGGCGATCGCGCAGAGCAGCCTGGGTAAGTTTGGCATCGGATAATTCCTTGGTGTGTTGTTGATCCTGGATGGCGAGCTGTTGCTCGGTGGCCAGGCGCTTATCCTGCTCGGCGCGGGCCTGGTCGGCAGCCGCCATGCTGATCCTGGCCAAGTCGTCCTGATGCAGGCCGGCCTGCTCGGACAGCTTATTTCCCATCCGCCAGTCCTGTACCTGCCAGGTCGCGCCCGCGGCGCCGGCCATCAACACCAGCACCAGCCCCAACAAACCGACCAGCTTCTGCACCGGCGTCATGCCAGCGCCCGCCGCACGCCTTCCGCCACCACCGCGTCGGGGTACGCGTACCCTGCGTTTTCGTGATGAATGATCGCTTTGACGAAGCCAGTCATCACCGCCGGCTGGCCCAGGTCGACCTCGGCGCCAGGCCGGGTGCCTGTGTTTGCTTCAACGGCGCGCACGTACGCAGAGGTGTCGTTCTCCACCGACGGTGCCCACCGGCTGATGATTGCCTTCACGGTCTTCAGCCCATGCTTTCGCTGGTAGGTCAGTAACAGCTTGCCCAGGGCGCGAATTCCATTCTCCGGGCTGTGGAACCTGGCAAACCGCTTCTCGATCGCAGGGTCTGGCTTGAGCTGGCCTTGCCACTGGTTGGCCGGCTTGTAGTCGATGTTGCCGGGGTTGTTGTTGCGCACCCCACGGGGTTCGGTGATTGGCATTGGCTTTCTCCAGGCGTAAAAAAACCCGCTAGACGGCGGGTGGCGGTGTATAGGGCGGTCAAGCGTCTAAAGCGGAAGCGCTTACCGGAAGCGGGAACCGAGCCTTGATTGCCGCTACCGACGCAAGCCAGGCGGTGTAGTCAGGCGCTCTGCCCTGGCTCAACGCGTCATAGTCCGCTTCCAGGCGCAACGGATCGGACTCGGAAAGGTAGGCAGCCCGGCGATTGCTTAGCACCAACTCAAGCTCTGCTCGAGCCTTCTCCGCCAACAGCTGGTCGCGGGTCTTCATCTTGGTAAAATCAATATTCATTGGGGCAGGCTCACGTTGCCGTCAGGCGGGCTGACAATATCGAAAGGAAAGTTCGCGGCGTCGGAGGCATCTGCCCCGCACGGTAGAAGCAATGTGACGATGAGCTCACCATTCTGTCGGGT
>NZ_JAAMRE010000013.1 GCF_013522705.1 Pseudomonas lurida
GAGCATTGGAACCACCTGATCCCATCCCGAACTCAGCAGTGAAACGATGCATCGCCGATGGTAGTGTGGGGTTTCCCCATGTGAGAGTAGGTCATCGTCAAGATTAAATTCCGAAACCCCAATTGCGAGAGCAGTTGGGGTTTTGTTTTGGGCGCTCGAAAAGCGCCGCCGGCATCAGCGCGAGTACTGTTATCAGCCATTGCGCCTGCACACGCCTCGTCAAGCCGCCCGACAAATTTGCACAGTTATTTCTGAACCAGATCATTAGAATAGGCACCTAACCTTTTTTAGAGTCAGAGCCCTACCTATGCCCGATCCAGTTGATGCCCTTGAGGTATCGGACTTACCGCTGGACGATCTGGTGGCATGCCATGAGTGCGACCTGCTGATGCGCAAGCCAGAGCTCGCCCTTGGAGAAAAGGCCCAATGTCCGCGCTGCGGTTATGAGCTCTACGCTCACCGCCATAACGTGATTGAACGAAGCCTGGCGTTGGTGCTAGCCGCTTTGTTGCTATACATACCCGCGAACTTTCTACCCATCATGCAGCTCAATCTACTCGGGCAATCCTCGGAAGATACCGTATGGAGCGGCGTTGTTGGTTTGTTCGACACCGGTATGCAAGGCGTGTCCATCGTGGTGTTCCTGTGCAGCATGGGCATCCCCTTGCTCAAGCTGCTATGCCAATTGTTGGTGTTGCTGAGTGTTCGTTGGAAGATCGGCCGCAGTTACGGGTTACTGCTGTACCGCATCTACCACCATATGAAGGATTGGGGAATGCTGGAAGTCTATTTGATGGGGGTGCTCGTAGCGATCGTAAAGCTCGCAGACATGGCCTCCATCACGATCGGCTTGGGCCTGTTCTGCTTTATCAGTTTATTAATGGTTCAAGTCCTGCTTGAGGTGGTGATGTCGCCCCACCAGATCTGGCAAGCGCTGTCAGGAGAGGATGATCATGCGGGCGATTGATGCGGGTATTCTGATATGTACCGAATGCCATGAGTTGAACAGGCAAGAGCCTGATACTGATGAGCAAACCTGCACTCGTTGTGGTGCGCTGATCCATGCACGCCGCCCTGACAGCCTTGTGCGTACCTGGGCGTTGCTGATTACCGCTGCGATTCTGTATATCCCCGCCAATGTATTGCCGATCATGACGGTCAACTCACTCGGCCAGGGAGAACCCAGCACTATCATGGCCGGTGTGATCCAGTTGGTGCAGCACGGTATGTTTCCCATCGCCGCCGTGGTGTTCATCGCCAGTATCCTGGTGCCGACTTTTAAGCTCGTGGGCATTGGGCTGCTCCTGTTTTCGGTGCAGCGTCATCAGCCGCTCTCCGCACAACAACGTATCGTGATGTACCGTTTTATCGAATTCATTGGACGTTGGTCCATGTTGGATATCTTCGTGATCGCCATTCTGGTGGCGGTCGTTAACTTTGGACGACTTGCCAGCGTCGAGGCCAACCTCGGCGCTGCAGCGTTCGCCAGTGTGGTGATCTTGACGATGCTTGCCGCTGTAACTTTCGATCCCCGACTGATTTGGGATAACACGGAGTCGGACGACGACCATGAGTGACTTGCCTAAAGCTAAAACCCGCCCCGCCTCCAATTGGTCGGCCATTTGGGTCTTGCCCCTGATTGCCTTGATCATTGGCGGCTGGCTTGGCTGGCGTGCCTACTCGCAACAGGGCATCGAGATTCAAGTGCGCTTTGAAAGCGGCGAAGGCATCCAGGTCAACAAAACCGAGGTGGTCTATAAAGGCATGCCCGTGGGCAAGGTCAAAGCCCTGGCGCTGGACGACGAAGGCAGCAACCGCGGGGTAATCGCCACCATCGAGATGGGCAAGGACGTCGAGCAATACCTCAAGACCAATACGCGTTTCTGGCTGGTCAAGCCAAGCGTCAGCCTCGCCGGTATCACCGGCCTGGAAACCCTGGTCTCCGGCAATTACATCGCCGCCAGCCCCGGCGATGGCGAACCCACGCGTAAATTCAAGGCTCTCTCCGAAGAGCCACCTTTATCGGACGCCAAGCCCGGCCTGCACCTGACCGTCAAAGCCGACCGTCTGGGTTCACTGAATCGTGGCAGCCCAGTGTTCTACAAGCAGATCCAGGTTGGTCAGGTCAAAAGCTACCTGCTGTCCGAAGACCAGAGCACGGTCGAGATCAAGCTTTATATCGAGCCGACCTACGCTCACCTGGTGCGCAAACACACGCGCTTCTGGAATGCGAGCGGCATCAGCATCGACGCTAATCTCTCCGGTGTGAAGGTGCGCAGCGAATCGCTCTCCAGCATCGTCGCCGGCGGTATCGCGTTCGCTACTCCGGAGAATCGCAAGGACAGCCCGCCCACGGATCCAAGTCTGCCGTTTCGTTTGTACGAAGATTTCGACGCCGCCGCGGCCGGCATTCGGGTCAAGGTCAAGCTCACCGACTTCGAGGGCCTGCAAGCGGGCCGCACTCCAGTCATGTACAAAGGCATTCAGGTCGGTAGCCTTAAAACCTTGAAGATCGACCCGGATCTGTCCAGCGCCAACGCCGAGTTGACCCTCGACCCCCTGGCGGAAGACTACCTGGTACAGGACACTCAATTCTGGGTGGTCAAGCCGTCCATCTCTCTGGCCGGCATCACCGGCCTGGAAGCCTTGGTAAAAGGTAACTACATCGCCATCCGCCCCGGCGATAAAGGCAGTGCTCCGCAACGTGAGTTTGTCGCGCGCGCCAAAGCGCCACCGCTGGACCTGCGTTCCCCAGGTCTGCACATGGTGTTGTTCACCGATAACCTGGGCTCCCTGGATGTCGGCAGCCCGATCCTCTACAAGCAGGTTAAGGTCGGTTCGGTGCAGAGCTACCAGTTCTCGCGCAAGAATAAGCAGCTGGTGATCGGCGTTCACATCGAGAAGGAATACGAAAACCTGGTCAACGGTTCGACGCGGTTCTGGAATGCCAGCGGCGTGACCCTGACTGGCGGCCTCACCGGTGGCATCCAGGTCAAGAGTGAATCCTTGGCCAGCCTGATGGCGGGCGGGATCGCATTCGAAACGCCACAGCCTAATGTACCGCTGAAAAAACGTATCCCTCGTTTCCGCCTGTTTGCCGACCGTGAAGCGGCCAACCAACATGGCACCCTGGTGACCATCAAGGTGGACCGTGCCGACGGCCTTCGTCCGGGAACTCCTGTGCGCTTCAAAGGCCTGGATGTCGGCAAGATCGAGAACGTCGACCTCAGTGCCGATATGCAGTCGGTGCTGCTGACCGCCCGTATTACCCAAGTGGCGGATCGCATCGCGCGGGCCGGCAGCCAATTCTGGGTGGTCAAGCCTGAGCTGGGCCTGATGAAAACCTCGAATCTCGAAACCCTGGTCACCGGCCAGTACATCGAAGTGCAACCGGCAGCGAAAAATGCTGGCCCGCAGAAGAGTTTCGTCGCGCTGAACCAGCCGCCGGAAGCCGTCCACCAAGAGGCCGGCCTGAGCCTGGTGCTGAGCGCCGCGCGTCGTGGTTCGTTGAAGGAAGGCGTGCCGGTTACCTACCGTGAGGTCACCGTGGGCAAAGTCACCGGCTACGAGTTGGGGCAAACCGCCGACCGTGTGCTGATTCATATCCTGATCGAGCCCAAGTACGCGCCACTTGTGCGCAGCGGCAGCCGCTTCTGGAACACCAGCGGTTTCGGCCTCGACTTCGGCTTGTTCAAAGGCGCAACGGTACGCACCGAATCCCTGGAGACCCTGGTTGCTGGCGGCATTGCCTTCGCGACGCCGGAAGGCGAGCGCATGGGCAACGCCGCGCGACCGCAACAAACCTTTGCGCTGTTCGACAAATTTGAAGACGAATGGCTGACCTGGGCGCCTAAAATTCCACTGGGCAGATAAACCGGGGGGCTTGCCCCGGATGGGGCCCTCAACATCATTGCAAAAACCAAAAAGGCCGCGATCCATAAAATCGCGGCCTTTTTGCATTTCAGTGCCGCAGGTCAGACCTCATCCAGCTCCGGTTCATCCGCCTGCACATTCACCGTCGCCTTCACCACATCATGGCGACGGATGTACTTCCAGTCCGCCTCGTCGATATAGATGCCGTTCGGCCCGCTGCCACCTTCCAGGTCGATCGCCACCTGGGCGGATACCTGGGGTTTCACGCTCGCCAGGATCGGCACGAAGCCCAACTGCAAACTGGTTTCCAGCAGCGCTGCCTGGTTCTTCTCATCGATATCCGCCGCCTCATCCAGGTAGTACGGCAAGCGCACGCGGCCGGCCTGGTCACGGTCCATCAGGTGCAGCAACAAATACATGTTGGTCAGCGCCTTGATGGTCATGGTAGTGCCGTTGGACGCCGCGCCATCGATATCGGTGTGGATCACCGGCTGGCCGTTGACCTTAGTGATTTCGAAGGCCAGCTCGAACAGATCCTTGAGGCCCAACTGGTTGTGATTAGCGGCCACCAGGCGAGCCAGGTATTCCTTGGCTTCTTCGTTCTTGTTGTCTTGCTCGGCGCTCTGGCTGAGGTCGAATACCGACAAGGTTTCGCCTTCCTCATACTGCCCGGCGCTGTGGATGATCTGGTCGATATGCTTGAGCGCTTCCTTGTTCGGCGCCAGCACGATGCGGAAGCTTTGCAGGTTGGACACCTGGCGCTTGTTGATCTCGCGGTTGAACAGCGCCAGCTGATGTTCCAGGCTGTCGTAGTCGCTGCGGATATTGCGCAAGGTTCGCGCGATATCGGTGACCGCCGCGCGGCGTGCCTTGCCAAGAGTCAGGGCTTCATCCGTGCGGTGGGCATAAGCGTTGATCAGCAGTTGCAGGCGACGTTCCACATCATCCTCGCTGTCGAACTTGGCCACACCCTTGAGGCGCACCTGAGCGTACAGCGCTTCGATCTGGCCGTCGGCGCGCAGCAGGCCCTGCCAACTGTCCTGATAGTCATTGAGCAACGGCAGCAGGTTGTCCATGGAGTCATCGACCGGGTCCATGAACGGTGTGCCGAACGGCAGATCCGCCGGCAGCAACTGGCGACGGCGCAGCGCGTCATCCAGGGTGCGCTGCTTGGCTTCCATGTCGCCGATCTGCCGCCCGACCAGTTGCAGCTTGGCCGACAGTTGCTGGACGCGCTCGGTGAACGCATCGCTGGAGCGTTTCAACTCGTCCTGCGCCGCTTCCATCTGCGCCAGGCTTTCCAGTTTTTCGCCTTCCTCGGCGCTCAGGGTCTGCGCGCGGCGGAAGTCTTCCAAAGCTTTTTGCGCATCCAGCACCTGTTGGTACAACGCTTCGGTCTGGGTTTTGCTCGCCGCGCGGTCCGCCGCCACGGCTTGCTGGGTTTTGAGCTGCTTGAGTTCTTTTTCAAGGCGCTCTTTCTGATCGCGCAAAGCCGCGCGGTCCGCCAGGGCCTGCAATGCCGGCGGTTCGATGTGCGAGATATCGATGGACAGCCCCGGTACTTCAAAGCGCTCGCCCTTGAAACCATCAAGGATCTGCTCCAGGGATTTGACCCACTGACCGTCCTCGTCCAGCGTGATGCCGTGTTCGCCCAGCGGCAGGCTGAACAGCGAACTGTTGAACAGACGCATCAGACGCTCGACGTCCTGCTGTGAGAATTCTTCGCGCAGTTTGGCGTAACTGTTGTTGTCCGCGTGATCGAGCTGTTGCTTGACTGACTTCAAGCGCTTTTCCAGATCACGCAAACGCTCATCCAGGTCTTCGGCGCTGAACTGCCGCGACTGTGCCAGTGCGCCGGCCAGTTCGTCGTGGGCGTCCTTGGCGGCCAGCAGCTGTTGCTCCAGCACCTTGACGTCATCCACCAGCGCAAAGCGATGCTTGAGCACCGACAATTCACCCAGCCAACGCTGGATGCCGCTGATCTCCCGCTCCAGGCGCATCAGTTCCTGAGTACCGCCGCGCTGGTCGTTCTGCAGGGCGTCCTGCTCGTTGCGGTAGTGCTCGGCCTGGATCGTCAGCTCTTCCTTGCGCGCACTGGCGTAGTCCGACCAGGTCCCCAGCAGCGAATCCAGCAGCGGCGACAGACGATGCAGCTTGCCACGCAGAATGTCGCGCTGTTTCACGCCATTGGCCAGGGCTTCGACCAGCGGCCCGGCGGCCACCAGCGAGTTGTAGTCCTGTTCCATGCGTCGCACATCGCGGAAGGCTTCTTCGCACGCGGCGATGTAATCCACACTGCCGGACCGCAGGCTGTGTTCAAACGCATCGAGGAACAGTTGCTTGAGCTTGGCCGCGGTGATTTCGCGCATGTGCAGCAGGTTGATAAACAGCGCGCGGAAGGTCTTCAGGCTCTGCTCGCTGGTGGAACGCAGCGGGATCAACGTCAGGTCCAGCGGGATCGACGTGTGGCCACCCACCAGCAAGCGCCGCAGTTCATCCGGTTTGAGCTCATAGGCCTTGAGGCCCTCTCGCTCCAGGTTGGTGAACAGCTCTTTCTGACGCAGGCAGGTGTCGTTCTGCTGGTAATGGGCCAGGTCCAGCTTGCCCGCGTAGGCAAAAAACTGGTGGCCGAAACCGCCGCCGGGGCCGCGACCGACCACCCCGATCACATGCGGGCCGTGGGGCAGGGAGACTTCGACGAGGATGTAGCTGGTGTCGCTGGCAAAGTAAAAACGCCGCGATTGTTCCAAGGTGTACTTGCCGAAACTCATGTCCGACATGCGCGCCAGGATCGGGAACTGCAGCGCGTTGATCGAGGCGGATTTACCCAGGTTGTTCGCGCCGTACACCGACAGCGGCTCTTCCAGCGGAAACAGGCCCAGGCTGTAGCCGGCGGTGTTCAATAGGGCGAAGCGGCGGATGCCGTAGCGTTCCTTACTCATGCGTCGGTCTCCTGTTCTTCGGCGATGGCGCGGGCCAAGGCGTCTTCTTCGCTTTCTTCGTCAAAGTCACTCAGATCCAGCGGATCATCGGTCTGCAACAGTTTTTCATCGCTGTCTTCGTCGATGATCACCGGCGCCGGCAGTGGCAACACGCTGTGCACGCTGGCCGCCAGATCGCGGTCCTGCTGCACCGACAGGCACACGTCGAGAAAGCGATGCATTGGTGGCAGGAAGCGGTACACGCCGTTGTCTTCGCCGGCGAATCCGAGCTGGGTCATGCGGCGCATGATTTTTTCTTCGAGTTCTTCCTGGGTTTGCACTTCAGCCTGGATAAACAGGTCGCGGTACTTTTCCAGCAGCGAGGGCAGTTCGTCGCGACCCAGGCTGCCGCCGTCGAGCACGGCGATCGGGTCGCGGCCCTGGTCGGCCAGGTGCTCGACGAGGATGAAGGTGAACAACGCCAGGCGCTGCGCGGTCTTGTTGACCTGCGCGGCAGCCACGGCGGTGTCCGGCACGAAGTAATAGAAACCGCGGGTGTCGCACACCAGCTCAAAGCCCAGGGCTTTGAACAGCATGCGGTACTGGTCCTGGAAGTTCGACAGTTGGGCGTACAGCTCCGGGTCGCGGCGGCTGACGTGGTAACCCTTGAACAGCTCGCGGAAAATCGGCGCCAGCTGGGACAGTTCGGATAGATCAAGATGCATGAGGAATGCTCGCAGAATGCTCGGCCGCGTCAGGCGTGGCCGGGAGCAGGGCGAAAGAGCGCAGGCTGACCTGATGCTCGTGGGTGTGGTAATCGCGACGTTCCAGGCGTTCGCGCTTGAAGCGTTTTTCCCGGGACAGGCGCGAGAACCAGTACAGCAACTCGTCGGTGGCGCCGTCGGGCTCCTGCTCCAGCAGCCAGGTCATCAGGTCCGGCATCGGCAGTGCGTCTTCGCAGCGCTCGAGCATCTCCTTGACCGTGCGCGGCGCGCGTTGGGCTTCGCCCTTGTGGGACTTGTGTGCCTTGGGGAACCGCGCAGGCTTGGGCTCGAAGTTCGCCAGGGCATACACATAGGCTTCCACCTGGCTCGCGCTGCCCAGGAAGGTGCTTTGCGGTCGGGTGAACATAGGCATCGCCGCTTGCGGCACCGCGTCCAGGCCTTTGCGTCGAATCGCTGACAAGGCCAACGCCGCGCCACGGGTCACGGCGTTGTGCCGGCGCGCTTCTTCACGCAGCGGCAGCAACAGTTCCCGCGCATGGCGCAAGGTCAATTGGGCGCTGGTCTGCATTTCGAGGATGCGCGCGTGGGTGCGCAGCAGCATGTCATCGTCCACCAGATGGCCGAGGCGCTGCTGTTCGGTGAGCAGGCGCAACAGCACATTCTCGACCTTGCGCACGCCTTGTTCGAAGGCGCCGTCGGCGTTCACCAGTTGGATCATCGGTTCGACGTATTCATCCCAGGTCGCCAGGACTTCGGCATAGCGCTGGCGCAACGGAATCTGCCGGTCGCTGGTCTTGGCGCGGTCGGCCACGGCGGCGAGGGCCTGTTCATCGTTGGCGAGTTTTTTCAGCACGTCGCGCACGCGCATATCGAGCAGGCGCAGTTGGCGAGCCAGGTCGTGGCCGTCGCGGATGTCGAAGGCGTCCTGAATATAGCCGGCCAGACGCTCGAGGTGGCGCAGGTAGGCTTCGATCTCCAGGCACAGGCCGAGCCGGTGCTCCTTGCGAAGGTAGGCCAGGAAATCGTGAATCTGGGCGTTAAGCTCGAAGCGGTTCGGGCTCTTGGCCACAGGTACGAGGATGTCGAGGCGAATCCACACGTCCAGCAGGCTGGTGATGTCCTGCGGCGTGCTGTCCAGTTGTTGGGCGGCCAGTTGCGCGCGCAGCTCGCTCAGGCTCAGGGTGCCTTGGTCGAAGTGTTCGCACAGTGGCTCAAGTAAGGCCCAGTGTTCGGCGAGGGCGCGCAGGACGCGCTTGGGTTCGATCATGGGAATGGCCGGCTGGTTGGCGATTAAAAGTCGCGATTGTACTGCATCGGACGGGGGATTTATCCACAGCCGGTCAGTGCGCAGTGGGCGATTGAGAGCGAACAGCGGTAGAATCCCCGCTCTTTACTTATCCACAAGTGGCCGAGCTGTGCTTATCGAGTCCCGACGTCGCGCTTACTTGACCGCCATGCAGGTGGTCAATTGGCTGCCCCGTACCGAACTGCCGTTTGCTGCGCCATCGCGGCCCGAGCTGTTGCAGGCGCTTGAGCCCGATGTGGTGTTGGAGTCTTCGGGGGAGGAAGCGGCCCCGCCGGTCGCGGTGATCAAGTCGGTGCCCGAGACACGCCCGGCGGTGGAGCGGACCAAGGTCGAAGTCCCGCGGCCTTCGCCAGTGACCAAGCCCACAGTGGCCGAAGAGGCTGCGCCGGTGGTCAAGGCGCCGGTGGTGCCGCCGCCGCGTTTTGCCCTGCAATTGCTGCGTGCCGGGCGCTGCCTGCTGCTGGTGGAACTGCCTACCGGCGAGCGCTTCCAAACCCGCGACCCGGCCTACCTGCTGCTCAAGGACATGCTGCGTGCCGCCGGCCTGCCCGACAGCCCGCAGATCGTCGGCGACCCGGTGCGCTGGCCGTTGCTGGCGCGGGGCACCATGGATCAAGGCCCGGAGGCCGCGCGCGACTTCGTGCAAGGGTTTGTCGCGGCGCGCCTGGAAGACGAACCCAGCGTGTGCGTGTGGCTGATTGGCCTGCCCGCCGTGCGGTTTGCCGGTGAAGCCAACGCCGAGGCGTGGTATCGCGAGCTGCAGGTCGAAAGCCTGGGCTCGGTATGGGCCCTGCCGGGCCTGGAATTATTAATGGAAGAGCCACAGCGTAAGGCTGATGTCTGGCAAGCCATGCGCCGGCTGATGGCGCGCTGGAAAACAACCGATGAGTGAGGCTTTATCTTTCCGCCCGATGACCGAGGCCGACCTCGACGCGGTGCTGAAAATCGAATACGCGGCGTTCAGCCACCCTTGGACCCGTGGCATTTTCCTCGATGGGCTGGGCAAGTATCAGATCTGGCTGATGTTCGAAGGCGAGCAGCAGGTGGGGCACGGCGTGGTGCAGATCATTCTCGACGAGGCGCATCTGCTCAATATTACGGTCAAGCCGGAGAACCAGGGCCGTGGCCTGGGCCTGGCACTGCTGGAACACCTGATGTCGCGTGCCTATGCGGCGAATGCGCGGGAGTGTTTCCTGGAAGTGCGTGACAGCAATACCGGGGCCTTTCGGTTGTACGAGCGCTACGGGTTCAATGAAATCGGCCGTCGCCGAGATTACTACCCGGCGGTCGGTGGGCGTGAAGATGCGGTGGTCATGGCCTGCACCCTGGTCGATTGACCACCCGAGCCGATGCGGGAGCGGCTGAGCCGGCTCCCGCAGGTTGAACTGCGCCGGTCAGCGATTACCATCTACAGGGTCGATATCCGCCAGTTCTGCCTCATCCAGACCATTTCCTGCGCCAATCTCGTCTTCGTCCACAACACTCAGATCGAAATCGGCGGGGCTGTCTTCGCCGGCCTCTCGTGCATCCCGTGCGCCATCTTCGTGGATCAGGGTTTCCGGGCTCATGTCGTCGTCGGTCGATTCATGATCGTCGGTGGAAGCCCCGGTCATCCCGGCTTCACGCACGCGCTCGTCAGGCATCAAGTGTTCGCGCTCGCCACGGGGGATTTCGTCGCCGATTTCTGCGCTGGGTGCCTCGTCGTCAAAATCCAGCTCGCGCATCGAACCCATGCGGTCTTCGTTGTCATCAATCGGTTCGGGCTGGGTAGCGCCGTAGGGACGTCGTGATTCAGTCATGGCCAATCCTCATACTGTGGGGCATATAGTGTGTGGACAGGCACGGCGCCCTAAAGATTCAAGCTAATTGCGCATGGGCGTGACCTGGACGAGTGGTCGTGTGTCACACAGCTGCGCATCATTCCTGAGGCTTTCCTGATGAACGAACTACAAGACCTGCTTGATAACAACGAACGCTGGGCGGATGCGATCAAACAGGAAGATCCCGAATTCTTCGCCAAGCTCGCCCGCCAGCAAACCCCGGAATACCTGTGGATCGGCTGTTCCGATGCGCGGGTGCCGGCCAACGAGATCGTCGGCATGCTGCCGGGCGATCTGTTCGTGCACCGGAACGTGGCCAACGTGGTGCTGCACACCGACCTCAATTGCCTGTCGGTGATCCAGTACGCAGTCGATGTACTCAAGGTCAAACACATCCTCGTCACCGGGCACTATGGCTGCGGAGGCGTGCGTGCTTCCATGCAGGACCGCCAGTTCGGCCTGATCGACGGCTGGCTGCGCACCATTCGTGATCTCTACTATGAGAACCGTGACGTGCTGGCCCAGCTGCCGACCGAAGAAGAGCGTGTGGACCGGCTGTGCGAGCTGAACGTGATTCAGCAAGTAGCCAACGTCGGCCACACCAGCATTGTGCAAAACGCCTGGCACCGCGGGCAGAGCCTGTCGATCCATGGTTGCATCTACGGCATCAAGGATGGCCGCTGGAAAAGCCTGAACACCACCATCAGCGGCTTCGAGCAACTGCCACCGCAATACCGCCTGCGTCCGCTGGGCGAAGCTTAAGGGCGCTTACGCTCGCGCCATCGAGCCATGAACGCCTGCCCTTCGGCGTTCAGCGGCTCATCGCGACCCGTGATCCAGCCCCGGCAATTGAGCTCGCCGCAATGGCAGGCGAATTGTCGGGACAGGGTGTCCTCGTTGCTGGCGTAATCGAGCGTCAGTGGCGTGCCGGCGGGGATGGGCCTTACGGTCCACAACTCGAGGTAGGTGCTGTCGAAAAATACATTCGGGTTACACGAGTGCCGCAGCAGGCCGCAGAACCAGCAGTCGTACAAGTGGATACGCGGCGACAACTGCAGCGTGCGCGGGCCTCGTTTGTTCACGGCGTAGCCGGAAACCTGTGCAATCAGCACACGGCTGTCGAATCCAACGCGCGCCTCGACACCGCCGCCTTTGCCAACGATCTTGAAGTGTTTGGACGAGGGGTAGCCTCGCTCAACGAGCAATGTCTTGAAAGGGTACAGGCAATCATTTGCTGCCGTTTCAGCCATACCCATGGTTTGAGTTTTCATGACTCTCCTAGGTGGGCCCTTGGTCAGGCTGCTTCGACCTGCGGATAATGTCTGACTGCCAGTCTTGCAATGGATGGGCGCGGCTCAAGGTTCGCCGAAGTTGGATCCGATTTCTACTGTCAAATATGACAGTAGAAATCGTTCGCGCAGGGTGGCGCCCTACAGGTGCGGCGCCATGATTGTCGGCGTCGGGGCGGCGTTCTTCAGTTGCTTGAGCTGAGTTTTTATGGTCGGGGTGGCGCACTTGGCGTTAGCTTCGGTCGGGGTCAGTTTGCGCACCGAGGTGTAGAACAATTCACAGGTCTGTTCCTTGCGCGTGACCTGCCAGGTGTTCATACAGGCCTGGAGCAGCACGTTCGCATCGCTCGCCGGTTTCTGGCCCATGCCCGCCTGCCAGCAGGCGGCGCTCAAGTCCTGGCCCATGACTTTCAAACCCGCCTCGTCGGCCTTCTGCTCGTTGCCGTCATACGTCGCCGGGTCGGCGGCGTACCAGATATAGCTGGGGTGGTTGGAGCCCAGCACCGATACGCTCTTACCGACAGCCGGGCTGATCTGCGCCAGGCCCAGCACGCCCACGGTTTGCCCGTATTGCTGCTTGATCCAGTTACGCACCGGTGCGCCGAACGCCACCATCGGCAGCGCGCCGTTGGGCAACAGGCTCAATTCCTTGACCATGCGCGTCTGGTAGTCGGTGAAATAGCTGTAGACCGCCTCCAAATCTTTACCGGCATTGGAGGGTGCGGCGATGGGGGCGATATCGATGATGGTCTGGTAGGCCGGGGTTTCGGTGGCCGGCACGCCGTTGTCGGTGAGCAGCGTGGCCCAACGGTCGGTGGTGGCCGATTCCAGGTAATCCTGGGCCTGGGTCAGCGAATAGTCCGGCGGGAAGTGCAGCAATTCGATGCTCTTGCGGTTTTCCAGGGCCATGCCCAGCGGCAGGAACAGGTACCAGTTATAGGCCCACTTGCCGTCGCTGTTGAGTTTGCTGGCGCCCTGATACGCCAGGTCGGCGGTGTTGAGCAGGGTAGTCAATGGCTGGCCATAACCGTCCGGCACGCCGCTGAATGTCGCCGTCACCTGGCCGTCATGGCTTTTGACGCTGACTTTGGCGCGGCTGTAACCGTCGCGCTGCAGGCTCTGGTTCAGGTAATGCTCGGCGGTCTGCTCCAGCGTCCAGGGCCGATAACAGATCACATTGCAGTTATTGGGAAAGGCGAACAATTGGGTGACGCGCTGGGTACTGCCCAGAGGTACTTCGATATCGGCCTGCACGACCGCACTGACCATCAGTGCGGCCAGGGTCAGGGACAGCCTGGTCGATGTGAACATAATTGATTCCTTGTCAGCGAAAGCCCGTCTGCGCGGGATGAAGGCCCACTTGCACACAGTAGCGGCTGACCAGGAAAACCGCGTGCTAAATCAGCGAACATGTCGCTATTGGATAAGAAACCCTACACGCTGAAGTGCAATGCGTTGCTCAGATCGCCCATCGGTACCTGGCCGCGTGCAATCATCGCGTCGTCGCGCTGTTTCAGGCCGGGCAGGGTCTCGAGCTGGAAAACCCGAGTAATCAACCGCAGGATCGACGCGGTGTCGTAAACCGTGTGGTCCACTGTGCCCTTGCGCGCGAAGGGCGACACCACCAGCGCCGGAACGCGCGTGCCAGGGCCCCAGCGATCACCCTTGGGCGGTGCCACGTGGTCCCACCAGCCGCCGTTTTCATCGACGGTCACCACTACCACCATGTTTTTCCATTGCGCACTTTCCTGCAACACCTTCAGCGCGCGGACGATATGCCGGTCGCCCGACGCCACATCGGCGTAACCGGCGTGCATGTTCAGGTTGCCCTGAGGCTTGTAGAACGTCACTGCCGGCAGCTTTCCAGCCTGCGCATCGGCAAAGAACTTGTTGGTACTGGACTCATCGCCCAACCCCCCATCGCGCAGACGCTTGCTGCGCTCCGCCGGGTTCTGCGGCCCCTGTTGCTTGAAGTAGTTGAACGGCTGATGGTGGTACTGGAAATTGGGAATCTTGGGGATCCCGCCCGAATCCTTGAACTGATCCAGCGTCGCCTGCCAGGCCCCGGCGTACCAGGCCCAGTCGACATTCTTCTTCGACAGCTTGTCGCCGATGTGTTCGTGGGTCTGCGGCACCAGCACATTGGGCAGGTCGGGCTTGGAGTAATCCGGATTCTGCGGGTCGCGGATCCAGGTCGGCCAATAGGGCGGGGCCAGGGTGTTTACCGCATAACCGTCCGGAGTCAACGCACTGGGGCCGAATTGCGGCGGGCCGGTCATGGCGCTGGCCGGGGATTTGTCCAATGGCTTGAGGCGCGTGTCGGTGGGGTCATCGCTTTGCAACGTGGCGATCTGCGATTTGGCCACCGATTGCGCCGCGTTCGGGTACACCGGCGCGGTGGCGCTGATCAGGTATTGATGGTTGAGGAATGAGCCGCCAAACGCGCCCTGGAAGAAGTTGTCGCAAAGCACGAACTCTTTGGCCACGTCCCACAGACGCAGGGAATAACGGCTCTGGGCGTAATGGCCCATCACCAGGCCGCCGGAATCGGCCCAGGCAACAAAACCGTCGTTCTTGCCGCCGTTGATCTGCATCTGGTTCTGGTAGAACACATGCCATAAGTCGCGGGTCACCAGGCTCAAAGGCAAGTCTTCGGCATTCGGGCCCTTGAGGGCGAACGGTGCGTTGGGCAGGTTTTCCTGGAATTGCACGTCATTGGGGTAAGTCACCCCGTCCACGCTTTGCGGGCCTACCTGCAGCACACCGCCCCAAACTGCAGGCAGGGTGGTCAGCAGGCTGCCGTCGCGGTCGCGCTGCTGGTAGTCGGCGGCGGAGAGCGCCGACAGTGGTTTCTCCACGCCGGGAAAATCCGCAAACAGATTATTGAAACTGCGGTTTTCGGCGTAGATCACCACCACGGTTTTCACCTGTTCGCGCAAGGCCTTGTCCAGTTCCTGCGGCGTCAGTGGTCGTTCCTGCGGTGTGTCGGGCGCTTCGCTGGTATTGCCGCAGCCGCTCAAGGTAGCGCCCACCCCCAGTACCGCCGCGCCTCCCAGGAAGCGCCGACGGCTGGTGTCCACAGGCGGTTGAGTTACAGAATCGGGGGAGGGGCGGTCTTTGTGCTCGTCACTCATTGCGGGGGAGTCCTGGCGAGATGTTGCAAGATATTTCGCAGGACGGTAGCAGGGGGATATGACGGAACCAAGACAACAGCGCGACCTGTCGGCGCTGCGAGAACCTGTGGGAGGGGGCTTGCCCCCGATGACTGCCTGACAGTCGACTGCAATGTCGCATCAGACCGAGCACATATACCGGCTGTCGCGCCTGATTGACTGCGCCCGTTGCAATAACAGGCGCACTCTCCATTGCCTACGGCATCACCGGCGGCAAATACGCCAGCGTGGTCCCCAACGCCCACAACAAGAACAGCACCAGCGGCGCATGCACCAGCAATTGCACGAACGAAAAACCGATCAAATCCCTCGCCTTGAGCCCCAGTACTCCCAACAGCGGCAGCATATAGAACGGGTTGATCAGGTTCGGCAGCGCTTCGGCGGCGTTGTAGATCTGCACCGACCAACCCAGGTGGTATTGCAGATCGTTGGCCACCTGCATCACGTACGGCGCCTCGATGATCCACTTGCCGCCGCCCGAAGGAATAAAGAAGCCCAGCACCGCCGAGTACACCCCCATCAGCAGCGCGTAGGTGTCGTGGGAGGCGATGGAGGTGAAGAAGGTCGAGATATGGTGCGCCAGGGTCTGGCCGTCGCCGCCCTTGACCACTGTCATCAGCGCGGCGATCGAGCCGTACAACGGGAATTGGATCAACACCCCGGTGGTGGTCGGCACCGCGCGGGCCACCGCATCCAGGAAGCTGCGCGGGCGCCAGTGCAGCAGCGCGCCGACCATGATGAACAGAAAGTTATAGGTGTTGAGCCCCGAGATGGCACTGATCGCCGGCTTGGTCGAAAACTCATGGAACAGCCAACCGGCGGCCAGCAGCGCCAGCAGGATGGTCAGCAGCGGGCTGTGTTCCAGCCATTCGCCGGGGCGCGTCGGTGCCTGCGGCTTGGGCAGGTTGAAGGCCGGATCGACGCCACAGGCCTGGGCGTCGCGCGCACTGTTGGGGCCTGGGGCGGTGGCGTAGGCGATGATCAGCGACACCACGATCAGCGCCAGCAACAGCACGCCGGATTGCCACAGGAAGATCGTCTCGGTGAAGGGGATCATCCCGGTGATGGCCAGGATGGATGGCGGCAAACTGCCTGGGTTGGCCTGCAACTGCGCGGCCGACGACGACAGTCCCAGCGCCCACACCGCGCCCAGGCCCAGATAGGCGGCCGCACCCGCCGCGCGGTAATCCATGCGCAGGTCGGTGCGCCGAGCCAGCGCCCGCACCAGCAGACCGCCGAACACCAGGGACAAGCCCCAATTCAGCAACGACGCGACCATGGAAATCAGCGCCACCCACGCCACGGCCGAGCGGCCGTTCTTCGGAATGCGGGCCAGGCGGTCAATCAAGCGCACCGCCGGCGGCGAGCTGGCGACCACATAACCGCCAATCACCACAAAGGCCATCTGCATAGTGAACGGGATCAGGCTCCAGAAACCATCGCCAAAGGCTTTGGCGGCGTCGGTCGGGGCGGCGCCCATGCCCAGGGTCGCCACGGCGACGATGATCACCGCGAGCGCGGCAAACACCCAGGAGTCCGGGAACCAGCGTTCGGCAAAATTGGAGCAGCGCAGGGCGAATCGGGCATAGCGGCTTTCTTCGATAGCGTCGGCCACGAGTCATTACCTCTTGTCGTTATTATGGGTTTGGCAATTGGACGGCATATTCCGCTACGGCCATTCATATGGGAATGCAGTTATCTTCATCGATCCATGAGGAAAACAAATATATCTGCCGCGATTGCCATGATCCGGTTCAGCTCATAACCTGCACGCCATTTTGTTTGTCTGCCGAGCCACTCCATGACTGCCACCTCTGTCGCACAGGCGCAGCGCTTTTCCCGCTCCGACTACAAAACCCTGGGCCTGGCTGCCTTGGGCGGTGCCTTGGAAATCTATGATTTCATCATCTTTGTGTTTTTCGCGCTGACCCTCAGCCAACTGTTCTTCCCGCCGCAAATGCCCGAGTGGCTGCGCCTGCTGCAAAGCTTCGGCATCTTTGTCACCGGCTACCTGGCGCGCCCGTTGGGCGGCATCCTGATGGCGCATTTTGCCGATCACCTGGGACGCAAACGCGTATTCAGCCTGAGCATCCTGATGATGGCCTTGCCCTGCCTGCTGATCGGGATCATGCCCACCTACGCCCAGATCGGTTATTTCGCACCGCTGATCCTGTTGGCGCTGCGGGTGCTGCAAGGCGCGGCGGTGGGCGGTGAAGTGCCCAGTGCCTGGACCTTCGTTGCCGAGCATGCGCCGCGCAACCATCGCGGTTACGCGCTCGGTTTCCTACAGGCCGGGCTGACCTTCGGTTACTTGCTTGGCGCTCTGACCGCAACGCTGCTGGCGCAAGTCTTTACGCCCGCTGAGATCCTCGACTACGCCTGGCGGTTTCCTTTCCTGCTCGGTGGTGTGTTCGGGGTGATCGGCGTGTGGCTGCGCCGCTGGCTCAGTGAAACCCCGGTCTTCATGCAAATGCAGGCGCGCCGACAGGCTGCCGCCGAACTGCCGCTGCGCACCGTATTGCGCGACCATCGCGCGGTGTTGCTGCCGGCGATGATCCTCACCTGCGTGCTCACCTCGGCCGTGGTGGTGCTGGTGGTCATTACCCCGACCATGATGCAGAAAACCTTCGGCATGAGCCCCAGTCACACCTTCGCCTTGAGCGCGCTGGGCATCGTCTTTCTCAACATCGGCTGTGTGCTCGCCGGCCTGCTGGTGGACCGCATCGGTGCCTGGCGCGCGGTGCTGGTCTACAGCCTGTTGCTGCCGGTGGGGATTGCGCTGTTGTACGCCAGCCTGATCGGCGGTGGTGCGTGGCTCGGCGCCGCGTATGCCGTTGCGGGCTTGAGCTGCGGGGTGGTGGGCGCCGTGCCCTCGGTGATGGTCGGCCTGTTTCCGCCGGCGGTGAGGGTGTCGGGGATTTCCTTCACGTACAACATCGCCTACGCGCTGTGGGCCAGCACCACGCCGCTGATGCTGATCGCACTCATGCCCGCCAGTCCGTGGATCTGTGTGGGCTACTGCGTGGTGATGGGCGCGGTGGGGGTGGGCAGTGTGGCGCTGTTTGGCAAGCGCCACGCTTTGATGGCCTGAGGGTCAGGTCAGGAAGTGCCAGAGCAGCAACGTACCGACCAGGCCGACCACGGACACAATGGTCTGCAGTACCGACCAGACCCAAATGGTCTGCTTGAGCTGCAGCCCGAAATACTCACGCACCATCCAGAACCCGGCATCGTTGACGTGGCAGAAGAACACCGAGCCGGCGCCGATCGCCAGGGCCACCAGTGAGCTTTGTGTCGCCGCCAGGCCCGCCATCATCGGCGCCAGGATGCCCGCCGTTGTGGTGGTGGCGACGGTTGCCGAACCCGTGGCCTGCCGCAACGCCACGGCGATCAGCCAGGCCAGCAGCAGATACGGCATGTGCGCGCCTTCGGCGACCTTGCTGATGGTCTGGCTGACGCCGGCGTCGAGCAGGGTTTGCTTGAGGCCGCCGCCGGCTCCTATGGTCAACAGCAACACCGCAATCGGCGCGAGTGCCTTGCGCAGGGTATTGCCGACCTCGGCGCGTGGCATGCCGGCCGCCCAGCCCAGGCAGATCACCGCAGCGATTACCGCCAGGCCGAGGGCGATCAGCGGTTCGCCGAGGAACTTGAGCGTCATGCCCACACTGCTTTCGGCGGGCAATGCGACTTTGGCCAAGGTGCTGCCGAGCATCAGAATCACCGGCAACAGAATGATCAGCAACGACACGCCGAAGCTCGGCTGGCGCGGTGCCTTGGGCGGCGCGCTGAACAGCGCGCCGATGTCGGCCGGCTCATCCACATGCAGGCGCTTGGACAGCCAGTTGCCATAGATCGGCCCGGCCAGTATCACCGCCGGCACCGCCAGGCAAAAGCCCAGCAGCATGGTCAGGCCCAGGTCGGCGTGAAGCGCGCCCACCGCAATCAGCGGCCCTGGGTGCGGCGGCATCAACGCGTGCAACGTGGTCATGCCCGCCAGCGCCGGGATGGCGATTTTCAGCAGTGGCTGGTTCGAGCGCTTGGCCATGACGAAGATGATCGGCACCATCATCACCAGGCCCACTTCAAAGAACAGCGGCAAGCCGATCACCATCGCCACCAAGGCCATGACCCACGGCAGCGACTTGCCCTTGCCCAGCCCCAGCAGGGTGGTGGCGATGCGATCGGCCGCACCGGACTCGGCCATCAGCGCGCCCAGCATCGAACCCAGGGCAATGATGATCCCGGCCTCGCCAAGGATCGCCCCGGCGCCTTTGCTGAAGGCCTTGGCCACATCTTCCGGCGGCAGGCCTGCACCCACTCCGGCGATAAAGGTGCCGATCAAAATCGACAGAAACGGCGGTAGCTTGGTCGCGCTGATCAGCACGATGATGCTGGCGATGGCCAGTAGTACGCAAAACATCAGGCGGGTGTCGTGCACCATCCACGCAGCAGTCGATAACGCCAAAGCGGGACTCCTTATCGAACAGGTTAGGATAATTGTTTCTTTTTGTTTCCTGCGCCAAAAGGATACCTGATCGGACGTTGCCCCCCTATAGATCCGTTGTGTTGGCGATTTTTTTCATGTTCCGAGGGCTTGGCCACTCACGGCGGACCTTACCCGGGGAGCTTGTGCTTGAGGTATCGTAGGTTTTTTCGCTTGAAGAGCCACCCTGCATGAGCCCCGAACACTGCCGTCCTGTCCCGCTGCCCAAGGCCTACCGCTTGCTCAATCATGGCCCGACCGTACTGGTGAGCGCCGCTCATGAAGGCCAGCGCACTATCATGGCTGCCGCCTGGGCCATGCCGATGGATTTCGAACCGCCGAAGGTCGCGGTGGTGTTGGACAAATCCACCTGGACCCGCGAACTGCTGGAAGGCGCCGGCACCTTTGTGCTGCAGGTGCCGTGTGCGGCCCAGGCCGACCTGGTGCAGACCGTCGGTACCATCAGTGGCCGCGACCTCGACAAATTCGCCGCCTATGGCTTGCGCACGTTCAACGGTGAACACACCGACGCACCGTTGCTGGAGGGGGGCGTGGCGTGGTTGGAGTGCCGCCTGCTGCCCGAGCCGCATAACCAGCAGACCTACGACCTGTTCCTCGGTGAAGTGGTCGCCGCCTACGCCGATGAGCGTGTCTTCAGTGACGGGCGCTGGCACTTCGAGGGGCACGACCCATTGCGCACCTTGCACCACGTGGCGGGCGGGCATTTCCTGAGCATCGGCCAGCCGATCGATGGGCGCCAGTTGTAAGCCTGGCCAACGCATTCAACGTCCCAGCATCTTCACCCAGCGCGACGGCGGCATGCCGTAGGTGCTGCGAAATTGCCGGGTCATATGGCTCTGGTCGGTGAAGCCGGCGGTGAGCGCCGCATCTACCAGAGATTGGCCCTGGGCCAGGAGGCTGCGCACCAGGTCCAGGCGGCGCATGGTCAGGTAACGGTAGGGGCTGGTGCCGAACAGCAGGCGAAAATCCCGCGACAAGCCCCAGCGGTCTCGCCCTGCGTGCTCGGCCATGTCATCGAGTGTGATGCTGCGGCCCAGGGCACTGTGGATAAATTCCCGTGCCCGCTCGGCGGCCAGGTAGTCGAACGTCTTGCGGCTGACGACCGCTCCTGACGCAGCGCTCAACGCCTGGGCCAGGTCGAACAACGCATCCTGTTCCTGCAACGGGTCGACCGGGCAATCCAGGTTCTGCAACAGCACTTCGCTGGCGCGGAACAGCCGCGGATCGGTGGACAATCCTGCGGGCACGAACGGCAACGGCCTGCCGCCGAGGATCTGCTGAATCAACGCCGGTTCCACATAAATCATGCGGTACTTGAAGCCTTCCTCGCTCCCGGCGCGGCCGTCGTGCACCTCATCGGGATGAATCACCATGGTCGTGCCGGGCAGGCTGTGGATCATGCCGCCGCGGTAATGAAAACTCTGCACGCCGAACAACGTACGCCCGATGGCGTAAGTGTCGTGGCGATGCGGGTCGAAGGCGAAACCTGCAAAGTACGCCTCGATACGGTCCAGGCCGCTGGCGTGCGGCGCACGGTGCAGCCAATCGAGCGGGGTGGTCGAATTGCCCATGGTGACTTGTCACAGGAAGAGGTGGAAACACGGTAACTCAGTGTGGGGCGCGCTGTCTGCGGGGTCTTGTACGATCGTGCAGCCGCTGGCTACCCGCGCGTTTGGCAAGCGCTGACCGCCCATGGTAAGAAGCCCTACGTTCAACAATGAGGTCGAGTCATGGGCAAGGTGCGGGTAGGTATTATTTTCGGTGGCCGTTCGGCTGAGCATGAAGTGTCGTTGCAGTCGGCGCGCAACATCGTCGATGCCCTCGACCGTACGCGCTTCGAACCGATCCTGATTGGCATCGACAAGGCCGGTCACTGGCACCTCAACGACACCTCCAACTTCCTGCTTAATCAGGAAAACCCAGCCTTGATCGCCCTCAACCAATCCAATCGCGAACTGGCGGTCGTGCCGGGCAAAGCCAATCGCCAGGTCGTGGAGACTTCCGGCCAAGGCGTGCTGGAACATATCGACGTGATCTTTCCCATCGTCCACGGCACCCTTGGGGAAGACGGGTGCCTGCAAGGCTTGCTGCGCATGGCCGACCTGCCGTTTGTCGGTTCCGACGTGCTGGGCTCGGCGATTTGCATGGACAAGGACATCAGCAAGCGCCTGCTGCGTGACGCCGGTATCGCCGTCACTCCGTTTTTGACGCTCACCCGTGGCAATGCGGCCCGCACTTCGTTTGAGAAGGCGGCGAATACGCTGGGCCTGCCGCTGTTCGTCAAACCGGCCAACCAGGGATCTTCAGTGGGCGTGAGCAAAGTCGGCAGCGAAGCCGAGTACCGTGCCGCCGTTGAACTGGCGTTGGGGTTCGATGAGAAGGTGCTGGTGGAGTCTGCTGTTCAGGGTCGTGAAATCGAATGTGCGGTATTGGGCAACGACAACCCCATCGCCAGCGGTTGCGGCGAGATCGTGGTGAGCAGCGGGTTCTATTCCTACGACAGCAAATACATCGACGACCAGGCTGCCCAGGTGGTGGTGCCGGCCGCGATCAGTCATGACGCCAGCGAACGCATTCGCCACCTGGCAGTGCAGGCGTTTGAAGTGTTGGGCTGCTCCGGGCTGGCGCGTGTCGATGTGTTCCTCACTGACAATGGCGAGGTATTGATCAACGAAATCAACTCGCTGCCCGGCTTCACCCGCATCAGCATGTACCCCAAGCTATGGCAGGCCGCGGGGATGAGCTACAGCGAGCTGGTCACCCGCCTGATCGAACTGGCGATGGAGCGGCACGCGGCGCGCAAGGGGCTGAAGATCAGCCGCTGAGTGAGCGTGTTGTGGTGAACGGGCTTGCCCCCTTCCAGTCAGTCACCCAGCGCTTCGCTTTCGCGCCGAGGGTCGGCGCCGCCGTTCAGCGATACCTTGCCTTGCGCGTCCCGCGTGCGGACGATGGCCTGTACGCCGCTGGTCATCTCGATCTCGCTCAGCGTGTGGCCCTTGTCTTTCAGCGCCTGTTTGAGCGCCGGGCTGACCAGGCCCGCCTCCAGCTCGGTTGCGCCATTGCGACTGCCGAAGTTAGGCAGGTTGATCGCCGCCTGCGGATCGAGTTTCCAGTCGAGCAGGGCCACCAGCGACTTGCTCACGTATTCGATGATTTGCGAGCCTCCCGGAGAGCCCACGGTGGCCAGCAGCTCACCGCTGCGGCGGTCGAATACCAATGTCGGTGCCATGGCCGAACGTGGCCGTTTGCCGGGTTGCACGCGGTTGGCGACGGGCTGGCCATTTTCTTCGGGGATGAACGAAAAGTCGGTCATCTGGTTGTTGAGCAAAAAGCCCTGGACCATCAGGTGGGAGCCAAACGCGGCTTCCACCGTGGTGGTCATCGACACCGCGCCGCCCAGGTCATCCACCGCCACCACCTGCGAGGTGGAGATGCGCAGCGGCGAACGATCCGGTGCGTAGGCCACCTGCAGGCCAGCCGGTTGACCGGGCTTGGCCACGCCCATGCTGCGTTCACCGATCAAGGTGGCGCGCCGGGCCAGGTAGTCCGGTGCGATCAGGCCTGCGACCGGAACCGGTGTGAAATCGGCGTCGGCCACATACAGCGCGCGATCGGCAAATGCCAGGCGCCCGGCCTCGGCGAGCAGGTGCACGGCCTCGGGCGTCGGTTCCAACCCGGCGGGCGATGGGCTTTTGAGCGGTGTCATCGGCGCGATGGCCAGGCGCGGATCGCGGGCTTCCAGCGCCTGCAGCGTGCCCAGGATCTGTGCCACGGCAATCCCACCGGAGGATGGCGGGGGCATGCCGCAGACTGTCCATTGTTTGTAATCGCTGCACAGCGGCGCGCGCTCCTTGGCGGCGTAGCCTTGCAGGTCGGCCTGGGACAGGCTCCCGGCATTGCGATGGCCCTGGACCTTGCGCACGATTTCGTCGGCAATCGGCCCGGTGTAGAGCGCGTCCGGCCCTTCCTTGGCGATGCGCTTGAACACGTGAGCCAGCGCCGGGTTCTTCAACAGGGTGCCGGTGGCTTTAGGCGTGCCGTCGGCATTCAGGAAATACGCCGCCATGTCCGGCGATTGGGCGATATACGGGTCGGCGGCAATCAGGCTGTGCAAGCGCGGGGAAATCGCGAAGCCTTGTTCCGCCAGACGGATCGCCGGCTCGAACAATTTGGCCCACTGCAGATGACCGGTCTTTTTATGCGCCATTTCCAGCGCACGCAGTACCCCTGGCGTACCGACCGAGCGGCCGCCGATCTGTGCTTCGGGAAACGCCATCGGCTTGCCGTCGGCGCTGAGGAACAGGTGCTCTGAGGCCCCGGCCGGTGCGGTTTCGCGGCCGTCGTACGCGTGCACCTTTTCGCCATCCCACAGCAGGATGAATGCACCGCCACCGATCCCCGATGACTGCGGCTCCACCAGGGTCAACACCGCCTGCATTGCAATCGCGGCGTCAATCGCCGAGCCGCCCTGGCGCAACATGTCGCGCCCGGCTTGCGCGGCCAGCGGGTTGGCGGCGGCGGCCATGTGGCGCTCGGCGTGACGGGGGGTAAGGCCGGTGCGATAGCCCGAGCCCAGCTCCGGAGCCGGAGGCTGTTCGTTAACCGAGCTATGGCAGGCTGCCAACGCCAGGGTCGCGGCGATGACCGTCAGTTGACGGCGAGAAATCGAAAACACGCGCTGAACTCCGTTCATGGTAAGCAGTAATCGTTGTCCTTTGGCCAAGGCTGTTCTACAGGTAAATCGTGCCTTGCATATACAGCGCAGCCTTGCCGGAAATAATCACGCGGTCGCCCTTGAGTTCGCAGTGCAGCTGGCCTTTACGTGCGCCGCCTTGCTCCGCAGTCAAGTGGGTTTTGCCCAGGCGCTCGGCCCAGAACGGCGCCAACGAGGTGTGCGCCGAACCGGTGACCGGGTCTTCATTGACCCCGACATTCGGTCCGAACCAGCGCGACACAATGTCAAACCGCGTACCGCGCGTGGTCACGGCAATTCCGCGCTTGGGCAGGCCCTTGAGCCGTGCAAAGTCCGGGGTCAGCGCCGCCACCTGGGCTTCATCCTGCAGCAGCACAATGAAGTCGTCGGTGCTGAACACGTCGGCATGTTCAATGCCCAGCGCGGCGAACATTCCGGCGGGCGGCTCGCACGGTTGTGGCGTTTTGGCCGGGAAATCCATCGCCAGCTCATCACCGTTGCGTGTCACGCGAAGCTCGCCGCTGCGGGTGGCAAAGCGCAGCACGTCGGCCCTGTCCGCCAGCTTGTGAATCAACACCCACGCCGCCGCGAGCGTGGCATGGCCACACAGGTCCACTTCGACTTCAGGGGTAAACCAGCGCAACTCATAACCTTCGCCCCGGCGTACGAAGTAAGCGGTTTCGGAGAGATTGTTCTCGGCGGCTATTGCCTGCAGCCGCTCGTCCGGCAACCACTCGGTGAGTGGGCAGACCGCAGCCGGGTTGCCGCCGAAAGGCTGTTCGCTGAAGGCGTCGACTTGGTAGATGTCCAATTTCACCGTGGGGCACTCCGTGTGTGGGGGAGGCTGGACACTAACAGTGGGTCGAGGGAGCGTCAAAATACAGTTGGAGAGTTTTTTTACGCGCATGTACAACGGCCGCGTGGGGCACGGCGGACATGCTTTTCGGCGGGCATAAAAAAACGGCCTACCTTTCGGTAAGCCGTTTTTCAGTACTTGGTGGCTACACAGGGACTTGAACCCCGGACCCCAGCATTATGAATGCTATGCTCTAACCAACTGAGCTATGTAGCCAAGTGGCGCGCATTATTCGCGCAGAACGCCAAAGCGTCAAGCGTTTATTTTGAATTTTTACCTACGCTTTCAACTGTTTAACGAAAACAGCGCGCTTCGGCGACGAGTGGCGAGGTGGATGGAGGCTTTCGGCAGTAGAGGGGCTGTCGAGCTTGCGCGGTTGGCAGGCGGTACACGAAGGCTTCGATTGGGCGATATCCCTGCCGCCCAACGTTGAGTCTCGGCTACGGATGTTGCGAAGTGTGAGTCACGCGTTTGAGCTGTTCACGTGCCCGTGAAAGGCGGGAGCGAACGGTGCCGATGGGTATGTCCAGCGCGTCAGCCGTGTCCTGATAGCTGCCGTCGGTTTCCAGCGAGGCGTAAAGTGTCTTACGCATTTCCGTGGGCAAATGATCGATGGCGTTCAGGGTCTTTTCCAGGCGGCGATTGACCTCGAACTCCCAGTCCAGGTTGTTGCTTTCATCCTGGCCGTGGGAAAGCGACTCGTCGAATTCGCAGTGCGCCGGCTTGGCGTACATGCGCCTGAAGTGATTGCGTATCAGGTTCTGCGCGATGCCGCACATCCAGGTGCTGAGCGTGGCTATGCCGCTGTAGCGCTCACGGTTGCGCCAGGCTTCCAGGTAGGTCAATTGCAGCAGATCGTCCGCATCTTCGGGGTTGAGTACGCGCTTGTGGATGAAGCGCCGGAGTTTTTTTTGCTCGTCGTCTGTCAGGTGATGCATGAATTGAGGCGAGCTGCCAACGAGGTGCGCTAAAGCTTCAATAGGGATATTCATGTTTTTTTCCTTTGGGTAGACGCAGTCGAAACGTGTCGACCAGACCCACTAAGCACTGCCTGTGCCAAGCAAAAAAATATATATAACTAGTTGATTAATATAGATAAATATCTTGAATTGAGTCGATTTTGCGCAACCGCTGGCACGCTGTGCAGGGGCGTCTGTGCAAGTCTTTTCAATTGGCGCGCACACTGGAATTGGATGGAACCGTAGCGGCGGGTCTTGCCACACAGGGAAACATTCTTGCTGTGCTGGCCTGCCATGAAGATTGAAGCCAATAACGATATTCAAGTGAACCCACGCCTGGATCTGCCGGCGGTCACCCCGGCGTCGGTACCGGTGCCCGGCAAAGGCGTTGACGAGCTGGCTGAGCTGTTCAGCCAGGAAGTGGGTAATCAGTTTCGGACCCTGGCCGAACGGAAAGTGGGTGTGCGTGTGCCCCCCGCCGAGCAGCTTGCGCAGCTCTATGATCAGCTGGGTCATCCGGCCCAGGCGACCATGGCATCCATTTCGCGTCGGATCAGGATGCAGCTGCTGCACAACCCCACCGTTGAAACACTGTTGGAACTCACCGGGCAAGACCCGGCGCGGGCTTTTGTGGTGCTCAAATACGTGGCGGCCCAGGCGGATGCCGAAGTGCGTGCGGCTGAGGCTGCACTGGCGCGCGATGCCATTGCCAGGCTGGAGGTTCGTTTCAGTGGTGAGATTCAGGCCGGTCTGAACATCGCCTCGGCGCTGCAGGCGACGGGTGTCGATCCGCAGGAGCGCCAGGCGCTGCGTGCTCTGTATTACGCCAGTGTGGTCAGGCGCCAATCCTTGGCAACGATGATGCAAGCCCTGTTGGGTGTATACGGTGCTGAGCGGTTCCACGAAGGCATCAAGGTGATGCGCAAAGCGCTGGCCGACGATGTTGCCGCGCAGGTCTCATCGGTGCCTACTGCCGCGTTGCGCACCTTGCTGCTGGGGCTACAAAGCTGCGGGCAACTGAGCGCAGTGCTGGCCGGCTGCCGTGGGATGATCCAACGCCTGTGCGTCGAGTACGACGCCGTCGACTTGCTCCAGCGTCTGTTGGGTTACGCCGGCGGCGGCATTGCATCCGCCGAGGCCTTGCGCCTGGCGAGTGAGCTGGGCGGTGGCCCGACCCAGCAGCAATTGGTGTGCCTCAACGCGCTTTATCCGTTGTTCCAACAACTGCCCCTGGCGGTGTGGCCCGACAGCCGAGCACGGCAGGAGGCCTTGCATGTATTGCTGGTGGTGCTGGATGAGTTGCACCGCACGACACGCCCAGCCGCACGGTTTATCAGTGAGCCGAGGGGCACGGCGTGACCGCACTGTCGGCCATCAACCGTGTATTGCTCAAAGTGGCACAGCGCGCCGAAGTGCTGGGCGCGGTGGTGGTCATGGCCATCGTGTTTATTTTTATCGTGCCACTGCCCACCTGGCTGGTGGACATCCTGATTGCACTCAATATCTGCATCTCATGCCTGCTTATCGTGCTGGCGCTTTACCTGCCGGGGCCCCTGGCGTTTTCCTCGTTTCCTTCAATCCTGCTGTTGACGACCATGTTCCGGCTGGCACTGTCGATCGCGACGACGCGCCTGATTCTGCTGGAACAGGACGCGGGGGATATCGTCGAGGCCTTCGGCAATTTTGTGGTGGGGGGCAACCTGGCGGTGGGGATGGTGATTTTCCTGATCCTGACCCTGGTCAACTTCCTGGTCATCACCAAGGGCTCCGAGCGGGTCGCCGAAGTCGCCGCGCGCTTCAGCCTCGATGCGATGCCGGGCAAGCAGATGTCCATCGACAGCGACCTGCGTGCCGGCCTGATTGACGGCGCGCAAGCGCGCGACAAGCGCGAGCAACTGTCCCGCGAGAGTCAGTTGTTCGGGGCCATGGACGGCGCCATGAAGTTCGTCAAGGGCGATGCCATAGCCGGTCTGATCATCGTGGTGGTCAACTTGCTGGGAGGCTTTTCCACGGGGATGTTCCAGCACGGTTTGAGTGCCGCCGATTCCATGGCGTTGTATTCGGTATTGACCATCGGTGATGGCCTGATTGCACAGATTCCGGCGCTGCTGATTTCGCTGACGGCCGGCATGATCATCACCCGCGTGGCGCCGGATGGGCGCAGGGGCGTGACCAACATGGGCGCCGAAATCGCCCGGCAGATGACCAGCGAACCCAAGAGTTGGGTGATCGCGTCGGTGGGCATGCTCGCATTCGCCGCGGTGCCGGGCATGCCGACCGGAGTCTTCATGCTGATCTCGCTGATCTCCGGCGCCTTGGGGTTTTACCTGTTGCGTCAGCGTCGACGGCAAGCGGAACCCGCCGCTCAGGCCACCGACGCCGTTCGCCCCGAGGAGAACGGCAGCGAGGATTTGCGCGGGTTCGATCCTTCGCGTCCTTATCTGCTGCAGTTCCCTTCGTCCTTGCGCGGTACGCCCCAGGTGGCGGAGCTCATTCACGGGATTCGCCAGTCGCGTAACGCATTGGTCGCCAATATCGGCCTGACGCTGCCGCCATTCGAAGTCGAGCTGGATGATTCGCTGGCCGCCGATGAAATGCGTTTCTGTGTGCACGAAGTGCCGATGGTCAAAGCGTCGGTGGTCAGCCATCTGGCGGTTGAGCGCAGTGCGCTGACAGTCGAGCCTGGGCGTGGCATACCGGGGTTGGTGGAGCGTGACGAGCAGAATTGGCTCTGGCTGGCGCCGGATGACCCGTTGCTCGATGATCCGCAGCTGGAGCGCTTCACCGCCACGGCGTTGATCATCGACCGCATGAAGCAGGCCATGATGCTCAGCGGGCCGCAGTTCCTGGGCATCCAGGAGAGCAAGGCGATCCTCGGTTGGCTGGAGCACAACCAGCCGGAGTTGGTGCAGGAACTGCAACGCATCATGCCGCTGTCACGCTTTTCGGCGGTGCTGCAGCGCCTGGCCAGTGAGGGGGTGCCGCTGCGGGCTGTGCGGCTGATCGTCGAGTCGCTGATCGAATACGGCCAGCACGAGCGGGAACCGGAGGCCTTGGCCGACTACGCGCGCATTGCCCTCAAGGCGCAGATATACCACCAGCACAGCGAAGACGATGGCCTGCATGCCTGGTTGCTGTCGCCGCACAGCGAAAACATCCTGCGTGAAGCCCTGCGCCAGACACAGACCGGGGTGTTCTTCGCGCTGGAGGATGAACACAGCGCAGCCTTGATCAACCTGCTCAACCAGGCCTTTACCTTGAGGGCCAAGAGCAAAAGCGTGCTGTTGGTGGCGCAGGATTTGCGCAGCCCCTTGCGTACTTTGCTGGTGGAAGAGTTCAACCATATAGCCGTGTTGTCGTTTGCCGAGTTGGGCAGCTCGTCCAAGGTCAAAGTGCTGGGGCGCATTGACCTGGGCCAGGACGAGCTGATGCGTGGTGCGGCGGCATGACGACTTGGCCACGGCCGGTGCGGAGGGCCCTATGATGTTTGAGCTACGGGTGCTTGACGGACCGAGTCAGGGCGCTGCGTTGCCATTGTTCGGTGAGCAGTGGAGCATCGGTGCCCACGCCGATGCCGACCTGGTACTCCACGGTACGGGGATCGCTGAGCAACATGCGCACCTTCGTTTTATCAAGGCTAACTGGTCGGTGCAGGCGCAGGCGGGGCTGCTGCGGGACGCCGGCGGTCGGATGCTGGCACAGATCGCAAGCCTGGCGCTGAACGTACCGTTCTGGGTGGGGGAGGCGCAGTTGTGCGTCACCTTGGCCGACCAGCCCTGGCCCCAGGCCGCCACGCCCGAGCCACCCTCGCAGTCACCGGCCGATGACCCCGCACCGGGCTTTAAACTATCATCGATCCCGCCATCGCAGCAAAAGCGCCTGCTCAGTCTGGTGCTGGCGGTCACGGCCATGATCGTGGTGGTGGGCATGATTTCTACAGGGGAGCCTGAGGCTCAGGCTTCCTTGATGCCGCCGGTGACCCAGAAACACAAACTCGATTCGCCGTTTGACGTCCGCCAGCAGTTGTTGAAGATGCTCAGCGAGCGTGAATTGAGCCAGCGCGTCAGCCTGCAACTGATCAATGGCCAGGTCGCACTCGGCGGCGACGTTTCCCAGGAAGAAGTGGAACTGGTGGCGCGCATGCTCAGCCGTTTTGGTGAGCAGTTCGATAGCGCGGTGCCGGTGATCAGCCGCGTGCGAGCGCGCGATGAGCAACTGCCGTTCAGGATTGTGCAGATCGTAGGAGGGCCCAACGGTCACGTGGTGCTGGAGGAGGGCAACCGACTCTTTGTAGGCGACGAAGTGGATGGGCTGCGCCTGGTACTGATCGACAACAGCAAGGTGGTCTTCGATGGCGCGCAGCGTTATGAGGTGCGCTGGTGAGTACGCAATTACAGGCGCGCCTGGACGCGTGGCAGCAGCGGCAGATCCAGTCACTGGCCAATTTTTCGCCAGTGACCATGCGCGGTCGAATCCAGCGCGTCAACGGTATGCTGCTGCAATGTCGGCTGCCCCAGGCGCGTATCGGTGATCTGTGCCAGGTGGAAAAGCACCCCGGCAATTACATGCTCGCCGAGATCATCGGCTTCGATAATCAGGATGCGGTGCTCAGTGCCCTGGGCAACCTCGAAGGCGTGCAAGTCGGCGCGGGCGTAGAGCGCCTGGGCATCTCGCATCGCGTGCAGGTCAGCCAGGCATTGCTGGGCCAGGTGCTGGATGGTTTCGGGCGACCGATCAGCGGCGAGGGCGCCAGTGCATTTGCCGAAGCTGGCGCATCGGACGCCCACTCCGTGTTGTGTGAGGCACCGCTGCCCACCGAGCGGCCGCGGATCAATCGCGCACTGGCCACCGGCGTGCGTTCGATCGACGGCCTTTTGACCCTCGGCGAAGGGCAGCGCGTCGGGCTGTTTGCCGGTGCCGGCTGCGGCAAGACCACGTTGTTGGCCGAGATTGCGCGCAACGTCGAGTGCGATGTCATCGTGTTCGGCCTGATTGGTGAGCGGGGTCGGGAACTGCGGGAGTTCCTCGACCATGAACTCGATGAGCAACTGCGCGCCAAGGCGGTGCTGGTGTGTGCCACCTCCGACCGCTCCAGCATGGAACGCGCCCGCGCGGCGTTCACCGCCACGGCTCTGGCTGAAGGGTTTCGGCGCGAGGGGCGGCGGGTCTTGCTGCTGATCGACTCACTGACCCGTTTCGCCAGGGCCCAGCGCGAAATCGGCCTGGCCGCCGGCGAACCTCTGGGGCGCGGAGGCCTGCCACCGTCGGTTTACAGCCTGCTGCCGCGCCTGGTGGAGCGTGCCGGGTTGACGCGCGATGGCGTGATCACGGCGATCTACACGGTACTGATTGAACAGGACTCCATGAACGATCCGGTGGCCGATGAAGTGCGCTCACTGCTCGACGGCCATATCGTGCTGTCCCGCAAATTGGCCGAACGCGGGCACTATCCGGCGGTGGATGTGCTGGCGAGCCTGTCGCGGATTTTGAGCAACGTCGCGGCACCTGAAGATATCCAGGCCGGCACCGGCTTGCGTCGTTTGTTGTCGGCGTACCAACAGATCGAACTGATGCTCAAGCTGGGCGAGTACCAACCCGGCAGCGACCCTCTCACTGACCTGGCGGTGGACAGTCGCCAGGCGGTCGACGGTTTCCTGCGCCAGGACCTGCGTGAGCCGACGCCGATGGCGCACACGCTGGAGCAACTCAAGGAGCTGACCACCCATGTCCCATTCTGATGTGCTGCTCGGTGAGGTGGATACATTGCGGCGCCTGCGCCGGCATCGGGCCGACCGGGCCGAGCGGGCGTTACGCGAGGCCAAGCGTGCCCGGCAGGCGCTGCTCGCACATATCCAACAGGCCGAGGAAGCACTTGAGCAGACTCGACTGGAAGAGACCCGGCAAAGTGCTCAACTGCTCAGTCAGCACCAGGGGCGAATGCTGAGCCTGCAGGATTTGAAGTCCTGGGGCGCGCAGGAGCGCTCCTTATCCGCCAGTACCCGGCGCAACCAAGGCCAGCTGGCGCAATTGCAAGGCCAGCAGGACGACAGGGAAAGCCGCGTTGGGCAGGCCCAGAAGCACGTCACCGAGTGTCTGCGTCAAGTGGAAAAACTCCAGGAGTTGTCCCGCCTTCTGGCTCAGGAGTCGACATGAGCGAGGTTTCGAATAAACCCCTTGAGCGCCCACGTCCGCTTCACGCGCGCGAGGAGCGTGAGCCGGGCGCTGTGGGCGCTGTGGCTTGGGAGCAAGGGCAACTGTTCGCTCAACTGTTTGCCGATAGCGATGAACACAGTGGTTCTGGGGCGTCCTTATCGGGCATCAAGGCATCGGCTGCGGCGGGCATGGTTGAGGCCCTCGCCGAACAATTGGCGCCTCGCATACAGGCCGCTTCCCAATGGCCCCTGCAGGCAGTGTTGTATTTACCTCGCCTGGGCCGGATCAACGCCCGCGTGCACCGTGAACAGAGCGCCTGGAGCGTTGAGCTGGAAGCGGAACAGGGCGCGACGGCACGCTGGCTCAGCGGTGTGCGACAACACTGTGAAGACCGGTTTTCACACGTGCTGGGTCTGCCGGTCAATCTGCTGCTGCCTGCTGCCGGCGGCGCATGATGGTCCCGACATTGACCTTGCCCTTGATCAAGGGCGACACGGTTGCCGCGCGCCGGCGTTTGGGGCGCGGACTGCGCCTGGCGTTTCAGGTTGCTGACCAGAACGGCGAGCTGCGGTTGGAGCCCGGACGCGCGCCCACACGGGCCGAGGCCGTTTGCTTCGAAACCGCGTGTGGCGTGCTGGCGCTCGCCCAGGCAGGGCCGGTGCTCAGTCTGCTGGGCGATTGTCCAGTGACATTGGCTCCGTCCGGCAACGATCCGGATTCATGGTTCTGGGCAGTGTTCCAGCATCACCTGAGCCCTCAGGTGAGCGCGTTACTGGGCCCTGTGCGTTTGCTGGAAACCGATCGCCCTGAAGGGTTTGGTTGCCGGCTCTGCGTGTCCCTGGGCACGTCTCGGGTCGACAGCTACGTGTGGCTGACGCCTGACAGCTTCCTGGCGTTGTGCGAGGCCGGCGCGTGGCGTGCCGTGGCCGAGCCGTTGCCGGCGCAATTGCAGCTGGCAATTGCCGTGACCCTTGGGCGTTTGCACCTACTGATCGCCCAGGTGCGCGGCCTGCGTACCGGTGACGTGCTGGTGCCTGAGCAGACTTTTTTCCAAGCCCAGGGCAGCGGCTACCTGCAGGTTGGCAAACAGCGGCTGCATGGCTGCATCGACGATGCCGGCGGGGCTTTGTGCCTGACCCTTACTTCTATCGAGGACACATCCATGGATGAACATTTTGCGGCGCCCGATTATTCGAACTATGGAGAAGATGAACCCGTGGTGGATGTGTTCGGCCACGAGCCGTTCGACGAGTTGAGCATGACGTTGAACGTGCGCTGCGGCACGTTGAACCTGACACTGGGTGAGCTGCGGAATCTCGCACCCGGCTCGGTACTGGGTATCGCCGGTTATGCGCCTGGCATGGCGGGTCTCTATTACGGCGACCGCACCATCGGCCAGGGACAGTTGGTGGAAGTCGACGGGCGCCTGGGCTTGCAGTTGTCCCGCGTGATGGTCGGCCGATGACATTTGAAGGGGTCAACCCCCTGGTTCTGGCGATGTTCGTCGGGGCATTGGCGTTGCTGCCCATGCTGTTGGTGATTTGCACATCGTTTTTGAAGATTGTCATTGTGCTGATGATTACCCGCAACGCCATCGGCGTGCAGCAGGTACCGCCGAGCATGGCCATCAATGGCATCGCCCTGGCGGCTACTCTGTTTATCATGGCGCCGGTGGGGTACGCGATCGCGGAGAACGTCAAGGCTTCACCCGTGGACACGAGCAGTGTGCAACTGTTTTTGCAGACCGGGAGTGAAGCTATCCAGCCATTGCGTGCCTTCATGTTGCGCAACGTGGACCCGGATGTGTTGACCCATCTGCTGGAAAACACCACGCGGCTGTGGCCTGCGCAAATGGCGCAGGAGGTGCAGCGTGAAGACCTGATCCTGCTGGTGCCGGCGTTCGTGCTGTCGCAACTGCAGGCGGGGTTCGAGATCGGTTTTCTGATCTATATCCCCTTCATCGTGATCGACCTGATCGTCTCCAACCTGCTGCTGGCGCTGGGCATGCAGATGGTGTCGCCAATGACCATTTCCCTGCCGCTAAAACTGCTGCTGTTCGTGCTGGTGTCCGGCTGGTCGCGGCTGCTCGACAGCCTGTTCCTTTCTTACCTCTGAGTGGCTTATGGAACCGATCGTGCTGTTCAAGCAGGGCATGTTGCTGGTGGTGGTGCTGTCAGCGCCGCCGTTGATCGTGGCGGTGGTGGTTGGTGTGCTGACGTCCCTGGTGCAGGCGCTGATGCAGATACAGGACCAGACGTTGCCCTTCGGTATCAAGCTGGTGGCGGTGGGTATCACACTGATCGTGACCGGGCGTTGGATTGGTGTGGAGTTGATCCAACTGATCAACCTGACCTTCGACATGATCGGCCGTTCGGCCCTGAACTGAGGCCTCGCCCGTGCTGCTCTATCTCGAGTTCCTGCCCAGCCTGTTGATCGGCATGGCGCGTATCTACCCCTGTGCCTTCCTGGTGGCGGCGTTCTGTTTTCAGCACATACGCGGCATGCCTCGGCACACCATTGTGATGGTCATGGCATTGATGCCCGCGCCGGGTATCCATGCGGCGCTGCAGGGGCAGGATTATTCGGCGCTCATGCTCGGCGGGTTGGTACTCAAGGAGCTGGCGCTGGGCGTATTGCTGGGAGTGCTGTTGTCGATGCCGTTCTGGATGTTCGAGGCGGTAGGGGCACTGCTGGACAACCAGCGCGGTGCGCTGGCCGGCGGTCAACTCAACCCTTCATTGGGGCCGGATGCCACGCCGATCGGGCACTTGTTCAAGCAGCTGGCGATCTTTCTGCTGATGGTCAGCCTGGGGTTGGGCGCGTTGACCCAGGTGATCTGGGACAGCTACCTGATCTGGCCCCCCACGGTGTGGTTTCCGCTGCCTGCGCCTAACGGCACGAGTGTATTCGTCGGCCTGCTTGGCGATACCTTCATGCATATGATGCTGTACGCCGCGCCCTTCATTGCGGTGCTGTTGTTGCTGGAATTCGGAATCGCCTTACTGGGGGTCTACAGCCAACAGTTACAGGTGAGTACGCTGGCACCGCCGGTCAAGAGCCTGGCAGGTATCGGGGTTGTGCTGTTGTACTTTGCGCTGCTGCAGGACCTGATGGTCGGGCGCATGTTCGGGCTTGGCGAGTTAAAACACTCGCTCGGGCTGCTGTTCAGGGCCTCGACACCATGAGTGATTCGGGGGAAAAAAAGCATCCCGCTTCAGCCAAGAAACTGCGCGACCAGCGCAAGAAGGGGCAGGTCGCCCAGAGTCAGGACGTTCCCAAGTTGCTGGTGCTCACCGCCATCAGTGAGATCGCTTTGTTCACCGCCGAGACCAGCCTGCAGCGCTTCCAGCAATTGATGGCGCTGCCGATGTCGCGCTTTAACCAGCCGTTTGTACGAGCGCTGGAAGAAGTGCTGGTTGAAGGGCTGTTGATGTTTGTCTCGTTCGCCCTGCTGATGGTTGGCGTGGCGATTGTCACAAAGCTGATCAGCAGTTGGATGCAGTTCGGGTTGCTGTTCGCCCCGGAGGCCCTGAAGCTCGATTTCAACCGCCTCAACCCCGTCAGCCAGCTCAAGCAAATGTTCTCGGCCCAGTCGGTGATGAACCTGTTGATGAGCATCGCCAAGGCATTCCTGATTGGCCTGATTGTGTACGTGGTGGTCTGGCCTTCGCTGGGGGTGTTGATCAATCTGGCCAACAGCGACCTGCAAAGTTACCTGCTGGCGCTGATCGCACTGTTCAGGCACTTGCTGCATGCCTGTCTCGGGCTGCTGCTGGTGCTGGCGCTGATCGACCTGAGCCTGCAGAAGTACTTTTTCGCCAAGCGCATGCGCATGACCCAGGTCGAGGTCGTCAAGGAGTACAAGGACATGGAAGGCGACCCCCATGTCAAAGGCCAGCGCCGCTCACTGGCGTACCAACTGGCCCAGGAGGAGCCGAAGGTCAAGCTGCCCAAGCTGGAAGAGGCCGATATGCTGGTGGTCAACCCCACGCACTTCGCGGTGGCCCTGTACTACCGCCCAGGCAAGACGCCGTTGCCGCTGCTGGTCAGTAAAGGTACGGACGCCGATGCGCGACAGCTGATCGCCCGGGCGAAGGCCGCCGAAGTGCCGGTGATCCAATGCGTCTGGCTGGCCCGCACGCTCTACAAGAACAAACTGGGTGCAAGCATTCCTCGCGAAACCTTGCAGGCCGTGGCATTGATCTACCGGACCCTGCGTGAGCTGGATGATGAGGCCAAGCGTGAAACCCTGGAGTTGCCGGAGCTGGAGCGGCGCTGATCAGCGGTTGGACGGTGAGTCCAGGGCGGCGAGGTTGGCCAGCGACAACATCCGGCTGAGGACTGTGTCCAGCGTGTGACGCGCCGCAGGCAATGCGTGCCAGATCACCAAAGCGTGCTGGGCATCGAGGTAGGCGAAGCAGCCCTCGTACAACGACGCATACTCAAAGCGTCGCTCCAGCACCCGTTGCAGTTGCCCGGGTTGCAAAGCCTCGCGCGCGATATACAACGCCAGCCCCGGCTGCTTGCCGCCTTGCAGCGCGCACGCCTTGATACCGGGAGCGAGCGGCAGGTGAGCGGCAGCGCCGCTCACCAGATTGTCCAGAAACGCCTGGCGTAGCACGTCGGGCATTTGCGGCGCGCTCATCGCTCCAGTGATACCGTCTGGTAGTCTTTTCGCTCGCCGGCGGGGCCTGGTTCAATGCGCATCTGTGGCGGCCACCAGATCACCATGGTGTCCTTGCTCGATTGCGGGCGAGAGCAGGAGTCGCCCTTGCAGGTGGGGGTGCAGCCGGCGACGAGCAGCGCAGTGGCGATCAGGGTGGCGCATAGCAGGCGAGGTTTCATGGCGTAACCTTTTGAGCAGGAGTGATCAAGGAGGGGCGCGGCACACTCAGGTGTTCATCCTTCACCACGGGGCGCATGGCGATAAATACCTCGGCCTCTTCACCCGGCTTGAGCCAGGCACGCGGCCACACGCTGACGGCCAGGGTCTGCGAGTTGCTGCATTCTTTCTCGTCGATACGCACATTGCGCGTGAACTGGTTGCGCAGCACCACCACTGCGACGTTGTAGTCGGGGCCGGCATACCATTGGCTGCGTTCGGTGTTCAGCGCGAGCACGTCACGGGTGCTGCACAGCGTATTCAGCCCAAGCGGCATCGGCGCGGCCTTGAAGGCCTTGGGCACTTCACCGCTGACCAGATGCGCCAGGGTGCCGATGATATCGCTGCGCTTGATCACCGGTTGATGAGAGGCATAACGCCTGGCCAACGGGGCGAGGGCGGTCTGCAACTCAACCTGATCGGCCTGGGGCAGGTAGCGTGACGGGTCGGCCTGGTCGCCGATGACCCGCGGGGTCAGGATGAACAGGCGTTCACGTCGATTGTTCTGCCGTTCGGTCGAGGAAAACAACGCTTTGCCCAATAAGGGAATATCACCGAGCAGGGGCACCTTGCTGTGCTTGTCGCTGCTTTCGGTGACGTGGAAACCACCGACCACCAGCGAGCGTTTTTCCGCCATTACTGCCTGGGTACTGACCGTGCCACGGCGTACATCAAGGTTGCCGGATTTAGAGTTGCTGTCATCGAAGTTACCGTCTTCGATATCCACCGCCAGATGGATCTGATGCCCGCCACGGCTGGTGATGACGCGTGGCACGACCTGGACGCTGGTGCCCACGGTCACCGGCAGGATGGTGGCGACCTCACTGCCGGGCGTGAGGTATTGCGTACGGTTGAAGTCGATCACCGCCGGCTGGTTTTCCAGGGTGAGCACCGATGGGTTGGACACCATGGTTGCCAGCCCCTTGGCTTCCAGGGCGCGGATGTCGGCATAGAAACGGTCGCGGTTTTCAATCGACAGCTGCGACGAGGCGCCCGGTGACACGCCGGCGCCACTGCGGAACCGGCTGTTCTGGAACCCCCAGGTAACGCCGAACTCATGCAGCTGCGTGCGCTCGATATCCAGGATGACGGCGTCGATTTCCACCAGTTTGCGCGCGACGTCGAGTTGAGTAATCAGATCGCGATACATGGCCTGGCGTTCCGGCAGGTCATAGATCAGCACCGCGTTATTGCGCACATCGGCTTCGACGCGAATCCTGCTGGTGGGGGCTGGGGCGCGTGGAGTGAGCGTTGCACCGTTGTCCAATGGCGCTGGGTTTGCACCGGCTCCGAGCATCTGGCCCAGCAGCGGGTTGCCTAACCGGGGAATGTTGGGTGTGAGCGGCGCGGGGGGTGACGCTGGGCGCTGGCTCAGACTCGAGAGCGTCGAGGTGGAGCGCGGCTCCAACAGCCCGCGCAAAATACTGGTCACTCCGGGGATGGTGAGCTTCTCACCGCGATAATCCACGCGGCGGTCAGCCGCATTGGCGAACTTCAGTGGATAACTCAGCACGCTCTGTTTTTCATCCGGAGAGCGGCGTTGACTGCTGAAGTGCTTGATCTGCTCGATGTAGCGACGGGGGCCTGAGACGAGCACGACGCCATCTTCGGGCAACTCACCCCAGCCGAAACGGCTGTCGAGCAGGCCGATATCGGTGAGGGCCTGCTTGAGGTCGGCAATGGTTTCGGACGAGACTTCCAGGCGCGCTGATTCCTGCTGATCCAACGTGCTGATATAGAGGGTGTTGTTGTACAGGTACCACTGGAAACGGTGTTCCACACCGAGACGGTCGAGCATCGACTGCGGGGTATTAGCGCGGATCTTGCCGTTGACGTTACCTTCCAGCAGGCCTTCGACCTGGAGCTGGGTGCCGAAGGTCTGGGCGAAGTCTTCCAGTACTTCGCGCAGAGGTTTGTGTTCGGCTTCATAGGCGTAAGCGGTGTTTTTCCATTCGGGAGGGATGGCGGCAAGGGTGTTTTGCGCCGGCGTCAACAGGCAGGCCAGTAAGATCAGGCTTCGCCAATCGGCTCGTCTGCATGAAGATTCGGACGGGGCGATACACAAACTGTTGCGCTTGTGGGGCTTGTTATACATAGACATTTCTCTGATTAGTACAGCAACGAACGTAGCGAGGTGAGGGGCGGTTCAGGAGGGCGTTCATTCATGCGCGCGGCAGTGGCGCGCCAAGTATCGCGTTGGTTGAGCAGGGCTTCGATGCCGCTATTCAGATGCTGTTCGTCCGTCCGTTCAGGCAGACAATGAATCAACCAAAGTGCACCGCTGGTTGGGGCTTGAGCGAGCGCTCCCTGAAAGTGATTCAGACTGGGCTCTCCCAGTCGCATCCACGTCATCAACTGTGCTTTATCCGGAGCGCGGGTGGACAGTTGAACACTTATCAACAAACGGCTTGAACAGTAGCGAAAGATGATTTCGTCATCATTCTCGAAGTAACGGAACTCCCCGCTCTTGTTTCTCAAGTACTCACGAATCAACGTTTTCAATTTGCTATACGCTGTCCAGGCCAGATTTGGTCAGCATGAATTTAATTCGCGTCTGTTCATTGATAGCGTATTCCGCTTTGCGATATTTCATGATCAGTTCGTAAAACGCCGCCACATCTTCTTCTGATCCAGAGTTGTTTTCCGCTGCGAAGTCGACATTCCTTTTGGCATGTCTCGCATCGCTTAGAAGTCTGTCTTTATAGCTATCGAGAAAGGTCATAGGGGGGGCCTTTGAGGGGGATATTTTTTATTTTTTGGTTTTTATGTCGATTTGGTTCCATGTGTGGCCACTTATTTCTTATACGACGGTGTGGCGTGACGTTAACGGCCTTTATCGTTTTCCATGAACGCGTGGATCATCGCCTCCCAATCAATATGGAAGTCCCCCTCGTCGGTATGCAATATCAGTGTTTGAGGTTGAAGGGCATTATCTGGGCGCAGTAGCCAGTGAGTGCTGTTACGGCTGGCAAGGCACTGCTTGATTGCTTCAAGGTCATGCGGATGGCAGGCCAACGTAGCCTTGATCGCCGGAACATGGCACGCCATTAGTTGCCTGATCAGCGCAGCCAGGCGCTGTGGAGCGAGTGTTTCTTCAAGCAGATGATAAATGGCCTGGTTGGCGACTGAGGTGGCGTATTGCTCCAGGTTATCGCATAAGGCCTGATGCTCGATTTCCCAGCGTCTGAACTGCGCATCGGCACGCTCCCATACTTCAAGACTTGCTTTTTCAAGGAACTCTTGGCGTTGTTCTTTGGCTTCTTCCAGCAGTTGCCGAGCTTCCGCTTTTGCTTGATCCACCACATCAATGGCCTGCGAGTAGCTTGCCAGCGTTTCGCCAGAGATCAGGCTTCCCGACAGAGGCGGCGCCCCTTCCACGGATTTGATTTTACGTCGGACCAGCATCGTTAATCTCCATGCGCCTCTGAACTCGAAGCGCTATCGTTGCTCGACATTCCCCCTATTCGCCAAACGACGGCATGCCACAGCGTATCGAGACGGCTCTGTGAGTCGCCGCGCGACAGTATCTCTGCTTCCAGATCCAGAACGCGTTGACGGGGGAATCGCAGCCTGATTCGTTGCCAGGTATCGGCAGGAACCCAGGCGCGCAGCAATTGCAACGGATCAACATCAGGTTGCGCCATATCAAGCGCCAGCGCTTTGGATAGTCTGTTACACCACTGATAAAGTTCTTCATCCAATGCTTGGGCGCAGGCCGGGCGGCAGACACTGCCAATCAAGGCGAGCGCAAGTTCAAGTTGTGCCGCCGAGGCAATTGCCAGTTGAAGCAGGACAGGGTCGGGTGGGGGAGGCAGGCAGGGCGCAACGCCGTAATACGTGCCCACTACCACCTGCCGGGTGCGATGCAGCGCCAGGTGTGCTGGGTAGTTATCGAGTTCTCTCCAGTCCTCGTGGGCCTGTAACCAAGGTGCCGACCACCATTGGGCCCAAACCAGATTACTGCTCATTTGGGGAGCGAACAGGCACGTCAAGGGGCTGAGCTTTCTTTCGTTTACGCCAGAATATTCCCGCCGCACCTATAAGCACTACAGCGATCAGCGAGAATGTAACGCTGGCCCGCCAAAAACCGATGTCATTTCCGGGCACCAGGAAGGGCCCGAAATAGGCCAAGCGTTGCTGCTCCAGATAGGCCGTGGCCGGCACAAATACGACCGTCATTTTTTGTGGGTTGTCGACCGCTGTGGTCATGCCGGGAATGCTACTTGCAACCATCCTGCGTACACGGGCGTTGATGTTATCGGGATCAAGCCGCGGATCATGTTTGATAAACACGGACGCGGACGCAGGCTGTATAGGTTCTCCCGGCGCGACGCGCTCGGGCAGTACGACGTGCACGCGAGCGACAATAACCCCATCAATATTCGATAACGTGGTTTCCAGTTCTTGGGACAACGCGTAGATGTAGCGAGCGCGTTCTTCCAAGGGGGTTGAAATGACGCCCTCTTTGCGAAAGGTATTGCCTAACGTAGCGCGCGTCGCACGCGGCAGCCCAACGGCTTCCAGTGTTCGCACAGCGCGCGCAATATCGTTGGCATCGACGGCCACCGTAACACCGTCTTTTGTTGGAGCCTTGGTGGCGCGGATATGTTTGTCGGCCAGTTCTGCCACAACTTCATTGGCTTCTTGCTCAGTTAACTTGGTATGAAGCTCGACACGTTCACTGCAAGCGGTCAGCAAGAGTATGAGGGGCAGAGTGGATACGATAAGCAGCGTGCGAGTCATTTAAACCTATTGGAGATTGCAGATTTTATCGATGCCCTGAGCGGTTTTACCAACGCACTTGGTCAACATATGTTGAAGCAGTACTGCGTCGGATAGCTGGCTCGGGTATTTTCGAGCCTCTTCGTGTTTGTCCTTGCTGGTCAATGCACGCAGGCTTTTAGTCATGTTTTTAGTCATCGAGTCCAACGTGTTTGATGCCTCGGACAGTAGCCTCATCGAGGGCGCGGTACTTATGGCCGTACTCGCGAATGCCTGAGGTGGCAACAGGGCGTTAAAAAAATCTACATCTGAACTCGGCGGGGCGGACTCCTGGTCCTTGGTACGTGTATTGATCTCCTTCTCTCGTATGTTTCCTATAAGCATGGAACACCTGCCATCATAAAATGTGAACGAACCTATTGTTGTCAGTAATAACCGTTATTTGGTTGACATGACCTTCCCGGCACGATATGCCGGGAAAGCCCCGATGCGCTCAATCTTTACGACAAGCGAATCGTGTCAGCCGTCGCTTTTTTACCGTTGGTGTTTTCAGCGACTGCTTTTTCCAGGGCGTTTCGGACACCGTCCGCACGCTTTTTATCTTGTATCTGCTCGAAAGCGTCATCTGCCTCACTTTCAGAAAGACCTCCATAACTGCCCACGTACGGCGGGGTGTAAGCTGGAATATTACTCATACTGTTTTCTCCAAGAAGTGAGTATTCTTTTGTCGGATTCAGCAAGGCTGTTCCATAAGTTATGTGGTTCATAAAATTTGAGCGTTCCATTGCTTCACATTATGTATGTTTCAAAAAGTGTAGAGTTTCACCGGCTACAGAGGTCATTCTCCATTGAGTGAGATTCCCAGCTGCTTGATCCGATGATAGAGCGTCCTTTTCGCGACACCCAATTCAATCGCCACGGCGTCGATACAGTATTCATGTTGACGCAGTGATTCCTCGATCAACGATCTTTCCATCTGGTGCAATCGTGACTTCAGGCTCTGGTCGGCTTCATGGCGGGGTACCACTGGCGCTGAGAATGTGGGGAGCCCCAGCACGAAGCGTTTCGCTGTAGAGCGTAATTCGCGGATATTGCCTTTCCAGGGGTGTTGCAACAGTTGCTCCAGCAATAGCTTGCCAAGAGGGCTGGGTTTGGAACGCTTAAAGAGTTGGGCCTCTTGCGCAATCATATCCAGAAACAATGGGATGATCCGCTCTCGCCGGTCCCGCAGGGGCGGAAGGTAGATGCTGACGACGTTCAAGCGATAGTAGAGGTCCCTGCGAAAGGTGCCTTGCTCGACCATCTCGTGCAGTGATTGTTGGGCGGAGGCGATGACGCGCATGTCGACAGAAATAGATCGAGTTGAGCCCAGGCGTTCGACACTGCGCGATTCCAGTACGCGTAATAGTTTGGCTTGCAATGGGAGCGGCATACTGTCGATTTCATCCAGATACAGCGTCCCCAGATGTGCGGCTTCGATAAAGCCCGCCCTCGACTGCACGGCGCCAGTGTAGGCACCGGTGTTTACGCCGAATAGCTGGCTCTCCGCAAGCGTTTCTGGAATGGCCGCACAGTTCACGGCAATGAAGCTGCCTCGCCGCGCCGATAGGCGATGAATCCGCTGTGCAAGGGTATCTTTTCCGGTGCCTGTTTCTCCCAGTAAAAGCAGGTCAATGTTGAGCGTAGCGGTGCTGTTTAGTATGTTCTCAATGTCCGGACCTTCGATGAGTGAAATGTCTATTTCATTGTCCCTGTGCTTGGAGGCCGGCATTAAGAAGTGCTCCATTATCGCAATGCAATCGAGCGCAGAGTATCAAGCGGATCGCCAAAACTTAAAGTAGTCATGTTCTGGAATGACGTAGGAAAAAGTTCATGGTGTGAGTCTGGAGTTATATGTTTTAACTTTTAATTAAAGAAGGTTGGGCAAGTAGGATAAGTCGGGAGAGGGATTGTGCGCTCGGCCTTGAAGAAATGGGCGCAAAAAAGCCGATGCAGGGCATCGGCTTTTTTATTTGTGACGGAAGTGCTGAGTGATGTTTATACGTTAAAGCGGAAATGCATCACATCGCCATCTTTAACAATATATTCCTTACCTTCCAGTCGCCATTTACCGGCTTCCTTGGCACCGGCTTCACCTTTGTACTGAATGAAGTCGTTATAGGCGATGACTTCGGCACGGATAAACCCCTTCTCGAAGTCGGTGTGGATCACACCTGCCGCCTGTGGAGCGGTGGCGCCGACCTTGACGGTCCATGCGCGGACTTCTTCGACACCGGCGGTGAAGTAAGTCTGCAGGTTGAGCATTTCGTAACCGGCGCGGATCACGCGATTCAGGCCAGGCTCTTCCAGGCCGAGGGCCTCAAGGAACATGTCTTTTTCTTCGCCGTCGTCGAGCTCGGCTATTTCTGCTTCGATCTTGTTGCACACCGGAACAACGATGGCGCCTTCTTCGTCGGCAATGGCCTTGACCACATCAAGCAGTGGGTTGTTCTCGAAGCCATCTTCGGCGACGTTGGCAATGTACATCACAGGCTTGGTGGTCAGCAGGTGGAAGCCTTTGATCACGGCCTTCTCGTCGGCGCCCATGGTTTTCATCAGGCTACGTGCCGGCTTGCCCAGGGTGAAGTGCGCGATCAACTGCTCCAGCAGGGCTTTCTGGACCACGGCATCCTTGTCGCCGCCCTTGGCATTACGCGCGACTTTCTGCAGTTGTTTTTCGCAGCTGTCGAGGTCGGCGAAGATCAGTTCCAGGTCGATGATCTCGATATCGCGCTTCGGGTCGACGCTGTTGGAGACGTGAATCACGTTCTCGTCTTCAAAGCAGCGGACCACGTGGGCGATGGCGTCGGTCTCACGGATGTTGGCCAGGAACTTGTTACCCAGGCCTTCGCCTTTCGACGCGCCGGCTACCAGGCCCGCGATATCGACGAATTCCATGGTGGTCGGCAGGATGCGCTTGGGATTGACGATCGCCGCCAATGCGTCCAGGCGCGGGTCGGGCATCGGCACGATACCGCTGTTGGGTTCGATGGTGCAGAAGGGGAAGTTCTCCGCCGCAATACCGGACTTGGTCAGGGCGTTGAACAGGGTGGATTTGCCGACGTTGGGCAGGCCGACGATGCCGCAATTGAATCCCATGGTGTTTCCCCTCGGTAAGAGTCAGGCCTTCTGGCTGTGCAGGTTTTTCATCGCACGGTTCCATTCACCGGCGAGGATATCCGGCAGCACGCCGAGGGCAAAATCGATGCTGGCATCGAGTTTTTCCTGTTCGGCGCGTGGCGCACGACCCAGGACGAAATTTGAAACCATACTGGCAACGCCTGGGTGGCCGATGCCGAGCCGCAGGCGGTAAAAGGTATTCTGATTGCCCAACTGCGCGATGATGTCGCGCAGACCGTTGTGGCCGCCATGGCCACCGCCTTGCTTGAGCTTGGCGACGCCGGGTGGCAGGTCCAGTTCGTCATGGGCCACCAGGATTTCCTCGGGTTTGATCCGGAAGAAGCCCGCAAGCGCCGCGACAGCCTGGCCGCTGCGGTTCATATAGGTGGTGGGAATCAGCAGACGAACATCCTGACCCTGATGCGAGTAACGCCCGGTCAGGCCGAAATATTTGCGATCGGCCACCAGGTTGACACCTTGGGCGTGGGCGATGCGCTCAACAAAAAGGGCCCCCGCGTTATGCCGGGTCTGTTCGTATTCGGCGCCTGGATTTCCCAGGCCAACGATCAGTTTGATGGCAGTCACGACAGGGGCCCTTCCTTTGGAGTTGTGGATAACGTCGCCGCGACCTGTGTGCGGCGAAAGTGGACGACAAAGATCATTTACTCAAGAGTAAACGTCGCGTTATCGCCCGCTTTCTCGCTACGTTTCGGTCCGCGATGTTTCCTCAAGCTCCGGCAAGACAGAGTGAATTACTCTGCAGCGCCTTCTTCAGCTTCTGGAGCAACGCGTGGAGCGTGTACGTTGGCAACTGCTTTGTCATCACCGTGAGCCAGTGCAACGAACTCAACGCCTTTTGGCGCCTTGATGTCGGACAGGTGAACGATGGCGCCGATTTCCAGAGCCGACAGGTCGACTTCGATGAACTCAGGCAGGTCTTTCGGCAGGCAGGTCACTTCGATTTCGTTCAGGACGTGCGAGATCTCGCCGCCTTTCTTGACCGGAGCTTCTTCACCAACAAAGTGCACAGGCACGATAGCGGTCAGTTTCTGGCCGGCAACAACGCGAACGAAGTCAGCGTGCATGATGAACTGCTTGGAAGGGTGACGCTGCATCGCTTTAACGATGACGTTCTGCTTGGTGCCGTCGACGTTCAGCTCGATAACGTGGCTGTAGGCAGCTTCGTTTTCGAACAGCTTGGCGATTTCCTTGGCCAGGATGGTCACGGATTCAGCAGGCTTGCTACCGCCGTATACAACGGCAGGAATGTTCGCGGCGTGACGCAGGCGGCGGCTCGCACCTTTCCCCAGGTCAGTACGCGCTTGGGCGTTCAGAGTAAATTCAGTCATTTTGTATCTCCAAAATAGCCATCATCGAGTGGCGTTTGCGACCAGCGCCAGGCTCGATATGGGCAAAAAAGCCCCGCCCCAACACAATGCTGGGGCGGGGCGCTTTTCGTCAGTGCTGTGTTGCCAAGGGGGTTACCCTTAACGGAACATCGCGCTGATCGATTCTTCGTTGCTGATGCGGCGAACCGCTTCGGCTACGACCGGTGCGATATCCAATTGACGGATACGCGCACAGGCTTGAGCGGCGGCGGACAACGGGATGGTGTTGGTCACCACCAGTTCGTCCAGCACGGAATTTTCGATGTTCTCGATCGCTCGGCCCGACAGCACAGGGTGCGTGCAGTAGGCGAAGACTTTGGCCGCACCGTGCTCTTTCAAGGCTTTCGCCGCGTGGCACAGGGTGCCGGCGGTGTCGACCATGTCATCAACCAGAATACAGGTACGCCCTTCGACATCACCGATGATATGCATCACTTCAGAGTGATTGGCTTTTTCACGGCGTTTGTCGATGATCCCGAGGTCCACGCCCAGCGATTTGGCAACTGCCCGTGCACGCACGACGCCACCAATGTCCGGGGACACGATCATCAGGTTTTCAAAGCGCTGGTCTTCGATGTCATCCACCAGGACGGGGGAGCCGTAGATGTTATCTACCGGAATATCGAAGAACCCCTGAATTTGGTCTGCGTGCAGGTCAACCGTGAGAACACGGTCGATGCCTACCACGGTCAGCATGTCAGCCACGACTTTCGCGCTGATGGCCACACGTGCGGAACGCGGACGGCGATCCTGACGGGCATAACCAAAGTAAGGGATTACAGCTGTGATTCGAGTCGCTGAGGAGCGGCGGAAGGCATCAGCCATCACGACGAGTTCCATCAGGTTATCGTTGGTCGGAGCGCAAGTCGGCTGAATAATGAAGACATCTTTACCGCGGACGTTTTCATTGATCTCGGCTGTAATTTCGCCGTCGGAGAATTTACCGACAGAGATGTCACCGAGAGGGATATGCAGCTGACGTACGACACGTCGAGCCAGATCGGGGTTAGCGTTCCCCGTAAAGACCATCATCTTGGACACGCGCAGTACCTAGAGGCTGAGGGTAACCTGGATGAGTATAGGAAAATGGCAGGGGCGGCTGGATTCGAACCAACGCATGGCAGGATCAAAACCTGCTGCCTTACCGCTTGGCGACGCCCCTGTATCTGTTGCAACGAGTACCCAGTACTCGATTCCTTTTAGAGCAGACTTTGCAGCTTGCGATGCAACATCGAAACGTTGCTTCCCTTTGCTACAAACCCTGTAAGGGTCTCTGTAAGAAGGGCCGAGACTTTATCAGCTTCAGCTTTGCTTGGGAAGCCCCCAAACACACAACTTCCAGTTCCGGTTAATTTTGCTTCGGTAAATTTACCTAACAAATTCAATGCGTTACGTACTTCTGGATAACGCCTTGCTACAACCGGTAAGCAGTCATTTCGACTGTTTCCCTTGGGAACGGGGCGCACTTTAATGGGAGGAGAGTTACGTGTCAACAGCGGATCTGAAAAAATTTCTGCTGTACTTACAGATACTTGCGGGACAAGCACGACATACCACGGCTCGTCGGGCTCCACAGGGGTCAGTTTTTCCCCCACGCCTTCGGCAAAAGCCGCGTGGCCACGCACGAAAACCGGGACGTCGGCACCCAGCGTCAAGCCCAGCGCCGCCAGGCGATCAGGGTCCCAGCCGAGCTGCCACAGGTGGTTAAGACCCAGCAGAGTGGTTGCGGCATTCGAGCTGCCACCGCCGATTCCACCGCCCATGGGCAGGATCTTATCGATCCAGATATCGATGCCGAGCGCGCAGCCCGATTGCTCCCGGAGCTTTTTCGCGGCGCGCACGATCAGGTTGCTGTCGTGGGGTACGCCGTCGAATTCCGTATGCAGGCGAATCACACCGTCTTCGCGCACGGCGAAGGTCAATTCATCACCGTAATCGAGAAATTGAAACAGCGTCTGCAGCTCGTGGTAGCCGTCTTCACGGCGTCCGAGAATGTGCAGCATCAAATTGAGTTTGGCCGGGGAGGGCAGGGTCAGTTTTTCTGCGCTCACGTCATTGCCCCAGCTTGCGCGGTTGCCAGTCCTTGATCACCAGCGTGACGTCCAGATCGGTGCCGTGCAGCTTGATGCGTTCAGGCAGCCAATAGCCGTTCTGTTGCACGTAGCTTAAGTATTCAACCTGCCAGCCATCCTGTTCCAGGGTGGCCAGGCGGCTGTCGCCGTTGAGGCTCAGGCGACTCTTGCTGTCCGGGGCTGGCAGCCCGCGAACCCACCAGACGAGATGAGACACCGGCAACTTCCAGCCAATCTGCTCTTCCAGCAGAGCTTCCGGGGAGCTTGCTTCGTAGCGGCCCTGGTTGGCCACTTCGAGGCTGACTTGCCCCGGCCGGCCGGTCAGGCGCGCTGCGCCACGGCCCAGTGGGCCTGAGAGGCGAATATCGTAGTAGTCCTGGCGCTGCAGCCAGAACAATGTGCCGCTGCCGGAATCTTTCGGCGCGCGAACGCCGACTTTCCCCTCGATCTGCCAGCCATCGATGCTGGCCAGCTGATTCTTGTGCTGCTGCCATTGCGCCGGGTTGCCCTGGCCCTCAACGGATTCGCGGGTGCCAAGGCCGGAGCAGCCGGCAAGTAAGGCGATAAGACTGAATATTGCAACGTGGCGCAAAAACATAAGCTTAAAGGGTCTCGGATCCGGTCAGGCGCTTGATGGTGCCGCGCAGAATAGGGCTTTCAGGTTGTTCCTTGAGGAATTTCTCCCAGATCTGGCGGGCTTCACGTTGCTTGCCATTGGCCCACAGCACTTCGCCCAGGTGAGCGGCGACTTCCTGGTCGGGGAAGCGTTCCAGTGCCTGGCGCAGCAACCGTTCAGCCTCATTCAGATTGCCCAGGCGGTAGTTCACCCAGCCGAGGCTGTCGAGTACGGCCGGGTCTTCCGGGTTGAGCTTGTGCGCCTGTTCGATCAGTGCCTTGGCCTCGTCGTAGCGCGTGGTGCGATCAGACAAGGTGTAGCCCAGAGCGTTGAGCGCCATCGCGTTGTCCGGATCGCGCTTGATGATCAGGCGCAGGTCTTTTTCCATCTGTGCCAGATCATTGCGCTTTTCCGCCTGCATGGCGCGGGTGTACAGCAGATTCAAATCGTCGGGGAATTGCAGCAGGGCTTGCTGCAGCACTTTCCAGGCGCGATCGCCTTGATTGTTGGCCGATAATGTCTCGGCCTGGATCAGGTACAGCTGGATGGCGTAGTCCGGCTCGGCAGCCCTCGCCGCGGCCAGGCGCTTTTCCGCCTCGTCGGTGCGGCCGTTACTCGTCAGGATATCGGCCTGGCGCAGTTGCGCCGGCAGGTAGTCGTTGCCGGGGCCGACCTGGGCATATTCGAGCAGCGCAGCCTGTGGATCGTTGCGTTCTTCGGCAATACGGCCAAGGTTCAGGTGTGCCGAGTCCACATGGCTTTCGCGCTGGATCAACTCTTCCAGATACCCTTTGGCCTCGTCCCAGGCTTTGGCTTCCAGGCACACCAGGGCCAGCGAATAGCGCAGTTCGTCGTCGTCCGGGTATTGCTGGACCAGATTGGCGAACTGCACTTTGGCGTCCTCCATACGGTCCTGTTCCACCAGCGTGCGGGCGTAAGTCAGGCGCAGGCGCTTGTCTTCCGGGTATTTCTTGATGCTTTTTTCCAGCAGCGGAATCGCTTCCTTGCCGCGATTGAGGGCCTGCAGCAGGCGAGCGCGCAGCAGGATCGGGGCGATCTCGCCGTCGTCCGGCGGGTTCTGCTCCAGCAGTTTCAAGGCCGCCTCGGCCTCGTCATCCTGCTGCAGCAACAGGGCCTTGCCGAAAATCAGCTGACTGTTCTTCGGGTGCTTTTGCAACAAACGGTCGAAACTTTTCATCAGGCCATTGCGGGTGTCCTGATCGGTGTCGGCGGCCGACAGCGCGAGGAAGTCGAAATGGGTGTCGCCCTTGCCCTGCAGGACTTTCTCCATATACACCATGGAGTCGTCATAGCGTCCGGCCCGCGCCAGTTGGATGGCTGCGGCCCGCTGTGCTTCCAGGTCGTCCGGGGCGTTCTTTGCCCAGATCAGTGAAGTATCCAGCGCCGCTTGATCGGCCCCCAGGTACTCGGCGATGCGAAACGCGCGCTCGGAGATGCCCGGGTCCTGCGTATTGATGGCCTGGGTGACGTAGTTGTCCAGCGCAATGTCGAAGCGATTGCGTTGGCCGGCCAGTTCGGCAGTCAGCAGGCTGTACACCGTTTCTTCACTGAACGATGAATACACCTTGGGCTTTTCTGGGGCGGGGGTGCTGTCTTCCGCCGGCGGCGTACCGTCCGGCTGCGCGGGGGCCATGGCCTGGCAGCCGCTGAGGAAGACAAAAGCAAGGAGCAACGCGGAAGATCTATTCATATAGGAAGAGGACGACTAACCTGCGGTCGGATCATCATGACACAAGCCTTCGGTCAAACATAACCGAGTCTCAGTGCGCGCCTTTTATAGGCACAAGGTATAGGGACAATAGACGACGGTGGTTGTTCTGAATCTTTCGAAGTAGGACAATCGCCGGCTTCCCGACATCATCAGCGATATTGAATGGCCTTCCTCGCACTCGGTATTAACCACAAGACTGCCTCTGTAGACGTGCGCGAGCGCGTGGCGTTTACGCCTGAGCAGTTGGTTGAGGCCTTGCAGCAGCTCTGCCGGCTCACCGACAGTCGCGAAGCTGCGATCCTTTCGACCTGCAATCGCAGCGAGCTCTATATAGAACAGGAACATCTCTCGGCGGATGTCGTTCTGCGCTGGCTGGCCGATTACCATCATTTGAGCCTCGATGAGCTGCGCGCCAGCGCTTATGTGCACGAAGAGGATGCGGCAGTTCGTCACATGATGCGCGTGGCATCCGGTCTCGATTCGCTGGTATTGGGCGAGCCGCAGATTCTGGGCCAGATGAAATCCGCCTACGCCGTAGCGCGCGAGGCCGGCACAGTGGGGCCGCTGCTGGGCCGGTTGTTCCAGGCCACCTTCAATTCCGCCAAGCAGGTGCGCACCGACACCGCTATCGGCGAGAACCCGGTGTCGGTGGCGTTTGCCGCCGTCAGCCTGGCCAAGCAGATTTTCAGCGACCTGCAGCGCAGCCAGGCGCTGCTGATCGGCGCCGGGGAAACCATTACTCTGGTCGCCCGTCACCTGCACGACCTGGGAGTCAAGCGTATCGTGGTGGCCAACCGCACCCTGGAGCGTGCCAGCATTCTGGCCGAGCAGTTCGGCGCCCATGCGGTGCTGTTGGCGGATATTCCCGCTGAACTGGTACGCAGTGACATTGTCATCAGCTCCACCGCCAGCCAGTTGCCGATCCTGGGCAAAGGCGCGGTGGAAAGTGCGCTGAAACTGCGCAAGCACAAGCCGATTTTCATGGTGGATATCGCCGTTCCCCGGGATATCGAGCCTGAAGTCGGCGAATTGGACGACGTTTACTTATATAGCGTCGACGATCTGCATGAAGTGGTCGCCGAAAACCTCAAGACGCGGCAGGGCGCAGCCCAGGCCGCCGAGGAAATGGTCAGCACCGGCGCCGAAGATTTCATGGTGCGCCTGCGCGAATTGGCGGCGGTGGATGTGCTCAAGGCGTATCGTCAGCAGGGCGAACGTCTGCGCGATGAAGAGCTGATCAAAGCTCAACGTCTGTTGGCCAATGGCAGCAGCGCTGAAGAGGTGCTGATGCAATTGGCGCGGGGCCTGACCAACAAATTACTGCATGCACCCAGCGTACAGCTCAAGAAATTGACCGCCGAAGGCCGCCTCGATGCGCTGGCCATGGCCCAGGAACTCTTTGCCCTCGGTGAGGGCGCGTCAGACAGCTCTTCGGATAAAAAACCGCAATGAAAGCGTCACTGCTCAATAAACTGGACGTGCTCCAGGACCGTTTCGAAGAACTGACCGCATTGCTTGGCGATGGCGAAGTCATCGCCGATCAAGCCAAGTTCCGTGCCTATTCCAAGGAATACGCCGAAGTTGAGCCCGTGGTCGCCACTTACAAAAACCTGCTCAAAGTGCAGGCGGACCTGGAAGGCGCCCAGGCGCTGCTCAAGGACAGCGACCCGGACATGCGTGAAATGGCCGTGGAAGAAGTCCGCGAGGCCAAGGAAAAGCTTGCCGAACTGGAAGGCGACCTGCAGCGCATGCTGCTGCCCAGGGACCCCAATGACGGGCGCAACGTATTCCTTGAGATCCGCGCCGGCACCGGTGGCGACGAAGCCGCGATTTTTTCCGGCGACCTGTTTCGCATGTACTCGCGCTACGCCGAGCGTCGCGGCTGGCGGGTGGAGATCCTGTCCGAGAACGAAGGCGAGCACGGCGGCTATAAGGAAGTCATTGCGCGTGTCGAAGGCGACAATGTCTATGGCAAGCTGAAGTTCGAGTCCGGCGCGCACCGTGTACAACGGGTGCCGGCCACGGAATCCCAGGGCCGCATCCACACCTCCGCGTGCACAGTGGCCGTGTTGCCCGAGCCGGACGAGCAGGAAGCCATCGAGATCAACCCGGCGGACCTGCGCATCGACACTTACCGCTCGTCGGGCGCCGGCGGCCAGCACGTCAACAAGACCGACTCGGCGATTCGTATCACTCACTTGCCGTCGGGCATCGTGGTGGAGTGCCAGGAAGAGCGCTCCCAGCACAAGAATCGGGCGCGGGCGATGTCCTGGCTGTCGGCCAAGCTTAACGACCAGCAAACCAGCGCCGCCGCCAATGCGATTGCCAGCGAGCGCAAACTGCTGGTGGGTTCGGGCGACCGTTCCGAGCGTATTCGCACCTACAACTTCGCCCAGGGCCGAGTAACCGACCACCGGGTCAACCTCACCCTGTATTCCCTGGACGAGATCCTCGCCGGCGGCGTGGACGCGGTCATCGAGCCGTTGCTCGCCGAATACCAGGCCGACCAACTGGCGGCGATAGGTGAATAAATGACCATCATCGCCAGCCTGTTGCGCGCCGCCGACCTGCCTGACTCGCCCACCGCGCGTCTGGACGCCGAACTGTTGCTGGCCGCGGCCCTGGGCAAATCGCGCAGTTACCTGCACACCTGGCCGGAAAAAATCGTCAGCAGCGAAGACGCCCTGACATTTGCCGGCTACCTGCAGCGCCGCCGTGCGGGCGAGCCCGTGGCTTATATTCTCGGCCAGCAGGGCTTCTGGAAACTCGACCTTGAAGTGGCGCCGCACACGCTGATCCCGCGTCCGGAGACCGAAATGCTGGTGGAGGCGGCGCTGGAATTGTTGCCCGCTACACCCGCCCGGGTGCTTGATCTGGGCACCGGCAGCGGCGCGATTGCCCTGGCCCTGGCCAGCGAACGCCCGGCCTGGCAGGTCACCGCGGTCGACCGTGTGTTGGAAGCGGTGGCCCTGGCCGAGCGTAATCGCCAGCGTCTGCACCTGGCTAACGTCACGGTGCTCAACAGCCATTGGTTCAGCGCCCTGCATGGTCATACCTTCGACTTGATTATCAGCAACCCGCCGTATATCGCCGACAACGATCCGCATCTGGTGGCCGGTGACGTGCGTTTCGAGCCGGCCAGCGCCATGGTGGCGGGCCATGATGGCTTGGATGACCTGCGGTTGATCATCAAAGACGCGCCGGCCCACTTGAATGCCGGTGGCTGGTTGCTGTTGGAACACGGTTACGATCAGGCCCCTGCGGTGCGCGACCTGTTGCATAGCCAAGGGTTTGAGCACGTGCACAGCCGCGTCGACCTGGGCGGCCACGACCGTATCAGCCTGGGGCGCCGGCCGTGCTGACCGACCAGGAGCTGTTGCGCTATAGCCGACAGATTCTGTTGCAGCATGTGGACATCGACGGCCAGTTGCGCCTCAAAAGCGCCCGCGCCCTGATCGTAGGCCTCGGCGGCCTGGGCGCGCCGGTCGCGCTGTATCTGGCGGCTGCGGGAGTGGGCCAGCTGCATTTGGCGGACTTCGACACGGTCGACCTGACCAACCTGCAACGTCAAATCATCCATGACACCGCCAGCGTCGGGCAGACCAAAGTCGACTCGGCCATGGCGCGCCTGAGCGCGATCAACCCCGACATCCGCCTGGTGCCCCATCGCACCGCGCTGGACGCCGATTCGCTGGCCGCTGCCGTGGCCGGCGTGGATGTGGTACTCGATTGCAGCGACAACTTCTCCACCCGCGAGGCGGTCAATGCCGCCTGTGTCGCCGCCGTCAAGCCGTTGATCAGCGGCGCGGCGATTCGCCTGGAAGGCCAGCTGTCGGTGTTCGACCCGCGTCGCGCCGACAGCCCGTGTTACCACTGTTTATACGGGCACGGCAGCGACGCCGAGCTGACCTGCAGTGAAGCCGGCGTGGTCGGCCCGCTGGTGGGGCTGGTCGGCAGCCTGCAAGCCCTCGAGGCCCTGAAGCTGCTGGCCGGTTTCGGTGAACCGTTGGTCGGGCGTTTATTGCTGATCGATGCCTTGACCACGCGTTTTCGCGAGCTGCGGGTCAAGCGTGACCCTGGCTGCAGTGTCTGCGGCACTCGCCATGGGTAAGGACGCGCCGATCGGTGTGTTCGATTCCGGTGTCGGCGGCCTGTCGGTGCTGGAGGAAATCCAGCAACTGCTGCCCCACGAGTCGCTGCTTTATGTGGCCGATGGCGGACATATCCCCTATGGCGAGAAAACTCCGGCCTTTATCCGCGAACGTTCGCGTTTGGTCGCGGCGTTTTTCCGTGAGCGGGGCGCCAAGGCGTTTGTGATTGCCTGCAACACGGCCACCGTTGCCGCCGTTGCTGACCTGCGTCTGGATTACCCCGATTGGCCGTTGGTGGGCATGGAGCCCGCCGTCAAACCCGCCGCCGCCGCGACTCGCAGCGGTGTGGTCGGCGTGCTCGCCACCACCGGCACCCTGCAAAGCGCCAAGTTCGCGGCGTTGCTTGATCGTTTTGCCGCCGATGTGCGCGTGATCACCCAACCCTGTCCGGGCCTGGTGGAACTGATTGAAACCGGCGACCTGGACAGCCCGGCCCTGCGCCAGTTGCTCCAGGGCTACGTCGGGCCGCTGCTCAGTGCCGGTTGCGACACCATCATCCTTGGCTGCACTCACTATCCCTTCCTCAAACCGCTGCTGGCGCAGATGCTCCCGCCGAGCATCATCCTGATCGATACTGGCGCCGCAGTGGCACGTCAACTTAAGCGTTTATTGGGTGAACGCGACGTGCTGGCCGGCGGCGAACCTGCGATGGCGCAGTTCTGGACCAGTGGCGATCTGTCTCACTTCAGAAATGTCCTACCGACACTATGGAAACATCCCGGAATTGTGCGAAGCTTCCGCACGTGAAAATTTCGTGAAATTTCGCCATTAGAAGCTGAACTTCTGTCACTGCGCAGGCTTCTATAGCGAGATTGCTTGTACAAAAAACCATACAACTCGTTCGGAAGGGATGTTTTATGAAGCGCTTGTTCTGTTTGGCTGCGATTGCAGCCGTCGCGGTAGGACACTCGTTATCGGCGCAGGCCGCCGGCCTCGAATTCGGCCTGGGGGCCACCAGTGATTCGACGCTGACGTATCGCCTGGGGCTGACGTCGGATTGGGACAAGAGCTGGATGCAGAGCGACATGGGGCGCCTGACCGGTTACTGGAGCGGCGCTTACACGTATTGGGAAGGTGACGACCGCGCAGGCGCCAGCAGCCTGTCGTTCTCGCCAGTGTTCGTGTATGAATTCGCCGGGCAGTCGGTCAAGCCGTATATCGAGGCCGGCATCGGTGTGGCGGTGTTTTCCCGCACCAAGCTGGAAGACAACAACATTGGTCAGGCTTTCCAGTTCGAAGACCGCTTGGGTTTCGGGCTGCGCTTTACCGGTGGGCATGAAGTGGGCATCCGCGCCACGCATTATTCCAACGCCGGTATCAGCAGCAACAACGATGGGGTAGAGAGCTACGCGCTGCACTACACCATGCCGTTGTAACCGCCCTCCCGTAAAACCCTTGCGGCAGGGGGCTTGCCTCCTACCGCATGGCGCATCAGCGATACGCCGTGGCAATGCCCTGGCGTTCGTCCAGACACTCCGGTGCGCCCATCTCGAATTCGCGACAAATCAGCGGTCGCCGCTCGTAAATTGTGCACATCATCGTGTCCCGATCCAGCGCCGCGCACCAGCCGTCGTCCAGGCGCAGCATGACTTCACCGCCCCAATCGTCCGTGTCGATATAGCGCTGCGGTACACCCGTGTCGGTGATCAACATGACTTCCAGCTGACAACAGCACGCCGCACACGTAGAACAGGTGACGGCGGGTTCAGCAATTTGCAGGTGGGGGATGGTGTTCATAGGCGCGCAGTGTAAGGCAAGCGCAGGCTGTGGGTGTGAAAGGTCTGACAGACGTCAGCGCGCCAGCCGATGCAATCCGACAAAAACCGCCGCCCACAGCAGTGCCAACCCGCTGAGCGTCGGTGCCAGGGCGAAGCCAAATCGCACCCCCGCCAACTGGCTGCCGGCGTAATACGACAGCGGCCCACCCACCGCGCCCAGCAAGGCGGCCAGCCACCAGGGTTGCGCGCTCCAGGCCAGGCAATGCCGCAGCGTGGTCGCCAGCAGGGCCCACAGCAGCATCAGCCAGAACGGGATCAACGGCCCCGGTTCGCTGAACTGAAACACCCCCGACACCCGCAGCAAGGTGTCCAGCACAGTGCCCGCCAGGGTCACGCCGATAATCAGCGCGCCGTCCTCGGCCCATGAACTTATCCACAGCAGGTGAACGGCCAGGACTACCACACCCACCAGCAACCAGAGGCTGTCGCCGCCCAGCACGCAGGCAAACCAGCCGCACTGGAACAGCGCGGCGTTGGCCACGGTTTTAAGCATTGAAGCGTCCGAGCAGGGGTGGGTTGATGGCTGCGGGCTTGGCCAGCAGCAATTGAGCGGTGCCGATGGTGCGCTCCATAAAGCCACCTTCGCAGTAACACAGGTAAAACTCCCACAGCCGCAGGAAGTATTCGTCGTAGCCCAGTTCCGACAGGCGGCCATGGGCGCGGCGAAAATTCTCATGCCACAGGCGCAGGGTTTTTGCGTAGTGCAGGCCGAAGTCTTCCATGTGCAACAGGTTCATGTCGGTGTCGCGGCCGACGATGTGCAGCATGTTCTGCACCGAAGGCAGAGCGCCGCCGGGGAAAATGTAGCGTTGGATAAAATCCACACTGCGCCTGGCCTGCTCGAAACGCTGTTCGCGAATGGTGATGGCCTGCAGCAGCATCAGGCCGTCGCGCTTGAGCAACTGCGCGCATTGCTTGAAGTAGGTGGGCAGAAAGCGATGGCCCACCGCTTCGATCATCTCGATCGACACCAGTTTGTCGTACTGCCCCGTCAGATCGCGGTAATCGCTCAGCAACAGGGTGACCTGGTCCTGCAGGCCCAAGGCGTGGATTCGTTGCTGGGTGTAGGCGAACTGTTCTTTGGACAATGTCGTGGTGGTGACCTTGCAGCCGTAATGCTGCGCCGCATACAGCGCCATGCTGCCCCAGCCGGTGCCGATTTCCAGCAAATGGTCGCTGGGTTTAAGCGCCAGTTTCTGACAGATGCGTTCCAGTTTGTTCAGTTGCGCCTGTTCCAGCGTGTCGTCGGCCGTCAGAAATTGCGCCGCCGAGTACATCATGGTCGGGTCCAGAAACGCTTCGAACAAGTCGTTGCCCAGGTCATAGTGAGTGGCGATATTTTTTTGCGAGCCCTTGCGCGTATTGCGGTTGAGCCAGTGCAGGCTTTGGGTGAGCGGGCGCGCGAGGCGGGCCAGGCCACCCTCCATCGCGTCGAGTACGTCCAGGTTGCTGACCATCACCCGCACTACGGCGGTCAGGTCCGGACTGGTCCAATGGCCGTGGATAAATGCCTCGCCGGCGCCGATCGACCCGTTGGCCGCCACCAGGCCCCACACGGCCGGATCGACGATCTGGATTTCCCCCAGCAGGTGCGCTTCCCGTGCGCCGAACACTTGGCGTTCACCATCCTCGATCACCACCAACTGGCCGTGGCGCAATTGGCTGAGTTGACGCAGCACACCCTTGCGCAGCAGCGCGGTGGTCATGCCGTTGACGTTCAGGCGGCTGGCCTTGACCGATAAGCTAGGGGATTTCATGGCGATGTTCCTTGGTATACCCGACGGCGGTGCGAGAGGCGCCATCGGCGGCCCGGTGGGAGAAAATCGGTGTACGTTTAAGCAACAGACGCAAGGCCTGCCAGTAAATCGCCAGGCAGGTCTTGGCGGTCATCCACGGAAAGCGCCACAGGTAGCGGTGCAGGCTGGCGCGGGTCAGCGCCTCTTTGTGCAGGCTGAGGGTGGCGTCGAAGACTTTCAATTCGCCCTGCCAGTCGGCCATGTGCACGCCGAGCCGCTCGGCGGGCGGGCTGAAGCTCATGCGGTATTGCAGGTCGCGCGGCAGGAACGGCGACACATGGAACGCCTTGGCCACGGCAAAATGCTGGTGCTCGTCCGCACCCAGAGCCTGGGCCGGCAGCACGTAGCGATAGCGCTCGCGCCAAGGGGTATTGGTGACTTCACACAGGATCGCGGCCAGTTGCCCGTCGGCCTCGAAACAGTAGAAGAAACTCACCGGATTAAAAGCCAGGCCCCAACTGCGGGCCTGGGTCAGTAGGCAGATAACGCCCTGGGGTGTACGCCCCAGCGCCTTGCCGACTTCCTGGCGCACGGCATCGCTCAGGCTCATGCCGTGGCCGGTCAACTCACGCAGGTAGTCCTGCTGGCGAAAACCAAAAGGCGCCAGGCGGCTGCGCCCGGCCAGGGGCGAGAGCCCTAGCACGTGGTCTTCTTCACTCAAATCCAGGTACAGCAGGCCGATGCGGTAGCGAAACGCATGGCCCTTGGGCGCAAACCGGCGATGGGCGATCCAGCCGCTGTACAGGGCGCTGTTCACAGGGTTTCCCCAAAGGCTTGCGCCACGCGCAGGGCGCTGACTACGCCGTCTTCATGAAAGCCGTTGGCCCAGTAGGCGCCGCAATAATGGGTATGGCGGGCGCCGTTCAATTCTTCCCAGCGGTTCTGGGCGGCGACGGCGCCCAGGCTGTATTGCGGATGGGCATAGGTGTAGCGCGCAAGAATCTTCAGCGGGTTGATCACCGCCGTCTGGTTGAGGCTTACGCAGAACGTCGTGGCGCTGTCGATGCCTTGCAGGATGTTCATGTCGTAGGTCACGGCGGCCTGGGCCTGACTGTCGCCGGTCAGCCGGTAGTTCCAACTGGCCCAGGCCAGTGTGCGATCGGGCAGCAGGCGCGTGTCGGTGTGCAGCACCACGTCGTTATCGGCATAGGGCAGGGCACCGAGGATCTCCTGCTCCGCCTGGCTTGGGTCGCCGAGCAACGCCAGGGCCTGGTCGCTATGGCAGGCGAACACCACGCGGTCAAAGGACTCACTGCCGGACGCGCTGTGGATAACCACGCCGTCCTCGTTGCGCTCGACGTTATGCACAGGGCAGCTCAAGCGGATCCGCTCACGAAAACCGCGAGTCAGGGGTTCGATATACGCACTGGAGCCGCCTTCGATCACGCACCACTGTGGGCGATTGTTCACCGAGAGCAGGCCGTGATTCTTGAAAAAACGCACGAAGAACTGCAACGGAAAGCCCAGCATGTCCGCCAGCGACATCGACCAGATCGCCGCGCCCATCGGCACGATGTAGTGGCGCACGAAGCGCTCGCCATAGCCGCCGGCGGTGAGGTAGTCGCCCAGGGTCATGTCGGCGCTGATGCGGTGTTCCTGTAAATCCAATGGCGCCTGGCGATTGAAGCGCAGGATGTCGCGCAACATGCCCCAGAAGCCCGGCGACAGGATATTGCTGCGCTGAGCGAACAAGCTGTTGAGGTTATTGCCGTTGTACTCAAAGCGCGTGCGCTCGTCGCACACCGAAAAACTCATCTCGGTGGGTTTGAACGCCACGCCGATCTGCCCCAGCAAGCGAATGAAATTGGGGTAGGTCCAGTCGTTGAACACGATGAAACCGGTGTCCACCGCGTAGTGCTGGCCTTCCACCGTGACCTTGACCGTATGGGTATGGCCCCCAATGCGGTCGCCGGCTTCGAACAGGGTGATGTCGTGACGGCGGTTGAGCAGGTAAGCGCTGGTCAACCCGGCGATGCCGCTGCCGATGATGGCGATCTTCATAGGTCGTCCTTCTTCGGCGGAGCACTGCGCAACATGCGCTTGCCGATGATCAACTGCGCGCGGTTAGGTAGCTTCGACAAGGGCCACAGGGTGGCGATAAACAGCGCGGGGAAGGCGATCTCCAACGGCCGCTTGTGCAGTTTGGCGAAGATATGCCGCGCGGCCTTGTCGGCGGGCCAGCTCAGGGGCATCGGGAAGTCATTGCGTTCGGTCAGGGGCGTGTCGACAAAGCCCGGGCTGATCACCGTGACGTCGATGTTTTCCGGCGACAGGCTGATGCGCAGCGATTCGAACAAATACCGCAGGCCGGCCTTGGAGGCGCCGTAGGCCTCGGCGCGCGGCATCGGCAGGTAGGTCACGGCGCTGGCGACGCCCACCAGGTGTGGCGTCAGGCCGGCGCGCAACAGCGGCAGCGCCGCTTCGATGCAATAACTACTGGCCAGCAGGTTGGTGCGCACCACATGCTCGATGATGGACGAGTCAAACTGGCGGGCGTCGACGTATTCGCAGGTGCCGGCGTTGAGGATCACGGTGTCCAGCGCGCCCCAGGCGTGGGTAATGTGTTCACCGATTTCGCGCACGGTCTGGCTGTTGGTCAAGTCGCCGGCCACCACCAGCACTTGGCCGGGGTAACGTTGCGCCAGGGCCTCCAGCGGCTCTTTGGAGCGTGAGCTCACGGCCACTTGGGCGCCGCTGTTGAGCAGCTCCTCGGCCAGCGCGGCGCCGATGCCACTGCTGGCGCCGGTCAGCCAATAACGACGGGGCGTCACGCTATTCATCCCACTCTCCTTTTCAGCCAACTGACCACTTTGCCGAGTACGGGCAGGTGTTCATACAGCAGGGCGCCAGCGTCGAAATAGTCACGATGGCGGTAGACCTTGTCACGCCACATCAGGTGCGAGCAGCCTTCCACGCGAATCACCCGGCCATTGGCCAGGCGCGGGTGGCAGAAGCTCATTTTCCAGCGCAGGTAGCCTTCGCCTTCGGCCACCTGATCGAAGCCGTGAAAGTCGAAACGCAGTTGGCTGACATTGCCGTACAGCGTTTCGAAATATCGGTGCAGCGCGGTCAGACCGTGCACCTCGTGCAGCGGATCGGTAAAGACGATGTCCTTGCTGTACAGGCTGTCGAGCAGGTGCAGGTTGTGCTTGTCCAGCGTGGCAAAGGTGTGGGCGAAGCGGCGCAGAAAGTCACTCATGGGCACCCCCGGCGGCTTCGCGCGATGGCAGGCTGCGGAACGCGGCCAGGGCGCGCTCGCGGGATTTTTTCAGATCGACGATGGCACGGGGGTAATCCGCCACGCCAAACAGGCCGCCAACCGCATCGGGGTTGTGGACTTCCTTTTTATTCAACCCGGCCAGTTCCGGCAGCCAGTGCTTGATGAACACGCCGTCGCGGTCGAATTTTTCCGACTGGCTCAGCGGGCTGAAAATCCGGAAATACGGCGCCGAGTCGGTGCCGGTGGACGAACTCCACTGCCAGCCACCGTTATTGGCGGCCAGGTCGCCGTCGATCAGGTGGCGCATAAAGAAACGTTCGCCTTCACGCCAGTCGATCAGCAGGTTCTTGGTCAGGAACATCGCCACCACCATGCGCAGGCGGTTGTGCATCCAGCCGGTGTCGAGCAACTGACGCATCGCCGCGTCGATGATCGGCAGACCGGTGCGCGCCTGTTGCCAGGCGGCGAGGTCCTCGGGTGCGTCACGCCAGGCCACCGCTTCGGTTTCGGGGCGGAAGGCGCGATGGCGGGACACGCGCGGGTAGCCCACCAGAATATGTTTGTAGAACTCACGCCAGAGCAGTTCGTTGATCCAAGTGATCGCACCGATATCGCCGCTTTCGAACTCGCCCTGATTGATTTGCAGCGCCGCGTGCAGACACTGGCGCGGCGAGATCACACCGGCTGCCAGGTAGGCCGACAATTGGCTGGTGCCGGGCTTGGCGGGGAAATCGCGCTCATCCTTGTAATAGCTGATCTGCGCGTCGGCGAAGGTTTCCAGGCGGCGCCGGGCTTCATCTTCGCCGGCAGGCCAGAGTGCGCGCAGGCGCTCGCTGGGCGGTTCGAAGCCATCGACGGCGATCGGCACGGCGTCGCTCTCGATGGCGAGTTTTTGCTGCGCCTTCGGCGTGTTCACCAGACGCGGCAGGGCGCTGTGCAGGCGGGTGTAGCAGACCTTGCGAAACTGGCTGAACACTTGGAAATACGTGCCGCTTTTGGTGAGCACACTGCCGGGTTGAAAAAACAGTTGGTCCAGGTAGCTGTGGAAAGTCACGCCATCGGCTTCCAGCGCCTTGGCCACCGCTGCGTCGCGGCGGCTTTCATGAATGCCGTACTCTTGGTTGACATGCACCGAGGCCACGCCCAGCTCGCCGCACAATTGGCTGAGCACGGCGGGCACCTGGTCCCAGGTGGCGGCGGTGCGGATCAGCAGCGGGATGTTGAGTGCGCCCAGGGACTGGCTCAAGTACTGCAGGTTGCGCAGCCAGAAATCCACTTTGCACGGTGCGTCATCGTGGGCCCGCCATTGTTCGGGCGTGATCAGGTAAACCGCCGCCAGCGGGCCGCGCTGGCTCGCGGCGGCCAGGGCGGTATTGTCGTGAAGGCGCAAGTCGGTGCGCAGCCAAATCAGGTGCATTTAGACGAGTCCACGCTGGAGCATAAGCTGGTGGGCCGACAGCGGGTCTTCGGCGACGGACAGATCGGCAAGGTCATGGCTGAGCAACGCCAGCTCGGCCTGATGAATGCTCACCGTGGGACCGACCAGCAGCGTCGGGCAGTCAACACCGCCCAACAGTTTGGCGAAGGCCGGCAGTTGCAAGGCCTTGCTTGAATACAGCAACACTGCGCGCGGTTTGAGGTGTTCCACCGCCAGCGCCAGTTCGCCGGCGGGCAGCGGCCAGTCGAAGACTTCCACCGGGCAATCGGCGCTGCTGGCCAGCCAGGCGCTGAGCCACAGGTGCGGCTCCAGCGGCAGGTCGGATTGATTGATCAACAGCAGTGGCGCGCCGTGCAATTGGCGATTGTTGTGGTAGATGCGCGCGCCGAATTTGCTGCGCAGCCATGACAGAAAAAACACCCGCTCCATCTGCGCGCCGAACTGGCCCTGCCAGCGTTGCTCCAGTTCCTGGATCAGCGGCAGCAGCAGTTGCTCGCACAGGGTGCGCGGCGGGTAGAGCGCCATGGCCTGGTTGAAGGCATCGTCCACCCGGCGCTCGGCCAGGTCGCTGATGGCCTGCACCAGGGTCTGGCGCAGGCTCTGCCATTCGTTGGCAACGCTGTCGGGGCTGGTCTGGGCGGAGTCGATCAGGTTTTTCACCTGGCTGACCGGTACGCCTCGGTTGAGCCACGTCAGGATGGTGTGAATACGTTGCACATGCTCGGCACTGAATAGCCGATGCCCTTTGGGCGTGCGCTGGGGCACGATCAAGCCATAGCGACGTTCCCAGGCGCGCAGGGTCACTGCGTTGACGCCGGTCTGACGCGCGACCTCACGGATCGGCAGCCAGCCATCTTCAAGGGCTTGGGCAATGTCTTCGCCGGGTTCTTCGTGCACGGCGGTTTTCATGACGCTTTTCATGGGTTAGATCGCATTTCGCAGGCTGAGATTTTCCGGGTGCGGCTGCAAGTACGCCTGCTGCGCGATGTAGCGGTCCGGGTGTTGGCGAAAGTGGTGCTTGAGCAACGTCAGCGGCACCACCAGCGGCACGATGCCGTGGCGGTATTGGCCGATGACGGTTTGCATTTCCTGTTTGTCGTCTGCGCTGATTACCTGCTTGAGGTAGCCGCTGATGTGCTGCAGCACGTTGCTGTGGGTGCCGCGGGTGGCGCATTTTTTCAGGCCGGTCATCAATTCGCTGAAGTAGCCGGCGGCCAGTTCTTCCAGCGGGATGCCTTTGTCCATCGTGCCCAGCAGGTGGCCGAGGCTTTTGTAATGTTGCGGACTGTGGGCCATCAGCAGGTACTTGTAGCGCGAGTGAAAGGCCAGCAAGCGATGGCGGCTCAAGCCTTCGGCCAGCAGTGCTTGCCAGCTTGCATAGACGAACACGCGGGTAAGGAAGTTTTCCCGCAGGACCGGGTCGTTCAGGCGCCCGTCCTCCTCTACCGGCAGGTTGGGGTGGCGCGCGCAGAACGCCTGGGCATAGATGCCGCGACCGCCGCCGTCCACCGGTGTGCCGTTTTCACGATAGACCTTGACCCTTTCCAGGCCACAGGACGGTGACTTCTGCATGAAGATGTAACCGCACAAATCAGTATGTTCGCGCGCCATCTGCCGGCCGTAATCGTCCAGCGGTTGGGTGACGTTGAGCGCACGGTTCACGGTACCGACGGCCTGTGGCTGGGCAGCGTCGCCTACCAGGCGGATCGGCTCGCGGGGAATGCCCAGCCCGATGGCCACTTCCGGACACAAGGGAACGAAGTCGAAATAGTCGGCCAGGGTCTGGCAGCAGAGCAGGGATTGCTTGTGTCCGCCATTGAAGCGCACGTTCTCGCCCAACAGACAGGCACTGATAGCGATCTTCGGTTTGGGGCTGTTGGACATGGGCAAACCTCTGCGAAATTCCTATACAAACTCTATAGCCTGTACAACTAAATCTCATCATAGGTTTGATGATGTACAAGTCAAATTATTTGTATAAGTTTTTGCGCGAAGGTTATTTCCAGCCGATTGTCCACGTTTCGGCGTCCTGCAGGGTTTGCCACGGCAGCCGCTCGCCACGCCGGGTCATCACTGCCTGCAGTTCGAGTTCGAGCACGGTGCCTTCCTCGTCACGAAACAGCTCAGTGACCAGGAAATGTTTTTCCTTGTTTTTCGGGTGTGCTGCTGTCCATTTCGACAGCAGCAATTTGTCCGGGTTGATGCGGTTCATCGCAGATGCTCGATCAGACGGCGCGCCGCTTCCTGGCCACTGAGCCAGGCGCCTTCCACGCGGCCGGACAGGCACCAGTCGCCGCAGACATACAACCCCAGGTCAGCATCGGCGAGTACGCCGAACTCATGGGCGCTGGACGGTCGCGCATACAGCCAGCGATGGGCAAGGCTGAACGAAGGCTCGGGCATGGTGCTGTGCAGCAACTCGGCGAAGGCACCGTGCAGGTATTCCGTGATTGCTTCCTTGGACAAATCCAGGTGGGCCTTGCTCCAAGCGCTGGTGGCATGCAGTACCCAGGTGTCGAGGCGCGTGTCGCGCCCTGGCTTGCTGCGGTTGCGTGCCAGCCAGTCGAGGGGGCTGTCTTGTACGAAACAGCCTTGCATCGGGGTGTCCAGCGGTGTGTCGAAGGCCAGGGCGACGGCCCAGGTGGGGTCCATTTTTACCCCGGCGGCGACGCTCGCCAGTTTGGGCGCGGCCGCCAGCAGGGCGCTCGCTTGGGGCGCCGGGGTGGCGATGATCACGTGGCTGAAAGGCCCGTGATTGCCGCCGTCGGCGTCCTGCAGGTTCCAGTGATGTTTGCCCTGGAACACCTCGGTGATGCGGCAACCGAACTGCACCGGCAAATCATCCAGCAGTGCGCGAGTGATGGCACTCATGCGTGGTGTGCCGACCCAGCGCACCTGTTCATCGGGGGAGGGAGTGAGCTGGCCGGACTTGAATTGGTAGAGCTTGGGTAGCCACTGATCGACCACGCCCTGCGCCTGCCAGCGCTGCACCTCGGTGGCAAAACGCCGATCACGGGCGGTGAAGTACTGGGCGCCCATGTCCAGCGCACCGGCATCGCTGCGCTTGCTGGACATACGCCCGCCGCTGCCGCGACTTTTATCGAAGAGTTGTACAACATGACCGGCCTCTTTTAACGCTCGGGCGGCGGAGAGACCGGCAATACCGGTACCGATAATCGCGATGGGTAGAGTCATGGTGAGCCTCATTTACCGTTGCGTACAGGCTACGCCGAGACCAATAGCTGTACAATATTGTTTTTTGGTATAAGTTTTGGCGTACCTGAACCGTTGACGTGTCCTATGGTTAACCATACGCCACGCCCAACTACGAATTGATCCCTGCTTATAAAATAGACCAGTGATCGGCGGCGAACGTTACATGAGGAGCGTCCCATGCATATTTTGCTGACCGGCGGTACCGGCTTGATCGGTCGCCAACTCTGCCAACACTGGCTGGCCCAGGGGCATCGCCTGACCGTGTGGAGCCGTCATCCGGAAGAAGTGGCGTCGCTGTGCGGCGCACAAGTACTGGGCGTTGCGCGCCTGGAAGAGGTGATCGGCGCGGTGGATGCGGTGGTCAACCTGGCCGGCGCACCCATCGCCGACCGCCCGTGGACCCATAAGCGCAAGGCGCTGCTGTGGAGCAGCCGCATCAGTCTTACCGAAACCCTGCTGGCCTGGCTCGAAGGCCTTGAGCAGAAACCGGCGGTGCTGGTGTCGGGCTCTGCGGTGGGTTGGTACGGCGACGGCGGCGAGCGCGAACTGACCGAAGCCAGCGGCCCGGTGCAGGACGATTTCCCCAGCCAGTTGTGCATCGCCTGGGAAGAAACCGCCCAGCGCGCCGAAGCCCTGGGCATTCGCGTGGTACTGGTGCGTACTGGCCTGGTGCTGGCTGCGCAGGGCGGCTTTTTGTCGCGGTTGCTGCTGCCCTTCAAGCTGGCGCTGGGCGGGCCGATCGGCGATGGACGGCAGTGGATGCCGTGGGTGCATATCAATGATCAAATCGCCCTGATTGATTTTCTTCTGCACAAGGAAGACGCCAGCGGTCCTTATAATGCGTGCGCGCCACACCCGGTGCGTAACCGCGAGTTCGCCAAAACCCTGGGCCAGGTGCTGCATCGTCCGGCGTTCATGCCCATGCCGGCCTTCGCGCTGAAGGTGGGGCTGGGCGAGTTGTCGGGGTTATTGCTGGGCGGGCAGAAGGCCGTACCCGAACGGTTGCTGGCGGCCGGTTTCACTTTCCAGTTCACTGAGTTGCGCGCGGCTCTGGACGACTTGTCCACCCGCCTCTAGAGATAGGATGTTGCATGACGGATCACGCGTTGTTACTGGTCAACCTGGGTTCACCGGCGTCCACTTCGGTGGCCGATGTGCGCAGCTACCTCAACCAGTTTTTGATGGACCCTTATGTGATCGACCTGCCATGGCCGGTGCGACGCCTTTTGGTGTCGCTGATCCTGATCAAACGCCCGGAGCAGTCGGCGCACGCCTATGCGTCGATCTGGTGGGAGGAGGGCTCGCCGCTGGTGGTACTCAGCCGGCGCCTGCAAGCGCAGATGACCGCGCAATGGACCCAAGGCCCGGTGGAGTTGGCGATGCGTTACGGCGAGCCCTCCCTGGAAACCACCCTGACGCGCCTGGCCGCCCAGGGCATCCGCAAAGTCACGCTCGCGCCGTTATACCCGCAGTTTGCCGACAGCACCGTGACTACGGTGATCGAAGAAGCCCGGCGCGTGGTGCGTGATAAGAGACTGGATGTGCAGTTTTCGATCCTGCAGCCGTTCTACGATCAGCCGGAGTACATCGAGGCATTGGCGGCGAGCGCTCGGGCGTATGTGGAGCAGGATTACGATCACCTGCTGCTGAGTTTTCACGGCCTGCCGGAGCGGCACCTGACCAAGCTCGACCCCACCGGCCAGCATTGTTTCAAAGATGCCGACTGCTGCAGGAACGCGTCGCCGCAGGTGCTTGCCACCTGCTATCGCGCGCAGTGCTTCAGCGTCGCCCGTGATTTCGCTGCACGTCTGGGCTTACCGGACGGCAAATGGTCGGTGGCGTTCCAGTCGCGGCTGGGCCGCGCGAAGTGGATCGAACCCTACACCGAGGCGCGCCTGGAGGCGCTGGCCCAGCAAGGCGTGAAAAAGCTGCTGGTGATGTGCCCGGCGTTCGTCGCCGATTGCATCGAGACTCTGGAAGAGATCGGCGATCGCGGCCGCGAGCAGTTCCGTGAGGCCGGGGGCGAAGAGCTGGTGCTGGTGCCCTGCCTGAACGACGACCCGCAGTGGGCGGCGGCGCTCAATACCCTGTGCGAGCGCGCGCCGCAGCAACTGTAGCCGCGTTATAGGTCGAGGGTCAGGCTGACCGTGAGATTGCGCGGTTCGCCTGGGCTGACCCAGTAACTGCTGTAGGACCGTTCGTAGTACTTTTCATCGAACAGGTTGTTAAGGTTCAGGCCCACCGTCACGTTTTGCGTGGCTTTGTAATGGGCCAGCAGGTCGACGGTGTGGTAGGCGGGCAGTTCAAAGCTGCCGCCGGCTTCCCCCGAGCGGTCCCCCACATAGGTGAATGCTGCGCCCAGGTCCGAGCCGCGCAGGGCGCCCTCCTGGAATTCATACACCCCCAACAGACTGCCGCTGCGCTTGGCCACGCCAAGGATGCGGCTGCCGGCTGGAATGGTGTTGTCACCCTTGGTCACCTCGGCATCGATGTAGGCGAAGGCGCCGATCACGCGCACGGCGTCGGTCACTTGCCCGGTCAGTTGCAGATCGAAACCCTGGCTGCGGGCCTTGCCCATGGCGCGGTTGGTGTTGGTGGCCGGGTCGAGGGCCAGCACGTTTTCCTTTTCGATATGGAAGGCGGCGAGGGTGGCGCTGAGGCGGTCGTCGAACAGTTCGCTTTTGACCCCCATTTCATAGCCCACGCCTTCTTCAGGCTTGAAGGTTTTGCCCGTAGCGTCCAGGCCGCTATTGGGCTTGAACGAGGTCGAGGCGTTGGCGAACACACCGATTTCTGGCGTGAGCTGGTAAAGCAATCCGGCGCGCTGAGTCAGGGCGTCGTGGGTTTGGCGGCTGGTTGGGGCGTTACGGGTAAAGTCATCGACGGTTTGTTCGAAATGCTCAACGCGCGCGCCAATCATGCCGCGCAGGCGGTCGGTGAAGACGATCTGGTCCTGCAGGTTCAAGGCGTGGCTTCTGGTCTGCTCGAAGAAGTCAGTGCCGGAGCGCGCGCCGTTGGGTTTGGGCTGGCCGTAGACCAGGTTGTAAAGGTCGATGGGGTAGCTCCCCGCGACCGCAGTCACGCGCTCGTTCTTGCGGTAGTCCTCGTATTCGGTGCCCACCAACAGCTCGTGCTGCCAATTGCCGATGTCGAACAGGCCGCGCAGTTCCAGCTGGGTGATGCTGTCGTGCCAGCCCATGGAGCGTTCGCGGTAACGGCGATTGAGGGTGTGACCGTCGGCATTCAGCGCGCGGTTTTCCGAAGCATCGCCCCACAGGCTGCCTTGTTTGTAGTGGCTGGCCAGGCGCAGTTTCCAGGCATCGTTGAGGTGATGTTCGAGGGTCGCCTGCAGGCGGTTGTTGTGGTTGTCGATGTCGCCATCGTTGGGTTCGCCGAGGAATGTGCGGCGCGATACGCCGGGAGCGTCGACGATGCCACGGTCGAAGGTGGAGCTGTGGCGCACGAACTCACTTTCCACCAAGAGCGTGGTGTCCGGGTCCAATTGCCAACTGAACGACGGCGCGACAAACACCCGCTTGCTGCCGACGTGATCGCGGAAACTGTGGTTGTCCTCCACCGCCAGGTTGACCCGTGACAGCACGTTAGCTTGGCTGTCCAGCGGGGTGTTGACGTCCAGTGCGGTGCGATAACGATCCCAACTGCCTGCGCTGGTTTGCAGGGTGGTGAAGGCTTCGGGTTGAGGCTTTTTGGTGACGATATTCACCGTACCGCCGGGATCGCCGCGTCCGTAGAGGCTCGCGGCAGGGCCCTTGAGCACTTCGATACGTTCGATATTGGCGGTGTCCGGCGTGCTCGGGTAGCCACGGTTGGCGCTGAAGCCGTCCTGGTAGAACTCCGACGTGGTGAAACCGCGCACGCTGTATTCGTAAAGGGTCAGGCCGCCGAAATTGTTTTGCTTGGACACCCCACCGGCGAATTCCAGCGCGCGTTCCACGTTGGTGCTGCCCAGGTCCTTGAGCACCGTGGCCGGAATCACGCTGATGGACTGTGGGATGTCGCGCAGGGCCGTGTCGGTTTTGGTCGCACTGGCGGAGCGGGTGGCGCGGTAGCCCTTGACCGGGCCGGTGGCGGATTCATAGGCATCGGTGGTGACGCTGATGGCGTCCAGTTCCAGGCGGTTGTCTTCGGCGAAGGCCGGATCCAGCAGCAATCCCAGGGCCAGGCCAGCCAGGGGAGCGATTTTTCGAGACGGCATGAGAGAGCGTTCCAATAACAGTATTGAAACAATATAACATGCCTAATGAGAATGAATCGCTACGAAATATCACCCAGGTGCCTGCGAGCGGGCACGTGGGTGAGGTCGATTATTCCTCTTCTTTTACTGGGGCTGGCGGTGGGCGCAGGCCGATTTCGGCTGACAACTTGATCTCCTTGCCATTGCGCATGACCTGGATCGCAACCTTCTCGGTTGGCTTGATCCGCGCCACCTGGTTCATCGACTTGCGCCCGTCGCCGGCCGGTTCGCCGTTGATGCTTAGAATCACGTCACCCAGTTGCAGGCCGGCCTTCTGCGCCGGGCCGTCGCGGAAGATTCCCGCCACCACGATGCCGGGACGCCCGGTCAGGCCGAACGACTCGGCCAGCTCTTTGGTCAGTGGCTGCACTTCGATGCCCAGCCAGCCGCGAATCACCTGGCCGTGTTCGATGATCGACTTCATCACCTCCATCGCCAGCTTCACCGGAATCGCAAACCCGATGCCCTGGGAGCCGCCGGACTTGGAGAAAATCGCCGTGTTGATGCCGGTCAGGTTGCCATTGGCATCCACCAGCGCGCCGCCGGAGTTACCCGGGTTGATCGCGGCGTCGGTCTGGATAAAGTCTTCGTAGCTGTTGAGGCCCAACTGATTGCGCCCGGTGGCGCTGATGATGCCCATGGTCACGGTCTGACCGACCCCGAACGGGTTGCCGATCGCCAGCGCGACATCGCCTACGCGCAAACCATCGGAGCGGCCGAGGGTGATCGCAGGCAGGTTCTTCAAATCGATCTTCAGCACCGCCAGGTCCGTCTCCGGATCGCTGCCCACCACACGGGCCAGGGTTTCGCGGCCGTCACGCAGGGCCACCACAATCTGATCGGCGCCGCTGGTCACGTGGTTATTGGTGAGAATGTAGCCTTCGGGGCTCATGATCACGCCGGAACCCAGGCTGGACTCCATGCGCCGCTGTTTGGGCCCGTTGTCACCGAAGTAGCGGCGGAACTGTGGGTCTTCAAACAGCGGATGCGCCGGTTTGTTGATGACTTTGGTGGTGTACAGGTTGACCACCGCCGGAGCGGCGATCACCACTGCGTCGGCATAGGTCACCGGGCCTTGCACCACCGTGGTGGTCTGCGGGGCCTGTTGCAGGTTCACATCAAGGCTGGGTAAGCCCACCAACTGGGGGAAACGCTGAATGATCAGCATCGCGATCAGCACGCCGGCCAGCAATGGCCATCCAAAAAAACGCAGCGCCTTGAGCATCAAGTAAGTCCTGACAGGTTGCAGGGGGCGGGGGAGCGCCCATAATGTCGCGCATTATACGAGGCTGCGAGCGCCTCTGAACGGGATATTTAGGAGACTTTCATGGCCGTCCCCCTTACCACCCTCGTCGAGGAAGCGGACCGCTACCTCGGCAGTGCAAAAATTGCTGATTACTGCCCCAACGGCCTGCAGGTCGAGGGTCGTCCGCAGGTGATGCGCATCGTCAGCGGCGTGACCGCCAGCCAGGCGCTGCTGGATGCCGCCGTCGAGGCCCAGGCCGATCTGGTGCTGGTTCACCATGGTTATTTCTGGAAAGGCGAAAACCCGTGCATCACCGGCATGAAGCAACGTCGCCTGAAAACCCTGCTCAAGCACGACATCAGCCTGCTGGCCTACCACCTGCCGCTGGACCTGCACCCCGACGTCGGCAATAACGTGCAGCTGGCGCGGCAGTTGGACATCACCGTCGAAGGCCCGCTGGACCCGGATAATCTGAAAGTTATCGGTCTGGTCGGCTCCCTTGCCGAGCCCTTGTCGCCCCGCGACTTCGCCCGCCGCGTGCAGGACGTCATGGGCCGCGAGCCGCTGCTGATCGAGGGCAGCGAGATGATCCGCCGCATCGGCTGGTGTACCGGCGGCGGCCAGGGCTATATCGACCAGGCGATCGCCGCCGGTGTCGATCTGTTCCTCAGCGGCGAGGCGTCCGAGCAGACCTTCCACAGCGCCCGCGAAAACGACGTCAGCTTCATTGCCGCCGGCCATCACGCCACTGAGCGTTACGGCGTACAGGCGCTGGGCGATTACCTGGCGCGGCGCTTTGCCTTGGAGCATTTATTCATCGATTGCCCCAACCCGATCTGACGCACACCCCTGCGTCTGAGCGGGTTCGACCGGCCATCGACGCCAAACCTTGGGGCATATTCATATATCGTTTCGGTCTAGATGGCGCCCTAAATAGAAGAAGTTGCTGTGCTAGCATGCCCCGCTCGAACACGGCCCGCTGGCCGTCCATAAGATCGTTTTCGTGAGTAGCCATGGTCGACAAACTGACGCATCTGAAACAGCTGGAGGCGGAAAGCATCCATATCATCCGCGAGGTCGCCGCCGAGTTCGACAACCCGGTGATGCTCTACTCGATCGGTAAAGACTCCGCCGTGATGCTGCACCTGGCACGCAAGGCGTTTTTCCCGGGCAAGCTGCCATTCCCGGTGATGCACGTCGACACCCGCTGGAAATTCCAGGAGATGTACAAGTTCCGCGACAAAATGGTCGAAGAGCTGGGCCTGGAGTTGATCACCCACGTCAATCCGGATGGGGTGGCGCAGGGCATCAACCCGTTCACCCACGGCAGCGCCAAGCACACCGACATCATGAAAACCGAGGGCCTCAAGCAGGCCCTGGACAAGTATGGTTTCGACGCAGCATTCGGCGGCGCCCGTCGCGATGAAGAGAAATCCCGCGCCAAAGAGCGCGTGTACTCGTTCCGCGACAGCAAACACCGCTGGGACCCGAAGAACCAGCGTCCGGAGCTGTGGAACGTCTACAACGGCAACGTCAACAAGGGCGAGTCGATCCGCGTGTTCCCGCTGTCCAACTGGACCGAGCTGGACATCTGGCAGTACATCTACCTGGAGGGCATCCCGATCGTGCCGCTGTACTTCGCCGCCGAGCGTGAGGTGATCGAGAAGAACGGCACGTTGATCATGATCGACGACGACCGCATCCTTGAGCACCTGTCCGACGAAGACAAAGCCCGTATCGTCAAAAAGAAAGTCCGTTTCCGTACCCTTGGCTGCTACCCGTTGACGGGCGCGGTGGAGTCCGAAGCCGAAACGCTGACGGACATCATTCAGGAAATGCTCCTGACGCGAACTTCCGAGCGCCAGGGCCGGGTCATCGACCATGATGGCGCCGGCTCCATGGAAGATAAAAAACGGCAGGGGTACTTTTAAGTTTCGAGTTACAAGCGGCAAGCTGCAAGTTAAAGGCGGTATGCGTAATTTGGCGGTTTGGTGCTTGCAGCCGGTTGTTGCGAGCCGCTATCGAGTGACTCGTAATGGACTTCGAGAAGTTGGTCGTTTGGCAGAGAAGCAAATGTTTAGCGGTGGGAGTCTACCGGGAGTTGGCGCAATGCAGGGATCTTGGTTTTAAGGACCAGATCACTCGCTCTGCACTTTCGGTGCCCTCCAATATTGCTGAGGGTATGGAGCGTCGCAGTGCTAAAGAAAAGGCGCGTTTTCTTTGGATAGCGAAGGCTTCTTGTGGTGAGTTACGGACACAGATTCTCATCGGTAGCGACATTGCTTACATCGCCCGCCCGCTGGCTGAAAACTGGATTACAGAAACTCGCGAGCTCTCAAAAATGCTCTGCGGCCTGATCAACAAAATTTCTGACTAGCTGTACGCCGACAAGCTTGCCGCTTGAAGCTTACAGCTCGGAGCTTGAACCCAATGAGCCATCAATCTGATTTGATCAGCGAGGACATCCTCGCCTACCTGGGCCAGCACGAGCGCAAGGAAATGTTGCGCTTCCTGACCTGTGGCAACGTCGACGACGGTAAGAGCACCCTGATCGGGCGCCTGCTGCACGACTCCAAGATGATCTACGAAGATCACTTGGAAGCCATTACCCGCGATTCGAAGAAGTCCGGCACCACCGGTGACGATATCGACCTGGCCCTGCTGGTCGACGGCTTGCAGGCCGAGCGTGAGCAGGGCATCACCATTGATGTGGCTTACCGCTACTTCTCTACCGCCAAGCGCAAATTCATCATCGCCGACACGCCCGGCCATGAGCAGTACACCCGCAACATGGCCACGGGTGCGTCCACCTGTGACCTGGCGATCATTCTGATCGACGCGCGCTATGGCGTGCAGACCCAGACTCGTCGCCACAGCTACATCGCCTCGTTGCTGGGCATCAAGCACATCGTAATCGCCGTCAACAAGATGGATATCAACGGCTTCGACCAAAACGTCTTCGAGGCCATCAAGGCCGATTACCTGAAGTTCGCCGACGGCATCGCATTCAAGCCGAGCACCATGGCGTTCGTGCCGATGTCGGCGCTCAAGGGCGACAACGTGGTCAACAAGAGCGAGCGTTCGCCTTGGTACACCGGCCAGTCGTTGATGGAGATCCTCGAGACCGTCGAGATCGCCAACGACCGCAACTACACCGACCTGCGTTTCCCGGTGCAGTACGTCAACCGTCCGAACCTGAACTTCCGTGGCTTCGCCGGCACCCTGGCCAGCGGCATCGTGCACAAGGGCGACGAAGTCGTGGTGCTGCCGTCGGGCAAGAGCAGCCGCGTCAAATCCATCGTCACCTTCGAAGGTGAGCTGGAGCACGCCGGCCCCGGCCAGGCGGTGACCCTGACTATGGAAGACGAGATCGACATCTCGCGCGGCGACTTGCTGGTGCATGCCGACAACGTGCCGCAGGTGGCCGACGCCTTCGATGCCATGCTGGTGTGGATGGCCGAAGAACCGATGCTGCCGGGCAAGAAATACGACATCAAGCGCGCCACCAGTTACGTGCCGGGTTCCATCACCAGCATCGTGCACCGCGTGGACGTGAACACCCTGGCCGAAGGCCCGGCGAGTTCGTTGCAGTTGAACGAGATCGGCCGGGTCAAGGTCAGCCTCGACGCCGCCATCGCGCTGGACGGTTACGACAGCAACCGCACCACCGGCGCCTTCATTGTCATTGATCGTCTGACCAACGGCACCGTGGCGGCCGGCATGATCATCGCGCCGCCGGTGAACCATGGCGGTGCGTCGCACCACGGCAAGTTGGCCCATGTGGCAACCGAAGAGCGCGCGCTGCGCTTCGGCCAGCAACCGGCTACGGTGTTGTTCAGCGGGTTGTCGGGCGCCGGTAAGAGCACCCTGGCCTATGCGGTCGAGCGCAAGCTGTTCGATATGGGCCGTGCCGTGTTCGTGCTGGATGGCCAGAACCTGCGCCACGACCTCAACAAAGGGCTGCCGCAGGATCGCGCCGGGCGTACCGAGAACTGGCGGCGTGCCGCGCATGTGGCGCGTCAGTTCAACGAAGCCGGCCTGCTGACCCTGGCCGCGTTCGTCGCACCGGATGCCGAAGGTCGTGAACAGGCCAAGGCGCTGATTGGCAGCGACCGCCTGCTGACCGTTTACGTGCAGGCGTCGCCGCTGGTGTGCGCCGAGCGCGATCCGCAAGGCCTGTATGCCGCCGGTGGGGATAACATTCCTGGCGAGTCCTTCCCGTACGACGTGCCGTTGAACGCCGACCTGGTCATCGACACCCAGGCCCTGTCGCTGGAAGACAGCGTCAAGCAAGTGCTGGAACTGTTGCGTCAGCGCGGCGCGATCTAAGCTCGCGCAGTCAAATGTGGGAGGGGGCTTGCCACCGATAGCGATGTACCCGTGACAGAGGTACTGACTGACACACTGCTATCGAGGGCAAGCCCTCTCCCACCTTTTGATTATCGTTTGTCTGGGAAGTCTTTATGTAGCTTGTCCAGTAACGCATCCTTCTCTTCCCACAGCTGGTTGATCCACCCCTGGAACGCCAGTCGATACTCCCCATCCTGCTCATAGTTCTTGCCGATGAACTCGCGCGGGATCTGCACCTCATCAAACCGCACCACCACGTCCTTCACCTTCCCGCATAGCAAGTCCCAGTACCCAGGGCGCCCGGCGGGGTAGTGGATAGTCACGTTCACCAGCGACTTCAACTGTTCGCCCATGGCATCCAGCACAAACGCGATACCGCCGGCCTTGGGCTTGAGCAGGTAGCGAAACGGTGAATTTTGCTGCGCGTGCTTGCCCGGCGTAAACCGCGTGCCTTCGGCGAAATTGAAGATGCCCACCGGGTTGTCGCGAAACTTCGCGCAGGTCTTGCGGGTGGTTTCCAGGTCCTTGCCTTTCTTCTCCGGGTGTTTTTCCAGGTAGGCCTTGGTGTAGCGTTTCATGAAGGGAAAGCCCAACGCCCACCACGCCAGGCCAATCACCGGCACCCAGATCAACTCCTGCTTGAGGAAAAACTTGAGCGGGCGAATGCGACGATTGAGCACATATTGCAGCACCATGATGTCGACCCAACTCTGGTGATTGCTGGTCACCAGGTAGGAATGCTGGTAGTCCAGGCCTTCAAGGCCGGACACGTGCCAGCGCGTGTGCCGGACCAGGTTCATCCAGCCCTTATTGTTGGTGACCCAGGCCTCATGGGTGTGGTTCATCAGCCATTCACTGAAGCGCTTGGCAAAGGGCAGGGCCTTGAACAGCGCCACGACGAACAGGAACGAACACAGCAGAATTGTGTTCAGCGCCAGCAACAGCGATGCGATCACCCCGCGTACGGCGGCAGGCAGAAAATCCAGCATTTAGATATCCATAGGTCGGTTGGCGGCTTGGATCGCAGTCAGTGCGATGGTGTACACGATGTCGTCGACCTGGGCGCCGCGCGGCAGGTCGTTGACCGGTTTGCGCAGCCCCTGGAGCATCGGCCCCAGGCTTACGCAGTCGGCGCTGCGCTGCACCGCTTTGTGGGTGGTGTTGCCGGTGTTCAGGTCCGGGAACACGAATACCGTGGCCTTGCCGGCGACCGGGCTGTTGGGCGCCAGTTGCCGCGCCACGGTTTCGTTGGCGGCGGCGTCGTATTGCAGCGGGCCGTCGATCAACAGTGTGCTTTGCTGTTCATGGGCAAGCAGAGTGGCTTCGCGGACTTTCTCGACTTCTTCGCCGCTGGCCGAGTCGCCGCTGGAGTAACTGATCATTGCCACGCGCGGGGTAATGCCGAACGCCTGCGCCGAGTCGGCGCTCTGCAGGGCAATTTCCGCCAGTTCGGCGGCGCTGGGGTGCGGGTTCATCACGCAGTCGCCGTACACCAGCACCTGTTCGGGGAACAACATGAAGAACACCGACGACACCAACGTGCAACCCGGTGCGGTTTTAATCAACTGCAAGGCCGGGCGGATGGTATTGGCGGTGGAATGGATAACCCCGGATACCAGCCCGTCGACTTCATCCAGGGCCAGCATCATGGTCGCGATCACCACGGTATCTTCCAACTGCTGCTCGGCCATCGGCGCATTGAGGCTCTTGCTCTTGCGCAGCGCCACCATGGGCTCGACGTACCGCTCGCGGATCAGGTCCGGGTCGAGAATCTCCAGTCCTTCGGGCAATTCGATGCCTTGGGCACGGGCCACGGCTTCCACGTCCGCCGGCTTGGCCAGCAGCACGCAGCGCGCAATGCCGCGAGCCTGGCAGATGGCGGCGGCCTGCACGGTCAGCGGCTCGCTGCCTTCGGGCAGGACGATGCGCTTGTTGGCGGCCTGGGCGCGCTGGATCAACTGGTAGCGGAACACCGCCGGCGACAGGCGCATCTCCCGCGGCGTGCCGCAGCGTTGGTGCAGCCAGCGTGCATCGAGATGGCCGGCGACGAAATCGGTAATGATCTCGGCGCGCTCGCGGTCATCGATGGGAATTTCCTTGTTCAGGTTGTTGAGCAGGTTGGCGGTCTCGTAGGAGCCGGTACTCACCGACAGCACCGGCAGCCCGGCCTGGAAGGCGCCGCGGCACAGGTCCATGATGCGCGGGTCGGGCAGGGTGTCGCTGGTCAGCAGCAACCCGGCCAGGGGCACGCCGTTGATGGCGGCCAGGCTGACGGCCAGGATAATGTCGTCGCGGTCCCCGGGGGTCACCACCAGCACGCCGGGCTTGAGCAGTTCCACGGTGTTACGCATGGTGCGGGCGCAGATGATGATGCGGGTCATGCGCCGGGTTTCGTAGTCGCCGGCATTGAGGATCTGTGCGCCCATCAGGTCGGCGACGTCACGGGTGCGCGGGGCATTGAGTTCAGGCTGGTAGGGAATGCAGCCTAACAGGCGGAAATCGCCACTGCGCAGCAAGGGCGAATGTTCCTTGAGGCGCGCCGAGAAGGCTTCCATGCTTTCGTCGGTGCGCACCTTGTTGAGGATTACGCCGAGCACTTTCGGGTCTTTCGGCCCGCCGAACAGTTGGGCCTGCAGTTCCACGCGGCCGGACAGCTCGGTGAGTACTTCGTTTTCCGGGGCCGAGACCAGGATCACTTCCGCATCCAGGCTCTTGGCCAGGTGCAAGTTGACCCGTGCGGCATAGCTGGCGCTGCGGGTCGGCACCATGCCCTCGACGATGAGCACATCCTTGCCCACGGCGGCCTGCTGATACAGGGTGATGATTTCTTCCAGCAGCTCATCGAGCTGGCCGTCCCCGAGCATCCGCTCTACGTGGGCCAGGCCCAGGGGCTGTGGCGGCTTGAGGCCGTGGGTGCGCGCCACCAGCTCGGTGGAGCGTTCGGGGCCGGTATCGCCTGGGTGAGGTTGGGCAATCGGTTTGAAGAAGCCGACTTTCAGCCCGGCTCGTTCGAGGGTGCGCACCAGCCCGAGGCTGATGGAGGTCAGACCCACACCAAAATCGGTGGGCGCGATAAAAAAAGTCTGCATGCGAATTCTCTGGAGGTGCATGGCTTCGGTGGCGCTCTATGACTGAGCGCCTGCCGGGAATCAGGTGCCAAGGTTATCGCTATTCGTGGGCTTGCGCACACCAGCCGCAGGCAAAGCGCTGGCCTATTTTTTTGCTGCGTTGCAGCGGGTCGAGTACCCAGGCGCGGGATTGCCAGGGTGGCTGGTGGCGCAGGTGCTGGGTGTGGCCGCAGGACAGCTCGACAACCCATTGCTGCTCGACGTCCAGGTGGAAGCCGAGGATGCGGGAGACCGTTGGTCGGTCCCGTCCGTCCGGGTTCTGTTCGCTTTCGGGCAAATCCTTGTTTAGACTTGTCCGTTCTTCATTCTTATGCAAAAGGTCTCGCCCCATGACGATCGCCGCTAACAAGGCTGTCTCCATCGACTATACCCTGACCAACGACGCTGGTGAGGTCATCGACAGCTCAGCCGGCGGCGCGCCGCTGGTCTACCTGCAAGGCGCAGGTAACATCATTCCAGGCCTGGAAAAGGCACTGGAAGGCAAAAGCGTTGGCGATGAGCTGAACGTTGCCGTGGAGCCTGAAGATGCCTACGGCGAATACTCCGCCGAACTGGTCAGCACCCTGAGCCGCAGCATGTTCGAAGGTGTTGATGAGTTGGAAGTGGGCATGCAGTTCCACGCTTCCGCGCCGGACGGTCAAATGCAGATCGTCACAATCCGTGACCTGGACGGCGACGACGTTACCGTCGACGGCAACCATCCCCTGGCTGGCCAGCGCCTGAACTTCCAAGTGAAGATCGTTGCCATCCGCGACGCTTCCCAGGAAGAAGTGGCCCACGGTCACGTCCACGGTGAAGGCGGTCATCACCATTGATTGATGTTTTGATCAAGCGGTAGCAAAAACGCCCCGACCGGTTCGGGGCGTTTTTTTGTGCCCGAAAATACACCGCGATCAAAATGTGGGAGGACTTGCCCCTCCCACCGGTGGAACTGCGATGATTTTCAGGCACAAACAAAAATGCCCCGGACCTTTCGGTACGGGGCATTTCTTAACTGTTACGCAACCTGGGCTGCGTTGCAGTTGTTACCACTCAGGCTGCAGCAGCAACGCTCAGAGCCTTGATGTGGCCATTCAGGCGGCTCTTATGGCGAGCGGCCTTGTTCTTGTGGATGATGCCTTTATCGGCCATACGGTCGATAACCGGCACAGCCAGAACGTAGGCTGCTTGAGCTTTTTCAGCGTCTTTGGTGTCGATGGCTTTAACTACATTCTTGATGTAGGTACGAACCATGGAACGCAGGCTGGCGTTGTGGCTGCGACGCTTCTCAGCCTGTTTTGCACGTTTTTTGGCGGAAGGTGTGTTGGCCACCGTCGAGCTCCTCGAAAGACTTTTTAGGAAATAGCAAACAAAATAGGCCGCGAATCATGCCGATGACTTGATGGGTTGTCAAGGGCGGCAGATGCGAACTGCTGAGTGGTCGATCTTAAGAGGCGGGTGATTTATTTCCGGCGCTTGACCTGTAAACTCGCGAGCTTTGGCGCTGTGCTGTTGCAGGCGCGCAGTATCGCATAAGTGGGCGCACAGTTCGCCTGCTCTTTATCATAGGCGCAAACTCTTTCAATGAATCTGCTCAAATCGCTGGCTGCCGTCAGCTCTATCACGATGATTTCCCGGGTTCTGGGGTTCGTGCGTGACACCCTGCTGGCGCGCATCTTTGGCGCCAGCATGGCCACGGATGCCTTCTTTATCGCGTTCAAGTTGCCCAACCTGCTGCGGCGCATCTTCGCCGAGGGGGCGTTCTCGCAGGCGTTCGTGCCGATTCTGGCGGAGTACAAGACCCAGCAGGGCGAAGAGGCGACGCGCACCTTTATTGCCTACGTCTCGGGCCTGCTGACCCTGGTATTGATGCTGGTGACCGCCCTGGGCATGCTCGCCGCACCGTGGGTGATCTGGGCCACGGCGCCCGGCTTTGCCGACACCCCGGAAAAATTCGCGCTGACCACCGACCTGCTGCGCGTGACCTTTCCTTATATATTGCTGATTTCCCTGTCTTCCCTGGCCGGGGCCATCCTCAATACCTGGAACCGTTTCTCGGTACCGGCCTTCGTGCCAACGCTGCTTAACGTCAGCATGATCATCTTTGCGCTGTTCCTCACCCCGTACTTCGATCCGCCGGTGATGGCGCTGGGCTGGGCGGTGCTGGCCGGTGGCCTGGCGCAATTGCTTTACCAGCTGCCGCATTTGAAGAAGATCGGCATGCTCGTGCTGCCGCGCCTGAACCTCAAGGACACCGGCGTCTGGCGTGTCATGCGCAATATGTTGCCGGCCATCCTTGGCGTGTCGGTCAGTCAGATTTCCCTGATCATCAACACCGCGTTCGCTTCGTTGCTGGTATCGGGTTCAGTGTCGTGGATGTATTACGCCGATCGTCTGATGGAGTTGCCCTCCGGTGTGCTGGGCGTGGCACTCGGCACAATCCTGCTGCCGACCCTGGCGCGAACCTACGCCAACAAGGACCGCCAGGAATACTCGCGCATCCTCGATTGGGGCCTGCGCCTGTGCTTCGTGCTGGTGCTGCCGTGTTCCCTGGCGCTGGGCATTCTGGCTGAGCCGCTGACAGTCTCGCTGTTCCAATATGGTCAATTCGACGCCCATGACGCCCTGATGACCCAGCGCGCGCTGATCGCCTACTCCGTCGGCCTGCTCGGCATCATTGTGATCAAGGTGCTGGCGCCGGGCTTCTACGCCCAGCAGAACATTCGCACGCCGGTGAAAATCGCGATTTTCACGCTGATCGTCACGCAGTTGCTCAACCTGCTGTTTATCGGCCCGCTGGCCCATGCCGGTCTGGCCCTGGCGATCAGCGCGGGCGCCTGCATCAACGCCGGCCTGCTGTTCTACCAACTGCGCAAACAGCAGATGTTCCAGCCGCAGCCAGGCTGGGGGATGTTCGCGGTCAAACTGCTGGTGGCGGTGGGGATGATGTGCGCCGTGTTGCTTGGGCTGATGCACTTCATGCCCGCCTGGGACCAGGGCCATATGCTCGAACGCTTCATGCGCCTGGGCGTGCTGGTGGTCGCTGGGGTAGTGGTGTACTTCGGGATGTTATTACTGCAAGGTTTCCGGCTGCGGGATTTCAATCGCAAGTCGCTGAGTTAGAGAGTTTGCCGCGATAAAACCGGTGTTTTATCGATTCGACCCATTTGCCCTGCGCTGTTGCCTGTCGTCCGGGGCAGTGTGTGGTTATAATCGACCACTTTATGAGCAAGAAGCGCGTTATGCAGCTGGTTCGAGGTCTCCACAACCTGCGCCCCCGGCATCGGGGCTGCGTCGCCACTATTGGCAACTTTGACGGTGTTCACCGTGGCCACCAGGCTATCCTGGCCAGGCTGCGCGAGCGTGCGGTCGAGTTGGGCGTGCCCAGCTGCGTGGTGATTTTCGAGCCGCAGCCGCGGGAGTTCTTCTCCCCCGAGACCGCGCCGGCTCGCCTGGCGCGCCTGCGCGACAAACTGCAGCTGCTGGCCGAAGAAGGCGTGGACCGTGTCCTCTGCCTGGCCTTCAACCAGCGTTTGCAAAGTCTCAGCGCTGCCGAGTTCGTCGACCGCATCCTGGTCGATGGCCTGGGTGTGCAGCATCTGGAGGTCGGCGACGACTTCCGTTTCGGCTGCGACCGGGTTGGGGATTTCGACTTTCTGCAACAGGCCGGCATCCGCCAGGGCTTTACCGTCGAGGCCGCGCAAACCGTCGAGCTGGACGGCCTGCGTGTAAGCAGTACGCAGGTGCGCAATGCCCTGGCCGCCGCCGACTTCGCCTTGGCCGAGCGTTTGCTCGGTCGCCCGTTCCGCATCGCCGGGCGGGTACTGCACGGCCAGAAGCTGGCGCGCCAATTGGGCACGCCGACCGCCAACGTGCAACTCAAGCGCCGCCGTGTGCCGCTGACCGGGGTTTACCTGGTCAGCGTCGACATCGACGGTCAATCGTGGCCGGGAGTCGCCAACATAGGCGTCAGACCCACGGTTGCAGGTGATGGCAAGACCCACCTGGAAGTTCACCTTTTGGATTTTGCCGGTGATTTGTATGACCGGCGTTTGACGGTGGTTTTCCACCAGAAGCTGCGTGAAGAGCAGCGTTTCGCCTCCCTCGAGGCGTTGAAAACGGCGATCAATGCGGATGTCGCCGCCGCCCGTGCACTAGCCGCACCTAGCGCCCATCGCTAACCGAAGAGCCTTAAATGACCGACTATAAAGCCACGCTAAACCTTCCGGACACCGCCTTCCCAATGAAGGCCGGCCTGCCACAGCGCGAACCGCAGATCCTGCAGCGCTGGGACAGTATTGGCCTGTACGGAAAGTTGCGCGAAATTGGCAAGGATCGTCCGAAATTCGTCCTGCACGACGGCCCTCCTTACGCCAACGGCACGATTCACATCGGTCATGCGCTGAACAAGATCCTCAAGGACATGATCGTCCGCTCGAAAACCCTGTCGGGTTTCGACGCACCTTATGTTCCAGGTTGGGACTGCCACGGCCTGCCGATCGAGCACAAAGTCGAAGTGACCCACGGCAAGAACCTGGGCGCGGACAAGACACGCGAACTGTGCCGTGCGTATGCCACCGAACAGATCGAAGGGCAGAAGTCCGAGTTCATCCGCCTGGGTGTCCTGGGCGACTGGGCCAACCCCTACAAGACCATGGACTTCAAGAACGAGGCCGGTGAAATCCGTGCCTTGGCCGAGATCGTCAAAGGCGGTTTCGTGTTCAAGGGTCTCAAGCCCGTGAACTGGTGCTTCGACTGCGGCTCGGCCCTGGCGGAAGCTGAAGTTGAGTACGAAGACAAGAAGTCCTCGACCATCGACGTGGCCTTCCCGATCGCGGACGAGGCCAAGCTGGCCAATGCGTTCGGCCTGGCCAGCCTGGCCAAGCCGGCGGCCATCGTGATCTGGACCACCACCCCGTGGACCATCCCCGCCAACCAGGCGCTGAACGTGCACCCGGAATTCACCTACGCCCTGGTGGACGTCGGTGATCGCCTGCTGGTGCTGGCCGAGGAAATGGTCGAGGCCTGCCTGGCGCGCTACGAGCTGCAAGGTTCGGTGATTGCCACCACCACCGGTTCAGCGCTGGAGTTGATCAACTTCCGTCATCCGTTCTATGACCGTCTGTCGCCGGTGTACCTGGCCGATTACGTCGAGCTGGGTTCGGGTACGGGTGTGGTTCACTGCTCGCCTGCCTACGGCGTGGACGACTTTGTGATCTGCAAGAAGTACGGCTTGGTCAACGATGACATCATCAACCCGGTGCAAAGCAACGGCGTCTATGTGCCGTCGCTGGAGTTCTTCGGTGGCCAGTTCATCTTCAAGGCTGACAAGGCCATCATCGACAAGCTGCGCGACGTTGGCGCACTCATGCAGACCGCGACTATCCAGCACAGCTACATGCACTGCTGGCGCCACAAGACGCCGCTGATCTACCGCGCCACCGCGCAGTGGTTCATCGGCATGGACAAAGAACCGGTGGCCGGCGACACCCTGCGCAATCGTGCCCTCAAGGCCATCGAAGGCACCGGCTTTATCCCGGCCTGGGGCCAGGCGCGCTTGCACTCGATGATTGCCAACCGCCCGGACTGGTGCATCTCCCGCCAGCGCAACTGGGGCGTGCCGATCCCGTTCTTCCTGAACAAGGAAAGCGGCGAGCTGCACCCGCGCACCGTTGAACTGATGGAAGAAGTGGCCCAGCGCGTTGAACAGGAAGGCATCGAGGCCTGGTTCAAACTGGACGCCGCCGAGCTGCTGGGTGACGAAGCGCCGCTGTACGACAAGATCAGCGACACCCTCGACGTGTGGTTCGACTCCGGCACCACGCACTGGCACGTATTGCGCGGCTCGCATCCGATGGGGCATGAGACCGGCCCGCGCGCCGACCTGTACCTGGAGGGTTCGGACCAGCACCGTGGCTGGTTCCACTCCTCATTGCTGACCGGTTGCGCCATCGACGACCACGCGCCGTACCGCGAACTGCTGACCCACGGCTTCACCGTCGACGAAAACGGCCGCAAGATGTCCAAGTCCCTGGGCAACGTGATCGCGCCGCAAAAAGTCAACGACACCCTGGGTGCCGACATTATGCGTCTGTGGGTGGCGTCTACCGACTATTCCGGCGAAATGGCCGTGTCGGAGCAGATTCTGCAGCGCAGCGCCGATGCCTACCGTCGTATCCGTAATACCGCACGCTTCCTGCTGTCGAACCTGACCGGTTTCAACCCAGCCACCGATATCCTGCCGGCCGAGGACATGCTCGCCCTGGATCGTTGGGCCGTGGACCGCACCCTGCTGCTGCAGCGCGAGTTGCAGGAACATTACGGCGAATACCGCTTCTGGAACGTCTACTCCAAGATCCACAACTTCTGCGTGCAGGAGCTGGGCGGTTTCTACCTCGACATCATCAAGGACCGCCAGTACACCACCGGCGCCAACAGCAAGGCGCGCCGTTCGGCGCAGACCGCGCTGTACCACATCTCTGAAGCGCTGGTGCGCTGGATCGCGCCGATCCTGGCCTTCACCGCCGACGAACTGTGGGGGTATCTGCCGGGCGAGCGTAACGAGTCCGTGATGCTCAACACCTGGTACGAAGGGCTGACAGAACTGCCGGCTGACTTCGAATTGGGCCGTGAGTACTGGGAAGGCGTGATGGCGGTCAAGGTTGCGGTGAACAAGGAGCTGGAGGTTCAGCGCGCGGCCAAGGCCGTCGGTGGCAACCTGCAGGCCGAAGTCACGCTGTTTGCCGAAGAAGGCCTGAGCGCCGATCTGGCCAAGTTGAGCAACGAGCTGCGTTTCGTGTTGATCACTTCCACCGCCAGCCTGGCGCCGTTCGCCCAGGCTCCGGCGGATGCCGTGGCTACCGAAGTGCCTGGCTTGAAGCTCAAAGTGGTCAAGTCGGCCTTCGCCAAGTGCGCCCGTTGCTGGCACTGCCGTGAAGATGTCGGCGTGAACCCCGAGCATCCGGAAATCTGCGGTCGCTGCGTCGACAATATCAGCGGTGCCGGTGAGGTTCGCCACTATGCCTAACGCCGGCCGTTTCGGACGTCTGGGTTGGCTCGTATTGAGTCTGCTGGTGCTGGTCATCGACCAGGTCAGCAAGGCTCACTTCGAAGGCTCCCTGGAAATGTTCCAGCAAATCGTAGTGATCCCTGACTACTTCAGCTGGACCCTGGCCTACAACACTGGCGCGGCGTTCAGCTTCCTCGCCGACAGCGGCGGATGGCAGCGTTGGCTGTTCGCCCTGATCGCGGTGGTGGTCAGTGCGGTGCTGGTGGTCTGGCTCAAGCGCCTGGGCCGCGATGACACTTGGTTGGCCGTGGCCTTGGCCCTGGTGTTGGGTGGCGCGTTGGGTAACCTGTACGACCGTATTGCCCTGGGCCATGTGATCGACTTCATCCTGGTGCACTGGCAGAACCGCCACTATTTCCCGGCGTTCAACTTCGCCGACAGCGCGATCACCGTCGGTGCAATCATGCTGGCGCTGGATATGTTCAAAAGTAAGAAAACCGGAGAGACCGTCAATGACTGAACAGGTATTGGCTGAGCAACGCATCGGCCAGAACACGGAAGTCACTTTGCATTTCGCACTGCGCCTGGAAAACGGCGATACGGTCGACAGCACGTTCGACAAGGCTCCGGCGACCTTCAAGGTCGGCGACGGTAACCTGCTGCCGGGTTTCGAAGCCGCCTTGTTCGGTTTCAAGGCCGGCGACAAGCGTACCCTGCAGATCCAGCCGGAAAACGCGTTTGGCCAGCCCAATCCGCAGAATGTGCAGATCATCCCGCGTTCGCAGTTCCAGGACATGGAGCTGTCTGAAGGCCTGCTGGTGATTTTCAACGATGCGGCGAATACCGAGTTGCCAGGCGTGGTCAAGACGTTCGATGACGCGCAAGTGACCATCGACTTCAACCACCCGTTGGCCGGTAAAACCTTGACGTTCGATGTGGAAATCATCGACGTTAAAGCACTTTGATCAACGCCCCGATTTAAATACGGGAGCGGGCTGGTGTGGGAGCGGGCAAGCCCCCTCCCAACTTTGATCTTCATTGACAGTTCAGTAGCGTCAACTCTGACCAAGCGCCAGGCACGAGGCACAGCATGCAAATCAAACTCGCCAACCCCCGTGGCTTCTGCGCCGGCGTGGACCGGGCGATCGAAATCGTCAACCGCGCTCTGGAAGTCTTCGGGCCACCGATTTATGTGCGTCACGAAGTCGTGCACAACAAGTTCGTGGTCGAAGATCTTCGCGCCCGCGGCGCGATCTTCGTCGAGGAACTCGACCAGGTGCCGGACGACGTTATCGTTATCTTCAGCGCCCATGGCGTTTCCCAGGCCGTGCGCAGCGAAGCGGCGGGCCGAGGCCTGAAAGTCTTCGATGCCACCTGCCCACTTGTCACCAAAGTTCATATCGAAGTGGCGCGTTACAGCCGCGACGGCCGCGAATGCATTCTGATCGGCCATGCCGGCCACCCCGAAGTTGAAGGCACCATGGGCCAGTATGACGCCGGCAACGGTGGCGCCATCTACCTGGTCGAAGACGAGAAGGACGTGGCCAACCTGCAGGTGCGCAATCCGGAGCGTCTGGCGTTCGTGACCCAGACCACCTTGTCCATGGACGACACCAGCCGCGTCATCGACGCCCTGCGCACGCGCTTTCCGGCGATCGGCGGGCCGCGCAAGGACGACATCTGCTACGCCACGCAAAATCGCCAGGATGCGGTCAAGCAATTGGCCGATGAGTGCGACGTTGTCCTGGTGGTTGGCAGCCCGAACAGCTCCAACTCCAATCGCCTGCGTGAGTTGGCCGAGCGCATGGCCACCCCGGCGTACCTGATCGACGGTGCCGAAGACCTGCAGCGCGATTGGTTCGATGGCATTGAGCGTATCGGCATCACGGCGGGTGCTTCAGCCCCGGAAGTGCTGGTGCGTGGCGTTATCCAGCAATTGCACGCGTGGGGTGCGACCGGCGCCGATGAGCTGGCCGGGCGTGAGGAAAACATTACTTTCTCCATGCCCAAGGAACTGCGGGTTCGCTCGCTGCTCTGAGCGCGAGGTTGCCCGAGTAACCGCGGCACAAGGCCTGTTCGGCCTTATCGCTGCGCAGGCTGATGCGCCCGCTGGGCGCCAGCACTATCTGGTGCAGGCTGAGGGCGTTTTGCGTGTCGCACACATGCACGGTGCCGGCGCGAAACCCTCCCCCCGAAAATACCGGTTCGCCCAGCCCGCTGAAGCGTACCTGGTTCTTCAACGGCCCGTTGCCTACAAGCGGTATGCGTCCGTTGTCCTGACGCTCCAGCAGGATCGGGTTGTCATCGTCCAGATGGCCGCGCCCGCTCACGTCGACAATGATCCGCCAACCGTGGCTCCAATCGCTGTTCAGGGCATGAATGACCACCGGTCGATTGCGTGCGATGGCCTCGGCGCGTGCGAAGCGCAGTCCGTTCGCCAATGAGTGTGCTGCGCCTTGCCGCTGCTGTGATTCCAGCAGGTGCTTGAAACCGGGTACGGTGATGTGAGCCAGAATACCGCTCACGATCAGCCCGAGCAGCAATTCGATCAGGGTGAATCCTCGTTGTTTCATGGGCTGTCCCTCCGTGGACGCGGCTGAATATGTCAGGTGCAGACCAAGGTATAGCGCCTGGGGCTCGGCCTTGGATGATGGCCTTTATGTCCAAAGTATTTCCCTTTGTTCCTGGCGCGGCACGGGCGAAAAGCTGGCGCTAGTCTTGGGTCGCACAGCAGGTTTTTGCCTGCTCTCTTTCGACCCTCGACACGGATGACGATGGTGATGCTCGCTTATTCCAACGCTTATTTTTTTGTTGCATTACCTCGGCACCAAGCCGGCACGACACTGATCGAGGTCCTGGTAGCGGTACTGATTCTTGGCGTTGGCCTGCTGGGCGCGGCGGTTATCCAACTCAACGCGTTGAAGTCCACCGACAGTTCGAGAATGACCAGCCAGGCCAGCTTTATTGCCTACGATATGCTCGACCGAATCCGTGCCAACGCCGGTGCCGACTACGCGTGGGGCCGTGCCGCGCGGGCCCCGGCCAGTGTTGCCGGCGCGAGCGTGCGCGACCTCGACCTGCACGATTTCGAGGCCAATATCCTGGGGTTCGCCGGGGAGAGCGGCGCAGGGGCGGTGGTCGTCAATGCTCATGACGTGACTGTCAGTATCAGTTGGGATGACAGCCGAGGCAGCGGCATCGCCGGCACGCGCGAAACCTTCACGTTGACCAGTCGCCTCGACGCCGATGTGGAGGGCATGCGATGAACCCGTTCATTCGCGGTTTCAGCCTGGTGGAATTGCTGCTGGCCATGACGCTGGGCTGGGTGCTGGTGGCTGGCGTCAGCCAGGTTGCAATCTCTTCCCGAATGACACACGCCAGCCAACAGGCAGCGATGTTGTTGCAGGACGATGCGCGGTTCGCACTCGGCAAGATGGTTCAGGATATTCGCCAGGTCGGCATGTTCGGTTGCCTGGCCAGCGCTGGCATCGAGCACGCTCCACCGGCCTTTGATCGGCCGGTAAGCTGGAGCGCCGTTGCAGGTTCCAGATCGCTGACCCTGGTTACCGCCAGCGTAGGTGACGGCGCCGGCAGGCCGGACTGGACGGTGCTCTCCGACTGTACGGGCACCGCCCAGGCTTATGCCGGGCATTCACCTGTTCCCGGCCCTGGGCAGATGCGTTTCGCGGTACGCCAACTCACCTACACCTACGAAGCGGGTCAATTGAAGGTCAGTACGCCGGCCGCGCCAGCCAAGGCGGTGCTGGTGGATAACGTGCGGGCGTTCGAGATCAGTTTCGGCGTGGCCGCCGACCCGGCATCGACGCAGGTGGCTCGTTACGACGCCAGCCCGGCCGACGACTCGTTGATACGCAGCGTGCGTATTCAAATGACGCTGCAGGACCCGACCGCTCGCGTCAAGGATCAAACGTACAGTGTCGTTGCGGCGCTGCGTAATCGTCTGGGGTAGGGCGACCATGGAACGCACCGCAAGTATTCATCTTCGCCAGGCAGGCATGGTGCTGCTGTTCAGCCTGGTTTTCCTGCTGCTGTTATCGCTGATCGGCCTTTCCTCGATGCAAGCGGTGGTGGCCCAGCAAAAAATGGCCGCCAGCTTCTGGCATCGCAACCAGTCGCTGCAAAGCGCCGAGAGCGGCTTGAGGTTTGGAGAGTGGAGCATACGGCGCAGCGGCGTGGGGTTGCCACCGTGTACTTCGCCGGTCACCTGCGTCCCGCCGGAAGAGGCGTTAACAGTCATGAATGCTGGGACGCACCCGGTTTCGGCGATTACCTGGGTCGCGATTAAGGGCGGTCTTTATGGCGTTCAGTCATTGGGTACTGGGGTGGGGATCGTGCATTTACCGGCGCTGACACCGGCCGCGCTCTATCGCGTGACGGCAGTGGGCCTCAATGGTCAGTCGCGCACCGTGCTGGAAAGCGTGTATGCACGGGGGGATGGGGAGGGCGGCTCACGATTTCGGCGGGTGTCCTGGCGGCAACTTCAATAAGGAGCAAATGCAATGGGCAAGGAAAGCCGAGGTTTTACCCTGATTGAGCTGCTGGTCGGCGTGGTGCTCATCGCGCTGCTGGCCGGGATTGCGTACCCCGGTTACGCCGGCCATGTGAGAAAAGCCTACCGTGCGCAGATCGTCGCCTTACTGACTGAGCAGGCACACGAGCTGGAGCGTTTTTATACCAGGAACGGCACTTTTATTGATGCAGGCGGCGTCAGTGCCGGTAATGATCGCTATAGAATCACCGTCGTATTGAACCCTCAGGATTTCCATCTGCTGGCTACGCCTGTGGCTGACTCGCTCATGGTCGGCGACGCTTGCGGCGAATTCAGCCTGACCAGCACCGGCGCGAGGAGCAATCCAGGTGCGCAGCCGGAGATGTCGCGCCAGGCGTGCTGGGGGCAATGATGCAAATGCTGGATGATTGGGCGCCGGGTGCGCTTGTTCCTATTTATCGGCTGGATCAAATGATGGCTAAGCAACAGCGGGTAGTGATTGTCGGTGGCGGAGTCATCGGCTTGTTGACGGCGTTCAACCTGGCGAACCAGGGCCAGGCGGTGGTGCTGCTGGAGCGCGCCGGCGTAGGGCAGGAGTCTTCATGGGCAGGCGGCGGCATTGTTTCGCCGCTGTATCCGTGGCGCTACAGCCCGGCGGTCACGGCGTTGGCCCATTGGTCGCAGGATTTCTACCCGCAATTGGCCGAACGCCTGTTTGACGCGACGGGCGTCGACCCGCAGGTTCACATCACCGGCTTGTACTGGCTCGATCTGGACGACGAGGCTGAGGCCCTGGACTGGGCCGCGCGGGAGGGGCGCCCGCTGAGCAAGGTGGATGTATCGGCCGCCCATGATGCCGTCCCCGTGTTGGGCGACGGGTATTCCCAGGCGCTGTACATGGCCGATGTGGCCAACGTGCGTAACCCGCGCCTGGTCAAATCCCTCAAGGCCGCACTGCTGGCGTTGCCTGGCGTGACGGTTCGCGAACACTGCGAGGTTGCCGGTTTTGTCGTGGAGCACGGTCGCGTAGTGGGTGTTAATACAGCTGATGGTCCGATCCTTGGGGATACGGTAGTACTGGCGGCCGGGGCATGGAGCGGGGAACTGCTGGGTACGTTGGGCTTGTCGCTGCCGGTTGAGCCGGTCAAGGGCCAGATGATTCTGTACAAGTGTGCTTCGGACTTCCTGTCCTGCATGGTCCTGGCCAAGGGCCGTTATGCAATTCCGCGACGGGATGGGCATATTCTCATCGGCAGCACCCTGGAACACGAAGGCTTTAATAAGGCGCCTACCGACACTGCGCTGCAAAGCCTTAAAGCTTCCGCCGTCGAGCTGATCCCCGCGTTGGCGGACGCTGAAGTGGTAGGGCACTGGGCCGGCTTGCGGCCCGGCTCGCCGGAAGGCATTCCCTTTATTGGCCAGGTTCCGAATTTCGAGGGGCTGTGGCTCAACTGCGGGCATTACCGCAATGGCCTGGTGTTGGCGCCAGCCTCCTGCCAGCTATTTACCGACTTGTTGCTGGGGCGAACGCCGATTATCGACCCGGCGCCTTATGCACCCGAAGGCCGGCTCAACGCTGGATAGACTTCGGCCCCTGTTCCAGGTGCGCTTGGGTGCAATACCACTCCTGGCGCAGGCTCAGGGCTCGATCCTGCGGCACATGCACGCCGCAGTGGGCGCAGCGCACCATCAGCGCTGCATTCGGCTCGCTGGCGCGCTGCTGCCTGGCGGCCGGGCTTTTGAACTTGCGCCAGAACCATACTGCGGCAGCAATGACGGCGATCCAGAACAGAAGACGAAGCATGATGGGCAGTTTCTCTACAGGGAATGCGCCAGTTTAGCCAAGGACGTGGCAAGCGCACAGAGCAATAATGCCGGCCCATGAAAAAGGGAGCTCCGAAGAGCTCCCTTTTTTGCGTTACGCCGACGGGTCAGTCGAAGACGCCGAAGGTCATGTAGCTGAACCACGAGCGGTCCTGGTTGTTGCCCAGGGCCTGCGGTTCTTCCTCTTCGATCACGTCGCCGTTCTCGTCGTGGGGCTTGAGGTCCGAAGGAATGGCGTCCTTGGCGTCCTGGAACTGCTTGATCACATCCTGGTTGGCTCGGGTTTCGCCCGGCGGCAGCGGTGGACGGGATTCGATCAGGCCCAGGGTGTACTTGCTCAGCCACGAGCGGTTGTCGGCTTCGGCAACCTGGGGCACGAACTGGCCGTCCTTCAGGCTCGGGTGATCCGGATAGTTAAGCTTGAGGGTTTCAAGGCTGGTAGTGGCCAGTTCATCCAGGTGCAGGCGCTGGTAGGCCTCGGTCATCACAGCCAGGCCATCACCCACGGATGGGGTTTCCTGGAAGTTCTCCACCACATAGCGGCCGCGGTTGGCGGCAGCGACGTACGCCTGACGGGTCAGGTAGTAGTGAGCGACATGGATCTCGTAGGACGCCAACAGGTTGCGCAGGTAGATCATGCGCTGCTTGGCGTCCGGCGCGTAGCGGCTGTTGGGGTAACGGCTGGTCAGTTGGGCGAACTCGTTGTACGAGTCGCGCGCCGCGCCCGGGTCGCGTTTGGTCATGTCCAGCGGCAGGAAGCGCGCCAGCAGGCCCACGTCCTGGTCGAACGAGGTCAGGCCCTTCATGTAGTAGGCGTAGTCCACGTTCGGGTGCTGCGGGTGCAGACGGATGAAACGCTCGGCGGCGGACTTGGCGGCTTCCGGCTCGGCGTTCTTGTAGTTGGCGTAGATCAGCTCGAGTTGGGCCTGGTCAGCGTAGCGCCCGAACGGATAGCGCGACTCCAGTGCCTTCAGCTTGGCTGTGGCGCTGGTGTAGCTATTATTGTCCAAGTCTTTCTGAGCCTGTTGGTACAGCTCGACTTCGCTCAGGTTTTCGTCGACGACTTCCTTTGTTGACGAGCAAGCAGCAGTCATGGCGAGGATGGCGATCAGCAGCAGGTGTTTCACTTGCATGGCGGCTTGCGTCCCTATGACGGCCGCTGTCTTGGGCGGGGCCGTCCTGTTATGATGAGCGCCCCGTTGAAAGCCTCGGGGCAAAAGACGCCGTATTTAACCACAAGCGCGCAGCCGAAACCAAAGGCTGTGCCACGCCTAGTCTGAGCATGTCCGATAAAATTGAACTTCGCGCAGAGGTGCCGTCCGAATTGGGCGGCCAACGCCTCGATCAAGTCGCCGCACAATTATTCGCTGAGCACTCGCGCTCGCGCCTTTCCGCCTGGATCAAAGACGGCCGCCTGACTGTGGATGGAGCGGTTATCCGCCCGCGAGACATAGTCCATGGCGGCGCGATTCTTGAGCTGACCGCCGAGCAGGAAGCCCAGGGAGAGTGGGTCGCCCAGGACATCGAGCTGGATATCGTCTATGAAGACGACGACATCCTGGTCATCAACAAACCCGCAGGCCTGGTGGTACACCCGGCGGCAGGGCACGCTGATGGCACTTTGCTCAATGCCCTGCTGCACCACGTACCGGACATCATCAATGTGCCGCGCTGCGGCATCGTGCACCGACTGGACAAGGACACCACCGGCTTGATGGTGGTCGCCAAGACCATCCAGGCCCAGACTCAATTGGTCACCCAGTTGCAGAGTCGCAGCGTCAGCCGGATCTACGAGTGCATCGTGATCGGCGTGGTGGTGGCCGGTGGCAAGATCAACGCCCCTATCGGCCGCCACGGCCAGCAGCGCCAGCGTATGGCGGTGATGGAAGGTGGTAAGCAGGCCGTGAGCCACTACCGTGTGCTGGAGCGTTTTCGGTCCCACACCCATGTGCGGGTCAAGCTGGAAACCGGTCGCACCCACCAGATTCGTGTGCATATGGCGCATATCAACTTCCCGTTGGTCGGTGATCCGGCCTACGGCGGTCGCTTCCGCATTCCGCCGGCGGCCAGCGCGACCATGGTTGAATCGCTCAAGTCCTTCCCTCGTCAGGCGCTGCATGCACGGTTCCTGGAACTGGATCATCCGACGAGCGGTAAGCGCATGAGCTGGGAATCGCCGCTGCCGGACGATCTGGTGTGGTTGCTGTCGCTGCTCAAGCAGGACCGCGAGGCATTTATCGGATGAATGACTGGCTGATGCCTGACTGGCCCGCGCCGGCTCAGGTCAAGGCCTGCGTCACCACCCGTGCGGGCGGCGTCAGTCTGGCGCCGTTCGACAGCCTCAATCTGGGCGATCATGTCGAGGACAGCCTGGAGGCGGTCCTGGAAAATCGCCGGCGTCTCTCCCAAACCTTCGATATCCAGCCAGCCTGGCTGCGTCAGGTCCACGGCGTGAACGTGGTCGAAGCCGATCCCGGCCGTACTGTCGAGGCCGACGCCAGTTGGACCGGCACGCCAGGTATCGCGTGCACATCAATGACCGCCGATTGTCTGCCGGCCCTGTTCTGTAACCGCGCCGGAACGCGCGTGGCCGCCGCCCATGCCGGTTGGCGCGGCCTGGCGGCCGGCGTGCTGGAGGCGACGGTTGATAGCCTGTGCGTCGAGCCTGCCGATGTATTGGTCTGGCTGGGCCCGTCGATTGGCCCGCAGGCGTTTGAAGTCGGGCCGGAGGTGCGTGAAGTGTTCATGCAACAACTGCCGGCGACCGCCCAGGCGTTCACGCCGAGCCGCAATCCCGGCAAGTTCATGGCCGACATCTATCAACTCGCGCGCCTGCGCCTGGCTGTGCGGGGCATCAAGGCGGTCTATGGTGGCGGTTTGTGCACCGTCACCGATCCGCGCTTCTTCTCTTATCGTCGCAGTCCTCGTACGGGTCGATTCGCCTCCCTTATCTGGCTTGAGCGCTAGACTCTCCTGATCTACGTCAACTGCCGGCTGCTTGAATCTCCCAGAATCGACCACATCTATAAGGGTATCTGGCAGGTTTCTTCATTCAGGATGTGTTTATAGATCCGGCCTGCTCAAAAGGAAGGTGACTAATGCGTATTGATCGTTTAACCAGCAAATTGCAGTTGGCCTTATCGGACTCTCAATCCTTGGCGGTGGGCCTCGACCACCCGGCCATTGAGCCTGCGCACTTGATGCAGGCGCTCCTGGAACAGCAAGGTGGTTCCATCAAGCCCTTGCTGATGCAGGTGGGCTTTGACGTCAACAGCCTGCGCAAGGAGTTGAGCAAAGAGCTCGACCAACTGCCGAAAATCCAGAACCCGACGGGCGACGTGAACATGTCCCAGGACCTGGCGCGCCTGTTGAACCAGGCCGATCGTCTGGCTCAGCAAAAAGGTGACCAGTTCATCTCCAGTGAACTGGTGCTACTCGCCGCGATGGATGAGAACAGCAAACTGGGCAAGTTGTTGCTGGGCCAGGGTGTCAGCAAGAAAGCCCTGGAAAATGCCATCAACAACCTGCGCGGCGGCGATGCGGTAAACGACCCTAATCATGAGGAGTCGCGCCAAGCCCTGGACAAATACACCGTCGACCTGACCAAGCGCGCCGAAGACGGCAAGCTCGACCCGGTGATCGGTCGTGACGACGAAATTCGTCGCACCATCCAGGTCCTGCAGCGTCGCACCAAGAACAACCCGGTGCTGATCGGTGAACCTGGCGTGGGTAAAACCGCGATTGCCGAGGGGCTGGCCCAGCGCATCATCAATGGTGAAGTGCCGGACGGCCTCAAAGGCAAGCGCCTGTTGTCCCTGGACATGGGGGCGCTGATTGCCGGTGCCAAGTTTCGCGGTGAGTTCGAAGAACGCCTCAAATCCCTGCTGAACGAGCTATCCAAGCAGGAAGGGCAGATCATTCTGTTTATCGACGAACTGCACACCATGGTCGGCGCCGGTAAAGGCGAGGGCTCCATGGATGCGGGCAATATGCTCAAGCCGGCATTGGCCCGCGGCGAATTGCACTGCGTGGGCGCCACGACGCTCAACGAGTACCGCCAGTACATAGAAAAGGATGCCGCCCTTGAGCGGCGCTTCCAGAAAGTGCTGGTGGAAGAGCCGAGCGAAGAAGACACGATCGCGATTTTGCGTGGCCTGAAAGAGCGTTATGAGGTTCACCACAAGGTGGCGATTACCGATGGCGCGATTATAGCGGCGGCCAAATTGAGCCATCGCTATATCACGGACCGCCAGTTGCCCGACAAGGCGATTGACTTGATCGACGAAGCGGCCAGCCGTATTCGTATGGAGATCGACTCCAAGCCGGAAGTGCTCGACCGTCTGGATCGGCGCTTGATTCAACTGAAGGTCGAATCCCAGGCCCTCAAGAAGGAAGAGGACGACGCGGCGAAGAAACGCCTGGAAAAACTCCAGGAAGAAATCGTGCGCCTGGAGCGTGAGTACTCGGACCTCGAAGAAATCTGGACCTCGGAGAAAGCCGAAGTGCAGGGCTCTGCGCAGATCCAGCAAAAGATCGAGCAGTCCCGCCAGGAACTGGAAGCGGCGCGCCGTAAAGGCGACCTGAACCGCATGGCCGAGTTGCAGTACGGGGTTATCCCCGACCTGGAGCGCAGCCTGCAGATGGTCGACCAGCATGGCCATAGCGAGAACCAGTTGTTGCGCAGCAAAGTGACCGAGGAAGAAATTGCCGAGGTCGTCTCCAAGTGGACCGGCATTCCTGTGTCGAAGATGCTGGAAGGCGAGCGCGACAAGCTGATGAAAATGGAAAGCCTGTTGCATCAGCGCGTTATCGGCCAGGAAGAGGCGGTGGTGGCGGTGTCCAACGCGGTGCGGCGTTCGCGTGCGGGGTTGTCCGACCCGAACCGTCCAAGCGGCTCGTTCATGTTCCTCGGGCCGACCGGTGTGGGTAAGACCGAGCTGTGCAAGGCCCTGGCTGAGTTCCTCTTCGATACCGAAGAGGCCATGGTGCGGATCGATATGTCCGAATTCATGGAGAAGCACTCGGTCGCGCGCTTGATCGGTGCGCCACCAGGCTATGTGGGCTATGAAGAGGGCGGTTACCTGACCGAAGCTGTGCGGCGCAAGCCTTACTCGGTCATCCTGCTGGATGAGGTCGAGAAGGCCCACCCGGATGTGTTCAACATCCTGCTGCAGGTGCTGGAGGATGGCCGTTTGACCGACAGCCATGGGCGTACGGTGGACTTCCGCAACACGGTGATCGTGATGACGTCCAACCTGGGCTCGACACAGATCCAGGAACTGGTCGGCGATCGCGAGGCGCAACGCGCGGCGGTGATGGATGCGTTGACCTCACACTTCCGCCCGGAATTTATCAACCGGGTCGATGAAGTGGTGATCTTCGAGCCCTTGGCGCGGGATCAGATCGCAGGCATCACCGAGATTCAGTTGGGTCGCCTGCGTGGTCGCCTGGCCGAGCGCGAGCTGTCTCTGGACTTGAGCAGCGAAGCGTTGGACAAGCTGATCGCAGTGGGCTACGACCCGGTGTATGGCGCACGGCCTCTGAAACGTGCGATCCAGCGCTGGATCGAAAACCCGCTGGCGCAGTTGATCCTCTCGGGCAGTTTCATGCCGGGAACCAGCGTCACGGCCAGCGTGGAAAACGACGAAATCGTGTTCCACTGAGGCCTGGTCGCCGGTTGAGAAGGGAAGGCCCCGCATTGCGGGGCCTTTTTTTTCGCTAGGGCGTTGAACTGTAAGGCAAAGGCTTGTAAAGTGCGCCCCGCAGCAACGTCAGCCCACGGGTTTCTTCTCCCCAAGAGGAAATCAGAAACAAGCGCAAATCATTGTCTTAAAAGCAATTTAAAGGGTTGACAGGGGTTTTTAAGATTGTAGAATAGCGCGCCTCAGAGACACGAACGTAGCGATACGCAAGGGTCGAAGAGGAAGTAAAAAGCAGTAAGTTGTACGTTTGAAGTGCTAAGTTCCGTGATAGCTCAGTCGGTAGAGCAAATGACTGTTAATCATTGGGTCCCAGGTTCGAGTCCTGGTCACGGAGCCAACTTCAAATCGGGGTATAGCGCAGTCCGGTAGCGCGCCTGCTTTGGGAGCAGGATGTCGGGAGTTCGAATCCCCCTACCCCGACCATATTTGGGTCGTTAGCTCAGTTGGTAGAGCAGTTGGCTTTTAACCAATTGGTCGTAGGTTCGAATCCCACACGACCCACCATTTTTGAAACCAGTTAGCGCTGGGATCAGATCTTAAGATCAGAGGCCAAAAGCACTGATCGAAGAAGGCGACTGAAAGGTCGCCTTTTTATTACCGGGGTATAGCGCAGTCCGGTAGCGCGCCTGCTTTGGGAGCAGGATGTCGGGAGTTCGAATCCCCCTACCCCGACCATATTAAAAATCCTCGTATCGAAAGATACGGGGATTTTTTTTGCGCGCGAAAACGCAGTGGTATGACTATGCAAGAGGGGGCTTGCTCTCACATCGAACAAGCCCCCTCCAGACCTTACTGTCAGTGCAGCTTGAGCCTCGGCTCCGTCCCGCGTCCAATCCGGCTGCCCAGCATCAGCATTGCCGTACGAAACACGCCGTACAACGCCATCTGGTGCATGCGGTACAGCGACACGTAGAACATCCGCGCCAGCCAGCCCTCCAGCATGACACTGCCAGTCAGGTTGCCCATCAGGTTGCCCACCGCCGAGAATCGCGACAGCGAGATTAACGACCCGTAGTCAGTGTATTTGTACGACGGCAACGCCTTGCCTTCGATCCGTAGCTTGAGCGACTTGGCCAACAGCGAAGCCTGCTGATGCGCGGCCTGGGCGCGTGGCGGCACGTTTCGGTCGGTGCCTGGTTGCGGGCACGCGGCGCAGTCACCAAAGGCGAAAATATTATCGTCGCGGGTGGTTTGCAGCGTCGGCAGCACCTGCAACTGGTTGATGCGGTTGGTTTCCAGGCCGTCGATGTCCTTGAGGAAGCCCGGCGCGCGGATACCGGCGGCCCATACCTTCAGGCTGGCCGGAATCACCTGACCGCTGCTGGTGATCAGCGCATCGGCTGTCACTTCGCTGACCGCCGAATTCGTCAGCACCGTCACCCCCAGTTTCTCCAGGGTTTTATGCACCGGCGCGCCGATGCGTTCCGGCAGGGCGGGCAATACCCGCGGGCCGGCTTCGATCAGCGTGATGTGCATGTTTTCCGGCTTGATCCGGTCCAGCCCATAGGCCGCCAGCTCATGAGCGGCGTTATGCAGCTCGGCAGCCAGTTCAACGCCGGTCGCGCCGGCGCCGACGATGGCGACACTGATTTTTTCTACCACGTCAGTCTGCCCGGCATGGGCGCGCAGGTAGTGGTTTAGCAATTGCTGGTGAAAGCGCTCGGCCTGTTTGCGGGTATCGAGGAACAGGCAGTGCTGTGCTGCGCCCTCGGTGCCGAAATCGTTGGTGGTGCTGCCGACAGCGATCACCAGGCTGTCGTAGCCCAGCACGCGCGCAGGCACCAGTTCGCGGCCTTCCTCGTCGAGGGTCGCGGCCAGTTGGATTTTTTTCTGCTCGCGATCGAGCCCGCTCATGCGCCCCAGCTGGAACTCGAAGTGGTTCCATTTCGCCTGGGCGACATAATTGAGTTCGTCTTCCGAAGAGTTCAAGGATCCGGCAGCCACCTCATGAAGCAGAGGTTTCCAGATATGGGTCAGGTTGGTGTCGACCAGCGTGATGCTGGCGGTGCCGCGCTTGCCCAGAGTCTTACCCAGGCGGGTAGCCAACTCCAGGCCGCCGGCGCCGCCGCCGACGATAATAATACGATGGGTCATGGGGATATCTCGCAAGGCTAAAAGAAATCGGAGCAGTTACCCCCGCGAGCGCCAGGCAGCTCATAGCGTGAGGTAACTCAACAGGCGGCTCAGCAGACCAAGCCCGATCACGGCCACCAGCACCACACAAAGGAGCAGCCAGGGCCTGAAAGGCTTGCGCTCGACTCTGTTCTGGGAGAGTTGCAGGTACTCTTCGACACGCTGTTGGTCTTCGGGTTTCAGGCGGCTGGTCATAAAGGCCTCGTCAGGTAGACGTTGCAAAGGGGCGCCACGTTACAGCAGGGCTCAGAGGCTGATGCCCACGTCGAACACTATGCTGCGGCCCAGGTTGTTGCGCAAGAAATCCGGCGCGTCCGGATGGGCGAACAACACCCTGGCAAACGTCGGCCCCACCAGCGACAGCGAGCGCCAGCCCTGGCGCAGGTACTCGGTTGGCGGTGGGAAGTGACTGTTGAGGTCGAGCACCTCACGTTTGAGGCTCGCGAAGGCGACAAGATCCAGTTCGCCCAGGTCCATCCCGCGTTCTTTGTAGTTATGTGCCTTCTTGCGCAACGTAGGCGCCAGGCGCATCAGGAATTCATGCGCCGGAATGCGGCGTGGCTTGGCCTCGCGACGTACCAGCTGACTCAGGGAAAACGCGCTGCGTCGACGTAGCAACTCATCGCGCCATTCGTCGTTCAGTCGTCGGCCCTCATCCAGCACGAAAAACACCTCGAAGCTGGCATCGCGAAACAACACGTCCGGCGGCTCTTGCCCTGCAGGGTGAAACTCCTCGGCACGGTAGGGCACATTCAGGCCTTGCAGCAGGCGCTGGCATACCCAACGCTCACGCTCCCATTTGCGGGCATTGGATAGGAACGCATTGGCTTGTTCGGCCGCTACGGTGAGCAGGCGCAAGTAATCTGAGTCATCCATAGGTGCAGCTTAGCGTCCAAATGATGACCGCAGGAAGTCCCGCCGCAAAAGCTCGGTGTAGACTGAGATCTCCTGCAATCAAGCCAGTACGAGGAGTGAGCGGTGAGGGGTTACGGAGGGCTTTCCTACAATCTTACGATCGCGTGTCTCCCGGCCATGGGGCAGGTGAGGCCATGATTGGCGCCGCGGTGCTGGCACCGCAGACCCTCGCTGTCGGTTGGCTGTTGTTTGCGCCAGTGGTGGCATGGGCGGTACTGCGCTCGCCGTGGGTCGAGTTGTTGGCCGACCGACGGCGTCAGCATTTGTTGTTCGGGACGGTGTTCGCGCTGTTCATGTTGTGGCTGGTTCGGCGCGATTTCGACACCGGGGTTTCCTACCACTTCATCGGCATGACGGCTGTGACGCTGCTGCTGGACTGGCCACTGGCGATTGTCGGCGGTGTTGCCGCGCAATTGGGCCTGGTACTGCTCGGGCGCCAGGACCTGGCCGCAATCGGCGTCAATGGCCTGCTGTTGATGGTGCTGCCGGTACTGATCACAGAAGGCGTCGCGTTAAGGGTGGAGCGTGCGCAGCCACGCAATCCCTTTGTGTACATCTTCTGTTCCGGTTTTCTGGCTGCTGCGCTCTCGGCGTTGGCGTGCCTGCTGCTGGGGCTGGGGTTGCTGTGGTTCGATGGGCTTTTCGCCATGCCGGAATGGTTGGAGGACTTCATTGGTTATCTGTGGCTGATCATCTTTCCGGAAGCCTTTATCAACGGCATGGTCGTCAGTGCGCTGGTGGTGTTTTGTCCGGAATGGCTGGAGACGTTCAATCGCACACGCTACCTCTCAGCGCCCTGGAAGGACGACGATTCGCTGCGTTGATCCAGGTCAAACCGCGCGCGCCACGGCAGGCCCATGCTCTGCGAAATTTTCCAGGAGTGCGGATCATGAGTGTGTATGAGTGGGCACGGCAGGAACTTCGCAGAAGTCAGGACGCGGCCCAGGAAATCGGTTTCGACCCCGGCTTGACCCTGCGCGCCATGCTCAGCGCGGTGGTGCAGCAGAGCAAGGGCGTGCGCAGTTTCGAAGACCTGGCCGACGAGCTGCAATACCTGGCAGAAAACCTCGACGACCAGCAGGAATATGCGTTTATGCGCCCTTAGTGGCGGGGTGGCAGGTCTTCGGAAAATAATTCGTCTTCGGCGTCCGGGGCCACGGGGATCTTGTGCTCTTCGCTGGCCCAGGCGCCCAGGTCGATCAGCTTGCAACGGTCCGAGCAGAACGGCCGGTTGGGGTTGGTCGCTTTCCATTCCACGGGTGCGCCGCAGGTTGGACAGTCGACGGTCAAGGGTTGGCTCATGATCGGCCTCCACGCAAAGTAAGGTAAAAGTGGTGCAGTCGCTCGACCTCGTCGTGCAGCCAGGCGAGGTCTCTGTCATTGACCAGCACGTCGTCGGCATGGTTCAGGCGGTCTTCGCGGCTGGACTGGGCCTTGAGAATGGCCTGCACCTGCTGTTCGCTGATGCCGTCGCGCTGCAGGGTACGCTGAATCTGCAGTGATTGCGGCACGTCGATCACCAGGATGCGCTGGGTCATGCTGTACTGGCCTGATTCGATCAGCAACGGTGACACCAGAATCGCGTAGGGCGAGCGCGCCTGCGCCAGATGGCTGCGAATTTCTTCGCCAATCAGCGGGTGCAGAAGGGCTTCCAGCCAGCGGCGTTCCTCAGGGACTTCAAAGATCAGCTTGCGCAGGGCGGCACGGTCCAACCGACCATCAGGCAAGAGCACGCCGTCGCCAAAATGTTCAGCGATGCGTGCCAGTGCAGGACGCCCTGGTTCGACCACCCAACGTGCGGCGTGATCGGCATCCACCATATCGATGCCCAGATCGACAAAGTGCTGAGCCGCCGCGCTTTTACCGCTGCCGATGCCACCGGTCAGGCCGAGTATCCACGGAGTTGGAACAGAAGAAGGACTCATTGGAAACCGACAGACTGCAAATAGAAGTCGGTTATTTGACCACCCCAGAGCAACGCAATCCAGCCGGCAATCGCCAAATAGGGTCCAAACGGCATGGGTGTGGATACCTGGGCCTTGCGCAGACGCATCAGGGTCAGCCCGGCAAACACGCCGACCAATGACGCCACAAATAGCGTCATCGGCACTATTTGCCAGCCACCCCAGGCCCCAAGCAGAGCCAGTAACTTGAAGTCGCCGTGACCCATGCCGTCCTTGCCTGTGATCAGCTTGAACAGCCAGAACACCGACCACAGGCTCATGTACCCGACCACCGCGCCCCATACCGCGTCGGACAACGGCACCAGCAATGCGAAATTGTTGACGATCAGACCCAGCCAAAGAAGCGGCAGCACCAGCACATCCGGCAGCAACTGATGGTCGGCATCGATCAGGCTCATCGCCAGCAGGCCCCAGGTCAGCAGCATCACCGCTGCGGCTTGCCAGCCAAAACCAAAATGCCAGGCCACCAGCGCCGACAGCACCCCGCAGGCGAGTTCGGTGAAGGGGTAACGAGCGCTGATGGTTCCTTTGCAGTGGGCGCACCGGCCCCCGAGGAGCAGGTAGCTGAGCAGCGGGATATTGTTCCAGGGGCGGATCGGCTGCTCGCAATGGGGGCAGCAGGAATTGGGGTGCATCAGGTTATAGGTCGGCCCCGCTGCTTCGGCAGGAAAACCCAGCACTTCGTGGGCTTGGGCACGCCACTCCCGTGCAAGCATCTTCGGCAGGCGCCACACCAGCACATTGAGAAAGCTGCCGACGATCAGCCCCAGCAAAGCCGTCAGCGCCACAAACAGCCAGGGGGATTCACTCAACAGCTGGCTCAAAATGCGCTCCCCAATTGGAAGACCGGCAAGTACATGGCGATGACCAGCGCGCCGACAATGCCTCCCAGTACCACCATGATCAGCGGCTCCATCAGACTGGTCAGGTTATCGACCTGATTGTCTACCTCGGCCTCATAGTGGCTGGCGACCTTCTCCAGCATCAAGTCCAGCGTGCCGGACTCTTCACCGATGGCGGTCATCTGGATCGACATGCCGGGAAACAAGCCGCTGGAGGCCATGGCGCGGTTCAGTTGCATGCCTGTGGATACATCGCGACGCATATGTTCGATTGCCTGTTTGAATGGCCTGGAACCGACGGCGCCCGCCACGGAATCCAAGGCCTGCACCAGCGGAACCCCCGCCGCGAATGTGGTTGAGAGCGTGCGGGCGTAGCGGGCCACGGCCGATTTCTGCAGCAGTTTGCCTGCCAGCGGCATTTTCAACAAACCCGCATCCAGCCAGTAGCGAAAGCGTGAAGACGTTCGATGCGCCCGGCGTAGCCCCATGCACCCCGCGCCAAGCCCCAATGCGACGAGCCACCAGGCTTGTCGCATGAATTCCGACAGGGCGATGACGGCCAAGGTAAAGTCCGGCAACTGACTGCCGACGCCAGCGAACAGGCCCTGGAACTGCGGCACCACCTGCACCAGCAGCACAACGGTAACCACCCCGGCCACCGCCAGTACGGCGATGGGATACGTCATGGCTTTCTTGATCCTGGCTTTGAGCTGCTCGCTTTTTTCCAGATGAACCGCTACTCGCTCCAGCAGGGTTTCAAGCGCGCCGGCCTGTTCGCCGGCCGCTACCAGGTTGCAGTACAGCTCATCGAAATACCGCGGATGCCTGCCCAATGCGTCAGCCAGGCTGGTGCCGGCGGCGATCTGCTGTTTCAGCGCTTGCAGCAGTTCACGCACGGCCCGGTTTTCGACACCTTCGCTGATCAGGTCGAGGGCTTGCAGCAAGGCAATACCAGCCTTGAGCAATGTGGCCAGTTGACGGGTTAACAGGGCGATGTCGGCGGTGTTGATCGGCACCGCAAAACTTGGCAGCAGCAGGGCTTTCCTGCGCACACGGCTGGGGCGAATACCTTGCAGGCGCAGTTGCGCCTTGACCAGGGCCGGACTGTGCGCGGTGCTTTGCCCGCACACCCTGCGCCCTTTGCGCGTGGTGCCTTCCCAGGTGTAAGTCGTCGAAGCGTTGTTCATGTCACGGTTCCGCACACGGTCGTTGAGCTTCAAAGCTTAGTCAGGCGGTGAGTTGGGGCAGGCTGCGGCGGCGGATAAAATGTCAGAATATGCGTCTTGCACGCGATTGACGCTCGGCGGATGAGTACACTGGCGCCGCTGCACAACACGGGGCGCAGGAAGCGCCTTGTCATGAGTTCTTTTGGAGAATGAAAGTGATGCGTCAGAAAGGCTTTACTTTGATCGAGTTGTTAATCGTCGTGGCAATCATCGGCATCCTGGCCACCATTGGCCTGCCCATGTACACCACCCATCAGGCCAAGGCCAAGTTCACTGCCGGCCTGGCGGAAATCACTGCGTTAAAGGCTGGGTACGAAGACACGCTCAATCAGGGCACGGTCCCTACCGTGGCCTTGATCGGTGGCACCAGTCCTACCGCCAACTGCAAGATCGACGTGACCGGCGACGTTGCCACCGGCGCAGGTGGCATCAGCTGCGAAATCCTCGACGCGCCGGCGCCGGTCCTGGGCAAGACCATCAGCCTGACCCGCAACGCTACCAGCGGCTGGACCTGCACCACTACTGCCGAGGCCAAATACGTCGCCAAGGGCTGCGCCGCCGGCGGCGCGTGACGGTGCCTGCACCCACACGCACGTCGAGCTGGCCAATGACATTATCCGTACAGCGGCGCGGCAGTATTTTCCTGGTGCTGGCTGTGTGCCTATTGGTGGTGGGTATTTGCACGCCGTTCGGTGGGCACGATCTACAGCGGGTCATGCAGATTGCCATCGGGTTCTGCGCGGTGCTGTACGGTATTTCGGTGACGCCCACTGAACCCTGGGTGGATCGCCAGACGGCGTTGGGCCTGTCGGTAATCGTGGGCTTGGGCGTGACGTCTTCGCTGCTGGCCCATCAGCCGCTCTGGGCGCTGACCGAAGTGGCACTGTTCGTCAGCTGCGCAGCCATCGCGCTGGCCTTTGCATCGCTGCGCCGTCATGGCGGTGAGCCTTTGGATCGGGCGCTGCTGCTGATCGTTGTGCTGCTGTGCCTGATCAAAACGTTTCAATACCTGTACGCCGGCGTGCTTGCGTTCGCCAGCGGCGGGCCCACGTTGAACCCGGACCTGCTGTTGTCGAGTTTTTCCAATAAGCGTTTCTACGGTCAGTTCCAGACACTCACGCTGCCGTTGCTGGCGCTTCCTCTGCTGTTACCCACCGTTTCTCGCTCACTGCGGGGGATGGCCTTTGCGTTGCTGTGCGCCTGGTGGTTGATTGCGATCAGCGGCGGTACACGCGGCACCTGGCTGGGCATGGGGGTGGCGGGAATGGTACTGGCGCTGCTCGGTCCGTGGGGGCGGCAATGGTTGGGTTGGCAGTTGGCCGCAATGCTGGGCGGCTTGTGGGTTTACTGGCTGCTGTTCACGGTGCTGGCGACCTACCTGGGGATCGAGACGTCCAATGACGCCAGCGAGCGCCTCACCACTTCACTGTCTGGGCGCGGCCCGATCTGGTGGCAGGGTTGGCAGATGGTCGCCGAGCGGCCGTGGCTGGGGTTCGGCCCGATGCATTTTGCCGATATTGCCAACAAGGTTGCCGCCCATCCGCATCAGGCTGTATTGCAGTGGGCCAGCGAGTGGGGTGTGCTTTCGACGTTGTGCGTGGCGGTTTTGGCAGGACGCAGTGGCTGGGTCACGGTTGCTGTGTTGCGTGAGCGCGCGCGCTCAAGTGAACGCGCGGACCTGCTGCGCTTATGCCTGTTTGCGGCGTTGGTGGGTGCCCTGACGCAGTCCATGGTCGACGGTGTGCTGGTGATGCCCAATTCCCAGGTCTGGCTTGCGCTGGTCGTGGGGTGGCTGATGGCGTTGCATCGTTGGCGAACACCTGCAACGGCGACTTGGCCGTTGGCCTGGACGGTGTGGAAAGTGTTGAGTGTATTGGCGATCGCGTTGCTGGTGCATGTCGCGCTGCGCGATGTGCCCCACATCAAGCAGGCCCAGCGGCAGTACCTCGACGCCACGGGCAGTTACCTGCAGCCTCGCTTCTGGGCGCAGGGTGTCATCGCCCGCTGAAGGCCGCGAGTTGCCGGACGCCCGATGCGGTGCTAGCTTTAGTCCACCGCCCGTGTAGCTCAGCCGGTAGAGCAGCGCACTCGTAACGCGAAGGTCGCAGGTTCGATTCCTGTCTCGGGCACAAAGGCAACAGCGTTTCAAGGCAACGTTTTCAGCTGATCCCAGAATGGTTCTGAAGGCCAGACGAGCCGGCATCCATGCCTGTTCTTTTGTATCTGCGCAACCTGATGTCCCAGATGCATCCCCATTCCTCGATCTAAGAGAACACCATGACCACGACCGAAATGACCCAGGCAGCGCGGCACGAAGCAGCTCTTGAACTTTACCTCAAGGAGTCGCCGCAGCTTAAAGAAGAGATCAAGGACCTGAGCGCCGATGACCAGCGCGACCAGATCCAGTGGGCATTCGAGGACGAGGCCGAAAGCCAGGGCCTGCAGCCTTGGGAATTGACCCTCAAGTACACCTCGAAACCGGAAGAATTCGAAGCTCAGCGGCTGGTCCTGCACAAGGAAGCGGCCGAGGTGCTGGGCGTCGAATGGGACGAGTATTGCGAGATGAATAACCTGGTGGTTTAGATAAGAGCCGCACGCTTCAAGCTGCAAGTGTTCACTCGACTTGCTTGCAGCTTGAAATGCCTCAAATACTGAGCCGCATCGACAGATCCACCGCCTTCACATCCTTGGTCATCGCACCGATGGAGATGTAGTCCACACCGGTCTCGGCGATGGGCAGCAGGGTGCTTTCATTGATACCGCCGCTGGCTTCCAGTTTCGCCTTACCGCCGCTCAGGCGCACGGCTTCGCGCATGTCCTCCAGGCTCAACTCATCAAGCATGATGATGTCGGCGCCCGCCGCCAATGCTTCGCGTAACTCTTGCAGACTTTCCACCTCGATTTCCACTGGCTTGCCGGGGGCGATCCTGTGCGCGGCAGTGATGGCCTGCGCAATGCCCCCGCAGGCCGCGATGTGGTTTTCCTTGATCAGGAACGCATCGTACAAACCGATGCGATGGTTGTGGCAGCCCCCGCAGGTCACGGCGTATTTCTGCGCCAGGCGCAAGCCCGGCAGGGTTTTGCGGGTATCCAGCAATTTGACTGGAGTGCTGGCGACGAAGTCCGCCAGGAACCGGGCGCGTGTGGCGACTCCGGACAGCATTTGCAGGAAGTTCAGCGCACTGCGTTCGCCGCTGAGCAGCGAGCGCGCCGGGCCCTCTAGGTGGAACAATGCCTGATTGGGGCTGACGCGCTCGCCATCGGCCACCTGCCAATGCACGGCGACCCGAGGGTCCAACTGGCGGAACACCGCGTCCACCCACGCCGTGCCGGCGATCACCGCTGCGTCGCGAGTAATGATGGTGGCCTTGGCCAGCCGTTCGGCAGGGATCAGCTGCGCGGTGATGTCTCCACTGCCGATGTCCTCCAGCAGCGCACGGCGCACGTTGGCTTCAATTTCGGCGGTGAGGTCGGCAAGACGCAGATTCGGCATAACAGGCTCCACAAACAAAGTGCCTCGATTATAGGGGGTGTGTGCCTGCGAACCCAGCGGCCTGCTGATTTATGCGCGAATGTCAGAGCGTGCTGGCGTAACCCCCCTCGTTTGCAAGATAATCTCGCGCCTTGCAATTGGCGTCATAGCTTTGACGTCCTGGTGGTGGCCGGCTTTTGCCAGCGAGCGTGCTGGCGCGCAGCCGGTCCCGCCCCATTCGATACCGCCGTCTCAGGAGGCCAGGATGCACAATGACGGAAAGGTGGTGCCGATCAACAAGGCGCACGCCACGCCATCGCCGCTCGCCCGCCTGCCGGTTGTGTTGCTGCAGGTTCGCGACAAGGCGGCGCAGCAGCTGCAGCAGGGCTTGCAGGACCTGTTCGATAACGCCGACGACACCTTGTTTGAAATGGCCGACAAGGCCCGCAGCAACGTCGACCACCATATTTTCTTTCAGGCCATGCGCGACCTGCGCCTCAAGCGCAAGAATTTCGAGCGCGTGTTCATGGAGCGCCTGTTCGCGGCCTTCGCCAGCCTGGGCGAAGCCGGGCGCGGTGAGCTGCAACTGGTGCCGCTGGTGTCTTACGAAGCGGCGCCCACGACGCCCCGCGATGCACTGGAAAAAGCCGTGGCACTGGAGGCCATGCTCGAGCGTGTGCGGCATCGCGACGGGCTGGCGCTGGCGCAGCTCACCGCACGGCTGAGCGCCGTGTTGGGCAGTCACCTGGCCGAATGTGAAAACCCCCTGGGGCCGGCGCTGCTCTGCGAATGCTTCCTGCAGGCGGGGCGCAGCCTTGGGGTGGAAATCCGCGTCAAGCTGATCATGCTCAAACTCTTCGAAAAATACGTCCTCAGCGATGCCGATCAACTGTATGGCGAAGCCAATCAGTTGCTGGTCGCCACCGGCGTGCTGCCTGAACTCAAGGCTGCGCCGTCGCGGCGCGCGGGTGAGCGTGCCGCTCGTGAGCAGCGGCACGAAGAGGCGTTGCCGCCCACCGAGTTGCCCGTCGACGAGGGCGGCCAGCAAGCCTTCGCTGCGCTGCAAACCTTACTCAAAGCCGTGCGCGGCAGTGTGGCGCCGACCCTGGAAGCCAGTCACCAACCGCAGCCCATCGCCACCCGCGACCTGTTGCGACTGTTGTCCCATTTGCAGCAGTACGTGCCGACGCCGCAGGTCGAGGACGAGTTCGATCTGCGCAACCAGCTTGAGCAATTACTCACCCGCGTCAGCGTCAAGAGTGGCAAGTCGCGGGTGGTGGAAGAAGCCGACGAAGACGTGATCAACCTGATTGCGCTGGTGTTCGAATTCATCCTCAGCGACTGCACCGTCCCCGATACCTTCAAGTCATTGATCGCTCGCCTGCAGATTCCGATGCTGAAAGTGGCGGTGCTGGACAAGGGCTTTTTCAGCCACGCCAGCCATCCGGCGCGACGCCTGCTCAATGACATCGCCGCCGCGACCATGGGCAGCAGCGTGGGAGAAGACGAGCCGCGCGACCCCCTGTACCTGCGCGTCGAGCAACTGGTGCAGCGCTTGCTCAATGAGTTTGTCGACGACGCGGCGATTTTTTCCCAATTGCTCACCGAGTTCAGGGCCTTTACCGCCGACGAACAACGGCGCAGCGCGCTGCTCGAACAGCACACCCGCGAAGCCGAACAAGGCCGCGTACGCACCGACGAGGCGCGTACGCGGGTGGCCGATGCGCTCAATCGGCGACTGCTGGGCAAAGTACTGCCGCAGGTGGTGGTGCAGTTCCTGCAACAGGCCTGGAGCCAGGTGCTGTTGCTGGCCAGCCTCAAGCATGGCGAGCAGTCGGTGCACTGGCAGGCGGCCTTGCGCACCATGGACGACCTGATCTGGAGCGTCGGCCTGCACGACGACACCGAGGCCGGCCGGCGTTTGCTGGAGCAGTTGCCTGGCCTGCTCAAGGCGCTGCGCGACGGTTTGAACAGCGCCGCGTTCGATCCTTTCAGTGCCCGAGAATTCTTCGTGCAGCTGCAGGCGTTGCATGTGCAGCCGGCCGAGCGCATCGACGGGTTGATCGAAGTGCGCGAGCCTTTCGTGCTTGGCACGTTGCCAGGCGAGCCGGCGATCGACCTGCCATCCGACGATCCCGATCTGCTCAAGGTCCATTCACTTCGGGTCGGCGCCTGGATCCTGCTTCAACAGGACGCCACCGTTGCCTTGCGCTGCAAGCTCGCCGCCATCCTGGCACCGGCCAATACCTATGTGTTCGTCAACCGCGCGGGGCTCAAGGTGCTGGAGCAAAGCCCCGGCCAACTGGCGCTGGCATTCAAGCAGGGCAGTTTGCAGGTGCTGGATGACAGCCCACTGTTCGAACGCGCGCTGGCCGCGGTGGTTGACAGGCTGCGGCAACTCAATCACGCCAAGTGATCGCAACCACGGGGTCGAACGCGGCATACTGGTCATCTGTTGTCCCGTTCAAGGAACCTGTATGCAGTTGGACCCCGCCAGCGGTTGGTGCCAGGGCATTGCTCATTGCCCCTCGCCCAACTTCAACGAGCGCCCCGCAGGCGAGATTTCACTGCTGGTGGTGCATAACATCAGCCTGCCACCGGCTCAGTTCGGCACCGGCAACGTGCAGGCTTTTTTCCAGAATCGCCTGGATGTCACGGAACATCCCTACTTTGAAGGGATTGCCGACCTACGGGTCTCTGCGCATTTTCTGATTGAGCGCGACGGCGCGGTGACGCAGTTTGTGTCCTGCCGCGACCGGGCCTGGCATGCCGGTATTTCGCGGTTCGAAGGACGGGAAACCTGCAACGATTTTTCCCTGGGCATCGAACTGGAAGGCACGGATGACCTGCCGTACACGGATGCCCAGTATGCGTCGCTGACCGAGCTGACCCGGCAATTGCTGACGGCTTATCCGGACATCACCGCGCAACGCATTTGTGGTCACAGCGATATTGCCCCGGGACGCAAGACCGATCCCGGCCCCGCTTTTGATTGGGCGCGCTTTCGCAGCGCCCTGCAGGATGGAGGACACACCTGATGAGTTTCCTGGTACTGGTGCTGGCTGTATGGATCGAGAAGTTCTCGGCCCTGCGTCATCGGTTGCAGCGCGATGGCGGCTGGCTGCGCGAACTGGCCAGGCTGGAATCGAGCCCGCGCCTGGCACAGCGGCCCTGGCTGATCCTGACGTTACTGGTGCTGCTGCCGGTGGCCGTGCTGGCGCTGTTGCTGATGGTGCTGGAACCGGTGGCCTATGGTTTGCTGGCACTGCCGGTGCACCTGCTGGTGGTGATCTACAGCCTGGGCCGTGGCGATCTGCTGGCTGATCTGGGGCCGTTCCGCGACGCCTGGCGGCGCGGCGACCTGCAGGCCGCCGAACATGTGGCCGAGCGCGACTTGGCGCTGGGTGCCGACAGCGGCGAGCAACTGCTCGAGCGCGTGCAGGGCCATCTGTTGTGGCAGGCTTACCAGAGTTTTTTTGCGGTGATCTTCTGGTATTTCCTGCTCGGCCCGGTGGCCGCCCTGGCCTATCGTCTGCTGGCACTGGCCAGCGAGCACAGCCTCAACCCTTTGGTTGCCGAACGCGCCGGGCAACTGCGCCACGCGTTCGACTGGCTGCCGGTGCGCTTGCTGGCGGCCAGCTTTGCCTTGGTAGGCAACTTCGTCGCGGTCAGCCGAGTGATGCTCCACGAGTTGCTGAGCTGGGACATCAGCGCAGCCCAACTGGTAGAGAAAGTCGGCCTGGCCGCCGCCGAAATCCCGGCTCCCGCAGTAGGCGCCGAGGGCATCAACAGCCTCGACCGGTTATGGGAACTGCTGCTGCGTGCCGCCGTGCTGTGGTATGCCGGTTTCGCCATCTGGACCGTCTTGCCATAACGGCTATACGCGATACCGTGGTAGCGCTCCGGCTCCCACGGGTTGTTAACCTTAAGTTACAAAACTCCCTGTCGAATTGAGCTATATAGACAGAGCGCCAATAGTGGCCTTCTGCCGCGCTCCTGCGCCCTTAATAAAAATAAAAGAAAAGGGAGTTCACCTGTGAAGAGCTTGCTCTATCCCGCCGTCGCGCTGATGAATCGCCTGAGTTTCGGTATGAAGTTCAGCCTGATCAGCGTGTTGTTCCTGTTGCCGATGCTGGCGACCAACGCGTTCCTGGTGCGTGACGCCTGGCGCGAATTCCAGGGCACTCGCGTCGAACTGCAAAGCCTGGATGTACTCGGCAGCAGCCTGGCCCTGCGCCGCGACCTGGAAACCCTCAACAACCAGGTGCAGATCAATGCCACGCTCGGCCAGTCCGCCAAGGTTGGGGATCTTGAAAGCACGATCAGCGCCCTGGAACAGAGCGTGCTGAGCCGTTTGCAGGGCCTGGCGCCCATAAGCGTCGACCCGGAGCACGTCGCGGTGTTTGCAGCCAAGCGCGCTGAATTGCTCGATGCCTTCAAGGCCCAGCAACAGGAAACCTCGCTACTGAGTAAAAGCGCGCTGATCGGCAAACTGTTGAACAAAGCGCAGATGCTCGGCCAGATCATCGCCAGTCAAGCCGGGCTGAGCCGCGATCCCCAAAGCGATTTGCGCCAACTCAGCGACTTGATCACCAGCGTCACGCCGCAGGTAAGCCAGACGCTGGGGGAGGGGCGCGCGATGGGAGCCTTTTCCCTGGGGCAAGGTTTTCTCAACTCATCATCCAGCACTCGCTTTGATGAACTGCTGCAGCAGCTGGAAAAACTCCACGCCGAGTACGCCTTGAAACTGCAGGATGCACTGGGCTCCAGCAGTGCCGCGCACACGGCGCTCGACGGCCTGGCCAAGGCCAGCAATGCCAGCCTCAAGCAGGGCAGCGAGTTGTTCGAAGAACGGGTGGTCATGGCTGAAACCCTCGACGCGTCCTGGCAGGGTTTTTATGACGATGTCAGCCAACTGATGGCCAAAACCTATGAACTCGATGAGGCCACCCTGGGATTTCTCGATCAGCAGTTGCAGCAACGCCTGGCGCAGAAGCGCCTGCATATGGTGGTGCTGGTGTCGGCGCTGACGGCGGTGTTTTTGCTGATCTTTTACTTGTACGCCGGTTTCTACGCCTCGACGCGCACCACGTTGCGGCACTTGGGCCAGATGATGGACGACGTGGCGGCCGGCGACATGACTGTCACCTTTGTGGCGCGCAGCCGCGATGAGCTGGGCGAACTCGGCCAGGTATTCAACGGCACCGTGGCAAAAATCCATGACTTGATCGAGCGTGTCGGCCACACCGTCAGCCAGGTCGAGCGGCAGGCCGGCCAAGTGGAAGTAGTCTCCGACTCCAGCAACCAGGCGGTCCGTGGCCAGCGCACGCAGATCGAACAGGTCGCGACAGCGATGAACCAGATGTCTTCAACGGCCCAGGAAGTGGCGCGCAACGCCGCCGCCGCGGTGGGCAGCGCCCAGCGTGTCAACGAGGAAACCGTCAACGGCCGGGGCCTGGTGCACTCCCAGCAGAGCAGCATTGCGTGTCTGGCGACGGAGATCGACCAATCGGTGCGGGCCATCCATCAATTGGCCAGCGACAGCCAGGCCATCAGTCGCGTATTGGATGTGATCAAAAGCATCGCCGAGCAAACCAACCTGCTGGCGCTCAACGCGGCGATCGAGGCGGCGCGCGCTGGTGAGCAGGGGCGTGGTTTCGCGGTGGTGGCCGACGAAGTGCGCACCCTGGCGCGCCGCACACAGCAGTCCACCGAAGAGATCGAGCAGATGATCAGCCGCCTGCACCAAGGCGTGGAGGCGGCCGTCACGGCCATGGGCAGCAGCCATGAAATGGCCAGTGGCACGGTCGGGCAATCGGAAAAGGTCCAGCAAGCCCTGGACAATATTCTCGGCGCCGTCGGCCTGATCGTGGACCAGAACCAGCAGATCGCCGCTGCCGTGGAGCAGCAGACCGCCGTGGCCCACGATATCGACCAGAACATCGTCGAAATCAATCGTGCCGGCGAGCATGCCGCCGACGGCGCACAACAGACGGCGGCGGCCAGTCGACAGTTATCGCTGCAGGTAGTCGAGTTGAAGCAATTGATCGGCGCGTTTCGCGTGTAGGGCGCAGGTGTAGGACTAGCCGTTTAGAGCTGTGGTGCGGGTCTGAATTTTCGCGAGCGCCTTTTCTGTTCACGTAAATGAGTGAAAATTTATTTCACTCAAACCGGGAACCGAGGAGGCACCACGATGACCGCTGCACTCGGCATCAAAGGGCATTGCGCCCATTGCGACATCACGTTTGAACTCAAGCCTTGGCAGTTGAATGCCATCGCCATCGAGGAGCCGTTCGATTGCCCGTATTGCCAGCGAATCCTGCAGTTGAACTGCCCTGTGCAGTTGCGTCATTTCAAGGCGCTTGACCGTTGGGCGCTGGTGCGGCCGAGCATGGTGGCATTAACCTGCATGGTGCTGATCGTGGCGCTGGTGGCTGAGTGGCTTGGGCTGATCAGCGTGATCGGGCAGTTCAACATTTCACTGATGGTGGTGCTGCTGCATTGCCTGGTACTGCGCTATGCGCGTCACCGCCAGCGCATGACCCTGGACCTGCACGTTGTCAGCCCCGCGCTACCAATTGAACAGCTCGCGCGCATTGCGGGTGCTCGCCTCAGCCAGCGCTAGCGGGCTGAGGCCCATGCGTTCGGCCAGGGCGCGGCAGATGTCCGGCAGGTGCTCGGGGCTGTTGCGCTGGCCGGGATACATGGCGGGCGGCATGTCGGGCGAGTCGGTTTCCAGCACCACCGCGTCCAGCGGCAGGTGCGCCAGCACCTTGTGCATGCGCAGCGCCTGAGGCCAGGTCGCGGCACCGCCCAGGCCCAGCTTGAAACCGAGCTTGATGTATTCGCGGGCTTCCTCACGGCTACCGGCAAACGCATGGATGATGCCGCCACGTGGCACGCGTAGGCGCTTGAGGGTGGCAATCACCGCCGCATGGCTGCGACGCACGTGCAGCAAGGCGGGCAGCTGAAAATCCACGGCCAGCCGCAGTTGCGCCTCGAACAGGTGTTGCTGACGCTCGCGGTCCAGGTCTTCGAGGAAATAATCCAGGCCGATCTCGCCCACCGCACACAGCTGCCGATGGCCGCGCAGGCGAGTCAGCCAGTCACCCAGTTCGGACAGGTCGGCGGGGCGGTGATCGTCCAGATACACCGGGTGAAGGCCGAACGCAGCGAACAGGCCGTCATCGGTCTGCACCAAGTCCCACAGCCGCTGCCAATTCTGCCGATACACCCCCAGCACCACCATGCGCTGTACGCCCAGCTCGCGGCTATGGGCGAGGACTTCCCGGCGGTCGCTGTCGAACTCCGGGAAGTCCAGGTGGGTGTGGGTGTCGATCAGCGTCACGTTCACGCCTCGTGAATACGCTGCTTGAAGGTGCGGCCGATGGCGTGCACGCCCGGTTGGTACTGCTCTTCTTCGATGGCGGCCAAGGCCAGGCGCAGCGCGGTGTCGGCGATCAACTGATGCTGCTGGGCCATGGCGTTGACCGGCAGCGGCAGGAAGTCCAGCAGTTGAGTGTCGCCGAACGTGCCCAGGCGCAGGGGGCGCGATTTGAGCGGATAGTCGTGCAGTGCATCGAACACGCCTTGCAGCAGGACATAGGACGTGGTCACCAGCGCGTCAGGCAAGTGGCCCAGCCGCTGTAGCAATTGCTCCATCAATTGTCGGCCACAGTCGCGACTGAACGCTTCACCGTGCTCGATGAGCATCTCACCGGTAAAACCCTGCAGGGCCTGCTGAAAACCGGCGGCGCGCTCCTGGCTGATGCTCAGCTCGGGGCGTGCGCCGATCAGTACGATTTGCTTGGGCAGCGGTTGCAGCAGGCTGCTGGTTAACTGATGGCAGGCCTGACGGTCGTCGCTGACCACCGAGCAGAACTGTGTCGACTCCATCACCCGGTCAATCGCGATCACCGGCAGGCCCTTGGCTTGCAACTCACGGTAACTGTCATCGCTGGTGGGCAGGCAACTGGCCACGAATAACGCATCGCAACGTCGGGCGCGGAACAACTGCAGTAATTGGCGCTCGCTGTCGGCGTCGTCGTCGGAGCTGGCGATCAGCAGCTGATAGCCCCGCGCGCGCGCGCCTTGCTCCAGCAATTTGGCGATGCGTGCGTAACTGGGGTTTTCCAGGTCAGGCAGAATAAAGCCCAGCGTGCGCGTGTGCCGGCTGCGTAGCCCGGCGGCCTGGGGGTTGGGCGTAAAGCCGTGGGCGTCGACGACCGCTCGCACCCGCTCGACGGTCGCGTGGCTGATGCGTTGCTGGGCGGCTTTGCCGTTGATGACATAACTGGCGGTGGTCACGGACACACCGGCCAGACGTGCGATATCACTGAGTTTCAAACCGGGATTTCCTTGTTTTTTGGAGCTCGCCCCGACATTTTGTCCAATCGTAACCGATTCCGGCGCACGACCAATGTCCCAGCTCAATCGCCGAGTGGTCCTTCAAGGATGCACAATTAACGCGTAATCTGCCTTAAATTCTAGATTAAACGTTTCAGCCAGCGTATTTTTACGACGTTCGCGACCGAGCGGCTCCTGCCAACTGACCGCTCAGTCAGTGATTTTCAAACACCCCTACACTGTTTTATTCAAAACAATACCTAGTGCGCCCAGCGCACTCACTAGGAGAACGGCATGCTTGAGCTCACTGTAGAGCAGATATCCATGGGCCAGGTGGCTGTGGATAAATCTGCTGCCTTGCACCTGCTCGCTGACACACTGGTGGCCGACGGCCTGGTCGCCGAAGGCTATTTAAGCGGCCTGCAAGCCCGTGAAGCCCAGGGCTCGACGTTTCTCGGCCAAGGTATTGCGATCCCCCACGGCACCCCCGAAACCCGCGATCAGGTGTTCTCCACCGGCGTGCGCCTGCTGCAGTTCCCCGAAGGGGTGGACTGGGGCGACGGTCAGGTCGTGTACCTGGCCATCGGCATCGCCGCCCAGTCCGACGAACACCTGCGCCTGCTGCAACTGCTCACCCGCGCCCTCGGCGAGACCGACCTGGGTGAGGCGCTGCGTCGCGCCGCCTCCGCGCAAGCTCTGCTGAAATTGCTGCAGGGTGCACCGCAGGAGCTGGCGCTGGATGCGCAGATGATCAGCCTGGGCGTGTCCGCCGATGATTTCGAAGAGCTGGTCTGGAGAGGGGCACGCCTGCTGCGCCAGGCCGATTGCGTCAGCAACGGCTTCGCCGCCGTATTGCAACAGGTCGATGCACTGCCATTGGGCGATGGCCTGTGGTGGCTGCACAGCGAGCAAACCGTCAAACGTCCGGGCCTGGCGTTCGTCACCCCGGACAAACCCATGCGTTACCTTGGCCAGCCGCTCAACGGCCTGTTTTGCCTGGCCAGCCTGGGCGAAGCGCACCAGGCCCTGCTTGAGCGTTTGTGTGCGCTGCTGATCGAAGGCCGTGGCCAGGAACTGGGCCGCGCCACCAGCAGTCGCGCGGTGCTTGAAGTACTGGGCGGCGAACTGCCGGCGGACTGGCCGAGCGCGCGCATCACCCTGGCCAACGCCCACGGCCTGCATGCGCGGCCGGCGAAGATCCTCGCGCAGTTGGCCAAAAGTTTTGACGGCGATATCCGCGTGCGCGTCATCGACGGCCCGGCCACCGCGGTGTCGGTCAAGAGCCTGAGCAAGCTGCTCAGCCTCGGCGCTCGCCGCGGTCAGGTGTTGGAGTTTGTCGCCGAACCCGGCATTGCCGGTGATGCGTTGCCGGCACTGTTGGCGGCGGTAGAAGAGGGGCTCGGTGAGGCGATCGAGCCGCTGCCGACCGTCAGCGCGCAACCCGCTACCGTGGACATAGAACCGGTGATCAGCGCGCCAGCGTCAGGCAGCCAGATCCAGGCGATCGCCGCTGCGCCGGGAATTGCTATCGGCCCGGCCCATGTCCAGGCCCAGCAGGTGTTCGACTACCCGCTGCGCGGCGAGTCGTGCGCGATTGAGCGTCAGCGTTTGCAGGCCGCCCTTGCCGACGTGCGCGGTGATATCCACGGCCTGATCGAGCGCAGCCCGTCCAAGGCGATCCGCGAGATTTTCATCACCCACCAGGAAATGCTCGACGACCCGGAACTCACCGACGAAGTCGACACGCGCCTCAAGCAAGGCGAAAGCGCCGAAGCCGCGTGGATGAGCGTAATTGAGGCCGCCGCCAAACAGCAGGAATCGTTGCAGGATGCGCTGCTCGCCGAGCGTGCCGCCGACCTGCGCGATGTCGGCCGCCGAGTGCTGGCGCAACTGTGCGGCGTCGAAACCGCGCAGGAACCGAACGAACCTTACATCCTGGTGATGGACGAGGTCGGCCCCTCCGACGTGGCGCGCCTGGACCCGGCCCGCGTCGCCGGTATCCTCACCGCTCGCGGCGGCGCTACGGCCCACAGCGCCATCGTCGCCCGCGCGCTCGGCATCCCCGCGCTGGTCGGCGCCGGCTCGGCGGTGCTGCTGCTTGCCGCCGGTACGCCGCTGCTGCTGGATGGCCAGCGCGGGCGCCTGCATGTGGACCCCGACACAGCCACCCTGCAACGCGCCACCGTCGAGCGCGATACCCGTGAACAACGCTTGCAGGCGGCCTCGGCCCAGCGCCACGAACCGGCGCTGACCCGTGACGGGCATGCGGTGGAAGTGTTCGCCAACATCGGCGAGAGCGCCGGCGTTGCTGCTGCGGTGGAGCAGGGCGCCGAAGGCATCGGCCTGTTGCGCACCGAGCTGATTTTCATGGCCCATCCGCAAGCCCCGGATGAAGCCACCCAGGAGGCCGAATACCGCCGCGTGCTCGACGGCCTCGGCGGACGCCCACTGGTGGTGCGCACCCTTGATGTGGGCGGCGACAAGCCCTTGCCTTACTGGCCGATTGCCGAGGAAGAAAACCCTTTCCTGGGTGTGCGCGGCATCCGCCTGACCTTGCAGCGCCCGCAGATCATGGAAGCGCAATTGCGCGCGCTGTTGCGCTCGGCGGACAACCGCCCGCTGCGCATCATGTTTCCCATGGTCGGCAGCGTCGACGAGTGGCGCGCCGCCCGTGATATGACCGAGCGCCTGCGCCTGGAAATCCCGGTGGCCGACCTGCAACTGGGGATCATGATCGAAGTGCCGTCGGCGGCCTTGCTGGCGCCGGTGCTGGCCAAGGAAGTGGACTTTTTCAGTGTCGGCACCAACGACCTGACCCAATACACCCTGGCCATCGACCGTGGCCACCCGACCTTGTCGGCCCAGGCCGATGGCTTGCACCCGGCGGTGTTGCAATTGATCGATATCACCGTGCGCGCCGCCCATGCCCATGGCAAATGGGTTGGCGTGTGCGGCGAACTGGCGGCGGACCCGTTGGCGGTGCCGGTGCTGGTGGGCCTGGGGGTGGACGAGCTGAGCGTGTCGGCGCGCAGCATTCCCGAAGTGAAGGCGCGTGTGCGCGAATTCAGTCTGAGCCAGGCCCAGCGCCTGGCACAACAAGCACTGGCGGCAGGTTCCCCCGCCGATGTGCGAGCCCTCGTGGAGGCGGTGTAAATGGCAAGGATTCTGACCCTGACGCTGAACCCGGCGTTGGATCTCACGGTGCGCCTGGCCCGCCTGGAACCGGGTGAAGTCAACCGCAGCGAAACCCTGCTGACCCACGCCGCCGGCAAGGGCGTGAATGTGGCGCAGGTACTGGCCGACCTGGGGCATCAGCTGACCGTGGGCGGTTTTCTCGGTGCGGATAACCCGCAGGCCTTTGAAGCGCTGATCGCCCGTCGTGGTTTTGCCGACGCGTTTATCCGCGTGCCGGGGGAAACCCGCAGCAATATCAAGATCGCCGAGCAGGACGGTCGCGTCACCGACATCAATGCACCGGGGCCGCTGGTGAGCGAGCAGGCGCAACAGGCCTTACTCAACCAGCTCACTCTGATCGCTCCCGTTCACGATGCGGTGGTGGTCGCCGGCAGCTTGCCGCGTGGCGTCAGTGCGCAGTGGTTGCACGATGTGTTGGTGCAGTTGAAGGGCCTCGGTTTGAAAGTCGCCCTGGACACCAGCGGCGAGGCGCTGCGTGCCGGCCTGCGTGCCGGACCGTGGTTGGTCAAGCCGAACACCGAAGAACTGGCCGATGCCCTCGACTGCTCCACTGGCTCCCTCGAACAGCAACGCCAGGCCGCGCAGCGCCTGCACGCTCAGGGCGTGGAGCATGTAGTGGTGTCCCATGGCGCCGACGGTGTGAACTGGTTCAGCCCAACGGCGGCGCTGCACGCCACGCCGCCCAAGGTCAGCGTGGCCAGCACCGTGGGCGCCGGCGACTCGTTGCTGGCCGGCATGTTGCACGGTCTGCTCAGTGACGAGGCGCCCGAGCAGACCCTGCGTCGCGCCACGGCGATTGCCGCGATGGCGGTGACGCAGATCGGCTTCGGCATCAGCGATGACGCGCAGTTGGCGCATCTGCAAAGCGGCGTCGATGTACGCCCGCTCACAGAACAATAAGAGGGTTAGTCATGAAGTTAGCCATTGTTACTGCCTGCCCCAACGGCATGGTCACCAGTGTGCTGTGCGCCCGCTTGCTGGACGCCGCCGCGCAACGCCAGGGCTGGAGCACCAGTGTCGAAGTAGTGGATATGCAACACCCCGAGCGTGCGTTATCCGAAGCGACCCTGGCCGCCGCCGAGTGGGTGTTGCTGGTCAGCAGCACGCCGGTGGATATGCAGCGCTTCGTCGGCAAGCGCGTGTTCCAGAGCACACCGGCCCAGGCGTTGGCGGATGTGGAGGCGGTGTTGCGTCGCGGCGCTGAAGAGGCCCAGGTGTATGTCGCCAGCCAGGCGCCCGTGGCGCCGAAAAACGCCCCGCGCATCGTCGCCATCACCGCGTGCCCGACCGGCGTGGCCCATACTTTTATGGCCGCCGAAGCCTTGCAGCAGACGGCCAAGCGCCTGGGTTACGACTTGCAGGTCGAGACCCAGGGCTCGGTGGGCGCGCGTACGCCGCTGAGCGCCGAAGCCATCGCCAAGGCCGACGTAGTGCTGTTGGCGGCGGATATCGAAGTGGCCACCGAACGCTTTGCCGGCAAGAAGATTTACCGTTGCGGCACCGGTATTGCCCTCAAACAATCGGAAGCGACCCTGAACAAAGCCCTGGCCGAAGGCACGGTGGAGAGCGCGGCCGGTGCAGCGGTAGCCAAGCCGGAAAAAACCGGGGTCTATAAGCACCTGCTTACTGGTGTGTCGTTCATGTTGCCGATGGTGGTGGCGGGCGGCTTGCTGATCGCCCTGTCGTTTGCGTTCGGCATCCATGCGTTCGAACAGGAAGGCACCCTGGCGGCGGCGTTGAAAACCGTCGGCAACAGCGCGTTTACGTTGATGGTGCCGCTGCTGGCCGGTTATATCGCCTATTCGATCGCCGACCGTCCGGGAATCGCGCCGGGCATGATCGGCGGCCTGCTCGCCGGTACTTTGGGCGCGGGCTTTATCGGCGGCATTTTTGCCGGTTTCCTGGCCGGTTACTGCGTCAAAGGGGTCACGCGCGCGGTGCGCCTGCCGCAGAGCATGGAAGCCCTCAAGCCGATCCTGATCATACCGTTGCTGGCGAGCCTGTTTACCGGCCTGGCGATGATCTACCTGGTGGGCCCGCCGGTGGCGCGCATGCTCAGCGGCCTGACTGAGTTCCTCAGCACCATGGGCACCACCAATGCCGTGCTGCTGGGCATTCTGCTGGGCGGCATGATGTGCGTGGACCTGGGGGGGCCGATCAACAAGGCTGCGTATGCATTTTCGGTCGGCCTGCTGGCCGCCCATAGCGGCGCGCCGATGGCCGCGACCATGGCCGCCGGCATGGTGCCGCCCATCGGCATGGGCATCGCCACGCTGCTGGCGCGGCGCAAATTCGCCCAGACCGAACGCGAAGCCGGCAAGGCCGCGATGATCCTCGGTATGTGCTTTATCTCCGAAGGTGCGATCCCTTTCGCCGCCAAGGACCCGCTGCGCGTGATCCCGGCGAGCATCGCCGGCGGTGCGTTGACCGGCGCGCTGTCGATGTACTTCGGCTGCGTACTGGCTGCGCCCCACGGTGGTTTGTTTGTGCTGGTGATCCCGAATGCGATCAACCATGCGTTGCTGTATCTGCTGGCGATCGTTGCGGGCAGCCTGCTGACCGGGGTGGTGTATGCGCTGATCAAGCGGGCGGAAGTGGTGGAGCTGAGCGTCGCGCCGGCCAACGCCTGACACGGTCCGGCAGGGCCTGAACATGTGGAAGGGGGCAAGCCCCTCCACATTTGGATCTCGGCTCAGCGCAGGGTGAGTGTCACATCCGCTTCATTCCCGTATGGTTAAGTGCCTCTTTTGAGACTCAAGAGGGCACCTGCATGAGCCACTTCGATCTGGGCCGTCGCCGCGTGATGCAAGCCGTCGGCGCCGGTCTGTTACTGCCGGGCCTGGCGCCGGCGGTGATTGCGTCGGTCAAGGACCGGCCGCAACTCACCGATGGCGTGCAGTCCGGCGATCTGCTGGGCGACCGCGCGATGATCTGGAGCCGCAGCGACCGCCCGGCGCGGATGGTGGTGGAATGGGACACCCGCAGCGTGTTCAGCAACCCGCGCCGTTTCGTCTCGCCGCTGGCTGACAGCCGCACGGACTTCACCGCCCGCGTCGAACTCACCGGGTTGCCCGCCGACCAGGCGATTTTCTACCGTGTGCACTTCGAAGACGCCCAGAGCGGCGTTGCCAGCGAACCGTGGTTCGGCCATCTGCGCAGCGTGCCGCAACAGCGCCGCGATATTCGCTTCGTGTGGAGCGGCGACACCGTCGGCCAGGGCTTCGGCATCAACCCGGATATCGGCGGCATGCGCATCTACGAAGCCATGCGCCTGCGTCTGCCGGACTTCTTTATCCACAGCGGCGACACCATCTACGCCGACGGCCCGGTGCCGGCACAACTGGCGACCGAAAGCGGGCGCATCTGGCGCAATATCACCACCCAAGCCAAGAGCAAAGTCGCCGAAACCCTGGACGAATACCGCGGCAACTATCGCTACAACCTCATGGATGAAAACGTGCGCCGTTTCAACGCCGAGGTGCCGCAGATCTGGCAGTGGGACGACCACGAGGTGATCAACAACTGGTCGTCGAGCAAGCAGTTGGACGAGCGCTACCAGACCCGCGATATCAACACGCTCGTAGGCCGTGCACGCCAGGCCTGGCTGGAGTATTCGCCGATGCGCCGCCAAAGCGCCGACGGCGGCGGGCGCATCTATCGCAAGCTCAGTTACGGCCCGCTGCTGGATGTATTTGTGCTCGACATGCGCAGCTACCGTGGCCCGAATGATGACAACCTGGGGGCGGCCAAACCGTTTCTCGGTCGTGAACAATTGGACTGGCTCAAGGGCGAACTCAAGGGTTCAACGGCGCAATGGAAAGTCATCGCCGCCGACATGCCTATCGGCCTGGGCGTGCCCGACGGCGAAGTCAGCCCCGGCGTGCCGCGCTGGGAGGCCATTGCCAACAATGATCCAGGCCCGGCCCAGGGGCGCGAGCTGGAAATCGCTGAGTTACTGGGTTTTCTGCGCGCACAGCAGGTGCGTAACCATGTGTGGCTGACAGCCGATGTGCACTACTGCGCCGCGCACCACTACCATCCCGATCGCGCCGCGTTCCAGGATTTTGAACCGTTCTGGGAGTTCGTCGCCGGGCCGTTGAACGCCGGCAGCTTCGGGCCCAATCCGCTGGATAAAACGTTTGGGCCTGAAGTGGTGTTCGAAAAAGCGCCACCGGCGCAGAACACCTCGCCGTTTGCAGGGTTTCAGTTTTTTGGCGAGGTGAATATCGATGGCCAGACGGGGGAGTTGACGGTGATCCTGCGCGACTTGGATGGAGTCTCGGTATTCGAACAGAAGTTGCAACCCACCTGACTTGAAATGCAATTCCAATGTGAGAGGGGGCTTGCCCCCGATGACGGTGTGACAGTCATTTATCAGACGAGCGATCCACCGATATCGGGGGCAAGCCCCCTCCCACAGTGGATCGCGCAGCGTTCCAGGATTTCGAGCCGTTCCGGGAGTTTGTCGCCGGGCCTGAAGTGGTGTTCGAAAAAGCGCCACCGGCACAGAACACTGACTTGAAATGCAATCCCAATGTGGGAGGGGGCTTGCCCCCGATGACGGTGTGACAGTCGTTTATCAGACGAGCGATCCACCGCTATCGGGGGCAAGCCCCCTCCCACAGTGGATCGCGCGGCGTTCCAGGATTTCGAGCCGTTCCGGGGGTTTGTCGCCGGGCCTGAAATGGTGTTCGAAAAAGCGCCACCGGCACAGAACACTGACTTGAAATGCAATCCCAATGTGGGAGGGGGCTTGCCCCCGATGACGGTGTGACAGTCATTTATCAGACGAGCGATCCACCGCTATCGGGG
>NZ_JAAMRE010000014.1 GCF_013522705.1 Pseudomonas lurida
CGCGGGCGGAGGCGCCTTCGAGTTCGGCGAGGCCTTCGGCGACGTCGAGTTTGTCCAGGGCGGCCTTGGCGCGCACGATGGCGGCGGAGTCACTGGCGGTGACGGCGCGGGCTTCGATGGCGGCGGCAGCGCCGGCACCGTCGAGGCGGTCCATGTTGGCTTCGGTGGCGTGGCCGGCGTTGGCGCCTTTGATCACCGCTGTGCCGGTGTCTTCGTTGTCGACTTCATCCCAACTCAGCATCGAAATATTCCTTCAAGGTCTGTTCTGACGGGGTGTGAACCCCGTCCAAAAAATAGGTGATTTGCAGGCATCAAGGCATTGAAATAGTGCGCAGAGTGTGGTCAGTAAACACCGATGTCTCACACTATGTAGTGGTCTGCATTGTTAGTGGGCACACTATATGGTGTGTAACAAGGTTGGTCAACGCAGCAGGCCGGTTACGTCGTCGCACCCTGCGCGTGCAGCCTGACCTCGGCACAGAGCCCGCCCTGCGAGCGGTTGCTCAAGGTCAGCGAGCCACCGATTGCCACGGCCAACTGCTGCGCGATCGCCAGGCCCAGCCCTGTGCCGCCGGTGCCGCGATTGCGCGAGCTTTCGACCCGGTAGAAGGGCTGCAGCACCTGCGGCAGTTCGTCTTCGGCGATGCCCGGTCCATCATCCAGCACCTTGATCGACAGTTCGCCGTCAGCCATGGCCGCGACTTGCACGTGGGCGGAACCGGCGAATTTGAGGGCGTTGTCCACCAGGTTCACCAGTATCCGGCGCAGCGCGTGGGGGCGGGTGTCGAGCACCGCCGCGCTCTTGCCGCTGAGGGCGACCTGTTTGTGCATGTCCTGGTAGTCGAACACCAGGCTGTCGAGAAAGGCGTCCAGGTCGATGCGCTGGCTGGTCTCGCTGGCGCCGTGGACGCTGCGCGCGTAGGCCACGCCTTCGCGCACCAGGTGCTCCATTTCCCCCAGGTCGTTCCACAGTTTGTCGCGGTCGGTGGAGTCTTCCATGAACTCGGCGCGCAGCTTCATGCGGGTGATCGGCGTTTGCAGGTCGTGGGAAATCGCCGCGAGGATCTGCATGCGTTCCTTGAGGTAGTCGGCGATGCGTTGTTGCATGTGGTTGAACGCCGCTGCGGCATGGGCCACTTCGGTGGGGCCTTTTTCGTCCAGGGGCGTGGGGTGGGCGTTGGGGTCCAGGGTTTCCACTGCGCGGGCCAGGCGCGCGAGCGGGCGGATCGCCAGGCGCACCGCGAACCCCGTACAACCCAACAACAGCGCCAGCTGCAGTACCAGCACCACCGGCAGCCAATAGGCCACGGGGACGGCGGCGGGACGCACATCAACGGTGACCGGGCTGCCGTCCGCCAGGGTCAGGTGCGCCTGGAAGTGCGGCCGCGCCCCGGGGATATTTCGAAACGTCAGCGTGTAATGCGAACCCAGCGCCTCGGCAATCGAGGTGGCGGCCATGGGCATGTCATCGCTTGAGAAGGGCTGGCCTGGTTCGCCGGCGTTGAGCAGGTAGCGGTAATTCTGCCGGTTCAGGCGGGGCAGCCAGCTGGCGCGCTCATCGGCGGGCAAGCGGTCCAGAATCGCCACCGAGGTGGCCACATCGTTTTCCAGGTTGCCCAGCATCGCCGTGCGCGCGCTGATGTAGCGCTCGTAGAACTGCGCACTGAACGATAATCCATGGGCGCACACCAGGCTGATCAGGAAGATCAGTGACAGTTGCGACGCCAGGGTGCGGGGCCAGCCCAGCCGCCAGCTCATTGGTCGGCCTCGAGGATTTTGACCGGCAGCGAGAACACGTAGCCTTCGCTGCGCACGGTCTTGATATACGCCGGCTCACGGGCGTCATCCAGCAGGCGTTGGCGCAGGCGACTGACCAGCAGGTCGATGGAGCGATCGAACAGGTCGGCGTCACGGCCCTGGGTCAGGTTGAGCAACTGGTCGCGATTGAGCACGCGTTGGGGATGGTCGAGGAACACGCGCAGCAGGCGGTACTCGGCGCCACTCAAGGCCACCAGCGTATCGTCATCGTCGAGCAGGTGGCGCGCGGTGGTGTCCAGGCGCCAGCGGCCGAAGCGGATCAGCCGCCCGGTCTCGCTGACCACCAGGTTGGGCGGCAGCATCCGCGTGCGGCGCAGCACCGCATTAATGCGTGCCAGCAGCTCTCGGGCGGCAAAGGGCTTGACCAGGTAGTCGTCGGCGCCCATTTCCAGGCCGATGATGCGGTCGGTCTCGTCGTTGCGCGCGGTCAGCATCAGCACCGGCGTAGTTTTGTGCTTGCCCACCCGCAATTCGCGGCACAGCTGCAGGCCATCGTCGCCGGGCATCATGATGTCCAGCACGATCAGGTCCACGGGAGTGGTCTCCAGAAAGCTGCGCATCTGCCGGCCATCGGCGACCACGGTGGTGCGCATGCCGTTCTTTTTCAGGTAATTGCCCACCAGTTCACGGATCTCCCGGTCGTCATCGACAATCAGGATGTGATCGACATGATCCATGCTGCCTTCCTCGTTGAATGCTCGTTGGGGCGCAGTCTAGCGACTGTCATCCGCGTTGCCTTGTACGCTTTGTATTGCAGTGTATCTGTCGCCGGATGGATACACGGTGAAGCAAAAAACCGTCTCGGCGCGATCAATCTCCGGCCTTGCCGGCTCCGCTGCGCAGCAAGGCCTCGAAGACCCGTTGCACGCGCGGTTCGTCGCTGTGGGCCACGTTGAAACGCATCGAATCGCGGTGGGCGGGGTCGTAGCCGAACAGCGCGCCCGGCGCCAGCACCATGCTGCGTTTCAAGGCTTCCTGGGCCAGCAGTTCGCCGTTTACGCCCGCCGGCAGGCGTGCCCAGATGAACATGCCGCCCTCGTAGGGCATCGGCAGTTCGCAGCCGCAGCGCCTGAGCCATTGCTCCACACGGCCGCCGGCCTCCATCAGCCGCTGGACCATGCGTTTGCGATGCTTGGCGTAGCTGCCTTCACTGAGCATGCGATAGACGATCTGCTCGAACAGCTCCGAGGTCACGCCGCCGCTCATCAGCTTCATATTGGTCAGGTTGGCCGCCAATTGCGGCGCGGCCACCACGTAGCTGACGCGGGTGTTGGCGCTGAGGATCTTGGAGAACCCCGACAGGTAAGTCACCTGTCCGAGGCCGGCGAGGGTCGCCAGGCGGGGCGGTGGGTTGGGGTGCAGGTCGCCGTAGAGGTCGTCTTCGACGATATGGCAGTGGTAATGCTGGGTCAGTTGCAGCAGACGGAACGCTTGACTCGGGCTGAACGAATGACCGGTGGGGTTATGCAGCACGCTGGTGGTCAGGTACAGGCTGGGGCGGTGTTCGGCCAGCAACTGTTCGAGGGCGGTAAAGTCGAAACCGTCCGGGCGACGCTGGATGGTTACCACCTTGACCCCATGCAGCGCCAGGTTGGCGTGAAAGTTGAAGTAGCACGGCGCGTCCAGCAATACCGTGTCGCCGGGGCGCGCCAGCAGGCGCATGAGCATGTCCAGCCCCTGCACGGTGTTGGGCGTGGTGATGATCTGCTCGACCGGCACCGACAGGCCTTCACCGTGCAACTTGTGTTGCAGGGCCTGGCGCAGCGGCAGCAGGCCTGCCGGCGTGCCCAGCCCGGCAATCCGCAGCGACGGCGCGCGCACTACGCTGCGCATGGCCTGGCGAATGGCCTCGCCGTTCAGCCAGGCTTCGGGCAGGTGGCCGCCGCCGGGGCGCAGTTCGCCGCTGGCGGTGACCAAGGGGCGGCGCAGTACGCTGAGCAGGTCTTGAGGCAGCAGGTCGACCCAGGTGGCCGACGCCGGTCGCGCACTGTCCATCGCCACGAAGTAGCCGCGGCCCTGGCTGGAGGTCAGCAGGTTGCGCCCGCGCAGGCGGTCGAGGGCTTCGTTGAGGGTGAATTTGCTCACGCCCAGGATATGGGTCAACTCGCGCACAGAGGGCAGTTTGCTGCCCGGTGCCCACTCGCCGTTTTCGATGGCCTGGCTGAACGCCTCGACAATCTGCTGCACCTTCGGCGTGCCTTCCACAAAGGCGATGGCGGATACGAACATAAACCTTCCTTGTCTTTGCCGGTGGTTTTACCGGTGAAGTTAGGCCGGATTAGGCATCACTTTACCTGCCTTGTGCAACGCCACTCCCCTAGACTGCGCGCCATCTCGCCCGGATATGGCGATTTTCCCTACAAGTGAGCAATGGATTCTGCATTTCTTATGACGACTTATATGTGCGCACCCTGTGGCTTCATGTACGTAGAAGCATTGGGCATTCCGGAGGACGGAATCCCGGCGGGCACCCCTTGGGAAGAGGTGCCCGAAGACTGGACATGCCCGGACTGCGGCGTGACCAAGGCCGATTTCATGGCCATCGAACTCCCCGCTCACGCCTGACCCTCCATCAACGAAAGGAATCGCTCCATGGAAAGTAAACTGATCACGGGTGCCGTACCGTTCTGCACCGGCGTCGCCCACCAGAAATACCTGAGCGCCGAGCAAGGCCTGCAGACCGCCGTTGAAGGCGGCTGCACCCACTGGTACATCGACGGCAGCCTGTTCGGCGAAATGGTCGACGACTGGACCGAGGCGCGCATTGTCAGCCTGCAGGAACAGATCCAGGCCAGCGGGGTAAAACCGGTGTTCCACGGTAACTTCAAAGCTCCGCTAGGCAGCGATGTGCAGGCGTTCCGCGTGGCGGCGGTGGCGTACGTCAAGCAGGAGATCGACATCGCCAGCCGCCTCGGCGCGCCGCTGATTATCCACGGTGGCTGTATCGTCGAGCCGAAGATGGTGCTCAAGGCCAAAAAGGTTGCGCTGGAGCACTACCTGCAGTCGGTGCAGGAGTTGGCGCGATATGGCGAGGCCAAGGGCGTGGATATCTACCTGGAAAACCTGTCCAACTATGTCAACTACCGGCCATTCCACTACATCTTTACCCATGAAGCGGAATACGCGTTCGTGTTCGAACGTCTGCAGGCTCATCCCAACGTGTTCTTCTTTCTCGATGCCGGCCACGCCAACATCGAGAACGGTCTGCCGGCCGAGGTGGTGCGCAAATATCACCACTTGATCAAGGGGATTTCCTTCAGCAACAACAACGGCGTGCAAGACCAGCATTTCGGTATTCATGACGGCAACTGTGATTACGCCGACGTGATGCAAGCCGTCGTCGAAACCAACTGGAAGGGCCTGGTGGCCTTCGAAACCCGCAACCAGAGCGCCAAGGCGGCCCTGGCTGAACTGGCGGTGATGTACCGCGAGTCCCTGACCACCGAAATCGCGGTGGCTTGATAAGGCTAGGGGCGGGCGCTGAACGGTCCGCCCCTTTGCTGTTGCTTCTCCCTAGCCAAGGTCCAGGACCATGACAAGCGCGTTAACGCTCTCTTCGTTTCTCTACTTTCTGCTGTTTTGCGCCACCATGACGTTCAGCCCCGGCCCCATGACCCTGCTGCTGTTGAGCCTGGGCTTGAAGGACGGCCTGCGCAGCTCGATCCCGGCGCAGATCGGCGCCAGCGTGTCTTACCTGATTTCGATACTGATCTTTGCCGTGGGCTTCTCGGAACTGATCAAGGGCAACCTCGCCATCACCCAGACCATCCAGTTCGTCGGCGTGGCCTACATTCTGTACCTGGCTTATAAACAGTGGACCAGCAGCGGCGTGTCCATCGACAAGGCCGGCGCCGTGGAAGGCTCGCGCAGCCTGTTCGGCAAAGGGTTGCTCACGGGGTTTTCCAACCCCAAGACCATCATCATGTTCAGCGCGGTGTTCCCGCAGTTCGCCGGGGCAGGGGAGCACAGTTCGGCGGCGGATATCGCCATACTGGGGCTGACGTTCCTGCTGTTGCAGTTCGCCAGCGGCTGCTTGTATTGCTACTTTGGTCAGCGCATCAAACACGTGCTGGAAAACCCCAAGCGCCGCGTGCTGTTGCAGCGTGCCACGGCCGTGCTGCTGCTGGGGGTGGCGCTGATGTTGGCGCGGGGTTTTTCCCACTGAGCAACGTCCCTGTCAGCAGTAGTGGCAATTTGCCGGTGCCCTGATAGACTCCAGGCATTCCTCCAGGATTGTCCTCATCATGCCCGCCATCGGAGGAAAAGGACTTCCGCTCGCCATTCGCCTTCACAAGACTCGCGCCTTCGGAATGGCCTTGGGCGTTGTGTGCGTGGTGTTCGCCATGTACCCCCTTAACCCGCCTGCGTGGGTGTGGGCCTGGATGCTGATCAATGCATTTGTCTGGCCCCATTTGTCCTTCCAATTGACCCTTCGCGCCAGCCAGACCCTGCGCAGTGAGCGTCGTCACCTGCTGTTCGATTCGTTCTGCGGCGGTTTCTGGGTCGGCGCCATGCACTTCAATCCGCTGCCCAGTGTCACCGTGCTGTCGATGATGTCGATGAATAACGTGTCCATCGGCGGGCCGCGTTTCGTATTTGCCGGCTGGTGCGCACAGGCCTTGGGCGTCGCTGCGGCGTGGTGGTTGATTGCGCCGGCGTTCATTGCTGTTACCACCCAGGCGCAGTTGTATGCCTGCCTGCCGATTCTGATGGTGTACCCGCTGGTACTTGGCTGGATCTGCTATCGCCAGGCCCAGAGCCTGTCCCGACACAAGCGCGAGTTGCTGGCCTTGAGCCGCACCGACAGCCTCTCCGGGCTGCTCAACCACGGGGCGTGGAAAGATCAGTTGGAGATCGAGTTCCAGCGCTGCCGTGCCGAGCAGCGAGGGGCGGCGATTGCCCTGATCGACATCGATCACTTCAAGCTTATCAATGACACCTACGGCCACGTCACCGGTGATATCGTGTTGCGCCAGCTCAGCAAAGTGCTGCGCCAGAACCTGCGCATCACCGACCAGGCCGGGCGCTATGGCGGCGACGAGTTCTGCGTGATCCTGCCGGACATGCCGCTCAACCGCGCCACCGAGGTCATGGATGCCTTGCGCGACCGCTTCAACGCATTGGCCTACGCCCAGGACCCTACATTGCGCGCGAGCCTGAGTATCGGCCTGGCGCCGTATCAGCCAGGGCATGCCGACTCCATCAGTTGGCTCAACGACGCTGACCTGGCGTTGTACCAGGCCAAGAACACCGGGCGTAACCGAGTCAGCGCGGCGCAGGGGAGTTGGTTGCGGTCGGTCTAGTGGGGTAGGGTGTGGCGTGCACCCTTCAACAACAAACAAGGATCGGTTCATGCATTTCAACTTCCCGCGCACCCTCCTGGCGGCCACCCTGGCTATGTCCTTCGCCGTACCTGCCTACAGCGCCGAACTTTATAAGCCGATTCAGGCGGACGCCGAACAATACAAGGCCGAGGCCCTGCGACTGCTGGAGCGCCTGGTCAATATCGATTCCGGTTCAGGCTATGGTCCGGGCCTGACCCACGTCAGCGACATTGCGGTCGATGAGCTCAAGCAACTGGGCTTCAACATTGAGCGGGTGCCGGATGCCGCCGCCAACAGCAGCCATGTGATTGCGACTCTCAAGGGGACTGGCAAGGCCAAAATCCTGCTGATGGCGCACATGGACACGGTGTTCAAGGAGGGCTCGGCGGCCGAGCGCCCGTTCCATATCAAGGACGGTCGCGCCTATGGCCCTGGGGTGATGGATGATAAGGGCGGTATTGTCGCCGGTATCTATGCGCTCAAAGTCCTGAAAAACCAGGGCTTCAAGGACTATGCGCAGATCACTTTCCTGCTCGACGCCAGCGAAGAGACCGGCTCGGACATAGCGTCGGAACTGATCCGCACCACCGCCAAGACCCACGACGTCACCTTGAACCTCGAACCCGGCCGCCCGGCCGATGGCCTGGTGGTATGGCGCAAGGGCAGCGCCACGGCGCTGGTCGACGTCAAGGGCAAGGCCGCCCATGCCGGCGTCGCCCCGGAATTGGGCCGCAACGCCGCCATGGAAGCCGCGCACCAGGTCCTGCAACTGGGCAAACTTGGGGATGCCGAAAAGAAAACCACCATCAACTTTACCGTGCTCCAGGCCGGCGACCGCACCAACGTCATCCCCGATCACGCCATGGCCAAGGCGGATGTACGCGCGGCGCTGCCGGAGGAATTCGACCGTATTGAAAAAGACCTCGCGCGAGTATCGGCCGACAAACTGATCCCGGAAACCGAAGTCACCACCACTCTCAAACGCGGCCTGCCGCCTATGCCGCAGACGCCGGAGTCGGACAAATTAGTGGCGATAGCCCAGGGGATTTATGGGGAGTTGGGTAAAAAGTTGACCATTGAAGGCAGTGGCGGCGCGGCGGACGCCAGCCTGTCCGCCGGGGTGGGAACGCCGACGCTGGATGGGTTTGGTATTGTCGGCGGCAATATCCATACCCCGGAGGAATATGCGGAGGTGGAAAGCGTGGTGCCGCGCGTTTATTTGTTGAGTCGAATGATTATGGAGCTGGCGAAGCGGTGACCGGACGTTAGGCCCGCTGACACCTACGGTTGAGCTTTTTTGTGGTGAGCAGGCTTGCCCTGCGTTGGGCTGCGTAGCAGCCCTAAACGTGGTTTTAAGCGCTGTCGCCTATGTTTGGAGATAGATAGTGGTGGTGTGAACTCAAGTATCGTTCAGATACTCGTGGGGTAGAGCCGGATTCTTGCTGTGCTCACTTGAACCCAACCTGTTTTTTCAGCTATCGGTTTCTCAAGGTCAATAAGGATGATTGAGTCGTTGATTTTTAATGCTGCACATTCTTCACCCTGATTTTTAATCATCTCAGCCGTTATTTGGGTGACGCCATTTAGAGTGGTGATATGTGGTGTTTTCTTGTTCGAAAGCTTGATGTTCTTCCCCCAGGAAAAAACATCATCCAGATCGAATTCCACATCCAGAATTTCATTGTTCTCTGGAGCGTTTCCGCTCCATAGCGCAGTGGCATTTCCAGATGGCGATTGGAATTTCACATATAAAGTGCCTTTCACAGAAAATGCTTCGGTAATATGTATTTTCATTTCACTTCTTCGATAGTGGGACTCTGACAACTGTGTTATCCACGTTCATTGTGTTGCTTTTAAGCTCTAGCGTCCACGCTTCCTCATGATAGTGATGTTTGCTCGGCTTACTGTTCATCTCATGAGCGCCGTAGCGAATACTTCTTTCCGCGTCGCTAGAAACTATTCTGTCACTATCAGGGGTGCCCGTTCTTGGGTGGATGTTTGAATGTGGCCCAGGCCCTAGAAACTTTTCCCATTTTTGAGTGGTTTCTTCCGGCTTAATAGGTTTGTTAGCATAAATTTCCTTGTGGTAGCCCATTACAGGCGCATTGTTTGTGCTGATTTGGCTTAGCGGTGTTATTTTGTCGACAGTAGTTTTTATAAAATAGTTGTCAGCATTGCTGTTCGGCTTGCATTTATCTTCACCAGGGCATGGGCTTAGCCCCAGCGGATCCACCCACCCGGTAGGGTTAGGCACGTATTGGTAGGCGTTAATCCCACCCGCCAACTTCACCGGGTCCGGCGTGAGGTAGCGACCAATATCCGGATTGTAGTAGCGATGGCGGTTGTAATGCAGACCGCTTTCTTTGTCGAAGTATTGGCCCTGGAAGCGCAGGGGGTTGTCGAGTTTGCCTACGTCGAGGCGGACGATTTCGCCGTAGGCGCTGTGGAACAGGCTTGCCCTGCGTAGCGAGCAAGCTCGCTACCGGTGAATGCGGCTTATCAGCAAGGGCGGTGTTGGTTTATAAGATCAACTTCAACGCCGTTTTCAAACTTTTAGCGCAGCTTCTTTTTGGTAACTAATAAGGCAGTTAAGTAATGTTTTCATGAAGCTCCTCTTGTCGATTATGTCGTCGTTGAAGTAAGTGTCGAACAAGTGGAAAACAGATTCAAAGTCTTGATCTGTTGATAAATAATGCTTGATAGTTTCTATGAACCAAAGCTGCTCATCTTCTTTGTATGATAAGAATTCTGGCTTGGTTAAAGTATTAAAAAGTTCTGAAAGTTCCGTTTCGTCGTTTACGTTTTTTGATGCAATGATTTTTTCTCGCTCTAAATTTGTTGTGTTTTCTATGCAGTAAGTAAATAACAGTCCTTGTAGTATCTGTAGATCTGGTTTGTTTTTCATTGTTCAAACTCCGTATAAGCAGTGATTGGTTTTCCTTCTCTGTTTAAATGTACAATGGCTTTTGACTGCTCTCCATATTCAAGACCCTCTCTCTTATAGCCCTCGCCGACAATTTTTCCCATGTCCATCGGTCTTGGGGATGTCGCTCTGCCATTTAGGTTGAATATTAAAATTGCTCGTTCTATTGCATTGAATTGATCTCTATGGCTAAGGAAGTGCGTAGCTGCGCTTGGAAGTCTAGGCTGTCCCGCTCTTCTACCTCTTTCGAAGATCTCGATTTCGCCGGTGCTGGGGTTCCTAGCTGTTTCTACACGATCAAGCTGGGATTCTAATGATGTCTGAGCTCCGTGTTTTTCTAAGAAGTGTGCTCCGGGAATTGAAGTCTCCAGTTTCGATAAATGTCGGTGCATGTTTGACTCTGCAAGCTCATCAATCCTCGCCTGTCGCTCCAGGCGTGTCAGTTTCGGTAAGTCTGGTTCTCTGTGATTGACTCTTTCCGCAGAGTTTTGAGCTGCAGAGGTTGGATTGCAACCTTGCGCACCGGGACAAGAGTTCAACCCCAGCGGATCCACCCATCCCGTCGGATTAGGCACATACCGATACCCATTAATCCCACCCGCCAACTTCACCGGGTCCGGCGTCAGGTAGCGGCCGATATCCGGATTGTAGTAGCGATGGCGGTTGTAATGCAGACCGCTTTCTTTGTCGAAGTATTGGCCCTGGAAGCGCAGGGGGTTGTCGAGTTTGCCTACGTCGAGGCGGGCGATTTCGCCGTAGGCGCGGTAGTGGGCGGACCAGGCGATATCGCCCTCGGGGGTGGTGAGTTCCTGGGGTGTGCCGAGGTGGTCGAGTTGGAAGTGGTAGGGTTTTGTCTCTTTTGGACCGAAGCCTTCTAAAAGTGCCAACGGCCGAAAGCTGTCGGGTTCGTAGAGGTAACTGCGGTGGCGGTCGGCCTGGTGTTCGGCAATCAGTGTGTCGCCTTGCCAGAAAAATTCGGTGGTGGTGCCATCGACGGTTTTGCTGATGCGCCGCCCAAACGGGTCGTAGCGGTAGCTGGCGGTTTGGCCGTTGGGTTGGGTGATACCGATCAGCCGATGCTGAAAGTCGTAGCGGTATTCGGTGACGAGTTGATGGGCCTTGCCACGCCGTTCCTGGATCAGGTTCCCGAAGGCGTCGTAGGTGTAGTAGCGGTCGCCCTGGATCATCAGGCGGTTGCCGGCGACGATGTCGGGGCCGGGGCGGTTTTGCATCAGCAGGTTGCCGGCCGGGTTGTGGGCGAAACGTTCCTGTACGTCGTGGGAATGATCGGCGCGGGTCAGGCGCTGGAGCGGGTCGTAGCGGTAGTGGTGTTCGCCTTTGCGGGTGTCGAGCAGGCGGGTGAGGTTGCCGGCTTGGTCGTAGTCGTATTGGCGCTGGTAGAGCGGGTGGGTCTGGTGGGTGACAGCGTGGGCGTGCAGGCGCTGCTGGTCGTCGTAGTGGTAGTGGCTGAGCAGTTGGCCTTGTTGGCGCTGATGCTCCCGACCGGATTTGAACAGGTGTGAGGTCAGCGGTTTGCCGTTGAGTTCGACGGTGGCGAGATGGCCGCCCTTGTCGTGGTTGAACGCCACGCGGTTGTTGTCCGGCAGGCGCAAATGTTTGAGCTGGCCACAGGCGTCGTAGCCGTAGCGCAGGGTGCCCCAGCCCTGGTGTTCGGCGGTGAGGCGGTTTTGGCGGTCGTACTCGTAGGCCAACGCCCAGTGACCGTCGTTGACGCTGAGGAGATTGCCCTGGCGGTCGTAGGCATATTCAACGACGCTGCCATCGGGCAGGGTTTTTCGTACGAGGCGACCGGCGTGGTCGCGCGCATAACGGGTAATGCGCCGACTGCCGTCGTCGCCGTGTTCGGTCTTTTCCTGCAGGTGGCCGTTGAGGTCGTAGGTGTACGCGGTGCGTTGGCCGTCGAAGCCGGTTTCCTGCCGGATCAGGCCGTTGGGGTGGTAGTCGAGTTGGTAGGTTTCGCCGACTTCGTTTTCGATTTCGGTCAGCAATAACCGCACGTTGTCGTAGCGGTAGTTGACCTGAGTGCCATCGGCATTCAGACGACGGCTGATCAGGTGCAGGCCGTCGGCGTAGTCGTAGCGGGTGACGTGGCCGAGTTCGTTGCGTTCGGCGGTGATTTTTCCGTAGGGGTTGTAGCTGTATTCGCGTGTGGCACCGCCCGGCAAAACGATGCGGACTAACCGACCGACACCGTCCCACTGATATTGGGTCAGCGCGCCGAATTCATCCTCGCGCGCCACCTCGCGGCCCAGGTCGTCATAGCGATAGCGCTTACTGCCACCGTTCGGCAACTGCTCTTCAACCAGTTGCCCGCGCTCATTCCACACCAGCCGATGGAAGCTGTGATCCGGGTACCAAACCCCGGTCAGTTGTCCGTATTTGTTGTAGCTGTAATCCGTGACATGCCCATCGGGATCAATCCTACGGGTGACATCGCCCTGGTCATTGCGCTCGTACTTCCAAACCGCCTCACCCCGGCGCACCACGCGTACGAAACCGTTGTCATGCTCGTAGGTTGTTGGCTCATCATCCCCAGGAAACAACGCCACCAAGCGTCCGGCTTCGTCGTACTGATACGCCGTCACCGCCCCCAGCGGGTCCTGCTCGACTGTCAGCCGGCCTTTTTCGTCGTAGGATTTGAAGTGCTGCGCGCCATCGGGATCGATACGTTGCACCAGGCGTGCGCGGTCATCGTGGGCATACATTTCCTGGCTGCCATCGGCGTTATGCACCGTGACCTGGCCGTCATCGCCCCACACATACCGCGTGTCCATCTGCGAGAAGCTGGCCCAATGCCGGATGCATCTCGCCGCCTTGCCGGCCCGTTCCCACGCCCAGAAGAAACTCGCCCCACCAGCCAGGCCGCGCTCAACAATGACGTGCTGATCGTCGTAGCGGTATACCTCGCTTTCACCGACGGCATTGGTCGCCGAGACCAGTCGGCCCAGGTCGTCATAGGCGTAGGAAACAACGGTCTGCTCGGTCACCCACTCGAAGGGTTCATGCCCCTTGGCGCGCTGGACCTGATAGTCCACCGCGACGATGCGGCCAAATGCATAGCGCAGGAACAGCGAACGCCCGACACCGTTATCCACTCGCTCGATACGCCCGGAAAAATCCCGAGCAATACGCAGGCGGTTGTCATACGCATCGCTGATCGAGACCAATGCGCCATCGCGAAAGTGGTAGAACCGCGAGGCCTGCGCCAGCACCAGCTCATCCGGCGAAGCCCCCAGATAGATCGCCGCTTCGGCCAAGCTATTAGTGATCGCCGGTCGCACAGAGGTGGGCAAGGGCAGAGTGATCGACCGGTTCTCATGATCCGTCCACACCACTGAGTCGCCGTCGACCACCAGCCGCTGCGCCAGCGAATGACTCCACCCAACCCCCAACCCGACATCCACTTCCACCGCACTGGTGCGATACAGTCGCGTCCATTCAAACGGCAAAATCCCATCCAACGTGCCATCGGTCAGCGTCAACAGTTCCTCCCCGGTAACCATCGACACCGGGCAGCCGTTAGTAACGGTCTTATCCGAAGAAACCGCCGCATCCCCGTTCGGGTTTTTCCCCGAAACAGGCACATCGTCCACAGGCTCCTGCCGCACCAACACCGTCTGCTGAGTCTTGCTGCGAACGGCCGGCACCGCGTTCGTAACCACCTGTTCCCCAGCCTTCAACGGCGCAACCGGCACCGCCTTGATCGGCGTCGCCGCGCTGCCCAGCAGCAATGGCCGGGCCGCTGTGACATGGGGTTCCAGCCCCGGCCCCTTAAGGTGACTGGCAAGCAATTCCAACAAGCCCCTTGCCCGTGCGGACTTGATGGTGCTCAGCGTCTGAGCCCCCAGGCGCAGTACCACGCCTGTGCCTGCCGTCGCCCAGATCAACAGCAGATTGATCAGCACCTCACCGGTAATCTCGCCTGCCAGTTCGTACATCTCGGGCGGCGGCAGCAGGCGCATCCAACTGACCATCGCCGACAAGTAGATAAACAGCAGCGGTTCATCACTGAGCAGCAGCAACCCGTTGGCAATCGCGTCGCTGCCCAGCGCCAGCAGCTCATCGAGTTCGGCTTGGGAGATGTACGCCAACAGCTTTTCGCTGTTGGCCTTGAGATCCGATAGCAGGTCATACAGCTGCGTAACGTTGTCCCACAGGTTGTATAGCGCCTTGGCCAAGCCACTTGAAAACGCCCCGCCTTGCATGGCGCTGCGTTCGAGCGAAGTGGCGTTGGCAAAATCGTCCCATTGGGGTTTGAAGGTCTTCGCCCACTCATCGCGCAGGTCCGTTTCCAGCCCTGAGATCACCGATTGATAAGACGCGTACAGCGCCTTGAGATGATCTGTGGAAACGTTGGGATAAAAAGTGATCTGGTAAGTCTGGTCGCGGGTGCAGTCCTTGAGTTCCAGAATGCCGCTGGGGCCGATGGTGTGATGAATGGGCGTGCCCATCGCGCTGCCATCCGCGGCCAAGGCTTGCAGCATCACCGGGGTGTTACCGATAGGCACGAAGCGGGTGCTTTCAAACAGGTGCAACAGGGTCAACGAGCCCTGGGCATCACACCGGGCAACAACCGCGTTGGGTTTTCTGGACGAAGCCGGTGCGATCAGCGCAACGTCTTCCCCCACTTTAAAGATCTGCTCGACCTCAAGCGCCGAAACGCTCCAGAAGCTGTCGGCCCATTTATCAAAGGTGTTCAGGCAATCGCGAAAATCACGCAAAACGCGTTCGATGTCCGGTGCTTTGGCATCCATGGGTGCCAGGACAACGCTGGCAATGACCGGAATCAAGACACGGCCCCAACAACCAGGGCCATCACGAAACATACCATCTGCAATCCCTCGCACTGTGTGATCAGGCGAGGGACTTTGCAGCGGTTCTTAGTGCAGAGGAGTAGAGCTTATCCGGCGGTTATGTGGGACGTTTCGACAACCTTGGTCTTCTCCCGCCCCAGCACCAGGCTGCACAGCGCCGGCAGAAACAGCAGCGTCAACACGGTGCCCACCAGCACCCCGCCGATCAGCACGTAGGCCAGGGAAGACCAGAACACCGAGAGCGTCAGCGGGATAAACGCCAGCGCCGCTGCAAGCGCGGTCAGCACCACCGGCCGGGCGCGGCGTACGGTGGCTTCGATGATCGCCTCGCGGATGGCCATGCCGTGGTCCTGGTTCTGGCGGATCTGGTCGGTGAAGATCAGGGTGTTGCGCATCAGTATCCCGCCGATGCCGATCAGCCCGAGGATGGCGTTGAACCCAAACGGCTGGTTGAACAGCAGCAAAGTCGGCACCGCGCCAATCAAGCCCAGCGGCGCGGTGGCGAAAACCATGAGCATCACGCCGAACGAGCGGACCTGAAACATGATCACCGTGAGCGTCAGCAGGATCATGATCGGGAAGAGCGCGGCCAGGGCTACGTTGGCCTTGGCGCTTTCTTCCACCGGGCCGCCGATTTCGATGCGATAGCCCGTGGGCAACTGGGCGATCAGCGGTTGCAGGTCTTTGTACACGGCCATTTCCACGTCCGGCGGTTGGACGCCGTCGACGATGTCGGCGCGCACTTCCACGGTATTGGCGCGGTTGCGGCGCTTGAGGATCGGGTCCTCCATCACTGCCTGCAAGTGCCCCACCTGGGCCAGCGGCACCGCCGTGCCGGCGCTGTTGGTCAGGGTCATATTGTTGAGGTTGCCGAGGTTTTCTCGCTGGCTGCCCTGGGCACGGGCCACCACCGACACGGTGCGGTTGCCCTCGCGCACTTCGGTGATCGGGTTACCGCTGAGCAGCGCGTTGAGCTGGGACTTGACCTCGTCAGGCGTAAAGCCCAGCAGGCGCAGGCGATCCTGGTCCAGGACCAGGCGATAACCGCTGGTGCGCTCGCCCCAATCAAGGAACGCGTCGTGGGTCAGCCGGTTGGCGGCGACGACGTTGCGCACATCTTCGGCTACGCCGCGCAGCACATCCGCATCCGGGCCGGACACGCGAAACACCACCGGGAACGGTACGGGAGGGCCGAACAGCAATTGGGTGACGCGCACCCGCGCCGCCGGGAATTCGCCGGCGGCAATACGCTCGCGCATGCGCAGTTTCAACGCGTCGCGTGCGTGGGAGTCGGGGGTTTGCACGATCAGTTTGGCGAACGCCGGGTCGGGCATTTCCGGGTTCAATGACAGAAAGAACCGAGGCGCGCCGCCGCCCACATAAGTGTCGACCATGCGGGTCTGCGGCTCCTGCAACAACGCTTTTTCCAATTGCGCGGCGACCGCCTCGGTGCTTTTAAAGGCGCTGCCCGGCGGCATGTACACCTCCAGGATCAACTCGGAACGGTCGGAGTTGGGGAAAAATTGTTTTTTCACCACGGCCATGCCCAGCACGCACAGTACAAAGGCCGCGACCACCAGCCCGGTGACCAGCCAGCGCCGGCGCACGCAGGTCTCGACCAGACTGCGCAGCCTCTGGTAATAGCGGCCGGCGTAGATGGCGTCATGGCCGCCGGGCACCGGTTTGATCGCCGGCAGCAGTTTCACCCCCAGATAGGGCGTGAACACCACTGCCACCAGCCATGAAGCGATCAGGGCGAAGCCGACGATCCAGAAGATATTGCCGGCATATTCCCCGGCGCCGGAACGCGCAAACCCCACCGGCAGGAAACCGATGATGGTCACCAGCGTGCCGGTCAGCATCGGCGCCGCCGTGGAGCTCCAGGCGAAGGTGGCGGCGTGGATGCGGTCAAAGCCTTCTTCAAGTTTGACCACCATCATCTCGATGGCAATGATTGCGTCGTCCACCAGCAAACCCAGGGAGATAATCAGTGCGCCGAGGGTAATGCGGTCGAATTCGCGCCCGGTGACCAGCATGATCACGAAAACAATCGACAGTGTCAGCGGTACCGCCGCCGCCACCACCAGCCCGACGCGAAAACCCAGGGCCAGCAGGCTGATGACCATCACCACCGCCAGCGCGACGAAGAATTTGAGCATGAACTCGTTCACCGCCAGGCTGATGTTTTTTGCCTGGTCGGACACCTTGGCAAAATTCACGCCCTGGGGCAGGTCGGCCTGGATCCGCGCTTCCTCGGCCTGCAGGCTTTTATCCAACTCCAGGCCGTTCCATTTTTTCTGCATGATGACGCCCAGCATCAGCGCCGGGTCGCCCTGATGACGGATGCGGTAGCTGGGTGGGTCTTCGTAGCCACGGCTGACGCTGGCCACGTCGGCGATGCGCAGCACGCGGCCATTGGCGACCAGCGGCACGTTTTCGATCAGCGAAAGGCTGTCGAAGGCGCCGTCGATGCGGATATACGCACGGGCGCCGGCGGTCTCGACAAAACCCGACGGCGCCACCGCGTTCTGCGCGGCGAGGGCGGCAAAGATCTGCGCCGGCGTGATACCCAGGGTTGCCAAGCGCTCGTAGGAAAACTCCACAAAGATCCGCTGCGCCTGTTCACCGAGGATATTGACCTTCTTCACCCCCGGCACGGTAAGCAGATTCTGGCGCAGGTCCTCGGCCATCTGTACCTGCTGGCGGTGGGGCAGGTGCTCGGCTTCCAGGGCGTACAGCGCAAAGTACACGTCTGAATATTCGTCATTGAAGAACGGCCCGATCACGCCATTGGGCAGGCGAGTGGCTTCGTCGCTGAGCTTTTTGCGCGTCTGGTAAAACAAATCCTGGATTTCACCGGGCCGTGTGGATTCCAGGAATGTCATGCGCATCGACACGAAACCCGGCTGAGCGATGGTCTCGACGCGGTCGTAGTAGTCCAGTTCCTGCAGGCGTTTTTCCAGACGATCAGCGACTTGTTCCTGCATTTCCCGGGCGGTGGCGCCGGGCCAGGCGGCGGTGATGGTCATCACCTTCACGGTGAATGACGGGTCTTCGGCGCGCCCCAGTTTGCCGAAGGAGAAGACGCCTGCCGCGAGGATCGCCAGGATAAGAAACAGCGTGACGGCGCGGTGCTTGACCGCCAGTTCGGAGAGGTTGATGCCGCGCATGTTCAGTTGTCCTGTTTACGGTTGAGAGCCAGCGCCTGGGCGGGCAGCAGGCGCACGGTGTCGCCGCTGTGCAATAAGTGCGCGCCTAACGCAACGACCACCTGGCCCGGACTGACGCCGCCGGCGAGCAAAGCGTCTTCCTGGCCGAGGCTGGCCACGGTGACCGGGGCGAAGCTGAGGCGGTTGTCGGCACCGATCACCCACACGCCGGTGCCATGCCCGGCGTCGTACAGCGCGCCGATGGGGACGCGGGTCTGCTGGGTCTGACCGTTACCTTGCAGGCGCACGGTGATGGTCGAGCCGAGGGCGAAGCGCTCGACGGCGCTCTGCAGCACATAGCGGGCGCGGTAGGTGCGGGTGGTGGGATCGGCACTGGCGGACAGCTCACGCAGGGTAGCGGTCACGGTCTGGTCCGGTGCGCCGAACGGGAAGGCCAGGGCTTTCTGCGCGGCCAGCTCGCGGTTGTTTTCCGGCAGGTTGACAACGGCTTCACGCGCGCCGTCATGGGCCAGCCGCACCACGATCTGGCCTTCGGCGACGACCTGGCCGCGGTCTGCACGCACGTCGGTGATGATGCCGTCGCCGTCGGCCTTGAGCACCGAGTAGGCGCGACGGTTTTCGATCTGGCTGGCGTCGGATTGCGCCGCTGCCAGTTCGGCTTCGGCAACGCGCAGGTTGGTCGCCGACTGATCGAAGATCTGCCGCGACACGGCCCCGGTGCTGGCCAGGCGCTGGTAGCGGTTGGCATCGTCACGGCGCTGGCGCAATTGGGCCTGGGCGGCGTTGACACGGTTTTTTGCCGAACGCAGGGCCAGTTCGAAGTCGCCCACATCCAGTACCAGCAAGGTATCGCCACGGGACACGTGCTGGCCTGGATCGACCTTGCGCTCGATCACCTTGCCGCCAACGCGAAAGCCCAGGTCGCTCTCGGTGCGAGCGGCGACCACGCCGGTGTAGGCGCTTTGCTGGGTGCCGGCGGCTTCGACCTTGGCGGCGAGCACCGGGCGCACAGGCGCGGCGGTGGGGGTGTCGGCCTGGCTGTTGCAGCCGCTGAGAACGGTCAGCAGCGCCAGGGGTGTCAGCAGACGCATGGGGAGAAGGGGCATGGCGGGCTCCGGAGTAACCAATGGGCAAAAAATTATGGACATAATTTTTTGCTCATATTATGGTCGAAATATAAATTAATCCAGCCCCGGATACCTCCTATGACAGACGCCCCGGTCCCATCGCGCAGCCTGCTGTTTTTACTGGTGGCCCTCACGGCGTTGGGGGAAGTCTCGACCCAATTGATCATTCCCGGATTGGGCGCGATCGAGCATGCGCTGGTGGCGCCGCCGGGCTCGGCGTTGATGGCACTGTCGGCGTTTGTCGCGGCGTTTGGCCTGGGGCAGTTGATATTCGGGCCGTTGTCGGACCGTGTCGGCCGGCGTCCGGTTTTGCTTGGCGGCCTGGCGCTGTATGGGTTGGCGACCCTGTCGATGTTGCTGGTCAACGACATCCAGCAGTTCATTGCCGCCCGCGTCATGCAAGGCCTGGGTGCCTGCGCGGCGTTGGTGCTGGCGCGCACGGTGGTGCGGGACGTGTGGAAGGCCGAGGCGGGGCCGACACTGGCGCTGACCATGATCGGCATGCTCTACGCGATCGTGGTGGCGCCGATGGTCGGTGGGCTGCTGATCAACTATGTGGGCTGGCGCGCACCGATCCTGTTCGCGGCGGTGATGGGCAGCGTCGTGTGGCTGCTGGCGCTGCTGTTTTTCCGCGAGAGCAATCACGCCCTGGACCCCAGGGCCGGCCACTGGCGCACCCTTGGCGGGCAATACCTGAATCTGCTCAAAGACCGACCCTACCGGGCCTACGCGGTGGCACTGGCGTGCACCTACGGCGCGATGTTTGCGGTAATCGCCGGTTCGTCGGCGGTGTTTATCAATCTGCTGGGTTTCAGCAGTCTGGCGTACGGCATCAATTTCGGCCTGATCGTGTCGATGTTGATCGTCGGCTCCACCTATACCCGACGCAATATCATGCGCCTGGGGCCCCAGCGCATTGTGACCAGGGGCGTGACGCTGGTGGCGCTGGGTGGGGTGTCGGCGCTGGTGATCTATCAAGTGTTCGGCTTGTCGGTGCTGGGACTGGATATTCCGATAGCCCTCGCCACCCTCGGCGGCGGTCTGGTGCTGCCGGGCGCGGTCACCGGCGCGGTGATGCCCAATGCTCACCGCGCCGGCCTGGCAGCAGGGCTGATGGGGTTTGCGCAGATGTTCGGAGCGACCTGCAGCGGCCTGTTGTTGAGCCACCTGCACGACGGCAGCGCGACGCCGATGATCATGATCCAGGCCGGTTCTGCGATCCTGGCGGGGTTGGGGTTTTACCTGCTGCGCGCGCGTCTGCCGGCGGAACTGTCCTATACATAGGACAATCCAGGCCAGGTTTGCCGTCTAGTGCTAATGTGCCGTCGGCCGTATGGTGTACCCACTTTGGAGGTACATCATGAAAAAATTAATCGGCATCTACACCAGCCCTCGCGGCCACTGGGTGGGCGATGGCTTTCCGGTGCGTACGCTGTTTTCCTACGACTCGATGGGCAAGCACATCAGCCCATTCCTGCTGCTGGACCACGCCGGCCCGGCGCAATTCACCCCGACCGAACAGCGTCGCGGTGTCGGCCAGCACCCCCATCGCGGCTTTGAAACCGTGACCATTGTTTACGACGGTGAAGTCGAGCACCGCGATTCCACCGGAGCCGGCGGCACTATCGGCCCAGGTGATGTGCAATGGATGACGGCGGCCAAGGGCATCCTGCATGAGGAGTTTCATTCCCCAGCGTTTGCTCGCCGCGGCGGTGCGCTGGAGATGGTGCAGCTGTGGGTCAACCTGCCGGCCAAGGACAAAATGGCCGAGGCGGGTTACCAAACCATCGTCGACGCCGATATCCCGGTGCTGCCTCTGGCCAACGACGCCGGGCAACTGCGTTTGATCGCCGGTGAGTTCGCCGGTGCCAAGGGGCCTGCACGCACGTTTACAGCCATTGATGTGTGGGATCTGCGGCTCAATCCCGGCAAACCGGTGACCCTGGACCTGCATGCCGGGCGTAACACTGCCCTGGTGATCCTGCGCGGAACACTGTTGATCAATGGCGAGGAAGTCGCGCGCCAAGGGCAATTGGCGTTGTTCGAGCGTGATGGGCACCAATTAACCTTGGAGTCCAATGACGACGCCAAGGTATTGCTGCTCAGCGGCGAGCCGATCGATGAGCCCATCGTGGGGCATGGACCGTTTGTGATGAACACCGAGCAGGAGATTCATCAGGCCTTTGCGGATTTTCAATCCGGCAAGTTCGGGCGGATGTGAGCGGCCCCTTTTTTGTGGTGAATGAACCGGCCTTGTGCGAGGCAAGCTCGTTCACCACCGATGCGGTTTTTTTGCGCAGAACACCGAGGGGGCGTCACGACACAATTTGTTTCCGATAGGCTCATTTCATGCGATCTTCCCGTCATTCGCCCTGGAGTCGCCTGGATGCCCTCGTTTATCGCTGACCACCCGATGCTGTGCGCTTTGGCGCTGATCCTGATTGACATCGCCGTGTGGCGCCTTATTTCTCCCAACCTGGCCAACTGGAAGTTGGCGGCGCGCTTGGTCATTTTTGCGGTGTTCAGCGCCGTGCTGTTCAACGACGGCATGAACCCTATGCAGTTGGCCCCCTATGCCGATGACACGGCGCTGCATCTGGCTGCCACGGCGTTGCAGATCGGCTGGTGGCTGTTCGCGGCGCGCACGCTCACCGTGCTGCTGGGCGCGTTGATGATGCAGCGGGTCGGTCATACCGGGCGGTTGTTGCAGGATTTGATGGGGGCGGTGATTTTCCTCATCGCAATTATCGCCGCCATGGCCTATGTGCTCGATCTGCCGGTCAAAGGCGTGCTCGCCACGTCCGGCGCGGTGGCGATCATTGTCGGCCTGGCGCTGCAAAGCACTTTGAGCGACGTGTTTTCCGGGATCGTGCTCAACACCACCAAGCCCTACCAGCTGGATGACTGGATCTCCATCGACGGCACCGAAGGTCGCGTCACCGATATCGACTGGCGCGCCACTCGGCTGCAAACTTCCCAGGGCAGCATGGCGGTGATCCCCAATTCCCTGGCGGCCAAGGCCAAGATCATCAATTTCTCGCGCCCGGCGGATATGTTCGGGCTGGCGGTCAGCCTGCAGGTCAGCCCCCATGCGCGCCCGCAAACGGTGATCGAAGCGTTGGAGCGCGCCATGCAGGGCTGTCGTCCGCTGCTGGCCAAGCCGGCGCCCAGCGTGGCGTTCAAAACGTCCGCCAGTGGCGGGGTGGAATACGAGATCAGCGGGTTCGTGCCGGCGATGCCGCTCAAACGTGAGGTGCGCAATCAGCTGTATGACCTGGCTTTCCGCCACCTGCAGGCGGCGGGCGTGAGTCTGTTGTCGGCCTCCGAAAGCGCGGCCCCGGTGGTGACTTCCCGCGCACGGGCGCTGTTGGACAGCTCGACGATTTTTTCCACCCTGCGCCAGGAAGAAAAGGAAACCTTCAGCCAGAACATGACCCTGAGCACCTACCGCGCCGGCGAGATGATCCTGCCGGCGGGCGAGGTCAGCGACCATTTGTTTATTGTCGAGTCCGGCGTGGTGTCGGTGATGCTCACCAAGGGCGGGCACAAGTTCGAGGCCGGGCGCATGGGTCCGGGCGAGGTGATCGGCGAGGCGGGCATCCTGTCCGACGAGGCAACCCTGGCGGATTTCACCGCCAAAACCTTCTGCACCCTGTACCGCATCGAGAAGGAATACCTGACCCCATGTCTGGATGCCCGACACGATATCGGCGACGCGATGAAAACCCTGCTGGATTTCCGCGTACACGCCGCCCAGGCCCTGACCCAGGAAGCGCCGGTGGTGCCGGTAAAAAAAGGCTTTTTGCAGTGGTTGCGCAAGCGCGGCTTCTAATGAAACCGCAGCGAGTTGCCTGAATGCGCAAAACCGGACCGGTTATCTCGCACGTAAAACCCGTGGCAAGCTTTTACAGAAGCATGTAGGAAAAGTTCGTGGTATAGCGGCGCGATATTAAATAGAATGAATCTCATTTGAGACTCACTCGCGCCGCGCAGGTTGCTTGCCATGAATGATGCCGTTGTCCCTACGCACGCCCCCGAACCGACGCTGTCGAGCTTGTACCGTGACCACCGCAGTTGGCTGGAAAACTGGCTGCGCCGGCGGCTGGGCAACGCCTGGGATGCGGCGGACCTGAGCCAGGATACATTTCTGCGGGTGTTGGCCAGTGCCCAGCCGATTGCGCAGGTGCACGAACCACGCGCGTACCTGGTAACGGTAGGCAAGCGTTTGCTGGTCAATTTCCATCAGCGGCGCAGCCTCGAACAGGCCTACCTGAATGCCCTGTCCACCTTGCCCGAAGCCAGCGTGCCGTCGCCCGAACAGCGCTGGCTGCTGCTGGAAACCCTGCAGGCGCTGGATGAACTGCTCGACGGTTTGCCGGTGCTCGTGCGCCGTGCCTTTCTGTGGAGTCAATTGGAAGGCCTGGGTTATCGCGAGATCGCCGAACGCCTTGATGTGTCCGAGCGCACCGTCAAACGCTACATGGCCCAGGCCTACGAACATTGTCTGCTGGTGGCGCTGTGAGCCGAGACGTAGCGCGCGCGGCGGCGCAGTGGCTGGCGTTGCTGGAGTCCGGCGCGGCCACCGAGCGCGATCATGCCGCGCTGCAACATTGGCGCGACAGCCATCCCCAGCACGAGCAGACCTGGCAAAAAGCCCAGACCTTGCGCCAGCGCTTCAGTAACTTGCCCCCGGCCCTGGCGATGGCCAGCCTTGACCGCCCGCAGCCAGGGCGGCGCGCGGTGCTCAAGCGTGCGTTGGGAGTGGCCGCCCTGGTGCCCACGGCGTGGCTGATCAGCCGTCAGTTGCCTCTCGAAGCCTGGCGCGCCGATGTGCGCACCGCCACCGGCGAACGCCAACGCCTGCCATTGGCTGATGGCGCCAGCCTGCAACTCAATACCGCCACGGCAGTGGATGTAGACCTGGCACAGCGACACGTCACCCTGGTTGACGGCGAGCTGGCGCTGAACGTGCCTGGTGCGGCTGCAATGACGGTTTACACCCGTTACGGGCAACTGCGGGTCAGCCAGGCCGACGTCTGCGTGCGGCAACTGGCCGCCGGCTGCCGCGTCTCGGTGCTCAAAGGCGCGGTGCAGGTGCGTGATGCGAACGGGCAGGTGTCCACGCTGCGGGGTGGCCAGCAAGCGCCATTGAATGCCACCGGTCTGGGCGCATCGCTGCCGTTCGACGTATTGCAACTGGGCTGGCGCGACGGCGTGCTGACCGCGCAGAACCAAGCCCTGGGAGATTTTTTACGCGAACTTGAACGCTACCGTCCCGGCGTGCTGCGCTGGGACCCCAGCCTTGAAACGCTGCGCGTTACCGGGAGTTTTCGGTTGGACGACACTGACAGCGTCCTGGGTTTGCTGGCCTCGACCTTGGGTTTTGAGGTCCACGCGCGCACGCGCTATTGGGTAACGCTGACAGCTGCCGGGGCAAACGCGTAAGCCTTGATACCTGGAAGGCGTATATTTCCTAAAGGAATAAATAAATAGTTATTTATTCCTTTTAATATATCAAGGCGTGGCGCATGTTGGGGCCCTGCGCATTCGTGCGGATTACCCAACAGCCATCAGGAAAGCCGACATGACCATCAAAGCGATCAACGTGCGCAACCAGTTCAAGGGTGTGATCAAGGAAATCCTGCTAGGGGAGGTGGTGTCGGAAATCGACGTGCAGACCGCGTCCGGTATTGTCACCTCGGTCATCACCACCCGCTCGGTGCGCGACCTGGAATTGAAAGTGGGCAGTGAAGTGATTGCCTTTGTGAAGTCCACCGAAGTGTCCATCGCCAAACTCTAGACGGCCCGACCGTGGGAGCGGCGCTCCCCACGGTTCGTTTCTCAGCGTTCGCGCAGCGCCCGCTCCATGCGTTGCAGGCCTTCTTCCAGCATCGCCCGTGGGCAGCCGAAATTCAGGCGCACGAATTGTTGGCTGTCATCACCAAACTCAATGCCTGCGCTCAAACCGACCTTGGCCTGTTCCAGGAAGAATTGCTGCGGATCTTCCAGGCCCAGAGCGCTGCAATCCAGCCAGGCCAGGAAGGTACCTTGCGGCGCATGCATCACCACGCCGGGTAAGCGGCTGCGCACCGCCGTCATCAGATAGTCGCGGTTGGCCTGCAGGTACGCGAGCAGCGCGTCGAGCCACTCGCCGCATTGGCTGTAAGCGGCGCGGGTCGCTTCCAGGCCCAAGGGGCTGACGCTGTCGACCATGCCGCAGCGCGCGTTGTTGAAACGCTCGCGGATCTCGGCGTTCTGGATCACCGCAAAGCAGGTTTTCAGGCCCGCGACGTTATAGGCCTTGCTCGCCGACATCAGCGTAATCGTGCGCTGTGCGATGGCCGGGCTCAAGCTGGCGGTAGGGATGTGGCGGCGGCCATCGAAGCACAGTTCGGCGTGGATTTCGTCGCTGATGATCAATGCACCGTTGTCCAGGCAGGCGTTCGCCACGGCCAGCAGTTCTTCGCGTGGGAATACTTTGCCGATGGGGTTGTGCGGGTTGCTCAGCAGCAGCGCTCCCGCGCCATTCAGTGCCTGACGCATCGCGGGCAACGGGGTCAGGTATTCACCGTTTTCGAATGCAAACGGCACTTCGATGCGTGGCAGGTTCCAGTGGCCCGGCGCCAGACGAATCGGCCGGTAGTTGGGGGTTTGCAACACCACCGGTTGGCCGGGCTGCACAAAGGCGTGCAGCGCCATATTGAAGCCAGGTTCGACGCCGGGCAGGAACAGCAGTTCTTCGGGCAGCACGCGCCAGGCGTACTTGGCCCACAAGTCGTCGACGATGGCCTGGCGCACCTGCGGGCCGGCCACGCTGTAGCCGAGGATCTGCTGGTCGAGACGCTCGCGCAGGGCTTGCAGCACCGCCGGCGGCGCGGCGATGTCCATGTCGGCGATCCACATCGGCAACACGTCTTCCGGGTAACGGCTCCACTTGGTGCTGCCGGTGCCGAGGCGGGAGTGGATCGTGTCGAAATCAAAGCTCATGGGCGGCTCGTCTCAAAGGGCAGGGGAGCTGATTCTAACGGGATAACCGCCAGATGCCAGCAGCGGGGCCGCGCTTTGCAAGATGCAGGCATATTGATGGCTTCGTCCCGTGACCGACAAGTTCTGTAATAAAAACGCCATTGCGCTGGGGCTGGGATCTGAGTCGGGCTATTTTGGTGCATCTCAATCACCCGAGTAGCCATGGATGAAATACCAACCCTTCAGCCGCACATTGATTGCCACTGCACTGGTGTTGACGGTCAGCGGCGTGCACGCCGCGTCCCAGGCCCCGGTGGCCGGTGAAAACGGCATGGTGGTCACGGCCCAGCATCTGGCCACCCACGTGGGCGTGGATGTGCTTAAAGCCGGCGGTAACGCAGTGGATGCGGCGGTGGCCGTGGGCTATGCGCTGGCGGTGGTGTACCCGGCCGCCGGCAACCTGGGCGGCGGCGGTTTCATGACCGTGCAACTGGCCGACGGCCGCAAGACCTTCCTCGATTTCCGCGAGAAAGCGCCGCTGGCGGCCACCGCCGATATGTACCTGGACAAGGACGGCAATGTCGTGGAGGGCCTGAGCGCCAAAGGCCATTTGGCGGTCGGCGTGCCTGGTACGGTCTCCGGCATGGAGTTGGCCTTGAGCAAATATGGCACCCTCAAGCGTGCCCAGGTCATTGCCCCGGCGATCAAACTGGCGGAAAACGGCTTCGCCCTGGAGCAAGGCGATATCGACCTGCTGCACACCGCCACCGGAGAGTTCGCAAAAGACAAAGACCTGCGCGGGATCTTCCTGCATAACGGCCAGCCGCTGCAGGTCGGCCAGAAACTGGTGCAGAAAGACCTGGCCAGGACCCTCAAGGAAATCTCCGCCAAAGGCAACGACGGTTTCTATAAAGGCTGGGTCGCCAAGGCATTGGTGGATTCCAGCCAGGCCGGCAAGGGCATCATTACCCAGGCCGACCTGGACAAGTACAAGACCCGCGAACTGGCGCCCATCGAATGCGACTATCGCGGCTACCACGTGGTCTCGGCGCCGCCACCCAGCTCCGGTGGGGTGGTGATCTGCCAGATCATGAACATCCTCGAAGGCTACCCGATGGCCGACCTGGGCTACCACTCGGCCCAGGGCCTGCACTACCAGATCGAAGCGATGCGTCACGCCTACGTGGACCGCAACAGCTACCTGGGCGATCCGGATTTTGTACAAAACCCCATCGACCATCTGCTGGACAAGGACTACGCCGCCAAGCTGCGCGCCGCCATCGAGCCGCAAAAGGCTGGCGACTCCCAGGCGATCAAGCCCGGTGTGGCGCCCCATGAAGGCAATAACACCACCCACTATTCCATCGTCGACAAGTGGGGCAATGCGGTTTCGGTCACTTACACCCTTAACGACTGGTTCGGTGCCGGCGTGATGGCAAGCAAGACCGGTGTCATTCTCAATGACGAAATGGACGATTTCACCGTCAAGGTCGGCGTGCCGAACATGTACGGTCTGGTGCAGGGCGAAGCCAATGCGATCGCACCGGGCAAGGCGCCGCTGTCATCCATGAGCCCGACCATCGTGACCAAGGATGGCAAGGCCGTGATGGTGGTGGGCACGCCGGGCGGCAGCCGCATCATCACCGCGACGTTGCTGACGATCCTCAACGTGATCGACTACAAAATGAATATCCAGGAAGCGGTGGACGCGCCGCGCTTCCACCAACAGTGGATGCCCGAGACGACCAACCTGGAGACGTTTGCGGTGAGCCCGGATACCCAGAAAATCCTCGAGAGCTGGGGCCATAAGTTCGCAGGTCCGCAGGACGCCAACCACTTGGCGGCGATCCTGGTGGGCGCGCCTTCGCTGGGCGGCAAGCCGGTGGGCAACAACCGGTTCTATGGGGCCAATGACCCGCGTCGTAATACCGGTTTGTCCTTGGGCTACTGATCCACGCCCAGCCTCTGTCGGCGTGTTCGCTGTTACAGAGGCTGGTTGAGCAGTTTTCCCACCGCCGCGAACGCCGCTTGCCGGCGTTCCTCCCAATCGCCGCCGATCACCACGGTGGGCTGTTGATGCTGGTGCAGCCAGTCCAGGCCCGCCTGGAAAAACGCCTGGCGGTCCGCCAGGCAAGGCTGGCAGCGCTGGCCGTCGGCGGTCCATTCCACATCGTCGGGCGACAGCAACAGATGCAGGTCGTAGTGACGGGCCAGCAGCTCATCTTCAAGCCAGGCGGGACAGTCGCCGAACAAGGTCTGGCTCCATAGCCGGTTGGTCAGCAGGTGGGTGTCGAGGATCAGCAGGTCCGGGCGCTCGGCGCGGGCGGCGTCTTCCCAGGCCAATTGGCCGCGGGCAATGGCCGGGATGTCTGCCAGGCAGGTATCGCGTTGGTGATGGTCAATGAAATACCGCACGTACTCGCCGACCATCAACCCGCCGAACTGCGCCTGCAATTGGGCCGCCAGCCAGCTTTTGCCGCTGGATTCCGGGCCGGCCAATACCACCACTTTCATGTGCGCAACGCCGGGTCGGCGCGCCACTCGCGCCAGCCTTGCACGGCGATCACGGTGAACAGCGCATACAGCGCGGCAATGAGGTGCATGCCTTTGTAGAGGAACAGCCCGACAAAGATCACATCCACGCAAATCCACAACGGCCAGCATTGCACGCGTTTCTGCGCCATCCATACCTGCGCCACCAGGCTGAAACCGGTGAGCGCGGCGTCGAGCCAGGGTTGCGCGGCGTCGGTCCAGTGCGCCATTGCCGCGCCGAGCAACAGGCTGCCGACTGCGCCCAGCGCCAGGCTGGCCAGGACGGCCGGCACGCCCAGGCGAGTCACCAGGCGGCCTTGCTTGACTTCGCCGGCGCGGGTCCATTGCCACCAGCCATACACTTGCAGCGCGGCGTAGACCACCTGCAGCAGCATGTCGGAATACAGCTTCACCTCGTAGAACAGCCAGGTGGAGAGCAGCACCATCACCAGCCCGATGGGCCAGCACCAGGGGTTCTGCTTGACCGTCAGCCAGACGGCGATCACCCCCAGCGCAAAGGCGAATAGTTCAAGCCCGGACATGGCGGTTCCTTGGGAGAGTAAAAGAGGCGGGGATTGTAACCAGAGGGAGGGAATCTACAAAACACTCAGAGGCCGCCGGGGAGGGCGCGCGTCCCTCCCGCAGCGGGTAGCGCTAGACCTTGAACTGACGCAGCAGCCCGTCGAGTTGTTCACTCAGACCGCGCAATTGCGCACTGGCCACACTCGACTGTTCCGCCGCCAGGGCGGTGCTATGGGACAGACTGGCTGCCTGGGTGACGTTCTGGTTGATGTCCTCCACGACATGGGATTGTTGCAAGGTCGCACTGGCGATAGATGCATTAAGACCATTGAGGTTGCGCAGCGCCTGGCCGATCGCGTTCAGGCTTTCACCCGCCAGACCGGCCTGTTCGATGGTCAGTTGCGAGGCGCTGTGGCTGTCGCTGATGACCTTCACCGCCGCTTCGGAATGACCTTGCAGGCGTTCGATCATCACCTGGATCTCGGCGGTGGATTTTTGTGTGCGCTGGGCCAGCAGGCGCACTTCATCGGCCACCACGGCGAAGCCACGGCCTTGCTCGCCGGCGCGCGCGGCTTCAATCGCGGCGTTGAGCGCCAGCAGGTTAGTCTGGTCGGCAATGGAGCGGATCACTTCCAATACGCCGCCGATCTGCGTGCTTTCACTGGACAAGGTGCGGATCACGTCCACGGCCTGGCTGATGGTGGTGGAGAGCTGATCGATGCGTTGCAGGCTGCCATCGATATTGACCTGGCCCTGCTGCGCCTGGGCCTGGGCGTCGCGCATTTCGCTGGCGGCGTGTTCGGCATTCTTGGCCACGTCCTGCACGCCATAGGTGACTTCATTGATGGCGGTGGCCACCAGTTCCATCTGCTGGGACTGCTGCTGGCTGCGGTCATGGGCCTGGCTGGCGTTATTGCCCAACTCCTGGGACGACTGGCCCAAGGCATTGGCGCACGCCTGCAACTGGCTGACCACCTGGCGCAGCTTGGCGGTAAAGCTGTTGAAGTGCTGGGACAGTTGAGTGACTTCGTCGCGCCCGTGGGTGTCGAGGCTGCGGGTCAGGTCGCTTTCGCCGCTGGCGATATTGCCCATGGCGTTCACCGCAGCCTGCAACGGCTGCACGATGCTGCGGGCGATCAGTGTCACCAGCAGGGCCATGACCAGCGCGATCACCAGGCCGATCATCGAGGCTTTCCACACCTGCCCGTTGAACTCGGCCTGCACGTCGTCCACATACACACCGGAGCCGATAATCCAGCCCCAGGGTTCGAACAATTGGATATACGAAGTCTTGGCCACCGGCGCTTCGGCCCCAGGCTTGGGCCAACGATAGTTGACGATACCGGCGCCCTTGGCCTTGGCCAGGGCCACGAATTCGTTGAACACGGCAAAACCGTCGGGGTCGCGGATGGCCGAGAGGTTCTGGCCGTCGAGCTTGGGGTTGGCCGGGTGCATCACCATCACGGGCGTGAGGTCGTTGATCCAGAAATAGTCGTCGTGGTCGTAGCGCAGCCCCCGCACGGCGCTGAGGGCCTGTTTCTGCGCGGCTTCGCGGGTCATCGCGCCGGTGGTTTCCAGGCCGTGATAAAACGCCAGGATCCCACTGGCGGTCTGTACCACGTGCTGGGTCTGCAGGCGCTTGGCCTGGTAAAGGTCGTCATGAATCTGCTTGAGCATCAGCAAACCCAAAGCCAACAGCATCAGCACGGCGACTATCAGGATCAGCCAAAGCCGCCGGCTGATCGACATATTGCGCAAACTGTTCATCGTCCTGTCACTCCGGCTTTTTTATAATTGTGGCGTTTCATCGACTTTTACGCCTTGTCTGATAGGCTTTCGGCCTGAAATCGAAAAACCTGAGTACTGCCTGATTTTTCACAGAATTTTTGCAGACCGGCATTGACCATGGTCAACGCCGGGCCTTCAGCGCGCTCGTCGTCAGTGAACCATTAAAAGACTAACCGGGCATGCGCCAAGCATGACCTTTGGGGGAAGCATGGATTTTTGGACCGCCATACAGGCACTTATTCTGGGCGTCGTCGAGGGGCTCACCGAGTTCCTGCCGATCTCCAGCACCGGCCACCAGATCATCGTGGCCGATTTGCTGGATTTCACCGGCGACCGTTTCAACGCTTTCAATATCATCATCCAGCTGGGCGCCATTCTCGCGGTGGTGTGGGAGTTTCGCGGCAAGATTTTCGATGTGGTTACCGGCCTTCCAACCCAACCCAAGGCCCGGCGTTTCACCGCCAACCTGCTGATCGCGTTTTTGCCGGCGGTGGTGCTGGGGGTGATTTTCGCCGATGCCATTCACCATTACCTGTTCAACCCGATCACTGTCGCCGCCGCGTTGGTAGTGGGTGGTTTGATCATGCTGTGGGCCGAGCGCCGCCAGCATGAAGTGCACGCCGAAACAGTGGATGACATCACCTGGAAGGATGCACTGAAGGTGGGGTTTGCCCAGTGCCTGGCGATGATTCCCGGCACCTCGCGCTCCGGCGCAACCATTATCGGCGGCCTGTTGTTCGGCCTGTCGCGCAAGACCGCCACCGAGTTTTCGTTCTTCCTGGCCATGCCGACCATGGTGGGCGCGGCGGTGTACTCGGGCTACAAGTACCGCGACCTGTTCCAGCCGGCTGACCTGCCGGTGTTCGCCATCGGCTTCGTCACCTCATTCATTTTCGCGATGATCGCGGTCAAGGGCCTGCTCAAGTTCATTGCCAGCCATAGCTACGCGGTGTTCGCCTGGTACCGGATCGCGTTCGGCCTGCTGATCCTGGCGACCTGGCAGTTCGGCTGGATCGACTGGGCGGCCGCCAAGGCATGACGATCCAGCATCCCCGCCTCAAGGCGCTGGTCTTTGTACTGCTGTGCGCGGCGCCGCTGCTGGGCGCGGGCCTGCTGTGGTATCGCGGCGAGACCGTGTTGCCGCTGGTGGCGTATGGCGTGGTCAGCGTGGTGGCGTTTTTCTTGTACTGGAGCGATAAACTCAAAGCCCGCACCGACAGCTGGCGCACCCCCGAAAACGTCCTGCACGCCGTCGAGCTGGCGGGCGGCTGGCCTGGCGCGTTAATCGCTCAGCAAGTGTTCCGGCACAAGACGCGTAAGGTGTCTTACCAGGTGCTGTTCTGGGTGATTGTGCTGCTGCACCAGGTGTTCTGGCTCGATCAGCTGTTCCTGGGCGGTACCCTGGGCTCAATCCTCTAGCTTCAACCCGATCTGCGTGCGCTTGGGCAACCTGCTGACCACCAGTTGGTGAGAGCGTTGCAACAGGCCGCGCAGTTCATCGTCGCCCAGCGGGTAGGGCGTATTCATGATGATCCAGTGGGCGCGCGCCAGGTACGGCGCGGGATGAATACCCGGACGGTCGACATGGCCGAGAAACAGGTCCTGGTCCACCTTGAATGCCAGCGAGTCGCCGCGCAGGTTCTGCAGGGCGAACATCTTGTTGCCGGCAATCGAAAACACCCGCACGCCACCCCATTTGTAATCTTCCCGCGCGCCGGGCAGGCCCAGGCAGAAATGTGCGACTTGTGTTTCAGTCAGGCTCATAACAGGCGATCTCCACAGCTTTTGAAACCTTCTTCCAGGTAGTCGATCCACGCGCGAATCGCCGGCAGCACGCCACGTCGGTGCGGGTACACCGCCTGCAGCCAGCCCCCCGGCAGTGACCACTCCGGCAGCAATTGCACCAGCCGGCCACTGGCCAGCTCCTCTTCGCAGTACATCATGGGCAACACAGTAAAGCCCACGCCCATAATCGCGCTGGCCTTGCGCACGACAAAATCATCAATGCCCAGGCGCGCCTCCATCACCAGGTCGTGAGCGTTGCCCTGGGGGTCAAGCAGGCGTTGATGCACCATGCGGTCGGCCTCCAGCGCGCCGAGGATCGGCAGTTGCTTGAGGTCGTCAAGGGTGGTGATCGACCGACCGTGCAGGAAGCTCGGGCTGGCCACCAGCGCTGTCTGTGCGGCGCGCAGGCGCTTGGTCACCAGCAGTGGGTCTTCATCGCCCAGTTCGCGCACACGCAGGGCCACATCAATGCCTTCGGCGACCAGGTCGACGCGGCGGTTAACCAGGGTCATCTCCAGTTGCACCTGGGGGTGAGCGGCGAGAAAGCCCGCCACCAGGTCCGGCAGGATGTGCTGCGCCAACCCCACCGGGCAACTGACGCGCAGGCGCCCCCGAGGCTGGCTGGACATGCTGGCCACGGCCTCGTCGGCCGCCTCCGCTTCCAGCAGCATCGCCTGGCAGTGGCGCAGGTAACGTTCGCCGACGGCGGTGAGGGTCAGTTGCCGCGTAGTGCGTTGCAGCAGGCGTGCGCCGAGGCGCTCTTCCAGCTCGGCGATGCGCCGCGACAGGCGCGACTTGGGAATGCCCAGCAACCGCCCGGCTGCGGCAAAGCCGCCGGCTTCGACGACTTTGGCGAAGTAGTAAAGATCGTTCAGGTCTTGCATGCGTGGCCTATTGTCCTGTCAGTGGGACAAACTATCGCATTTCAGGCGTCTTATCGGCTATTGGTTTGATGCGTAGCCTTAGCACCATCTGATCGACATTCCTGATCTCATTTGGAGCATGGCCATGAAACTGTTGCATATCGATTCCAGCATTCTGGGTGACAACTCGGCTTCCCGTGCGCTCAGCGCCGCCGTGGTGCGTGCGTGGCAAGCCGCCGAGCCAGGCGTGCAGGTGACTTACCGCGACCTGGCCAGCGAGGGCATCAACCATTTTTCCGGCGCCACCCTGGGTGCCTTGGGCACCGCCGAGGAACTGCGCGACGCCGCGCAAAAGCACGAGGCCGAGCTGAGCGCTTCGTCGCTGGCTGAATTCCTCGCCGCCGACGCGCTGGTGATCGGCGCGCCGATGTACAACTTCACCATCCCGAGCCAGCTCAAGGCCTGGATCGACCGCATCGCGGTGGCCGGTCAGACCTTCCGCTACACCGAAGCCGGCCCTGAAGGCCTGTGCGGCGACAAGAAAGTCATCATCGTCTCCACGGCCGGTGGCCTGCACGCCGGACAAACCTCTGGCGCAGCCCATGAAGGCTACCTGCGGCTGGTACTGGGCTTCCTTGGCATCACCGACATCGAGTTCGTACGCGCCGAAGGCCTGGCCTACGGTGACGAAGTGCGCAGCAAAGCCCTGAGCGACGCCAACGTACTCATCAACGAACAATTGTTCGCCGCCGCGTAAGGCTTGTGTAAATTTCGCCTCGCCTCGGTTTCAATCCGAAACCGGGCGCCTAAACTCTGTATTCTGCTCGCCTGAACGCGACCGGAGTACGGAGTTTTTTCGTTTGCCCGCTGTCATTAAAATGTGGCCCGGCTTGTGCAAGCGTGGGTTCAATGCCTGGACTTTTATTCGACATGTCGGTTCTCACGCAGCAAAGGTGGACATCCCCATGATGCGTCTTTGTGCTGTTATGGTTCTTTCCCTGCTCGGCGGCCTGGTTTCAGTGCAGGCCGCGCCCGCACCGCACCCCCATTGGAGTGTGGGTTTTCATCGCATGAGTTTTCTCGACCCGCTCGACCTGCAGCCGATGAAGGCCATCGCGTTCTACCCCTCCACCGGTCTGGAGCACAGTACCCAGGTCGGTGCGTACCATGTCGCCGCTACCGAAGACTCCAAAATCGCCATCGGACGTTTCCCGATGCTGATGCTGTCCCACGGCAATACCGGTACGCCGCTGGCGCTGCATGACCTGGCGACGTCCCTGGCACGCAAAGGCTTTGTGGTGGTGGCGGTTTTGCACCCCGGCGACAACTATAAGGATCACAGCCGCCTGGGCACCGTGAGCAACCTGTATGGGCGTCCGATTCAGATTTCCGAAGCGATCACCGCCACATTGAGCGACCCGATGCTGTCACCGTTCGTGGATGTCGACCAGGTCGGTGTGATCGGTTACTCGGCCGGCGGCGAGACCGCATTGATCCTGGCCGGGGCCAAGCCGGATTTCGACCGCCTGCGCCGCTATTGCCAGGAGCGCCCCGAAGACCGCGACGCCTGCACCACCAAGGGCGAGCTGGTGGTGGACCGCGACGATCTGCAGCCCCAGGCCGACCCTCGCATCCACGCATTAATGCTGATGGCGCCCCTGAGCCTGATGTTCGGTCGTCATACCCTGGCGGACGTGCATGTGCCGGTGCTGCTCTACAGTGGCGACGGCGACAAACTGGTGGCGGTGGACAAGAATGCCGCGGCGCTGGCACGCAAGCTGCCGGAACCGCCGGATTTCAAATTGCTGGCCGGGGCCGGGCACTTCGTCTTCATGGCCCCGTGCGACAGCGATCAGTTGGCGGCCATGCCTGCGGTGTGCACCGATGCCGACGGGGTTGACCGTGAAGGCATTCATCGCGACCTGATTTCCGAGGCCGGGCGGTTTTTCAGTCATACCCTCAGCGAGCCCAGCCGTGCGGGCTTGCAGACCGCGGATCAGTAAGCGCGTCGCTTGAGCAGCACGCTCAGGCCCAGCGCCGCCACCGACAGCAGCGCCGCGCAGAAGAAGATCCAGCCGTAGCCCAGGTTCAGCGCGACAAAGCCCATCAGTGGCCCGGCAATCGCCAGGGCCAGGTCGAAGAACACCGCATAGGCACTCAAGCCGGCGCCGCGACTGCTGTTGGGCACTTGTTTGATCGCCTCCACACCCAGCGCCGGGTACACCAGCGACAAGCCCAGCCCGGTCAGCCCGGCGCCGATCAGCGCCACGCCGGTGCTGGGCGCCAACCACAGCAGGGTCAGCCCGAGGGTCTCGATGCTCATGCACGCAATCGCCGCGCGAAAGCCGCCGAAACGGCTGATGGCTGAGATAAACAGCAGCCGCGCGAGAATAAAGCACACCCCGAACACCGTCAGGCAATACGCCGCGCCGACCCAGCCGCGATTGAGGTAGTACAAGGTGATAAAGGTGGTGAGGGTGCCGTAGCCGATGGAGGCCAGGCACAAGCTGGTGCCGAACGGGGCGATACGCCCGAACACCGCCCAGAACGGCAGACGTTCGCCGCGTACCACCGGCACCGATGGCTTGTTGCGGATCAGCACCAGGCCCAACGCCGCCAGCACCGTGAGTGCCAACCCCAAGCTGTTGTAGCTGTACTCGGCGACCATCACCACGCCCAGCGGTGCGCCAACGGCGATGGCGCCATATGAGGCGATGCCGTTCCAGGAGATCGAACGCGCCGTATGCTCGACGCCAACCTGGCCCATGCACCAACTGATGGTGCCCACGCCGATCAGCCCCTGGGCCACGCCCAGCAACAGCCGTGCGATGATCAGAATGCCCAGGCTCCAGCTGGGCAGGCTTTCCAGCAGCGTCGCGAAAAATGTCAGCACGCCACTGACCAGAATGCCGGACAGCCCCATCACAATCGCGCGCTTGGTGCCGACGTTGTCCGACATGCGCCCGGCCATGGGACGGCTGAGCAAGGTCGCCAAGTACTGCGAGCCGATGGTCAACCCGGCGACCACTGCGCTGAAACCCAGTTGCTCGTGCACATAGCCCGGGATGACTGCGATCGGCAGGCCGATGCAGATAAAGGCGATAAAGGTGTAGAACACGATGGAGACGATCTGCAAGGTGATCGACAGGGAGGAGGGGGCGGTGTTGGGCATGGGCACTCGTTCGCTGGCGGGCGGTGAGGGCATCATGGCAAGGGCCTGGGGGAAAAGGAAGCAGCCTAACGATTAATGATAGTGCTCAATCAGATGCAAAAAGCCCCGTCACAGTGGACAGGGCTCTATCTTGTCGCTAACCGCTGATCGCTGCCCTTAAAACACCACACCCTGGCTGCGCAGGTAGTCGTCATAGGTGCCGCTGAAGTCGATCACACCGTTGGCGCTCAACTCGATGATGCGAGTGGCCAGGGACGATACGAACTCACGGTCGTGGCTGACGAAAATCAGCGTGCCCGGGTAGTTCTCCAGCGCCAGGTTCAGCGCTTCGATGGATTCCATGTCCAAGTGGTTGGTCGGTTCGTCCATGATCAGCACGTTCGGCTTTTGCAGGATCAGCTTGCCGAACAGCATGCGGCCTTGCTCGCCACCGGAGATCACCTTCACGGACTTTTGGATTTCATCGTTGGAGAACAGCATGCGACCCAGAGTGCCACGGATCATCTGCTCGCCTTGGGTCCATTGGCCCATCCAATCGAACAGCGTGACATCGTCTTCGAAGTCGTGAGCGTGGTCCTGGGCGTAGTAGCCCAGCTCTGCGGCGTCGGTCCACTTGATGCTGCCCGCGTCCGGCGTCAGTTCATTGACCAGGGTGCGCAGCAGGGTCGTCTTGCCGATACCGTTCGGGCCGATGATCGCCACACGCTCGCCGGCTTCGATCTGGAAGCTGAAGTCCTTGAACAGCGGCTTGCCGTCGAAGCCCTTGGCCATGCGCTCGACGATGACCGCCTGGCGATGCAGCTTCTTGTTCTGTTCGAAACGAATGAACGGGCTCACACGGCTCGACGGCTTGACCTCGGCCAGCTGGATCTTGTCGATCGCCTTGGCACGGGAGGTGGCCTGCTTGGCTTTCGAGGCGTTGGCCGAAAAGCGGCTGACGAACGATTGCAGTTCGGAGATCTGCGCTTTCTTCTTGGCGTTGTCCGACAGCAGTTGCTCGCGGGACTGGGTCGCCACGGTCATGTATTCGTCGTAGTTGCCCGGGAACAGGCGCAGCTCGCCGTAGTCCAGGTCAGCCATGTGGGTGCACACGCTGTTCAGGAAGTGACGGTCGTGAGAGATGATGATCATCAGGCTGGAGCGCTGGGTCAGGATGTTTTCCAGCCAGCGGATGGTGTTGATATCCAGGTGGTTGGTCGGTTCGTCGAGCAACAGCACTTCAGGATCGGAGAACAATGCCTGGGCCAGCAGCACGCGCAGCTTCCAGCCAGGGGACACTTCACTCATCGGGCCGAAGTGCTGCTCCAGGGGAATACCCAGGCCCAGCAGCAGTTCACCGGCGCGGGATTCGGCGGTGTAGCCGTCCATCTCGGCGAATTCGGTTTCCAGCTCGGCCACGGCCATGCCGTCTTCTTCGCTCATTTCCGGCAGCGAGTAGATGCGGTCGCGTTCGGCCTTGACCTTCCACAGCTCCTCGTGGCCCATGATCACGGTGTCCAGCACGGTGAATTCTTCGTAGGCGAACTGGTCCTGGCGCAATTTACCCAGGCGCACGTTCGGCTCGAGCATGACCTGGCCACCGGACGGATCGAGATCGCCACCGAGGATTTTCATGAAGGTCGACTTGCCGCAACCGTTGGCACCGATCAGACCATAACGGTTGCCGGCGCCGAACTTGACCGAGACGTTCTCGAAAAGCGGCTTGGCGCCGAACTGCATGGTGATGTTAGCTGTGGAGATCAATTACTTTACCTATCAATGGGTTGCGCGCGTGGCAGCGGGTGCCGCCAGGCATGCGTCAACAGCGACATCAAGGCGCGAAACCCGGTCGCTGAGCAGAAAATGGGGGATGTGTGTTGGAATTTGGCGCGCATTGTCGCATATGTCAGGCGACAGTTGTATGGCGCGCTACAGATGGTTTCTCCAGCGTCTCGGGCATTGCCAGCCATAGCAGCGCCAACGCCGCGGCCGCTACCCCGGCCAGGGTCAGGAACGCGGCGTTGTAGCCGGCTTGCTGTACGACGAAGCCCGCCAGGCTGTTGCTCAATGCCGCGCCCAGGCCGAATACCGTGGACAATGCGCCAAGGCTCACGTTAAAGCGCCCGGTCCCCTGGGTGAGGTCTTTGACGATCACCGGGAACAACGCGCCGAAGATTCCCGCGCCGACGCCGTCGAGCATCTGCACCGCCACCAGCCAATAAGGGTCGTTGGACAACGTGTACAACACACCGCGCAGCGGCAGGATCAGGAAACCCATCAGCAATAACGGTTTACGCCCCCATACATCGGCTTTGCTGCCCACCAGCCAGGCCATCGGCACCATGACCAACTGCGCGGCCACGATGCATGCCGACGTCAACGGTGTAGCCATGTGCAGGTTGATCTGCGACAGCTTCTGGCTGACCAGAGGCAGCATCGCCGCATTGGCCAGATGGAAGAGGGCGCAGCACACGGCGAACAGCAGCAGCGGCCGGTTCGCCAGCAACACGCTGATGCCGGACGGCTGTTCGTGGTCACTGTGATGGGCCGGATCAAAGCCACGGGCGACTTCGTGATCGATGGCGGTAGCCGAGACGCAGCTGACCGCGACGATGCTGGCCACCGCCATGAACGCCATCAGGTAGAACACCACCACGGGCCCGAACAGGTAGGCCAGGCCACCGGCCAGCAGCGCGGCCACGGCATTGCCGGCGTGATTGAAGGTTTCATTGCGCCCCGTGCGCCGGGTAAATGCGCGCGGCCCCGTGATCCCCAGGGAAATCGCCGAGATCGCCGGCGCAAACACCGAGGCCGCGACTGCGCTGGCGGCCTGGGTCAGGGCCACCAGGCTGAACGAACTGACGAAGGGCAGCATCAGGCAACTGCCGGTCACCAGCAGCGCTGCCACCGCGATCACCGCCCGCTTGCTGCGGGTGCGATCGATCAGCGCGCCTGCCGGGCCCTGGGTGAGCAGGGCGGCGATCCCGGCGAGGGTCATGACTACGCCAATGCTGGCCGGGTCCCACTTGTGCACCGCCAGCAGGTAGATCGCCAGGTACGGGCCCAGGCCGTCGCGTACGTCCGCCAGAAAGAAATTCAGGCTGTCCAGGCTCAGGGTATTGCGCAAGTCGGAAGGGTTGGCCACGGCAAGGTCTGCGGGAGGAGGCGTTCAACGGTTGAGCGCGCATTGCGTTAATGACCCGCGGCCCCTGCCTTTAGTTTCGTGGCTGCCGCGTCAGCGTCGCCGTACGAAGGTGCGCATGGTCTGGCCTGGGCCGGTCTTGAACACGGTCGGGCGGGGCATGTTTTCGTCGGCGGCTATAAATACGAATTCATCGCCCTCCAAGCGGTAGCTGGCCGGTAACGCCTTACCGGCGTCGTCGCCGATGGCGTCAACCCAGGTAATGCTCTTGGGCTGGGTGAGGCTGTTCAGGCTGAACCGGCCGGCCAGCAAAACATCGCCGGCGAGGGTTTTCACTTCGAAGCAATCCCCGCTGATGGTCGTGATCGCACCGGGCGCAGTGTGGGCATCCGCAGGGTTGAGTACGCCATTGTCCTCAAGGGAGGTTTGCTCCCACGCGCCTTGCAGCGCAAGAAAGTCCGGGTCTGGATCAGGATGCATATCAAGTCCTTTTTGGTGCAGTGAGTGTCATCAACAGGGGTTTTTTAATAAATGCCTGGCAAGTGTAGTGGTGAGAGTCTGTAGGATGATTCTCGACGCAAGCCACGCCGAAAGAAATTTCCTTGCAGTAGCAGCTATTTAACGATCTTTTGACTATTCTTGTGACAACAATAAGGCAGTCGTCTGTTTATTCTGAAAGATGGCTCGCTTAACTGAAACAGAAATGAAATCAAACTGCGTGGGATTTTTCCTCGGACTGAGTGGTCAGATCGCCATTGGTGGGCCCGTTCGGCGGGATTCAGGGCGTTGTCCCTGTGTTTCGGCGAGTTGGCCGAGTCTTCGAGATGGCTTTTTAGTGTCAATTTTAAGGTGGCTTGCATTTTGAATCGAACTTCCCCGCTTAACACGTCTTCCTCGTCAGACGAAATTGACCTGTTTGAACTGTTTCACTCGATTTGGCGGCAAAAAAAGCTGGTAGTAGGTTGTACGATTCTTGCAGGCGTACTGGGAGCGGGCTATGCGTTCCTCGCGCCGAAGACCTATGAAGTCAGCAGTGTGTTGCGCCCGGCGGCGATCAACGAACTGGACGCACTGAACCGTTCCGAAGTCTACAAGCTGCCCCCGGCCGATGCGCTGTCGAAGGTTGGCGCTCAGCTGGATTCCTATGACGCACGGCTGGGGTTTTTCAAATCCCATGAACAGTTGTTTGCCGCGTTCCAGAAACCGGGCCAAAGCCTTGAGCAGAGTTTCGAAGACTTCAACCGTAACTCAGTCAACCTGATCCTGCCGGACCCGAAAAAGTCCGATTCGCTGAGCACCTATATCCGTCTGGAGCTTCAGTACCCGGCGGATATCGACGGCGTGGCGATCCTCAATGGTTTCGTCGACTATGCCATCGCCGCCGAGCGCGAGCAGGTGGGCGCTGACCTCAAGGTGATCGTCAACAACCGTCTCAATGAGCTCAAGGGTAAGATCGACGCCGCGCGCGCCAATTACGAAACCGATAAAGAGTCCAAGATCGCCAAGCTGCTGGAGGCCGATCGACTCAAGCGCGCGCAGTTGCAGGATGAACTCAGCGCCTTGCGTCTGCAGATGAAAATGGAGCGCACCAACCGCCTGGCCGAACTGGCGGAAGCGATCGCGATCGCCAAGTCCATGGGTATCCGGACGCCGACCACGCCTTCTTCCATGGCTGATGCCGGTCGAAGTGGTTCCGGCCAGGTCATGCGCACCGAGGTCAACAACCAGAAGATTCCGCTGTATTTCCTTGGCACCGAAGCCCTTGAGGCAGAGCGTGTGGCCTTGCAGCAACGCACCAGCGATGACTTCACCAACCCCCGCATCGCCGAGATCGGCAAAGAACTTCAGATGCTGGAGACAAACCGTGAGGTCGAGGTGCTGCGCAAGCGTGGGAATGAGGACATCTTTCTGCAGGACGTCGAACCGCTGCGCGCCGAGGTTGCCCGCTTGCGCAACCTGAACATCGACATGAGCAATCTCAAGCTGGTGACCGTCGACCGCCGTGCCCAGGAGCCTCTGTCTCCGATCAAGCCTAAGAAGGGCCTGGTCATTGCGTTGAGTTTGGTCGGCGGCCTGGTACTGGGCTTGCTGATCGCACTGATTCGCCACTTCATGCAGTCTCATCGGTCAGCCGTGCCGTATGCGCAAGTTGATGACGGCCGGTTCGCCCGCCGTGAGCGCAAGGACGACGAGCTGCCGCTGTAACGCCCCTCCCGCAAGGGCTTGTCCTATGGCAAGCCCGCACTTGCAACACCGCCAGTTGACAGCTTTTCACAATTCTTAGTTAACCTTTGGTTACAAAATGTGGCTAAATAACGGCCAATGGTCACGAACCGGTTGCTCAGCCATCCGCTCGTGCCGACTATGTGAATTGTGATTTCAGGTGCTGCTATTTAATCCTCGGCCGTCGTGGGCACGCAGGAGCAGCCTGTTCTCTTCTGACGTGTGACGAAATCCCTTGAAACTCATCATTGTTGCTCTTTACGTTGCCTCCATCGCGTATGTACACCTGCGTGGCCGTGTGCGACACAAGCTGGGTCGCCAGCTCAGCGATCACTCGACCTTCCTGGCGCCAATCAACTGTTTTCTTTATCTGTTCTCCAAATTACCCAGTCGGCCTTATCTCGCGCCCGGCGATTTTCCCGACCTGAGCCCTTTGCAGGAACACTGGCGGGAAATCCGCGAGGAGGCCCAGAACCTGCTGCGCGCCGGTGAGATCAAGCGCTCCGAGCAGCACGATGACGTGGGTTTCAACTCGTTCTTCAAGTCCGGCTGGAAGCGTTTCTACCTCAAGTGGTACGGCGACAGCCACCCTTCGGCCATGAAGTTGTGCCCGCGCACCACCGAGCTGGTGCAAGGTATCGGCTCGATCAAGGCGGCGATGTTCGCCGAGCTGCCGCCGGGCGCCAAGCTGGTGCGTCATCGTGATCCGTATGCCGGTTCCTACCGCTATCACCTGGGTCTGGACACCCCCAACGACCCAGGTTGCTACATCAATGTGGACGGCGAAACCTACTATTGGCGCGATGGCGAGCCGGTCATGTTCGACGAGACTTACATCCACTACGCCGAAAACACCACGGCGCACAACCGTATCATCCTGTTCTGCGATATCGAGCGGCCGATGAAGTATCGCTGGGCGGCCGCGTTCAACCGCTGGTTCAGCCGCACCGTCATGTCCGCCGCCGGCTCGCCCAATGACGCGGGCGACAAGACCGGCGGGTTGAACCGCGCCTTTGCGCGGCTGTACAAGATTCGACTGCGCGGCAAAGAACTGAAGAAGCGCAACCGCACGCGTTATTACCTGGAAAAATGGGCCATCTTCGCCGCGCTCGCGCTGATTTTCATATGGATCTGACCCGCCCGGCGGCGCCCCTCACTGCGGTGGGCGGGCGCCTAGCTTGTCCCACATCTTGCGGGTGATCTTCTGTCGGTTGGCATAGCCTTGCCATGGATCGGCCTTCAATCCCTGCAGGCGTTGCAACAGATTGGCGACGGTCCATTGCTGTGCCCCGCGCAGATTTTTCAGCTCCTGGCGACTGACGGGCACCGACACCGGCAGCCCTGGCCGCGCACGCACGGAGTAGGCCGCCACGGTGCTGGCCCCGCGGGCGTTGCGCAGATAATCGATAAATATCTTGCCCACACGGTTCTTCGGCCCGGAAGTGGCAGTGAATCGCTCGGGCAATTGCTGGGTCATGAACTGCGCCACGGCCTTGGCGAACGCCTTGACCGTATCCCAACCGTCGCGTCGCGCCAGCGGCACCACCAGGTGCAGGCCCTTGCCGCCGCTGGTCTTGACGAAGGCCTCGAGCCCCAGCTCATCCAGCACCGATAACGTCAGTTGAGCCGCTTCCAGCATGGCTTTCCATGGCAACGCCGGGTCCGGGTCGAGGTCAAGCACGAACAGGTCCGGGGTTTCGATTTTGTCCCACGTCGCGCCCCACGTATGCAGTTCGATGGTGCCCATCTGTACGGCACCGATCAGGGCCTGAACCGTGTCGATTTCCATCAGCCGCGCGTGACCGGGGTCCAGCGCCGGGTCCAGCTGTTTGATATGTGGAATCGCCAGGCGCTCGGAATGCTTTTGAAAGAACTGCTCGCCTTCGATACCTTCCGGGGCGCGCAGCAGTGACACCGGGCGCTGATGCAGGAACGGCATCAGCCACTGGCTGATGCTGCTGTAGAACTGCGCCAGTTGCTGTTTCTGCGTGCCGCTTTGTGGGTCTATCACGCGGTCGGGGTGACTGATCTTCACCCCGTGGTCGGCGCTTGGCGCAGTCGAAGACTGGGCCTTGCGCGGCACTTCGTGCACGATCTGAGCGGCCGGTTTGTCGGTGCGCATTCCAACAAACGCTGCCTGGCGTACCACACCCTCACGGGTCCATTCGGCAAACTGCACTTCACCGACGAGGCTCGGTTCCACCCAGTGCACCCCACGGGCCTGGGCGCTGGTCAAAGGCTTGCGCAGCGGTGAACTGTCGCGCTCCAGTGTTTTTAACTGCGCGTAGATGTTTTTCAACGCGGCCTGGTCGAAGCCGGTGCCGACACGCCCGGCATACACCAGCCCGGTATCGTCATTGACCGCCAGCAACAGCGCACCGAAGCCGCTGCGCGAACCTTGGGGCCGGGTATAACCGACAATCACAAACTCCTGGCGCAAACGGCATTTGAGCTTGACCCAGTCGTTGCTGCGTCGCGACACGTAGGGGCTGCCCAGGCGTTTGCCGATGACCCCCTCCAGCGACAGATCGCAGGCGCTTTCGAAAATATCCCGGTGGTTGGCGGCGAAGGCGTCGGAAAAACGCAGCAATTTGCTTCGGCTACCGGCCAGCGCAGCCTTGAGCGCGGCGCGCCTTTGTTCTACCGGGGCCTCGCGTTGATCCTGGCCGTCCAGGAATGGCGCATCGAACAGGTAATAGATGATGTCCAGGCTTCGGCCGATATCAAAGGCGTTCTGCAGGGCCTGGAAATCCGGCAGCCCGTCGCTGTTGAGGCTGACGACTTCACCGTCGAGCCAGCTGTCCTTGAGCTTGAGCGCCTGAAGCGCCTTGGCCTGGCGTGGTAACCGTTCGGTCCAGTCATGCCCGTTGCGTGTAAACAGGCGTACCTCGCCATCGCGGATACGCGCCAGGATACGATAGCCATCGAACTTGATTTCGTACTGCCAATCGCCTTCGGGCGCGCGCTCAACCAGGGTGGCCAACTGAGGTGTGAATTGATCGGGGATGGCATGGGTGGCGGTCGTTTTTTTCGCCCCAGCCTTGGGTTTGGCGGGCGATTTGGATTTGGGTTTCGCGCTCGCCGGCGGTTTGATCGAGGCGGTGCTGAGTACGCTGTCAGGTTCGGCCTGCACAATGTCGTACTCCGTGGCCGGGCGCGCCTGGGGGTCTTTTTCCTTGATCAGCAACCATTGTTCCTTGTCGCCGCTGCCCTTGAGGCGAGTACGCACCAGCGTCCAATCGCCGCTGAGTTTTTCCCCGACCAGGGTGAATTTGAGCTTGCCGCCCGCGTACGCCTGTTGCGGGTCGTCGTGGGGTTGCCAGACACCGCGGTCCCACACGATGACGTCCCCGGCGCCGTACTGGCCGGCGGGGATGCTGCCTTCGAAGTCGCCATAGCTCAGAGGATGATCTTCGACGTGCACCGCCAGGCGCTTCTGGCTCGGATCCAGGCTGGGGCCCTTGGGGACGGCCCAGCTCTTGAGAACGCCGTCCAGCTCCAGGCGAAAATCATAGTGGAGGTGGCGGGCGTCATGTTTCTGGATCACAAACGACAGCGCTGACGCCTTGCGTTTCTTGGCGGCTGACTCGGTGCCCGACGGTTCGGCAGTGATCTGGAAGTCGCGTTTGCGGTTGTACTCACTCAACGGCTTTGCCATATGGATCTCCTGGCGATGGCAGGTTCAAGAGGCTTTTTTCGAGGATTTCTTCGCCGCCGGTTTCTTCGCCGACGGCTTGCCGGCCAGGCTGCGCTTGAGCAGTTCGGTCAGATCGATCACATCGGCCGACTTGCGCTCCTCTTCGCCTTCCTGGGACTCCACGTCTTCGATCTTGCCGGCCTTGGCTTTCTTCTCCACCAGCGCCATGATTTTTTCCTGGAAGCTGTCGCGGTACTCCTCGGGTTGCCACTCGGCTGTCATGTCTTCCACCAAGCGTTTGGCCATGTCCAGTTCACCTTTGGCCAGGCTGGGCTTGGTGACGTCGCTGCCCAACTCCAGCTCATCCAACCCGCGCACTTCGGCGGGCCAGCGCAGCAGTACCAGCACCAGCGCCGACTCCAGCGGCATCAGCGCCGCCAAGTGCTGCTTGGTGTGCAGCACCACATTGGCCAGGGCCACCTTGCCGGTTTTTTTCAGGGTTTCGCGCAACAGTGCGTACACCTTGCCGCCGCGTTTGTCGGGGGCCAGAAAGTACGGTGTGTCGATGTTCTGCAAGGGGATCTGGTCACTGGCGACAAATGCGATGATCTCGATGGTCTGCGTCGACTTGGGGTGGGCCGAGCGGATTTCATCCTCGCTGAGCACCACGTAACGCCCCTTTTCGTAAGCCACGCCCTTGACGATGTTCTCCTTGGTCACTTCTTTGCCGGTGGTCTTGTTGATGCGCTTGTAACCCACCGGGTCCATGCTGCGCTTGTCCAGCCAGTCGAAGTCGACGCCTTGGTGGGAGGTGGCCGAGACCAGTGAGACGGGGATATGAACCAGGCCGAAACTGATGGCGCCTTTCCAGATTGCCCTTGGCATGTGTGCGATTCCTTGAGAAGAAACTGTGTTCGGGTGACTCGATGGCGGCGCGAAAAGTTTCGCCGGGCGGATATGCGGACAGATCGTGTTACACCTCTGCGGAAACAATTTAATTACCAAAGACGAACCCAGGGCGTAGCGTGCTATCGAAAGCACGAACGACTCGTCTCAAAGAGGTTTGCTCATGAACAGGTGCATGCGTCACGTTGCAACGCTGGTTTTGGGCCTGGCGCTGATGCCATTGGCCCACGCCCAAAACCTGCCTGGCCGCAGCGATGCCAACACCGGGCCGATTCACCGTGCCAACCCCAACAGCATGCAGGGCACCCAGCCCAATGCGCCGGTTACCCGCGGTATCCAGACCGTGCCGACGCAACGCACACCGACCCTGGAAAACGGCGGCATCGGCAACCGCTACCCCCAGCGCCAGGCCGCGCCCACTCGCCCGGCCACCGAACCCAAAGCCCCCACTTATGATGCCAACGGCAATCGCCGGTAAGGACTCGTCTTATGTTGCTACGCAAAACCCTGCTGGCCGCGTTGTGCGCCACATCCCTGATGCCGTTGGCGGCGGTGCAGGCCGCCGATCCGCAACAGTTCCCCAGCGAGCAAGGCAGCATCACCGCCACGCCGATCGCCAGAGGCCTGGATCATCCGTGGGCAGTGGCGTTCCTGCCCGACAGCCAAGGCTTTCTGGTCACCGAGCGCCCAGGCCACCTGCGCGTCGTCAGTGCCGATGGCAAGCTGTCGGCGCCCTTGAGCGGCGTGCCGCAAGTGTGGGCCAAAGGGCAGGGTGGGTTGTTGGATGTGGTGTTGTCACCGGACTTCAAACACGACCGCCTGGTGTATCTGTCTTACGCCGAGGGCGGCGGCAAGGGCGGCAAGGCGGGCACCGCAGTGGGGCGCGGGCGCCTGGCGGCCGATCTCAGTGGCCTGACCGATTTCACCGTGATCCTGCGCCAGGAGCCCAAGCTTTCCACCGGAAATCATTTCGGCTCGCGCCTGGCGTTCGATCGTGACGGTTACCTGTTCGTGACCCTCGGCGAGAATAATGACAGGCCTACCGCCCAGGACCTGGACAAACTGCAGGGCAAAATCGTGCGTATCTACCCCGACGGACGCGTGCCGGATGACAATCCCTTCGTGGGTCAGGAAGGCGTACGCCCCGAGATCTGGTCCTATGGTCAGCGCAACCCGCAAGGTCTGGCATTGAACCCATGGAGCGGTACGCTGTGGGAAAACGAACATGGTCCACGGGGCGGCGATGAAATCAATATCATCGAGCGCGGCAAGAACTATGGCTGGCCGCTGGCGACCCACGGTATCAACTATTCGCTGACGCCGATTCCTGAGGCCAAGGGCAAGACCGTGGAGGGCACGGTGGCGCCGCACCATGTGTGGGAACAATCACCGGGTATCAGTGGCATGGCGTTTTATGACGCTGATCGCTTCAAGCCTTGGCAACACAACGTATTTATCGGCGCCCTGGCGAGCCAGGCGTTGATTCGCTTGCAGTTCGAGGGCGATAAGGTGGTACACGAGGAGCGCCTGCTCGGCGGCCTGAAGGCGCGAATCCGTGATGTGCGACAAGGGCCGGATGGCTACCTGTATGTACTGACCGATGAGGATGACGGCGTGTTGTACCGGGTGGGTTTGAATCAGGACTGACAAGGATGAGCCACCCACACGTGGGAGCGGGCCAGGCCCACTCCCACCTGTTTGCGCGCGGCGGGCTTACAGGCCCAGCGCCGACAAGCCCGGATGATCGTCCGGCCGACGGCCCAGCGGCCAGTGGAACTTGCGGTCACTTTCCTTGATCGGCATGTCGTTGATGCACGCAAATCGATTGGCCATCAGGCCGTGTTCGTCGAACTCCCAGTTCTCGTTGCCGTAGGAGCGGAACCAGTTGCCGGAGTCGTCATGCCATTCATAGGCATAACGCACGGCGATGCGATTATCGGTAAACGCCCACAATTCCTTGATCAGGCGATACTCCAGTTCCTTGGCCCATTTGCGCGTCAGAAAGCCCTTGGCTTCTTCGCGGTTGTGGGCAAATTCGGCGCGGTTGCGCCACTGGGTATCGAGGGTGTAGGCCAGGGATACGCGCTGCGGATCCCGTGAGTTCCAGCCGTCTTCGGCCAGGCGTACTTTTTCGATCGCCGACTCGCGGGTAAACGGCGGCAGGGGCGGACGCGGTTGTTCAATGGATGACATGCTGCGACTCCTTCTACATTAGTTATAACGAAAGTTGCTCAGCCTGCGGGTTCACAGTCCCAATAACGTTCGCGCCATGCATTGCGCATTATCGGCCGCTGTTGAATCGCCCATCACCAGGGCAACGGTAATGGCGCCATCGATCAGGATCAGCAGGTGCGCGGCCTGCCGCTCGGGGTCGGGGGTGCCATGTGCTTTACACAGTTCAAGCAAGTACTCGAACAGTTTCTGTTTGTGGGCCTTGGCCAGCAGGCGGACCGGGTTTTGCGGGTCGCCGGTTTCGCCGCTGGTATTAATAAAGGCGCAGCCGCGAAAGTCGGCCGAGCCGAACCAGGCCTTGAGCGCGCTGAACACGGCGAGCAGGCGCTCGCCACTGTCGGGCCGGCGTTCCACTTCCGTGCGCAGCCACTGCAGCCAGCGCGCGTCGCGGCGTTGCAGCGCGGCCATCACCAGTTCGTCCTTGTTGGCAAAGTAGCGATAGATACTTTTTCGCGAGACACCGGCGGTTTTCACCAGGAAATCCATACCGGTGGCGGCGATGCCGTGGCGATAGATCAACTTTTCGGTGACGTCGAGAATAATGTCGCGGGTTTCACTGCTATTGATTTCATTCATGCCGCGAACAGTAGAACGATCGTTCTTCTTGGTCAATTGTTTTTTCCATCTGGGACAGCGAGACCTGAGCATCGTCATGGTGTAAGCTCGGGGCCTCTTCGGATTCGACCCTTTGCGAGCCTTATGCCGTCGTTCTTCAAACGCTCCCTGTTGCCCAAACTGCGCGGTTTCCCACTCACGCCCGACGCGATTGACGTGCTGTCCGGCGCTGCCGAATTTCGCCGATGCCTGCTGGAGAACATTGCCCAGGCCACACGGCGTATTTACGTCGTTGCGCTGTACTTGCAGCACGACGAAGCGGGGCAGGAGATCTACGACGCCTTGCATGCCGCCAAAGCCGCACGGCCGGAGCTGGAGGTCGTGGTGGTGGTCGATTGGCTGCGCGCCCAGCGCGGGCTGATCGGCGCCGGCAAGCAGCCGGGCAACAGCGCCTGGTACCAGGCCATGACGCAGGCCCACGACAGTGAAGTGCCGGTATATGGCGTGCCGGTGCAAACCCGTGAGCTATTCGGCGTGCTGCACCTCAAGGGCTTTGTGATCGATGACACGGTGCTGTACAGCGGTGCCAGCCTGAACAACGTCTACCTGCACAAATTCGATAAGTACCGGTTTGACCGTTACCACCTGATCCACAGCAAGCCGCTGGCCGACTCCATGCAGCACCTGGTGGAACACGGGCTGGTGGCGTCCAAGGCGGTGCATCGCCTCGACCTGCCGAACCCGCCGACGACCCGCAGCCTGCGCAACGACATCGGCGACCTGCGCAGTCGCCTCAAACACGCAGCCTATGACACCACGACGGGGCAGCTATCCAATGGGCAGTTGTCGGTCAGCCCGCTGCTGGGCGTGGGCAAGAACAACCCGTTGAGCCGGGTGATCCTGGAACTGATCGCCGGCGCCCAACGGCAACTGACCATCTGCACGCCCTATTTCAATCTGCCGCTGCCGGTGACCCGCGAAATCAACCGCGCCCTGGCCCGTGGCGTGAAGATCGACATCATTGTCGGCGACAAGACCGCCAACGACTTCTACATCCCGCCCAGCGAGCCGTTCAAGGTGATCGCTGCGTTGCCTTATCTGTACGAAATCAGCCTGCGCCGCTTCGCCAAGCGTCATCAGCCGATGATCGACAGCGGCCAACTGAACCTGCACTTGTGGCGCGATGGCGACAACACTTACCACCTCAAGGGCATGTGGGTCGATGAGCGCTACACCTTGCTCACCGGCAACAACCTCAACCCCCGCGCATTCCGCCTCGACCTGGAGAACGCGTTGCTGATCGACGATCCTCAAGGCCAGTGGCTGGCGCCGCGTGCGTCCGAGCTGGCGCAGATCTTCGAGCACACCACGCGGATCGAGGGTTACCAGCAGTTGCAGACACTGCCGGACTACCCCGAGGCGGTCGGCAAATTTCTGCGCCGAGTCAGCCGGGTGCGGATCGAGCGGTTGCTGTACCGGATTCTCTAAATCCCGGCTGCTTCGCTGTCGAAATCAGCGGGTGTTTAAGACCCGCCTTACAGTCGCTCTGTCTGTCGTCTCTCTACAGTGCCTCCCGACCGTTCAAGGAGGCACGGCTTTTCCCTTCATGGAATCAGCCAGAAAGAGGACGACTGCGTGCTACCGATATCCAACCACTCCCGCCTGACAGACATTCCTTTTATTCCCGCTTCACCTGTGCCGGTGCCGACGGCACCCGTACATTTTCGTACGCGGCGCTCGACCCCCGCCGAACCGCCGGCGATTCCCGGGCCTGCCTGGACCCTGCCGGTATCGTCAGGCGAACACACCGATACCCGCGCCGGTGATGCCGACCTGGCGGCGCGGCTGGCGACGGCCCTAAGCAGCGGCCAGACCAGCCTGACCATTCCCGAAAGCAGCAGCGTGGCGGGCCTATTGACGATCTATCGCCGGTTGCTCGACCAGCCGCAGACTCAGCAATGGTTCTTGAACAAAGGGCTGCCAACCGAGACGCTGACGTTGCGCAGGCATAGCGTTGAGGGCTTTACCACCCATGAGGGCGCACGCACGCGGGCAACGTTCAGCACCACCGACGACAGCGGTTGGTGGCAGGCCTCCCGCCATCTGCGGGCGATGCGTGATCTTCTCGACCCGGCAGACCAGGGCCTGCCCCATCTCGCGTCCGGTGAACTGCGCGTACCGCTGCACGTGGTTTTACAGGCCTACGGGCTCAATCCCGCCGAGAATGCGCAGGCGCTCACGGCACGCGTGCTCAAGGACGGCCTGACGTTATCGCCGCACGTGCCCGCAGCGGTCCTGGCGGTCAAACAGCTGGTCAGTGACCTGGATGAACGCGCCTACCTGGCAACCCTGCTGGAGCAACAGGTGCAGGGCTTGTCGCAGAACAGCCGCTGCGACTGGTCAACGCTGGCGATCCAGGTATCGCCGGCGTCAGCCCAAGGCATAGGGGAGCATCCGAGACACAACGTCGCCCAATTGTTGCAACTCAAGGGGCTCGGCACTCCAGGCACAGTCGCGCAGACGCGCCATGCCATTCAATGGTTGCGCACGGCATTGCCGCCGGCGCCGGCCCTGGGAGACTACGCGGCCATGATCCCAGGCGCGCCCGGCGAGCTCGCAGGCCAACCTCTCACGACGCTGGCCACGCACACGCCCGAGACGCTGCGTCACAACACCGAGCTCCATCTGGACAACCTCGCTAAAAGTCCTGACGCCATGGCGTTCGGCGCGCAACTGGCGGCCGCGCTGCAGGGGCCTGCTGGCACAGTCGCCGGTTACGCGCTCTACCAGCCCGCCAACGCCGGGCGCACCCTGAATGAAGTGCGCAGCGATCTGGAAGCGTACCTGCGCGACATCAAACATCTTGATCCCAAGGTTGCGGTGCTGGTGGCTCACGTGGGGCTGGCGCGTAGCGCCCCCGAATTCCTGGTGCGTGAGGTGCCTGACGCGATCAGAATCGGCACACCTGCCTGGATGGAATTGCGCTTGGGTTGCGCCATGGCCGAAGCGGTGGCACCGGGCACATCCAGGGCGATGGATGAACAGCAGGTCAGCGCGCTGACAACGCTCACACCCCTGTCCGATGAGCAACGCACGCTGATGCAGGGGCGGGGCCTCAGCGTGCTGCTGGACTGGGCGGTACTCAATGGGGTGATCCCCGAAAGGCCCCAGGGCGAACACTCGGAGCAGGAGATTAAAAAGGCGTCGGAGCTGTTCGGTCGGCAACGTCGGCACGCGGCACGCTCGTTCAGGATCGCCAGCACACCGTTGCCGACGCGTCGGGCGCTCGCCGTGCGGGAACTGCTGAAGGTCTTCCCCGGCACCAGCACCAGTCAGTTGGAGGCGATGACGGTCTTTATTGCCGATGCCGGCGAGCGTAGAAACATGCGTCTGTCCGAACCGCGCACACGCTCGCTGATCGAGACCTATATGACCGGTGACCTGGTGCCTGGCAAGTGGATCCTGACGCGCGATATCCCCCCGCAAGAGACGCGCAAGCCTTCCACTACACCCTTTCAATTCCAGAACGAGGCTACGCTTCCCGTTGCGGCGCGCGAGAGGCTTGACAGCCTGATCCGGCGCTTGCCGGTAATGGATGACATGCTGAAAAAAGACATCGACACCTATCACAACTTTCAGCAGCGTGGCTTTGTCACCAAGCTCAAACTGATGTTCGCCGGGCTGCCGCTGGCCGACCGCCAGCGGCTGGAGCTGGGCGAAGTGGACCTGTTCACGTTGCGCAAGAAAACCGGAAAACCGCAGGTAAATGAAGAGCGCGAAGACCGGGCGGCCGTCACTGGACATCAGGGCGCACTGATGCGTGTGCTGCATGACGCAGCGGTGACGTACTACGAGGTGTTGTACAGCGGCAGCATCGTCAAGCATGACGACCCGCAAGTAACCTTGGCCCTGGACCGCGTGATTCTGGATAAAAGCCATATCGCGCAATATAAATTGCAGGCCCAGAACTACATCCGTCGCGGGCATGAGGTGCCGCTGGATTTCAACGCGTATGCCAGTGGCGCCGCGCCGGACCCGCAGACCACCTCCGCCGACATCATTATTGATCGACTCGGAAGGCGGCTGCCCGCAGCTGCGCTGCCGGACGATGTGACGCCGCCCACCTTCGTCCCCGACAGTTACCAGTCCGAGCGGGTTGAGTTCATTGCCTGTGAGATCGCTGAGCACAACTTCTATGAAACCGCCGACGATATGCTCACGCGCGCCAAAGGCCAACTAAGCCTGGAAAAAAATCGCCAGGCCCACGCGCGGGACGTCAACCTGCTGGTATCCCTGGTACCGTTCGTGGGCGCGTACCAAGAGTTCAGCGACGGTAATTTTGCCAAAGGCATGCAGAGCCTGGCATTGGACGTGGCAGGCGTGGCGATTGGCGCCGGTGGCCAGGCACGCGCGCTGATACGCTCGGCGCGGGTGCTGGCGAAAAATACGGCGCGCCCCACCCTGGGCAGGCTGGGCGCGCGCGTTGCACCGATGACGCCGAAGGTGGCCTGGTCCTGGACCGAGCCGAAGGTGCGATTCAGCGATGCCGCGTTTGATTTTTCCAAACAATCGACGGGGTTTTTCAACGCGGTGTTCAATCCGCTGGATGGCTATCCGCGCCTGCTGACTGCCGCATCCAGAGGGCTGGCGAAACTGCCGACCGCGCTGGCTACAACCAGTACCGCCTTGGGGAAGGCGATGCCCCACCTGATAGCAGTGGAGCAGAAAATGTGCTGCTATCTGTTGGTGGCCACTGGCGCTGTTCCTAGCCAGGTTCCTGGACCGAACGCTGCCGAGTGAGGCTGTCAGTTCAAGCCCAGCTTGCCCCGCAGCATGGACAGGTCTTCGGCCAGGGTGTTGACCGGCCCCACCAGCGCTTTTCGGTCGTTTTCCTTGACCTTGTCGTAGGTCTGGAAACCGCCATCGGGGGTCTTGTACTTGGCCAGGATCTTATCGACGCTGGCAAAGTTTTTGTCGACCTTGGCCAGGAACGCCTTGTCCTGTTTTTCGATCTGGCTGCGGAACAGGTCGACGATTTTCTTCGCACCGTCAATGTTGCCCTGGAAGTCATACAGGTCGGTGTGGCTGTAGCGATCTTCTTCGCCGGAAATCTTGGTGGCGGCGACTTCTTCGAGCAGCGCTGCAGCACCGCCTACGACTTTTTCCGGCGGGAAGGTCAGGCCGTCGACGCGGGTCTTGAGGTCGTTGACGTCGGTGTTGAGCTTGGCGGTCAGTGCCTCCAGGCCTTGGGTCGAGTTCTGCGAAAAAAGCGCGTATTCGATGCGGTGGAAACCGGTGAAATCTTCGGCGGTCACGCCTTTTTCGTGGTCGTCGACGCGCGAGTCGATGGAGGCGTCGAGGTCGCTGAACAGCTCGGCGATCGGCTCGATGGACTCGTAGTGCACGCGGGTCGGCGCGTAGAGTTTCCTGGCGGTGGCCAGGTCGCCCTTGTTGATTGCCGCCGTGAAGGCTTGGGTCTGGGTCACCAGCTCACCGATTTCTTCGGTGACGTAGATCTTGTAGTCCGACACCGGGCCTACCAGGTCCAGCGGCGCGGTAGCGGCAAAGGCTGCCAGCGGTGAAAGGGTCATTAACAACGACAACGCGATAGTCGACTTTTTCATGGGACGTTTCCGCTCGGGTTTATTTTAGGTGTTGGCAGTGGTTTGAGGGTGCGTGGCAGCGAGCAGCGTGCGCCCGATGAAATCCTGGGGGCCCGTGACTCCCGGCAAGGTAAAGAAGTACCCGCCGCCGACCGGCTTGAGGTATTCCTCCAGGGGCTCGCCGTTGAGCCGGGTCTGCACGGTGATGAAGCCTTTCTCCAGGTCAGCCTGGTAGCAGATGAACAACAGCCCCATGTCCAACTGACCGTTTTTGTTGACGCCGTTGGAGTAGTTGAACGGCCGACGCAGGATCAGGTTGGCCTGGGTCTGCGGGGTGCGTGGGTTGGCCAGGCGGATGTGGGCATCGAGCTTGGTCAACTTGCCTTCGGGGTCCTTGCTGTAGTCGGGCACCTGGCTTTCTTTTTCGCCGTCCATAGGCGCGCCGGTGGTTTTGACGCGGCCGATGATGCTTTCCTGTTCCTGCAGGGGCGTGCGGTCCCAGCGCTCGACGAAGTTGCGGATGATACGCACCGCCTGATAACTGCCATGAGCCGCCCAGCTGGGTTCGTCGCCGCCTGGTTGTACCCACACCACCTGGTTCATTGCTTTGTCGTCGTTGGAGTTCGGGTTGGCCGAGCCGTCGCGGAACCCCAGGAAGTTACGTGCGCTCTGTGCCGGTTCGCCGGGGCGGGCAGGGGCCTGGGGCGGCACGCTGCCTTCCTGTTTCCAGCGCACCAGCAGCAGGTCGGGCAGGTTTTTCACGATGTCGCGCAGCGCGTGGATGTTGGTGTCCGGGGTGTTTGAGCTGAACTGCAGGCTCAGGTCGCCATGGCACTGCGCCGGCTCCAGCGCATCGTTGGGGAACCCGACCATACGCATCAGGCGCTTGGGCTTGGCGGCGGCGAGGCCGAAGCGTTCGTCGAACAGCGACTCGCCCACTGACACCGTGATGGTCAGGTTATCCGGGGTGACCACCGGGCCCAGAATCCCGGAATCGGTGGGCGGCAACTTCGGATCGACCTGGGGCACCGGCCCGCCGGTCATCAGGAAATGGATGCGTTCGTTCAGGGTGCGGAACAGGCGCTCCAGGTCCTGGCGGTCGCTGGCCAATACGTCGAAGGCCACCAGCATGCCGCAGGCCGGACGAGGGGTGACGATGCCGGTCTGGTGCTGGCCATAGAAGTCGTGGTGGTCCTGAGTCTTGTCGCTGCGCGGCGCGGTGGTGACTTGTTCCGCGGCGGCTGCCATGGCCGGGCAGGCCAGGCTGCTGCCGGCAATCGCTGCGCCGGTGGCGGCCATGCCCAGCAGGACGCGGCGGCGCTGGAGGTCAAACTGTTCTGAATCACTCATGTGTGCGGTCGTCTTCACTGCAGGCCGGAAAGGCCAAGGGCGGGATCGATTCCATCGAGTACGGCGGCCAGAGCCTTGGCCTTGTCAGCGAGCTGTTTGCGCTGACCGTCGGTGACGCTGTCGTAGCGACGGTACTGGCCGTCGACTTTCAATGCGTCGAGTTCGCTGCCAAATGCGGCGAGGGCGCTGTCGACCTTGGGCAGCAGTTCGGCGGCGGACTTTTCCAGCAGCGGGCGTATCAGTTCGACCACTTTGTGGGCGGCGGCCAGGTTGGCGGCAAACCCGTTCAGGTCGAGGTGGCTGTAGCGCTCCTCCTCACCGCTGAGGGCGCGTACGTCGGCCAGGCTGTTGAGGTTGCGCACCACGATGCTGACCAGTTGCTCGGGCGGCAGCGATTGAGCCAGCAGTTGCTGTTTGAGGGTGTTGACGTCGCTGACCAGGCGTTGCGCTACCGGAGCCAGGCCCTCGATGCTGTGCTGCTGGAACAGGCTGTACTCGATGCGGTGGAAACCGCTGAAAGCCGGGTCCTGCTCGCGTTTTTCGAAGTAATCGGCCCGCGCGTTGATCGCGTTGTCCAACTCCGCCAGACGCTGCGCCGCCGGTGCCAAACGCTGGTAGGCCTCGCGCGCGGGGGCATACAACGCCTGGGCCTGTGCCAGGTCGCCGGCATCGATGGCCTGTTGCAGTGCGGTCACAGCCTTGATCAGGGCGCTGCCCTGGCTGCTCAGGTACACCCGGAACTCCGACAATGGGCCGATGAACGCCACCATCGACGGCTTGGCTTTGGCCTGGGCCTCGGATTCAGCGGTCGGCGTCACATGCAGGGTGCCGCGCGGGTTGCTCAGCAGTCCGCAGGTAATCGCATAGTCGCCGGGCTGCAGGTTGGCATTGATCACCTGGCTTAGACCGGGGGCAATGTTTTCGCGCTCTTCCACCACCAGCACGCCGTCAAGGATTTCCCACTCCACCGCACGGTCGGAGCGGTTGATGATGCGAAAACTCGCCGGCCCGGCGGGCACGGTCAGCGCGTTGGGTTCGCAGGCGTGGGCATGAATGGTCACCGCGATTTCATTGCTGTGGGTCTGGCGCTTGGCGGCGGCCAGTTGGGAGGCGTAGTAAAACAGGCCGCCGGCGGCGATCATCACGACCACCGAGCCGGCCACCGCCCAGCGCAGGGCGCGGGGGGGCGAGGCGGGTTGAGGCGTTGGGTTGGACAAAGGGCAGTCCTTACTGGCTGGAAACGGAAGAGGGTGTAGTGACGGGCTGAGTGGAAGGTGAGGGCAGGAAGAACATCACCAGCGCGACCACCAGATAAATCACATAGGCTCCCAAGGTGCTGACCGTCGGCGCTTCCTGGTAGCCGAACATGCCGGCGAGTACCGAACCCAGCGGGCTGTCCATCGGCAAGGCAGTGCTGAAATCGAACAATACGGTTTGCAGGTGATTCCACACTCCGGCCTCGTGCAGGGCCTGCACCGAGTTGGCGAGGATGCCGGCGGCGACCACCAGGATAAACAGCCCGGTCCAACGGAAAAACGCCGCCAGGTTCAGGCGCATACTGCCGGTGTAAATCAGGAAGCCGAGGATAATTGCCAGCACCAGCCCGAGCAGCGCACCGATCGGTGCGCCCGGGCCTTCGCTCTGCTGGAACACCGCCAGCAGGAAGAACACCGTCTCCAGGCCTTCGCGGGCCACCGCGAAAAACACCATGAGGATCAACGCGGTGACCTGGTGCTTCGAACCGGTCAATGCCTGGTCGAGGGAGGCGTGCAGTGAATGCTTGATCGAGCGCGCGACCTTGCGCATCCAGAACACCATGGAACTGAGGATGCCCACGGCAACCAGGCCGACAATCCCTTCAAACAGCTCCTGTTGCTTCTGCGGAAACTCAGCGCTCATCAGCTCCAGGCCACCGCCCACCAGCAGTGCCAGGGCGGCCGCGAGGAACACCCCGATCCACACCGCCGGCATCCATTGGCCGCGACCTGTCTGCTGCAGGTAACTGGCGATGATGCCGACGATCAAGGCCGCTTCGATGCCTTCGCGCAGCATGATGAGAAAGGGAACGAGCATCGGGCACCACAACGTCACTAGATAGGAAGCTAAGTTGTAACATAATGATACTCATTGCTAAACAGCAAACATTGACGTTTGCTGAACACTCGCTGAACGGTGGTGACGAATCGCCATGGCCCTTATGATGCAGGCCACCTGAATAGCTGTCGGATCGCCTGAAGTTCATGTCGGAAAAAGACACCATCTCCCTGCACCTCGTGCGCGAGGCTTTGTTGCAGAGCTGCGCGCCCGGCGCGGCCAGCGCGCAGGTGCTGGCCAAGGCCGGTATCGATCCGGCGCTGCTCGCGCAGCCCGACGCCCGCGTGTCGGCCACGAGCTACGCACGGCTATGGCGGCTGCTGGCCAGGCGTACGGACGACGAGTTTTTCGGCATGGACCCGCGCAAGCTCAAGTCGGGCAGCCTGGCGTTCCTGTGCCACGCCTGCATGGCGCAACCGACTCTGGCTGATGGCCTGCAGACCGGGTTGGGGTTTCTGTCGCTGATGCTGGACCACTTGCCCGCCCAACTGGTGCGCCAGCAAAGCCTGGCGGAAATCGTCCTGCTGGAACCGGAGACGGCGCCTCGCCGGGCGTTCACCTATTTCACCTATTGGATGATCGTGCACGGTGTGGCCTGTTGGCTCGCCGGGCGCCGCATTCCGATCCTGGCCATCGAACTGCGTTGCCCATCGCCGGATTTCTGCGACGACTACCGCGTGATGTTCTCCGACAACCTGCGCTTCAACCGGCCACGCACGCGCATGATCTTCTCCGCCGACTGCCTGGACCTGCCGATCAAACGCAGCCCTCAGGAGCTTCAGCGCTTCCTCGCCCACGCTCCCGCGAACATCCTGGTCAAATACCGCGACCCCGACAGCCTGGCCACCCGCATCAAACACGACCTGCGCCAACTGCCCCCCGACACCTGGCCGGAAACCGAAGGCCTGGCCGCGAGTCTGTGCATCTCCGCGTCCACTTTGCGTCGTCGCCTGGCCGAGGAGGGGCAGACGTACCAGGGGCTCAAAGACAGCGTGCGCAAGGAGTTAGCGATTGTCTGGCTGGCCGAACCGCAGATCAGCTTTGCTGAAATTGCCGTGCGGCTGGGCTTTGCGGATGTAAGTTCATTCTATAAGGCGTTCCGTAAATGGTCGGGGTCGAATCCGGGGCATTATCGGAGTTTGATACTTAACGATATTGGCTGAAGTTCAGCCGTACAAGGAGATAGGTAATGCGCACGTCATGGTTATGGTTGATTTGCTGCGCGCTTTTCCCGCTGAGCAGTTGGGCGCAGTTGGGGATCGGTGATTTCACGCTGGGCATGCCGCGCCAGCAGGTCATGGACATCCTGCATCGCCACTTCCCTTCGGTGGAGTTGGAACACAACCTCTCCTATCCCGTGCCTATGCCTTACTACCGCGCGCGCGAACCGTCCCGTCCGTATCTTTTAAAGGATGTACCTATCCATACCGTAGCGGCCTATTTCGACGAGGCTGACCGGCTCAAGCAACTGAGCATCAATTTCGATATCACCGACCCCGAACGAATCAAGCCGTTGATACCGCTTATGCACGAGGCACGGCTGGCGCCCGACACCCAAGGACGTCATGAACTCTTCAACAGTGATGGCGAGTTGACCTATTACGTGTCGCAACCCTATGGGTGGACAGTCGTGGAGATCGCCGACAGAGCCGCGTCGAAGGTTAATATTCCGATGCGTGCGCACGTAGACCAACAGATCAGGGCATTCAAGTAGCAAAGATGGGGGCGGGGGTAGAGAAACGTTTAAAACTACATGTCCCCGCTTGCCTGCATCACTGTTAAATATTGTCTGGTAAGTTTCTGGAATATAAAGCTCAAGCTTCTTGCTTTGTTGACGGCTTCTTTGTGCGCGCTAACAGTAGCGTCGTGATAACACCCAATAAGCCAATAAGGCAGAAGACTGCAACAACAACCAAAGTCGACGAAAAGCCATATCTATCAACTAATCCTCCGAAGGCAGTGTAGGAGGCGCCGATAATAACCGAATTGACTAGATTTGCAGCGGACAGGCATGAGGCTCGGATGCGGGAATCGACATTATCGTGAATATATGTTTCATATGACGTCTCATAGATGGCGGGGAGCGACATTATCAGGAGGAAACTTGCTGCTGAGGCATTGATGCCGATGTCCATTGATAAGATTAAAAGGAGTAGGGTGATAATAAATGTCGTGGTGAATGCAACAATGCCGAGAGAAAATCTTGAGCAAACATAACCCGCAACCATAAACACTACAGCCGATATGGCTTCTACTGCAGCATATATTCCAGCAATCAAAGTGACATCTAAGCCTTGCAGCTTGAAAAAAGGTTGGCCGTAGATAAATAAAGGTACGGTTGAAAGCTCAAATAAAGCGAATCCAATGAACAAGGGTATAAGGAAAGCGCCGTTTTTTGAGCGGAAAAAGCATACCAGTGAATTGAAAACGCCTTCTGCTTCTCTATTGTGCACGCTACTTTTGGCACTGGAATTGAGTGAGGTGGAAAGAGATTTTCTTTCGGTCATGAATGAAACCACGATGGCTCCAATAAATTTGGATATCGCAAAAAATATATAAACGCTGTTCCACGACATAGCCTCTTGCAAGGCGCCGCCAAGAAGCATGGATAAGCCTAATGAAACCGCACCGATAGCACGGGCGCGGGATATTATCCTTGGGTATTCCTCTGTTCTATTTTCGGCCAGTAGATTGTCATATAACAACGCTCTGTCCGCACCGGAGCCCATAGCAATACTGGCGCCGAAGAGGCAAAAGATAAACGCGAAAGGAATAAAGTCGGAGAACAATAAAAATCCAATACCGCTTATAAATAACCCCAAAAAACTTAGTATTAGAGAGTGTTTACGTCCGTAGCGATCTGCAAGTAGACCGGATGGTATTTCCAAGGCTACACAAGAAAAGAATAAAAAAGACTGAAGAATGCCTATTTCTCCTTGGGTTATACCGAGTTGCAAAAGATAGAGTACAAATAAGCTTCTCTGGACATCCAGATTCATAAATATTGACAGGGTGTAATATGGGTTGTTGTTTTTCAAGGCGTTCCATGCTCTTTTTTATTTTAATGCTGATGTTTCGTAATTTAAAAAAACAGGCGGCTTTGGCTGTCCGGATCGAATGATGAGCGTTGACGAGGTCTTCCTGCGGCAGGAGTTTACCGATGCGATCTCTTCCCAGCAGCAGTTTAGTAAGTAGTCAGCATCAAAATCTTGAGGAAAGCGAGTCGCGATTTTTTATGAAATAGTGTATGGAATGTAGTAATGGCCAGGGACTAGGAATTAACTCACAACATCTTTCTCCTGAGTATTACAGAACCTTCCTTAATGTTTTTAGGACGCGGCTGGCATACGCGCAGTGAAAAATCGTGCATGGTTTTAACCGTGATCCTACTTGGGCGTCGGGTTAAGCAAGCCACACGCTGGATCTGTAAAGGATCGCTCACTTAACTGCGAAGGTTTGCTGCGGAGGATTGAAAGCGTGGCGTGATTGCCTTCATACGTTAAGTCTCCAATCAATACTCTGACAGTGAACTTATGAAAAATTTCATTGCGTTACCTTTTGCGGCGTTGATGCTGGTGTCGGTTCAGGCGTCTGCACTGTGCCTGAATATTTCCGAGAGTTTTAGCGGCATAGTAGGGCCGGATGTTGAGGCGACCGTACACGGGCCGTTCACTATAACGGGCAGTAATGGGTGCTCCGCTGCGAATATTGAAGCCATGATTTCAGCTGGCGGTGTGGGTAGACCCCCTCAGATTTCTATTGAGCGGGAAGTGGGTTCAACTTGGACGAAAGTTGCGGCGAACCCTCTTTCATCCCGTGTATCTTGGCTGGGCCCTCTCGGTACTTATAGGATCAGGGTGCACAATTCTGATGCCGTCACGAAGGTCTTTTCAGGAACTGTAAGGTACGGGCGTTAGGCAACAATTATTGCGGTGTGTCAGGGCCCTGGCACACCGCAATATTGCTGCTTGGCCTTAGTCAGGCGTGTTCTTCCACGGATAAATCATTTTTCGGCGAGTTTGCGAAATACGCGAGAGCATTAATCGCGCGATTCGCGTCGATCATACCTTGTATATACTCCGGGATTCCCTGCGAGCGCCCTACGTCTGGGTTGCTTTTCACAAAAGCGAGGTAATCCTCCAATTTTTCGTCAAACAGGGCAATTGCATTGAACTTTACATGTGTATTCGTTTGTCTGCCGTTGGCATCTGACGCACCATCTCCTGATATGAAGATAAAGAAAGCCTGCTCATCGATTATGTTGCTCTCGAACAATCGTCTGCCAACCTTCTTAAGCTCATCCGTACTGATAGACGTCATATCATACTTCTTCAAAAAGTCCTTTAAATCCGCTAACTCGTCTTGCCGCCACATTCTCAGTTCATCAACGGCTTTCGATTCATCAGTGATAGTGAACGCGTTCGTCACCTTGTCCGGGTTCTTGATTACGATCGCATTCGTCTGCATGGAACGTACATTAGGTATCGTCACTCTCATGTCCATATCCGTCTCCTTATTGGATAAAGGTTACGTCCCGTTATCGACTTCGCATAAACGATATTTAGGCTGTTGGAAAATTTGGGAAGTGTCTGACAGATGCGATTACCAATAAAAAAGTGTTATTCATGACTATCAGCGCAAAAAAAGCCCCATGACCGAATGGACCATGGGGCTAAAAACTGGCTGGATGCGACCAACCAAAGGAGCTCTTTACATCACTTGGCGGTAGCGACCACCGTATCCGGCTGCCAGCCACCCCCCAGCGCTTTGTAGATCGCCACTATCCCGCGATACAGATCCACTTCGGCCTGGGCCTGGGCGTCTTCGGCGGCCAAACGCTCACGCTGGGCATCGAGCAGCACCAGGAAGTCCACCGTGCCTTCGCGGTAGCGGATGGCGGCGAGGTCGGCGGCGGCTCGGCTGGATTCGCTTTGGCGGATCAGCGAGACCAGGCGTTGCTGACGCTTGCCGTAGTCGCTGAAGGCGTTTTCGGACTCTTCCAATGCCAGCAATACTTGCTGTTCATAAGTGGCCAGGGCGCCGTCGGCTTCGGCGTCGGCACCGCGCAGGCGCGCGCGCACGCTGCCCAGGTCGAACGCGGCCCAGGTAATGCTCGGGCCCAGGGCCCAGGCGTTGGCGGCGGACGAACCGATCTGCGAGCCGCGCCCGGCGGTAAAGCCAAGGAAGCCACTTAAGCTGACCCGTGGGAACAGGTCTGCCTTGGCCACGCCGATGCGCGCGGTGGCGGCGGCCAGTTTGCGTTCGGCGCTGAGGATGTCCGGGCGGCGCTGCAGCAGTTGGCCGGGATCTCCGATCGGCAAGGCTTTGGCAATCGCCGGCAGGTCTTTCGGGCTCAGATCCACGGTCAGCTTGTCCGGGCGCTGGCCGAGGAGGGTGGCGATGCGATTACGCTCGCGCACCTGTTCGGCCTGCAGTTGCGGCACGCTGGCTTCCACCGAAGCCAGGCGTGCGTCGGCTCGTTCCACGTCGAGCTGATCCCCCACACCGGCATCCCGCAGGCTGACGGTGATGGTGCGCGATTCCTGCTGGTTCTTCAGGTTGTCCAGGGCGATGCGCTCACGCAGTTGCGCGCCACGCAGTTGGCCGTAGGCGTCCACCAGCTCGGCAATCATGCTGACTTGCAGTTGGTACAGGTCCGCCTCGGCCGCCTGTTGGTCGGCCTCGCTGGCTTCCAGGTTGCGCTGGATACGCCCGAACAGGTCCAGTTCCCAGGCCATGTCCAGGCCCAGATCGTAACGTTCGCTGTTGACGCGCCGGGTGGTCTGGCCGGGAATCTGCCCCTTGCCCAAGTCACTGCTGGCGCGGCTGGTAATGGTCGGCATCGCGTCATTGCTGGCATCGTCGCGAATCGCCCGGGCTGCCCGCAGACGGGCGAAGGCGACACGCAGGTCACGGTTGCCCTGCAACGATTGAGTCACCAACTGGTTGAGGGTCGGGTCGTCGAACTGTTGCCACCAGATGCCTTCGAACCTGGCGTGGTCATATTGCTTGGCGTCCGCGGCGGCGGCGATGTTCGCCGCCTCCGGGGTCTGGGTTTTATAGTCCGGGCCTACGGCGCAGGCGGCGAGCGCCAGTACCAGCAGGCTCGGCAGGAATACTTTCACACTCATTGCTGTGTCTCCAGCTTCAAGGCCTTGGCTGCTTTGCGCGCTTCGCTGCGCTCCACATAGCGACGGATCAGGACGTAGAACACCGGGGTCAGCAACAGCCCGAAGAAGGTCACACCGATCATCCCCGAGAACACCGCCACGCCCATGGCATGACGCATCTCGGCACCGGCACCGCTGGACAGTACCAAAGGCACCACACCCATGATGAACGCGAACGAGGTCATCAGGATCGGCCGCAGACGCAGGCGGCAGGCTTCCAATACCGCGGCCAATGGGTCGAGGCCTTCCTGCTGTTTGTCCTTGGCGAACTCCACGATCAGAATCGCGTTCTTGCACGCCAGGCCCACCAGTACGATCAGGCCGATCTGGGTAAAGATGTTGTTGTCGCTGCCCGAGATGATCACCCCGGTGATAGCCGACAGCAGCGTCATCGGTACGATCAGGATCACCGCCAGCGGCAGGCTCCAGCTCTCGTATTGGGCGGCCAGTACCAGGAACGCCAGCAGCACGCAGAGCGGGAACACGAACAGCGCGGTATTGCCAGAGAGGATCTGCTGGTAGGTCAGGTCGGTCCACTCGTAGGTCATGCCGTTGGGCAGTTCATCCTTCAACAGTTTTTCAATCGCGGCCTGGGCCTGGCCCGAGCTGTAGCCCGGTGCGGCGTTGCCGTTGATTTCTGCGGTGATAAAGCCGTTGTAGTGCATCACGCGGTCCGGGCCCGAGGTGTCGCTGACCTTGATAAAGGTCGCCAGCGGGATCATCTCGCCTTTGTTGTTGCGCACTTTCAGCTGGCCGATCTGGTCGGCGTCCTGGCGGAACTGTTGTTCGGCCTGCACGTTGACCTGGTAGGTGCGCCCGAAGCGGTTGAAGTCGTTGGCGTACAACGAACCCAGGTAGACCTGCAGAGTGTCGAAGATGTCGCTGATCGCCACGCCGTGGGTCTTGGCCTTTTCGCGGTCGATGGCCGCATCGACCTGGGGCACATTGACCGTGTAGCTGGTGAACAGGCCGAACAACTCCGGCACGCCGCGGCTCTTGGCGATAACGTTCTGCACTTCTTTGTACAGCTCGTCATAGCCCAGGTTGCCACGGTCTTCGATCTGCAGGCGGAACCCGCCGATAGTGCCCAGCCCCTGTACCGGCGGCGGCGGGAAGATGGCCATGTAGGCTTCTTCAATGTTGCTGTACTGGCCATTCAGTGCCCCGGCAATCGCGCCGGCGGACATGCTCGGGTCTTTGCGCTCATCGAAGGGCTTCAAGGTCACGAACACGATGCCGCTGTTCGGGCTGTTGGTGAAGCCGTTGATAGACAGGCCCGGGAAGGCGATCGCGGCTTCCACGCCGGGCTGTTTCAGGGCGATCTCCGACATGCGCTTCATCACGCTTTCGGTACGGTCCAGGCTCGCGGCGTCCGGCAGTTGCGCGAAGGCTACCAGGTATTGCTTGTCCTGGGCCGGGACGAAACCGGTCGGGGTGTGGGCGAAGCCGAAGAAGGTCAGCACCATCAGGCCGGCGTACACGAACAGGGCAATGCCACTGCCGCGAATCACTCGGCGCACAGTGCCGACGTAGCCATGGCTGGCTCTTTCAAAAAAGCGGTTGAACGGGCGGAACAACCAACCGCCGAACAGCTTGTCGAGGAACTTCGAGAAGCGGTCCTTGGGTGCATCGTGAGCGCGCAGCAACACGGCGGCCAGGGCAGGGGACAGGGTCAGCGAGTTGAAGGCCGAGATCACCGTCGAGATCGCAATGGTCAAGGCGAACTGCTTGTAGAACTGCCCGGTCAAGCCGCTGATAAAGGCGGCCGGAATGAACACCGCACACAGCACCAGCGCCGTGGCGATGATCGGCCCGGTCACCTCGCTCATGGCTTTCGCAGTGGCCGGGAACGGCTCCAGGCCCAGCTCGATATTACGTTCGACGTTCTCCACCACCACGATGGCGTCGTCCACCACGATGCCGATGGCCAAGACCAGCCCGAACAGCGACAGCGCATTGAGCGAGAAGCCGAACAGGTGCATCACCGCAAACGTACCGATCAACGATACCGGTACCGCTACCAACGGAATGATCGAGGCGCGCCAGGTCTGCAGGAACAGAATCACCACCAGCACCACGAGAATCAGGGCTTCGAACAGCGTGTGCACCACCGCTTCGATGGAGCCGCGAACGAAGATCGTCGGGTCATACGCGATGCGGTAATCCATGCCCGCCGGGAAGCTCTTTTTCAGCTCGGCCATCTTGCTGCGCACATCGTTGGAGATGTCGATGGCGTTGGAGCCGGGACGCTGGAAGATCGGAATCGCCACCGCCGGCTGGTTATCGATCAGCGAGCGCAGCGCGTATTGGCTGGACCCCAGTTCGACCCGGGCGATGTCCTTGAGACGTGTGATCTCACCGTTGGCGCCGGCGCGAATCACGATGTTCTCGAACTCCTCTTCGCTGACCAGACGCCCTTGGGTATTGACCGACAACTGGAAGCTGGTGTCAGACGGCGCGGGCTGGGCGCCCAGGGCACCGGCGGCTACCTGGCGGTTCTGCTCGCGTATCGCGGTGACCACATCGGTAGCGGTCAGGTTGCGTGAGGCGGTCTTGTTCGGATCGAGCCACACGCGCAGGGAGTAGTCGCCCATGCCGAACAACTGCACGTCGCCGACACCCCCCAGGCGCGCCAACTCGTCCTTGATATTGAGGATCGCGTAGTTGGACAGGTACAGCATGTCGTAGCGCTGATCCGGGGAGGTCAAGTGCACCACCATGGTCAGGTCAGGGGAGGCCTTGTCCACGGTGATACCGATGCGTGTCACTTCTTCCGGCAGCTTGGGCTGGGTCCGCGTCACTCGGTTCTGCACCTGCACCTGCGCGTTGTCCAGGTCGGTGCCCAGGGCGAAGGTGATGGTCAGGGTCAGCTTGCCGTCGGCGGTCGACTGCGAGGACATGTACAGCATGTTCTCGACTCCGGTGATCGCCTGCTCCAGCGGTGCGGCCACGGTTTCACCGATGACCTTGGGGTTGGCGCCGGGGAAGTTGGCGCGTACCACCACGGTAGGCGGCACCACTTCCGGGTATTCGCTGATCGGCAATTGGAACAGCGAGATCGCACCGGCGATCAGGATCAGCAGCGACAGCACCGCTGCGAAGATCGGCCGCGAAATGAAGAACTTGGAAAAATTCATCTTGAGTCGTATCCCTTAACCGCGTGGAGTCGCAACACTGGCGAGCTTGGGCGCGGTTTTTTCCCGCGCCACTTGCTCAAGGTTGCTGGCTTCCAGCGCTTGTCGTTGTTGGGCCAAGGCGGCGAGGGTTTCCTTGCTGGCCATCGGAATGGTTTCCGGGGTGACCGGTGCACCTGGGCGCACGCGTTGCAGGCCTTTGACGATAATGGTGTCGTCCTTACTCAGGCCGTTGCGCACGATGCGCAAACCTTCGATCTTCGGCCCCAGCTCAACCGCGCGATAAGCCGGCTTGTCGCCTTCCATCACCAGCACGAATTTTTTGCCCAGGTCGGTGCCGACCGCTTCGTCGTTGATCAGCACGGCGGAGTAGGTACCGCTGCCCACCAGCTTCAGGCGTGCATACAGGCCGGGGGTGTATTCGCCCTTGCTGTTGTCGAACACGGCGCGCCCACGGATGGTGCCGGTGGCGGGGTTGACCTGGTTGTCGATGAAATTCATCTGGCCCAGGTGCGGGTTGCCGGTTTCATTCGACAGGCCCAGGTACACCGGGGTCGTGGCACCGCGACGGCCCTGGCGTGCCAGTTCGGTGTACTTGAGGTACACGCGTTCGTCGGCGTCGAAGTAGGCGTAGACCTTGTCGGTGGAAACCACGCTGGTCAGCGCGGTGACGTCGGCGGTGACCAGGTTGCCGGCGGTGATTTCGGCACGGCTGACGCGGCCGCTGATCGGCGAGGTCACACGGGTAAAACTCAGGTTCAGTTTGGCCAGGTCCAACTGCGCCTGGATCCCGGCGACGGCGGCGCGGGCTTCCTGGGCGGCGGTGGTACGCGAGTCGGCCAGTTCGGCGGAGATCGCATTGCTCTGGCGCAGACGCTCGCCGCGCTGGGCTTCGTTTTCGCTGCGGGTGGCGGCGGCCTTGGTTTGTTGCAGTTGCGCTTCAAGGCGGCGTACTTCGGCCTGGAATGGGCGTGGGTCGATCTGGAACAGCAGGTCGCCTTTCTTGACCAAAGCGCCTTCGGTGAAAGCGACTTGGTCAATCTGGCCGGAAACCCGTGGACGAATCTGTACGGTTTCCGGCGCTTCGAGGCGTCCGGTGAACTCGTCCCACTCGTTGACCGGTTGCTCCAGCACCTTGGCTACGCTGACTTTCGCCGCCGGCATGGCGGCCGCTTGTTCCGGGGTTTTACCGCACGCGCTCATCACCACCATGGCCAGAATCGCCAGGGGCAAGCGCAAAGGGTTGAGTGACTGTTCCATAGGGTGCATCCGCCAATGTATTTGAGATGGGCGGATCATGCGCGGGGACGCGGTATGTCACGAATCGAATGAAGCGAAGGTAACTATCATTCGGAATGATATAAGCGCGGATTCAGCCCTCTAGCATGGGGCTTTCGTTAGGGAGCTATCAATGGCCTTGATGGCAAGAGTGTTTTGCGTGGCGTGCAAGGAACAGTCCCTCACCTGGCGCGGTCGGCGGATAGCCGCGCCGCGATGCATTCCATCAAGAGGCTGACCCGGCGCGGCAGGGCACGATTGGTGGGGTAGACGATGTTCAGGGCCGTGCGCCCGAGGTCGTAGTCCGGGAACACTTCCACCAGCCGTCCGGCGTCCAGGTCGGCACGCACGTCCCACACGGATTTAAGGCACAGGCCGTGGCCGTCCAGGCACCACTGGCGCACCAGCGCACCGTCATTCGCGACGCGCCGGCCGCGCACCAGGATGCGCTGGGTGTGCCCGTGCCGGGTAAAGGTCCACTCGTGCGCCAGGTTGATGCCAAAGCGCATCACCAGGCATTCGTGCCCAGCCAGATCTGCCGGCTCCAACGGCGTGCCATGGCGCTCCAGGTAAGCGGGTGCGGCGCACACAACGCGGCGGTTCTCGCCCAGGGGTTTGGCATGCAGGCTGCTGTCGGCCAGGGCGCCGTAGCGCACGGCAAAGTCGATGCCCTGGCCGACGGGGTCGACGTAGCCGTCACTGAGGTGCAGGTCGATGCTGACCTGCGGATGCGCCTGCATGAAGTCTGTGAGGACCGGTTCAAGGTGCTGGCGCCCCAGGTCCTGCGGCGCACTGAGGCGGATCAACCCGGAAACGGTCCGAGTGCCCAGGCGAATACTGCTGTGCAACGCCTCGGCCTGATCCAGCAGGCGCCGTGCGCCTTCGGCCAGCACGCGGCCTTCGTCGGTCAGGTGAATGGCGCGGGTAGTGCGGTTGAGCAGGCTGGCGCCGTAGAAACGCTCCAATTGCACCAGCCGCTCGGACACCGAGGCCGGTGACAACCCCAGTTCGCGCCCGGCCGCCGACAGCCCACCTTTCTCGATAATCAGCAAAAACAGCTCAAGATTTTTCAACGGCATTGTTCGGAGTTTCCGAAAAAGGTTTTTGAAAGCGGCTCAATTATCAAAATAATCCAAACATCTTACGGTTGCATCCGTGCTTATCCAACGGAGTCAACGCGATGACATTGATCAACACGCAACGGCGTACCTTTCTCGCCCAGGCCGGCGCAGGCGCAGCGGTGCTGGCGGCGGGGTCGCTACTCAATCCGGCGGGCGCTGCCACGGTGCCGAAGGGCCAGGCCAATAGCGCGGCGGCGATGTCCAGCCAGCGCAACGGACGGTTCTGGCCCGGCGACACGCGGCTGGTGGTGTCGATTTCCATGCAGTTCGAAGCAGGCGGGCAGCCCCCCAAAGGCACTGACAGCCCGTTCCCCAAGGTGGATTTTCCCGACAGCGTGCCGGCCGACGTGGCCACCAATACCTGGTTCGCCTACGGCTATCGCGAGGGCATCCCGCGCATGCTCGACCTGTGGGACCGGCACGGCGTGAAAGTCACCAGCCACATGATCGGCGACGCGGTGCAGCGGCACCCCGAGTTGGCCCGCGAGATCGTCGCCCGTGGCCACGAGGCGGCGGGGCACGGCCCGCGCTGGAGTTCGCAGTTCGCCATGAACCGCGATGAGGAGCGCACCTTTCTGCGCCAGGCCGCGAGCATGGTGCAGGCGGTCACCGGGCAGCCGGTCGTCGGTTACAACTGCAACTGGCTAAGGCGCGGGCCGAACACCCTGTCGCTGCTGCAAGAGCTGGGCTACGTCTATCACATCGATGACGTGAGCCGCGATGAGCCCTTTATCGAGCAGGTCAACGGCAAGGATTTCGTGGTGGTGCCCTACACCTTGCGCAACAACGACATCGTGTTGATCGAGGGCCGCAACTATTCACCGTCCCAGTTCCTGGAGCAGGTGAAGCTGGAGTTCGATCAACTCTACGAAGAGGCCGGCACCCGGCGCCGCATGATGTCGATCAGCGCCCATGACCGCATCAGCGGCACGCCGCAAATGGTCAAGGTGTGGGATGAATTCCTGCGCTACGCCAACAGCCATCCCGGCGTCGCTTTCATGCGCAAGGACGCGATTGCTCAATACACCCTCGACAGCCCGCTGAGTCTTCGGGAAACCGAGACGATTTGAGGCGCTGCCCCCCTGCATTCAAGGACATTACCAATGAAACCTTTTGCCCGTTCGCACTGCGCCATTGCGGTTGCCGCCTTGCTACTGTCGGGAGCGGCTTCGGCTGCCACGACCGAGTTGATCAAACCCACTGTGGTGGTGATGGATAAGAGCCTTACGGCGAATCAACAAGCGCTGATGGAAACCGTCGCGCGCCGTTATGACACCTTCTGGCACACCGGCGAAGAGCGCTTGGCTCGCGAAGCGCTGGCGGATGATTTTGTCGACAAGACACCTCCCGAAGGCCGCAAACAGGGCCCGCAAGGCCCGTTGCTGGCCTCGCGCGCCTTCCGTGCGGCGGTGCCGGATTTGAGTTGCGAGATCGAACAGTTGATCATCGCCGGCGACCGCGCGGTGGCGCACCTGCATTTTCGCGGGCACTTCACCGGCACCTTTGGTCAGCGCAAGGGCAGTGGCCAGGTCGTGGATTTTATTGCCACCGATATCTACCGGATCGACAACGGCAGGATCGCCGCCAACTGGCATATCGAAGATAACCTGACCCTGATGAAGCAGTTGGGCGTGCTCTAGCGCTGGGCGGGATCGACGCGGATATAAGTGCGGAACACGTGATCCCACAACGGCGAGGACACCCCGAAGTTTTTCTCGATGCCCTGGCGGTGGTGCAGGTCGTGATTGGCCACCAGCCCTGGCACTAAACCGTAGGCCCAATGCTGCGGGCGATGCATCACGTAATGCACCGAGATGTAGAAGAAGTAGCCGGTCACCGCACCGATAAACACCGAGACCAGGCCGGTGTACCAGGCCAACAGCAACAGCGCGGCGAAGGTCGAGCTGGTTTTCCAGCTCGACACACCGATATAGGCCAGCACATCCACGTGGTGGGTCCAGTGCTCACGGCGGTACAACGAGTGGAACAGGAAGCGGTGCGCCGAGTATTCCACCAGCGTCCAGGCCAGCAGGCCCACGAGAGCCAGCCCAGGCACGAACGGCGCCAGGCAGAGCGCGAGGATCACGAAAGCCGGGACGGTGAAAAAATCGAGGTAATACGCAAGCGAAGACATCAACCATTTATTCGAAACGGCCATGTGCGGAATATCCCTGTAGTACGCGATGGAGAGGCAAGCGATAGGCGCGCGGGGCCGCCACGCGCGCCATCATGCAGGCACCTCGGCGCGAAGTCACTCTGGTCGCGGTGGATATCGGCGCCGTTTGTGGCCTGTGACACATCCACCGGCGACGGCGACCAGCTGGCGTTGCGCCGGCCAATAGCACCTCGTAACGCTGGACGTCCGGAAACGCCACGCACAAAGGCCTGTGGCGAAGTGTAGATCACTGATCTGCCAAGCTTTTTTATCCTGCTTTTATGCTTCAAAGCGGGCGCCTGACCTTGCGTCGACGCGCTTGGGTCTATATATTCCGAACCCTGTTGCACCGCGCTACCGCCCGAATGGCGAAACTGGTAGACGCATGGGACTTAAAATCCCCCGCTCGTAAGGGCGTGCCGGTTCGATTCCGGCTTCGGGCACCATCTAGAATCAAGGGTTTGCGGGTGAAAGCTGATGCAAGCCCTTGTTTGTTTCCGGTCCGCAATAATATAACTGGTCCGCAATTCATTTCGTTGGTGAGACTTTCTTGCCTTTCCGGTTGCGGATGTACTGCTCAGTCATGACTACGGTGGTATGCCCAAGTTGATCCTTGGCCTGCATGATATCGCCACTGGATTCGGCCTTGTCCGTGCCGGCTTTGGCGCGCAGATCCCGCATTTGAAACTCAGGCTTAGCCACCCCAGCAGCTTCCCTCGCTATATCAAATCTCCTACGCAACATTGCCACCGTCATCGGTGTGCCATCCTCTGCAACGATCAGCCGCGTCGAGCGGACTTTATGCCCTGACTTTCGGGACATTATTCGATCAATCAAAACCTTCAGTTCGCCGGTGACCTCGATTCGACGTTTTGCCTTTGTTTTCCCCTGAAGGACCCAGATCTGCCCATCCCTTACGTCTCTTTCGTCCATCAACCGTGTGTCCGTGACTCGTTGACCAGTCAAGTAGGCGAGGTCCATTGCATCACGCAACCCAGCGTCAGCTTTGTCGTGAACTCGCTTGAACAGTTCGTCCTCAACGTAGGTGTCCCGCCCAGTCTCCTTGTTGCCTTTGATTCCGGCGCAAGGGTTCGCAAGTGATGTATAGCCCTTGTCCCTGGCGTAGTTCCATATCGCGCTGAGCAGGGCTTTTTCTCGATTGGCTCTTACCGGCGCTGACTTTCGCCAGGTCAGATACTGGCGAACATGAAGGGGCTCGATCGTCTCAAGTGGTGCGGGCGGATCATCGAAGAACGCCATTAAGTTTTTCAGTTCGCGCTGGTTGTCGAGCTGAGTCGCTGCGCCCTTGGTGGGCACAACTTCAACCAGGTACTTTTCTGCCACGTACCGAAAGGTGATAACCCTGGTGACCAGTTCGGTTGAAGTGCGATCACGCTCGAGTTTTGCGTACGCCATGATGGCCAAGCCGTAGTCACTGCCCAGGGGTATTTCCTTGCGGTCCTTTCCGCCGGTGTCGTAATAGTAAAAAACCCGGCCGCTGGCTTTCTTGCGCTCTCTTAGCCGGGCGACGGAGCCCGGCTTACTTGGTCTTCTTCCCATTTCAGCTTGCCTTGCGTGGTTTCCATACGAGTTTCTCTGGCTCGGATATGCCGACGGCAGTAACTGCCATGGCTGTCACGCTCGGCCAACCGTTCATTTTGATGGTGTGCCGGATGCCGTTTCTTTTGAGGTTCAGGATCTGGCCAGCCTTTGTCCGAGCGCCGGTCAGCTCGCAAACCTCTTCATGCGATAGGAATTGAACTCCGCTCATGGATCGCTCCGTGCGCCCGCAGTGGGCCGCGCTGTCTTGATGATGTGAATGATGAAACCGAAGGTGGTCAGCAGCCAGCCGCAGGTGCCGACGAAGGCGTAGAGGATGTCGGTTGTCTCGCCGTCGACCAGAAGGCGCGGGGCGATCCAAAAGAACCAGCAACCGCTGCCTACCAGGTACAGCAAAGCGCCCAACAGGATCAGGGTGAGTTTTATTGCGAACATTGGGTGTCCTTGCCGCGCTGGGCGGCATATAGGGGATTGGAGTGATAGCTTTCTGCCTAGATGTCAAATAGGCCGAAAGCCGTGTACAAGAAGGTTCAATTAAGTTCGTGATGAGGCATGGACGTGTCACACAACTTCGATGCTCCGATAGCGCACGCTTACCGGGGCCACGTGATGTTTCTCAAGTTCGACTGGCGCCGCCCGAACGATGAGAGCCCTGTTGCCGCAAATATCATTGAACCAGCAGCCATCAATGGGTTGGGTGAGGTTGCAGCGAAGTTGGACGGCCCTTGGCCAGACTATCCAGCAGCGCTTGATGACGCGATGGCGGCGGCCGAACGATGGATCGATAGTCAGTTGCCGTGACTCTGCTCACCGGCAGGCATGTAGGGGGATTGGGGTTAGGGAAGCGTGCTGCCGATTTGTGCTGCTACGACGGTGAGTGCCTGGCGGAGAGCGCCAGCCCGATCTGCGTCGTCGATCCATCCGATATTCTCGCCGTAGCCGCGACGCTCGACCATCACGTATTGCAGGTTGGTGAACCAGAGGATGCTGAGCTGCAGTTCTACCGCTAAACGCATGGCTTGGGTGTCATCACTGAGGGGCTGCCATTGCTCCCGGCCGGAGTCCGGATCGTCGTAGTAGAAGGCATCGCTTCCTAGCCGATACTCCAGATCAAAGCCCATGGCCTTGGCTGACAGTTTCAGCAGTTCGTGGTCTGTCATGGTCTAGGACCTCGGTAGATGAAGACGTAGGCGAACCAGAGGGTGGCGATCATGGCGCCACCCGACCTGCAAAATCCTCTGCGGTGAGCTTGTACTCGACGACGTTGCGCACTCGATAGAACGTTGCGATGCAGTGCTTACTGATCCATTCGGACAGAAGTGCGTTCAGCTCCTGGCGGGCCTCGTCAGGAACATCCGGCCAGTCCTCTGCGAATTCACCCACATCGTCATAGGCGCGCTCGCCGAGCATCTCAATGACGTCGCCCGCATCGACATAACCGGTGGTGTTTATCGGGAATTTCTCTCCCTTCCAAACGGTTGCTCCGATTTACAGGTCGTCGTTCTCGTCCAGTAGGTCACCAAGGCTGTCGAAATTGAACAGCTCTTCATTGGCTGACCAAGTTTCGTCGGGACTTCTCTTTTGTTCAGGCATGACTTCGTCCTTGGCCGTTTTGAAGGCCGGTTTATGCTTAAATGAGCGGGTATGGATCATTTTTCAGGGAGGAGCGCATATGTTTGCTGTCGGTGTGTCACTGCTTGCAGTCGGCTTGGGGACTTCTAACGCTGGCTTTTGGATACCCGGCATCGCCTTGATGGCCGTCGGGCTCTCCCAACGAGCAAAGCGCTGATCTTCCTCATTTGCGCTCCACCGGCTTGAACTCGACCACCCAGACCCACGGGTTGGCGTCCCAGCTATGCGGCGATGCCTTGTACGCAGCCTCGCCTTTTGGGAATGAGCCGCCCGCGACGTGACACCAGAGCGATTTGAACGACTCCTTGGGAGTGCGCACGCAGAAAGTGCCGTCGCCGCTGAGGTGGTAGTTACGCCAGAACTGATGTGAGCCTTCCGTGGTTTTCGGTACCGGGATTATTCCTTCGGCCAGCGCCTGCTCGTCGCTGATGTCCTGCAACCGCTCGACGCGTACGTCGGTGATCTCCAGCAGGATGCGGCTGGCCCAGCGGGGCATGTGGATGCTGGGCCTCCATGTCGGCTGGTCCTGCTCGTACGAGTTGAGGCCGTCGGCGGCGTACACCAGGTCTCCGTCCTCTCGGGCCTGATCAAGGTCTTGCATGTCAGCAGGTTGCAGGTACGGCCCTTTCTGGACCTCGGAGTGATTGCAGTACCAGGTCTCGCGCACCCACAGGCGATCGCCGGGCTTGCCGTAGGGGCACAGGTTGTTTGCCGCCTCGGCGACGTACTCGGGCGTGAAGTCTTCCAGCCATTGCAGGCCGAGCGCCTTGACTGGCCGGCGCGTGACTGTCTTCCGGCCTTCCAGGACTGCGCGCACCATCGGCGCCGAGAACAGGATGGGGCGTTCTTTGATTGCGGTCATGGCTTACTCCGTCCCAGCGAGGTATGCCGGCTCCGTGGCGGCGGCTAGCCATTCGCGCAACGTGCCGACGATCTTCGTGCGGTCATCTTCATCGCACCACGGCTTGTCGAGCCATTCATCACTGACCAGCTCAACATCCCAGTCGTCATAGGCGCCCGGCTCTTCGCCGTTCATTTCTTCGAGCACCCGACGTGCGCCTGCCTCATCGACAGCCGCAACCCAATCGCAGTCGCCGACCATGAAGGCGAGCAATGGAAGTGGTGCGGGCTGGCTACCGTTCAATTCGAATACTTCTTTTCCATTTTCCACGGGCATGACTTCGTCCTTGCCGCTATAGCGGCTGACTTTAAAAGGGGAGGGTTACTTGGTGTTGAGGGGGGTTACTTCGTCGATCACTGCTTCAGCTGCAAGCTCGGCAGCGGTGTAGTAGTTCGCGCCATTAATGAGGTCTGCTTGTCGCGCGGCCTTCGTCCCGGACGCGGAAACTACCTTTCGATCAGGCAGCGCCACCGTCACCCGCGCGGGCTGCTCGGCGTAGAGCGCGCGAACCTCATACTGCCATTCGTTTATGAATGGATTTTTCTGGTAGTTTGCGAACGATTCTGCCGAACACTTCTCCCACGGGAACCAAGCGCGCTCACCATCTTCTGCACGCCAGAGCGGTCGTGTGCGTGACTGGTACTCCACCGGCTCGCCTTGGGGCTGGGTGGCTGGCTTGCAACCGTGACTGCAATCGTCGGGCTTGTAGTCGTCAACAGCACGACAGGCTGAGTGGTGGCCTGCTACGGTTTCTGCTGGCATGAGAGCGGACTTATTGTTCATGAAGCTGGCGATATCCCTTTCAAGGTCCGCCCAGCCGCCACCCGCGATCACTGCGCGGGCTCGTCGAAGCAGGTCGATTGCCTCGTCATTCCGCTCATCCGCTGCGGTCAGGCGCTGGTGCAGGGCCAGCACCACCTTGTCGGTCTTGTCGAGGTTGAAGGTCACAGCATCAAGCGACGTTTGTAGGGCGTCACGCTCGGAGGTGACACGGTCGAAGTCTGAGGCGCGCACGCACAAGATGTTGGATGCCTCGTGGCACCAGAATCTTTGTACTTCGGACACAGTAATTTCCTTGCCGGGCGATGCCCGGGCGGTGGAGTGGGGGCATTTATAAGTTGCTGGTGCGCATTACCTCTTTCATCCATTGAGGTTTTTGCATATGCGACGATTGAAGCGCCTTCTGGGGCTGGTCTTAACCATCCTGCGGCTCATCGATGAACTCGACCAAGACGGAGGTGACAAAGACGGGGACCGATGAACCGAGGTGATACGATGGGCCTTCTCTGAAGTGGGAAGGCCCATGACCAAGCACGATATTTACGATGAAATCGACGGCTTTCAGGTTTGGAACTACACGGAGTGCGACAAGGCCGATGAGGGCCGGGAGACCTGGCGTATCAACGTCGAGGTAAAGCGTAGTGGTGAGGTGGTGGTTCCGGTTGTTGCCGGTGACCGAACCTATGTTGACCGTGGCCTGGCGCAGGTTGCCGGGCGTTAGGTCGGGGCCCGGTTGATTGCTGGCGCAGACCTATAGGCCTTCTGTAAGCATGGTGGCATCTAGTCGGTGTATTCGGTCGAGTTGATTTGGAGATGGTCGTTTATGGTGTGCGCACTTTGCAAAGAAGAGAAAGGAACGCTTATCGACAGCCACTTTATGCCAGCAGCGGCTTATCAGCATGTTCGAGGAACAGAAGAAACGGGTAATGGACCGCCCGTGCTGATTTCCCTTCGAAGGAAAAGTGCAATCCAAACAGATAAACAAATTAAGCGCCCACTGCTCTGCAGCGATTGTGAGGATCTTTTCTCGAAAAAAGGGGAAAGGATGATGGGGCAGCTTTGGGCTACTGCGTCAGGATTCCCATTACTGGACTTGTTAAATTCAAAGGCCACAATCTCCAAGGGTGAGAGATTCGACATGTACGACGGTCGCTTGCTGGATGCAGGCGTTGTGAGCTCGATTTTCTACTTTGCAATGAGTATCTTTTGGAGGGCGCAGGTCTGGGACTGGGGCTATGAGGAGGATCCTTACAAACGTGCGCTCGGAGAACATTATGAATCGAAGTTCAGGAAGTTTTTGTTAGGTAGAGAAACGCTGGATAACGTGTTGTTGTTCGTCAATGTGAATTCCGACTCAGATACTACGGCCGTTATGACGTTTCCTCTTTCAGGGAGAAGCGGCGCGGATCGACTTCACACCTTCAGTCTGCTTGGCTTCAAATTCACCATGTATGTTGGTCGATCAATAAGCTCTGCGACCCGAGCTCCATTTGAAATTCATAAAACGCAGATCATGTTTGTTTCTTCAGACCTTAAAAAATCGGCCTCATTTCAGAAGTTGGCAGTCAGAGTTCAATTAGAAGTGGAGGCGAAGGGGAAATTGAAAACTAGTTCCGCGAATAAATTCAATCATTCACAAAGACCGTAAGCGGAAGAGCAACTGTTCTGGCTGTCGTTTCGAGCGATCAGGTCTACCATGTCGAACTGGCGGCCGCCGCGCGCGGTGTTGCTCCAATCGACGATCCTGTCAATTCCGTGCGTGACTGCGCTCACCTTGTTATCTGACCGGACGGTGGGGTCGGTGACGGTGGCGAAGAACGTGGCGGCACCGCGCTTGCTGGCTATGCTCACCAGTCGCTCCCACTCACGAACCCTGTCAACCTCCTCTGGCCACCTGGCCGCGATCTGCCGGAGCTCGTCTTTCGCGCACATGATGCATGGCATACAGCCAACGCGATTGCAGCCTTGCAAGTACAGCGGGTTCGGCTTGATACCGGCTGCCCGGTGAGCCTCAAATACCGAATCAACTGTCCACTTCAAGATTGGCCGGTAGTTGAACAGGCCGCCTCCAACCTCATCGCACTCTGCAAGGTACCTGCGGGCCGGCGATTCATCGGCCCGAACGCCTTGCCAGGACAACAGCATGTTCTCGCCGTCCATGAGCGGCAGATATACCTGCTCGATGATCGGATTGCGCTTGAGCTCGTCGGTGCAGAAGCGGGCTTTGGTGCTGGGGAATCGACCTTTCCATAGGCACAGGTCCAGAAACGGGTTTCCAGTTGGGTGCAGAACTTCCAGAGCACCCAGCACCACCGATTCCGCCACACCCTTTTCGCGCCACTTGGTCTCGATGAATTTGCGCTTTCCGGCGATCTGCCTGGAGAAGTCTGCCTTCACCCAGCGAATGGGAACACCCGTGGCTTCAGCCAGGTAGTGGATGTAGTCGTACGTCTCTGGATGCTCATGCCCGGTGTCCGCAACAACGGCACTCAGGTTCGGCACCTCCAGCTCGCGGGCGACCAGCAGCGTAGCCGTGCTGTCCTTACCGCCGCTCATGCTGACGATGTTGTGAGTAGGCATAGGGGTATCCTCGCCGGCTGGCGTGTTATGGAAAGGTGGATAGCGGTAGGTAATTGAAACTTCTGTCGTCGTGCGGTGCTCTCCTATGGATCAACGAATAGGAGGTCAGATATGAATTGCTATGTTTGCGGGATGGAGGCGAAGCAGTCAGGAGAAGGTCAAGGCGAACAGCTCGTGGACTGCTCTGACTGCGGTACGTACCGAATCTCAAGTCTCGTCCTTAAGGAGCTGGAGACAAAGAAATTTGAGTTCTCGAAGATGCGGGATGATTTGCACCGTCAGCGGCAATTCAATGCCACCTCTGTCGCAGAGATCAATACAGAAACGGCCATCTGGTCGTGAGCGTCAGCCGAGCCCCTGTATATCTTTGAAGTCCCGATAAATGGCTTTTGATCATTGATATGGGGTATTACGGGACCGGCACGGATCCGCGCAAGAAAGTGAGTCTAAAATTGCCTGAAGTATTTCCAGAGTTTTCTCTAAAGAGAATTAAGCTGAGAAAAGTTTGTCCTGAGGATGTTGGCTCTGTTTACACGGGGCTGTCGGATCCGCGAGTCGTGGCTCAGTACGGTGTTTCCTATACAAGCTTAGCTGCTACTGATGAGCAAATGAGATGGTTTGAACAGATAATCAGCCAAGAGACAGGAAGATGGTGGGCTATAGCGCTCAACGCAGATGACTCAATGATCGGAGCATGCGGGCTGAATGATTGGTGCCATAAACACCGCAAGGCTGAAATCGGCTATTGGCTGATGCCCGAGCACTGGCGCAAAGGTCTCTTAACTGAAGCTCTACCAGCAGTTATCCGGTACGGCTTTCGGGATATGGGGCTACATCGGATCCACGCAGACGTGGAGCCTGAGAACAAGCCGAGCTGTGCGCTTCTGACAAAGTTTGGATTTCACCTCGAAGGAACGCTTCGTGACGTTGAGCTGAAGGATGGCAAGTTCCTAAGCCTTCACCAGTACAGCCTGCTTTCTTCAGATGCCGTTGCGTCGCAGCTCCTCGATTGATTACCACCGTGGGCCATCGGTGATGTTAATTTGGTTTGGGTTGGGGTATTACGGGTGACCGGCATGGAGTCGGATCAAGGAGAACGCTTTGAAACGGCTTGTTCAGAAACATGAGCTACCGGGTTACCTGAAAGGCCTAGCTGCTGCCTCTATGCTCGTTGTGAGCATGAGTTCGCCGGTAATGGAGATAGCCTCGACGGTTAAATCAACTTATGAGATGGCGTATCTCGTCGAGAACTATGGTCAGTACTTAGGTCAAGGCCCTTACATGATTGAAAGCAAGGAGGGTCACGAATGGAAAGACACTCCGTTCCCTGATCCGGTTATTTCAGGTTATGCATTTGCTTTTACCGTTCGCGCGAGGCTGGCTCGTTCAGGAATAGAGATTGGCGGGCATAGAACTCTTCGCGAATCTCTTTCGGGTTATGAGTATTTGCAAATGTCAAAACCTCCAGCCGATGACATGGTCACGTCAATCCTGATCAAAATGCCGACTGATCCATCGGAGCTACAACTGCTTCGTGATCTGCTCGCCGAAACCACCATCATGTTTTCAATCGATGATGGAAGCGGCTTCTTCCATGTCGGAAACACAATGATGGGTAACGGCCTTTCTCATGCTTAAAGACTTTCCCGCTCAATATTGGTAAAGGTTAATCATGCGGCGCTGGCGGTTTCTTTGATCGCCATGATGGCGTTTGCAGCGTGGCGCACGTAGTACAGGCGAGCCATCAGGCTTGGGCATGGCTTGCTGATCGTCGACTCCCAGAGGTCGCTGCCACCAATCAATTCTTCGTGTTCGCGCAGGAAGTCATAGGCCAGCACCACCTCACTGTCGCGTCCATCGGCGAAGGTCTCGACCTCCTCAATTACGTCAGCGAGTTCGGCGAAAGGCAGGCGCTCGTCTTCGGTTTCATCGCGCTCGCGCAGCCATTCAACGAGCTGCTCAGCCTGCTCCAGGGTGGCGCCCTTGTTCGGGATGTCCGCGATCCACTCCGGCACCTCATCCCTAGGCAATTCGTAATCGATCCGCCCGGCGACGCATTCGCACACCGTGTCACGGATAGCGTCGAAGTCGATCACCACCCGCTTGATGTCGCCGTCCAGTTTCTCATGCAGATAGCCGTCGCTCTGATGGCGCAAGAAGTTGATGCCGTAGCTGGCACCGACGTGGAAAACAAGCGGACCGATGTCGCCCATCATGCTCATGCCGAAGCGGGTAACGCAGATGTCGAAACCGTAGCAGCTGCTGCCTGGCCGTGCACAGCGCCACACCTCGACGCCGTTCTCGTTCACCAACTGGGTGTATTGGTGCTGGGCCAAGTCGTCTGCAACGCGTGCGGTGAGCGCTGCGCTTTCTTGCTCTTTCATGGATTATCTCCAGTCAGGCGCCGCCCTCCGTGTCCGGTGGTGGCAATTTGGTTTGGGTTGGGGTATTACGGGTGACCGGCATGGAGCCGGATCAAGGAGGTATGTATGCGTGATGACAACTACGAAGCAGGCCTTCTCGAGCTTCAAATCGCAAAGGAGGAAGCTGAGGCAGCGGCGGAAGATTTCTACGAGAAATACTGGCCGTTCCAGACTGACGAGATAGCCGCTCAGTACGGGGAGTTGCAGTTCACGGCGGTTATCATGCTCGCCGAGTTTGAACAATTCGCGCAGCAGGGCAGCGCCAAGCGTTCACGTTGATGTTCATCAAGGCGTGTTGCTTGTTCCGCAGTTCCGGCAGTCTTCCCGGTAGCGCTGCGCGTCGCTTATGAACCGACCGCAACCATCGCAGTTGAAGATCATCATTCGCGGCTTTTGCGGCTTGGCCAGGTTTATGCCGGTGCCACGCACGGCCTCCTTGATGTTCACGTCGTCTCGCTCAACCAGCCTTCGGGCGAACTTATCGATGTATGGCTTGGGCCACACTATGGCGCCTGTTGAGCCAAGCTTGCCTATCCAGGTGATGGTGTGAGCCTTCGGTACTACGACTGCCTTCGACAGATCGCTTGTGAATACTCCGTCCTCACAAAGCCAAATCAGGTTGTTGCCGTTCCAGCACTGCGGCTTCTGGATGTAAAACTTGGCTGCGTCAGAGTGTTGGTCCAGCGCCTCGCTCAACGTGACATTCTGGCAATCGACACCGGCTCGCGCCCGGGCGTCGACATAGGTCTTGGGCAAAGGGATGTCAGTGTCGCGGTGATCACAAGCGCCTTCACGGGTGAACACCTGGGCCTTGGCCAGGTCGGTGACATATCCGGAGCCACCAAAGCCCCAGAACGACAACCCGTCGCCGACGTAGGCGTGGCTGCGGCTGTCTTGCAGGTAGAACTCGTCGTCCATGGATTGTCTCCAGTCAGGCGCTGCCGCCCTCCGTGATCGGTGGTGGCAATTTGCCCCAATTTAATGTATGAATTCAGATAAATAGATATGGTGAGATGTCATAATGAGCTGGTTCGATATAAGTGCTGACAACCTGCGCTACGTTGTCAGTTCTGGTGGTGATTCTGAAGTGATATATGACGGTATTGCTGTTTCAACTTTTTCAAGTTTGGGATGGTGGATTTACGCTATTTCTATATTAGGGGTTTTATTAATCGGGTACTTTATATTTTCGAGTATGAAGAAGGTAGAAGTAAATCTTGGTAGCTATTGGAAGTTTGCGATCGTTTTGTCTTTGGTTTTTTGCACCTATTCAGCTTTTTTCGTATTGCTTTTATGGGATGTTCCTTTTGGATTCATTGCTCAAAAAATGAGGGATGGGACTTTCGGTGACAGCTTTGGTACTTTAAATACATTGTTTTCAGGTATGGCATTTGCTGGTGTGCTTATAACCCTTTTGTTTCAGCGAAAAGATTTGTCCGAAACCCGTGCGCAAATTGCACATCAACAAATTGAATCCCAATTTTATAGCATGCTGGACTTGCAGCAGGAGGTCGTAAGGAACTTCGATTTACAGCAAAGAGGTGCTAGTGAGATAGTGTCCAAGGGTCGGGACTGCTTTAAACATTGGGCTCGCTGGATCCCTCATCACTATGACCGGGAGGAGGGGTCTCATGAAGAGAAGATGGCGAAATCTGTCGCGTCACTCATTGAAAAGCATAAAGCCGATTTAGGGTTGTATTTTAGAAGTCTCTACTCCGTTTTTAGGTTTGTCCATAGTTGCGAACATAAAGATAGAGCGCAATTCGGATTGGTTGTCCGCTCTCTATTGTCAGATTATGAACTGATAGTTCTTTTTTATAACTCGTTAAGTCCTCGCGGAGAGAAATTCAAAAGGTTTATTTATGAGTTTGCGCTGTTTGATAATCTCGAGATTGACCTTCTGTTGAGAAATGAGGATATTAATCTGTTCGAGTTTCAAGCGTACGGCAGCAACCGAAAAATTCTGGAAGAACTTTTACTAAGCCCTTCCTGAGACTGATTATTTCGAGTTTCAAGTGCCATAACCTCCGCCTACGCTTCTTCAGTGTCGAGCCGGGATGCTTGACGCTGTCCGTGGCTGTAGAGTTGGTGCGCCACGTTTTCGTCAACAACGATTTCGTGGCGCGGATAACGCAAGAACTCGACCAGCTCGTTGTCGTCCATCAAGTCCATCTTCATGATGGCGATCTGCAAGACCTCGCTTATGATCGGCACCTTGCCGCGAAGCCGGACACGCTCCATGGCCTGCTCGATTCCTGGACGTACCTTGTGCCGCAATTCCTTCTCGGCGACCGCCAGACGCTTCTGCGCAGCCTTGGCCGAGCGTTCCTGCACAGTCTTGGCCATGGCCTACCTCTTCTATTCCGCTGGCCGGCAGTGCGAGCCAAGTTTGTCGTTTGCGTTGCTGGGGGCGGGCTATGCGGCGCATCAGTCGACCTTCACCTGTTGCCAGGCGCCGACCGAAGTCAGCAAGGATGACAGTTGCGCCTCGGTTACCGTCTTTTCGCCAGGCACTGCCAGCCACCCCATACCTACTCGGTGATTCGGATTGCAGTCTGCCTTCACCTTTTCATAGAAGTGCTCAAGGACGTCCGAAAGCCTTTCCACTAGGTGCACGCCGTCAGGTCTGATGTCGATCGATTTCATGTACTGGGCGCCATCTTGGCGAACACAGATGCTGGCGATGTATATCGTCCAGCGGTGTGCAACATCGCAGAGCGCGTCGGAAACCGTTCTCGAAAGAATCTGCTTTCCATTCTTCCAGTTGATCATCACCTGCAGGCCGCTTGGATCGATGTTGATGACGGCAGCATAGTTGGTGTTGATCAGGGCCCGCATGCTGCGTTCGATCTGAACGCGCCGATTGCATGGTTTGCGCTTGCTCATAATGCCTCCGCAAGTTTGCGCAGCGCCTTACGTTCTGCCGCTGTGATAGGCGGCTTGCGGCGCTTGAGGATGGTTTCGGGATCGATCTTGGTGGAGCGGGGCGGTGGAAGCGGTTTGCGTGGCGGGCTTGGTAACTGCGCTACGGTTCCGCCAGCGGCCAGGAACTGCGCTGTACGTTCCGCGATAGAATCAACGTGCTGTCGCTGTTCCTCGACCAGGCTTAGATGGTTGCTGACGTACATGGCGACCTCATTTGATTCGGATCGAACTGTCGCCGCGCTCCAAGTGAGCCCAGGTAGGTTCGGGTAAAAGTTCGTGTTCAGCGTCTTCACCGGCTGCCATACGCTTGCGCACCGCTTCGTTATGCTCGCGGATCTCCTTGAGCTTGGCGGCAATGGCCTTTTTGTCCGGAGCAATGCTCGACTTCACAGTGGTCAGTTCGTCCGGCACTGCATCTTCGTTGTCCACGATCACCCGTTCAATGCCCATGGCCAGTGTGATGGTGAAGAGCGGACGCTTGATTGACTTGATGTTGGCGGCTTCCATGTTGCGACGCAGGTAGTCGCTGATCTGGGCGACGCTGTTGGACTTGATCCGCTTGAGATCAGCCAGGCGCTCGATTTCGTTGTCGATAGCCGTCACGTCGCTTTCAATGTTCCGGCGCAACATGACGATGTTGTCAGCCTTGTCGTTGAAGTCGCCTTGCACTTCGTCCATGGCATGCTGCAGGGCCTCTTTCAGGCCCTCATCATCGGTATCGGCCATGGCCTGAAGTTCGGCGAGTTTGCCGGTGAGTGCGTAGAGTTGGGTCATGCTGCGGCCTCCGTGCCTTTTTCAAGCACAGCTTTGCGCTCCTCGAATGCTCGAGTGATTCGCGCGATGAAGGTGGGTTCGTTGCGACGAGTTGCCTCGCGGATGTATTTCACGTTCAGAAGCTTGAGTTCGTGAGTCGTGACGGCCTTGCCAATGGTTTCGACCGCTGAGGCAAGCCAGTCGACACGCTCTTGTTTTTGGCGAAGTATCTCGGCGTCCTTGTCCTCGGCTTTTTCAAGCTTGAACTCTTCGGTGATGGTGTCGACGTAGGTCGGATCGTCGAACATGCCCATGTAGATGTCGGCGGCGAACCCCAACGGCTGCAGGCATTTACCGATGGCGTCTGTCAGCGATTTTTTCGCTGCGTCCCAGTCAGTAAGAATCTTTCCCTGCTGCAGGTAGATAAATGGCGTATGGCCGTAGTGCTGAACCGTGCATTTTTGCCCGGCGTTGCCCAGGTACCAAAGCTCGATTTTTACGGTGTGCAGCTTCGCGCAGATCATTGGAGCCTCTGGCCACTCTTTAGTGGGCGCCTGAAGTGGTGCACCTTCGTCAAATCGATCCTCAAGGACATTCCAACCCCAACCCTCACCGCATGGTCCGAAAATTTCTGTTGCCTTGCGCATGAGGTAGGTTGGCCTGATCGCAGTGCCCTTAAAGCCACCCGCGCCAGTGTATTTTTTAGTAGCGTCAGGGTCGGTTGTGTTGACCTGGTCCCAAATTCTCGTGTTCTCGGACATTACTTATTCCTCCAACCGTCAGCGCGCTTGACCAGTTCCTTGAAGGCAGTCGACGGCAGTCTGCTCATGTATTTTTTGTTGTCGCGATACCATTCTTCCAGGGCGGCTTTGGGCGTCTGGATGGCAACGACGTGAGAGACCTGTTGCTTGTACGAAGTCGAGTTTGAAACCTGAGAGTGGAAGGTCCGGCTCACCACTACGGTGTTGGTCATTCCCTGCTTGACCAGGTTGTTCAGTTCTTCCTGGGATTGAACGGCAATGGCACCGGGGTGCTTCTGCTGGAACAACCGGTAGCAGGCCTCCCGTACAAGCTCGGTACTGCCGTACTCGACATATTCAACGTCAGGAATACCAGCCTCGATCTTCTCCGCCACCTCATCCAAGCGCCCGGTGTCAATCCAGGCGTTTTTCGACACCTGTTTCAAATCCCATCCGCTAACCGTTTGGCGGTCTCGCTCAAGCTGCAGATGCTCGGGGAGAATGTCATAGCCGTAGGTCAGATCGGTGTTGCATACGAAGAGGGTGCCGACGTACAGCTTGCCGGGCCGGGAGGGCAGGATATGGCCGTATTTGGTACCGATGACGTCGCTCATCGGCGGCTGCATACGCAGGCACATGTTGCGGATTTCCGTTTCGTCTTCGTCGGTGATGCCGGAGACAACGAATTCAACGCCCTGATTCTGCCTATGTGCCGGCGTCTCGTTGATGCACAACACCTCCGCGTCGAACTGGTCGCTATGCCGGAACTCAGGCACCCACTGCTTATTGCCATTCCAGACCTTCACGTCGTACCCGTTCCGGGTCAGTACCAACAGGGCAATTTTGTAGCCCTCGCCGAAGCTGCCGATGGCATCGGCGCGGTCGGACTTAGACGTGCTGCCCAGAACCAGGGTGCTGGCCTCCAGCCTTGCAAAGCGGCTGGTGATGAACAGCTGGCCGTTGGCGAAGGCGTATTCGAAAGGCGACTCGCTATCCAGCGCGTTCTGCACCAGCTCCCGGATGGCCTCTTTCAGGCCCCAATGGCGGACGTAGTCGCGGGACAGGGGAAGTTCGTAGGACTTGGACCGGATGCGATCTGCAATAGCTGCGAGCATGGCAATACCCCCGCGCCATCCTTGCGGGGCGCTGTGATGTGTTGGTTATTGAGTGATTCGATCAGCGAGGGCGCTGAGCAACATCAGAAAGGTGCAGACGGAGAGGGCAGAGAAGGAACCGCGCCAGATCAGCATGCGCCTGGTGTGCTGGTGGGGAGTCAAGGCCGAACCCTCACCGCGATGCGACCACCCTTCATGGTTGGCGCCAGGCGCTGCGGCAGATCCCGCACCAGGTCTTCACGCTTGCGGCCGATGAGCTCGTTGAAGGGAAGGCCGAAGCCCAGGATGGCAATGCGGCGCTCGATGTCGTCGAGCTGCTCGTCGATCAACGATTTAACCGGTGCGGTGGTCATGCAGCCTCCTTGCGCTGCCTGGTGATTTTCAGCAGGCGCTGGCAGTAGTGGTTGAATTCTTCGACGGTGATCGCATCGCCGGTGAGCATGTTGGTGATCATCCGCACCACGACGGCTTGGGCGCCGGGCTCGCTGCTGGGATGCTCAAGTGCTTCAAGTGCCTCATCGATCAGGATGTGCGGACTCATAGGTCGGCATCCACATCGTCTTCGCGCTCTTCCCGTCCTGCTGCTACAGCGTCTTCGGCATACGGTCTCAGCAGCGCTACAGCGATCTTCTCGACCGCTTCAATCGGGCGTTGATGGCCCAGCAGGTCGGCTGCGTGAGCCCGGGCATCGCTCTGGCTGCCGAGCATCGCCGACAGCAGTAGGCGGGCAAACGAATCACGCTCGTCCAGGCCGTCGATCTGGCGCTGGTTCAGGTAGCCCTGCAGGGCCGTGCAGAACCGGTCGAACGTCACCACCTGCGGCTGGCCGAAGCGGCGCTTCCACTTGATGTCGACGCCGCACACCAGGCGCTCTGCCGAATGCTCAAGCCAGTCCGTCACCTCGTCGCTCTCGCTGACCTCTGGAGGCAACTGAGCGTCGTAACGCTCCTGGCAAATCTTCAATGCTGCGTTCATGGTCGCCTCCAAGGTGGCTGTTGTTCACCTGTATTCGTCAACACTCATGCCTCCCGCTGGTTGCCGATGGGCGCGGGGGAGGAGTGCTGACGTAATAGAGGTGGGAAAGGGAGGACAGGTCATCCAACTTCGTTGAAGCTGCGCTTTTATTTGCGGGGCAGTTGAGTGTACTGATAGGCTCAAAACAGCGATGTGCGAGATCGCACCGCCAAATAGCGAGATTTTTGAATGTTCAGATTTTTTCTAGCCACTATTTTTTCATTTGTTTTTCTCGGCGTAATTTCTGGTTGCTCTTCCACTGCCGAACAAGAAAAAACACTGAGCGCCGGGCTCGTTGCGCATTTGAATAAATTCAAGACGTACCCGATCGCCTCGCAACTGGCCGGGGTTGAAGGGACAACCCAACTGCGCTTTACGATAGATGGCGACGGAAATGTCGTTTCTTATGAGCTGGTACAAAGTTCAGGCAATGTGGACTTGGACGCGGCCACTCTAGAATTAATCCGTCGCGCCCAACCACTGCCGAAACCACCAGCCGATTTAATGAAAGACGGCCCAATTACGATCATTGCCCCTTTTATCTACTCCCTAGACGGGAATATCTGAGCAGGACTTGCAATCCGCTGCCGTCACTCGATGACCGTCTTCGCATTCAACGACGGAAACGCTGCTGGTGTAGCCACGTTCAGCGTTGAGCCTGTTTGTCTCGCTGATACAGGCGGCCAGGCTCTTGTCGGAAAATACCCGAAGTTCGCCGCGCAGGGTGATGTGGATGACTTTGTTCATGGTCATGCTCCGGGTTGTTTTCCCAATGCCCACCGCTCTGGATGGGCATCAGTGAAAAGGTCCGCACTCAAAAGAAAACGATGCAGCAAGGTCCGTCGTAGCCTTCTTCGCATACAAATGCCTGGGCCTGCCGGGTAGACACCGTCCAGTCTTGAACGTAAATGGTGCCAGCGAAACGGCTTTTGATCATGATTTGCATTTTCTTTTCCTCGTTTGATTTTCCGGATGACCCTGTCGCCAAGGTCATTGAGGAAATCTGTGGGGCCCAGGCCCGCTACTGGCGACGGCCTGGGGTTGTTGCGTCAGCGGTGTTGTCCAATTACCCGCTGCTGATTGCAGGGCTGGCCGGTCGTCTTCGGTGTGGGCTTCGAGCTTCCTACTCACAGCGTCAAACAGCATCTGTTCGCCGTGGATAACAGGTCCTTACAACATGCACGCTACAGCTCTGAATGCCCTGACTGAATGGGGCAGGGTGCATGAGGTCCGGCGCGCCCAGCCGAAGCTATCGGGCCCGCTAATTCATATCCTTTGGAGCTTGCCGTGACCCGCTACTGGCGTCGGTCACCGGCTTGAATCAAATGTTACTCCAGCCGCGGGCCTTTCGGCTTGTTCTCCCGCTGGATAACTGTTCTTGGCGCTTTACGCTGCACGCCCGGGTCAGTTGCCAACCCTCTGAGCCGTTTAGGCCGGTTCATCGCTGCCTTTGAATCTGGGCCGGTGGTGATCCGGCAAGGGGTTTCGCTAAAGAGCGGCGCAGGGTTAGCTGCTGGCGATTCGCTGTGGCGTCTCGATGGATATAAATATAGGCAATCCCATATTCATCGTCAATGGGTATTCCCATATATTTTATGGGAGGCGATAAAAAGCCCGCTCAGCGGCGGGCTCATTCACGCGTCACAGTATTCTCGCCAGCCGATCCTTACGGTGTCGCCGTTCAAGCGTTCGATGCGAATGCCGACGGTATCTCCGATCTCCTGAATGACCTGGTGCCAGGCCTCGGAGCTTTCGTCCTCTCGCCTAGAGACGACGACGGCTTGCACCTTCTGCACGCCTGGGGCGGCAATGATGCGCTGCAGACGGCGACCTAAAACCTCGTAGGAATTACGTTGCTTTGCCGTGGGGTAGGGTTCCTGGATCATACTTCGCTCCTTGCGATATCTGTATGCATGAACAGTATTCTTGATGGCAAATATTGGCAAGAGGGGAGCAGGCGCTTTCATGCATAAATGCATATTTAGGCAGGTGGTTCTTTTTGGCAGGCATGAAAAAGCCCGCACTTCGCGGGCTTGACTGGCATTGTTTTCGGTTAGGTCGGGCGGGGCACCCAATACATGCGGCAATGAATCTCATGATTGTCGTAAAGCTTAACCGAAACAGTTTTAGCGGATTGTTCGCTTTCAAAGGGGCCGGTGATGATTGTGGTCCCATCTACCGCCAGAACGGGTATTGCCAAGTCTTCAAGCACGCCTTCAATCCGGCCTAAGTCCCCCGTATGGGCTGTTATGCGAACCGTCCAGCCTTGAAAAGCGGACTTAAGAGCCTGCTCAGTAAAGGGCGGATATTTGCCACTCACCGAATCCCTGTAGACGATCTCGCTGAAAAGCCTGGGGCCGTCGCGCATCGTGATCAGGGCTCGCTCGGCTTCTTCCTTTGTTTCAAATGGGCCGGCACCCACAGCTAGGTCAATCATAGGAACAACCGGGAGCCCGGTGCTGGCGATGGCCTCGACTGTTCGTCGCTGTTCTTCTTCGTCACGGCAGGCGGTTGATGCAACCCATCCGTTTTCCAGTTTTAGGGCGCGCGCTGGTTCAATCTCTGCCCCGCAATGCTCGCACTTCACGGCAGCTTTTCTGATTGTCTCGGCGCAGAGCGGGCAGTCGCGCAGGTCGCTAGTCTGCACGCCCTCGGAACCCCCTGACACCTCGATCCAGCCCTTACGAAGATATGAATTCGTCAGAATGCCGTTGATGCCGATCGCATACCCGAGACTGACCACGGGGGAAACGATGAGCAGCCCAGGGCCGCCAGTTAGAAAAGAGAAGCCTCCAACCAACAACAGCCAGATAAAAAAGTGACCCCACAGCTCTTTATAGGCAAGGTAGAAAGCCCCGAAAACAATAACCGCGAGCCACGACATCCCGCCAACACTTTCAGTGTTACCGTTTGCCGGATTCCTGAATTCTCGTTTCATTGGATCCCTCCCGTAATTGAGCCCGCACTTTACCATTCGTGGCGTACAGCCTCCATTGGCGAGCAGGACCGTCCAAGGTAGATCGCGGACACTCGCTGACTGGCCTGGATAGAAAGCCAGTAGCGACCCAAGTAGGAGCGTAGTACGGTCCGCTTTCAACAAGTTGCCCGGTCCGTCGCTTGGTAGATCACGGAGCGGGACACTCATGGCATGGAGGTCAAATGGACATTACTCGACAGATCAATAAAGAAGAATTGGATGCAGCCCTGGTAGCGTTTGCCCGTTACAAAATCGGAGAGATAAAAATCTTCGACCTGGAGCAGGCAATGAGCTTTGAAGTAGGCGAGGCCCTATCCAGAAGCGGGTTGGTCAGGTTTTCAATTGCGAAGATGGTGTCCGGTCGTTATCGCATCAGCGATGAGGGGGAGAATGCGATCACAGATGCAGGGCGGGATCGCCTCGAGGTGATCCGAGGATGAAGCGGCTTTTTGGCGATCGATAGGCAGCAAAAGCCCGATCAACCGGGCTGAGGATCAGATCGGGTAGGGCGTCAGTCCGGCCCCTGGGCCTTCAGCCTGGCCAAGCCTTGCTTGATGTGGCCGGCGTTCTCGCCGATGGTCTCCAGGGCGCCGCGGACATTCTCGTCTACGTGAGGACCGCCATGGTTCGCGATCCACATCGACAACTCCATGATGGCTGCCTCCAGAGCAAGCTGGTTCTCGGAGATGCGTTCGAGTGTGTCGGTAAGGGAATATTCGCGGGAGGGCATTGCGTGGTCTCCAGTAGACGGAATGGAAAGCATAGCCGCGGACAAAAAAATGGCCCGCTTATGTGCGGGCCTAATGGGAATTCTTCAAAGGAGTAGGGCGACCTTACCCTCTGTCGTGTAAATGCCAGGTGAAAAGGATGTCGCAAAAGCAGAAAAGCCCGCGATGGGGAGTGCAGGCTGAAAGGTTTTCACTAGGAGCTGAGGTAATAATAGGAGCTCGACTGTGAAAGGGGCGCGAAGCAGTGGCCTCTAAAGTAGTGCACGTCATTTCCGGAAAATTATCTGTTGCCGGTATCCGCTCTCGTTGATCGGCAACGGGTACCTGCTCTCATCTATCAGTGAGTGCAATTGCTTTGAGTGGGTAGATTGACTAAAAAGTACCTGGCACTCAGCGGTATCAAAAAATTGTCTGAGGAGTGGTATCGACAAATTGAGCTGGGTCTTGTCAATTCTCAGCGAGGCGGTAATTAAATCAAGCTGGTCTGTCATATCTCGGTACAGGTCTATGACCAGTAGGCTCTCGCTCACGGCAGACGAATAGACATGAACGTCACCAGCACCAATAGGTATGTCTTCGAAGTAGTGGTCGTATAGTTTTGCAATGTCTAGCTCGATTCGCGCGGCGCTCAAAGCGGCTTCTAACTCCGCATTGGGTGAGTGCTCGTCCCCTACCCATGAAACTAAATCGGACATTGATACGCAGATGTCGAACTCATTGGCATAGACGATGGAAGGCATTGGTGGCAGAAACCCGAATGATGAGTTTGGCGGTTACGCCGGAGGCAAGAATCACGACGCTGAGCATAAGTTAAATGTCGGTATCAGTATGTAGTCGCGATCGCCTGGGCCCGCCCCGACGATCAGGTGGCGGCGACATATAAACTATTCAGTCTTTCCTCACGTATTCGATGTCATCTCGTCAAAACCTCAACCGCGAACGCCATAGAAGTGGTTCAGCGCTATCAGCTCAATCACCGCCACGAAAACGCAGAGTACAAGGAAGCCAGGGCTGAAGACTCGCTTGCGGCCTGATGAGCCCCAGCTAAGACCAGCTGCGTCTGAATAGCCGGGGATCATCATAAGGAAAGCCACGCAAGCAATGACCCCGACCTTGCTCCAGAAGCTCTGCTCTCGCCATGCAGTCATTGGCTCACCCTGGGCAGCAGCATCAGGAAAACCAGCCATACCCAGGACACTTCAAGGCTCTGAGGCGATTTCTAAGAGCCCGAGTCTCGGTATATTCAGGATCCGAGGCGCCCAGCTTGGAACGCTGTGCGTATTGCAAAAAATCCTCAGCCTGCTGGCGATCTGCGGCTAGCTTGAAGGTACGACATTGCTCCAGACGCTCAGCTTCCGTAACGGGCATCGGTACTGCGTCGATCTGTTTTTCGTACTCAGTTTTTTCTTTTGGCGTGCTGTAGCAGCCGGAGATAAAAAGCGGCGCAACTATCAGTGTCGCTATCCGAAAGGCATTCATTACCACATTCCTTTGTGCATACGAGCGCTACTCAGCTCGCGATATCTCGATTTAGCTTACCGCCCGGGCATACCCGCCCCGGCACACTTGCGGATCAGTAAAACTTCTGCAGCGCCTGCACAACTACGCCCACGATCCGGCAGTTCTCGTCCACAGCCTCGATCGGGTAGCTAGGGTTCAGCGGCTTCAGGAACAGTCGACCGCCGTCGCTGACCAGCTTCTTGAATGTCGCTTCATTGCTGTCCGGCAGCTTGGCAACGACCAGCTTACCTGGTGCAACTTCAGCCTCAGTATCAACAAGGATCAGCGTGCCTTCGGTGATGCTCTGGCCGGCAGGCGCTGTCATCGAATCACCTTTAACTGTCAGCCAGAACGCCGGGCCTTTGGAGTCGTACTCTGAGAACTCGTAGGTGTCCGAGATTCCGGCTGGGTATGGCTCCACCGCTTCCGCCCAGGCGCCGGCGGCAACCCAGCTCACTACCGGGTAGCGGAATGATTTGGTGGGTTGCGCGGCGGGGGAGACGTTCGATTCACCAGAGCTGGACGTCGACCCAGGCGCCAACATTGGCCCAATCTCGTCTGAGAGCCATTTAGCAGTCACCCCGCATGCGTCGGCGATCTTCACGACGTGCGCGGTAGCTTTCGATTTTCCACGCTCAAGGTCAGAAATTGACGTCTGCGTGATACCAGCTTTAGCGGCCAATTCGCCCTGGTTGAGCTTGGCGTGCCGGCGCGCTGCCTTTAAACGATCTTTGAATTCCATCCGGCGAGTATTACGGGTGCTCCCATATCCTTGCAAATCGGTATTCCCATAAACTACTATATGGGTATTCCCGTATGGAGGGGCAGCATGAACACTATTTATAAGGACCTCGTTGCCTTTTTCGGCACTCAGGAGGCCACGGCTGAAAAGCTCAAGGTTGATCAAAGCACCGTTTCCGGTTGGGTTCGGGAGAAGCACGGCATGTCTCCAGTGGTTGCCAAGCGAGCGGAGGCGGTGACCGGAGGTGCTTTCAAAAAGGAATCTCTTTGTCCGTCGTTTCCATGGGCCGAGATGGCCGCCTAAGCGACATCCCTGTCCGCCGCTCCATTGAAGCCAGATTAAAAGAGAGCAGTCGCCATGCAAACGTCCAGTTCCAGACACACCGTACAAACCCGTGATCAGGTGCTGGTCGCCCATGCCCAAAACCAGATCGCACGCACCAGCTTGAGCCAGGACGATTTTGCTCAGGCTTTGAGCCGCGAACTGCACGTGTCGATTCCTGATCGCGCCAAGAAGAAAGACGTCCCCGACTTCAAGTCGGAGGAATTGACCGGCGATGTGAGTGAGTTCGTGAAGGCGACCAGCCGCTGGCTCAAGCGTGTACAGCGCTGGCTGAACGGCGATCAGGAAATGCCGTCTTGGCTGGAAGAGTCGTGGGTCAACGCCCTTGAGCCTGAATTCCGCGACCACTGCCTGAACGAACTGGCGAGCCGCCACGGCTTGACCGGCGCCCGCCAGATGACCAGTGACCAGTGCGCAAACAAGAGCTTCGGCGCACTGATCCGCGCCCTGGGTGATGTCATCGACACCGGTAGCGAAGTGTTTGACGACCAAGTGATGTGCGAGCAGGACCTGCCGCACTTGCCAGCGTTCGCCAAACAGTGCCGCCAGGTTGAAGCGAAGGCAGGGGAGTTGCGCCGTAAGGCTGAGGGGCTGCTTAACGGCAAGCCAGCACTGAAATCCATCGCCTAAATTCCAGACACAAAAAAGCCGACGTACGAGGTCGGCTTTTTCTACAGCGGTAAACAACTGGAGCGAATCATGCACCAACACACCGAATCGATCAATACCCCCAACAATCTCGCGCCACGGTTTTCGCAATCGCAAAACGTGGCGCGGACAATGTCATCTCGGGAAATCGCCGATCTGGTCGAGGCCCGGCACAACGATGTGATCACCACCATCGAACGTCTTTTTACCAAAGGGCTTTTACGATCAGATCGTAAAACTCGGCGTGAAGCCACAGGCGGCCGCCCGATCGATGTCTACGACCTGACCGAGCGTGACACGCATCTTGTTGTGGCTGGCTACAGCGACGAGCACCGCGCACGAGTTATCGACCGCTGGCAGGAACTGGAGGGGCAGGTTGCGCAACCACAACAGCTCTCCACCATGGACATCCTGCAGATCGCAATGGAGTCTGAAAAGGCCCGCTTGATGCTCACCGCCCAGGTCGAGCAGCAGGCCACGAAGATCCACTCCTTGGAAAACTTGTTCAAGGAAGGCATGACTCACACCCAGTTCTGCAAGGGCCTCAATGGGGTCAACGTCATGCAGGTGGGTAATTACCTTGAAGGGCGTAGCTGGCTCTACAACGAGAGCAAGTCCGGCACCCGTCACCGTGTTGGCTCGTACGCTCGCGACAAGTACATGACCGAACACCAAGTCGAGGTCACCCCGCACGGCAAGGACCCCTTCATCTCCTACACACCCGTTCTGCTGAAGAAGGGAGCCGCACGCCTGTACGACTTGTACCTGGCTGGCGAGCTGCCTATGAAGAAGACCTGGGACGGTTTGTTTACCCACGATAAAGCTATGCGAGGTGCTGCGTGAGCATGAGCCTTATGGTTGCCGCGATGAAGATTCGCGTCGGCAATCCATTGCGCAAGCTGGTGCTGATCAAGCTGGCCGACAACGCCAGCGACGTAGGTGAGTGCTGGCCGTCCTATCAGCACATCGCCGATCAGTGCGAGATCAGCAAGCGCTCTGTCATGAACCACATCACAGCCCTGTGTGACGCGGGATTGCTGCGCAAGGAGATCCGTAAAGGTGGTCCGAAGGGAAACTCGTCGAACGTTTACTTTCTCACTCTCGACGGAGGTGGTGCACCTCCTGCACCAGGGGTAGTGCAGCAGATTCACCAGGGTAGTGCAGCAGGTTCACCCCCTAGTGAATCTCCTGCACCAGGGGGTAGTGCAGCAGCTGCACCCAGAATCAGTAACTCTCTTGAACCAGTCATAGAACCGGTCATTGAACCAATTACGCCCCAGGCTACCGCCAAGGTCGTGACGGGGCAGGTCGTACCATTCGTTCCGCAGCAACCACGAGTTGAGATCCCCGCCGACATGCCGGGGCCGAAGGACCAGACCTGTAAGACTTTCAAAGTCTGGGCGAACTACGCCATGGCCTACCGCAAACGCTACAACGCCTGGCCGGTGTGGAACGCCAAGACAGGCAAGCAGATGGCTTTGCTTGTCGACCGCCTCGGCGCCGACGTAGCCCACCACGTCGCCGCCCACTTCCTGAAAACCAGCGATGCCGCCGTTCTACGCAAGTGCCACAGCCTCAACGAGCTTCTGACCAACGCTGAGAGCTACCACACCCAGTGGGTCACCGGGCAGCGAATCAACGGCATAACCGCCCGCCAGATGGAACGGACCGAGGCGAACCACTCCGCAGCCGAGCAGGCCGCTCAGATGGTTCTGGCCAGACGCCAAGCAGGTGACCGCAATGAATACCTCTGAAATGAATGATCAGCAGGTTGCCGGGCTGGCCGCTGCCATGTGCGCAACCGCCGAGGCCATGGGGCAGGAAATGAACCCAGGCACCGCCGCGATGATGGCTGAAGACCTCTGCGCCTACCCGGTGCCCGTCGTCAAAGCCGCGTTGAAAGCATGTCGCTTTGAGGTGAAGGGCAAGCTGGCTATGGCTGACATCCTGCAGCGTGTTCAGACCTCCGACGGTCGCCCAGGGAAGGACGAGGCCTGGGCAATCGCCATGACCACCAACGATGAATTCGAAACTGTGGTGCTGACCGACGAGATCCAGCTGGCACTTGCTGCTGCGAAACCCATTCTGGATGGCGGCGACAAAATCGGTGCGCGCATGGCGTTCATCGACGCCTACCAGCGGTTCGTGGGCCAGGCCCGCGAGGATGCGAAGCCTGTCAACTGGCACGTATCCGTAGGTTTCGACGCCAATCGCCGTATCCAGGCTGTGACCAAGGCGATGGAATTGAAGCGAATCCCGCGCGAACACGCCCAGAAGTACCTGGCGGATCTGAGTGCCGAGCCAGTCACCGAAGACGGCCGCGCAATTGCTGGTTTGCTCACTGGCACCGTTACACGGCCAGCGCCGGCACTCCGCGAAAAGCTCGAACTGGTGAAGTCGTCGATGCGGGAGATGCGTGCAGCCAGTGCTGAGAAAAAAGACGAGATGCGTATTCAGGCAGCCAACGAGTTGGCAGATCGCCGGGCGTTGCTGATCAAGCAGGCGCAGGAAGTGGAAGAGAAGAGGGCGGCGCAATGACCGACAAGATCAGCGTCAACTGCCAGGCCAAGCTCACCGAGGCCATCACATGCCTGACCACCATGTACCGGGACAAGAAGTTTGTGGTGGTCTCCCTGCGCCCGGGCAAGGACCGGACACTCGACCAGAACCGGCTGTGGTTCGGGATGTACAAGCGCATCGCCGAGATGACACCGATCGGCGATGCGGCCGACGCCCGCCGTTACTGCAAGCTGCACTTCGGCGTCCAGATCCTGCTCAACGAGGACGCCGGCTTTCAGGCCGAGTGGTATCGGGTCATGCGCCATCTGCCCTACGAAACGAAGCTGGCCATGATGGGCGAGTGCCATCTGTTCGGCCCCGACGGTTTCCCAGTGACCAGCCTGTTCAATCGCGCCCAGGGCATCAATTACACCGACCGCATCGCCGCCTATTTCACCGGCCAAGGTGTGGTTTTCACTGATCTACTCAGCAAGGAGGCTGCATGATCGCCAAGCAACCCAAACCGAAAAAGTGCAAGAACCCCGGATGCGGCATTAGCTTCCAGCCGCAGCGGATGGGGCAGGCCGTATGCAGCCCGAAGTGCGGCCTCGCCATCAAGGATGTGAACCAGGCGAAGGCACGCAAGTCGCTGGCCCTGGTCGAGCGCCGCGAGATCAAGGTCCGTAAGGAAAAGCTCAAGAGCAGGGCGGACCACCTTCACGAAGCCCAGGCCGCGGTGAACGAGTACGTGCGCCTGCGTGACGCGCACCTGCCGTGCATCAGCTGCGACTCAACGCCCAACGACAATGACCTGATGACCGGCAGCCGCTGGGATGCGGGCCACTACCGATCGGTGGGCGCCTGCCCGGAACTGCGCTTCGAACCGCTGAACATCCACCGGCAGTGCGTGAAGTGCAACCGCAACCTATCCGGCAACGCCGTGGAGTACCGCATTCGCCTTGTGCAGCGCATCGGCGCTGAGAAGGTCGCTTGGCTGGAAGCGCTGCATCCGCCGTGCAAACACACCGTGGAAGAGATCAAGGCCATTAAGGCCAAATACCGGGCAATGACCAGAGAACTGAAGAAGGGGCAGGCAGCATGAACTACCACAACGTGATTTCAGCAGTAGTCCGGGCTCTGGCCGCCGAGACCATCAACAGTTCCGGCGGATGCAGCGTTGAGCCTCGGGTGCAGGCCAGCAAGCTCAAGGGCGAGATATCCGGGAAGGATGCTGCGCTGCTGGCTGACTGCATCGTGCACAAGCTTCTGCATGCCCAGCTTTCTCCGAGGCACTGGAACGCCCTGGTGGCCAAGTACAGCACCCACCGTGGGCGAAAGATCGATTCCATCGGCAGGCTGGTCGCCGTGGTAAAGACCCCAGCACCGCAGCGCTTCACGCAGCAGGCTGTCTTGGTTTGGGCGGTACCGCAGCAGTTGAAGGGCATTCAACGAGCGGCACCCCAGATCAGGGCGCCGAAGCACCGCGAGAACAAGGAAAAGGGCCAGTGGGATTGGCGCAACGCGGCTGCAGACGCTGACATTGCCCGCGCCAACAAGCATGCCCGCGCCGTAGCAGAGGAAAAGCCCGGGGAGATGATTGTCCTGGCCGAGTCGAACTACGACATGACGAATTGGGATGCACAGGGGCTGACAGAGCGCACTTACCAGCGCTGGAACAAGGCGATCAAGGTGGGCTTGGAGTCGCTTGTCAACGAGGCTCTGGTCGAGGCGCAGCACATGCTTGAAGCAGTCGGTGTGCTCGGAAATGAGGCTGCATGAAATAGTCCCTCGAAAGGGCTTGCAATGTCATGTCGTCATGTCGCATTATTCACCCATCCTGTCATTCCTGCATGTGTAGGATCGAAAAGCAAGACCCGGCTATGAGCCGGGTTTTTTTATTGAGGGTTTATGGACACGGCGGCTGAGCAGCTCCAACGCTTTTACGTCGAGGCGATGTATATGCCGGGCGTGATGACTTTTGTTGTTGTAGTCGTTTTGATGGTTCTTCGAAAGCGACGTCCAGACGTCTCCAGAGCACTGATCTGGGCGATGCTCGCAGCATGTTTCTTTGGAATTACATGCGCTCCGCATTTGTCGCAGATTCTCTTTCCAGAACCTTGCGTTATGCGATTTAAGACGCCTACCGATCTGTGCATTTTTACCCCGGCTGTCAGATTGGAGGTAGGAGTATTTGCCGGGTCGATTGGCGCACTACTTGCTTTTTTCGCGACGAAAGTCGGATTTTCCGTGCTTAAAAAATTCAGATAGCCATCCAGCATAGAATCGAAGAGCCCGGCCAAGCGCCGGGTTTTTTTGTGCCCAAGATTTCCCCAAGCCCTCAGAGCCTCTGACTTGTCACGCTGATGAGGGGCCTATTCAGGGCCTCGGCACTTGCTGGGGCCTTTTCGTTTTCGGCTCCACCACACCCTTCGCTCTGAGCTGGGAGTGCTGCTGGAGCCGGATTTATCAATCTCCCCGAGGGGAGCAACCCGGATGCCTACCATGCCTGACAAGCCAGACACATGGGCCAAGATCTGGCTGGCGTTGAGCAATCCGCTCTGGCAGGGCGCAATCATGGCCATCACAGTATCGTTGCTTCGAGTCATGTACGACGCGAAGGAAACCAGTAAGCGTCGGATCTTGTTCGAATCGCTGATCTGCGGATCGCTGAGCCTTGTCGCGTCCAGCGTGATCGAGTGGATGACCTGGCCGCCCAGCCTTTCGGTTGCTGCTGGAGGGACTATCGGGTTCCTCGGCGTGACCGCCATCCGCGAACTGGTGACCCGCTTCCTGGGCCGCAAGGCGGATTCAGTATGAAGGCCTTCGCTGCTGCAATCATCATCGCCCTGGTCGGCCTGCTGCTCGTTGGCATCCAGCAGTCACGCGTCGTCGCCCTACGCGGGGAGGTGGCCTTCGAAGCCGGCGAGAAGAAGAAGGCGGTCGACGCCAACCTCGAAAGCCAGGCGACCATCACTACGCTGCGCGCTGAAGCAAAGCGAAATGCTGAATACCAGGCAGACCTGGCAAAGCGCCTCAAGGCCAGCCAGGACAAAGCCAAGAAGGCGGAGAAGAACTTTGAAAACCTCAAGCGCAACAGCAAGCCTGTTCGTGACTGGGCTGCTCAGCCTCTTCCTGACGGCCTGCGCGGCAAAGCCGGTGGTGGTAACAAAGACCCAGGCCGTAAGAATTGAAGCCCCTGAGCTGATCCCATGCGAGCGCATCGACGACAGCGACGAAAACCTTGGTCTCAATGGTGACTTGTGGGAGCTGAAAGACAAGGCGGTCCGGCTGCTGGACACCTGCGCAGATCAGGTTGACGCCCAGATCCTCCGAAGCCAGAGCAAGTAATCCGCGCCACGTTTTCGAATGCGCCAAATCGTGGCGCGGGAAAGATCACATGAAAGTAATCGTAACCAAGCTACTGGGATCGGCTGAATTCGAGTTCCTGCGTGAGGGTGTGGTCGTTCACCGTGAGCGGTTCTTCGGCAAGGTCACCACCGAGTACCGACGCACCATTGCGTTTAGTGAGACGTTCGACGCACACCGGTGCCGGTTTGTTACGGCCATGCCTGCTGATCGGGCGTTCCAGTACGAGCTAGCGCCGTGAGCAACTTAACTCGCCTGCGGCACGTGCTGCCAATGAGTCCGGACATCAACGCTGCGGTAAGCGCTCTCGACAAGGCCATTGCTGATGACATGGACGTTGCCAAGAAATCGGGGCTGCCGTAGATCCTAAACGTTGGACTGTTTCACGGGCAGGCGTATGGCGAGTCAGCCTTGATATCTAAATGATCATTTCTCGGGTCTAGACCGTTTTGCGATTAAGCTTTCTCTTTTCAAAGCTACTGCAAGCATGACCGTCGCCGTGAGTGCTGGCATCAGAAAAATGTACATTGTGTTCTGAATATTTTGACCAATCCACGCCCAGATCACACCCCATATCCCAGTGGCTACAACTCCAACGACCAAAATGCTCTTGTTCTGTATTTTTGGAGCGGAGGACATTGAGATCTTGTAGATCTTCCAATTTGTCCAAAGGCAGAAGACTGAAATCGATATGGCGCCGAGTACTGGGGGCAACATGGTCCAACCTTCTGGCAGGGAGCCTATCGCTCCGGCGAGGAAAAAGAAGGCGCCCCAAATAAAAATCAAAGTTACCGGCAACAGTCCCGCAATAGCGCTGATGGTCAGAAAGATTCGGAGTTTCGTAAGGCTATTCAACGTTCCCCTCCAAGGGCTCCTGTGCTCCAACTACTTATTCGTAATCTCTGCATGTGGCCATTATTTAACTTTAAGGTGAATTATGGACCGGCCGATGCCGCCAGCGTCAACGCTTGAACTGTCCGACCTCTCCAACTTCGGTATCCGCCTGACACCGGCTCCTGAAGTATGGGAATGGCTCCAAGCCGAGATCCTTGCCGACACCGGCAGCATTCACAACGAAGACCATGCTCACCTACTGGATGCAGACATCCGGATCATGTGGGCGTCGTCGAGCTTCACCAAGCAGGGCCGCACAGTCCTGGGGCAGGCCGAACAGGTAGCGTTCCGCGCGGGTGGCTGGCAGAAAGCCCGGATGGAGCAACAGATGCGTGATTGGTTCGGCGATGTGCCGGCTTTCATCATCACTCTGGCTGCCGACTACTGCGCCCAGTGCAGCGACACCGACTTCTGTGCCCTGGTAGAGCATGAGCTGTATCACATCACCCAGGCGAAGGATCAGTACGGTGCACCCAAGTTCACGCAGGAAGGATTGCCCAAGCTGGAGATGCGCTCACACGACGTCGAAGAGTTCGTCGGTGTGGTTCGCCGCTATGGTGCGAGCCCTGACGTTCAAGCGTTGGTAGATGCTGCAAACAGTCCTGCTGAGGTGGGGAAATTGAACATTGCGAGGGCCTGCGGAACCTGTCTGCTCAAGTCGGCCTGATTCCATGACAGGTATTGACGGATGACAACCATATGGCAGTACTACGAAGCGAGGTCAAAGCCTTCATCGTTCAGGCTCTGGCCTGCTTCGATACGCCGTCCCAGGTGGTAGCAGCGGTCAAGACAGAATTCGGGATTGAGATCACCCGACAGCAATGCGAAACGCACGACCCGACAAAGTTTGCCGGGCAGAAGCTCGGCAAGACCTGGGTGGACCTGTTCCACGCTGCTCGCAAGCGATTCCGTGAAGAGACAACCGATATCCCCATTGCCAATCGCGCGTACCGACTTCGCGGTCTTGGGCGGCTGGCCGAGAAGGCTGAGAGCATGCGCAATCTGGCGCTGACTGCTCAGTTGTATGAGCAGGCCGCCAAAGAAGTGGGCGATGCCTACGTGAATCGCCGCCTTGAACCTGAAAAGCCTTTGGGCTCCCACGCTGACCAGCAGCACGCCGTTGCTGAGTACACCCTGGAGCCTGATGAGAATGTCCCCGCTGCCCCGTACCTATGACCCGCCGGTAAAGCTGACGCCGAAACAGGCGAACATTTACTGCTGGGGCTTCCAGCCTCAGGCGCGTTTCCGCGATGCTGTATGTGGTCGACGGTTCGGCAAGACATTCTTGGGCAAAGCTGAGATGCGCCGCGCAGCTCGCCTGGCTGCTGAGTGGGGCGTGAGCGTCGAGGACGAGATCTGGTACGGCGCGCCTACGTTCAAGCAGGCCAAGCGCGTGTTCTGGCGCCGGCTGAAGCAGGCCATCCCCGAAGCATGGCGCGCGCACCGTCCGAACGAAACTGAATGCTCGATCACGCTCAAGTCTGGCCACGTCATGCGTGTGGTAGGGCTCGACAATTACGACAACTTGCGCGGCTCCGGTCTGTTCTTCGTCTTGGTGGATGAGTGGGCGGACTGCCCGTGGGAAGCATGGGAAGAAGTCCTTCGGCCGATGCTCTCGACCTGCCAATACTCGATACCGGGCATCGGTATGCGAAAAGGTGGTCACGCGCTGCGCATCGGCACGCCGAAGGGCTTCAACCATTGCTACGACACGTTCCTTGATGGCCGGCCAGGCCATGAGCCCGATCACAAGAGTTGGCTCTACACCTCGCTCGACGGTGGCAACGTTCCGGCTGAAGAGCTGGAAGCTGCCCGCCGCAAGATGGACCCTCGGACCTTCCGGCAAGAATACGAGGCCAGCTTCGAGAACTACCAGGGCGTCGTCTACTACACGTTCAATCGTGAGGCGAACCGAACCAGCGAGACGATCAAGCGCGGCGAGGCGCTGCACATCGGCATGGACTTCAACGTCATGAAGATGGCCGCCGTGGTGCATGTCATCCGTGACGATTTGCCATTGGCCCTCAGCGAGTTCTCCGAGGTGCGTGACACACCGGAGATGATCGAGAAGATCAAGCTTCGCTTCCCTGATCACAGCATTGCGATCTACCCAGACGCCAGCGGCCAGAACACAAGCAGCAAGAGCGCGAGCGAGTCTGATCTATCACTGCTCAGGAAGGCTGGTTTCACCGTAGTGGTGGATTCGACCAACCCCGCGGTAAAAGACAGGGTTAACGCCATGTGCGCAATGTTCGCCAACACGTATGGCGAGCACCGCTACCTGGTCAACGTTGACCAATGCCCGAAATATACGCAGTGCCTGGAGCGGCAGATCTACACGGACAAGGGTGAGCCCGACAAGAAGGCCGGATACGACCACCTCGTGGACGCCCCTGGCTACTTCATTGCCAAGCGCTACCCGATCAAAACACGCACAGGCGGAACACGCCGAATTGGAGGCTTGGCCTGATGCCAGTGCAATCGACAAACCCCGACTACGACGCGCACATCGCGGAGTGGGAGATGATGGACGACGCGCTCGAGGGTGAGTGCGCCGTGAAGCGCAACGAGCGCAACCTGCCCAAGCCGAGCGGTATGGTTGAGGCCGAGAAGATCGACGCCGCGGGCAACAAGTACCTCTACGAGAACTACACCAGCCGGGCTCAGTACGAGCATTGGGTGCGCGACTCGTTGCGTTCGATGATGGGGCTGGTGTCTCGGCTGATTCCTGAGATCGAACTACCGTCTGGCCTGAAAGGGCTGGAGGACAACGCCACAGCCGACGGCTTCGGCCTGAAGCAGTTGTTCTTCCGGATGGTGCGCCAGGCCATTTCCCACGGCCGGGTACCGCTGGTGGTGAACATCGACGAGAGCGGCGAGCCATACTTCTCGACGTACGCCACCCGCAACGCCATAAATTGGGACACTGCTGATCAGGGCGGACGGCAGGATCTGGTCCTTTCGGTGTTCCGCGAGTTTCGCAAGAAGGGCGGCGATCGCTACAGCCACGATTGCGACACGGTTTTCCGGGAGTTCTTCATGCTGGGCGATGTTTGCTACACCTCGGTGCGAAATGAAGGCGGCGAGCTGGTCGAGGACGAAAAGCCGCTGGGCACCACCGGAACTGACAACCGCTTGGTCAAAGGCCTGCCATACCTGCCCGTGATCTACTGCGGTTCGACCGACAACTCCCCGGATGTTGATGAGGTGCCGCTGCTGACCATGGCGCGGTCCGCATTGAAGTCCTACCAGATCAGCGCTGACTACTTCAGCTCTCTGCATCAGACCAGTCACCCGCAACCGTGGGTTTCCGGTCTGGATGAGGCTGTAGAGCTGAGTGTGACTGGTCCTTCGGCAGCATGGGACCTTGGCCCAAGCGGCAAGGCTGAATATCTGGAGTTCAAGGGCACCGGCATTGAAGCCAACCGCAAAGCGATGGATGACCAGAAGAACGCCGCGCTTGAGGCAGGCGCCAAGGTCATGGACGTGGCCGGCACTGAGTCGGGCGAGGCGCGCAAAACGCGTCAGAACGACCAGCACGCCACGTTGCACAGCATCGTCATCACGGTGGCCGAGGCGGTGGAGCAAGGCTTGCGGTACGCAGCCGAGTGGAAGGGCTACGACCCCAAGCAGGTCAAGTTCAAGGTAAATCCTGAGTTCGTGACCCCGGTGGTCGACGCCCAAGTGCTCGCCGAACTGCTCAAGGGCGTGATGGCCGGCACGATCAGCGCCGACACCTACTGGCAGTACCTCACCACCGGCAAGCTGCCGGAGCGCCCATACGAAGACGAAGCCGAACTGATCAGCGATGAGCGCGAGTCGGCCGGCATCAACTTGGACAAAGACGATGCCAACGACAAACCTGGTGCAGGCGGACAGCCAACTGCTGGAGCAGACGACGCGCCACTCGGTAATGCTGGAGCGGCTTAAGGCCGGCGAGGTCAAGAAGTTCGAGAAGTACCTACGCCAGATCGATAAGCTGGTGCGGGATCAACTCACCCGCAAGGAACTGACCACTTACAGCCGGGACCGCCTTGAGCAGTTCCTGGCCCGTGTGGACGGCAAGCTGCTGGAGATCTACAAGGCCTACCGCGACCTGGTGCAGGCCGATCTGGTCGACATCGCGCTGTATGAGTCGAGCTTTGAGGCCAAAAGCCTGAGCAATGCGCTCTCTATCGACGCTGTGGTGCCGACCAACACGGTGATCCGCGCTGCGGTGTTCTCCTACCCGCTACAGGTGAAGGGCATCGACGGCGGCAAGCTGCTGAAGAGCTTCGTCAGCGGCTGGACGCGGACCGAGACGATGCGCGTCACCAACACGATCCGGCTCGGCTTCGGCCAGGGCCAGACCAACGCCCAGATCATCCAGGCGATTCGCGGTACGGCAGCGCAGAACTTCACTGACGGCGTCTTGGCGGTGAGCAACCGCAATGCTGCCGCCGTGGTGCAGACGGCAATCCAGCATGTGGCCACGACGGCACGAATGGAGACGCTGAAGGCCAACAGCGACGTGGTGCTGGGCTATCGCTGGGTGTCGACGCTCGATCGCAAGACCTCGCAGCAGTGCAAGGGCCTGGATGGGATGCGCTTCGACCTGGGCAAAGGTCCGCTGCCACCGGCGCACATCAACTGCCGATCAACTACCGTGCCGACCACCAGGCTTTCGGAGATGTTCGCGAAGGACGCCACGCGCGCCTCGGTGGGCGATAACGGCGGGGCCCAGGTCGACGCAGGTCTGAATTATTACGAGTGGCTAGCAACGCAACCGGCGAGCTTCCAGGATCATGCGCTCGGGCCGGTCCGGGGCAAGTTGTTCCGCGATGGAGGGCTGACGCCGGAGAAATTCGCCAAGCTGCAGCTCGACAAGTCCTTCAAACCGCTGCCCCTCGCCCAACTGAAAGAAGTCGAGCCCGACATGTTTACCCGAGCAGGCGTTACACTCGGCGCTCCATCAGGTTGAGATAGCACATGCAGATCATCGTTGAGGATGGGAAGGGCAGGCCAGACGCCAATAGCTTCGTGCCGCTGGAGAAGCTGACCTTCTACCGCGACTACTACGGGTTCCGGATACCTGAAGCAGAGGCTAAACAGGTCGAACTGCTGCTGCGCGCTGCGGCCGACATCAATGGTCGCCAGTGGAAAGGGCGAAAGGCCAATCCCGACCAGGTTATGGCCTGGCCACGGCGTGATTGCAAAATCGAATATCAGACGCTGTCCGAGACGTTCGTGCCCTTTGAGGTTGAGTGGGGCCAAGTACGGCTGGCGGTCGAGCTGTATGCAGCAGAACAGGGCTTCCAGATCGAAGAGCCGACGCATTGCATTGAGTCCAATGGTCGTCGCACTCGACTCAATCGCGATACGCCTGGCTTTCGCATGCGACCGCCGCCGTACGCACCGAGCAGGACACAGTTCGCCGATTACCTGATAATGCGAGGATTGCATTTAGTCGCTAAGGAATAGCCGATGTTCAAATTGCTGCGGTGGGCATTTCTGCTCGTAGTATTCATCACCGTTATTGGCTTCGTTTTTTTGCTCGGGCTCTCTTTTGGCCTCAGCAACAACCACGACAAGTTCATTACAGAGACCGTGCCTGTCCTATCAATGCTTGGCGGATGGGTTGCCGGCATTGGCGCACTGGCAGCAGTTCTCACCACTCTTTGGCTGGCTGATAAACAACGCAGAGAGGATGTTGAAAATCTCCGGGTTTCTGTTCGGTCGGCCATCACCAATACTGGAGAAGAGGGTTGGTTCATTGCTCTCGGGATCACATCAGATGGAAAGCGTCCGGTGAAGGTGACAGGCGTTTCGGTACAGTCGTCCCATGCGAGAAGTTACCTACATATCCACCAATTTTGGCTGGGGAGTCACCCGCTGCCAGCGGCGATGACCTATGGCGATAGTATTTCCCTGCATTTGACGCCAGGGTTTGACCGGCAGATCAATAGATACGTTGAACAATACTGCCGTGGAAAAGCTTCAGGATTGAAATTTGTCGTTAGCACTACGTTGCATGAGTTCAAGGCCTCCATAGACAAGAATATGCTCACCTTGAGCAACTGAACCAAAAACAGATTCATACCAACCTCGGCCATGCCGGGGTTTTTTTATGCCTGCAAAGCGGGCCGACCAAACCCAAGGGGTGCACCAAGTGGCAGACGAAAACCAGATTGATCTTGAAGACCCGGCAGTAAAAACCGCCATTGCCGCCGCAGTGGATGCAGCCACAATGGGACTCAAGAACAAAAACACCGAGCTGCTTGGCTCGCTCCGGACCACCAAGACCGAGCTGGACGGCTTCAAGTCCCAGTTCGAAGGCCTGGACATTGCATCAGTGAAAGGCCTGCTTAATAAGGTTGGTCAGGATGAAGAGACCAAGCTGATCGCCGAGGGCAAGCTGGACGAGGTCATCACCCGCCGCACAGAGCGCTTGCGCACCGACTACGACACCAAGCTGGCCGCCGAGAAAGCCCGTGCCGACAAGGCTGAGCAATTCGCAGCTAAGTACAGCGACAAGGTGCTGGCTGATTCAATCCGCGCCGCTGCCATCAAAGCCGGCGCGCTCCCAGAGGCCGCCGAGGACATCATCTTGCGCGCCCGGGGCACTTTCAAACTCAGTGAAGACGGTGAGGCAATTGCCACCGACCGTGATGGCGAGGTCGTTTACGGGAAGGACGGGAAAACCCCGCTGTCACCGCTCGAATGGGCGGAATCCCTGCGTGAAACAGCAACACACCTGTGGCCAAGGGCTCAGGGCGCCGGGCAGACCGGCGACAACGGTGGCAAGGCCACGAAAAAGTGGGGCGAGTACACGGAAACCGAACGCGCTGCGATCGCCCGTGACAATCCCGATCTCTTCAAGAAAATCCAGGCCACCAAAGGAACCTAATCCATGCCAACTACCCAATTGACCGACATCTTCGTCGGCGACTACTACGCCTCCCTGGCGCCGGTTAACAGCCCGGAAAAGACCGCTGTATACGAGTCGGGCATCGTGACTCGCTCTCCTGTGCTGGACGCGATTGCTTCCGGCAGCCAGGGCACCGCTGAGATCAGCTACTGGCAGGATCTCAACGCCGATGAAGCGCCGAACATCAGCAATGACGACCCGAATGACCAGGGCGAAGTCGGAAAGGTCACCCAGGACAGCATGCGTGCCCGGGTTCTGTACCTCAACAAAGGCTACGGTGTTACTGACCTGACCGCTGAACTTGCGAACAGCGAGCCTCAGCAGCAGATCCGCAACCGCTTCGGCACCTATTGGACCCGCCAATGGCAGCGTTACACCTTGGGCGCTGCGCGCGGCATCATCGCCTCGAATATCGCGAACAACGGCGGTGACATGGTCATCGACGCGGGCGCGACCGTCAGTGCGAACGCCTTCCAGGATGCCGCGTTCACCGCCGGCGATGCCGCTGACCAGTTCGGCGCGATCGGCGTTCACTCAGTGGTGATGAACCAGATGGTCAAGCAGGACCTTATCGAGTACCTGCGTGACTCGGACGGCAAGATCATCCTGGCCACCTACCTCGGCAAGCCGGTGTTCATGGACGACGCCCTGGTGTACGGCGCGGGCAAGTACTTGTCCGTGTTCTTCGGCCAGGGCGCTTTCGGCTACGGCGAAGGCACGCCGAAAGTGCCGGTCGAGCTCGAGCGTAAGCCCGGCGGAGGTAACGGCGGCGGTGCCGAAGTGCTGTGGGAGCGGAAGACTTACATCCTCCAGCCTGCCGGCTTCAGCTGGAAGGGTTCCGAAGCTCAGAACCTCAGCCCAAACGCGACTCAGTATGCCTCCGCGGGCAACTGGGAGCGTGTATTCAGCCGCAAGCAGGTCCCGTTCGCCGCTGTGATCAGCGGTACCACCACGCCGTAATCCGGCCCACACAGCCTGGCGCCCTTATGGCGCCGGGATGCTTTTGAGGTGACTCATGAAAGTAATCTACACGGACAAGCCGGGCAAAGAGCGCGGCGTGTGCTACCGCCTGCTGAGCGAATTCTTCGGTGTCATCGGTTCCGCTACCGAGGTGGTGGTTGATGGCGATGCCCCGGACATCTTCGACGCCTACCAAGCGGCCGGCATCAAGGTGTCCGACGGCAAAGATTCAGAGATCAAAGAAACCGATCCTCTGAAAATGAAGGTCCCCGAGCTGAAAGAATGGCTGACCGAGAAGGGCATTGCCTTCGACCCGTCCGCCAAGAAAGAAGACCTGCAGGCCCTGGTGCCAGCGGAATAAGGACAAGCACATGACCGACTTCATCACCATTGCCGATGTTGACGCCCAGCTCGGTCCTGACTGGTCCGGCACCGGTGATCCGGTCCTTGCTGTGACTATGGCAAACGCCTGGCTCACAGCCAAGATTAAGCGGGCTGTTCCTGATCCGGTTCCGGCCGAGATCAAAACAGCCGGCGCCCAGGTTGCCAAAGAGGCAGCGGCGGGCAAGCTGTTCACGGCCACGCAAAAGGAAGTGCAGAGCAAGACCGTATCCGCGCAGTCCGGCACGTCTGTGAGCAAGACCTACGTGGCAGGCTCCACCGATCAGTCAGCCGGCGTCAACTTCGCCATGGTGCTGCTGGAACCGTGGATCAAGCGCTCCAGCGTGATGATGCTGAAAAGGATCTGATCATGGGCATGCGTGAAGAGATCCAGGCCGAATTGGCCGAGTCGTTCGACGATCCTGATGGATTGGCCGACGCGGTTAAACCCGTGACGGGCGTGCGCAAGATCGCGGGCGAGTATGACCCTGACCTGGGCGGCGAAACGCCAGACAGCACCGTCACTTACAGGGGGCGCGGTGTTCTGGGCAGCTACCTGTCCAAGGAAATCGACGGTTCCCTCATCCAGACTACCGACAAGAAGCTGCTGGTGCTGCAAAACGAACTGTTCGTGTCGGAGGCCGGTGTGCCAACGACGGTACCGGCTACCCCAGCCATTGGCGACATCATCAACGACCTGCGGGTGATGAAAGTGTCCGCCGATCCGGCTGATGCAACGTGGACGGCCCAGCTGAGGAAGTGACATGGCGAACAAGTACGCGAGCATGAACGGCAGCTTTGCCGAGAACATTCGAGACTTCGCTGAGCGAGCCCAGGCTGGTATCGATGCAACCATCCGAGAGATCGTTATCGAGATCGGCAGCAGCGTTATCCGAATGTCGCCGGTGGGCAATCCAGAGATCTGGTCGGTGAACGTCGCTCATCGACAGAGCAACACCCGGGCGGCCGATGACTACGACTTCAATGTCGCGGTGCGCAACACGATCATCAACCTCAACGAATCAAACTTCACGAAGGCCGGCAAGCTGCGGCGCGGGGTCAAATACGCCAAGCCCCTGACCAAGACCGAGCGCGACCAGAACTTCAACGTGAACGGTTTGGTGGCAGGCAAGGACTACGTTGGCGGCCGGTTTCGGGGGAACTGGCAGTTTTCCATCGGCACGCCGGCGGAGGGCACGCTTGATCAGGTCGATCCGGCTGGTGGCGTGACGCTGGCTAAGCTGCGACTGCAGGTCCAGGCACTGACGGCTGGCGAAACGGCCTACATCGTCAACAACCTGCCGTATGGCATCCCGCTGGAGTATGGGCATTCAACCCAGGCACCCGGCGGCATGGTCCGGATCACTCTGGCCCGCTTCCAGCAGATCGTCGACGAAGCCAGAAGGAACAACCAGGTATGAGCCACGCCATTATCGCGTCGATCTACGAGGCCAAGTTACTTGCCTGGAGCAAGGCGCGGGCAGAGCCGATCAAGGTCGTGTTTGAGAATATCCAGTATGACCCTGCGGACGGCGAGACCTACCTACGGGCATTTGCGCTCCCAGGCGATACCGCAAGTAGCACGCTTGCCGGAGATCACCGCGCTTTCATCGGCGTCTACCAGGTCAGCATTGTGGCTCCGGCTAATACCGGGAAGACAAAAACGAACCCGCTTGTGGGTGAGCTGAGCGCACTGTTTCCACTGTACGCGAGAGACACGAAGGCGGGCGTCACCGTCGTCACGATGTCATCGGCAGACCCTGGCCCTGGTATAACCGATCCACCCACGTTCACCGTACCTGTGTCGTTCGAATACCGAGCAGACACCGTTTAGCCAGGATCAAACGGGCGAGTAGGCGTCCCTTGATGGAATAGCATTTGCCAGACTCCAGCCTCAAGCTTCCAGATTGAAGATCTCCGTGCGTATTGCCTTGGTGCTCCGTCGCGGCTGGATTGGGAGGCTTCGTATACCAGTAGACAAGCGTCCTTAGATATCACGGTCAGTTTGAAATTTCGCGCCAAGATATCAACGCGAGACCTTTGAAGCGGCAAGCTTTCAACGGTATCAGCTTTTGAATAGAAGGCCCCTGAACTACCAATTTCATGGAAGTCTTTGTGCAATAGACGATTGAGTTGCTCAGGGTCATTTCGGACACTTGCTTGATGCAAGCTGATCTCCATGTCTTGAAGCAGGTTGAGTAGCGAGACCTCTGTCACCTTGTTTTTCCCCTTTGCTCCATTCCAGATTTACCTGATTAGCACTTCCACCGCCCATAGGGCAAACCCAATAACCCGCCTCTGTGCGGGTTTTGTCATTTCTGAAAAGAGGAAATACCCATGGCCGTCTTTCTGCCGAATGGCTCTACCGTTGTCGTCGCATCCGGCTACGGCAATCCGATCGTCGTCACTGCGATCTCCAATGCTCTTGAAGCCTCGGTATCGGCGGCGGCTCACGGCCTCAAGGCTGGCGATTTTGTCGAGGTGACGTCTGGCTGGGCCCGACTGAACAATCGCGTGCTGCGCGTGAAAACTGCTACCGCCGACGCGTTTGTCCTTGAAAAGGCAAACACTCTCAACGTAGCGCGCTATGTTGCGGGCGGCGGCGCTGGGTCTGTGCGCAAGATCACGGACTGGGTGCCCGTCAGCCAGGTGACGGAATCCGCGAAGTCCGGCGGTGATCAGCAGAACGCAACCTACTCCTTTCTTGAAGAGGATGACGAGCATCAGATCCCGACGACCAAGTCGGCGATCGCGTTCACGCTCACTCTGGCTGACGATCCCGATTTGCCTCACAACGACGTGCTGATTGAGGCAGATGACGACAAGAAGCCTCGCGCCGTGAAGGTGAACCTCGCCGCTGGCGGCTGCATCGTTTACAACGCCTACGCCTCGTTCGACAACGTGCCGTCCCTCAACAAGAACAACATCATGACCGTCACCGCAGTGTTTGCAGTCGTCGCCAAATTCATTCGCTACGCGTCGTAAGGGAAGGGCTCATGGCTAAGTTCAAGTTGATCCAGAAGCCGACCTTCAAGGCGGCGGTGATGATCCAGCGTGCCGGTTATAGCGCCGAGAAGGTGGAGTTCGAGTTCAAGTACCTGGATCGCACCGCGCTCGCCGAGCTGTACACCGGCTGGAACGAGCGGCACGACGAGCTGAGCAAGCAGTTAGGAGACATGGACCTCAAGGCATTCACGGCTGCTCAGATCGATCTGCAGGCCGACCAATTGCTTGATGTCGTCGTCGGCTGGGATATCGAGGAAAAGTTCACGCCTGAAAACGTACGCATCCTCGTCAACTCCATTAACTCGGCCCCCAAGGCCGTGCTGAATGCCTACGCCGAAGCCTTCAACGAAGCCCGCCTGGGAAACTCCTAAGCGCTGCACGCGCGCTCTATGAGCCGACGCTGGAGGGCACGGATGCCTTCGGCTTCACTGCGGCCGACTACTCCACAGAGATCGGCATCTGGCCCGACAACTGGGACGCCTTCAAGGTCTTTGAGGCAATGAGCACACAGTGGCGAACAGGCGCGTGCGGCGTGACAGGCATGGACTACAGCGTTCTCTCCGGGGTTATTCGGATGTGTGGCGTACCGATCAGCCAGCGACAAACCATTTTCAGCGACTTTCGCCGTATGGAGGCTGAAGCCCTGCAGGTGATGGCGGAACAGAGAGAAAACAAATGAGCACCAACTTCGCTTCCCTGGGTATTGCTGTCGAGTCGTCACAGGCCGCAAAGGCTGCTGATGATCTTGATAAGCTAGTCGATTCCGCTGAAGGCGCCCAGAAGGCCATTGATGACCTGGGCACAACGGGCGAAGGCCTGGCCGACACCGGTAAAAAGGTTTCCCAGGCCGAAGCGGATGTTGCGCAAAGCATCGATAAATCAACGGCAGCGAGGGGTCGGCAAGCTGGAGCCAGTCGCAAGGCAGCTGACAGCGCAGTCGCGGAAATCTCCGTCATCAGCCAGCTAGACAAGGCTATGACGGGCAATATTTCGAGCATGGAGTCGCTGGTTCAAGCCGAGGGTTTGCTGGAGCGCGCCCGCAAGGGCGGCTTGGTCACCATCGAAGAGCAGGCGAAATATCAGGATCAGCTGGGAAAGGCCTACGACAAGATTGAAAAGGCAGAAGCCAAAGAGCTGGCGCAGAAGCAGAAGCTGATCGAAGCGGAAAATCGTCAGATTGAGGCGCTGAAGCGTACCGTCAACGGGATTGACCCGGTAACCGCCAAGTTGGCGAAGCTTGAGGCTCAGGAGAACGCGCTCAATAACCTGCATAAAGCTGGTCAGATCGATGCAGAGCGCTACAACGAGGCTCTGGCTAAGATCGGGAAGGACCGGTCGGGGCTTACTGAAGCCGCTAGCGCTTTCGACAAGCTGAAGCTCGGTACCCGTCAAGCTCAAGAAAACGTCATGCAGTTGGCTAACGCCATCCAGGCAGGCGATCTGGGCAGTGGGGCGCGTGCGATCGCTCAGCTGGGGGCTGGCGCCGGTGAATCGGCGAAAAGCCTGGCAGGGATGCTGATTCCGGCCGGCCTGCTGGTCGCTGTACTCGGCTCGGTTGGCTATGCCTACTTCGATGCGATGAAGCAGGCGCGAGAGTTCAATGCTGCGATCAACGGCGGCACGAATGGCGCGGGGCAAGCTATTGCCAGCCTGAAGGATATGGCCGACGGCGTTGGGCGTGTTACCGGTAACCTGTTCGGTGCGCGAGAGGCCGTTGTTTCGCTTGCGTCTGGCGCGGCCACCAGCGGCACCCAGATCCGCAATTTGGCTGAAGCTGCAGCGGCAGTCAGCGAAGTTACCGGTCAGGGGGCGGGCGAACTCGCCAAGTCCTTTGCCACCGCTGGCGATACAGCAACTGAAGCCGCCAGCAAAATCAGCAGTCAGTACGGATTGATCACCCTCGAGCAGTACCAGGTGATCAAGGGGCTGGATGACCAGGGCGACAGCCAGCGTGCCTTGGATGTGCTCAGCGAAGATTTGAACCAGGCCGCGTTGACGCGCCTGAAGACTTATCGCGAATCGTTATCCGACGTGGAGCGCGACTGGGACAGGATCAAGAACGCCATCAAGGGCGCGTACGCAGAAGTCCGGTCGGAGATATTCCCTGACCTGGCCAAGCAGATCGAGATCACCCAGCGTGTTCTTGATACCCGCAAGAGCGGCGGAATTGCTGGCGCCATCTCTAACGGTCTCAGTTCCTTGAACTCGGCTCTTGGTCTGGGCACCGGTGAGCATGACGACTCAACTGAGGCGCTTGAGAAAAAACTTGCCGAGCTGAAGGCCAGACAGACTGCCAGCTCTAACCTGGCAATTGTCACCGGTGAGAACGCCGACGCTAACCAGAAGGCAATCGAGGCTCAGAAAGCGCTGGATGCGCAACTAGACAACGTCAACCCTCTGAATAAGCGCAAAGCGGGACTGGAGAAGCTGAACAACCAGTTCAAAGCGCTTTACGAGAATGCAGAAAAGGCAGGGCAAAAGTCGCCACTGCTTGACGGTGTGAGCTACGACGGCAAAAAGTTTTCCGGTGGTGCGTACGACATTCTTTTGAAAGGCATTGAGGATAAAAACAAGGACCCGAAAACCGCCGCCACCCAAGTTGATCTGACCAGCTTCAACAACGCCAAGAACGACTTGGCGGCGATCACCGACACCTACAAAAACTACCAGAAGGAACTGGAGGCGGCCCAGAAGGCTGGCCTACTGTCTGAGGAAGACTATCTGCTGCGGCGCCAGGCGTTGATCGGGAATCAGCTCGACCAGACAACGGCAGCCTACGAAGCAGAGATTGCGGCGCTTGAGGCCGCCAAGGGCAAGAAGTCCACGTCGGCTGCGCAAAGCATCCAGCTGGACCAGAAGATCGCCGACGCGCGCGCCGGATTGGTTAAAGCGCAGAAGGATGCCAACAGCCAGCTTGAAGTGCTCGCCACCAACGAAACCGGGCGCCTGGCAAAGCAGGAGCGGGCGATCAGCACGTACGTGCAGGCGCTGGGGCAGCAACAGCGGGCTTTGGAACTGGCAGGCCAGCGCGCAGTGCTCGGCGTTGGGCAGGGCGATCGACAGAACGCACTCAGCGGCGAACTGAACAGCCAGCAGGACCGGTTTGCTCAGCAGTCGCTGGAGCTCGCCAATCAGAAGTCTGATCCGTCGCGCAACATGTCGGAGGAAAAGTTTAAACGGAAGTCGCAGGCGCTCGCAGACGCGAACAAGGCCGCGACGGACCAGATCCGGCAGAACTATGCGGATGTGGAGAACGCCGAGGGCGATTGGACGAAGGGCGCAACGGCAGCCTGGGATAACTACCTGGATTCGGCGCGCAACATCGCCGGGCAAACCAAAAGCCTGTTCGGCAACGCCTTCAGTTCCATGGAGGATTCCATCGTCAACTTTGCCATGACCGGTAAGGCGTCGTTCTCGGACTTCGCCAAATCGATCCTGGCGGACATGGCGCGCATTGCGACACGGCAGGCAAGTTCGGCACTGCTGGGCAGTCTGGTTGGCGCGGCGGCGAGTTACTTCGGTGGCAGCGCGGCCGGCGGCGGCAATGGCATGGCCGCCGGGTCTGCCGGTGCCACGTCGTCAAACCTCGGTGCCTCTTCGGCCGGCTACTCCAGCACCTACTTCCCGCAAGCCAAGGGCGGCGCGTGGTCGGGCGGTGTGCAGATGTTCGCCGATGGCGGTGCGTTCACGAACTCCATCGTCAGCAAGCCCACGGCTTTCGGGATGGCCAATGGCAAAACCGGCGTCATGGGTGAGGCAGGGGAGGAAGCAATCATGCCGCTGACCCGGACGTCGAGCGGCAAGCTCGGGGTTATGGCCATGGGCGGCGGCGGGACTGGCGGAACGCAGATCAATGTCGAAGTGCATATCGATGGCGATGGCAACGCTACCTCCTCGGCTGATGCACCTGGCTATGACCTCTTCGGCAAGGAGCTGGCGACGTTCGTAGAGCAGAAGTATCAGGAGCTGCGGAGCAGGGACATGCGCCAGGGCGGCGTCATCAACAAAGCAATTAAGGGGCGCTGATGGCTATTGAACGATTCAGATGGGCGACGGAGAAGGGCGCGGAGGGCGATATTGCCCAGCGCGTCCGCTCCAAGAAGTTCGGAGATGGCTACGAGCAGTCGGTCGAGGATGGTCTCAACAACCGGTCGCAATCCTGGCCGGTAACATTTACCGGCCTGAAGCCGCGCATTAAGGAAATCATGGACTTCATCGACCGACACAAAGGCTCGAAGGGCTTCCTCTGGGAGCCGCCCCTGGGTGAGCTTGGTCTCTACAAGTGCAACGGCTACAAGCCAGTGCACCGTGGCGGCCAGGTCTACGCCATCACCGCGACCTTCCAGCAAACCTTTCATCCCTGAGATAACCACCCATGGAACTGATCACGGACATCCAGAAACTGGAGCCCGGCGGCGAGATTCGCCTGTTCGAAATTGATGGTACCGAGTACGGCGCCGATTACTTGCGCTTCCACGGTCACGCTATCCCGCACACGCCAGAAGAATTACTGGCCTATGAGGGCTCGGAAGAGGATCTGCCCGCCAAGTCGATTATCTGGCAGGGTCAGGAGTACGCGGCCTGGCCGGTGCAGATTGAGGGTATTTCCTCAAGCAGCGATGGCACCGCCTCTCGGCCGACTTTTGCCGCCGGCAACGTCAACGGGCGCGTCACGGCGCTGTGCCTGGCTTTCGAGGACATGCTCAAGTTCAAGCTCACAGTCCGCGAGACCCTGGCCCAGTACCTGGATGCGGCTAACTTCCCTGAGGGCAACCCAACCGCCGACCCCATGCAGGAGGCGCTGGAGATCTGGTACATCGACCAGAAAACCAGTGAAGACGGCGAGGCCGTCGTCTGGGAGCTGTCCTCTCCGGGCGAGATCGATAACCACGGCCTGCCCGGGCGGCAGATGACCACGTTCTGCCATTGGGCCATGACCAATGGTTACCGGGGGCCGGACTGCGGCTATACCGGCGTGGCCATGTTCGACGACGAGGACAACCCCACGGATGACCCGGCCAAGGATCAGTGCAAAGGCTGTCTGTCGTCGTGCAAATTGCGCTTCGGCGAGAACAACGAACTCTCCTTCGGTGGCTTCCCTGCCGTTTCCCTCATAGCCCGGAGCTGACCATGCGCAAACACATCATTGCGTCCATCCAGGCGCACGCGGCGGCGGAATATCCGCGCGAGTGCTGCGGCCTGCTACTGGCCGTCGGGCGAGCGCAGAAGTATTACCCGTGCCGGAACATCGCCACGGATCCGAACGAAGAGTTCAGACTCGATCCCGAGGACTACGCCGCGGCGGAAGACTTGGGCGAAGTGGTCGGCATCGTTCACTCGCATCCGGACGCCACCTGCAGGCCGTCACCGCATGACTTGGCCATGTGCGAAGCCACGGCGTTGCCCTGGCACATTTTGTCGTGGCCCGAAGGCGACGTGCGCACGATCACGCCAACCGGCAGCACGCCGCTACTCAAGCGCCCGTTCGTGCACGGCGCCTGGGACTGCTGGCAGGTTTGCGCTGATTGGTATGCCCGAGAGTGGGGTCTGGAATTCGAAGCCTTCCAGCGCACCGATGGCTGGTGGGAAAGCGCGGGTAACGCAAGCCTCTACGAGCGGAACTACGAGGCCGCCGGCTTCATGCGTGTCGACATGCCACAACGCGGCGACATGATCGTTATGCAGGTCGGCCGGACAGCCCATCCGAACCACGCTGGCATATACCTTGGCGCCGATCCATCGTTGCCTGGCGAGGAATCTTGCGTTGTCGGCCCAGGTCCGTTCCTGCTGCACCACCTATACGGCAGGCCGTCAGAAATTATCGTCTACGGCGGACCCTGGCATGACAGGACGCGCCTGATCCTCAGGCACAAAGACGCGAAACAATCAACATGACGCGGCAGCGCCACCCGGTTGCCACTGGCATTCCATCCACGCTGACCGCTAGGACAGCGGGTAGACTACTTGAAGATGCGAGGGAACTTTTTCTTGCGATAATGTCAATTTGACATGTGTCTGTGCAGCTCGCCAGGGATGCCGACGATGCCGGTCGGATTTCCGGCAAACCAAGGAAGAAAACGATGAAATTGATTTTTGTAGTACTGCTGATGATTAGCGGCTACGCCTTTGCCGGCTGCGCCACCATTGGTGATTCGGACCAGCGCGCTTATTGCAGAGCTAAGGAGGGCAGTGGTACTTGCGGTTCGATCAGTAATCGGGACCTGCGTCATGCCTGCAATGCGGAAACGAACGGAGGTAGCTGCAATAGCATTGATGATCACGATCAGCGCTATTTATGTAATGCAAGAACCAACCATGGTAGCTGCAGTTCGATCAACGATCGGGACTTGCGTCGTGCCTGCAATGCGGAAACGAACGGAGGCAGTTGTAATAGCATTGATGATCACGATCAGCGCTATTTATGTAATGCCAAAACCAATAACGGTACTTGCGGTCCAATCAACGATAGGGACTTGCGTGCGCAATGTGAAGCATTGAAACATTGATTGAAGATCACGAGAGCGGTCTTGGTGCACGAACAATATAAAATGCGACCTCTAATACATCAGTTTCAGCAGCGACGATGCATTGGAAAAGTCACTTTGAGAGAGATTTCGACGTCGGAAATGCTACAGTCCCGCCAAATCAAAGAGGGGACGACATGCGGATTTTGATAGCGGCTGTAGCAGTGGCGATGCTGGCAGGGTGTGCCTCATCGGCAATCTCGGTGCAGGATGCTAAGCCGGTGCCTTCGGATGAGATTTATGCCTTCCAGGCAAAGCCGGCCGGTGAAAGCGGGAAGATCACTGTTGTACGCGACTCCGGCGCTGTTGGCTCAGGGTGCGATATCGTGGTCTATATCGATGGGCGCAAGGCTGCGAAAATCGGTACTGGGCAACGAGCTACCTTTTATCTCCCCCCAGGCTCGCCGAATATCGGCGCCGGTCTCGCCGGATCAGGGCTTTGTGCGGGCGCTGCAATTAGAACCATCTCTGCAACTGTCCAGCCTCGTAAGGAAAGCCTATACCGCATCAGCGGCGATATGGCCGGGTTCTACATTGGTCCCTACGTCGATTACAACTGACAAACGAAAACCATAAAGCCGCCTTCGGGCGGTTTTTTACGCCTGGAGAAATTGATGCAGACCTCAGCGATCAACTACCAAACAATGACGACCATTCGCTTGCATGGACAGCTCCGGCAGTTCGGGAAGTCGTTCAGGCTTGCGGTGAAGTCGCCAGCCGAGGCCATCAAGGCGCTGTGCGTCCAGATCCCCGGCTTTGAGCGGTTTCTATCGAATGCTAAGTCACGCGGGCTTGAATTCGCGGTATTTCGCGACAAGCGCAACATTAGCGAGAAAGAACTGGCCTACCACGGTGCCGGGGATATTCGCATTGCCCCCGTAGTGGTAGGTAGCAAGCGTGGCGGCATTCTTCAGACGATTGTCGGCGCGATTCTGATTGTGGTTGGGGTGGTCTTTTCGGCCACGCCATTCGGTACTCCTCTTATTGGCGCCGGCATCGGGCTCGTTGCTGGCGGTGTTATCCAGATGCTTAGCCCTCAAGCCAGCGGCCTGAAGACTAGTGCTGCCCCCGAGAACACGCCCGGCTATGCCTTCGGCAGCGCCAAGAACACCACCGCTTCCGGTAATCCGGTTCCGCTCTGCTATGGAAAGCGGCGAGTGGGCGGGGCGATCATCAGTGCTGCGATCTACGCCGAAGACCAAATGTAGCCAACATTCGTAGCACCGCAGCCGCCCCCGAGGCGGTTTTTTATTGCCTGGAGAAAAGCATGGGCGCAGCACAGAAGCTCGATATTTACGGCGCCAAGGGTGGCTCCGAGAAGCCAAAAACGCCCACCGAGGCCCCTGACAGCCTGCGCTCTATCGCCATTGCCAAAATGCTAATCGCTATCGGTGAAGGAGAATTCGAAGGCACGCCTACCGCGCGCGATATCTTTCTCGACAACACCCCGCTGCAAGATCCCCAGGGAAACATGAACTTCCCGAACGTGAAGTGGGAGTGGCGCACCGGAGCGGTGGATCAGAGCTATATCCAGGGCATCCCCTCGATCGAGAACGAGACCACGATCAGTACCGAGCTGCACAGCGGGACGCCATGGGTTCGCGCTATCAACAACACGCAGCTCTCTGCTGTTCGCGTGCGCTTCGCCTGGCCGGCACTTCAGTCTGTGGACGCCAGCGGCAACATTAACGGTTACCGGATTGAGTACAAAGTTGAGTTGGCCACCGACGGCGGCGCCTACCAACAGGTGCTCAGTGAAGCGGTCGACGGCAAGACCACCAGCCTTTACGAGCGCACCCGCCGCATTGATCTTCCCAAAGCAACAACCGGTTGGTTGATGCGTATCACGCGGCTGACCATCAACCAGAACAACAACAAAATCTCCGACACGATGCAGATCTCAGGCTTCACTGAGGTCATCGATGCGAAGGTTCGATACCCAAACACCGCGCTGCTCTACATTGAGTTCTCCGCCGAGCAGTTCCGCAGTATCCCGGCCGTGACCGTCGAGACAAGGCTGAAAAAGATGCAGATACCGAGCAACTATGACCCGGTGTCACGCACCTACTCGGGCGTTTGGGACGGCACATTCAAGCAGGCTTGGACCGATAACGCAGTCTGGATGACCTACGACATTACAACCGGAGACCGCTTCGGCCTCGGCCGTCGCATCAAGCCGTGGATGGTGGACAAGTGGGAGCTGTATCGCATCTCGCAGTACTGCGACCAACTGGTGCCGGACGGGAAGGGTGGCCAGGAGCCGCGCTTCATCTGCAACCTGAACCTGCAGAGCAAGGCTGACGCCTGGTCGCTACTACGCGATATCTCGACCATTTACCGGGGTATGACCTATTGGGCCCAAGGCCAGGTTTTCACCTTGGCGGATATGCCGCGCGCCACCGACTTCGACTTCGCCTACACCAAGGCGAACGTCATCGATGGCAAGTTCACCTACTCCAGCGCATCGGAGCGCACCCGGTACACCAGAGCGCTGATCAGCTACGACAACACACTGAACAACTACGACACAGACGTCACGGCGGTGACCGATCAGAAGCTGCAGCGCCGCTACGGCGACAATCCGCTGGAGATCAGTGCCATCGGCTGTACCCGCGAGTCCGAGGCCCAGCGCCGAGGTAAGTGGGCGCTGCTCACCAACTCCAAGGACCGGGCCGTTACCTTCAAGGTCGGCCTGGACGGCCGTATCCCGCTGCCTGGCTACGTGATCCCTATCGCGGACGAATTGCTGGCGGGGCGCCCCGTGGGTGGGCGTATCTCCGCAGTGAATGGCAAGGTCATCACGTTGGATCGGGATACCCAGGCCAAGCCCGGTGATCGCCTGATCCTCAACCTGCCAGACGGCAAGTGTGAGGGCCGTACCGTGCAATTTGTCAGCGGTCGGCAGGTCACCGTGACCGTTGCTTATTCCGTGCCGCCCGAGCGCGAACTGGTGTGGGCGCTGGATGCTGACGACCTTGCCATCCCGCTTTATCGCGTGGTCAGCGTGGCGCGGCCGGAGCCTGGCGTGTTCGAGATCTCGGCAGTTCAGTACGATCCGAGCAAGTTCGCTCACATCGACACTGGCGCGCGCTTGGAAGAGCGACCCATCAGCGTGATCCCGATCACCGTGGTTCCGGCGCCGGCAAGCGTCACGCTGACGTCGAGCTATGCCGTGAACCAGGGTATCGCCATCAGCACCATGAACATTTCATGGCCAGCCGTTACCGGTGCCGTCGCGTACGACGTGGAGTGGCGCAAGGACAACGGGAACTGGATCAAGGTGCAGCGCACGGGCTCAACGAGTGTAGACATCACCGGCATCTACTCGGGCGCCTATCTGGCCCGGGTGCGTGCGGTGAGCGCGTTCGACATCTCGTCGGTGTGGAAAAACTCCGTCCTCACCGACCTGCAAGGGAAGGTTGGCCTGCCGCCGGCGGTGTCATTCCTGACAACGACCAGCCTGGTATATGGCATCGGTATCCAGTGGGGATTTCCACCAGGTGCCGAAGACGCCCAGCGGACGGAACTTTGGTACAGCCAATCGGCGGACCTGACGACTGCGATCAAGCTGAGCGACCTCAGCTATCCGCAAGCCTCGCATGAGATGCACGGCCTGCTTGCCGGTGCGAGCCTGTTCTTCTGGGCGCGCCTGGTAGATCGAACCGGTAACGTCGGCCCGTTTTTCCCGGTGCGCGGCGCCGTCAATGGCCAGGCCAGTTCGAAGCAGAGCGATTATGAGGCGTACTACGCCGATAAGATCGGCAAGGGGGCGCTGTATCAGAGCTTGCGCGAAGAGATCGAACTGATTTCTGGTAATGGGCCGGGCTCGGTAAATGAACGCCTCGAGGAAGCCAAGCAGGAACTGGAAGACCTGATCCAGCAAGTGACCGATGCGCTCGCTTACGACCCGTCCAAGCCCTATCTTAAGGGCGACATAGTCCGGCTTGATCAACGTCTCTACCAAGCAAAAGGTCCGGTGCCCGTGGGAGAGGCGCCGCCCGACGCAGACTATTGGACCGACATCGGCACCATCCTGGAGACAGCGAACGCGCTGGCATCCCAGGTGCAGATCATCGAGACGAAGATCGAGGAACTCGACGGCCAAATCGTGGCTACTGCTACCTCGGTGGAGGCGCTGCGCTCCGCTGCTCGTGGTGGTGACGGCGCCGGGGAACTTGCTGACGCGATCAAAGGGTGGACGTCCACGGCAGATCTTGCCGTTGAGCGTAAAACCCGAGCTAGTGAAAACGACGCGATGGCCCAGCAAATGCTTAGTCTGGGTGCCCAAGTAGGCGACAACAAGTCGTCACTGACTGTTCTAGAGCAGGTAGTGGCCAGCAACCGCGAGACGTCGGCAGCGCAGATCACCCAGCTTAAGAGTGATCTTTCTGCGGTCGATCAAAGGGCGACCGGCAATGCCCAGGCGATCACGAGCCTGGATTCGAAAGTCACGAATCTGGACGGGAAGATCACATCCCAGGCGTCGAGCAATGAGGCGCTGCGTGCTTCTGTCCGCGGTGACAACGGCTCAGGCGATCTGGCGGGAGCCATTAAGGCGTGGGAATCGACCGCGGCTATCAGCACTGAGAAGCGGGTGCGAGCATCTGAAATCGAGGCGCAGGCCAAGGTATCGGAAACGCTGCAGTCGAATATCGGGCAGACAAGCGCCTCTGTCCGATCCGTGAGCGAGACCGTAGTTGGCCTCGACAACAGGGTATCCGCGCAGGTCACGCTCCAGGCACAAACCATTGTGGATGGGCGGCGGGTGACCACTGGCCTTGCCTTCGGCTCAAATGGGTCGCAGTCGGAGTTCCTGATCATGGCTCAACGGATGGCGGTCGTGAATGAAATCGACGGCAAGGTTGTACCGATGTTTGTAATTGAGAACGGGCAGGCCGTGTTCAACACCGCGATCATCAGTAAGGCGATCATTCAGGAAATCATCCTGGGCATGGTGCTTCGCTCGCCGGCGGTGGATTCGAAAGGCCGACCGCTGCTGGAAATCAACATTCCGGCAGGCACGTTTACCCTCCGTA
>NZ_JAAMRE010000015.1 GCF_013522705.1 Pseudomonas lurida
GGGCTGCGCAGCAGCCCCAATAGGAGCGTCGCAGTATGCCAGGCAGCTCCGGGACTATGTTTTGGGGCTGCTGCGCAGCCCAACGCGGGGCAAGCCCGCTCGCCACAGGTGACTGATTGTCCGTTCCGTCTCTTAACTGACCGGCATTAGCCTCCAGGGGCGCCTTTCGTTTACCAGTAGTTCTCCACCGCCACCTGGCCCGGTCGCCTGGAGAGCGACAGGTTCATGTCGCGTTTCTTCAGCAGTTGGCGGGTGTCATCGACCATCTGCGGGTTACCGCAAATCAACACGCGTGAATGCTCGGGGCTCAGTTTTACCCCGGCCGCCCGCTCCAGCTCGCCGTTTTCGATCAAGGTGGTGATGCGGCCGTTCAAGGCCCCCGGGTGCTGCTCACGAGTGACGATAGGCAGGTAGGTGAGTTTATGCGCGTACTCGGCCAAGTATTCGCGATCGCCCAGTTCCTTGATCAGCGACTGGTAAGCCAGCTCCCTGGCCTCACGTGCGCTGTACACCAGGATGATGCGCTCGAATTTCTCCCAGGCTTCGAAGTCCTGCAGGATCGACAGAAACGGCGCCACGCCGGTGCCCGTGCCCAGCAACCACAGGTCGCGGCCATCGACGAATCGGTTCAACGTCAGATAACCCGTGGCCTGACGCTCCACCATCAGCGTGTCGCCGACACGCAGGCGGCTAAGCTCACTGGTGAACTCCCCCCCCGGTACGACGATCGAGAAGAAATCCAGGTACTCGTCAAAAGGCGCCGACACCACGGAATACGCGCGCCATACAGTGCTGCCATCCGCCTTGGTGACCCCCAGGCGCACAAATTGGCCGGCGGTGAAACGAAATCCCGGATCGCGGGTGGTGCGCAGGGTGAAGAGGCTGGGGGTGAGCGATTGCACGTCGAGCAAGGTCTGGCAGGTGTATTTTTCAGCGCTGGCCGTCATGGGGAACTCCGATCTGCAGAGGCCACTAGTGTCCCTCAAAGCCGCGCCGGCTAACACCGGTGATTTGTACTGGCATTATCGACCGCTGACGGAATGTCGATCGCGACGATAGAAAGACCCTTTATTAGTTGCGGCTTTTGACTGATCAGATTTCTTGCACATGCACTAATCATTTAGCTATTAACGTCCTCCCGTTCGATTACTAGAGTAAAAACCCTAACTAAATGATATCAATTAGACACTACTTCAAAGGCCTCAAAATCAATACTCTTTTAAATAGCTACACAAAACTGTCAAGTCTGTACAAGTTAAAACCCTCGAAAATTACCAACTACTATTAATTTTTTTTCGTACCTGAAAGTAGCCGGTGTCCTACACTCTTTTCCGAGCAGCATTGGGATCAGGACGTACCCAAGCCATGCCAATTCACATGGAGAGTTATCGATGGTCAACTGGCACAACACACGCCCCCCAAAACTGAAAGAGGAGGACGAGATCACCAGTGTCTTTGAGATGGTCGTCAATGAAACCTACGCCCTCGGCTTTCACTTCTGCGCCTTCAAAATGAGTACTCAGCACACGACTAATCAAAATCTTGTATTCGAAAAAAACAACTATCCAAATGAGTGGAACAAACTCTACCGCCGCGCCAAGTTTTTTCATTACGACCCTGTGGTGACTCACTGCCAACGCTCTGTGTTGCCGTTTGTGTGGCAAGAAAGTGCCTTCGAAGGTTCGCCGCATCTGTGGCAACTGGCTCGATCCTATGGCGTGCATTTGGGGTGGACACAGCCGTTGCACAGCCCCCACGGCGTGGTCAGCATGCTGACATTGAGCCGCCGCACAGGCGAAATCACCCCGGAGGAACTGTACGAAAAAGCCGGCAATGCCCTGTGGCTGTGCCACGCGCTGCATACCGTAGTGGCGCATAAATACGCCAACGGCCCAGCTGCCAGGCCGTGCACAAAGTTGACCGCGCGCGAAATCGAAGTGCTGCGGTGGTCGGCGCTGGGCAAAACCGCGGCGGAGATCGCACAGATCCTGTGCCTGTCCGAACGCACGGTGGGGTTTCACAACTGCAGTTCGATGCGAAAACTGGGGGTCAATAACAAGATCGCCGCCGTGATGGTGGCTGCAAAGGCCGGCTTTCTATAAACACCGCATGTAATCCGCACAAAAAAACCGTAACATTTGCGACCAGTTCCGGGTGATGACGCAGCCTTCAACGTCGTGTCGCCGTTCACCCAGAAGGTTCGACTACCCAGAGTTTCCTCCCCCCATGCCCCTGCTCGACAGCCCCTTCGCCCAGCTCGATCTGATCCGCCAGCCCGAGCAGCACAACGACCCGCTGCAAGCCTTCGATGCCGCCGACGAATACCTGCTCAACCATCTGGCGGCACAGCAGCCGAACGTCAGCACCCGCGTGCTGGTGCTCAACGACAGCTTCGGCGCCCTGGCGGCCAGCCTTGAAGGCCGGGTGCAGGTGACGTCCAGCGGCGACTCGTTCCTGGCGGCCCAGGGCCTGGAGAAAAACCTGGTGCGCAACGCCAAGGCTTTCGATGCCGTGCCGTTCATTCCCGCAAGCGAGGTGCCCACCGGGCCGTTCGACCGCGTGCTGATCCGCGTGCCCAAAACCCTGGCGCTATTGGAAGAACAACTGATACGCCTGCAGGGCCGACTGGCACCCGGCGCCGAAGTGATCGCCGGGGCGATGGTCAAGCACTTGCCACGCGCGGCCGGGGACCTGCTGGAACGCTATATCGGGCCGATGCACGCCTCTCTGGCGGTCAAGAAAGCCCGACTGCTGATCGCCACCGTGGCCGAGCGCCCTGTCGCCGCTTCGCCCTATCCGACGCGTTACACCCTGGACACTCCCGCCCTTGAGTTGCTGAACCACGCCAACGTGTTCTGTCGCGAAGGCCTGGACATCGGCACCCGCGCGTTCCTGCCGCACCTGCCGACCGGCCTGGGCGATGCCCGCGTGGCCGACCTCGGCTGCGGCAACGGCGTGCTGGCGATTGCCAGCGCGCTGCACAACCCCGACGCGCACTACACCCTGGTGGACGAGTCCTACATGGCCGTGCAATCGGCCCGTGAAAACTGGCAGGCCGCGCTCGGTGAGCGTGCCGTGATCGTGCGCGCCGCCGATGGCCTGGCCGGGCAAGCGGCCCAATCGCTGGACGTGGTGCTGTGCAACCCGCCATTCCACCAGCAGCAGGTGGTCGGCGACTTCCTTGCCTGGCGCATGTTCCAGCAGGCTCGTGAGGCGTTGGTGGTGGGCGGTGCGCTGTATATCGTCGGCAACCGCCACCTGGGTTATCACAGCAAATTGGCGCGGCTGTTCCGCGGCGTCGAGCAGGTGGCGGCCACGCCCAAGTTCGTGATTCTCAAAGCCCGCAAATAAAAAAAGACCCCGCCCCTACAACGTAGAAACAGGGTCAAAAAACCGTGCCGCAAGGCAACGGGATGGGATGTCAGTGGGTGGTCAGGCCGGCCGCATTCATGAACATGCGCATCAGGCTGGCCACGACGAACAGTGCCAGCACGCTGCCGGTCCAAATCATCGCCAGCCACCCCAGGCGCCGCCACAGCGGTTGCTTTTCAGCCTGTTCGATCTCGTGCAACGAAGGCTTGCCGGACATGTCGCGCCCCTCCTAGTGGTAACCGTCTTCGTGGGTGACCTTGCCGCGGAACACGTAGTAGCTCCAGAAGGTGTAACCCAGGATGAATGGGATGATGAACAAGGTGCCCACCAGCATGAAGCCTTGGCTCTGCGGCGGTGCGGCGGCGTCCCAGATCGACACCGACGGCGGCACGATGTTCGGCCACAGGCTGATCCCCAGGCCGCTGTAGCCGAGGAAGATCAGCACCAGCGTCAGCAGGAACGGTGTGTAGTGCGCATTGCGCGCCACCGCGCGAATCAGCCCGTACATGGTCACCAGCACCAGCAGCGGCACCGGCAGGAACCAGAACAGATTAGGCAGGGTGAACCAGCGCGAGGCGATTTCCGCGTGCGACAGCGGGGTCCACAGGCTGACGATGCCGATCACCGCCAGCACCACGAATGCCAACGGCCGCGCCAGGTTGTGCATCTGTTCCTGCAGCTTGCCTTCGGTCTTCATGATCAGCCAGGTGCAGCCGAGCAAGGCATACGCGACGATCAGCGCTACGCCGCAGAACAGCGTAAACGGCGTGAGCCAGTCCAGCGAACCGCCGGCGAACTGGCGATTGACCACCGGAATGCCGTCAATGAACGCCCCCAGCGCCACGCCCTGGAAGAACGTCGCCGCGAGCGAACCGCCGATGAAGGCCTTGTCCCACAGATGGCGCTTGTGGTCCTTGGCTTTGAAGCGGAACTCGAACGCCACGCCGCGAAAAATCAACCCCACCAGCATCAGGATCAGCGGCAGGTACAGCGCCGACAGCACCACCGAATAAGCCAGCGGGAAGGCGCCGTACAGCGCCGCCCCACCCAGCACCAGCCATGTTTCATTGCCGTCCCAGACCGGCGCGACGGTGTTCATCATCACGTCACGGTCGACTTTGCCCGGAACAAACGGAAAGAGGATGCCGATGCCCAGGTCGAAGCCGTCCATCACCACGTACATCATGATGCCGAAGATGATGATCACGGCCCAGATCAGCGGAAGATCAATACCCATCTCAATTCCCCTTGTGCTGGATGTGGTCGTGGTCGTCGTCGGTGCCATCGTCGGCCGCCGACAACGGACGTGCCGGTGTGCGTTTCTGGCCGGGGCCGCCGTGGGTCGGTTCGGTGCTGTCGTGGGTCACAGGACCTTTGCGCACCAGGCGCATCATGTAGCCCAGGCCCGCGCCGAACAGGGCGAAGTACACCACCACGAACAACACCAGGGTGATGGTCATCTGCGCCACGCTATGCCCGGAGGAGGCATCCGCCGTGCGCATCAGCCCATAGACCACCCAAGGCTGGCGCCCGATTTCGGTGGTGAACCAACCGGCGAGGATCGCGATCAGGCCGGACGGGCCCATCCACAACGCCAGGTACAGGAACGGTCTGGAGGTATACATCCGGTCGCCCCGGCGCAGCCACAAGCTGAACAGACCGGTAAAGATCATCAGGAACCCCAACCCGACCATAACCCGGAAGGACCAGAACACCACGGTCGAATTCGGTCGGTCCTGCGGCGCGAACTCCTTGAGTGCAGGCACCTGTTTATCCAGGGAATGGGTCAGGATCAGGCTGCCCAGGTAGGGAATCTCTACGGCGTACTTGGTTTTTTCCGCCTGCATTTCGGGCCAGCCGAACAGGATCAGCGGCGTCGCCTCATTGCCTTTATTTTCCCAGTGACCTTCGATCGCGGCGATCTTCGCCGGCTGGTGCTCCAGGGTATTGAGCCCGTGGAAGTCGCCGATCACCGCCTGGACAGGCGCCACAATCAGCGCCATCCACATCGCCATGGAGAGCATTTTGCGGATCGCCGGGTTGTCCTTGCCGCGCAGCAAGTGCCAGGCCGCCGAGGAGCCGACGAAGAATGCGGTCGCCACGAAGGCCGCCGTGGCCATGTGCATCAAGCGGTAGGGGAATGAAGGGTTGAAGATTACCGCCAGCCAGTCGGTGGGGATCACGCGGCCGTCGATGATTTCAAAGCCCTGGGGCGTCTGCATCCAGCTGTTGGACGCCAGGATCCAGAAGGTGGAGATCAGCGTACCCACGGCCACCATCACCGTGGAGAAGAAGTGCAGCTTGCGCCCCACCTTGTTCCAGCCGAACAGCATCACGCCAAGAAAACCGGCCTCGAGGAAGAACGCCGTGAGCACTTCATACGTCAGCAAGGGGCCGGTGACGGCGCCGGCGAAATCCGAGAAGCGGCTCCAGTTGGTGCCGAACTGGTAGGCCATGACCAACCCCGAGACCACGCCCATGCCGAAGTTGACGGCAAAGATCTTCGACCAGAAATGGTAAAGGTCACGGTAGGTATCGTTATGGGTCTTGAGCCAGAGCCCTTCCAGCACCGCAAGGTAACTGGCCAGGCCGATGGTAATCGCCGGGAACAGGATGTGAAATGAGACGGTGAACGCAAATTGAATTCGGGCGAGATCTAACGCCTCCAAACCGAACATAAGTCTTCCTCTGTCAGGTAATACCGGCTGCTGGCGGGAGCCTGCACCCACTGCCCCCACGGATATGGAGTGTGGCGAATTTCAATTCGTTTCTTTTTTTGGCCAACCACGTAGGGAATCCGGCCTTGCGGCCCGCCAGGACAAATCATGGGATGGATTTGATCTGGATCAATTACAGCTCAAAGAGTAGTCCCATTTTTGCTGTCCAGTTGTGTGGTCGATTGACGCGTGACAGGCTGCCTCACCCCGGTTCTCGCAACTATTTGTTACAGCTTGATGCTAATCTCGCCCTTCCCTCCGGCCTTGATCTGAATTCCCGATGCCTAGTGAACCTGCGTTGCTGTTGCGTCACCACCGCCCCTTCATAGCGTTCTGGCTGGCGCGGATCTTTACCGCAAGTGGCTTCCAGATGCTGACCGTGGCCATCGGCTGGAACCTTTACCAACTGACCGGCAATGTGCTGGACCTGGGTTTGGTCGGCCTGGTGGAGTTTGTACCCCGCGTGCTGTTCATGCTGCACACCGGGCATGTAGCCGACCGTTATGAGCGACGCAAGGTCGCGGCCATTTGCCAGACCGTACAGGCGCTGATTGCGCTGTCCCTGGCCATCGGCGGCCTGACCGGCAACGTAACCCGCGAGATGATCTTTATCCTCGCCTTCCTGCTCGGGGCTGCGCGGTCTTTTGAAATGCCCACCACCCAGGCGCTGCTCCCCAGCATCGTGCCCAGCGCGCTGTTCCCGCGTGCCGTGGCATCGTCGCAGTCCGCCCAGCAACTGGCCACCATCGTCGCACCTGCCTTGGGTGGTTTGCTCTACGCGTTCGGCAGCGTGTGGGTGTATGGCCCTACCGTGGTGTTGTACCTGATCGCCTGCGCGCTGACCCTCAACCTGCCTGCCCGCCAGACGCCGCTGAACAAAGGCAAGGCCACCTTGGATTCGCTGCTGGCCGGCATCCGTTTTATCCGCAGTCGTCCGGACATCCTGGGGGCCATTTCCCTGGACTTGTTCGCGGTGCTGCTGGGCGGCGCCACCGCGCTGCTGCCGGTGTTCGCCAAAGACATCCTGCTGACCGGCCCCTGGGGCCTGGGCCTGTTGCGCTCGGCACCGGCGGTAGGGGCGTTGTTGATGTCGTTGTGGCTGGCGCGCTTCTCGGTGGACCGCCACGTCGGCCGCGTGATGTTCACCGCCGTCGGCGTATTCGGCGTGGCGACCATCGCTTTCGGCCTGTCCACTTCGTTCTGGTTTTCCCTGGCGGTATTGGTGGTGCTGGGCGCGGCGGACATGATCAGCATGGTCATCCGTGCGTCCTTCGTGCAGTTGGAAACGCCGGATGAAATGCGCGGGCGCGTCAGTGCCGTCAACGGCCTGTTTATCGGCGCGTCGAATCAATTGGGCGAATTCGAATCCGGCATCACCGCCCACTGGTTCGGCACCGTGCCCGCCGTGGTGATGGGCGGGATCGGCACCCTGGTGGTCACCGGGGTGTGGATCAAACTGTTCCCCACCCTGGCCAACCGTGATCGCATGCATGTGCCGGTGGAAGAACCGGTCTCGAAACCCACCGCATAGGCGCTGTGGCGACAAGGTCAATGGGGGAGAGGGCTTGCCCTCGATGGCGGCGTAACAGTCGAAGCATCCATTGACTGAAACACCGCCACTGGGGGGCTGGCCCCCTCTCACATTTGGATAGACCGTGTTTTTAAAGCACCTTGTCCAAGGTAATCGGGAAGTCCCGCACCCGCTTGCCGGTGGCGTGGTACACCGCATTGGCCACTGCCGCCGCGACGCCGACGATGCCGATTTCGCCGACGCCCTTGGACCCCAGCGCGTTGACGATCTCGTCGTGTTCTTCGACGAATACCACATCAATCTCACCAATATCGGCGTTCACCGGGATGTGGTACTCGGCCAGGCTGTGGTTCATGTAGCGGCCCAGCTGATGGTCGATCTGGGTTTCTTCATGCAGGGCCATGCCGATACCCCATACCACGCCGCCGAGGATCTGGCTGCGGGCCATCTTCGGATTGACCACGCGCCCGGCGGCAATCGCGCTGACCACGCGGCTGACCTTGATAGTGCCGAGGTCCTCATCCACCCGTACTTCGACGAACACCGCCGAATGGGTCGCCGTGGCATAACCTTCGCGTTTTTTGTCCGGCTCGCTGTCGACCTGCACCTCCAGAGCGTCTTCACCGCTGTCCTTGACCAACTGCGCCAACGACACGCTTACGTCGCCCGTGTGCAACCGACCGTCCTCGAAGCGCACCGACTCGGCATCCTTGAACACCGGATAAGTCTGCCGGGCCACGCTCAGCAGTTTGGCGGTCAACGCTTCGCAGGCCTGTTGCACGGCGGTGCCCACCGAGGAAACAGTGAACGAACCGCCCTGCAACGGCGCGGTGGGCAGCGATGAGTCGCCTAGCACGAAGCGCACATCTTCCACCGCCACGCCGCTGGCCTGGGCGGCGATCTGGGTCATCACCGTGTAGGTACCGGTGCCGATATCGGTGGTGGCGCTGCTCACCACCAGCTTACCCTCGGCATCGATACGCGCCTTGGCGCTGGCCTTCATTTGCATGGCTTCCCATACGCCGCCCGCCATGCCCCAGCCGATCAGCTGACGGCCGTCGCGCATGCTGCGCGGTTCCGGATTGCGCTGGCTCCAGCCAAAGCGCTCGGCGCCTTCGGCATAACACTCGCGCAGCGCTTTGCTCGACCACGGTTTGTCTTCGTTCTGGTTGCGCTCGGCGTAGTTGATCAGGCGCAGTTGCACCGGGTCGATGGCCAGGGCGCAGGCCAGTTCGTCCATGGCGCACTCCAGGCCGATCACCCCGAGGGCGGCGCCGGGTGCGCGCATGTCCAGCGGCGTGAACACATCCAGCGGCACCAACTTATAGGTCAATTGCACGTTGTCGCAGTGATAGAGCATGCCGCTCCACTCCACCACGTGTTCGCTGAAGTCCTCGAAGCGCGAGGTCTGGCCGATCGCCGTGTGCCCCAGCGCCAGCAGGCGACCATTGGCGGCGGCGCCCATTTGCAGGCGCTGCAACGTGCGCGGGCGGTAGCCGAAGGTGAACATCTGCTGACGTGTCAGGGTCACGCGCACCGAACGCTTGAGCGCCAGCGACGCCATCACCGCCAGGGGCAATTGGTACTGCGGACGCAGGCCGGAACCAAAGGCACCGCCGACAAACGCGGCAAACACCCGCACCTGGCTTTTATCCAGGCCAAACACTTTTTGCACATAGGCCTGGCAGTTCTGCGGGCCCTGGGTTTTGTCATGGATATGCAGCGTGCCATCCGCCTGGTACAGCACGGTGCTGGCGTGGGGTTCCATGGGGTTGTGATGTTCGATGGGGGTGCTGTAGTGCACGTCCAGGCTCACGGCGGCAGCGGTCCACTCGGCCTGGAAATTCCCGCGCGGGGCCGGCGGTGTCTGTGGCGACGGATGGGCCTGGGCCTGCTGGGCGAGCAGGTCGGTTTCGAACTCATCGCGCTCGTATTCGATGTGCACCAGGGAGCCAGCATGTCGCGCCAGCTCCAGGTTGTCGGCGATCACCAGGGCCAGGGGCTGGCCGCTGTACAGCACGCGGTCGTTGTACAGCGGGCGAAACGGCGAACCATCGGCGGCGTCGGCGTCGGCAAACGCGTCGTCATAGCTGGCCAACCGAGGCCGGTTGGTGTGATCGAGCACCATGACCACACCCGGCAGCGCCAGGGCCCTGGACGCATCGATACGAACCACGCGGCCCTTGGCGATCGTGCTGGACACCACGCTGCCATGCAGCAGGTCGTGTTCGGGGAACTCGCCGGCATAGCGCGCCTGGCCGGTGACTTTAAGCAGACCGTCGACACGGTCCAGGGGTTTTCCGACGGCACTCATGGGCGTTCTCCTGCGACAGCGGCATCGCTCAGGGCGCGGATAATTGCGCGCCGTGCCAGCTTGACCTTGAAAGCGTTGTGTTCCAGCGGCTCGGCGTCCTGCAACATCGCATCGGCGGCGAGGCTGAAGGTTTCGCGGCTGACAGCCTGCCCGATCAATCCCGCCTCCACCGCGCGGTCGCGCCAGGGTTTATGGGCCACGCCGCCCAGAGCCAGGCGCGCGTCGACGATCACATCGCCGTCCAACTCCAGAGCGGCGGCCACCGACACCAACGCGAAGGCGTAGGACGCACGGTCACGGATCTTCAGATAATGGCTGTGCCGCGCCAGGTGGTCGGCGGGCAATTCAATGGCGGTGATCAGTTCATCGTCGGCCAGTTGGTTATCCCGTCGCGGCGCATCACCGGGCAGGCGGTGGAAATCGGCGAACTCGATGACTCGCGCACCGCCGCGCCCATGCACATGCACCCGCGCTTCCAGCGCCGCCAGGGCTACGCACATGTCAGACGGATGGGTCGCCACGCAGTGTTCACTGGCACCGAGGATCGCATGGATGCGATTCAAGCCGGTGCGCGCCGGGCAACCGCTGCCGGGTTCGCGTTTATTGCAGGGCACGCTGGCGTCGTAGAAGTAATAGCAACGGGTGCGCTGCAGCAGGTTGCCACCGGTGCTGGCCATATTGCGCAACTGCGGCGAGGCACCGGCAAGGATGGCCTGGGACAGCAACGGGTAACGCTGTTCAATCAAGGGGTGCCAGGCCAGATCAGCGTTGCTGACCAGCGCGCCAATGCGCACGCCGCCTTCGGCCGTGGGTTCGACGCCGTGCAACGGCAGGCCGGTGATATCGATCAGGTGCTCGGGGCGGCTGATGTTTTCTTTCATCAGGTCCAGCAGGTTGGTACCGCCGGCGATAAAGCGCGACGCGGCACTGCTCAGGTGCACGGCTTCGTGCACGTCGGCCGGTTTGCTGTACTGGAACGGGTTCATTGCTCACCTCCCGCATTGCGGCAGGCCGGCAGGGCCTCTTCAATCGCATCGCGAATGTTGCTGTAGGCGCCGCAGCGGCACAGGTTACCGCTCATCAGCTCCTGGATTTGCGCGCTGTCGTGGGCACGGCCTTCATTGGCCAGGCCGACGGCGGAGCAGATCTGCCCAGGCGTGCAGTAACCGCATTGGAAGGCATCGTGCTTGATGAAGGCTTGCTGCATGGGGTGCAGTTGATCGCCATTGGCCAGGCCTTCGACGGTGGTCAGTTCGGCACCGTCGCACATCACCGCCAGCGTCAGGCAAGCGTTCACGCGTTTGCCGTCGCGTAACACGGTGCAGGCGCCGCATTGGCCGTGGTCGCAGCCTTTTTTGCTGCCCACCAGGTCCAGTTGTTCGCGTAGCAGGTCCAACAGCGTGGTCCAGGGCAACACGTCCAGTTGGCGGGCCTGCCCATTGAGGGTCAGGCGTATCGAATGGCGGGCAAACGGCTGGGCCGCCGCGCCTTGGGGGGTTGCGCTCATAAACACCTCACGGGTTGGTCTGCATCCGCGGCGTTCAGGAAAATCGCCGTCTCAGGGGTACGACTTCCCGGGGTTTTGAGCGTTCAAGAGAATTGATCAGCGGATATTGAGCTGGGTCTTCAAGGTGTTTCGCGGGGGGTTGATCGAAGAGTTGCTGTATTCAAACCAGCCCTGGGCCTGCACATCCAGATCAAATACATAGATGTAGCCCATCAGCGTGCCCGCGCCGTTGCACGCCTGGCTGATGTTGCCGACCTGGCACACCGGCGTGCGCTGGCCATTCAATACCGCGCCATTGAACAGGCCGACCGGGTTATTGCCCAGGCCCACCTCCATCACCGACACCTTGGTGGGCCCACGGTGCGTGCACATCTGCGTGGAGGTGACGCGTTCGGGGATGGTTTCCTCGCAGCGCGACGACTCGACCTTGAACACGCGCACCTCGCTCAAGGCCGGTGCAGTCGCGCCCCATGCCGGTGCCGCGCCGAGCCACAGGCTCAGAGCGGCGATCAGGGCTAGACTCCACGCGTTGGCTTTTTTCATGCTGTCGATGACCGTGAATTGAACGTCGGCGCAGTATGCCTCAAGCCCATGCGCCACACAGCCTCGGCTGCTGGTATGATGCGCCGCTTTTTCCGATCCTCTCTGGAACCACAGGCGCTTGGCGCAGTTTGTGCTTTGACTTAGAGGTCAACAAATCACGACGCAAAATAGCGTCACAGGGAGCCGGCATGCTGGAAAAGCTGTTTCAACTCAAGGCACACAACACCAACGTGCGCACCGAGATCCTCGCGGGCATCACGACATTCCTGGCCATGGCCTACATCCTGTTCGTGAACCCGAGCATCCTCGGCGAAACCGGCATGGACAAAGGTGCGGTGTTTGTCGCGACCTGCCTGGCGGCCGCCATCGGTTCGACCGTGATGGGCCTGATCGCCAACTACCCCATCGCGCTCGCGCCGGGCATGGGCCTCAATGCCTTCTTTACCTACACCGTGGTCCTGCACATGGGCCACACCTGGCAAGTGGCACTGGGGGCGGTGTTTATTTCGGCGGTGCTGTTTTTCCTGCTGTCGATCTTTCGCATCCGTGAGTGGATCATCAACGCCATCCCCCTGCCCCTGCGTTCAGCGATTGCGGCCGGTATCGGCCTGTTCCTGGCGCTGATTGCCTTGCACAACGCGCAGATCGTGGTCAGTAACCCGGCCACCATGGTGGGCCTGGGCGACCTGACAAAAGCCGCCCCCATCCTCGCCACCCTCGGTTTCGTACTGATCGTCGCGCTGGAAGCCCTGGCCGTGCGTGGTGCGGTGCTGATCGGCATTCTGGCGGTCACCATTGCTTCCATCGTACTGGGCGTTACCCCGTTCGGCGGCGTGACCTCAATGCCACCGTCCCTGGCACCGACCTTCCTGCAACTGGATATCAAGGGCGCGCTGGATATCGGCCTGGTCAGCGTGATCTTTGCCTTCCTGTTCGTTGACCTGTTCGACAACTCCGGCACCCTGATCGGCGTCGCCAAGCGCGCCGGCCTGATGAGCAAGGACGGCCACATGCCGAAAATGGGGCGTGCGCTGATCGCCGACAGCACCGCGGCCATGGCCGGTTCGCTGCTGGGCACCTCGACCACCACCAGTTATATCGAGTCCGCCGCGGGCGTGAGCGCCGGTGGCCGCACCGGTTTGACCGCCATCGTGGTCGCGATCCTGTTCCTGCTCGCACTGTTCTTCTCGCCGCTGGCCGCCAGCGTTCCGGCTTTTGCCACCGCACCGGCGCTGCTGTTCGTCGCCGTGCTGATGACCCAGGGCCTGGCCGAAATCGACTGGGATGACATTACCGTTGCAGCGCCGGTGGTGATCACCGCCCTGGCGATGCCCTTCACATACTCCATCGCCAACGGCATCGCCTTCGGTTTCATCGCCTGGACCGCCATCAAGCTGCTTTCGGGCCGCTACCGTGAGCTGAACCCGGCGCTGGTGATTCTGTCGATCCTGTTCGTGATCAAGCTGGGCTGGTTCAACGCATGACTTTTGACGCCGCACGCTACACCGCTCAATTGCAAGACAAGGTCACGCGCCTGCGTGACCTGCTCGCTCCGTTCGATGCGCCCGAGCCGCAGGTGTTCGACTCGCCGCTGCAGCACTTCCGCCTGCGTGCGGAATTCCGCCTGTGGCGCGAGGGCGGTGAGCGCCACTACGCGATGTTTTCCCAGGATGACAAGCGCACGCCGATCCTGATCGAAGACTTCCCCATCGCCAGCGCTCGCATCAACCAACTGATGCCGCAGCTCAAGGCCGCCTGGCAAGCCAGCGCCGCCCTGAGCCACAAACTGTTCCAGGTGGAGTTCCTCACCACCCTGGCCGGCGATGCGATGATCACCCTGTGCTATCACCGCCCGCTGGACGAGCACTGGCATGCCGCCGCCAACCAGCTCGCCGCGGACCTGAACGTGAGCATCATCGGTCGCTCCAAGGGCAAGCGCGATGTGATCGGCCACGACTACGTGGTGGAGAAACTCGACGTCGGCGGCCGCACCTTCAGCTATCGCCAACCCGAAGGCGCGTTCACCCAGCCCAACGGCACGGTGAACCAGAAGATGCTCAACTGGGCCTACGACGCGTTGGGCGATCGTGCGGATGACTTGCTGGAGCTGTACTGCGGCAACGGCAACTTCACCCTGCCCCTGGCGACCCGTGTGCGCAAGGTGCTGGCCACTGAGATCAGCAAGACCTCGGTCAACGCAGCCCTGAGCAACCTTGATGAAAACGCCGTGACTAACGTCACCCTCGTGCGCCTGTCCGCTGAAGAACTGACCGAAGCGCTCAACGAAGTTCGCCCGTTCCGCCGCCTGCAGGGAATCGATCTGAAGAGCTACGAATTCGGCAGCGTTTTCGTCGACCCGCCGCGTGCCGGCATGGACCCGGACACCTGCGAACTGACCCGGCGGTTCGACAATATCCTGTACATCTCCTGCAACCCGGAGACGTTAGCGGCGAACATTGCGCAACTGCATGACACGCACCGTATTACCCGGTGTGCGCTGTTTGATCAGTTTCCGTGGACGCACCATATGGAATCGGGTGTGTTGTTGACCCGACGCTAAACGTGCTGTTGTCCCCTGCACGGCCGCCCGAGCCATTGGCTAAGCGGCCGCGCAGTGGGCTTGCAGCGCGTTGCTCGCATTAACGGTTCGATAATCGAACACATGCCGCGCTGGCAATTGACCAAATTAACCATCCAGTACATTTTATCTCCACAACCAACAAGAACTGTGGAGATACCCCCTCATGCCGCCCATCGTGCTGGTGCTCAACGGCCCCAACCTCAACCTGCTCGGCAGCCGCGAGCCTGCTACGTACGGGCATGAAACCCTGGCCGACATTGCCGCGTTGTGCGGCCGTAGCGCGGAACAGTTCGGACTGAAGATCGAATTTCGCCAGACCAACCACGAAGGCGAGCTGCTGGACTGGGTCCAAGGCGCACGTGCACGTTGCGCCGGCATCGTGATCAATCCAGCGGCCTGGACCCATACCTCGGTGGCGATCCGTGATGCACTGGTGGCCAGTGAAGTGCCGGTGGTCGAAGTGCATTTATCCAACGTGCATGCGCGTGAGGCGTTTCGTCATCACTCGTTCGTGTCGCCCATCGCCAAAGCTGTATTGGCCGGTTTCGGCAGCCACGGCTACCACCTGGCCCTGGAACATTTCAGCCATCTGCTGAAAGGACGTGCCTGATGAAGCCACGCATTCTTGCCGGCCTGATCGGCGCCGGCATCCAGGCCTCCCGCACGCCCGCTTTGCACGAACAGGAAGGCGACGCCCAAGGCCTGCGCTACCTGTATCAACTGATCGACCTCGATGCCCTGGGCCTGGACGCCAAGGCCCTGCCCGAGCTCCTACGCGCCGCCGAGCTAATGCACTTTACCGGGCTGAACATTACCTACCCATGCAAACAGGCGATTCTGCCGCTGCTGGATGACTTGTCCGACGAGGCCCGAGGCATCGGCGCGGTGAATACCGTGGTGTTCAAAGACGGCAAACGCATCGGTCACAACACCGATTGCCTGGGGTTTGCCGAAGGTTTGCGGCGCAATCTCAGTGACGTGCCGCGCCAGCGTGTGGTGCAGATGGGCGCCGGTGGTGCGGGCGCGGCAGTCGCGCATGCACTGCTGGCTGAAGGGGTGGAGCAGCTGAGTGTTTTCGATGTGGACGCCGGCCGCGCCCGCGACCTTGTGGATAACCTCGCACAGCGTTTCGGCAGCGGCCGCGCTCAAGTCGGCGCAGACCTGGAGAACGCCGCGGCCGAAGCCGATGGCCTGGTTAACACCACGCCGATGGGTATGGCCAAACTCCCCGGTACACCGGTGCCGGCGGCGCTTTTGCGCGCTCAGCTGTGGGTAGCGGAAATCGTCTACTTCCCGCTGGAAACCCAACTGCTACGGGATGCACGCGCCCTGGGGTGTCGCACCCTGGACGGCGGCAATATGGCGGTGTTCCAGGCGGTAAAAGCATTTGAATTATTCAGCGGTGAAGTGCCGGATGCGCAACGCATGCTGACGCACTTCAACAGCATGAATACCTGACTGACGAAACCAGATCAAAATGTGGAAGGGGCTTGCCCCTCCACCTGGCAGGCATTCCAACCTGAGCCTTCAGGCTTGCAGGTAGCGCATCACCGAGTCGCAGAGCATCTCGCGGTGGCGCTGTTTAACCGCCTCATCCGACAGTTCGATCTGAAAAATCTCACTGAACGTATGGCGGTTGGACACCCGGTAAAAACTGAATGAGTTGATCAGCAGGTGCACATCCAGCGGCTCCAGGCCTTCGCGGAACAGGCCCATTTCGGCACCTCGGCGCAAGGTAGTGCCCAGGGCTTCGAGGATGTTGCTGTTCATGGCCTTGATCGAGTCCGAGCGCTTCACATATTCAGCGTTGTGGATATTTTCGATGCTGACGATGCGCACGAAATCCACGTTCTGATCGTGGTGATCAAAGGTGAATTCCACCAGCCGACGGATCGCTTCACGCGGTTCCAGCGCCGTGAGGTTCATGCGGGTTTCGGTATTGCGGATATCGCCGTAGAGCTTCTCCAGCACCTCGACGTACAGCTGCTCCTTGCTGCCGAAGTAGTAGTAGATCATGCGTTTGGAAGTGTGGATGCGTTCGGCGATGGCGTCCACGCGCGCGCCGGAAAGGCCCTGCTGGACAAACTCCACAATGGCTTCCTGCAGTATGTTTTCGCGGGTCTTTTCCGGGTTGTTCTTACGACTCTTGCGCGGTGCTTCTGGCACTGCGGGGAGTTCGGGACTCGACGTCATGGTGCTCACGGCCATTGTTGTTAGGCAGGCCGCGATTATGGGCCGGGCCGCTCCCCGAAGGAAGCACCCGGCCATGGCTTACAGGCGTGCCTGGCGCACCGCGCCGCTGCGCGACTTGGCCATCGCCGCCAGGCGTACCGCCACGTTGGCCGCGCCGTAGCCCACGTAACCGTTTTTGCGTTGGATGATTTCGAAGAAAAACCGCCCTTCGAACGGCTCGGTGTAGACGTGAAACAACTCACCGCCCTGAGCGTCGCGGTCGTACAGCACGTTGTAGTACGCCAGCTCGCTGAGGAACTCCTCATCAAAATCAAAGCGCGCCGCCAGGTCGTCGTAATAATTGAGCGGGATATCCAGCAGCGGCACACCGGCCTCTTTGGCCCGGCGTACCTCGGCGAAAATATCCGCACAGTCGAAGGCAATGTGATGCACCCCCGAGCCCCGATAGCTCGATAGCGCGTGGGAAATGGCCGTGTTGCGGTTCTCGGAAATATTCAGCGGCAGGCGAATCGAGCTGCAACGGCTGCGCAATGCGCGGCTTTTCACCAGGCCGTAGGGGTCGGGCAGCACCACTTCGTCATCGGCTTCGAAATCCAGCAGACTCTTGTAGAACAGTACCCAACTGTCGAGGCTGTCAGCCGGCAGGGCCATTGCCATATGGTCGATGCGCAGCAGGCCGCCGCTACAAGCCGTGTTCGCCTGCAGGTTGAAATCGGTGTCGTAGAGCCCGCCTTCGCTGGCGTCCACCAGGTAAATCAGGCTGCCGTCCGGCGCGCGCACCGCCGCCAGCTCCAGTTCGTTCGGCCCGACCAGGCCACGATAAGGCTGGCCTTTAAAGGCGACCGCGCGCTCCAACGCCTTGGCGCTGTCCTTGACCCGCAACGCCGTGGCGCACAGCGAAGGCCCGTGGGCTTCGAAAAAGTTATGGGCGAAGGAATACGGCTCGCAATTGAGGATCAGGTTGATCTCACCCTGGCGCAACAGGCTGACGGCCTTGGAACGGTGCTGCCCGGCCTTGACGAAGCCAAGCCGCTCCAGCCAGTTGGAGAGCTTGGCGCCGAGGCTTTCATCCACGGCAAATTCGAGGAACTCGATGCCGTCGTACTCGCTGGCAGGCGGCGTTTCGAACAGGATATCCACCGGCGCGGCCGACTGTTCCTCCGCCAGGCGCTGGCGTGTTTTTTCCTCCAGGTACAGCAGCGAGCGCAACCCATCGGCGGCATTGGCGCGGGTCGGCGCGGCGCGGAAACCATCGTTGAAGATTTCCAAGGACAGCGGCCCGGTGTAACCACTTTTGATAATCGGCGCCAGAAACCCGGCCAGGTCGAATTCGCCCTGCCCCGGGAAGCAGCGGAAATGCCGGCTCCATTCCAGCACATCCATGGCCAGGATGGGCGCATCGGCCATTTGCACGAAGAAGATCTTGTCGCCGGGGATCTGCGCGATGGCGCTTGGGTCGCCCTTGAGCGACAGGGTATGGAAGCTGTCGAGCAGCACGCCCAGGCTCGGATGATCGACTTGACGCACCAGGTTCCACACCTGCTGCCAGGTGTTCACATGCTTGCCCCAGGCCAGGGCTTCATAACCAATGCGCAAGCCACGTTTGCCGGCGTGCTCGGCCAGCAGGCTCAAGTCATCCAGCAGAATGGATGCGTCGCCCACACAATCGGCCGAGGCATTGCTGCACACCAGCACCAGATCGGCGCCCAGTTCCTGCATCAGATCGAATTTACGCTCGGCCCGCTCCAGGTTGCGCGCCAGGCGCTCGCGACGGCAGCCTTCAAAGTCGCGAAACGGCTGGAACAAGGTGATGGCGATGCCGAGGTCGGCGCACATCTGCCGCACTTCCCGCGGGCTGCCGTCGTAATACAACAAGTCATTCTCGAAGATTTCCACCCCATCGAACCCGGCGGCGGCAATGGCGTCGAGCTTTTCCGGCAGGGTGCCGCTCAAGGAAACGGTAGCGATGGAACGTTGCATGGAAACTCCCCGCATTGGTTGTTTGTGGCAAATTATTCGCCCCCCGCCTACCGGCAGCAAATAAAATGTACGAACCGGTTAGTTTTTCGGGCGATTATCGAACACTATGCCGTGCAGCGAATTGACGATTTTTTAGGCGCTGCGCACCATCGATCACGCAACAAACGTTCACAAAAGACCCAGAACACACCATAAAAATTTCAAAAAACGGGTACGACCTCATGCCTTTGCAAAACTCCGTCCTGGCCGAGCGCCCAGGCATGCCGCACGCCGGCATCGGCAGCAAGATCCGCGGCGCCCTGGCCGTGGGTAAAACCCGCTGGGGCATGCTGGCCCTGGTGTTCTTCGCCACCACCCTGAACTACATCGACCGCGCCGCCCTGGGGGTGATGCAGCCGATCCTGGCCAAGGAAATGAGCTGGACGGCGATGGACTACGCCAACATCAACTTCTGGTTTCAGGTCGGCTATGCCATCGGGTTTGTGTTGCAGGGTCGCTTGATCGACCGCGTCGGCGTGAAACGCGTGTTCTTCTTCGCGGTATTGCTGTGGAGCCTGGCCACCGGCGCCCACGGCCTGGCCACCTCGGCCGTCGGCTTTATGGTCTGCCGCTTTATCCTCGGCCTGACCGAAGCCGCCAACTACCCGGCATGCGTCAAGACCACCCGCCTGTGGTTCCCCGCCGGCGAGCGCGCAGTGGCCACTGGTATTTTCAATGCCGGCACCAACGTCGGCGCGATGATGACACCGATGCTGCTGCCGCTGATCCTGCACGTATGGGGCTGGCAGGCGGCGTTCCTGTGCATGTCAGCGCTGGGCGGCATCTGGCTGGTGTGCTGGGGCCTGAAGTACTACAACCCGGAAGAGCATCCGACGGTTAAACAATCCGAATTGGACTACGTACAACAACAAGCCGAACCGGAACAACCGCGCGTGCCCTTCACCCGTATCCTGCGCATGCGCGGCACCTGGGCCTTTGCCCTGGCCTATTCGCTGACCGCGCCGGTGTTCTGGTTCTACCTGTACTGGCTGCCACCGTTCCTGAACCAGCAATACAACCTGGGCATCAACGTGACGCAGATGGGCATCCCACTGATCATTATTTATCTGACAGCCGACTTCGGCAGCGTGGGTGGGGGGATTCTCTCTTCGTTCCTGATCGGCCGAGGGATGAACTCGATCAAGGCGCGGCTGCTGTCGATGCTGCTGTTCGCCTGCTGCATCGTCGGCGTGATCATGGCGGCCGGCTCCAGCCAGCTGTGGGTGGCGGTGTTCGCCATCTCCCTGGCCATCGGTGCGCACCAGGCCTGGACCGCGAATATCTGGAGCCTGGTGATGGACTACACGCCCAAGCACATGATGAGCACGGTATTCGGCTTCGGCGGCATGTGCGCGGCCATCGGCGGCATGTTCATGACCCAGATCGTCGGCCATATCCTGACCGTGACCCACAACAACTACACCGTGTTGTTCACTCTGATCCCGGCGATGTACTTCATTGCGCTGGCCTGGATGTACTTCATGGCACCGCGCAAGATTCCCACCGTCGAGGTATGAATCATCGCCGCCGCTGCTGCCAGGCGGCGGCCAACCCGCTCATGCAGATCACCCCGATGCCGACCACCGTGGTCATGTCGGGGGTATGGGCAAACACCAGCCAGCCCAGCAACCCCGCGAACACGATCTGGCAATAGCCGAACGGCGCCAGCAAGGCCGGCGCCGCAAAGCGGAACGCCTGGGTCAGCATCAAGTGCGCCGTCATGCCACAGGTGCCCAGGGCCAGCATCATCACGCCGTGCCACAGGGTCGGCACCTGCCAGAAGAACGGCACCAGCGCACTCATCACCAGGGTATTGCACAACCCGGCAAAAAAGTTGCTGGTGGTGGGGGTGTCGTACTGGCTGAGGATGCGCGTCAGCAGTTGGTAAAAGCAGAAGAACATCGCTGAACACAACGGCAGCAGCACCGCCGGCGTGAACAGTTCACCGCCTGGGTGGATGATCACCAGCACGCCGATAAACCCGCAGATCACCGCCAGCCACTGGCCACGTGTCACATGCTCACCCAGCAGCGGCACCGACAGCGCAGTCACCAGGATCGGTGCAAGGAAGTTCACCGCCGTGGCCTCTGCCAGCGGGATGTAATGCAGCGCGGTGGTAAAGAACAGACTGGTGCCCAACAGGCACAAGGCCCGCACCACCTGCATCCCCGGTCGCTTACTGCGCAGCACGCGCAAACCCGATTGCGGCAGGAAGATCCCGGCCATCAGCACGGTATGCACCACGTACCGTGCCCACACCACCATCACGATCGGATAGAACCCGGCCAGGTATTTGGACAACGCGTCGTGGCTGGAAAACAGAAAGGTCGCCACCACAATCAGCAGGATGCCTTTGAACGGATGGTTGACGCCGGAAAGCGGGGTACTGACAGTCATGGAATTCTCTTGCGTGGCGGGCTTAACGCTGAGCACTGAACGAGGCCGCGCTCAACCCGGTAATCTAGCAGGCGGGCCGCAGCCTGCCCCAAGAGCATAACCAAACACCGGGCGAACAGCGCACTAAATCATGGGAATCGAGTCCAACCCTGCACGTTGCCTTCCAGCTGCACATTTTTTAATCAAGGCCTTGCCGCTATGAAAAAAACCTTCTTTGTTCTTTCCACCCTCGCCTTGCTCGCCGCCTGCAACCAGGAGGCCAGGCAAGCGCCCAAACCCGCGCCCGCGTCGGTGCAAGCCACGCTGGTGCCGCAGACTCCACCGACCGATAAATGGGTCGGCAAGTGGGTCGGCGTCGAAGGCCTGCACCTGACCATCGCCAAGGACGACAGCATTGGCCGCGGTCACTATCTTCTTACCATGCAGTACGGCCTCGACGCCGATGACAGCGGCACCTTCAAGGGTGAAGCGGCCGAAGACGGGATCGCCTTCAATCGCCCGGACGGTCCGCAGTTGCTGCGCGCCGGTGATGGCGCGGCAACCGGTCTCAAGTGGCTGGCGGACAAGAAAGACTGCCTGGTTGTGGTGACCGGCGAAGGGTATTGCCGCGATTAACGGCCATACTCATCTCAATATTTTGTAGGACCGTTCATCAAGAGGATTGCCCCATGCTATGGAAAAAAGGCCGACGCAGCGACAACGTGGTGGATGCCCGCGATGACAGTGGTGGCGGCGGCGGGATGCGCTTCGGCGGCGGCAAGGGCCTGAGCCTCACGGCGATTGTGCTGATCGTCGGTATCGGCTGGTTGACCGGCCAGGACCCGATGCAGATTCTCGGCCAGTTGACCGGTCAGATGGAGCAGGCACCGTCGGTCAGCACCCAGCCGCGTCAGGCGCCGCCGGCCAACGATGAGCAGGCCGATTTCGTCCGCGCGGTGCTGGGCGACACCGAAGACACCTGGGGCCAGGTGTTCAAGGAAAACGGCAAGACCTACCAGAACCCCAAGCTGATTCTGTTCCGTGGCCGGGTCAATTCCGCCTGCGGTGGCGCCACTTCGGCGAGCGGTCCGTTTTATTGCCCGGCCGACCAGCAGGTGTACCTGGACCTGGACTTCTTCTGGGAAATGTCCCAACGCTTCCAGGCCGCCGGCGATTTCGCCCAGGCCTATGTGATCGCCCACGAAGTCGGGCACCACGTGCAGACATTGCTCGGCATCTCGGCGAAGATCCAGGACGCGCGCCAGCAAGGCATGCAGATGCAGGGCGATGGCGGCCTGCTGGTGCGCCAGGAACTGCAGGCCGACTGTTTTGCCGGCGTGTGGGCCAACCGCGCACAAAAACGCTTGAACTGGCTGGAACCGGGCGACATCGAAGAGGCCCTGAATGCGGCCAACGCCATCGGCGATGACCGTTTGCAACAGCAAGGCCAGGGCCGCGTGGTGCCGGACTCGTTCACCCATGGCACCTCCGCGCAGCGGGTGCGCTGGTTCAAGACCGGCTTCGCCCAAGGCCAGATCAGCCAGTGCGACACCTTTAACGCCAAGAGCCTTTAAATGAATAAACGATCGGGATTGCTGCTGGGTATGTGGCTGGCCTGCTCTACCGCCGGGGCCGTCGAGCATGGGGTCAAGGTAGTCAGCCCCGATCGTTTCCAGCTGGAGACCGGTGCCTTAAGCCTTGGTGTAAGCCAGGACTGGCGCCAGCCGTTGCCACATGTCACCCGCGTGCTGATCGTCGTGCACGGTCGCCTGCGCAACGCGCAGACCTATCTGCACAGCGCCGAAGCCGCCGCCGAACAGGCGGGCCAGGCCGATACGACGCTGGTGATCGCCCCGCAGTTTCTCAACGAGGCCGATGCGCAGCGCAATCACTTGGACAATACGGTGCTGCGCTGGCAAGGCAATGACTGGATGGCCGGCGAGCCGTCGGTGGGGGCCGATCACGTCAGCTCCTTCAGCGCGCTGGACCAACTGATCCAGCATTTGGGCGATCGCCGGTTGTTCCCGGCACTCAAGGACATCGTGGTCGCCGGTCATTCCGGCGGTGGCCAGGTGGTACAGCGCTTTGCCCTCCTCGGCGACGATCATCCGACCTTGCATCACGAAGGCATCCGCCTGCGTTATGTGGTGGCCAATCCATCGTCCTACGCCTACTTCAGCCCGCAACGGCCCGTGCCGTTCGACGCGGCGGCCTGCCCTGGTTTCGACGACTGGAAGTACGGCCTGCAAAAACTGCCGGCGTACGCCAACGGCCAAAGCGCCGCGCAACTTGAGCAAACCTACGTGTCACGCAGCATCACGTATCTGCTCGGCCAACAAGACACCAACCCCAACCACCCCGCGCTGGATAAAAGCTGCGAGGCCGAGGCCCAGGGCGCCTATCGGCTGATTCGCGGGCACAACTATTTTGACTACCTCAAGCAACGCCATCCGCAGCTGCGCCAGGAACTGGTGGAAGTGCCAGGCGTGGGGCATAACGGCGATGGGATGCTCAGATCGCCCGAAGGCCAGAAAGTACTGTTTCCCCAGCTTTAACTGAACAAAACAGGCGCAACCTGTGGGAAGCGGCTAACACCCGATAGCCATAGGTATCCACGCAACCCTCACAGGCTGAAATAACTCTGTGGTGAACTCGGCTGTTTGTAGTGAGCCGGGCTTGTTGTGGTGACCTTGGCTTGCTGTGATGACCTGGCCTTGTTGTGGTGACCTAGACTTGTTGTGGTGAGCGGGCTTGCCCCGCGCTGGGCTGCGAAGCAGCCCCATTCCAGGCGATGTGGTTTCAACTGACACTCCGAGGTGCCTGAGTTTGGGGCCGCTTCGCAGCCCAGCGCGGGGCAAGCCCGCTCACCACAAGAGCTTCATGTACTGACGTGATGTTTTCACTGAAGATAGGTAGAGACCCATGTCCCGATTGCGGTGGGTCAGTCACCCAGCTGTTGCTGACTCACCGTCATCGGGTAAGTCGAACCGTCACACCGCCCCTCCCACCTTTGATAGTCATTGCCTGGGCTGGATCATCCGGTGCAGTGCCGCGCAGTCTGCGGCATGCCAGTCCGCCAACTCGGGCCACGGGTTCTCCGGCAGGTTCACCAGCACGGTCCGGGTTCCCGCCGCACGGCCGCAATCGAGGTCGAAGCGGTAATCCCCGACCATCACCATTTCATCGGGCGATACCTGCCACGCCGCCGCCAATTTCAACAAACCACCCGGTTGCGGCTTGGGCGGCGCGTCTTCGCGGCCCAGCACGTCTTCCACGGCGAAGCAGTCGGCCAGGCCGATGGCCTGCAACGTGACATGGGCCAGCTCCCGCGCGTTGCGGGTCAGGATGCCCAGGCGATACCCGCGTGCGGACAACTCGCGCACCAGTTCCACCGCACCGTCGGCCGCCACCGAGCCCAGCGCCAGTTCACGCTCGTGCTCCAGCAACCAGGCATGCTTGGCCGCCGCCACCTCGGCGGGCAGTGCCGCCAGGTGGGTGAGAATATCGTCTTCGGGCGGGATCTCCAGCGCCACGCGGATCGCCGCAAAATCATGCACGGCCACCGTCAGGGTGCCATCCATGTCGAACACCCAGTGCTTAACGTCCGCCAGGCTCATGCCCAATCCTTGCGATGGCGGATCAGGCCTTCCTGGGTCACCGACGCCACCAGTTGCCCGGCGCGGTTGTACACGCTGCCACGGGAGAACCCCCGAGAGTTGCCGGCCCACGGGCTGTCCATGGCGTAGAGCAGCCAATCGTCGGCGCGCAGGTCGGCGTGGAACCACAGTGCGTGATCGAGGCTGGCGACCTGCATGTCTTTCTGCCATACGGTCTTGCCATGGGGCAGCAATGAGGTGGTCAGCAGGCCGAAGTCGGAGGCGTAGGCGAGCAGGTATTTATGCAGCGCCGGCGCATCGGCCAGGGCGCCGTCGGCACGAAACCACACGTACTTGACCGGGTCGGACGGCTGGGGGTTGTACGGGTCTTTTTCGGTGACCGGGCGCACTTCGATCGGTTTGGCGCACAGCAGCTTGTCGCGCATGGGTTCGGGGATCAGGTGCGCGCGCTGGCGCGTCAGCTCCAGCTCCGATGGCAGATTCTCCGGGCCGACCACCACCGGCATGGTGGTCTGGTGCTCAAAGCCGACTTCGTCGTATTGGAACGAGGCGCTGCAGGTAAAAATCGGCTGGCCCTTCTGGATCGCCGTGACCCGGCGCGTGCTGAAGCTGCCGCCGTCGCGCACGCGGTCCACCGAGTACACCACCGGCAGCGCCGCATCGCCGGGGCGCAGAAAGTAACCGTGCAGGGAATGCACATGCCGCGCTTCTTCGACGGTCTGGCTGGCCGCCGACAACGACTGCCCGAGCACCTGGCCACCGAACAACTGGCGAAAACCCAGGTCCTGGCTGCGGCCGCGAAAGAGGTTTTCCTCGATCGGCTCCAGGGTCAGCAGGTCCACCAGATCTTCCAATACTTGGCTCATAGAGCAACTCCTAAAAACGATAGGGCATTCCGGGCTGCTTATCCGTGCAGCGTGTCCAACCATTGGGCGCGGGTGATGCGGTACAAAACATGATGACGCAGCGGGTCGTCGGCTGCGACTTTGGGGTGTTCAAAATCGGCCTGCGGATCGTAATGCATACCGATGGCCTGCATGACTTTTTGTGAAGGCAGATTGGCTTCGGTGGTGAAGGCGACGATTTCATCCAGCTGCAAGCGGTCGAAACCACAACGCAAGGCCGCCCAGGCGGCCTCACTGGCGTAACCCAGGCCCCAATGCTCGCGCGCCAGGCGCCAGCCAATTTCCACCGCCGGGGTGAAGCCGGTTTCAAAGCTGACGTTCTGCAACCCGGTGAAGCCGATGAATTCGCCGCTGTCCTTGCGCTGCAAGGCCCAGAAACCGAAGCCGTATTCGGCGAAATGGCCACGGATGCGCCCGATCAAGGCGGCGCTTTCCAGGTGGCTCAGCCGGGCCGGGAAATAGCGCATCACCTGAGGGTCGTCGCACATGCTCGCAAATGCCTTGAGGTCTTTGTCGCGCCACTGGCGCAGCACCAGCCGCGCGCTTTCCAATTCCAGTATCGGCTCCATGGGGCCCCTCCCTTGCCATGTGCGTGAGTGTACAGCGCTGTTAAGATCAGTCGCAGATTCCCGTCAGAAAATTCCATGCCATTGCCACTGATCTACCACGATGACTACAGCCCGGAGTTCCCGGCGGACCACCGGTTCCCGATGGACAAATTCCGCCTGCTGCGTGACCACCTGGTGGCCAGCGGCCTGACCAAGGACAGCCAACTGCTGCGCCCGTCATTGTGCCCGCCGCAGATTCTGGCCCTGGCCCATGAACCTGGGTATATCGAACGCTACATGAGCGGCGAGTTGTCCCGCGAAGACCAACGGCGCCTCGGCCTGCCCTGGAGCGAAGCCCTGGCCCGGCGCACGGTGCGAGCGGTGGGCGGTTCGATCCTGGCCGCCGAGCAAGCATTGGAGCACGGCCTGGCCTGCCATCTGGCGGGCGGCACCCACCATGCCCATTACGATTACCCGGCAGGCTTTTGCATTTTCAATGACCTGGCGGTAATCAGCCGTTACCTGCTGGAAAGCGGCCGGGTCGACCGCGTGCTGATCTTCGATTGCGACGTGCACCAGGGCGACGGCACTGCGCGCATCCTGCACGACACCCCGGAAGCGATCACCGTGTCGCTGCACTGCGAAAAAAACTTCCCCGCGCGCAAGGCCCACAGCGACTGGGACATCCCACTGCCCATGGGCATGGGCGATGCCGACTATCTCAAAGTGGTCGATGACGCCCTCAACTACCTGTTGCCGCTGTATCAGCCCGACCTGGTGCTGTACGACGCCGGCGTAGATGTGCATAAGGATGACGCCCTCGGTTACCTCAAGCTGACAGACCAAGGCCTGGCCGACCGCGATGAACGCGTGATGCGTCACTGTCTGGGCCGCGACATTCCGGTGATGGGCGTGATCGGCGGCGGCTACAGCAAAGACCGCACGGCCCTGGCCCGCCGCCACGGCATCCTGCACCACAGCGCGCAGCGGGTGTGGACGTCATCAGGTTGTCATTGATTTGTGAGCGTTACCCACAATGGCTGTGGAACGGCCTGTGGATAACTTGAGCGTAAGCGGCTGAGAGCCAGTCTCTGCATAGCCTGTAGGAAGCTGTACATTTTTTGATCAGGCAGCGTCGCACTCCTCAGGTAGAATGCTCGGCTTATTTTTGCGATCGTAGCCCTGCCCATGCCCGACATTTCCTCTCGACACGCCACCATCATCGGCGGCGGCCCAGCCGGGCTGATGGCCGCCGAAGTCTTGAGCCTGGCCGGGGTGCATGTGGACCTCTACGACGGCATGCCCTCGGTGGGGCGCAAGTTCCTGCTGGCGGGCGTAGGCGGTATGAACATCACCCATTCCGAGGCGTACCCGGCCTTTGTGGCCCGCTACGCCGAGCGCGCCGCGCAAATGGCGCCCTTGCTGCGTGAGTTTGGTGCCCAAGCGTTGTGCGAGTGGATTCATGGCCTGGGTATTCAAACTTTTGTCGGCACCTCCGGCCGTGTATTTCCTACCGACATGAAAGCCGCCCCGCTCTTACGTGCCTGGCTCAAGCGCCTGCGCGACCAAGGCGTGGTTATCCACACCCGCCATCGCTGGGTGGGCTGGAATGCCGAGGGCGATTTACTTATCCACAGCCCGGACGGCGAAACAGTTGTCCACAGCGAGGCCGTGCTGCTGGCCCTGGGCGGCGGCAGTTGGTCGCGCCTGGGTTCCGACGGCGCCTGGCTCAAGCTGCTGGAAGACAAAGGCGTGCCCTACGTCCGCCTGCAACCGAGCAACTGTGGTTTCGAGGTATCGGCCTGGAGCGATTTGATGGTCAGCAAATTCGCCGGCGCGCCGTTGAAAAACGTCGCCATCGGCTTGGGGGACGACAAACCGCGGCTGGGCGAATGCGTGATCACTGCCACTGGTATCGAGGGCAGCTTGATCTATGCGTTGTCGGCGCCGATTCGGGAAGCGATCAACCGCGACGGCGCGGCCACCGTGCATATCGATTTGCTGCCGAGCAAACCGCTGGATAAGGTCCAGGCCGCCCTGACCAAACCGCGTGGCTCGCGCTCGATAAGCAAGCATTTGCACAGCCAGTTGGGGTTGGATGGGGTGAAAGCCGCGCTGCTGCGCGAGTTGACGCCAGCCGATCACTTCCAGGATCCCGCGCAGTTGGCGGTGGATATCAAGGCGTTACCCCTGACGCTGGTGAAAACCCGGCCAATGGATGAAGCCATCAGCACCGCAGGCGGCGTGCCCTTTGAAGCGTTAGATGAGCGCTTGATGCTCAAGCAATTGCCGGGGGTGTTTTGTGCGGGCGAGATGCTGGATTGGGAAGCGCCGACCGGCGGGTATTTGCTGACGGGGTGCTTTGCCAGTGGTCGAGCAGCTGGGCGGGGCATGCTGGAATGGTTGAACCGCTGATCGTTCCCACGCTCCGCGTGGTAATGCCGCCAGGGACGCTCCGCGTCCCGCTGTAGAGTCGTGACGCAGAGCGTCACAGGATGCATTCCCACGCAGAGCGTGGGAACGATCATTTACTTCTTCTTACGCGGCCCGGTATTAAACACCGGCACCTTGCGCACCGGCTTGATCGACGGCTCCACCGGCGCCGCGTCCCCACTGTCCACCCACTTGCCCAGATTGCGCTTGCCGCCACCACCGGACGCCTTGGGCTTCTTCGGTTTTTTCGGCTTCTTCACCACTTGCCCGCTGGCATCGGTATCCGGAACCCGGTGCTCGGGCTCAAAGTCCGGCTCGGTTTTGCGCGTGAGGGTCTGACGGGTCAGCATCTCGATGGCCGACAGCATGTTCACTTCATCGGCACACACCAGGGAAATCGCCTCGCCGGTGTTGCCCGCGCGGCCAGTGCGGCCGATACGGTGGATGTAGTCCTCGGCCACGATCGGCAGGTCGAAGTTGACCACCAGCGGCAGGTCTTCAATGTCCAGGCCACGGGCCGCCACATCGGTGGCCACCAGGATCTGCACATCGCTGGACTTGAAGCGGTCCAGCGCGCGTTGGCGCGTAGCCTGGGGTTTGTCGCCATGGATGCCGTCGGCATTGATGCCCAGGCCCTGCAACTTGTCCACCAGCGCATCCACGCCGTTGCGGGTCTTGGCAAACACCAGCACCTGCTTCCAGCGGCCTTTGCGCATCAGGTGCACAAACAGCTCCGGCTTGCGCTTCTTGTCCACCGGCACTACCCATTGCTTGACGGTGTTGGCGGCGACGTTACGCGGGCTGACTTCGATGCTCAGCGGGTCGTTGAGCATCTGCCCGGCCAGCAGGCGGATGTCATCGGAGAAGGTCGCCGAAAACAACAGGGTCTGGCGCTTTTTCGGCAGCATGCGGTAGATGTTCGCCAGTTCTTCGGAGAAGCCCAGATCGAGCATGCGATCCGCTTCGTCCAGCACCAGGGTCTGCAGCTGATTGAGCTTCAGCGCGTTCTGGCGGAACAGATCGATCAAGCGGCCAGGGGTGGCGACCAGGATGTCGACGCCCTTGCGCAGCTTCATCATTTGCGGGTTGATGCTCACGCCGCCGTACACCGCGTAGGTGGTCAGCGGCAGGTGTTGCGCATATTCGGCGACGCTGGCGTGGACCTGCTCGGCCAGCTCACGGGTTGGGCACAGGATCAGCGCGCGTGCCGAGTTGGCGGCGACTTTCGGCCCTTCCAGGGTCAGCAATTGCAGCAACGGCACGGCGAAGCCGGCGGTCTTGCCGGTGCCGGTCTGGGCGGCGGCCATCAGGTCGCGACCGGCCAGCACCGCCGGAATGGCTTGCGCCTGCACCGGCGTCGGGGTCTGGTAGCCGAGCGTCTCAAGGGCGCGCAGCAAGGGTTCGATCAGGCCAAGGGTGGCGAAAGTCATGTAGTTACCGTAGGAAAAATCAACGCAAGGTCGCAATGCGCGGCAGTTTACCTTATTTCCGGCTTGGGCTTGCGCCACTGGGGCAGGCTGATCAACAGCACCGCGCTGATAATCACCAGCATGGCCAGGGCTTCTTCCAGGCCGATGGTTTCACCGACGAACACAATCCCCAGCAACACCGCCACCGCCGGGTTGACGTAGGCGTAACTGGTCGCCGCTGCCGGGCGCACGTGCTTGAGCAGGTACATATAGGCGTTGAAGGCGATGATCGAGCCGAATACGGTCAAGTAAGCCAGGGCCAGCCAGCCTTCCAACGGAGGCATCGCCTGCAGGTGCTCGCCGGACAGCGCACTGACGATCAACAACGCCACACCGGCCACCAGCATTTCCGCGGCACTGGCCATGGCGCCCTCGGGCAACGGCAACTGCCGGCTCCACACCGAGCCGAACGCCCATGACGCCGCCGCAAACAGCAACAACGCGGCCCCTATCGGACTCGACTGCAGGGTGTTGCCCATGTTGAGCATGGCGATGCCGACGATCCCCAGGATCACCCCGGCCCATTCCAGTCGCGTATTACGCGCGCCCCAGAAGTACCCGCACAGCAGGGTGAACAGCGGCACCGTCGCTACCGCCAGCGCCGCCACCCCGGACGACACGCCGGTGTGCTCGGCCACGCTGACGCCGCCATTGCCGAAGGTGAGCAGCAAAATGCCGATCATCCCGGCGGCTTTCCACTGCTTCCAGGTCGGCGCCGGCACCCCACGCCATCTGAGGTAGCCATACATCAACGCCCCCGCCGTGCAAAACCGAATCCCCGCTAGCAACAGCGGCGGCCAATATTCGACGCCGATGCGGATCACCAGGTAGGTGGAACCCCAGATCACATATAAAGCAAAGAAGGCAGCGATCAACGGTAAGGGAAAGCGACGTGGGCCAGGCATGGGGCGGCTCTATGACGGAAACGGGAGGCTTATTCTAGAAAGGCAGGCGGATAAAAATAAGTTACAAAACCTGTTTAAACGGCCCATACACTTTTCAAAACAGGGTTATGGGGGCTATAAGCTTTGTTTTCGAAAGCAACCGGTGATTGGAGCCTTTCTATGGACAAATACGACCGCATGCTCCTCAACGCCCTGCTTGAAGACGGCCGCGCGTCCTACGCACAACTGGCGCGCATCGTTAACCTCTCCGCCCCGGCCGTGGCCGAACGCGTGGCCAAGCTGGAGGCCAGCGGGGTAATCACCGGCTATCAGGCCAAGGTGGACCTGTCCAAAGTGGGCTTACCGATTCAATGCGTGATTGAACTGCGCCTGACCCACCACGGTAATCAAAAGGTCTACGACGCCCTCGCCGAAATCCCCGAACTGACCGAGTGCCACCGCGTCACCGGCGACCCCTGCGTGATCATGCAGGCGGCGGTGGGGTCGATGCAGGAGCTGGAAAACCTGATCAACCGGATTGCAAAGTTTGGGTTCAGCAAGACCTCGATCATCCTATCGAGCGCGATAGAACGGCGAGTGCCGTTGGGGCAATTGGAAGGTAATGGGAAAACGCTTGGCTGATAGATCGCCATCGGGGGCAAGCCCCCTCCCACAGTTTTGACCGCGTTGACTGCGCCAATCCGAAGGTAAACACAGATCCAATGTGGGAGGGGGCTTGCCCCTCCCACAGTTTTGACCGCGTTGACTGCGCAATCCGAAGGTAAACACAGATCCAATGTGGAGGGGGCTTGCCCCTCCCACAGTTTTGACCGCGTTGACTACGCAATCCGAAGGTAAACACAAATCCAATGTGGGAGGGGGCTTGCCCCCGATGGCGTCAGTGGCCGCACCGCAAATTCGAGCGCTCAACGATCGCGACGCCGTCAGAATGCTTGGATGGCCAGCAAGACTGATCCCTTTCATTTGCGGGACGTTTCCGAGAGAATCCCACCGTCTTGTTTCCGTCGGATCAGGTAGCTAGTCTCGCCCAGTCATCGAGTTTTCGGTGACCGGACGTGCAAGTCCGATGGCAAGCGAGATCACAAATCAACCTACAGCTTTACGCCTAGTCTCAGGCTTTCAATATGCCCGTTATGGCGGCTGTGCGTGGGAGACCTTCGGGTCTGCTGGGTTTACTTCTTGCCCCGGTCTTGCACACCTACGTACAGTTGCCACCCCATTCGCGTGCAAGCGAACGGTGTCGACTTCTTCCAGCAAGGAGTTCAACCATGGTCAAAGTCACGCCCGATCCACCCCACTTCCCCAGCGAAGACGCCCTGCTCCACCGCCGCGCCATCGACTACTACCTCAAAGCCAGCGCCCCCGATGCGCCCACTTTCACCCTGAACGACAACCTGAGCCTCGAAGACGCCCTCGCCCACGCGGCGGATTTGTTGCACTGCGCGGTGGGCACTGCACATTCGTCGGGGGAAGCGATGGATGTGCAGCAGCGGGCGGTGATGCATTTGGTGGAGATGGCAAAGGGAGTGGTGGATCAGGCTCTGGAGTGTGTGCAGCCTCGATGAACGACACATAACTAACGTGGGAGGGGGCTTGCCCCCGATAGCGGTGGACCGGTCAGCTAATCTGTGACTGACAGATTGCCATCGGGGGCAAGCCCCCTCCCACAGTTTTGACCGCGTTGACTGCGCCAATCCGAAGGTAAACACAGATCCAATGTGGGAGGGGGCTTGCCCCCGATGGCGTCAGTGGCCGCACTGCAAATTCGCGCGCTCAACGATCAAGTCGACTATCTGCTTGATGGTAGTGATGTGATCCCAATCCTCCTGCGTCGCCTGCAAGTTGAATTGCCACTTGATCTGCATGACAAAGCAGGTCAAATCATCATCAATAATCTTGAAGTCATGGATGAAGTCCGTTTGCTCCGTGACCTGGCTTCGGTCGATAAAGCCGATGATATCGACGAATAGCTGAATTACCTTTTCGCTGATCTCGGTTCTAGTCGGGCTACCTTCCATTTCTGGCCTCATAGGCGCACTTACCAATACTGATTAGATCAAAAACAGCTAACCCCGCAGCTACGAACGGAATGCCCCGTCCAATAATGCCAAATACCCGGACGGTGCCAAACGTTGCTTTCGCCATTCTGGCCACCGTGGGTTGCCTGATCAATGTACGGGGGAAAAAGCGCATGCCAATAAGACTCGCCAAGTTCGTCGTTTTGCTGGAGCCAACATGAACCCAAGTGCCCACGGCCATTTTGCTGATAGGTATGCCCGCGGCACCAGTGAGAACCGTTGCGGCCGTCAAGCCGTAGTGTTGCTGTGTGCATTTCCAGAGTTCGTCAAACGTGGTGCTCGGCACCGAGGAGTCAGCATGCACGGGCTTGAGGAGCTGGTAACTGGCGCCATGGGTCCAGCTTGGCGAACCAGGTAAAACCATGACTGCCGGGCAGCTTGTCATCGCGTTTCCCAAATGAAACGCCACGTTTGAAGTTGAGCCGAAATCGATGCCGTTACGCTGGAGTTCAAACTGGCTTCGCATGATTGCTGTGTGAAGATCGCTTTCCTGCATGACGTAGTCCCTGTACGTAAATGACAGCAGGGATCTTAGGTCGCAGCGAAGGGCTATAGACGGGAGACGGGAAAATCCAGAAAAGTCCGACATGACAGCAAGTCTAAGCCTACTGACTATTCAGAAAGCAAATAAACGCCCCGAAAAAGAGCTGTTGTTTCAAAGGCCAGCAAGACCGATCCCTTTCATTTGCGGGACGTTTCCGAGAGAATCCCACGGCCTTGTTTCCGTCGGATCAGGTAGCTAGTCTCGCCCAGTCATCGAGTTTTCGGTGACCGGACGTGCAAGTCCGCCGACGGTAATACTCAAAAGCTTTAACTCTTTAACGTCTGTTTTTTCAGGCGGTAATTCGTTATGGCAGTTGTACGCGGGAGATCTTCGGATCTACCGAACTCCGTCTCGGTCTTGCACACCCGCGTACCGCTGCCACCCTAATTCGCGTGCAAGCGAATGGTGCAGCTTCTTATCTGACGGAGAAGCGACATCATGGTCAAAGTTACCCCCGATCCACCCCACTTCCCCAGCGAAGACGCCCTGCTCCACCGCCGCGCCATCGACTACTACCTCAAAGCCTGCGCCCCCGATGCGCCCACTTTCACCCTGAACGGCAACCTGAGCCTCGAAGACGCCCTCGCCCACGCGGCGGATTTGTTGCACTGCGCGGTGGGCACCGCACATTCGTCGGGGGAAGCGATGGATGTGCAGCAGCGGGCGGTGATGCATTTGGTGGAGATGGCAAAGGGAGTGGTGGATCAGGCTCTGGAGTGTGTGCAGCCTCAATGAACGACACATAACTAACGTGGGAGGGGGCTTGCCCCCGATAGCGGTGGACCGGTCAGCTAATCTGTGACTGACACACCACAATCGGGGGCAAGCCCCTTCCCGCATTTCCAGCGGAGTTGTTCTGTCAGAACCCGCGATGTTTCTTCAGGTGCTCATTGATCTTCGCCGCCGGCACCTTCTGCAAGGTGCACAGCAGGTCGTGGGACAGTTCGCGCAGGCCATGGGTACGTCGCAATTCCTGGGCCAAATGCGCCGTCAGGTTGGCGGCCATTTCCGCGTCCGCCAATGCACGGTGAGCCTTGCCGGTGTGAGGCAGTTGAGCGAAAGCATTCAAGGTGCCGAGCTTATGGTTGGGTGCCGAGGGCATCAGGCGGCGGGCCAGTAGCAGGGAACAGGCGAATTTCTGCAGGCGGGTGCGGCGGATCAGGCCCAGTTCGTAGTCCCAGAATTTCTGGTCGAATGCGGCGTTGTGCGCCAGCAGCGGCGTGATGCCGACGAACTCGTTGACTTCGTTCATCACCCGCTCGGCCGGTGGTGCGCTGCGCAACATGGCGGTGCTGATGCCGGTCAGTTGTTCGATAAAGCCCGGCACGCGCACGCCGGCATTCATCAGGCTCTGGTAGCGGTCGACGATTTGCCCGCGCTCAAGGATGACCACGGCAATTTCCGTGGCCCGGCACTGGCTGCTCGGGGTGATGCCGGTGGTTTCAAAGTCGATGACCGCTATACGTTCCAAACCTGTTCCTACTCCGTCAAAACAACTATTTAAGCAGCAACGCGCCTTCGATCGGCACGTAGCGGCTGGCGGCGCGTATCAAAGAATTGGCCGTGAGCCCCGGCACGCCATAAGCCACGGCTTCAACGCCATGTTTGTGGATGATGCGTTCGAGCAGCATGTCGAAATCACCGTCACCGGAGGCCAGCACCACTTCGTCGACGTGGTCGGCGGCGTCCATGATGTCGAGGGTGATACCCACGTCCCAGTCGCCCTTGGCCGAGCCGTCGCTGCGCTGGATATACGGCTTGAGCTTTACCGTAAAGCCCAGGTTGCGCAGGATCTGCTGGAACTGCTGCTGCTTGCTGTCGCCCCGGTCGATGGCATAGGCATACGCCTCGACGATCTGCCCGCGGGAGCTGATATCAGCCCACAGGGCGGCGTAGTTGAAGTGGCAGCCATAGGCCTGGCGCACGGTGTAATAGAGGTTTTGTACATCGGCGAACACTGCAATTTTCTTCACCGCACTTCCCCATGACAGCCATTTGGACCCGGCATACGGGGGTCCGCAAAGGCGCCAGTATGCCAGCCACAGGGAAGTTTCCGGGAAAAAATCAGACCGGGGCGCTATGCCGCCCCGGCCTGGCGGTGTCAGACGAAGGAATCGTCATCATCGAAGACGGAAGAGTCGTCGGAATAATCGCTATCGGCAAAGCTGTCGGCGTTGTTGCCGCCCCAGCTGTCGTTGCCGGCGAACTTCTGGTCATCGTTGCCCCAGTTGCCTTGATCGCTGGCCGGCGCCGGTTGCTCGATGATTTCTTCCACCACCTGTGGTTGCTGGTTGTGGTGGAACAGGCTGCTGATGCCCTCGGCCAGCAACACACCACCGGCCACGCCCGCTGCGGTTTTCATGGCGCCGCCAAGGAAACCGCTGCCCACGGGCGCGGCAGGTGCTTGGGGGGGCTGCTGATAGCTCTGTTGCGGCGCAGGCTGGCTGAAGGAGGGCCGCGCCGGTTCGCGCCAACCGCCGCCCGTGGAGGCCGGGGCGCTCTGGGTGGGTTGCGCGTCGCGGGAGCCGCCGCCAAAAATGCTCGACAGGAAACCGCCACCGCTGGAGGCGGCGGGTTGCGCGGATTTGGCGCGTTGCAATTGTTCCTGCAACTGCTGAATCTGCTGCGCCTGTTGCTTGTTCTGCGCGTCGAGGCTCTGCAGGGCGTGTTCCTGCACCAGAATCGACTGGGTCATGTAGTACCCGGCGGCCGGTTGGCGAGTCATGTGCTCCTTGATCCGCGCTTCGGCCTGGGCGTCGCGGGGGGCTGAGTCCGTTTCGGCTTGCTGCAACCGTGAAAACAGTCCATCGATCAGGGTTTGCTCTTCGCTGTTCATGGCGACCTCGTTAGATTGCCGGTAGAAATCGTGGTCCTGCCCTTGATCAGGCCAGGTGCGTGCTAGTTATGGGGCTGTTACCAATTGTTTCAATGGTCTTTACTCAAGGTTTACGTTTGTGCCCCTGCGATGCTGATCGGTTAAAGTGTCGCCCTCGTTTACAGGCCTGCGATGAACCTGATGAATCCGTTAGACGTACTGCGCGACTCCTTCCGTTTTACCCTGCGCAACCTGGGCGCCATCGTTCAGCTTTGCCTGCCCTGGGTGATCCTCGAAGCGGTGCTGCAACAAGTGCTCGACCATACGCTCGGCGCGGACGCCTTCCCCGGTTACAGCGTGATAGTGGGTTTGCTCGTCTACCCGGTGTATACCGGTGCCCTGATTCTGTTCCTTGACGCCCGAACCCGTGGCCAGACGCCGCGCACCCGCGATGTGTGGGCGATGGCGCTGACCCTGTGGCCGCGTTTCGCGCTGCTGACGGCCATGAGCACGCTGCTGATTCTGCTGGGGCTGTCGCTGTATTTCCTGCCGGGCCTATGGCTGATGGTGGTGCTGGGGTTTGCCGAGTACCTGCTGGTGCTGCGCGGCATGCCGGCGCTGGAGGCGATGAAGGAAAGCCTGCGCCTGACCCGTGGGCATTTCTGGCGCATCCTCGTCTGCCTGCTGTGTGTGATGACACCCCTGTGGCTGCTCAAGGGCGCCAGTGTCGCGGCGTATCCCGAGCCGGCGCCGTTGCTGGGTGTGCTGATCGACAGTGCTCACAGTTTCCTGCAGCTGTTTACCAGTGTGGTGCTGTTCCGTTTATTCATGCTGATCGGTGGCGACGCCGACGCGCGGTGATATGCTCCCGCCATCCCTGACACGCCTTAAGCCGAGCCGATGACCCGTTTATTGCGCATCACCTTGCTGGGCCTGCTGATCGTCGCGGGCCTGGCGAGCGCCTTGATCTACAGCCTCACCTGGCGCCCCGAACCCAGGCAGACCCTGCCCGTCAGTTGCGTGGCGCCACGGGCGCCTACCCTGCTGCCCGGGCAGGCGCTCAAAGTGATGACCTGGAACGTGCAATACCTGGCCGGCAAGAACTACGTGTTCTGGTACGACACCGCCGACGGCAGCGGCCCGGACGAGCGCCCCACCGTGGAAGACATGGCCGTCAGCCTCGACGAAGTGGCGCGGATAATCCGCGATGAACAACCCGACCTCCTGCTGTTGCAGGAACTCGACGAAAACGCCAAGCCCTCCCATTACCAGGACCAACTCGCGTTGCTGCAAGAGCGCCTGGTCGACCTCTACCCGTGCAGCGCCCAGGCGTTCGACTGGAAAGCCGATTTCGTGCCCGACCTGCATATTTTCGGCAGCGTCGGGCGCAAGCTCGCCACCCTCAGCCGCTACCAGATCGAACACGCCGAACGCCTGCAACTGCCGGTGCCGGATGCTGGACTGATCAGCCGCCAGTTCCAGCCCAAGCCCGCCCTGCTGCTGACGTACCTGCCGTTGAGTGATGGCGGCCAGCTGGCGGTGCTCAACACGCGTCTGAATCCCGATATGCCGGGGCACAGTGCCGTGCAGGAACAGGTGCAGGCCACGGTCAAGCTGTTGGATAAATTCGAGGGGCGTGGCACACCGTGGTTGATCGGCGGCGATTTCAATCTGCTGCCGCTGGGGCAATTCCTGCGCCTGGACGCCAGCAAACGCGGGCAGTATTCGCCGGACAGCGAGCTGCACCTGCTGTGGGACAAGTACCCGATGATCCCGAGCAACAGCCAATCCAGCGGCATCGACCGGGAGAAATGGCTGACGTACTTCCCCAACGACCCGAGCATCGACGGCCCGGATCGCACGGTCGATTACCTGTTCCACAGCCCGCGCATCAAGCGGGTGGAGGCCAAGGTGCGGCAGGAGGATACGTTGCGCATTTCCAACCATTTGCCGGTGATTGCCCGCTTCCTGCTGCCCGCCGCGCAATAAATGTAGAAGGCTTAGGGTTACGACTTTCGGGGTTTGATCCGCGCGGTCGGCTCGGCTATCAGCGGATCATCCGGCCAGTAATGCTTGGGATACCTGCCCTTCAGGTCTTTCTTCACCTCGGCATAGGTACTGCGCCAGAAGTTCGCCAAGTCCTGCGTCACCTGCACCGGCCGCCGTGCCGGGGACAACAGGTGCAGCTTCACCACCTGGCGCCCGCCGGCGATGCGCGGCGTGTCGGCCAGGCCGAACAGTTCCTGCAAGCGCACCGCCAGAATCGGCGGTTGTTCGCTGTAGTCCAAACGCACCGATGAACCCGAAGGGACTTTGATGTGCTGCGGCGCGAGTTCGTCGAGGCGCTGGGGCAGCGGCCAGGGCAGCAGGTTGTGCAGATAGCTGGAGATATCCAGGTTGGCGAAGTGGCTCAGGCGCGAGACTTTTCCCAAGTACGGCATCAGCCAGTGCTCCAGGCCGGCCAGCAACGCGTTGTCACTGAGGTCGGGCCACTCGCTGGTTTTGCCGGCGTCCAACTGACGCAGCAGCATCACCCGGGATTGCCATTGGCGTAGTTCCGGGGTCCAGGGCAACAGTTCCAAGCCTTTGCGCCGCACCAGATTCACCAGCGCCTGACTGCGCGCGGCTTCGTCGAGGCCGGTCAGCGGTTCGCGGCTGAGCACCAGTTCACCGACTTTGCGCTGGCGCTCGGCACGCAGTACGCCTTCGCGTTCGTCCCAATCCAGTTGATCGACGTTGCGCACTTGCTCGGCGAGCACCGTGTCGAACAGCGCCGGATCGAAATCCGCCGCCAGGTAAATGCGTTCTTCGCGCTGGCCCTGGCGGCTGCCCAGGTCGGCGATCACCAGCCACGGTTGTTTCATCAGGCTGTCGGCCTCGGCGAACAGCGCCGCGCGGCCATTGGCCAGGCGGTATTCGGCGCCGCCGGGGCGACGCTGCTGGGCCACGCGGTCCGGGTAGGCCAGCGCCAGTAAGGCGCCGAGCCAGCGCGGGTGGTCTGGATCGGCCACCGCTTGCGTCGGCTTGCCGCGCAGGTACCCGCGATATTGCCGCGCCAGTTGCCTGGCCCGCTGCACGCCACCTTGGCCGCCGCGTGCGCGTTCTTCGCCGGACATCAACGCCAGACGGCTATGCAGGTCCGCACCGGCACCGCGCAAAATATCGCGCTCGCCCAATAGCGCGGCGACGTCACACGCGGTGGCCGCCAGCCCCAGATCTTGCCCGCGCAGCAGCAAATGAGCGATGCGCGGATGGGCCGGCAACTCGGCCATCTTCTGCCCATGCGCCGTCAGTTTTTCTTCACTCAATGCCCCCAGACGCACCAACAAGTCCTGGGCCTGGGCATACGCGGCGGTCGGTGGCACATCGAGCCAAACGAGCTGCGCGGGCGTCACGCCCCAGCGCGCCAACTGCAAGGCCAGACCGGCGAGGTCGGCGGCGAGGATTTCCGCGCTGCCATACGCGGCCAGGCCTTCATGCTGGTCTTCGGACCACAACCGATAACACACCCCCGGTTCCAGGCGCCCGGCCCGGCCGGCGCGCTGGGTCGCACTGGCGCGGGAGATGCGTTGGGTGTCAAGGCGAGTCATGCCGCTGCCGGGGTCGAAACGCGGCACTCGCGCCAACCCGGCGTCAATCACTACACGCACGCCGTTGATGGTCAGGCTGGTCTCGGCGATGTTGGTGGCCAGGACCACCTTGCGTTTGCCGGGCGGCGCGGGGTCGATAGCGGCGCGCTGGGCGTTGAGGTCCAGCTCGCCGTGCAGCGGGCACAGCAGCACATCGGGGCTGTCGCCCAGGGCGTCGGCAAGCTGCTGGTGGACCCGGCGAATCTCCGCCTGGCCCGGCAGGAACACCAGCACACTGCCGGTTTCGTCATGCAGGGCTTCAAGGACGGTTTGCACCACGCGCGGTTCGATAAACTCACCGGGCTGATACGGCCGCCCCCAGCGCATCTGCACCGGAAACATGCGCCCTTCGCTGCGCAGGATCGGTGCGTCGTCCAGCAAACCGGCCAGGCGCTCGCCTTCGAGGGTGGCGGACATCAACAGGATTTTCAGCGGCTGCTCATCGCGAAACAGCTCGCGGCCATTCAGGCTCAGGGCCAGCGCCAGGTCGGCGTCGAGGCTGCGCTCGTGAAATTCATCGAAGATCAGCAGGCCCACGCCCTCCAGGGCCGGGTCGTCCTGCAGGCGCCGCGTGAGAATGCCTTCGGTGACCACTTCGATACGCGTGTCGGGGCCGACTTTGCTGTCGAGGCGGATGCGATAGCCGACGGTGTCGCCGACTTTTTCGCCCAGCTCGCTGGCCAAGCGTTCGGCGGCGGCGCGCGCAGCCAGGCGGCGCGGTTCGAGCATCAGGATGGTCTGCCCGGCCAGCCACGTTTCATTCAACAGGGCCAAGGGCACGCGGGTGGTTTTACCGGCGCCGGGCGGTGCTTCGAGCACGGCTTCATGGCGATTGGCCAAAGCGTCACGCAGGGCGGGTAAAACATCATCGATGGGCAACGAATTCATACTGGCTCCAAAGCAGAGCGGCGAGTATAACGGCGAACTGCCGGATGCCGACGCTGGTCTCAAGGCCGGTGTTATATAGTCGCGTATCAACCCTGTTGAGGAGATTGTCCATGCGTATCGCTTCCCGAGTCATCGGCGGTGTTTTAGCCGTCACCCTGCTCAGCCAATTGACCGCCTGCGGCTCGATTTTCTACCCCGACCGCCGCGGCCAGATCGACGGCAAGATCGACCCGACCATCGCTGTGCTTGATGCCGTGGGCCTGCTGTTTTATGTGATCCCTGGCCTGATCGCGTTTGGCGTCGACTTCGCCACGGGCGCGATCTATTTCGAGCCGGGCAAGACTGCCCAGGTCGCCCCGGAAAAACTCCACGAAGCCATCGGCGCCGACGGCCAGGTCGACAACGCCAAGCTGCAAAGCATCATTCAGAAAGAAACCGGCCGCAGCCTGCCGCTGGACGACCCGCGCCTGATCCAGTTCAAGGGTAGCGTGCAACAACTCGCCGCCCTTGGCCTGCAACCCGCCGCCTAAGGACAGCCCATGACCAGCAGTCCCGAACACGCCCGGCTGTTGCGCCTGGCCACTCGCGCCTCGGTTGCGGTGGCCTGTGTACTGATCATCACCAAGGCCATCGCCTGGTGGTTCAGCGGCTCGGTGAGCATGCTTGCCGGCTTGACCGACTCGCTGCTGGACGGGGTGACGTCGCTGCTCAATCTGCTCGCCGTGCATTACGCGCTGCGACCGGCCGATGACGATCACCGTTACGGGCATGGCAAGGCGGAGTCGTTGGCCGGCATGGCCCAGGCGTTATTTATCGGCGGCAGTGCGGTGTTGATCGCACTGCAGGCCTATGAGCGCCTGCAGCATCCGGAACCGGTGGGCGCGCCATGGCTGAGCATCGGCGTGATTGTGTTCTCCCTGTTGCTGACCGTGGCCCTGCTGATGCTGCAACACCGAGTGGTCCGTGAAACCGGCTCCAACGCCGTGCGCGCCGACTCGCTGCACTATCGCTCGGACCTGCTGCTCAACGGCAGCATCCTGCTGGCGCTGGTGCTGGCCGCCATGGGGTTGCATCAGGTGGATGCCTGGTTCGGCCTGGGGATCGCCGCCTACATTTTGTGGAGTGCCATCCATATCGCCCGGGAAAGCTTTGCGGTGCTGATGGACGAAGAACTGCCGCCCGACGTCAGCCAGCACATGCTGGAGCTGGCCCGTGGCGTGCCCGGTGTGCTGGGCGCCCATGACCTGCGCACGCGGGTATCGGGCAACCATTGGTTCGTGCAATTGCACCTGGAACTGCCGGGGGACCTGACCTTGTCAGTGGCCCATGACATCAGCGACCAGGCCGCCGATGCCATTCACGCCGCCTACCCGCGCGCCGAAGTGCTGGTACACGCCGACCCGCAGGAAGTGGTTACAGGCGCCAAGGTCTAGTACTGCACCTGATACCCGCGACTGCTCAGGCAGTTGCCCTGGGCCTGGCGATAGGCCTGCACCACCGCCGGGTCGGGTGCATAGGTGACGGCCTGAGGGTCGAAGCCGCTTTGCTGCACCGCCCAGCGATAACAGTCATAACCGTCCTGTTGCACCTGGGCCGGTGATTGGCCATTGGCGGGATAGGCCACCACGTCATAACCATTGCCCTGGGGCGCAGGCTGCGGCGCGGGAACCGCCGCCGGCGGCTGCACCACCACGTATTGCTGTGTGCTTTCTTCGTAGGCGTAATAGGCGCCGGCGGCGAGGAACAGCAGCGAGCCGCCGACCCACACTTCGCGCGCATAGTCCGGCAGGTAATGCACGCGGATGCCATAAGGCGGCGCAACCACGACATAGCGCGGGCCCTGGGGGCGATACCAGTAACCGCCGGAGAAGAAGTAGTCCTGGCCACGATACGGCACGCGGTAATTGCGGTCGGGGAAGCGGTCCACCACATAACCCGGACGGTACTGCGGGCCTGGGCCCCAGCCATTGCCATGGCCGTCGGGGCGCCCTGGCCAACGATGGTCATCCGGACGCCCGTTGTAGCCGGGACGCGAACCGGGGCCGCCGGCTTCCCAATGTGGGTTGCCATCGTTGCGCCGGGGGATATCACGGTAGTAACCCTGGCGCGGTTCCTGGGTCTGGCGCACGGTATCGGGCCGGCCCTGGATCGGCAGATTATTCGGCGGTGGCGGTGGTGGCGCCGGCCGCTCCGGTTCGTTGCCCTGCGGCCGCGCCTGCCATTGACCACCGCTATTCGGGCCGCCGCGGTCAAAATGCTCGTTCTGCGGACGCGGTTGAGGGTTCTCGGGACGCGGCGGACTATTCTCCGGCCGCCGCCCGCCCTCCGGGCCGCGCTCATGCTGCCCACCGCCCTGCGGCCCTTGGCCTTCGCGAGGTGCGTTATCGCGCTCGTCGGCCAATACCTGCGCGCCGACACCGACCACCAGCAAACCAACACCTGCCAAACGCCAGATGCGCTTCATGCTTTTCCTCACTGCGATTCGGGGCTTGAACATGAGACTGGGAAAGCCTCGCCCGGTTCTGAGACAGGTTATCAGTCACGAGAACAATTTTCTTAAGGCAAAAGAAAAGGGGCGACCCGTCGGCCACCCCTTGAGAATTTCGTCCTGGCTCAACGCTTTTGACGTTGGCTCACCTCACGCCGTCTTGTGGACAGTGTGCAGCCTGGAGGCCGGCTCAACCCTGCTGGGGCGGCGGCCGCAGCGGGCCTGATTGGGCGAGCTGCAGTGGACTGTTGTCCAGGCGGTGATTCTGTTGCTAACGATACGCGCCAGCACCCGACAGATGATTGCGAAGATTGCGTCAATAAACAGTGCTTGCGCAATTTTTAACCCTTCATAGATAATTCGCCGCAATAGTTACGACAAAGGCCAACCCAATGAGCAAGCTTGACCGATATGACCTGAGTATTCTGGCGGAATTGCAGCGTGACGCGCGGATCTCCAACCAGGAGTTGGCTGAACGGATTGGCCTGTCGCCATCGCCGTGCTCGCGCCGGGTCAAGCAATTGGAAGACGACGGCTACATCGCCCGCCAGGTCGCCCTGCTCGACCGCAAGATGCTCGGCCTGAGCCTGACCGCCTACGTGCTGATCGGCATGGACCGCCACACCCCCGAGCGTTTCGAAAACTTCGAAGCGGCCATCCGCACCCTGCCCCAGGTACTGGAATGCAGCCTGGTCACCGGCATGGATGCGGACTATCAGCTGAAAGTGGTGGTGCCGGACATGGACCATTATCAGAAACTGTTGCTGGGGCATTTGACCCGCATTGAAGGCGTGACCAGCGTGCGTTCAAGCTTTGTACTCAACCAGGTGCTCAACAGCACGGAGCTGCCACTGACCCACCTACGCACCTAAGGTCAATGAAGATCAAATGTGGGAGGGGGGCAAGCCTGCTCCCACATTTTGATTGCACTTCGATCCAGGTCAATGTTGCGCTTGTGACACTGCCCTATACTCGCCGCCTGCCCCGTTGGAAGAGCCCATGAACAACATCGACCCCGCCCTGTTTGAAGAATGGATGATGACCGGCCTGGTCACGATTCTGATCATTTTCATGGGCTTTATCGTCTGGGACCTGGCGAAGAAGTCCAAGGCCGGACGCTTTGGTTCGTTCATCCTGTTTTTCGTGCTGGGCCTGGGCGTGGCCGCTTTCATCATCAAGAGCGTGGTGATTGGCCTGATCGAATCCGGCGCTTTATAAACGCGCCGGCACTTCTTTCCACTGGCCTTGGTCCAGGCCATCGATTGTCCAATCGCCAATGCGCACCCGCACCAGCCGCAAGGTCGGCAGGCCCACAGCGGCGGTCATGCGTCGGACCTGACGGTTGCGCCCCTCTCGAATCACCAATTCAAGCCAATACGTCGGAATGTTTTTGCGAAAGCGTACCGGTGGGTTGCGCGGCCATAACGCGGGCTCGTCCAAACGCCGGGCCTCGGCGGGCAAGGTTTTGCCGTCGTTGAGTTCTACCCCCTCGCGCAGGCGTTGCAGCAATTGTTCCGTGGGTTCGCCCTCCACCTGCACCCAGTAGGTTTTCGCCAGCTTGTGCTTAGGGTCGGCAATGCGCGCCTGCAACTGGCCATCGTTGGTCAGCAGCAGCAAGCCTTCGCTGTCACGGTCCAGACGGCCCGCCGGGTAGATGCCGGGAATGTCGATGAAGTCCTTGAGCGTCGCGCGCCCGCCTTCGTCGCTGAACTGGGTCAGCACATCGAATGGTTTATTGAACAGGATCAGCTTCGGCTCGGCCGGCGGCGCCTTGGCGACGCGACGCGCAGCGGAATACGGAGGTTTCACGCCAGGGCGGCGCGAATCGGGGCGAGTGGGACGAGACATGGCGGAACAACATCTAACGGTCAGGGCCGACAATGCTAGTGGCCTGACCGTTAAATGACCATCCCAACCGCTTAGCGGAACGGCGGCTCGTCGAAGCTGCGCAGTTTGCGCGAGTGCAGCGAGTTGAGTTCGTTGCGCAGCAGGTCCACCGCTTCGATGCCGATCTTCAAGTGCTGGCTCACCGCGCGTTCATAGAACGCGTTGGCCGAGCCGGGCAATTTGATTTCACTGTGCAGCGGCTTGTCAGACACGCACAGCAACGTGCCGTAAGGCACCCGCAAGCGATAGCCCTGGGCGGCGATGGTGCCGCTTTCCATGTCCACCGCCACGGCGCGGGACAGGTTGATCAATGGGCGCTCCTGGGCCCAACGCAACTCCCAGTTGCGGTCGTCGTAGGTCAGCACGGTGCCGGTGCGCAGGCGTTTTTTCAGCTGTTCGCCTTTTTCGCCCGTCACGTGGGCCGCAGCTTGCTGGAGCGCCAGTTGCACTTCGGCCAGGGCCGGGATCGGAATATTCGGCGGCACCACACGGTCGAGAATGCCATCGCGACGCATGTAGGCGTGGGCCAGGACATAGTCGCCGATGGTCTGGGATTGGCGCAGGCCGCCGCAGTGGCCGATCATCAACCAGCAATGCGGACGCAGCACGGCCAGGTGATCGGTGATGTTCTTGGCGTTGGACGGGCCGACGCCGATGTTGACCAGGGTCACGCCGTGACCATCGCTGGCCTGCAGGTGATAAGCCGGCATCTGGTAGCGGTGCCAGACCACACCCGCCGCGATGGCCGAGGCTTCGCCGTGGTCCATGCTCTTGTCGATGACCACGTTGCCCGGCAACACCATGCGGACAAAACGCGGGTCGCTGCGCAACTGCTCCAGGCCATGCAGGATGAACTGGTCGACGTAGCGGTGGTAGTTGGTCAGCAGGATCCAGGGTTGAACATGGCGCCAGTCGCTGCCGGTGTAATGCACCAGCCGGCGCAGGGAAAAGTCCACGCGCGCCGCATCGAACAGCGCCAGGGGCAGCGGGTCGGTGTTTTCCCAGTCATACAGGCCGTCGGCAATGCCGTCGGTGGCGGCCGACAGGTCGGTGCTGGGGAATACCCGCGCGAGGGTGGCGGCGGTCACGCCGGAGCCGGCGAGTTCATCGCCCTGTTCGACCACGTATGGGTAAGGAATATTCTGCTGGCTCACGCCCACTTCCACCGTCACGGTGAAGTCGTGCATCAGCGGCACCAGTTGCTCCAGCAGGTACTTACGGAACGCCGCAGGATGGGTAACGGTCACGCTGTAGGTGCCCGGCAGTTGCACCTTGGCATAAGCGCGGGTGGTCTGTGGGACTTCGCCGTGGCAGTGGTAGGTCAGGCGCAGTTCCGGGTAGCGAAACAGAGCACGCTGTTCGGCATCGGGTTCGACGCGGTCCTTGAGGTATTGCTTGAGGGCCTGATTGAGCGCGCCGGTAGCCCGCTCATGCAGAGCCGCCAGCCGGTCCACGGCTTCTTCGGCGGTTTTAACGACAACAAAAGCTTCGGTCACGGTAAGCATCCTGTGTTCTGACATGCAGGCCTGTATCTTGCCTGCATCCCAGCCGCACCGAAACAGTGGCGTTGGAAAGCGCTCAATAATGTGGGAGAGGGCTTGCCCCTCCCACCTTTGAACCGCGCTTATTCAGAAACAGAAGGCGTTGAGCGGGCGACGATAGCCACCACATCCACGCCACGCGGCAAGGCGCCATAAGCGCGGCCGGAGGAATCGCTCAAGCGGCTGGCGATAAAGCCATCGCTGACTGCGGCATGACCCGCCTCCAACAAGAGCTTGGCCTGCAATGCCACGGCAATGTCCTCGGTCAACTGCCGCGCCCGGTACTGGATGTCCTGGGTGTCCATGAAGGCGGATTTCAACGCTTCGATATGCCGAGCCAGCCGCTTGTCGCCGTGCCCGTCGCCCAGTTCGACAAACAGCGCCTCCAGCACCCCCGGCTCTTTGGACAACGCTCGCAACACATCCAGGCATTGCACATTGCCGGAACCTTCCCACGTAGAATTCACCGGCGCCTCACGGTAAAGGCGCGGCAGGATGCTGTCCTCCACATAGCCGGCACCGCCCATGCATTCGGCAGCCTCGTTGATCATGGCCGGCGCGCGCTTGCAGATCCAGTACTTGCCCACAGCCGTGACCAGCCGTGCGAATTTGCTTTCGCGCTCGTCATCCAAGTGATCCAACGCTCGTCCCATGCGCATGCTCAAGGCCAGCGCGGCCTCGCTTTCCAGCGCCAGATCGCCCAGCACGTTTTGCATCAACGGTTGCTCGCTGAGCACGCGCCCGCTTACCGAGCGATGGGCGCAATGATGACTGGCCTGGGTCAGCGCCTGACGCATCAAGGCGCTGGAACCGACCATGCAATCGAAGCGGGTCATGGCGACCATTTCGATAATGGTCGGCACGCCACGCCCTTCTTCGCCGACCATCCACGCCAGGGCGCCGCGAAACTCTACTTCGCTGGAAGCGTTGGAGCAGTTGCCGAGCTTGTTTTTCAGGCGCTGGATGTAGAACTCATTGCGTGTATCACCAGGGCGGTGCCGGGGCAGCAGGAAACAGGTCAGGCCTTTGTCGGTCTGCGCCAGCGTGAGGAACGCATCGCACATCGGCGCGGAGCAGAACCACTTGTGGCCCACCAGCTCATACGCCTGCCCGGGGCCGCCCGCGCCCACCGGATAGGCGCGGGTGGTGTTGGCGCGCACGTCGGTGCCGCCTTGCTTCTCGGTCATCGCCATACCGATGGTGGCGCCGGCCTTGTGGGCGATGCCCACATTACGCGGGTCGTAGTGAGTGCTGAGGATTTTCGGCAGCCAGGCCTTGGCCAGGTCCGGCTGCAACCGCAGTGCCGGCACGCAGGCAAAGGTCATGGTCAACGGGCAACCGCTGCCGGCCTCGGCCTGGCTGTGCAGGTAGGTCATGGCGGCGCGGGCCACATGGGCGCCGGCCTGCGGGTGCGCCCACGGCAACGACGGCAGGCCGTGCTCCACGGCGGTGCGCATGAGCTCGTGATAGGCCGGATGAAACTCCACCAGATCAATGCGATGTCCGTAACGGTCATGACTGTTGAACACCGGCTTATGCTGATTGGCCAGGAACCCGGCCGCCATCAACGGCCCGCCGGCCAGCGCGCCATAGGCATCGATGCGCGGTTGCGCCCAACCGGCACCGAAACGACGCGACCACTCTTGCAGGGGCAAGTCGATGCGGTACAGGTTGACACCGTCCAGGGAGGGCGGCTGGTTGGTCACGTCGTGGGTTTCGGCAAATTGATGCAGGTTCATCACGGGCGTCCTGGAAAAAGGCCACGTTCGGTTAGGGCCGGTTTTTTCAGTTAAGCACCGCTGCTGCGCTTAAAAAAGTGGCATACGCGCCGAATACCCGGCGCTTTCGCCCTCGGCCGCGCCCAGCACCCAGCGCTGCATCACCGCCTGCAGCGCGTCAAAGCGCACCGGCTTGACTATGCGTTCGGTCACCCCGATCCCCAGGCAACGCTCGCGCTCGGGCGCGGTCAGCGACGTGCTCAAGGCGATCACGGGCAGTTCCGCGCAACCGGGCAAGGCACGGATCTGACAACACAACGAGAATTCACCGTCAGGCATATCCAACACCACCGCCTCGACACATCGCGCCTGCAACGCCTCCAACGCCGCCGCACCGCTGCCTACCGTTTTAACCCGGTAGCCGAGCTTGAGCAGCATGCCGCGCACCGCCAACTGGCCGACACTGTTGTCATCCACCAGCAACACCGTGCAGTCCTGCGGTGCGCGCTGCCCGGCCAGGGCAGGCCTGGACTCGGACGGCATCTGGCGCACCTCCATCTCCAATTGGAAACGACTGCCCTTGTGGGGTTCGGAATGATGGGTAAGGCGCCCGCCGACCAGTTCGATCAACTGCCGACAGATCGCCAGCCCGATGCCCATGCCGCCGTACTCTCGGGTGCTCGAACCGTCCAGCTGGAAGAAACGCTGGTACAACGTGGCCCCGTCAAGGGAGGCAAAGCCGATGCCGGTGTCGGTCACGATAAAGCTCAGGCGCACGCTGCCGTCGCTGTGGGGCACGCCCACCACCCGCACGCGCACGGAGCCTTCGTGGGTGAATTTGAACGCGTTGTCCAGCAGGCAATCCAGGCACTGGATGAGTTTGTCGACGTCGCCCTCCAGGCGGTCCGGCAGTTCATCAGCGACGTCGATGGAAAACGCCAGGCCCTTGGCCAGGGCGCTGGCATTGAATTGCTGGCGCAGGCTGTCAAGTACCCCACGCAGGCTGAACACGCGGTGCTGGGCGCTCAGGCGTCCGGCCTGCAATTCGGTGAGGGTGAGAATGCCGTTGACCATGCGCATCATGTCCCGCGCGGAACCGGCGGCGGTTTGATGGTATTGCGCCAGGTCGTGGGTCAGAGGCACTGTCTGCATCAGCTCCAGAGAGCCGATCACACCGTTCATCGGCGTGCGCAGTTCGTGGGTCAGGGTGGCGAGAAATTCATCCTTGAGCCGGTTGCTGCGGGCCAGTTGCGAGTTGAGCACTTCGAGTTTCTGGCTGGCATCGAACAGAATCTGCGCCTGCTGCTCGCGCATCGCGTTGATGCGGTCGGCCAGGGCCAGCGACAGCAGCGCCACCTCGATTGCCGAGCCGATCTGGCTGGCATACATGGTCAGGAACACATTAGGCAGATAGCCCAGCACCATCAGGGTGTTGACCACCCCACCCAGCAGGAACGCCGACCAGGCGATGATGAAATAGCGCGCAACGCGCTGGCCGCAATACCAGGCCTTGATGGCGGCGACAAAGATACTCACGGTAAACACTAACGCCAGGCCCGTGGCCAGACGCAGTGCCAGCGCGTAGCTGGCCATCAACGACAGCAGCATGACCACGGCGCCGCACGCCACCAGCGCCAGCAGCACGCGGTTGATCCAGCGACTGTGCTGGGCAGTGTGCAGGAAACTGCGCGCAAACAGGCTGCCGAACAATGCCGACGCACCGATCAGAAATGGCGTCGCGGCATTTGTCCACCAAGGGTTGTTCGGCCAGAAATATTCCACCGCCGCGCCGTTCACCGACAGTTGGTACATGCCGAACGAAGCGATATAGAAGATGTAGTACAGGTAGCTGGTGTCGCGCACGCTCAGGTAGATGAACAGGTTATAGACCAGCATCCCCAGCAGCACGCCATAGATCAGGCCCAGCACATACAGACGCAGCGGCTGCTGCTCCAGGTACGCGGTACTGGACCAGAGGGTCAGCGGCGCCTGGATCGAACCTTCGCTCTGCAGGCGCAGGTAAACGGTCTTGGCCTCGCCTGGGGTGAAATCCAGTTTGAACAGGTAATTATTCTGACGAATCTCGCGGCTGGCAAACGGCAGTGCATCCCCGGTGCGCCTGGCCAGACGATAACCGCCCTGGCCGTCGGGCAGGTACAGGTCGAGGTGGTCCAACGGCGGGTACGCCAGCTCCAGCAGCCAGGTGCGCTGAGCCTCGGTGTCGTGGGGTAAATAATGCAGATTGAGCTTGAGCCAGAACACCGAACGCGAGTAGCCGGCGTTGAGGGTGTCTTTATCGTGAGGTTTGAATTGCACGGCCGCGGACGGCGCGCTGACCTCGGCAATGGAAAGGCTGTTGGACGGGTCTTCGAGCACTTGCAAGGCTCGGCCCAGGGGCAGGCTTCGGGTGTCCTGGTTGAACTCGATGGCGCCGGCGAGCATGGGCAGCCCGCACAACAATAGAATCAGCAAATAGCGCATAGAGCCCCAGCGTGGCATGTCCGGTTATGGCAAAGGCCCCCCATTCCTTTTGAGAAGACGTACACCGGCGGTACAGATAAGTTGTTTGGATTCACTCTAGCATAGCCGTTGCAGGCCATTGGACACCATTGAAATAATTTTTTGAAAGGCTCTAGGACAAGGCTTTCAGCATGGTTTTTTGGCTGTTAAAGCCGCGCAAGCGCGAAGCCTTCAGAGTGAAATTCAAGCACTGCCCGAAGGCCACGCAAAAAGCGTTTGGTGGTAAGCTCGCCCACCATGAATATCTACAGCTCTCGCCCTGTTGTCCTCTGTCTCTCCGGCCATGATCCCAGTGGTGGCGCCGGCCTGCAGGCAGATATCGAAGCCCTGCTCGCCCAGGGTTGTCATGCTGCTGCGGCCGTTACCGCGCTGACCGTGCAAAACACAGTCAACGTCAGCGACTTCCGCGTGCTCGACCGCGAGTGGGTGCTGGCCCAGGCCAACGCCGTGCTCAGCGACTCCGAGGTGGCCGCGGTCAAGCTGGGCATGCTCGGCTCCACCGCGATGGTCGACACCGTGGTCGAGCTGCTGCAGGCGCACCCGCACCTGCCGGTGGTCTGCGACCCGGTGCTGCGTGCCGGCGGCGGCGGCAGCCTGGGCAAGGATGAAGTGGGCTACGCCATGCGGGAGCGGCTGTTGCCTCTGTCGCTGATTGCCACGCCGAACCTGCCCGAGGCCCGCATCCTCGCTGAACTGCCCGAAGGCACGGCGGACGAGTGCGCCGACAAGCTGCTGCCGTTTATCCAGCACCTGTTGATTACCGGTGGGCATGGCGACGAGCATGAAGTGCACAATCGCCTGTATAGCCGCGACGGCACGCGCCAGACCTTCACCTGTCAGCGCCTGCCGGGCAGCTATCACGGTTCGGGTTGCACCCTGGCCAGTGCGCTGGCCGGGCGTATCGCCCAGGGCGAAGGCCTGGCCAGCGCCGTGCAATCGGCCCTCAACTACACTTGGCGCACGCTGCGTGATGCTGAACAACTCGGCCAGGGCCAGTTCGTTCCGCGCCGGCTGCCGCTGGATTTCTGCTCGTAGGCGCCTGCTCGCCACTTCAAGGGACATGCCCGATGAAATTACGTGGCCTTTATGCCATTACCGACAGCCAACTGTTGGCCGGCAAATTCCTCGCTTACGTCGAAGCGGCGCTGGACGGCGGCGTGACGCTGCTGCAGTACCGCGACAAAAGCAACGATGAAGCGCGCCGCCTGCGCGAAGCTCAAACGCTGCGGGAACTGTGCTCGCGCTACAAAACCCAATTAATCATCAACGACGATGCCGAACTGGCCGCGCGCCTGGGCGTCGGTGTGCATCTGGGCCAGACCGATGGCCCGCTCACCCCGGCCCGCGCACTGCTCGGTCCCAAAGCCATCATCGGCGCCACTTGCCACAGCCAGATCGAACTGGCCGAGCAGGCCGCCAGGGAAGGCGCCAGCTATGTCGCCTTCGGCCGCTTCTTCAACTCCAACACCAAGCCCGGTGCGCCGGCCGCCACCCTGCAAATGCTCGCCGATGCGCGCAAGCGCCTGCAGCTGCCGATCTGTGCGATCGGCGGCGTCACCCTCGAGAACGCCGAGCCGCTGGTGGCGCACGGTGCCGACCTGCTCGCGGTGGTCCATGGCCTGTTCGGCGCCGACAGCACCCAGGAAGTGACGCGCCGCGCCCGCGCCTTCAACGACCTTCTTAAATCTTCAGTGTAGAGAGCCCGTTTATGTCCCGTTCCGAAACCCTGTTTGCCAATGCCCAGAAACACATCCCCGGCGGTGTGAACTCCCCCGTGCGTGCATTCAAAAGCGTGGGCGGCACGCCGTTGTTTTTCAAGCATGCCGAAGGCGCCTACGTCACCGATGAAGATGACAAGCGCTACGTGGACTACGTGGGTTCCTGGGGCCCGATGATCCTCGGTCACAGCCACCCGGACGTGCTGGACGCGGTGCGCAGGCAGTTGGAACACGGCCTGTCCTATGGCGCGCCGACCGCCATGGAAACCGAGATGGCTGATCTGGTGTGTTCGATCGTGCCGTCGATGGAGATGGTGCGCATGGTCAGCTCCGGCACCGAAGCCACGATGAGTGCGATTCGCCTGGCCCGAGGCTTCACCGGTCGCGACAGCATCATCAAGTTTGAAGGCTGCTACCACGGCCATTCCGACAGCCTGCTGGTCAAGGCCGGTTCCGGCGCGCTGACCCAAGGCGTACCGAGCTCGGCCGGTGTGCCGGCGGCGTTCGCCAAACACACCCTGACCCTGCCGTTCAACGATATCGCCGCCGTCGAGCAGATGCTCAGCGAAGTGGGCCAGGACGTGGCCTGCATCATCGTCGAGCCGGTGGCCGGCAACATGAACTGCGTACCGCCGGCCCCGGGTTTCCTCGAAGGCCTGCGCGCGCAGTGCGACAAACATGGCGTGGTGCTGATCTTCGACGAAGTGATGACCGGTTTCCGCGTAGCCTTAGGCGGCGCCCAGGCGCACTACGGCGTCACACCGGACCTGAGCACCTTTGGCAAGATCATCGGCGGCGGCATGCCGGTGGGCTGCTTCGGCGGCAAGCGCGAGATCATGCAACACATCGCGCCGCTGGGGCCGGTGTACCAGGCTGGCACATTGTCGGGTAACCCGCTGGCCATGGCCGCCGGCCTCACAACCCTGCGGTTGATCAGCCGTCCGGGCTTCCACGCCGAACTCACCGACTACACCACCCGCCTGCTGGACGGCCTGCAACAGCGCGCCGATGCCGCCGGTATCCCATTCGTCACCACCCAGGCCGGCGGCATGTTCGGCCTGTACTTCAGCGGCGCCGACGATATCGTCACCTTCGACGACGTGATGGGCAGCGATGCGGACCTGTTCAAACGCTTCTTCCACCTGATGCTTGAAGGCGGCGTGTACCTGGCGCCGAGCGCGTTTGAAGCCGGTTTCACCTCGATCGCCCATGGCGACGCTGAGCTGAAACTGACCCTGGACGCCGCTGAACGCGCCTTTGCCGCGCTGAAATAAACGGCCGTATCTACCAGGCGCCACCCACGTGGCGCCTGGCTGGGCGCTTTGCTTACAGATATTTCCGGCTTTTTCGCAAGAAATCATCCGCAATCCAGCAGATAACTTGCCCAACCGGCAGAAAAACGAGTAAAGACTTTGTAAGCAGGGGCCTGCTTATTTCATAATGCGCGCTTATTGGATCCCGCAAGGGTCCGCGCGCCCCGTCAGAGGTAAGTCGATTCCCATGAAACGCACCGGCCGCACCCTGGTTCTGGGCTGCCTGTTGCTCCTTCAGCCGCTGCTGGCACATGCACAAGCAGGCGGCAACTCGTTGTTAATCCCAGCGATGGGTCGCTGCACCCTCAATACCCAGCCAGACACCCAGGCCGAAGCCCTGAGCGCGTGCCAGAAACAGGCTGACGAGGGCGATGCCCAGGCGCAATACGAGTTGGGCGCGTATTACCACGACAGCAAAAACCCAGCCCAGGACCTCAACAAAGCCTTGAGCTACTTCGAGAAAGCCTCGTTGCAAGGTCACGCGCAGGCGCAATTCGAGCTGGGCAACATGTACATGCGCGGTGAAGGGGTGCCGGTCAATAACGTCCAGGCGTACATCGTATTGAAGATGGCGGCGGTGAACGGCGCCGAAGACGCACTGGACACGGCCGACGAGGTCGCCGAGCACATGAAGCGCGATGAGCTGGAAGTGGCGACCCAGGTGCTGGGCCAGATCTTCCGCAAGTACCTGCTGGAATTGCAGAGCGCCGACGGACGTTCGCCGTTCTCACCCCTGCCCTGACTCTGCGTTGCATCTGACGGCCACTTAGCGGGCAAGCCCGCGAAGGGCACGACGCACTCTAACGCTCTACTTCTCAGGCATCGGCATCGGAAACGGCATGACGTTGCTCACGCCTCGCGCTTCGCTGATCTTCGGCGTGCCCAGGCGCTCGACTTCATCAATGCGCACAATCGAGTGCATCGGCACGAAACTGCGCACCACGCCTTCGAATTGCGCCTTGAGTTTCTCCTCGCCCGGGTCGACGACCAACTGGGTGCGCTCGCCAAAGACGAACTCTTCCACCTCCAGGAACCCCCACAGATCACTTTGATAGATCTGCTTGGCGTACATTTCGAACACCTGGCCCTGGTTGAGGAAAATCACCTTGTAGATTGGAGCTTCACGTTTGGTCATGGTGGGCGAACAACACATCGGGGATATAAAAGAGGGCGCGAACTATAGCATGGCACCCGATGCACAACGCTAGGAACCAATGGGCATGCCCCCTATAATGCGCGGTTCTTTACCACCAGTTGACGATTCCCATGGCCAAGAAGCTTTACATCGAAACCCACGGTTGCCAGATGAACGAGTACGACAGCTCGCGCATGGTCGATCTGCTGGGCGAACACCAGGCCCTGGAAGTCACCGCCCGCGCCGAAGATGCCGACGTGATCCTGCTCAATACCTGCTCGATCCGCGAACGGGCCCAGGACCGTGTGTACTCGCAGCTGGGCCGCTGGCGCGAACTGAAACTGGCCAATCCGGACATGGTGATCGCCGTCGGCGGTTGCGTGGCCAGCCAGGAAGGCGCCGCGATCCGCGACCGCGCGCCCTATGTCGACGTGGTGTTCGGCCCACAGACCCTGCACCGTCTGCCCGAGATGATTGATGCCGCGCGCGTGACCAAGCTGCCGCAGGTCGATGTCTCCTTCCCTGAAATCGAAAAATTCGATCACCTGCCCGAGCCGCGCATCGATGGCCCCAGCGCCTACGTATCGGTGATGGAAGGCTGCAGCAAGTACTGCACCTTCTGCGTCGTGCCTTATACCCGTGGTGAAGAAGTCAGCCGACCGTTCGACGATGTGCTGGCGGAAATTATCCACCTGGCCGAGAACGGCGTGCGTGAAGTGACCCTGCTGGGCCAGAACGTCAACGGCTATCGCGGCCAGACCCACGACGGGCGGCTGGCGGACCTCGCCGAACTGATCCGCGTGGTCGCGGCGGTTGATGGCATCGAGCGCATTCGCTACACCACCTCGCACCCGCTGGAGTTTTCCGACAGCCTGATCCAGGCCCATGCCGAGGTGCCGGAGCTGGTCAAACATCTGCATCTGCCGGTGCAATCGGGCTCGGACCGCATCCTGTCGGCCATGAAACGCAACCACACCGCCCTGGAATACAAATCCAAGCTGCGCAAATTGCGCGCGGCGGTGCCTGGTATCTGCATCAGTTCGGACTTTATCGTGGGCTTCCCCGGTGAAACCGAGAAAGACTTCCAGCAGACCATGAAGCTGATCGAAGACGTCGGCTTCGATTTCTCCTACTCGTTCGTTTACAGCCAACGCCCCGGCACCCCGGCCGCCGACCTGGTAGACGAAACGCCGGAGGCGGTGAAGAAAGAACGCCTGAATGCCCTGCAACACCGCCTGAACCAGCAGGGCTTCGAGATCAGCCGACAAATGGTCGGTTCGATCCAGCGCATCCTGGTCACTGACTACTCGAAGAAAGATCCTGGAGAATTGCAGGGCCGTACCGAGAACAACCGGATCGTCAACTTCCGCTGCGATAATCCGACATTGATCGGTCAGTTTGCCGATGTGCATATCGACGCGGCGCAGCCGCACTCGTTGCGCGGCTCGCTGGTGCAATAAATGTGAGAGGGGGCTTGCCCCCTCCCACATTGGAACCGTGCAACATCCAATGACGTAAGTGCTTTCGTACCCGCGTCACTGGCGTTATCCTCTCTTTCACCTAAACAGCCAAAGGGCGGCTAAAAGCAACCTTGAACGCACCCATCGCAGAACCCCATCGTTTTATCCTCGAGCCGTTTGAGGCTCGCCGTTTCGCCAATCTGTGCGGACAGTTCGACGAGCACCTGCGCTTGATCGAACAACGCCTGAGCATCGAGATCCGCAACCGCGGCAATCAATTCGAGCTCATTGGTGAACCCCAACACACTACGTCCGCAGAAAACCTGCTGCGCCGTCTCTATCGCGAGACGAAGGGCAGCGAGTTGTCCCCGGAAACCGTGCACCTGTACCTGCAGGAGTCGGCCGTGGAAGACCTGGCCAACAACCCGGTGGCCGAAGCCAGCGTGGCCCTGCGCACCAAGAAAGGCATGATTCGCCCGCGCGGCTTGAATCAGCAGCGCTACGTCAAAGAGATTCTCGGCAACGACATCAACTTCGGCATCGGCCCGGCCGGCACCGGCAAGACCTACCTGGCCGTGGCCTGCGCGGTGGATGCCCTGGAGCGCGAGCAAGTGCGCCGCATCCTGCTGGTACGCCCGGCGGTCGAGGCTGGCGAAAAGCTCGGTTTCCTGCCCGGCGACCTGGCCCAGAAGATCGACCCGTACCTGCGCCCGCTCTACGATGCGCTCTACGAGATGCTCGGCTTCGAGTACGTGGCCAAGCTGATCGAGCGCCAAGTGATCGAGATCGCCCCGCTGGCGTACATGCGCGGCCGGACGCTGAACAACAGTTTCATCATCCTCGACGAAAGCCAGAACACTACCGTCGAACAGATGAAGATGTTCCTCACCCGTATCGGTTTCGGTTCCACGGCCGTGATTACCGGCGACGTCACCCAGGTCGACCTGCCCAAAGGTACCAAGTCGGGCCTCGCCCAGGTGATCGAGGTGCTCAAGGACGTGCCGGGTATCAGCTTCACGCACTTCATGCCCAAGGACGTGGTGCGCCACCCGCTGGTGCAGCGCATTGTCGAAGCCTACGAGCGCTTCGACCACCGCGATGACGCACCGGCCAAGGACGTTCGCCGCGATGCTTGAGCTTGACCTGCAACTGGCCACCGAAGCGCCGGCCCCCAGCGAAGAACAGTTCCGGCAATGGTGCGCCTTGGCGCTGCGCCAGCGCTCCGCCGACTCGGAGCTGACCATTCGTCTGGTGGATGAGCCCGAGGGCCGCGAACTGAACCACACCTGGCGTCAGAAAAACTACGCGACCAACGTGCTGTCCTTCCCCGCCGACGTTCCCGACGAGTTGCTGGACATCCCATTGCTGGGTGACCTGGTGATCTGCGTCGAAGTCGTCGAGCGCGAAGCCAGGGAACAAGGCAAGGAACTTGAGGCCCACTGGGCCCATCTAGTCATCCACGGCTGCTTGCATCTCTTGGGTTACGACCATATAGACGATGATGAAGCCGAGGAAATGGAAGCACTGGAACGAACGTTGCTTACCCAATTGGGTCATCCGGACCCCTACGCAGATGACGAAGCGTAAAAAACACTCAACTGTAACAACAAAGGATTCAGAGTAATCGCTATGAGCGAAGACCGATCGAGCAACGGGCAAAAGTCTTGGCTGGGTAAGCTGACCCAGGCTTTTGCCCACGAGCCGAAAAACCGCCAGGAGCTGCTGGAGCTGCTGCGCGAGGCCCATCAGAACAAGTTGCTGGACAGCGAAGCGCTGGCCATCGTCGAAGGCGCCATCCAGGTGGCTGACCTGCAGGTCCGGGACATCATGGTCCCGCGATCGCAGATGATCAGCATCAAGGCGACCCAGACCCCGCGGGAGTTCCTCCCGGCCGTGATCGACTCGGCGCACTCGCGCTACCCGGTCATCGGTGAAAGCCATGACGACGTCATGGGCGTGCTGCTGGCCAAGGACCTGCTGCCGCTGATCCTCAAGGAGAACGGCGACAGTTTCAACATCAAGGACCTGCTGCGCCCGGCCACGTTCGTGCCGGAGTCCAAGCGCCTGAACGTCCTGCTGCGTGAATTTCGTGCCAACCACAACCACATGGCCATCGTGATCGACGAATACGGCGGCGTGGCGGGCCTGGTGACCATCGAAGACGTACTGGAACAGATCGTCGGCGATATCGAAGACGAGCACGACGTCGAAGAAGACAGCTACATCAAGCCTCTGCCCAGTGGCGATTTCCTGATCAAGGCGTTGACGCCGATCGAGAACTTCAACGAGTTCTTTGACAGCGAATTCTCCGATGATGAGTTCGACACGGTGGGTGGCCTGGTGATGAGTGCGTTCGGGCACTTGCCCAAGCGTAACGAAACCACCGAGATCGGCGCTTATCGCTTCCGCATCCTGAATGCCGACAGCCGCCGTATCCACTTGATTCGTTTGACACCTATCGCCCGCTAAGGACTGACATGCGCCGTCTCATCGCACCCGGCTGGCCCGGTAACCTGCTGGCCGTGGTGGCCGGCGCCATCACCACCCTGGCGTTGGCGCCATTCGACCTATGGCCGTTTGCGCTGGTGGCCGTGGGACTGTTCTATGTCGGGCTGCGGGAACTGACCCCACGCCAGGCCCTGGGGCGCGGCTGGTGCTTCGGTTTCGGCCTGTTCGGGGCCGGCACCAGCTGGATCTACTACAGCATCCACCACTTCGGCGGCGCCTCGGTGCTGCTGGCGGGTTTCCTGATGCTGCTGTTCACCGCTGCGATTGCCTGGTTCTTCGCCCTGCCGGCCTGGCTGTGGGCGCGCTGGTTGCGTCGCAATGAAGCACCGTTGGCGGATGCACTGACGTTTGCCGCATTGTGGGTGGGCCAGGAGGCGTTTCGCGGGTGGTTCCTCACTGGGTTCCCGTGGCTCTACTCCGGCTACAGCCAACTCGATGGCCCGCTCAGCGGCCTGGCGCCCGTCGGCGGCATGTGGCTGATTTCCTTTGCCCTGGCACTCACAGCCGCTTTGCTGTGCAACCTGCCGCGCTTGCTGGCCGGCAAGCGCAATGCGTTTGTCGGCGCGGGCCTGGTGCTGCTGGTTGCGCCGTGGGCTATCGGCCTGGCCCTCAAGCATCACGCCTGGACCAACCCTTCTGGCGCCCCGCTCAGCGTGGCGGCCATTCAGGGCAACGTTGAGCAGAGCATGAAGTGGGACCCGGAGCAGCTCAACGCGCAATTGGCGCTGTACCGTGACATGAGTTTCACGTCCAAGCCTGTCGACCTGCTGGTATGGCCGGAAACCGCCGTGCCGGTGCTTAAGGAGTCGGTAGAGGGCTACCTGGGCATGATGGGCAAGTTTGCCGCCGATCGGCATACCGCGCTCATCACCGGTGTGCCGATTCGCCAGGAAGTGCGCCATCAGAAGCGCTATTTCAACGGCATTACCGTAGTGGGCGAAGGCGACGGCACCTACTTGAAGCAGAAACTGGTGCCTTTCGGTGAGTACGTACCGCTGCAGGACATGCTGCGCGGGCTGATCGCGTTCTTTGACCTGCCCATGTCCGACTTCGCGCGCGGCCCGTCCGACCAGCCGATGCTGCAAGCCAAGGGCTATCAGATCGCACCGTTCATTTGCTACGAAGTGGTTTACCCGGAATTCGCCGCAGGCCTCTCGGCCCAGAGCGACCTGTTGCTGACCATCAGCAACGACACGTGGTTCGGGCGCTCCATCGGCCCGTTGCAGCATCTGCAGATGGCGCAGATGCGCGCGCTCGAAGCCGGTCGCTGGATGATCCGCGCCACCAATAATGGCGTGACCGGTCTGATCAACCCGTTTGGGCAGATTACCGCGCAGATCCCGCAGTTCGAACGCGGCATTCTGTACGGCGAAGTGGTGCCGATGCACGAGCTCACGCCGTATCTGCAATGGCGCTCGTGGCCGCTGATCATCGTGTGCCTGGTGTTGTTTGGTTGGGCGCTGCTGGCAGGCCGGATGGCCAAAACCGTCTAACGACACAACGCAAAGCCAATGCGGGAGGAGGCTTGCTCCTCCCACATTGGCCTGCGGTGTTATCGATAGAACAACCGATACCCCACCTGCCCTACCGCCTCGTTGATCAATTGCCCGCTCTGCCACACCGACTTGAACTCGGGCATCCAGCCGCCCAGCGGCCGGGCGTTGTCCACGCCCAGGAACCCCACCGGCGCGGGCACGACGGTAAAGCCGGCCTTTTCAAAACTCCACACCGAACGCGGCATGTGCCAGGCCTGGGTCACGACGACCACGCGCTTGATGCCCTGGGGCAACAGCACCTCGGCACTCATCTGCGCGTTTTCCCAAGTGGTCCGGCTGCGTTCTTCCTTCCAGCGCACGGTCACACCGAAGTCATCCTGCATCGACACCGCCATCAACTGCGCTTCGCTGGGCGGCGTGCCGTAATGCAGGCCGCCGGTGGTCAGCACCGGCAACCCCGATGCCTTGGCCAGGCGTGCGGCATAGCGCTGGCGCTCCAGGCCGATACCGGTAGGCTGGTCGGCGCCCCAGGCCGGGTCACCGCGCTCGCGCCCGGAGCCCAGCACGACAATGGCGTCGGCACGCTGGGCCAGGCTCGACCAATCCTCAAGGGCCAGCGGTGGCTCGGTCTCAAGCGCGCGCGCCCCCCACTCCACCATCACGGGCAGGCTGATCAGCCACATACCGCCAAACCCGAGGGCAAAGCACGCGCCGGCCAGCCTGGGACGGCTGCGACGAAACCACCAGGCAAGCGCCAGCAACAGCAAAAGGATGCCGGGCGGCAGGAGCAACTGTTTGATGAAATAGCGAATAGGCATCGGGCATCTCCATAGATGCCCGAAGCCTAAGGTGTAGCGCGGTTCAGCGACAGCCCTGACGGTGACATTTGTGACGGTGTACAAGGGTGCTGTTCATGGGGAGAGCTTATTGCTTGCGGGCGGACCGAAACCTTTCCCGACCACGACCCTCGGACACATCCTTGAGCCACACCACCTTGGCAGAGTGCGTGGGCTCCTTGACCGGCGGGGTTGCCAGGGGAGGCGCACTGCGCTTGTTGCGTTCCAGGTAAGCCTTGATCAGTTCCAACTCCGCGCGGCTCAAACCGCGCAGTTCCAACTCAACAGGCCGCTCATCCCGCAATCGGCCAGCCGTTCTCGCTGCATCCAATGCACGACCCAATCGGTCGATCAGTCCTTCGTAGATTTCCGGTTTCGTTGCGATTCGCTGCGATTCAACCATCCCCTCACCTCATTGAAGAAAGACTTGCTCCCCAATAAACAGCGTAGCCCCCGTGGCTGCGCCTGCCCGGCGCCGCGACAGACGGCCTCGGGCGCGCAATCAGGGTTTCCCTCGATAGAGTGGGGTCATGTATGCTACGGCGCTTCCTGTAACTCCACTTCCCGCAGGTTCGGGCACCGACGCGCCGCTTTTGGGTGTCGATCTCCCTGGACAATGCACCGAAGAGGATTAGGCCACCCCTATTCAGTTCAAAAAGTAGCCATGCACGAACAATATCAGCCCCGTGAAATAGAAAATGCCGCCCAAGCCTTCTGGGACGAGCAGAAGTCCTTTGAAGTCAGTGAACAGCCGGGCAAGGAGACGTTCTACTGCCTGTCGATGTTCCCTTACCCCAGCGGCAAGCTACACATGGGGCACGTGCGTAACTACACCATCGGCGACGTGATCTCACGCTACCAGCGCATGCAAGGCAAGAACGTACTGCAACCCATGGGTTGGGACGCCTTCGGCATGCCGGCGGAAAACGCCGCGATGAAAAACAACGTAGCGCCCGCCAAGTGGACCTACGAAAACATCGCCTACATGAAGACCCAGCTGCGCAGCCTGGGCCTGGCGGTGGACTGGTCGCGCGAAGTGACCACCTGCAAGCCGGATTACTACCGCTGGGAACAATGGCTGTTCACTCGCCTGTTCGAAAAAGGCGTGATCTATAAAAAGAGCGGCACCGTGAACTGGGACCCGGTCGACCAGACCGTGCTGGCCAACGAGCAGGTGATCGACGGTCGCGGCTGGCGCTCCGGCGCGCTGATCGAAAAGCGCGAAATCCCGATGTACTACTTCAAGATCACCGCCTACGCCGATGAGCTGTTGTCGAGCCTGGATGATCTGCCGGGCTGGCCGGAGCAGGTCAAGACCATGCAGCGCAACTGGATCGGCAAATCCAAGGGCATGGAAGTGCAATTCCCGTACAACGTCGACTCCATCGGCGAAGCGGGCACCCTCAAGGTGTTCACCACCCGCCCGGACACCCTGATGGGCGCGACCTACGTCGCCGTGGCCGCCGAACACCCGTTGGCCACCCAGGCCGCACAGAACAACCCTGAGCTGCAGGCGTTCATCGCCGAATGCAAAGGTGGCAGCGTGGCCGAAGCCGACGTCGCCACCCAGGAGAAAAAAGGCCTGCCGACCGGCCTGTTCGTCGAGCACCCACTGACCGGCGAAAAATTGCCGGTATGGGTCGCCAACTACGTGCTGATGCACTACGGCGATGGCGCGGTCATGGCCGTGCCGGCTCACGATGAACGCGATTTCGAATTCGCCACCCAGTACAACCTGCCGATCAAATCAGTCGTGCGCACCAGCTCGGGCGATACCAACCCGGCACCGTGGCAGGACGCCTACGGCGAGCACGGCACGCTGATCAATTCCGGCGAGTTCGACGGCCTGGATTTCGCCGGCGCTTTCGACGCTGTCGAAGTGGCGTTGATCAAGAAAAACCTTGGTGCCTCGCGCACTCAGTTCCGCCTGCGCGACTGGGGCATCAGCCGCCAGCGCTACTGGGGCTGCCCGATCCCGATCATCCACTGCGCCAGCTGCGGCGACGTGCCGGTGCCGGAAGATCAACTGCCGGTAGTTCTGCCTGAAGACGTAGTGCCGGACGGCGCCGGTTCGCCGCTGGCGCGCATGCCCGAGTTCTACGAATGCAGCTGCCCGAAATGCGGCCAGCCGGCCAAGCGTGAAACCGACACCATGGACACCTTCGTCGAGTCCTCGTGGTACTACGCGCGCTACGCCTCGCCTCACTACGAAGGCGGCCTGGTGGAAAAAACCGCAGCCGACCATTGGCTGCCGGTGGACCAGTACATCGGGGGTATCGAACACGCCATCCTTCACCTGCTGTACGCGCGTTTCTTCCACAAGCTGATGCGTGACGAAGGCCTGGTGACATCCAACGAGCCGTTCAAGAACCTGCTGACCCAGGGCATGGTGATCGCCGAGACCTACTATCGCCGTGAAGCCAATGGCGCCTATACCTGGTTCAACCCGGCGGACGTCGAGCTGGAGCGTGACAGCAAAGCCAAGGTCATCAGCGCCAAACTGATCGCCGACGGCCTGCCGGTGGAAATCGGTGGCACCGAGAAGATGGCCAAGTCCAAGAACAACGGCGTCGACCCGCAGTCGATGATTGACCAGTTCGGCGCCGACACTTGCCGCCTGTTCATGATGTTCGCCTCGCCGCCTGACATGAGCGCCGAATGGTCCGACTCCGGCGTGGAAGGTTCGCACCGCTTCCTCAAGCGCGTCTGGCGCCTGGCCCATGCCCACGTAAGCCAGGGCCTGCCGGCCAGGCTGGACGTAGCCGCGTTGAACGACGAGCAGAAAGCCATTCGCCGCAGCATCCACCTGGCCATCAAGCAAGCAAGCCAGGACGTGGGCCAGAACCACAAGTTCAACACCGCCATCGCCCAGGTGATGACGCTGATGAACGTGCTGGAAAAAGCCCCGCAGGCTACCGAGCAGGACCGCGCGCTGGTACAGGAAGGCCTGGAAACGGTCACCCTGCTGCTGGCTCCGATCACGCCGCACATCAGCCACGAACTGTGGAACCGCCTTGGCCACAGCGACGCCGTCATCGACGCCCGCTGGCCGGTGGCCGATGACAGCGCCCTGGTCCAGGACACGCTGCAACTAGTGATCCAGGTCAACGGCAAACTGCGTGGCCAGATCGACATGCCGGCCAGCGCCAGCCGCGAAGACGTCGAAGCGGCCGCGCGCAGCAATGAGAACGTGCTGCGCTTTACCGAAGGCCTGACGATTCGCAAAGTAATCGTTGTGCCTGGCAAACTGGTCAATATCGTCGCCAGCTAATCGGATCGGGCGCAGGGCTTGAGCCCTGCGCCGAATTAAACCTTCGGGGCCGCGATAAGGCCCGCCTGGTTTCAAGGGGAGCAACAAAATGATCAAACGCAATCTGCTGGTTATGGGCCTTGCCGTGCTGCTGAGCGCTTGCGGCTTCCAGCTGCGCGGTACCGGCACCAACGACCTGACGATCAAGGAACTGGATCTCAGTGCCCGCAACGCCTACGGCGAAACCGTGACGCAACTGCGTCAGGTCCTGGAAAACAGCGGCGTGCGCGTCTACGCCGGTGCGCCCTACAAGCTGGTGCTGGTGGACGAGAAAGAAACCCAGCGTAACCTGAGCTACGCCAGTGCAGGCCGTGCCTCGGACGTCGAACTGAGCACCCTGCTCATGTTTGAAGTGCAGGGCCGTGACCACCTGCCGTTGATGGGTGACAAGATCCAGGTGCAGAAGGTCGTGAGCCACGATGGCAACAACCTGGTGGGTTCGGATTCGGAAGTTATCCAAGTGCGCAAGGAAATGCGTCGCGAGCTGATCCAGCGCATGATGCTGCGCCTGCAATTGCTCACTCCGCAGCAGTTGGAGGAGCTGCAACGTACGGCTGACAACAAGGCCAAGGCCGAAGCCGATGCCCTGAAAGCAGCCCAAGAGTACGAAGACAACACGCCGAAACAATCGCCTGTCGAAGTACCGGTTCCGGTCGAGTAAGCCCGACGGGGCGCCCCAGGCGCCCCGTTCGCCCTGCCTATGAAACTCGCTCCCGCCCAACTCGCCAAACACCTGCAAGGTGGCCTTGCGCCTGTCTATATTGTCAGCGGCGATGACCCGCTGCTGTGCCAGGAAGCCGCGGACGCCATTCGCACGGCCGCACGCCAGCAAGGTTTCGATGAACGCCAAGTCTTCAGCGCGGACGCCAGTTTCGACTGGGGCACGTTGCTGCAAGCTGGTGCGAGCATGTCGTTGTTCGCCGAAAAGCGCCTGCTGGAACTGCGCCTGCCTTCGGGCAAGCCCGGTGACAAAGGCGCCGCCGCCTTGATGGAATACTGCGCGCGCCCCGCCGAGGACACCGTGCTGCTGATCAGCCTGCCCAAACTCGACGGCAGTGCGCAAAAAACCAAATGGGGCAAGGCCCTGGTCGAAGGTGCACAGACCCAGTTCATCCAGATCTGGCCGGTGGACAGCAACCAGTTGCCGCAATGGATTCGCCAGCGCCTGTCTCAATCGGGGCTGGCAGCGACCCAGGACGCGGTCGAGCTGATTGCGGCACGGGTCGAAGGCAACTTGCTCGCCGCCGCCCAGGAGATCGAAAAGCTCAAGCTGATGGCAGAAGACGGGCAGATTACCGTCGAAACCGTCCAGGGCGCCGTGGCGGATAGCGCGCGCTTTGACGTATTCGGACTGGTGGATGCGATTCTCAACGGCGAACCCGCCCACGCCCTGCGCATGCTCGAAGGCCTGCGCGGCGAAGGGGTGGAGCCGCCGGTGATTCTGTGGGCCCTGGCCCGTGAATTGCGGGTGCTGGCCAATATTTCCCTGCAATACAGCCAGGGCACGCCGCTGGACAAGTGCTTCAGCCAGGCCCGGCCGCCGATATGGGACAAGCGCAAACCCTTGATGAGCAAAGCCCTGCAACGGCACTCGGCGCAACGCTGGGCGCAACTGTTGCTGGAAGCTCAGCGCATCGATGCGCAGATCAAAGGACAAGCGGCCGGCTCGCCGTGGATGAGCCTGAGTCGTCTGGCGCTGCTGATGTCCGGGCAACGCCTGACACTTCCCGCCGAATAACCCTCCCACCTGTTGACCGCGTTAACATTTCAAAAAACGTGTCGGGCTTTACAGCGGTCAAACTTCGGCAGATGATTTGCGCCGTTGTAACCACCTATCGAGAGTACCGACCATGAGCAAAAAGCCATCCAAGCATGGCCCCAACAAGGCCAAATCCATCATCGCCCAGCCACTGTTCCGCAGCCGTCAGGAACGCGCCGGCAAGGGCAAAGGCAGTTACCGTCGCGAAGCCTTCCAGTCTAACAGCTGGGAGGCTTCTTACTTTCTGGCTGCCTGAAGGCAAGCGCCCCTTTGGCATGATAAGGTCTGCACCTGATTTGTAATCCCTGGACCTGTGCATGCCCTCTAGTCTTTCCCGTCGTTGGCACCTGCGCCAATTGATTGCTGCCTCCAGCCTCATCCTGCTCGTCGCCTGCGCGGAAAAACCTACCGCCGCCGACGCCCAGCCCCTGCCCTCACTCCAGACCGCCCCTGTGGTAGCGCCCGCTGTCGTGGCCCCGCTGGCCGTGGACAACCTGGATATCCAACCGACCCAGACCTTTGCCGAATGGCAGGCCGGCTTTCGTGTGGAGGCCCTGAAGGCCGGCATCGCGCCTGCGGTGTTCGACACGGCCTTCGCCAATGTCACCCCTGACATGGCGGTGATACGCGCCGACCGCAGCCAACCGGAATTTTCTCGCCCGGTTTGGGAATACCTCGACGGCGCCCTGTCGCCGGTACGCGTGCGCAATGGCCAGGCGCTGCTGATCAAATATGCCGACATCCTGCAAAGCATCGAACAACGCTATGGCGTCGACCGTCAGGCATTGGTTTCGGTGTGGGGCATGGAAAGTAACTTCGGCCAGTTCCAGGGCAACAATTCGGTGATCCGCTCCCTGGCGACCCTGGCCTACGAAGGCCGCCGACCGGCGTTCGCCCAGGCGCAATTGCTGGCGGCGCTGCAGATCATCCAACACGGCGATATCGCCGCCGACCAGATGAAGGGTTCCTGGGCCGGGGCCATGGGCCAGACCCAATTTATCCCGACCACCTACAACACCCACGCCGTGGACTTTGACGGCGACGGCCGCCGCGATATCTGGAACAGCCCGGCCGACGCCCTCGCCTCCACCGCTCACTACCTGCAAAGCTCCGGCTGGCAGAAAGGCCAGCCGTGGGGCTTTGAGGTCAAGCAACTGCCATCCAGCTTCGATTACGCCCTGGCGGACGGCGGCACGCGCAAGACCGTCGCCGAATGGCTGAAATTGGGCATCCAATTGCCACCGGGCGCCAGCATGCCGCCCAACGTCGATCAACTCTCCGCCGCGCTGCTGCTGCCGGCGGGTTACCGTGGCCCGGCGTTCCTGGTACTGGATAACTTCCGCGCGATCCTCAAGTACAACAACTCTTCGTCCTATGCGCTGGCGGTCGGCCTGCTGTCCGAGCGCTTTGGCGGCGGTGGCGTGATTCGTGGCGAATGGCCGAAGGATGAACTGCCCCTGAGCCGCACGCAGCGCATTGACCTGCAGACAGCACTCAGCGCCAAAGGCTATGACGCGGGCAACCCGGACGGCATCATTGGCGCCAATACCCGCAAGGCCATTCGCGCGGCGCAGCAGGCACTGGGCTGGCCGGCGGATGGGTATCCGACGGTGAAGTTGCTGGAATCGCTGCAGAGCCGCTAGATCTGCTGATGGCGACTATCGCTATCGGGGGCAAGCCCCCTCCCACAGTTGACCGAGTTGTCATGTCGATCACTGATCAATGTGAGAGGGGGCTTGCCCCCTCCCACAGCTGACCGAGTTGTCATGTCGATCACTGATCAATGTGAGAGGGGGCTTGCCCCCTCCCACAGCTGACCGAGTTGTCATGTCGATCACTGATCAATGTGGGAGGGGGCTTGCCCCCGATGGCGGTTTAGCGAGTGATCCCAGATTCAAAGTGTAACGACCACATCCTGCTCCAACACCACCCGCTGCTCTCCCGCATCCAGCCGCACCCACGCGCCCATCGGCAGGGTCAGGTTCGGATCGCAATGCCCACTGCGCCAGCCGGCCAGCACCGGAATGCACAACGGTTCAAATGTCTGTTTGAGCAGGCGCTGCAGCGCGACGTTATCCACTCCCGCCACGTCCCCGACCAGCACCCCAGCTACCTGAGCCAAGTTGCCCGCCAGGCGCAAATGCGTGAGCAGACGATCGATGCGATAGATCGGCTCGTTGACGTCCTCGATAAACAGGATGATGCCTTGCGCATCGATTTCGTAAGGCGTACCCATCACCGCCGCAATCATCGACAGGTTGCCTCCCAGCAGACGCCCACAGGCAATGCCGGGCTCAAGAGTGGTCAGCGGGTAGGCCACGGGGTGCGTCAGCACGCTGCCAGCGCCCAGTTGCCCACGCAGCAGGCTGAACAATGAGGATTCGGTAGGTTGCTGCTTGTCGCCGAGCAGGTCGGCATTGAGCATCGGCCCGTGAAAGGTCACGAAGCCCGCGTAGCGATTGATAGCCAGGTGCAGGGCGGTAATGTCGCTATAGCCGACAAATGGCTTGGGATTGGCGCGCAGAAGGTCGAAGTCCAAACAGTCCAACAGCCGTGGCGTACCGTAACCGCCCCGCAGGCAGAAGATCGCATCGATTTCAGGGTCGGCGAAAGCGGCGTGCAGGTCACGCAAGCGCACCTCATCGCTGCCGGCAAGGTAGCCGTCGCGTTCATACACCCCAGGAAAAATTTGCAGACCATAGCCGCGGGTGCGCATCCATTGGCCGGCCTTTTCAACATCCAGCGCGGCGGGGCCGGCAGGTGCAATCAGGGCGATGGTGCCTTCGGAACGAAGGGCTGGAACGGCAATGGTCATACACAACTCTCCCTGGTTAACGCAGTACGAATGTGGGAGAGGGCTTGCCCCGATAGCGGTGGATCAGCCAGCACAGGAGTGACTGACCTACCGCTATCGGGGGCAAGCCCCCTCCCACATAAGCCCCTCCCACTCCGGATCTAAACTCCGATCAGGAGATCAGGCTTGCCTTGACCAGCTTGGCCTGCTCGTCAGCGTGGTACGAAGAACGTACCAGCGGGCCCGATGCCACGTTCTTGAAGCCCATCTTGTAGCCTTCCTCGGCGAACCAGGCGAAGGTGTCCGGGTGCACAAAACGCTGTACCGGCAAGTGATTGCGCGACGGTTGCAGGTACTGACCCAGGGTCAGCATGTCGATGTCGTGTTCGCGCATGCGCTGCATGACTTCGATCACTTCCTCGTCGGTCTCGCCCAACCCCAGCATCAGGCCGGATTTGGTCGGGATGTGCGGCATCATCTGCTTGAATTTCTGCAGCAGGGTCAGCGACCACTGGTAGTCCGAACCCGGACGCGCAGCCTTGTACAAGCGCGGCACGGTTTCCAGGTTGTGGTTGAACACATCCGGTGGCTCGGCGGCGGTGATTTCCAGCGCCACGTCCATACGGCCCCGGTAATCCGGCACCAGGGTTTCGAGCACGACGTTGGGCGACAGCTTGCGGATTTCTCGGATGCAGTCGGCAAAGTGCTGGGCACCGCCGTCACGCAGGTCGTCGCGGTCTACCGAGGTGATCACCACGTATTTGAGTTTAAGGTCGGCGATGGCGATGGCCAGGCTTTCCGGCTCGTTGACGTCCAGCGGCTTCGGCCGGCCGTGGCCGACGTCGCAGAATGGGCAGCGACGGGTGCAGATGTCACCCATGATCATGAAGGTGGCGGTGCCGCCGGAGAAGCACTCGCCCAGGTTTGGGCAGGAGGCCTCTTCGCACACGCTGTGCAACTTGTGTTTGCGCAGCAGGGCCTTGATACGGTCGACTTCCGGCGAGACCGGGATGCGCACGCGGATCCAGTCGGGCTTTTTCGGCAGTTCGGTGGTCGGAATGATCTTCACCGGGATGCGTGCAACCTTCTCGGCGCCGCGCAGCTTGACACCGGCTTCCACCTTGGCACGCGGGGCCGGGGCCGGACGCTCGGTAACGTCCAGCGTCGGGATCATGGTTTGCACTGCATCAGTAGTCATAATCAGTCGATTCCGCCCGTGAGGGTCGTCTGCTCAGCATAGTCGAGGTGTTTGACGAGCTGCGCACGCAGCCGGGCACTTACCTCGGCAAATTTAATCGGTGTGACGTGCTCGCTCAGTTGTGTCATCGCCAACCCCGCATAACCGCACGGGTTGATGCGTCGGAACGGTGCCAGGTCCATGTCCACGTTCAGGGCCAGGCCATGAAAGGAACAGCCGTGGCGGATCCGCAGCCCCAGGGAGGCGATTTTCGCACCGTCCACATACACCCCCGGAGCATCCGGCTTGGCGGCGGCGGTCACGCCATAACTGGCCAGCAGCTCGATCAGGCAAGCCTCGATGCGGCTGACCAGATCACGCACACCAAACCCCAGCTTGCGCACATCCAACAACAGGTAAGCGACAAGCTGACCGGGCCCATGGTAAGTCACTTGGCCACCTCGGTCGACCTGCACCACCGGAATATCCCCCGGCAGCAACAGGTGTTCGGCCTTGCCGGCCTGGCCCTGGGTAAATACCGGCGGGTGCTCCACCAGCCAGACCTCATCCGGTGCCGACGTGCCGCGCTCGTTGGTGAAGCGCCGCATGGCATGCCACACGGGCTCGTAGGCCATCTGGCCGAGCTCGCGAAAGCCCAGGACCTGCGGCATCACAACACCATGTGTACGAAGCCGGTGGCCCGCAGTTCACTGTTGATGTTGTAGAGCTGGTCCTGATCCGTCGCCACGATGTGCAACTGGATCGTGGTGTATTTACCGTTGGTACTGGAGCGTTCGTCCACACGGTTGTCGTTGATCGTGGCGTGTTTACGCACGATGTCGAGGATCTTGTCTTTGTTGCCAACACCGGTATCGCTGATCACCTTGACGGGATAATCCGTCACCGGGAACTCGATCTTGGGCGCCTTTACTTCTTTATCGGTCATGGCAGAACAGCCTCGTAAGCGGTAAGCCGTGGCGACGGCAAAGCCCCGCGTCTTATCAACGCGGGGCTTTGCAGGTGCACACAATCAGTTGAACAAGCCGTAGAAGAATAGACGGATGCTATCCCACACGCGGCGGAAGATACCACCTTCGTCGACGGCGTCCAGCGCGATCAGGTCGGCGCTGTGCACCACCTTGTCGTCCAGTTTCACTTCGACTTTACCGATCACGTCGCCCTTGGCGATCGGCGCAACCAATTGCGGGTTCATGGTCATGCTGGCAGCGAGCTTTTTCAGCTGGCCTTTAGGCATGGTCAGGGTCAGGTCTTCGGCCAGGCCGGCCTTGACCTGGGAGGTCGCGCCTTTCCACACCGGCGCGGTCGCCAGCTCAGCACCCTTCTGGTAGAAGGTCTGGGTTTCGAAGAAACGGAAGCCATAGGTCAGCAGTTTCTGTGTCTCGGCCGCACGGGCCTGTTCGCTGTTGGTACCGAACACCACGGCGATCAGGCGCTGGCCGTCACGTACCGCCGAGGACACCATGCAGTAGCCGGCTTCTTCGGTGTGGCCGGTTTTCAGACCGTCGACGGTCTTGTCACGCCACAGCAGCAGGTTGCGGTTAGGCTGCTTGATGTTGTTCCAGAAGAACTCCTTCTGGGAGTAGATCGCGTAGTGCACCGGGTCGACGCGGATGATCGCGCGCGCCAGGATCGCCATGTCATGAGCCGACGAGTAGTGCTCTGGGTTCGGCAGGCCGGTCGGGTTCATGAAGTGGCTGTTGGTCATGCCCAGGTCGGCCACGGTTTTGTTCATCATGTCGGCGAACGCGTCTTCGCTGCCGGCGATATGCTCGGCCAGGGCGACGCTGGCGTCGTTGCCGGACTGGATGATGATGCCGTGCAGCAGGTCGCTCACGGTGACCTGCGAGCCCACCTTGATGAACATCCGCGAACCGCCGGTACGCCAGGCGTTTTCGCTGACGGTCACCGGATCGTTTTCGCCGATCTGGCCGCGACGGATTTCCAGGGTCGCGATATAGGCAGTCATCAGCTTGGTCAGGCTGGCCGGCGGCAGGCGCTGGTCACCGTTGTTCTCGACCAGCACGTTGCCGCTGGCGGCGTCCATGAGCACCCAGGCCTTGGCGGCCAGTTGCGGTGAAGCCGGCACCATTTCAACCGCCCAGGCGGCCGGGGTGATGATCAGCGAGATAAGCAGGCACGTGCGTTTGGCTAAGGTGGTGATGTTCATCCGTCTCTCGAAATTGCTTATGGAAACTTGCCCTCGCGGGCAAAACTTATTCAGACAGCCCGCTACCAGACTGTCGCGTGTTCGGTTGCCCGCTCACCCCTTGCTCCCAGGTTTTTATTGTTCAAACGAGCCAACAACCAGGGCCCAGGCCCGCGTACGCGCCTGAACCATCAATCCATTACTGCTTACTCGGCGGTGACCAGGCTGGGTTGCCCCAGGTTGGCCAGACGCACGCTGTTCTGCACTTGTGCAACCTCGCTCGGCGAGCCGATCGGGCCCATTCGCACGCGGTGCAGGGTCTGCTGGTTGCGCACGATAGAGCTGATGAACACCGGCGCATTGACCATGCTGCTGAGCTTGGACCTTAACAGTTCCGCCGCATCCGGGTTGGCAAAAGCGCCGACCTGCAGGTATTGCCCGCCCGCCAGAGAGGCACCCGGCGCGGCCTGAGGCACGGCCACGGTGTCCGGGGCATGCTGTTGCGGCGGCGGCGTCCACTGTTCGACCTTGCCCGCCGACGCGGTGATCTGCGGTTGCGGGGTCTGCGGCTCGTTGAGCATCAACGGCGCCGGCTTGCCGCGCTGGGCCCAGTACTGCGCGGGGTCGATGCCTTCGACCTTGACCCGCGCGGTGCCGGTTTCGGCGTAGCCGAGCTTTTTGGCGGCGGCGTAGGACAAGTCGATGATGCGATCCGAATAGAACGGCCCACGGTCATTGACCCGCAGGATCACCGTGCGGTGGTTGTCCAGGTTGGTCACGCGTACATAGCTTGGCAACGGCAGGGTCTTGTGGGCTGCGCTCATGCCGTACAGGTCATACACTTCGCCATTGGCGGTGTTCTGGCCATGGAACTTGGTGCCGTACCAGGACGCCGTGCCGGACTGCACGTAGGTCTTGGAGTCCTGCAGCGGAAAGTAGGTCTTGCCCAGCACTGTGTAAGGGTTGGCCTTGTAGGCACCGGTGTGCAGGGTCGGTGTGGCGTCGGGAATCTTCGACACATCCACATCCCACCACGGCGCACCGTCTTTGTGCGCGCGGTTGATGTCCAGGCCAGGCTGAGACCGGACAACAGTGCCGCCGGACTTCTGCGCCGGACCGCGACTGGTGGAGGTGGAACAGCTGACAACCAGCAAGGACAACGCGGTGAACGCCACCAGCTTGAGCGGTTTATTGAACGGCGATGCCCGCATTACTTGTTGCCCCGTGCTTGGACCAGCATGTCTGACAGCTGATGCACGGCCATGGCGTACATCACACTGCGGTTATAACGCGTGATTGCGTAGAAATTCTTCAGGCCCATCCAGTATTCAGGGCCGTTTTCGCCTTCCAGGCGAAACGCCGTTACCGGCATTTCGTCGTGGGGCGCATTCTGACTCGACCAACCCAGCGCCCGCAACTCCCCGACGGTCCTGGCCGGCTCGATGCCCTGGGTCAGGCCCTCGTCGGCGCGCTCCCCGCTGACGTCCGCCCGCACCACCACCGGTTCGCCGGCAACCCAGCCGTGGCGCTTGAAGTAGCTGGCCACGCTGCCGATGGCATCGTCGGGGTTACTCCAAATATTGATGTGGCCGTCGTTGTCGAAATCCACCGCGTAGGCGCGAAAGCTGCTCGGCATGAATTGCGGCAAGCCCATCGCGCCGGCATACGAGCCCTTGAGCGTCAGCGGGTCGACCTGCTCTTCGCGGGCCAGCAGCAGGAATTCGCGCAGCTCCTTGCGGAAGAACTCGGCACGCGGCGGGTAATCGAAGCCAAGGGTCGACAACGCGTCGACCACCCGGTAGCTGCCGGTATTACGCCCGTAAAAGGTCTCAATGCCGATGATCGACACAATCACCTGGGCCGGCACACCGTATTCCTGCTCGGCGCGGGCCAGGGCGGCTTCATGCTGGCGCCAGAAGTCCACGCCACGGGCCACGCGGGCATCGGTGAGGAACATCGGGCGATAGTCCTTCCATTGCTTCACACGTTCGGCGGGGCGGGAGATGGCGTCGAGGATCGCCTGCTTGCGCTGGGCTTCGCGGAACACGCCCATCAGTTGCTCACCGGCGAAACCATAGTCGCGGGTCATTTCACCGACAAATTCGGCGACCTGAGGTGAACCATCGTAGTCACCGGCCAGCGTCTCCTGCGTTGCCCCCAGCAGCCCGATCAGGCCCATCCAGGACGCATGCCGAGTCGCCCAGCCGCGCATTACTTGCATTGACATCTTCACCTTATTCAAACCTGTGCGATCCACTTGCGATGCGTATGAATCGACATCAAAACCCCAAACGCTGACATCAACGTCACCAGCGAAGTTCCGCCGTAGCTAATGAACGGCAACGGCACCCCAACCACCGGCAGCAGGCCACTGACCATACCGATGTTGACGAAAACGTAAACAAAAAACGTCATGGTCAAACTGCCTGCGAGCAATTTGCCGAACAGCGTCTGCGCCTGGGCGGTAATCACCAGGCCGCGACCGATCAACAGCAAATAGATCAGCAGCAAGGCGCAGATCCCCACCAGGCCGAACTCTTCGCCTAACACGGCGATGATGAAGTCGGTGTGGCTCTCGGGCAAGAAATCCAAGTGCGACTGGGTGCCCAACAGCCAGCCCTTGCCAAACACCCCACCCGAACCGATTGCCGCCTTGGACTGGATGATGTTCCAGCCGGTGCCCAGCGGGTCGCTTTCCGGATCGAGGAACGTGAGGATCCGCTGCTTCTGGTAGTCATGCATAAAGAAAAACCACATCGCCACCGCCACCGGCACCGCGGCAGCCAGCACGCTGAGAATCCAGCGCCAGCGCAGCCCGCCCATGAACAGCACGAACGCACCGCCGGCCAGGATCAGCAGCGAAGTACCGAGATCGGGCTGGCGCACAATCAGGATAAAGGGCACGCCGATCAGGATCAGGCTGATGCCTACGTGCTTGAGCTGCGGCGGCAACGTGCGCTTGGACAGGTACCAGGCGATAGTGGCCGGCATCAGGATCTTCATGAATTCCGACGGCTGGAAGCGAATCACCCCTGGAATGTTGATCCAGCGCGTGGCGCCCATGGCGTTATGGCCCATCACGTCCACCACCACCAGCAACAACACGCCGACCACATAGCCCAGCGGCACCCAGCGCGCCATGAAGCGCGGCTCCAGCTGGGCGATCACCACCATCGACAACAGGCCCAGGCCGAACGACGACGCTTGCTTGATCAGCAGGTCCCAGTTCTTGCCACTGGCCGAATACAGCACAAACAGACTGCCGGCCGCCAGCGTCAGCAGCAGGATCAGCAACGGACCATCGATGTGCATGCGCTGCAGCAACGTCGCGCGGCGACGCATCACATCCTCGCTGGAGAGGATGCGGTCAAAATTACTCTTCACTGGCCGTAACCTCGGTGGTTGAAGGGGGGCCGCCATATTCAGGCTTGAGCCTGCCGTCCTCGGCCAGCAGCCAGGCGTCCATCACCTGGCGCACCACAGGCGCGGCGACGCCGGAACCGGACTCGCCGTTCTCGACCATCACCGCCACCACGATTTTCGGGTCGTCGGCCGGCGCGAAGCCGACAAACAACGCGTGGTCGCGGTGGCGTTCCTGGACCTTGGAACGGTCGTATTTCTCGCCCTGCTTGATCGCCACCACCTGGGCGGTACCGCTCTTGCCCGCAATGCGGTATTGCGCGCCGATCGCTGCCTTGCGCGCCGTACCGCGCGCGCCGTGCATCACCTGCTGCATGCCGTGGTTGACCTTGGTCCAGTCCGATGGGTCGCGCAGCACAATGTCCGGGATCGGGTTCTCATCCACCGGCTTTTCGCCTTCGATGGTCCTGGCCAGGTGCGGACGGTTCCACACGCCTTTGTTGGCCACCAGCGCGGTAGCCTGGGCCAGTTGCAACGGCGTCGCCTGCATGTAGCCCTGACCGATCCCCAGGATCAGGGTTTCGCCCGGGAACCACGCCTGGCGGCGCGTCGCGCGCTTCCACTCCCGCGACGGCATCAGGCCTGGGGACTCTTCGAACATGTCCAGGGAGACTTTCTGCCCGAGGCCGAACTTGCCCATGTAGGCCGACAGACGATCGATGCCCAGCTTGTGGGCCAGGTCATAAAAATAGGTGTCGTTGGAGCGCATGATCGCGGTGTCCAGGTCGACATAGCCGTCACCGGTACGGTTCCAGTTACGGTACTTGTGATCGTAATTGGGCAACATGTAGTAACCGGGGTCATATACCCGACTGGAAGCGGTCACCACACCGGCGTCCAGACCTGCAATCGCCACCGCCGGCTTGATCGTCGAACCCGGCGGATACAGGCCACGCAGCACCCGGTTGAACAGCGGTCGATCGATGGAATCGCGTAGCTCGGCGTAGGCCTTGAAGCTGATACCGGTCACGAACAGGTTGGGGTCGAAGCTGGGCTGGCTGACCATGGCCAGCACTTCGCCCGTCTTCGGGTCCAGCGCCACCACGGCGCCACGCCGGCCACCCAGGGCCATCTCGGCGGCTTCCTGCAGCTTGATGTCCAGGCTCAGCACGATGTCCTTGCCCGGCACCGGGTCGGTCCGCTTGAGCACCCGCAACACGCGGCCGCGCGCGTTGGTCTCGACTTCTTCGTAACCCACCTGGCCGTGCAGCTCGGGTTCGTAGAAACGCTCGATGCCGGTCTTGCCGATATGGTGGGTGCCGCTGTAATTGACGGGGTCGAGGGTTTTCAGCTCTTTCTCGTTGATGCGCCCCATATAGCCGACGGAGTGAGCAAAGTGCGGCCCCTGCGGGTAGTGCCGCACCAACTGCGCCACCACTTCCACGCCAGGCAGGCGGAACTGGTTCACCGCAATGCGTGCGATCTGCTCTTCGGTCAGCTCGAACAGAATCGGCACCGGCTCGAACGGTCGGCGCCCCTGCCTCATGCGTTTCTCGAAGATCACCCGGTCTTCCGGGGTCAGCTGCAGGACCTCGACAATGACGTCGAGCACTTGCTGCCAGTCGCCGGAACGCTCACGGGTCATGCTGAGGCTGAAGCTGGGCCGGTTATCCGCCACCACTACGCCATTGCGGTCGAAAATCAGCCCACGGGTCGGCGGAATCGGCTGCACATGCACGCGGTTGTTTTCCGACAGCGTGGAGTGATAGTCGTACTGGATTACCTGCAGGAAATACAGGCGCGCAATCAGTACCCCGATCAGCGTCACCACCATGATCGCGCCAAACACCACACGCGCACGTACCAGACGTGCGTCTTTCTCATGGTCCTTGATGCGGATCGGCTGAGTCATCGGGAGGGGCGCAGACTATTTGTGATAAGGGTGCCCGGACAGAACTGTCCAGGCGCGATACAGCTGTTCACCGATCAGAATCCTTACCAACGGGTGCGGCAGCGTCAGTGCCGACAGCGACCAGCGCTGGTCCGCCCGCGCGCAGACTTCCGGCGCCAGCCCTTCCGGGCCGCCGACCATGAAGTTGACGGTGCGCGAGTCCAGGCGCCAGCGGTCCAGTTCCACCGCCAACTGCTCGGTGCTCCAGGGCTTGCCGTGCACTTCCAGGGTGACGATGCGCTCGTTGGGGCCGACCTTGGCCAGCATGGCTTCGCCTTCCTGACGAATAAAGCGCGCCACGTCGGCATTCTTGCCCCGGGTGTTGAGCGGTATCTCCACCAGCTCCAGCGACAGCTCGGCGGGCAGACGCTTGGCATACTCATGCCAGCCTTCTTCCACCCACTTGGGCATGCGTGAACCGACAGCAATCAGACGCAGGCGCACAGCCGTTCCTTATTCCTGGTCTTTGTTGAGCTTGTCGAAGTGAGCGTGGCCCACTTCAGGGCTGTGGTGCTTGCCATCGGCGGCACGGCTCTGCTCGGCGCCTTTCCACAGACGCTCCAGGTCGTAGAACTGGCGGGCGTTGGACGTCATCATGTGGACGATCACGTCGTCCATGTCCAACAGCACCCAGTCGCTGTCGCCCTTGCCTTCTTCACCCAACGGCTTGACGCCCTGGGCTTTGACGGCTTCGCGCACCTTGTCCAGCATCGCGCCGATCTGGCGGTTGGAGGTACCGGTGGCGATGATCATGTAGTCGGTGATGCTCTGCTTATCGCGCACGTCCAGCACCTGGATGTCCTGGGCCTTCACATCTTCCAGGGCCGCCACGGCGACTTTTACCAGCTCTTCGCCGGCCAGTTCCGGACCGGTGTGGGCTTCTACCGGCAGAGGGGCGCTTTTGAAAGTGCCTTTGCGCTTAACTTTGCTTACGTCTTTGTTGGTCATATAAAACTCGTTTTGCTCGTATGTTCGGGCGCTCGCTGTACGACGTTTCGTACGTTCAAGCGCGCCTTTTCAGTTCGACGCACGGTAAAGCCCGTGCGCATCGATGTAGGCCAGGACCGCGTCAGGCACCAGGAACCGTACCGACTTCCCGCTGGCCAGCAGTTGACGGATCTGGGTGGCGGACACCGCAAGCGGGGTCTGCCAGACGAATGCAATATTCCCGTTCGGCCCGGTCAGGGCCAAGGGGTCACTTACCGACCGCGCGGCCAGCAGGTTGCGCAAGGCATCCGGCGGTTCGCTGTCGGCATCCGGGCGTTGCAGAACCAGGATGTGGCAATGCTGGAGGAGATCCTCCCAGCGATGCCAAGAGGGCAGGCCGCAAAATGCGTCCCAGCCCAAAAGCAGAAACAACTGGTCGTCCGCGGCCAGTTCGGCGCGCATCAGTTCCAGGGTGTCGACCGTGTAGGACGGTTTATCGCGCTTGAGTTCGCGGTCGTCCACCACCAACGGTGCAATGCCTTCCACCGCCAGACGCACCATTTCCAGACGCTGCTGGGGCGACACTTGCGGCGTGTCGCGATGGGGCGGCCGGAAATTGGGGATCAGACGCAGTTCATCCAGCGCCAGCGCGTCCGCCACCTCCAGCGCACTGCGCAGGTGGCCGATGTGCACAGGGTCGAAGGTACCGCCGAGCAGCCCGATACGCTTAGCCATCAAGTGCGCACATGCCCATCGCCGAACACCACATACTTCTCGCTGGTCAGGCCTTCGAGGCCCACCGGGCCGCGAGCATGGAGCTTGTCGGTGGAAATGCCGATCTCCGCGCCCAGGCCGTACTCGAAGCCGTCGGCAAAACGCGTCGAGGCGTTGACCATCACCGAAGCGGAGTCCACTTCATTAAGGAACCGGCGCGCATCGCTGAAATGCTCGGACACGATTGCGTCGGTGTGCTTGGAGCCGTAGGTATTGATGTGTTCGATGGCCTGGTCCAGGTCGTCGACGATGCGGACCGACAGGATCGGCGCCGTGTATTCGGTGTACCAGTCCTGCTCGGTGGCTTCGATCACGTCGGCGCCCAGCAGCGCGCGGGTGCGCTCGCAACCACGCAGCTCCACGCCTTTGTCACGGTAGATGGCCGCCAGCGCTGGCAGCACGCGCTCGGCGATGCCGGCGTGCACCAACAGGGTTTCCATGGTGTTGCACGGCGCGTAGCGATGGGTCTTGGCGTTGTCGGCGATGCGGATCGCCTTGTCGATATCGGCCGCGATGTCGATGTACACGTGGCAGACGCCATCCAGGTGCTTGATCACTGGCACCTTGGCATCGCGGCTCACGCGTTCGATCAGGCTCTTGCCACCGCGCGGCACGATGACGTCGACGAACTCCGGCATGGTGATCAAGGCACCGACGGCGGCGCGGTCGGTGGTTTCCACCACTTGCACCACTTCGGCCGGCAACTCGGCCACGGCCAGGCCCTGCTGGATGCAGGCGGCGATGGCGCGGTTGGAATGGATGGCCTCGGAACCGCCACGCAGGATGGTGGCGTTACCGGACTTGAGGCACAAGCTCGCGGCGTCGATGGTCACGTTCGGGCGCGACTCATAGATGATGCCGATCACGCCCAGGGGCACGCGCATCTTGCCGACCTGAATACCGGACGGCATGTAACGCATATCGCGGATTTCACCGATGGGGTCAGGCAGCTTGGCTACCTGACGCAGGCCTTCGATCATGTCGTCGATGCGCGCCGGGGTCAGCGCCAGGCGGTCCAGCAGAGCTGGCTCCAGACCATTGGCACGGCCGTTGGCCAGGTCCAGTTCGTTGGCGGCGGCCAGCTCGGAGCGCGAGGCATCCAGAGCGTCGGCGGCGGCCAGCAGGGCGCGATTTTTCTGCGCAGTGCTCGCACGGGCGATCAACCGCGACGCCTGGCGGGCAGCGCGACCCAGTCGGGTCATGTAGTCAAGAACGGACTCAGTCATGGTCGGGGAGTCTTGGCAAAGAGGAAAGCGGCAGATTATAGCCGTGACGCCGCCCGACTGACAGCGGTGAGGGGCGGATGGTCGAAATGAACTGTAAAAACATCGCCTTCAGCGGTAATTAAGGCGAGAGTTGTTATTATTCCGTCACATTTAGCCGCAATAACCCTTGGTGCCATGTCCCGCTTTGCCCCCGAACTCCCCGCCAGCGCCCTGCCCGACAGCTTCTTCGACCGCGATGCGCAATTGCTCGCGTGTGAATTGCTCGGAAAAGTCATCCGCCATCGCGTCGGCGACATCTGGCTTTCGGCGCGAATAATCGAAACCGAAGCGTATTACGCCGCTGAAAAAGGCAGCCATTCTTCACTCGGCTACACAGAAAAGCGTAAGGCTTTGTTTCTGGATGGCGGGCATATCTATATGTATTACGCACGCGGTGGCGACTCCCTGAACTTCAGCGCCCAGGGCCCCGGCAACGCGGTGCTGATCAAATCGGCCTACCCGTGGGTCGATGAGGTGTCCGGCCCGGACAGCCTGGCGCAGATGCTGCTCAATAATCCGGACGCCAAGGGCTTGCCGCGTCCTTCGCACACGCTGTGCGCCGGCCAGACACTGTTATGCAAGGCGCTGGGGTTGAAGGTGCCGATGTGGGATGCCAAACGGTTTGACCAGGAGCGCCTCTATGTCGAAGACGTCGGCCAGACCCCGACGCAGATCATCCAGACCACCCGCCTGGGCATCCCCAGCGGCCGCGATGAACACCTGATGTACCGCTTCGTCGATGCTGGCTATGCGCCTTATTGCACGCGGAACCCGCTGCGCCGAGGCCAGGTCGAAGGCCGCGACTATTTTTTGCTGTGAATTCCCACGAACACCGATGGAGTGGATTGTATGGGCCAATGGCTCGATAGCATTACCGGCTGGCTGACCGTCAACCCGCAGTGGCTGGCCGTGGCGGTGTTTATCGTCGCGTGCGTGGAATGCCTGGCGATTGCCGGGTTGATCGTGCCCGGGACGGTGCTGCTGTTCGCCATTGCCGCGCTGGCCGGCAGCGGCGCGTTGTCCTTGAGCGAGACATTGCTGCTGGGCTTCCTCGGCGGCTTGCTTGGTGACGGGGTTTCCTACTACCTGGGCCGACACTTTCACCAGAACATTCGGCGCCTGCCCGGCTTGCGCCAACATCCCGAGTGGATGAACGGCGCAGAAACCTACTTTCACAAGTACGGCATCGCCAGCTTGCTGGTCGGACGCTTCATCGGCCCGCTGCGGCCCATGCTGCCGATGGTGGCAGGCATGTGCGACATGCCCTTCCCGCGCTTCGCCGGGGTCAGCATTCTGGCGGCGGCGGGTTGGTCGGTGGCTTACCTCCTGCCCGGCTGGGCGACGGGTGCCGCGTTCCGCCTGCCGTTGCCCGAAGGGTTCTGGCCCGAGGCGGCGGTGGTCGCGGGGTGCCTTGCCGTAGTGATCGGGCTGAGCCTGAACAGCAGCCTGCGCGGCCATCGTCGCGCCACTTTATGGATAGGCGGCGCCAGCCTGACGTTGTTGATCGCACTGTTTATCGGCTATCGCTCGCTGGATAATTTTGACCACGGCCTCAGCGCCCTGGTGCAGGAGCACCGCAGCCCTTGGCTGGATGAGGTGATGGTGCGGATCACCCAATTGGGTGAGTTCAAGAAGATGTTTTTCGCCAGTGCCGTGTTTACCGGCCTGTTGTTACTGGCGCGGCAATGGCGCCATGCACTGTTTGTCGGTGCCACGCTGGCGGGGTCGGCCCTTATCAATACCGGGAGCAAACTGTTTTTCGCCCGAGGCCGTCCGGAAATCCTCACAGACCCGCTGACCAGTTTCAGTATGCCCAGCGGCCACGCGTCCGGCGCATTCGCGTTCTTCCTGGCGTTGGCGGTACTGGCCGGTCGCGGCCAGCCCACGCGGCTGCGCCTGACCTGGATGCTGCTGGGCTGTATTCCCGCAGCGTTTATCGCGTTGTCGCGGGTTTACCTCGGTGCCCATTGGCCCACGGACATCCTTGCCGGCACATTACTGGCAATGACGGTGTGCGCGTTCTGCCTGGGGCTCAGTGAATATCGCCGCCCGCTGCCCGCCATGCCGCAGAAAACCTGGTGGCTGCTGCTGCCGGCACTGGCGGCGGTGATGGGTTTTATCGCGCTGATCGGTACTTCGCATGCCCTGCTGCGCTACGCCTATTAAGTGAACAGCTCGCCCTGCAGTTCGTCGAGCAGCGCCTGGATCATATCCAGACGCTCCTGCGGGCTGTCCATGGTCAGGAGCCTGACCTTGTCGTCATCCGTGAACGGCAGCAAATACGCCAACTGATTGGCCAACGCTTGTTGGCCTTCAGCGTTGGTGTCCATGTCCAATGAAGCGACCATCGGGTGTTCGGCCAGGGCCTGCAGCAAGGCCAGCAGGTCTTCATCCTCTTCTTCCAGAGCTTTGTCCGGTTGCTCATCCAGCCAGTGCACCTCACCCACCAGCAACTGGTCTTTCTGCACAGTGACGTCATACACGCGAAAACGCCGCCCACCTTCAACGCGAATGCCCAGCAGGCCGTTATCCTGCTGTTTGAAGTCGCGGATCAACGCTTCACAACCGACCACCGCGTGAGCGTCGGTAATATGGCCGGCCTCGGTTTTTCCAAGGATGCACACCACGCCGAAGCTTTCGCCCTTTTTCATACAGCGCCCGATCATGTCGAGGTAGCGCGCCTCGAAGATCTGCAGATCGAGCGTGCAGCCAGGAAACAGCACGGTATTGAGTGGAAACAGCGCCAGACTCATAAAGCGTTCCTTAAACCCGGTTTAAACAATGACCGACACGGCCAGCGGCAGGAACACCGCCGTGGCCACGCCCATCAAACTCATGGCCAGCGCCGCGAAGGCGCCGCACTCTTCGCTTTCCTGCAAGGCCACCGAGGTACCGACCGCATGGGCAGTCATGCCCAGGGCCATGCCGCGCGCCTCGGCACTGTGCACGCCCAGGCGCGACAATAACGCCGGGCCGACCATGGCGCCAACCACGCCGGTGATCAGCACAAACACCGCCGCCAGCGCCGCCACGCCGCCGATCTGCTCGGCCACCAGCATGGCGATCGGTGACGTCACCGACTTGGGCGCCATGGTCATCAGCACCATGTGTTCGGCGCCGAACCACCAGCCCAGCAGGACACACAAGCCGGTGGCCAGCACCCCGCCTATCACCAGCGTAGTAAAAATCGGCCAGAACAATTGGCGAATCCGCCGCAGGTTCAGGTACAGCGGCACTGCCAGGGCCACCGTCGCCGGGCCCAGCAGGATGCCCATGATCTCGGTGCTTTTGCGGTACTCGGCGTAGTCCAGGCCACAGCTGAGCAGCACGCCGATCACCAGCAGCATGGACACCAGTACCGGCTGCAGGAAGATCCAGCGGGTTTTCTCGAAGCCCGCCAGCACCAACTGATAGGCACCCAGGGTGATGCCGATGCCGAACAAGGGATGGTGGATCACCGCCGTCCACGCGCCGTGCCAGTCGAAGATCATTGGCCCTCCTCCTCATGGGCATGGCGCCTGACCAGGCGCTGCATCATCACGCCGATCACGGCCATGGCAATCACCAGCGACAACACCAGGGCGCCGACGATCGCCCAGAAGTCTGCGGCGATATCCCTGGCGTACACCATCACTCCGACCGCCGGCGGTACCAGCAGCAACGGCAGGTAGCGCAACAGGCTGCCGGCGGCCAGGCTCAGGGGCTCACCCACTTCGCCGCGCCACACCAGAAAGCCGAGCATCAACAGCAGGCCAATGATGGGCCCCGGCAGAACCGGCAGCAGCAAATGATTGAGCGCCGTGCCGATCAGTTGAAACAGCACCAGCCACGTCAGGCCACGTAACAGCATCCGTCCTCTCCCCTTCAAAACACGTTCGCATTATAAGCACGCCGGCTCTATGCCCAGGCATTCGCCATCAGCATGGTGGGTTGACCGAGTCGATTGCCCATGATGATCTACATTGGTTCTCTGTCACCCATAAAAGCCCCGCCGCCACTGGATGAACGCATGCCTGTGCCGGGAGAAAAAATTGATGAACCCAGGAGAAACGCAATGCCCTATGTACCCGTAGCGCAGCTCAAAGATTATGTCGGCAAGGAACTGGGATGTTCCGAATGGCTCACCATCGACCAGGACCGTATCAACCTGTTCGCAGAAGCCACCGGCGATTATCAATTCATCCATATCGACCCGGTCAAGGCCGCGCAGACTCCGTTCGGCAGCACCATCGCCCACGGCTTCCTGTCGCTGTCGCTGATGCCTAAATTGATGGAAGACATCCTCATCGCGCCCGAAGGCCTGAAAATGGCGGTCAACTACGGCCTGGACAGTGTGCGCTTCATCCAGCCGGTGAAAGTCGATTCGAAGGTGCGACTGAGCGTCAAGCTCACCGACGTCATTGAAAAAAAACCTGGTCAATGGCTGCTCAAGGCCACCGCCACCCTGGAAATTGAAGGCCAGGAAAAACCCGCTTACATCGCCGAGTCGCTGTCGCTCTACTTCGTGTAGGACTTTCCCTGCGGCGAGGCCCCCACACTCGTCGCAGGGTATGTAAATTTATGTATGAAACGCGCAGCTGCGGCATACTCGGCGCTCAATTATCCGGATCCCGCTATGCGCCCACTCGCCCCACTTGCCCTTGCCCTGTTGCTCACCGCTTGCGGAGACGGCGAATCGCTGTTGCCGCCGGACGCACGCCTGCCCGATGGTGGCCGCTACCGGGGCGACGTGGTCAATGGCTTGCTGCAAGGCCAGGGCCGTGTGGATTACCCCAATGGCAGCTGGTACGCCGGCACGTTCGACAAGGGCCAGTGGCATGGCCAGGGCGAATGGCACGGCAGCAATGGCGAAGTCTATAAAGGCGAGTTCCGGCAGGGTCTGTTCGAAGGCCAGGGCAGCCTGACCACCGCCGGCAGCCAGTACGTGGGCGGTTTCAAGAACGGTCGACGGCATGGCGAAGGCACCCTCAAAGAGGGGCAGATGACCTATCGCGGCGAATTCAAGGATGACCAGTATTCCGGCCTCGGGCGCCTTGAGCTGGCCGACGGCAGCCAGTACCAGGGCCAGTTCGCCCATGGCAAGCCCAATGGCGAAGGCCAGCGCAACGACGACAGTGGCAACCAGTTCAGCGGCCACTTCGTCGACGGCCAGCTGGAGGGCAACGGCATCTTCAACAGCGCCGATGGCGACATCTATGTCGGCCAGTTCAAACAGAACCAGCTCAATGGCAAGGGCCGCTACGAAAACGCCGACGGCGATGTGTGGATCGGTCAGTTCAAGGAAGGATCGCTGACCGGTAAGGGCGAATTGATCGGGGTGGACGGCAGCCATTACGTCGGCCAGTTCGCCGACTGGCGCTTCAGCGGCGAAGGCCGTCTGAACCTTACCGACGGCAGCTTCTATGTGGGCGGCTTCGACAGCGACAACTATCAGGGGCAAGGCACCCTCGTGCTCGCCGACGGCAGCGTACAGGCAGGCACCTGGGTCAACGGCATGCGCGTAAGGGACGCCGACGGCCGGCTGTTGCCCGACCCACTGGAAACAGGCGTACTGGCCCAGGGCCGGTTACTCGATGCCGCCCTCGCCGCCGTGCCGACCTCCACGCCGGCCGTGGAGCTGTATAGCCTGGTGCTGGCTGGCGACGGTAAACAAAGCGTATTCCTGCGCGAGGCCGATTACGTCAGCAATCTGCTGGCAAGCCGCTTTGGCGCGCGCGGGCAGATTCGCCTGGTCAACCACCGCGATCACATCACCGACCGCCCCCTGGCCACGCGCGAGAGCCTGCGCCGCGCCGTGCAGACCCTGGCCGAGCGCACCGGGCCGGAAGACCTGGTGTTTATCTACCTGACCAGCCACGGCACCCATGAACACGAATTGGTGCTGGACCAGCCGCGCATGGAATTGGCCGACCTGCCCGCCGATGAACTGGCAATCGTCATGGCCCCTTTGAAAAACCGCGACAAGGTCATCGTGATTTCCGCCTGCTACTCCGGCGGCTTCATTCCGGCCCTCAAAGACGAGCGCACCCTGATCATGACCGCCTCTCGGGCTGATCGGGTGTCCTTTGGCTGTTCTGAAGAAGCCGACTTCACCTACTTCGGCGATGCGCTCTTCGCCCAGGCCTTCAACCAGACCGACGATTTGCAGCAAGCCTTCAAGCTGGCCCAGGTGCACGTGAGCGAACGCGAACAGGCGGACAATTTCGAAGCGTCCGAACCACAGATATGGGCCCCCAAAGGCGTGATCGCTCACTGGCAACTCTTACGCAAGCAGCAGGCACGAAAGGCGCTGGAAAGCGTCTCAATGAATAGCAAGGAAGCCAAAGGCAACTAAGCTGAACCGTGTAACAAGGGGGAAACACCATGTACTTGACGCCTCAGCATATTCTGCTTGCCGGAGCCAGTGGCCTTACCGGCGAACACCTGCTCGATCGCCTGCTCAACGAACCCACCGTCACTCGCGTACTCGCGCCCAGCCGCAAACCATTGGCCGAACACCCGCGCCTCGAAAACCCAGTGGGCGACCCGGCGGTATTTCTGCCGCAGCTCAGCGGGCAGGTGGACATTGCTTTCTGCTGCCTGGGCACCACCATCAAACAAGCAGGCTCCGAAGAAGCGTTCCGCGCGGTGGACCTGGATATGGTGGTGGCCTTCGCCAAACGTGCGCGGGAAATGGGCGCGCGGCACCTGATCGTGATCAGCGCGATCGGCGCCGATCCGAAGTCTTCGATCTTCTACAACCGTGTCAAAGGCGAAATGGAGCAGGCGCTCAAAGCTCAGGACTGGCCGCAACTGACCATCGTGCGCCCATCGTTGCTGCTGGGCGAACGTCTCAAACCACGCCTGGCCGAACAACTGGCCGGCCCGTTGTCGCGCCTGATTCCGGGTAAATACCACGGCATCGAAGTGTGCGAACTGGCCCGCGCCATGTGGCGCCTGGCGCTGGAAGAACAGGACGGGGTGCGAGTGGTAGAGTCGGACGAGCTGCGCAAGCTCGGTAAATGAGCCCAAATGTGGGAGGGGGCGTGCCCCCCGATGGCGGCGTGTCAACCGACCTATAACCCCAGGCTAAAGCCCGCCCGTGGCGTTGAACCCAACCCCCAGCACCGTCAACACTGACAGTGGCAACAGCAAGGTGTCGAGCAATGCACTGGCCGGCAGGTCGACGCCGGGATAGCTCGGTGCTTCGGCGCCAAACCGGTCCTTGGCGCAGCAGCCGCCATTCATTGCGTATAAATCCAACCGCGTGCCGGCGTACACCACCGGCGCGCCCGGTTGCGCGGCGTCCAGCGTGCGAGCGGTGGCGCAGCCGGCCAGGTGCAACGCCATCAGCACCAGCAGCGCCCTATTCATCGCTGCTCAAATGATGCTCGCCCCAACGGGGCAGCATGTCCTGGGGGATATTCAACAGATTGAGAATGCGCGCCACCACGAAGTCCACCAAGTCGTCGATGGTTTGCGGCTGGTGATAAAACCCCGGCGACGCCGGCAGGATCGTCACGCCCATGTTCGACAACTTGAGCATGTGCTCCAGGTGAATGCTCGAATAGGGTGCTTCTCGCGGCACCAGGATCAGTTGGCGGCGCTCTTTCAAGGTCACGTCCGCCGCACGTTCGATCAGGTTGTTGCAGGCCCCGGTAGCAATTGCCGACAAGGTGCCGGTGGAACACGGCACCACCACCATCGCCGCCGGCGCACCGGAGCCGGAGGCCACCGGCGACATCCAGTCTTCCTTGCCGTAGACCTTGATCTGCCCCGCCGCCGCCCCGGTGTACTCGGTCAGGAAGGCTTGCATTAATTGCACCTTGGCGGGCAGTGCCACATCGGTCTCGGTGGCCAATACCAATTGCGCGGCCTTGGAGATCAAAAAGTGCACCTCGCGATCCTCGCGCACCAGGCAATCGAGCAGGCGCAAGCCATAGGGCGCGCCCGACGCGCCGGTCATCGCCAGCGTGACGCGTTCCGGGCCGCTCATTTGAGCGCCTCGGCCAGTTTGCCGTGCAGGCCGCCGAAGCCGCCGTTGCTCATCACCACCACATGGGTGCCCGGCGTCGCCTTTTGTTTGACGAACGCGATGATGCCTTCGATGGAATCGCACACCTGCGAAGGCACCGTGCACTGTGCGGCAATGGCCGGCAGGTCCCAGCCGAGGTTGGCCGGGGCGTACCACACGGCCTGATCGGCATCGTTGACGCTCTCCGGCAAACCGTCGCGGTGCGCGCCGAGCTTCATGGAGTTGGAACGTGGCTCGACAATCGCAATGATCGGCGCCGTACCGACCTGTTTGCGCAGCCCGTCAAGCGTGGTGGCGATAGCGGTTGGGTGGTGGGCAAAATCGTCATAGATCGTAATCCCGTTCACGTCGGCGACTTTTTCCATGCGCCGCTTGACGCTCTTGAACGCGCCCAACGCCGCAATGCCCATCGCCGGCACTACGCCCACATGCCGTGCCGCCGCCAGAGTGACCAGCGCGTTGGCGACGTTATGCTGGCCGGTCATGCCCCACTCGACAATGCCCTGGGACTCGCCCTCGAACAGCACTTCGAAGCGAGAGCCGTCGTCACTGAGCAACTTGACCTGCCACTGCCCGCCGACACCGGTGGTTTGTACCGGGGTCCAGCAGCCCATATCGATCACTCGCTGCAGAGCCGGTTCGGTGGTCGGGTGGATCACCAGGCCCTCGCTTGGGATAGTACGGACCAAATGGTGGAACTGCCGCTCGATGGCCGCCAGGTCGGGGAAGATATCCGCGTGATCGAATTCCAAATTGTTCAAAATCGCCGTGCGCGGACGGTAGTGCACGAACTTGGAACGCTTGTCGAAGAAAGCGCTGTCGTATTCATCCGCCTCGATCACGAAAAACGGGGTCTCGCCCAGACGCGCCGACACCGAGAAGTTCTGTGGCACCCCGCCGATCAGGAAGCCCGGGCTCATGCCCGCATGCTCCAGCACCCAGGCCAGCATGCTGCTGGTGGTGGTCTTGCCGTGGGTGCCCGCAACAGCCAATACCCAGCGACCTTGCAACACATGATCCGCCAGCCACTGCGGGCCGGACACATAAGGTAAGCCTTTATTGAGCACGTACTCGACCGCTGGGTTGCCACGGGACATGGCGTTGCCGATCACGACCAAGTCCGGGACCGGATCGAATTGCGTCGGGTCGTAGCCTTGGGTCAACTCAATGCCCTGAGCTTCCAGTTGCGTACTCATGGGAGGGTAAACATTGGCATCGGAGCCCGTGACGTGGTGGCCCAACTCTTTGGCCAGAACCGCCATCGAGCCCATGAACGTGCCGCAAATACCGAGAATATGAATGTGCATAGTCGACCTCGTAAAACATCGAGGCAGGTTAGCGCAGGGAGGGGGAAATCGCACTCTTTATGCGGCCCAAGGCCAGGCGAAGCAGACCTGCGCCTGGCCTTGGGTATCTTTCACGCGACGGTTGAATTACCGGCTTTATTTTCACTGTCTTTCATGGCCGCCAAATAGCGTAACTTCTCAAAGGTGTCGACCATGCGTTCCAATTTTCTTTCCATAAGGTCCAAGCGCTCCTTGGGTTCCGTGGGAATGGCCTCTCCGGGTTTGTAAGGTTTGAACACCAAGGCATTCTGCCGAGCAGCTTTTTTAAAGTGCTGCTCGGCAACACCGAGCAACTTCTCCATGTTATTCAAACGCGCGCCACGCTCGGATGGCCAGTTTTCATCTTTGGTAAATACACTGCTGGTATCGCCCAAGGCAAACATGACGGTCGAGGCCATCCCCAGCAACTTCATTTCAACTTCATCCAAGCGTTGGCTGAGAGGATCCGGCGATGTCGACACGGTGGACGATTGGGTCGGCGCAACTGCCACGGTAGCCGGCTTGGGCGAGTTGGCGGCGCCTGGCAAAAAGGGCGGCGGCAGCACCCCGGGCGTATACGATGACTTGATCGACTCCCCCGCCGCCGCCGAACCGGCATAGGCGCCAACGTTGATCGGAGCGCTGACCAGCCCGGTGATGCCCGCACTGATAAATGCATCGCGCGCTACCCGGCTGGCATTCGGTCCGGTAGAGATCACCCCGGCCTTGACCAGACTTTCCGCATCGATCAGCCGCTTGGCAGCCTCCGCCACACTGATCGGCGCTTGCTTGCGCAAATTGGCCATGAGTAGCTCATCGTTCGCCTTGATTCTCTCGGCATTAAGGAACGCCTGCCCGGCGCCTTTGAACTTCTCCACCGGCGCAGGCATTACTGGCTTCAACGACACGGAGTGTTTGAGGGGAGATTTAGGCACGGAAGGCGCGTGGACGACCGGCGGGAGCGATGGCGGCGCGGAGTGCCTTCGTCCAAACCCGAAAAAGCTTCTGGCCCCTCGTTTACTGCGCTCGTGCGACGGATCGGCAGGCTCATGATCGGCTCCTGCGGCCGGGTCCGGAGGCGCTGGTTCCGAGGGGGACAGCATTGGAAGTAAAGGAATAAATGGCGCTGCAATCTTCATCATGTTCACCCACGTAGTTTTATTGTAAGGATCGCTTTAGTTGCACTTATTGAGTGAACAACCCCACGGGAACAGTTCCGCGAGTGGTATCCAACTCAACGACTACGACAATTCCGACCTGACAATAAAAAGCCTTTTACTTCCGACTACGTTGAAACATAAAACCTACAACCTCAGTGCTTATATCATTGAACATTAAATTTATAACGCCGTTAAACGGGCAATCCCATGTTTGCGCAACTTTCGGTACAGAGTATTGCGGCTGACGCCAAGCTGTTCTGCGGTTTGGGTCATGTGCCAACGCTGGCGTTCCAATGCCGCCAGCAGGGTTTGGCGCTCGGCATCCGCCAGCGGCAACTCGGCCACCTTGTGCACAGGCGCTTGGCGCACCGGTGCAGGCAGGTCCGCCAGCCCTACGCGCCCGTTGTCGCACAGCGCCACCACTGTGCGCAGCACCGTGCGTAACTGCCGAACGTTGCCAGGCCAGGCGAACGCCAGCAAGGCCTGGCGCGCAGCAGGCTCCAGGCTGATCGTTTGGCGCCCGGCCTCCTCGGCCAGCAGCACGTCCAGCAACTGGGCCTTGTCAGCGCGCTCGCGCAGCGGCGGCAGGCCCACCTCCAGACCGTTGAGGCGGTAATACAAATCTTCGCGAAAGCTGCCGTCCTGTACGCGTTCGAGCAAATGACGGTGGGTGGCGCTGATGATGCGCACATCCACCGCGTGGGGCTCGCCGCCGATGGGCACGACCAGGCGGTCTTCCAGCACCCTCAACAGCCGGGTCTGCAGCGCCAGCGGCATGTCGCCGATTTCGTCCAGAAACAGCGTACCGCCGTCGGCCTGTTGCAATTTGCCTGGCATGCCTTCCTTGCGCGCGCCGGTAAAGCTGCCGCCGCGATAGCCGAACAGTTCGCTTTCGATCAGGCTTTCCGGGATCGCGGCGCAGTTGAGGGCGATGAAGGCTTTATCGGCGCGTTGGCTGGCGTGGTGCACGGCCTTGGCGAACGCTTCTTTGCCGGAACCGGTTTCGCCGTTGATCAACAGTGGCACGTCGCGCTCGAACACCCGCAGCGCTTTTCGAAAAGCCTCCTGCAGCGTCGGGTCGCCCAGGCAGATGCCGGGCGCCGACCGGGGCGCGGGCCTGGGCGCAGGCGCGAGTACGGTCGGCACACTACGCGACTGGCCCCGTAACGCCGCAAACAACTGTCGACCATCGCGCGTGCGCAGTGGCCAACTGTTGGAGGCGGTGGCACTGGCGCGACCGAGCAATTGATCCAGGGAACAGTCGAACAAGGCGTCCACCGGGCGCCCGAGCAAACCATCGCGTACCTGCCCCAACAGGTTCAACGCACTTTGGTTGACCGCACAGACGCGCCCGTCGCCATCGAACGCGAGCAAGCCTTCGCTGAACAGCCCAACGGACTCGGCCTGCAGGTGAAAACGCAGCAGCCAGTGCTGCTCGAAATGCCGCAGGAAATAGCAGCTCTCGATCATTTTTGCCGACAGGTTGACCAACGCCATGGTGTGGAACTGGCTCTGGCGCGACACCGCTTCACGAGCCGATGACACATCCAGCACGGCGAGCAGGTCACCATTGGGGTCGAACACCGGGCTCGCCGAACAGGTCAGCCCGGTGTGCCGGCCGCGAAAGTGTTCGTCACGATGTATGGTCAGCGGCTGGCGCTCCACCAGGCAGGTGCCGATGCCGTTGGTGCCTTCACAGGCCTCGCTCCAGTCCGCGCCGAGCCACAACCCGGCACGCTCGAAAATCTTGCGCTCCGATGGCGCCGTGACACAGTTGAGGATCACCCCGCGCGCGTCGGTGAGCAGCACCGCATGGCCAGCGCCCGAGAGTTGCTGGTGCAGGCTGTTCATTTCGCTGCCGGCAATGTGCAGCACGTGCTGCAGGCGCTCGCGGCTTTCCAGCAGGCGACCGTGCTCAAGCACGGTGGGCGCCATGGTCAATGCGGGGTCGAGGTGATAGTCATGCAGGCAACGCAGCCAGGAGCGAGCGATGGAGGGGTCGCTGGCAGGTCCGTGGGAAAGGTCCTGCCCGCGCGCGACGGTCAATACCTGCTGGGCATGGCGACTGAAATGATCGTTGTGCATGTTCTTATTATTCTCCCGGCGTGAGAGGGACCAGCATCCCCCAGCCACCCAGCCAATGCAATGCCGAGCCGACTGATCGGTCATGGGCTGTACCGTTAGTGGCACAAACTGTCACACAGGCTGTACCAGGCGTGTCACAGCAACGCCCTGCAACAAAGCCCGCCGCCTTGATTTACCTGGTGTGCACAGCGCTGGCCCAACCTTTGCTCTACGCTTTATTACGCGCTTGAGCGCTGCACTCCAATAAACATAAAAGCCAGGAGATACCCACCATGCGTTACGCACACCCCGGTACTGAAGGCGCGATCGTTTCGTTCAAGGCCAAGTACGGCAACTACATTGGTGGCGAATTCGTTGCCCCGGTCGATGGCAACTATTTCACCAACACCTCGCCGGTCAACGGCAAGCCTATCGCCGAATTCCCCCGCTCCACCGCCAAAGACATCGACAAAGCGCTGGACGCCGCCCATGCCGCCGCCGACGCCTGGGGCAAAACCTCAGCCCAGGACCGCTCCCTGGTGCTGCTGAAAATCGCCGATCGCATCGAACAGAACCTCGAACTGCTGGCCATCACCGAAACATGGGACAACGGCAAGGCCGTGCGTGAAACCCTCAACGCCGACATCCCGCTCGCTGCCGACCACTTCCGCTACTTCGCCGGCTGCCTGCGCGCCCAGGAAGGCACCAGCGCCGAGATCAACGAACACACCGCTTCCTACCATTTCCACGAACCGCTGGGCGTGGTCGGCCAGATCATCCCGTGGAACTTCCCGCTGCTGATGGCCGCGTGGAAACTCGCCCCGGCCCTGGCCGCCGGCAACTGCATCGTGCTCAAGCCGGCCGAGCAGACGCCGCTGGGCATCAACGTGCTGATGGAAGTGATCGGCGATCTGCTGCCACCGGGCGTACTGAACGTGGTGCACGGGTTCGGCAAAGAAGCCGGCGAAGCCCTGGCCACCAGCAAGCGCATCGCCAAGATCGCTTTCACCGGCTCTACCCCGGTGGGTTCGCACATCATGCACGCGGCGGCCACCAACATCATTCCGTCCACCGTTGAGCTGGGCGGCAAGTCGCCGAATATCTTCTTCGCCGACATCATGCAAGCCGAGCCGTCATTCATCGAAAAAGCGGCGGAAGGCCTGGTGCTGGCGTTCTTCAACCAGGGCGAAGTGTGCACCTGCCCATCCCGCGCGCTGGTGCAAGAGTCGATCTACGACGACTTCATGAAAGTGGTGATGAAGAAGATCGAGCAGATCAAGCGCGGCGACCCGCTGGACACCGACACCATGGTTGGCGCCCAGGCGTCCGAGCAGCAGTTCGACAAGATCCTGTCCTACCTGGAAATCGCCAAGGGCGAAGGCGCGCAACTGCTCACCGGCGGCAAGGTGGAGCAGCTCAGTGGCGACATGGCCGGCGGCTATTACATCCAGCCGACCCTGCTCAAGGGCACCAACGACATGCGCGTATTCCAGGAAGAAATCTTCGGCCCGGTGGTGAGCCTCACTACCTTCAAGGACGAAGCCGAAGCCCTGGCGATTGCCAACGACACCGAGTTCGGTTTGGGCGCCGGCGTCTGGACCCGCGACATCAACCGCGCCTACCGCATGGGCCGCGCGATCAAGGCGGGTCGTGTGTGGACCAACTGCTACCACCTGTACCCGGCGCATGCCGCGTTCGGCGGTTACAAGAAGTCCGGCGTGGGCCGTGAGACCCACAAGATGATGTTGGATCACTACCAGCAGACCAAGAACCTGCTGGTGAGCTACGACATTAATCCATTGGGCTTCTTCTAACCCGCCTCGATCGTTCCCACGCTCTGCGTGGGAACGCCACCTGGGACGCTCCGCGTCCCGATGTCTGCGCAAGGTTCAAGCCCTGCGCAAGGTGACGCGCAGCGTCATGGGATGCATTCCCACGCAGAGCGTGGGGACGATCGCCCTTGCTGCATAAAACAATAAGAATGAAAGGTACTTCCCCATGCCTAGCGAACCGACTGGATCCTCCGTCGACTTCGAAAAAGTCGACTCCCAATACTTCCAACAACGCGAACTGAAAAAAGGCGCCGCCGGCTGGGTGCTGCTGGTCGGCCTCGGTGTTGCCTACGTGATCTCCGGCGACTACGCCGGCTGGAATTTCGGCCTGGCCCAGGGTGGCTGGGGCGGCATGTTCCTCGCCACATTGCTGATGGCCACCATGTACTTGTGCATGTGCTTTTCCCTGGCCGAGCTGTCCTCAATGATTCCCACCGCCGGCGGTGGCTACGGCTTTGCCCGCAGCGCCTTCGGGCCTTGGGGCGGGTTTCTCACCGGCACGGCCATCCTGATCGAATATGCCATCGCCCCCGCCGCCATTGCGGTGTTTATCGGCGCCTACTGTGAGTCGCTGTTTGGCATTGGCGGCTGGATGATTTATCTGGCGTTCTACATCATCTTTATCGGCATCCACATCTTTGGCGTCGGTGAAGCCTTGAAGCTGATGTTTGTGATCACCGCCATCGCCGCGATTGCACTGGGCGTGTTCCTGGTGTCGATGGTGCCGCACTTCAATGTCGCCAATTTGCTGGACATCCCGGTGACCGAGGCCAAGGGCGCCAGCACCTTCCTGCCCTTCGGCTACGTTGGCGTGTGGGCTGCGATCCCCTATGCGATCTGGTTTTTCCTCGCGGTTGAAGGTGTGCCACTGGCCGCCGAAGAAACCAAGAACCCCAAGCGCGACCTGCCTCGCGGCCTGATTGGCGCCATTGTGGTGCTCACCAGTTTTGCCCTGTTGATTCTGGTGATCGCACCGGGCGGTGCGGGGACCTATGCGCTGATCAAATCCGGCAACCCACTGGTTGAAGCGCTGGCGTTGTCCTACGGCGGCTCGACCTGGATGGGCGGCTTCGTCAACCTGGTGGGCCTGGCCGGTTTAATCGCCAGCTTTTTCTCGATTATCTATGCCTATTCGCGGCAGATCTTTGCCTTGTCCCGCGCCGGCTACCTGCCGCGCAAGTTGTCGGAGACCAACAAAAGCAAGGCTCCGGTCTTGGCACTGGTGATCCCCGGCGTTATCGGCTTCGGCCTGTCGCTGACCGGCCAGGGCGACCTGCTGATCCTGGTGGCCGTGTTCGGCGCGACGATTTCCTACGTGCTGATGATGGCCGCGCATATCACCCTGCGCATCCGTCGCCCCAAAATGGAACGCCCTTACCGCACGCCCGGTGGCATCTTCACCTCCGGGGTCGCTCTGGTACTGGCCTGCGTGGCCGTGGTGGCGGGCTTTCTGGTGGACCCACGGGTGGTGATTGGCGCGGCGATCATCTATGGAGTATTAATTGCTTACTTTGCTTTCTACAGCCGGCATCACTTGGTAGCAGGCACGCCCGAAGAGGAATTCGCGGCGATCCAGGCCGCAGAGGCCGCCTTGCACTGAGCCGTAAACCTCGACGCGGGCGCTGTTACCTCATCTGGCCCGCGTCGCCAAGGAGACACTGTATGGCAAGCTTTTCCCACGCGGGGGGTACACAAACCTACCGCTTCGACAGCCTTAAAGACGTGATGGCCAAGGCCAGCCCCGCGCGCTCCGGAGATTTCCTCGCCGGCGTGGCGGCGCAGAACGATGGCGAGCGGGTGGCGGCGCAAATGGCGCTGGCGAATATCCCGTTGAAGCATTTTCTCGAAGAGGCATTGATCCCTTACGAAAGCGATGAAGTCACCCGACTGATCATCGATACCCACGATAAACAGGCGTTTACCCCGGTCAGCCACCTGACCGTCGGCGGACTGCGCGACTGGCTGCTCAGCGATGCGGCCGATGAACAATCCCTACGCGCCCTGGCGCCGGGGCTGACACCGGAAATGGCAGCGGCCGTCTCCAAGATCATGCGCGTGCAGGACCTGGTGCTGGTGGCGCAGAAGATCCGCGTGGTTACCCAATTTCGCGGCACCATGGGCCTGCGCGGGCGCCTGTCGACGCGCCTGCAACCCAACCATCCCACGGACGAACCGGCCGGCATCGCCGCGAGCATCCTCGACGGCCTGCTGTATGGCAACGGCGACGCCATGATCGGTATTAACCCGGCCACCGACAGCATCGCCTCGATCTGCGCGATGCTGGAAATGCTCGACGCGATCATCCAGCGCTATGAGATCCCGACCCAGGCCTGCGTGCTGACCCACGTCACCACCTCCATTGAAGCGATCAACCGCGGTGTACCGCTGGACCTGGTGTTTCAATCGATTGCCGGCACCGAAGCAGCCAACGCCAGTTTCGGCATCAGCTTGAGTGTGCTGCAGGAAGGGTACGAGGCGGGCTTGAGCCTCAAGCGCGGCACCCTGGGGCAAAACCTGATGTATTTCGAAACCGGCCAGGGCAGCGCCTTGTCGGCCAACGCGCACTTTGGTGTCGACCAACAGACGTGCGAGACCCGCGCCTACGCAGTAGCGCGGCATTTCAAGCCGTTTCTGGTCAACACGGTGGTGGGCTTTATCGGCCCCGAGTACCTGTACAACGGTAAACAGATCATCCGCGCCGGCCTGGAGGACCACTTCTGCGGCAAGCTGCTGGGCGTACCGATGGGCTGCGACATCTGTTACACCAACCACGCCGAGGCCGATCAGGATGATATGGATACCCTGTTGACCCTGCTGGGCGTGGCCGGGATCAACTTCATCATGGGCATCCCCGGTTCCGACGACATCATGCTCAACTACCAGACCACCTCCTTCCACGACGCGCTATACGCCCGGCAGACACTGGGTTTAAAACCGGCACCGGAATTTGAACAGTGGCTGGCGAAAATGGGCATCTTCACGCAGGCCGACGGCAAGGTGCGCTTCGGCAACAGCCTGCCACCAGCGTTTCGCCACGCCTTGGCGCAATTGGGATGAAGGAGCTTACCGTGCAACCAGACCTGCCCGACAACCCCTGGCTGCAACTGCGCAGCCTCACCCCGGCGCGCATTGCCCTGGGCCGCACCGGCACCAGCCTTCCCACCAGCGCGCAACTGGATTTCCAGTTTGCCCACGCCCAGGCGCGCGACGCGGTGCACCTGCCGTTCGACCATGCCGGCCTGAGCCGGCAACTCGCCGAGCGCGGGCGGGACAGCCTGTTGCTGCACAGCGCCGCCATCGATCGCCACAGTTACCTGCAACGCCCGGACCTGGGCCGACGCTTGAGTGACGACTCGGCCCAGACCCTGCGCGAGCATGCCCAGGCCAACCCTGGCGGCGTGGACCTGGCCGTGGTGGTGGCCGATGGTTTATCGGCGCTGGCGGTGCATAAACATACGGTGCCGTTTCTGACCCGCCTGGAGGAACAGACCCACGCCGAGGGCTGGTCGTTATCGCTGGTGATTCTGGTGGAACAGGGCCGTGTGGCCGTGGCTGACGAAATCGGGCAATTGCTCGGCGCCAAAATGGTGGTGATCCTGATCGGTGAGCGACCGGGGCTCAGCTCGCCGGACAGCCTGGGGCTGTATTTCACCTACAACCCCAAGGTCGGCCTCACCGATGCCTACCGCAACTGCATCTCCAATGTACGCCTGGAAGGGTTGAGTTACGGCATGGCGGCGCATCGCCTGCTTTACTTGATGCGGGAGGCGTGCCGTCGGCAGTTATCGGGGGTCAACTTGAAGGACGAGGCGCAGGTTCAGACCATCGAGTCGGACGACCCGGACCTGATGAAAGGAAATTTCCTGCTCAGCTCACCAGATGACCGATAGCCGCGCGATTGCGCTTTTTTGCGGCATTAGGCAGCATCGGGTCACGGCCGCTTGTGTGGTCATACCCCCTAGGAAGTCGAGGCCTGGCATGCGGATTATTCAAGCGACCCTGGAACACCTGGACCTGTTGACCCCATTGTTCGTCAAATACCGCGAGTTCTATGGGGCGCTGCCCTTTCCGGATTCAACCCGGGCTTTTCTGGAAAAGCGCCTGCGCCGCAAGGAATCGGTGGTCTATCTGGCTTTGGCCGATGACGACGACAAAAAGTTACTTGGCTTCTGCCAGCTGTACCCCAGTTTTTCTTCGCTGTCGCTCAAGCGCGTGTGGATCCTCAATGACATCTATGTAGCCGAAGATGCGCGGCGCCAATTGGTGGCGGATAACCTGATGCGCACGGCGAAAAAGATGGCCAAGGAAACCCATGCGGTGCGGCTGCGGGTTTCCACCAGCAGTGATAACCAGGTGGCGCAGAAAACCTACGAGTCGATCGGCTTTCGCGAGGACACCGAATTCAAGAACTACACACTGCCGATCAGCGAAGACTGACGCCCGGACAGGCACACCGCTATCGAGGGCAAGCCCTCTCCCACATTGGCCTTATTGGCATAGTGGCTAGGCAGTGGGGGGCCGGTGGTGCCGTGTGAATGCACGGGATCGCTCTGAGTCAGTTGCCTCAACACTACTCCAATATGGGAGGGGCTTGCCCCCGATAATGGTTGCTCAGCCAGCCCATCTATAACTGACCCACCACTTTGGCAATCACGCTGGATTTGTGGCGATCAGCGCATCGGGCTCCACGACATCCCCCGCTACAAAAGCAACACGCTTTTCACCGATCAATCCGTATAATGCGCACCTTTCAGGGTTGTAAGAATCACGGCATACGCTTGTAGCCTTACTTACCCGAGCTTCCGCACAGGCCTGCCGAGTCGGGCCGTTCACACAGGTGCCATCCATGGATTTCAACCCGCTTGACCTTATCCTGCATCTCGATGTTTACCTCGACATGCTGGTCACCAATTACGGTCCATGGATCTACGCCATTCTGTTCCTGGTGATTTTTTGCGAGACCGGCCTGGTGGTCATGCCCTTCCTGCCGGGGGATTCCCTGCTGTTTATCGCCGGTGCCGTCGCGGCAGGCGGCGGCATGGACCCGGTGTTGCTGGCCGGTTTATTAATGCTGGCGGCGATCCTGGGTGACAGCACCAACTACGTGATTGGGCGAACCGTCGGCGAGCGCTTGTTCAGTAACCCGAACTCGAAAATCTTCCGCCGCGATTACCTGCAGAAAACCCACGATTTCTACGACAAACACGGCGGTAAAACCGTGACCCTGGCGCGCTTCCTGCCGATCCTGCGCACATTTGCGCCGTTCGTCGCCGGCATCGCCAAAATGCCGTACGCACGCTTTTTCGGCTTCAGTGTGCTGGGCACCGTGCTGTGGGTCGGTGGCCTGGTGACCCTCGGTTATTTCTTCGGCAACGTGCCGTTTATCAAGAAGAACCTGTCGCTGCTGGTGGTGTTTATCATCCTGCTGTCCCTGGTACCGATGATCATCAGCGTGTTCCGCAGCCGCTTCGGCCGCAGTTCCTCCGAAGCCAACCAGCAGTAATCGGCGATGTGGTCTCTCAGCGGCTGGCGTCGCCGGCGCCTGCTGGCCAAGCACCCGATTGCCGATGACACCTGGCAGCGGGTGCGGCACCACCTGACCTTCCTCGATGGCATCAGCGCCGAGCAGGACCAGTGGCTGCGCGAAGCCTGCGTGGTGTTCCTCGCTGAAAAACACCTCACCGCCCTGCCTGGCGTCGAGCTGCATCAGGAACAACGCCTGCTGCTCGCCGCCCAGGCGCAACTGCCGCTGATGAACCTGGGCGACCTGGACTGGTATCAGGGCTTTCACGAAATCGTGCTGTACCCCGACGACTTCCTCAGCCCGCAACGCCATCGCGATGCCAGCGGCGTCGAGCACGAGTGGGACGGCGAACACAGCGGCGAGGCCTGGCAGCAAGGCCCGGTGATCCTCGCCTGGCCCGGTGTGCTGGCGAGCGGCCAATGGGAAGGCTACAACCTGGTGATCCACGAACTGGCGCATAAGCTCGACATGCTCAACGGCGACGCCAACGGTCTTCCGCCGCTGCACAGCGATATGCGCGTGCAGGAGTGGGCCAGCGTGATGCAAAGCGCGTTTGATGACCTTAACCGCCAACTCGATGCCGACCCCGACGCCGAGACTGCCATCGACCCCTACGCCGCCGAAAACCCGGCGGAATTCTTCGCGGTCACCAGCGAATATTTCTTCAGTGCCCCGGATTTGCTCGCCACCAGTTATCCACAGGTGTACGCCCAACTCAGCTGCTTCTATCGCCAGGATCCATTGGCCCGCCTGAGCCAACTGCAGGCCCACGACCCACGTTATCAGCCATCGGGCGAATAACCGTACGACGTCTGGCGCATGGCATCGGCGTCAGAATGTGCCTATAATCGCGGCCACTTTTAGGCCAATCCGGCCAAGTTTCTTGGCCAACTAACGGGGGCAACGCCCAATGAGCTACAGCAAGATTCCGGCTGGCAAAGACCTGCCGAACGACATCTACGTCGCCATCGAGATTCCGGCCAACCACGCGCCGATCAAATACGAAATCGACAAAGACAGCGACTGCCTGTTCGTTGACCGTTTCATGGCCACCCCGATGTTCTACCCGGCCAACTACGGTTTTATCCCGAACACCCTGGCCGACGATGGCGACCCCCTCGACGTGCTGGTCGTGACCCCTTACCCGGTTACCCCAGGCTCGGTCATCCGCGCGCGCCCAGTCGGCATCCTGAACATGACCGACGACGGCGGCGGCGATGCCAAAGTGATCGCAGTGCCACACGACAAGCTGTCCCAGCTGTACGTGGACGTGAAGGAATACACCGACCTGCCGCCATTGCTGCTGGAGCAGATCAAGCACTTCTTCGAGAACTACAAAGACCTCGAAAAAGGCAAATGGGTGAAGATCGACGGTTGGGGCAACGCAGACGCCGCCCGCGCCGAGATCATGAAGTCGGTCGCGGCCTACAAAGGCTGATACCCGCTACTCATTGCCCCGGCAATTGAAAAAGCCCCGTTCATTCGGGGCTTTTTTTTTGGAAAAAATTAAACAGCGAGTTCAACTAACATCAACTAACGTTTAAACAGACAAGAAAGTTGAAAAAACCGGCTACAACTAAGCCAAAACCTACACGCGCAAATCAACGCATGGTTTATTTGATGGTTTTTATCCGCCAGTAAACTCTGCGTTTATGAATACATCAGGTGATCGTTTAAAAGCACTACTGCGGGAAGTTCATCTTTCCGCTTCCGACTTCGCCAAGAACCGCGGCGTCACGCCTCAACACGTGAACAACTGGTTCAAGCGCGGCGTGCCCATGGGCCGACTCAACGAGTTCGCAGAACTGCTCTGCGTCTCCAGCCGTTGGCTGCGCACCGGCGAAGGCCCCAAACACCCACCGGCCAATTTCCTGCTGGAAGCACCCAGTGCACGCAAAGGACTGCCCACCCGCGAAGACAGCGGCAAATACCTCACAGGCCCCGCCTGCAGCCCGGAAAAAATCGACGTGGAGATTCCCCTCCACACCTCCTTCACCTCAACCGAGCGCATCCGCATCTCCCTGCACGCCCTCGAAACCCTCAACGTCAACCCCGACCGCGCACTGGGCGCCTACATGGTCGACAACAGCATGATCGACATCATCCAACAAGGCGCCACCCTCGCCATCGACCGAGGCCGCAGCCAAATCATCGACGGCGAAATCTACGCCGTCGAACACGACGGGATGCTACGCATCAAATACCTCTACAACCGACCTGGGGGCGGATTGCGCATGCGCAGCCACAACGCCGGCGAACACCCGGACGAATACCTCACCTACGAGGAACGCTTCGAACAGAACTTCCAGATCGTGGGTTGGGTATTCTGGTGGTCCACCCTCAACAACCGCCGCCCGCCCGTGCCGCTGGATGAGCATCTTTTGGGCTGGGAAGGCTCTAAATCGGAACCCGAGGTGGGCAACTGAGATGAATGCGGGTATCATGCGCCGCACATTTGGCAGGGGGTGGCTTTGCGCTATCCACCCTGCTCGGCGATGCGGAGGAGTTCCCGCGGATGCCCCTACTATTCAGCCCGACACAATGTGGGCTGAGCGATTTGAAGGCTGGTGAGGTTTGTCAAAAACAAGCCGAGGCAGTCAGCGAGAAGCCGGCCACAAGCCGGCTTTTTAATGTCTTTTTGATAGCCACCCTCATCTACTGAAATGTGCTAGAGCCCTGCTAGATCAAGGGTTTCAGCCTATTTTTATTCCTGTGACTTCCGTTTTGAACCACTCTCTTCCACGGCAAAGTGGGGGAACCGGCGGGGGAACTGAGTAGAAAAATGGGCAAGCTGACCGCGAAACAAGTCGAAAATTTGACCGAACCACGAACCTATGAAGACGGCGATGGATTACGCATGGTCATCAAGGACTCAGGTCGAAAATTTTGGTTGCTGCGCTTCCAGCTACACCGCAAACGGCGAGTGCCTACCTGAAAAAGCTCGGCACAGGCTTTGTGCAATAGACCATCCGCAGCAAGTTGCTGCACCGTCCCCTTGCGCTGATAGTTTGGGTTGATCTGGATAAGAGGCTCAGGCCAATAACGACCACTGGCATACTGACGCTCGACTTCTTCTCGGATGTCGGCAGCTTGAATCCGGGAGAAGCTGCGGGAAAAGCTGCTGTATTCATTTATCAATTGATCGCGGAAATTGAATACGTTATCCATGCGTTGTTTCTTCTTCCACTTCGATTTGATAACCAGCAGTCATGAATGCGTTGCTCTCGCCTTCGGGCGTCTGCGGACGCTTCAATACAATGTGCGCAAGGAAGTTCACTTACCCGCAGACGGGTTTCCCCAGATCCCCAGCGTTGTGCAATGAAAAATTGCGACCGACAACCCGCTCATCCTGCCGAGCAAACAATACGCTCGCGGCATAAGACAAGCGATAGCGTTCAGACATCATCACGAGCCTCGTGCGCAGCTGTCACTGGCACCACCGGCCTTAATCCAGGCATCCACCTCTGTTTTCTAGAACTTCCAAAGCCGGCCGACCTTGTGGGACGGCATGTACTGGGCGCTGAGGCATACCCTCCAGACGGAATTCCCTAATAACTGGCCCCGCTTACGAGTTTCCCCTGACCAAAAAAACACAGCTAAACAAGCGGCAAAAACCATAAGAAGCCTTTCTTTATGGCATATTAGCTGTACAGCTAAACTAGCTAATATACATAAATAAAAATTCATTGCCCTTGCTTATCTGTACAGCTAATCTATAAAAAACATAAATAAACGTCTATTTTGCTACATTATCTGGACGATCAAGCTATGCGGTACGAGATTTCTGAGCACCACCAGCTCCCACTTATCGAGTCATTCGTTGAGTCATTTCAACGCGCGACGGGCGCCAAGGTTCTGGACCGAAAATATGAGGTTCCTTGCCATGATGGCAACGTTGATCTCCTGCTCAAGATCGCAACACCTTCTGGAACATGGGAGATGCCGATAGAACTCAAGCGAGTGGTATACCCTCGCGACGTTCGCCAAGCAGTATGGGTTCTAGATGGATACCGCAGCACCCCAACAGACAATGCCATCGTCCCAATGCTCCTAGCAGAACAGTTGAGTTATGGTGCCCGTGAAGAGCTAATCCGCCGAGGGATAGGCTTCTACGATGCCAGTGGCTCGCTATACCTGCATCATGATAAATGGCTAGTCAACATTGATCGCAAACCTAAGACCTCTCCAAAGCAACGTACCATTTCCCTTTTTACCGGCTCTCGCGAGATGGTGATCCACGCATTGCTGCAGAGCAAAGGCGACTGGCTCACAGGATTAGCTCTTTCAGAATTGTCCAAAACCTCATCGTTCACTGTTTCAACGGTCCTGCAAGAGCTTGAGCGACTGGAGTGGGTCGAATCCGAAGGCAAGGGGCGCCAACTGCGCAGAAGGCTCTCCAAACCGGGTGATCTACTAGACGCTTGGGTTGAGGCTTGGCAAAAGCGGAAAGAAAACAAAACTAAATGGTACTTTTTCTGCCCCAAACCCGGCCAACTTTTGAACCAGATCAGCTACAGAGCTGAGGCGGCCGGTTATGACATCGAATGGGCCATCACCGGAGCAATTGCTGCAAACGCTATCTCTCCCTTACTTACCCAGACAAATACCGCAGAGCTACAGGTCACGCCCGGGCGCATTGAAGAGATGGCCCACATAATTGGACTGAAGCCTGCTGAGAAAGGGACCAACGTAGTGCTGATCGAACGCTCAGGCTCAAGCATGCTTTTCCGACAGCGCCTAGAGGGGTACGAGGGCTGGTTTGCCAGTCCATTCGTTCAATATCTGGACTTGCTGGATGGTCGAGGCCGAAATGCTGAGCTGGCAGCTCAGTTCCGACAGGACATTTTGAAGGTCTAAACCATGGCATTAGAACCAAAACCCAAGACTGCAGCTGGCTACTCCCCTAATAAGACCGATGCCTGCGAACAAGTTCTTGTGACGCTTCTGGGAGCGTTTGGCCCCCTTAAATCGACGCTTCGCCTCGTAGGCGGATTGGTGCCCAGGTACCTCACGCCAGAGTCGCCTGAAGTTCCTGCACATTTCGGCACTTCGGATGTGGACATGGTGTTGAACCTTCAGTTGATGGCTGATGGTGAGGGTTACGCCTCCCTCGGCCAACAGTTGAAGGAGCGCGGATTTGAGCGCTATGTTAACCCGCTGAATGGCTGGTCCTCTGGTTGGCGTTGGATGCGACGCTTATCGGAGCACGAGTACGTCCTTGTAGAGTTTTTACAGGGCGCCACGGCTGAGTCGCCTCCAGGCAAAGCAAGAAACATCGACGGTGAAGATGTCGCTGCGTTGCCGATCGAGCATGCTGAAATCGTACATGAATGGTATGAGGAGAGGCTGGTCACCGCCAGCCTACTGGATGGCGGCGGAATCTCGCGCGAAACGGTCCGGTACGCAGATATCACAGCTTTCATCATTCTCAAAGCCCTTGCCTTCGACAGTCGTACTGAACCCAAGGATGCGGGGGATCTAATTCATGTGATGCAGTACTTCGGCCCTCCTGAGGCTGTAGCAGCACAATTCATCGACAGAGCGTCGACAGGCCTACACCAACCGGCGGTAGACGCCGCTCTCAAAGCATTAGAGCTCCGGTTCTGTGATTGCGACGATGCAGAGGGTTTTGAACTCACTGGGCCGGTTTCCTACGCACAGTTCCTATATGGTAAGAACGAGGAAGACGCAGAGGAAAGAATGCTAGCCCAGCGATACGCATCTGGCCTGGTCATGACGGTTGTTGATCTGATCCGTCGAGGGTTAACGAGCGGATCTAACTAAACTCCGAAATAAACTTTAGAAATCGGAAGCGTGAGGTGACTTGGCGCCCTGATGTTAACTAGGGTTGGTACGAAAAGTCGCCGAGCGAAGTACCCCGACTCAATTGTCCAACAACTGTTGGACAATTGAGTAATCAAAAGCGGGCTGCTATACCCTGCCCTTCTCTCTGTGGCCTTATGCGGGCCGCATACACTCCACAGCACGATCCGCCACCATTTTCGCCATCTCCACCAGATGCATCACCGCCCTCTGCGGCGCAGCCAACGGCTCCCCAAGCACCTGCGAAGTCGCCACCGCACACTGCAGCAACTCAGCCACGCGCACCCAGGCATCCTCAAAGCTCAGCTCTTCATTGACAGTAAAAGGGTTGGTCGCAGGCGATGAGAGCGAATCCGAAACAACGTTATCCATAGCAAACCTCCAATCGATAATTTGGAGCTGCCACTTCTCGCGACTAAACAAAAGGCGGCAGCTGTACGCAGGTTAGTCGACCGGTCGATTGGAAACCCGGCGCACCCGGAGGTGCCCTGCGCACAGCCACCATAAGATGCAGGCGAAGGGGGGCCTGACTCATGAGTTGCTTATGCGCCAATCGAATCCGGGCGACTAAACCCGATCACTGAATAGGCAGTGACGATCCGCAGCCTAGCCACGCATTCCCGCTGGCGCAATGCGGTTGGGATTCTCTCGGAAACGTCCTGCAAATGAAAGGGATCAGCCCTGCTGGCCCTTTAAGCGCCAGCCTCAATCCAATATCAAATGCGGCAAAAACCGGCTCGAATCCTTGGTAATCAAACTATTATCCTCCCGCACCCCAATCCCCGCCGCCTGGTCCCCGATCACCCAGGACCCAATCAACGTATAGCTGTCCCCAAACCGCGGCAACGGCGCAAATTCCTGCAGGATAAACGGCGCATCCGTGTAGGGCCCGTCCTCCTTCACAACCAGCCCATCAGCCGTTTGCAGCTCAATGTTGGCGCCTTCCCGCGAGAAAAACGGCTTGCGCACCCACCCCTTCGGCACCGCTTTACCCGGTTCGGTATCCAGATGGGCGGCGAGCAGATTCGGGTGGCCTTTGTTGAATTCCCACAACAGCGGCAGGATGCCTTTATTGGAAATGATGGATTTCCACGCAGGCTCGAAAAACTGGGTATCACTCTCGGCAATCGCGGCGCCGAAGGGTTCGTGGAAGATGAATTCCCAGGCGTGCAGTTTGAACAGATGGGGAATCCAACGGTCCTGGAGGTCGACGAAGCGGCCTTCGGGGGTCAAGCCGATATCTTCGATGTCGATGTGGCGTGATTCGATGCCGACTTTTTCCGCGACCAGGCGCAGGTAGTCGGTGGTGCCTTTGTCTTCGACCGAGTCTTTCATCGAGGCGAAGTAGAACGGCTGGTTGACCTGCAACTGCGCGAAAGCCTGGTGCAGTTTGGTGTCGATGCTGTTGAACTGGTCGGCATGCTTGGGCAGCAGGCCGCGCTCGATGCATTGCTCCAGCCAGCCCCACTGAAACGCCGCAGCCTCGTAAAGGCTGGTCGGTGTGTCGTAGTTGAGCTCCAGCAGCTTGGCGGGGCCGGTGCCGTTGTAGGAGAAATCCATGCGCCCATACAGGTGCGGATGACCTTCCAGCCACGACGTTCTGATCATGTCGAAGAAAGGCGCGGGGATGCTCAGGCGTTCGAGCAGTTCTTCGCTCTGGACGACGCGTGCCACGAGGTCCATGCACATGTCATGGATCTCGGTGGTCGGGTCTTCCAGGTCTTGCTCGATTTGCTTGAGCGTGAACTGGTAGTACGCGCTCTCGTCCCAATAGGGTTCGTTGTCGATGGTGTGGAACAGAAAGCCGAGGCTGTCGGCCGTCTGTTTCCAGTCATGACGCTCTGCGCAATGGATCTTCTTCATGCCCGGGTTTTCCTTAACTGCTCGACCCGCCGCCCCAGCCGCTGCGTGCGCTGGCCTTGCTGCCGAAACCGCCACGGGAGGTGGCCGATGCCACGGAGCCCGACGTGCCGGAGGAGCGCAGCGTGTTGGTGTAACTGCTGCTGCCATACCGGGCCTGGTTCGAGCGGCCGAACGTGGCGCCATTGGAGACGCGCTGATTGAGCGTCGAGTTGGCGTAGTCGCCGCGATCATCGCGATAGCGATACACGGGCTCAGAACGGTAGCTGTTGCGATTGCTGCTCAGCATGTTGCCGATCAGCAGACCGGTCAGCAGGCTGCTGGTGGAGAAGCCGGAGCCGCCGCTTGCCTGAGCATTACCCGCCTGAGCATTGGCAGCGTCGACCTGGGATTGTGTCACCTGGCCTTCGGCGGTCAGCTCGAAACCGCCCAGCTTGGGAATGAACTGGCCATTGGAGTCCAGCTGGCACCAGCCGGCGACAAAGTCGGCATCGCAGTCGGCCTGGCTGGCGTACACCGGAGCGATGCGGCGATGCTCGGCCATGGCGGTCATGTAGGCGTCCGAGCAGACGTCCACCGGAAGCTTTTCATCGGCGCATTGCTGAACGGACTGGAAGTTGTACTTCTTCTGCAGATCGTAGGTTTTTTCCGTCGGCCCGCAGCCGGAAATCGCCATCGCGACCGACGCTGCCAGCGAAAGCTGGACGTACTTGCTTCGTTTCATCGGGAGCTCCGTGCGCAATCAGTTCTGGGTGGGCGTCATGCAGGCGGCATTCAACATGCCGACGCTGATAGCCACGGCGGCCACGTAGATGCCTGCCGCAAGCTCGCCCTTCCTGATGCGCTCGGACGTGCCTTTGAGTACCAGGCTGGTCAGCAGAAACGCCAGCAGTTGGACGACGGCCGCGATCACTGCCCAGACGACGAAGTCGAGAATGCTGATCGAGTAGGCAATCACATTGCTGGCCGGAATGGCGAACCCGACGATGGCACCGCCCAGGGCAACGGCTGCGGAAACATTGCCTGCACGGATCAGTTCGAATTCTTTGTGCGGGGTGATGCGGGTGTAGATGAACTGGAACAATGCGAACAGTACGGCAGCGCCCAGGATGTAGGTCACAAACCCGAGCACAGCGGTTTTGTTCAGTGAAATGGAGAGAGCTTCTAGCATGTGTTTCTTCCTTTTTTAGAGCGCTTTGAAGTCGGTTGTGTACAGCGAAATGCCCAGCGATGTGCTCAGGCTAACGGTGCCTTCAGCGTCTTCCTCGACGGAAAACAGCAGGAACTCACGTCGATCGGTCAGGCCTGTATCCCGTGCGTATAGCATCGAACGGTGCTCGACGCTGTAGGCGTCTTCGGGGTTGATCACCTGCTCACTCATGGCCACCAATTCTGTCTGACCTTCCTCGCTGCCCCATACACGCGCGTATTCGACGCCGTTGTGGGTGTAGGTCGGCAAACCGATCAGACTCTGCGGCCCCGCCAGGCGGCGCAGTTCGGCCTCGCTGCTGAGGGTGACGTAACTCAGGTAGTTGAACAGGATCACCGACTCGACCTGCCCGGTGATATCGCCCGTGGTGTGTACCTGCAGCCAGTAATCTTCGTCGTTCATGTAGTAGCGAGACAGCCAGGTCGACTGCCCGAGGTCAACGGTGCCGTTGCTCCAGATTTCCTGGGTGCCGGGGATGATCACCGTGGTTTTGCCGTCGAGCAGCAATTTCAGGCTCGTGTCGAATATCACGCCTTTGCCCGGCGCCAGGCCCAGCGGCCCGGTGGTCGGCACGGCTTGGCCAGGCTCTTTCGATTGTGTATTGGCGTGCGGGGCCTCAAGCCCCATCAACTGTTTAAACCATCCCATTGGAGATTTCCTTGAGGCGGGTGGAGGCGATGTAGAAGAGTTCGCCACCTGCAACGCGCGTGTTGCTGGGCGGGTTGATCGAGGGTTGCGGGGCGCCTTGGGCGCGATAGCCGATGAGTGTGGCGTTGTGGCGTTCTTTCATTTGGGTGTACAGGTCGCCGAACGTGGCTTCAAAGGCCTCGGGCAATTTCATCAAGTATTGGGTGGCACCTTGGCCCACGCACAACAGCTCATTGATGACCACCGACGAGCCCGGATCCTGAGACGCGCGCACCAGCATTTCGATAGCCATGCTTGATGTGCATTCCAGGCTGGGGGCGTAGGAGCTGGCCAGGGCGGCAATTTCGCTTTCATTGAAGTGGGCAACCACATGACCAACCGGGCTCAGTTGATTCACCGCCAGCACGGTGGCCAGCGTCAGATCATCAGACGGAGTGCGCACCAGCACACGCTCGGCACCGGGCACGCCGGCACGCAACAATAACGCTGTCGAAGACAGGCTTTCACCCCGGATGAACGCCGCCTTGCCCGGCATCGGGTTTTCTTCGAGGGTGCAATCGCAAATGACGATCAGGTTGTCGTTCGAGGTCTCGTCCTGGAGCAACAACTCAATGACTCGCTCACTGGACGCGCCCTCCCAGCCAATGAGCACGGTATGACCGACCTTACCGGTGAAATCGCCTTTGCCCTTCATGCCTTTTCTCCATGCATCGATGACAGTGCTGGTGGTTTTGCCGATGGCTGCCGTCAGCAGCGCAATGCCCCCGAGCATCACCCAGGCAGCCACGAACACGCGCCCCGCCGAGGTCTGCGGCGCAAGATCGCCATAGCCGACCGTCAGCGTGGTGGTGAGGTAGAAGTAAATAAATGTGGCGGGAGCGGTGAGGTGCTGTTCGCCCAGGTACACCAGGCCCAGGTAGGCGGTGATCAGGTGTATCCCCAGGGCGATCACCAGCCCCGCCCAACCGAAGCGGTGAAAGAGCGAGGAAGCGTACCTGCGCAACAGAAGAAAAATCGACACGTTGTCCCTGGCTCCTTGGGTACTTGATTACCTGATGACGTTGTCGCCTCGACATCGGGATGCTCAAGCGCGCTCAGCCGGCATTAAACCTGCTGCGTGGTTTGGAGAGAAGTACCTTGGCTGCAATAAATCCGGCGAACGCGCCAAACAGATGCCCTTCGAAGGAAACACCCTGGCGAGGCAGGAAGCCAAGGATCAAGCCGCCATACAGTGCCGCGACGACAGCGGCCGTTATCAGGTTGCCCCAACTCCTGTGGAACCAGGCGCGAGACAACAGGTAGGCCCATAGCCCGAAGACCCAGCCGCTGGCGCCCACGTGTATGCCGGCAAAACCGAACAGCCAGACCAGCGAGCCACCCAGCACAATGATGATCGCGCTGACGGCCACAAACCGATTGAGCCCTTCGATCATCACCAGGCTGCCCAGGATCACAAAGGCAATCAGGTTGGCGCTCAGGTGGGCGAACGAGCCGTGCAGAAACGGTGACATGAGTATGCCGGGCAGCCCCTGCAGCGTTCTCGGGATCAGGCCGAACGCCATAAGGCTGTAACCGGTCGCCACATTGAGCAGTTGCAGCGCGACCATCAAGAAGGCCAAGCCTGCGATTGTCTTGAAACCCTTCAGGGCATCCATCCTGACCTCGACAAAAAAGGGAGGGCAGACACTGCCCTCCCAGCGGCGACGTTGCTTACTCCGCCGACTTTTGCTTCAGGCGCTCCAGAATCGCATTGGCGCTGCCTTCATCAGGCGTGATGCCGGCGTCGCGCAGCTTGCGCTCCAGATCGGTCCCCGTCGAAGCGTCAGCCAGCTCATCCTGGGCTTGCAGTTCAGCGGCGCGTTGCTGCTGCTTGGCCTGCAAACGATTCAGCGTACCGACGGCGGTTTCCAGCTTGCCGTTGGCACCGCCGCTGGCGATGGAGGCGCTGACCTGGGCCTTCTGTACGCTGTCGCGAGCCTTGGCCATATCCACTTGCTGACGCAGGCTTTTGATCCGGCTTTCGGCCTTGGTGATGTCCTTGCGCATGCCTTCCGCATAGCCACCGAACTCAATGGCTTGCTTATGCTCGACATCCCGCTCGTTGGTCAGGGTCGAAATCGCTTCGGCCACTTCCAAGGCGAGGTCTTCACGATTGGCCTGCAGGGCCGCCACTGCCTTGGACTCCAGGTCCTTGATCTTGGCGTCGTACTCGTTGACGCGATCAGTCGCCAATTTGTGCTTGGCCATGATGCTGACCAGCTCACGCTTGGCGTTGGCCAGCGCGGTGTCGGCATCGCGAATTTCCTGATCGAGGATGCGCAGGGCCTGTTGGTCAACGATAGATTCGCCGACTTCGTTGGCACCGCCACGCAGCGCGGTGAACAATTTGCTCCAGATGGACTGAGTCATTGGATACTCCCGAATACTTAATTGAAGAAACGTTCGAAGGCTTCGCTGGCGCGCTGCACGTTGTCGACCAGGGTTTTCACCTCGGTCACGATATTGGTCAGGCTGGAGTCGGAGCTCAATGCGCCGAACATGTTGTAGACCACCTGCCCGTTCGGCATGGACTCGATACCGATCGAGGACAGCGGGAACATCTCCCGGCTGCGCAACACCGCGTCATTGAAGGTTGCGACATCGTTGATGGACTCGGCATCGACCAGCACGGTATCGACGATGATCTGCTCGCCCACCACCGCGATGTAAATCGGCAAGCCACCGAAGTCGTTCATTTCCAGCTTGATACTGGATTCGGAGCCTTGGACCAGAGACAGCGTAATGTCCTTGGACACCACCTCGTCCAGGGCCTGAAGAGCGGTGAAGAGGCGATCGATATTCCAGTTGGTACCTGCGCTCATGAAATTCTCCGACATGAATGAACCAACCAGAATCGGCTGGCGAAGCTGTTTCTCCATTTGCTTGAGCAGGCTTCGATTTTCGGGAAGCACCCAAGTCTCGTGTTTCACATAGCCGGCGGCCGCCAGGCCTGCGCGCATTTGCTTCATGTAGAAGCTTGATGGCTTTTTGACCGACGGTTTCAAGCGCTCTCCCTGAAGACGGGTTGAATCGGTATCGGCCCCTGGGGACGGGTTCGATGGAGAGCTGCTTTTCATGGTGCTGACCTCGCTGTGAAAAACTCACGCGTGAGAAAATCTACAGGCAATTTTCAGCAGGCTCAATAGCTCACGCGTGAGATTTTTTGTCGTACTTCTTTCAGTGACGCTAAAGGTCGCTGCTGCTAAATGACCGAAATTGTCACCTTTGAGTTGACGGTATTACCCATATCAGACGATTTATCATGCCGTCGCTACCCATTAATCTGTGCCCATGTTGAACGCAACGCCCTAACCCACTTAAACAAAAAGGATTCAACCATGAGCACTGCAACCTACAACCGCCTCAACAAAGACGACGCCGTAGTCCTGCTGGTCGACCACCAGACCGGCCTGATCTCCCTGGTTCAGGACTTCTCGCCCAACGAGTTCAAGAACAACGTGCTGGCCCTGGCCGACCTGGCGAAGTTTTTCAACCTGCCGACCATTCTCACCACCAGCTTCGAACAGGGCCCCAACGGCCCGCTGGTGCCGGAGCTGAAAGAGATGTTCCCGGACGCGCCGTACATCGCCCGCCCTGGCCAGATCAATGCGTGGGACAACGAAGATTTCGTCAAGGCAATCAAGGCCACCGGGCGCAAGCAGATCATCATTGCCGGTGTGGTCACGGATGTCTGCGTAGCGTTCCCGACCTTGTCGGCGCTGGCGGAAGGGTTTGAGGTGTTTGTAGTAACCGATGCTTCCGGCACGTTCAACACCACGGTGCAGCAGGCGGCGTGGAGCCGCATGACACAGGCCGGTGCGCAGTTGATGAACTGGTTCTCGGTGGCCTGTGAGCTGCACCGCGACTGGCGCAACGATATCGAAGGCCTGGGGAATTTGTTGTCCCAGCGCATTCCCAACTATCGCAACTTGATGAATGGGTATGCGGCGCTGACGGCTCATCAGAAGTAAGTCAGCCGAGATTCGCGATAAGCCTGCCCTCAAAAGCGGGCTTTCGTTATTCAACCGAGTTTAGCCCGCCAGTTCCCGCTCAATTTGCTCGATGCTTGGCAAACTGGTTTGCAGCTCTGCGGGTAATGCCCCTACCAGTTGATATTCCGCCACTCCGATAGGTCGGTTGTTATCGCGCAGTGCATACTCAGCTACCACCGCGTTCTTGCTCTTGCACAATAATAGGCCAATCGTTGGCCCATCTTGCGGATGCCTAAGCTGAGCATCTACAGCAGCAAGGCAAAAGCTCAGCTTGCCTAGGTGTTCAGGCTTAAATTTTCCCGCCTTGAGCTCGATCACCACGTAGCAACGCAGCTTCACGTGGTAGAACAACAGATCAACGAAGAACTCATCGCCACCCACATCCAAGAGAACTTGTTGGCCGACGAACGCAAAACCAGCGCCCAACTCCAACAGAAAGTCGGTGACGTGTTTGATCAGGGCATTTTCTATGTCGCGCTCCTGCGCATCCAGGGCCAGACTGAGAAAATCAAAACGATAAGGATCTTTCAGCGACTCACGCGCCAGGTCGGATTGTGGCTTGGGCAGGTGGTTTTCGAAATTGCTGACTGCTTTACCCGTGCGCTCCAGTAGGCGAGTTTCGATTTGCATCACCAGCGTGTTGCGGGACCAACTGTGTTCAATCGCCTGCGCGATGTACCAACGACGGGGTTCTGGGCCCGGAAGTTTGTCGAGCAGGACCACATTGTGACCCCACGGCAATTGTGCAGCAGCCTGTTGCACAAATTCCGAATCCGGCCAAGCTTCAGCAAATGCACGCATGTACTTCAGGTTGCGGGGCGAAAAACCTTTCATGCAGGGAAAACTCGTACACAAATCTTGAGCAAGACGATCAATAACCTTGCTCCCCCACCCCTGCTGGTTCTGGCGGGTCAAAATCTCGTGACCGATATTCCAGTAAAGGAGCACCATTTCTCGATTGACTGCCAGTGACGCACGCTGTTGTGCCACGTGGATGCGCTTTTTAAGGCCGGTCAGCCAATCGCTGTAGCCCGTCGGAGGCGCCGTCAAACGGATAGACCTTTCGCTCATGCCTGTTTCACTCTTGAGTTTTCGGCAGGCTAGTCAGAGGCCTTTGCAGTAACAAGGGGTCGTAAGCGCTTCAGGAGCTGCCCGACACATCTTACGGAACGGCCCTACTGGCAATTGCAAATCAGCTTATTGCAACACTCTCTGAAGCAGGTCGGCGGACGATTTGGAAAAGGGAGAGGCCAATGCTTTGCCCTGAGATCGAGCAGAACACGCTATTGCCAATTTAAGAAGCGAGACCTGGCCAGGCAAATCGCCGTATTGCAGAGGATGCAGGCTGGGCTGATTGAATTTGAACCCCAACTTAAAGAAGCACAAAGCACTGCTCGTCAATGAGCATGATCGCCATTTGAAGTAGCCCCCAACTGTGATTGGAGCTGACTATTACGCGACCTTCGTAAGCCCTTTCTGATTTTTCCCGCCGTTCATCCAGCCGCTTTTCACTGCGGCAGACTCCGACGCCTTGCCCTCTGCCGAGACGTCACGGATGACCCACGCTTCCCACATTGCCTCTATCGAACATGAGCTGGATGGCTTTCATCAGAGCCTGGTGACTTATCGCCAGCAGATGGGCGCCTGGTATTCGCGGGCGCTGGATTCGGTGAGCCATGCGGCAGATATGCCGTCGTTGCTGGGGATGGATCGGGTGTTGCGCGTCGGTGACGCGCAGACAACCGTGAGCATAAGCGACCCGAACTTTATCGGCAGTGTTGCCGTGTGCCAGTTGGGCGGCGAGCTGAAGATAGAGAGCACATTCGACTCGGTGTATGACGTGCCGATTGGCGACATTCCAGTCGAAGTGATCGGGCTGGATGACGGCAGTTCCACGCGGGTCATGCTGGATGAGCACGGCAAGGGCTCACACCTCTGCGCCGCTGGCGGGCGCTATCAGGTGCGGGTACAGGGCGGTGTTTCCCAGGAGCAGGTGGATGCGTTGTTCGCCTCCTACGCCGGGCTGATGGCGGACCTGGAGCGGTGGCTCCGCGAACAGTGGCAAGGCTTCAAGCCGCATTGGCAGCAGTCCACGGCCAGTGCGATTGGCAGCGGCGTACTGGCGGGCAGTTGGGCCGCGATCCGGGACGTGTGGGACAGCATCAAGCTGGTGCAGGCGATGCTTGAAGACCCGTTGAAGTACGTCGAACAGCTGGGGGCTGAAGCGACCAAGCTCGCACAAATCGCCACCGATGCGCCCAAGGTCATGGCACAGGCGATGTTGCTCGCGAGTGATGAGGCGGCGCTGTTCCTGCTGGTGCGCACGGCGATGATCTGGTTGGACGCATTGCCGCCCAGTGAGATTGCGCAAGTGGCCGCTGGGTTTGTGGTGTCGCTGCTGATTGACCTGGTGATTGGCGCGGTGCTGACCATCGCATTGCCGGCGGCGGCTGTGGCGTATTTGAGCCTGCGGCTGGCCAGGTATGGCGCACAGATTGTTAAGGCGGCTGTAGGTTTTGTTCAGAGCGTGCTGGCGATTCTGACGAAGTTCATGCAGGCGGTGGATCGCTACAAAGCGGTAGCGGTTCGCGGCGTGGTCGGCGGGGTGAAGCAAGGCACGCTGCAGATGCGCTGGCGGGCGCGGCAGAACGCGGTGCTTAAGCAAAAAGAGCCTGTGGATGATGTGCCTGCTGTATCGACGAATCCGAAGGGCGATGCGGCGGCCTCTTCGGATAAGACCGTCACCAACGGCTGCCCGGTGTCGATGGTTACCGGGGAGGAACTGTTGACGCTGACCGATGGCAAGTTGGATGGGATTTTGCCGTTTGAGTGGGCACGGTTGTATCGCACCAGTGCGGTGGAAGTGGATGTCGGGTTGGGGTTTGGCTGGAGCCATGCGTTGGCGCAGCGGCTTTGTGTGTCGGGCGATTCGGTGGTGTGGACGGATCATGAGAACCGGTCGATCACTCTGCCCTTGCCCACCTCTGTGCGACCGGCGATCACTAATAGCTTGGCCGAAGCGGCGATCTATCTGGGGGATTCGCCGGATGAATTGGTGCTGGCGCAGGCGTCACGGTTTTATCACTTTCGCGATGGCGCATTGGTCTCGATCAGCGATGCGTATGACAACCGGCTGCGGATTGCCCGGGATTTTTCCGGGCGTATCGAGCGAGTGGATAACGGGGTTGGTCGCTCGTTGTTTCTGCGCTACTCGTCCGGTCGCATCGTCGCGGTGGACTACCAGGTTCAGCGCGCCAAGGAGCATGAGCCTTACGAATGGATCACCGAGCAGAACGTTGTTTCCTACGCCTATGACGACCTGGGCCGACTGGTTTCGGCGACCAATGCCGTCGGTGAAAGCGAGGTGTACCGCTACGACGAGCAGCACGTCATTGTGGAGCGCGTCCTGGCCGCTGGGGCGAGTTTCTTCTGGGCGTGGGAACGGGCTGGCAAGGCGGCGAGATGCATACGGCATTGGGCCAGCTTCTCGCAGATGGACACGCGCTATGCCTGGGGTGATGACGGCCGCGTCACGGTGCATAACGCCGATGGCAGCCAGGAAGTGTATGTCCACGATGAACGCGCACGCCTGGTGCAACGTATCGATCCCGATGGCGCGCAGCACTTCAAATCCTACGACGAAAAAGGCCGGCTGACAGTCGAGCAGGACCCGCTGGGGGCGGTGACGGCGTATCAGTACGACGAAGCCGGACGCTTGGTGGCGTTATTTCCTGGGGATGATGAGCCAACAACCTACGAGCATGACAACGGTTTCGTACGCGTGGTGCGACGGGGTGGGGCGGTTTGGAAGTACGAGCGCAATGACCAGGGCGATGTCGTTCGTAAGATCGATCCCGATGGGCATGTCACGGATTACAGCTACAACAAGTACGGACAACTGACCGGGGTTTGGTACCCGGATCACAGCTGCCATCGGCTGGTGTGGAATGAACGCGGTCAGCTCATTGAGGAGCAACTACCCAATGGCGGGATCAAGCGCTATCGCTATGACGACCTGGGCCGCGAGGTGGCGCGCGAGGATGAATTCGGCGCGCTGACCCAGTATCAGTTGGACGGTGTGGGCCGGCTGATTCGTCTGACACTGCCAGGCGGTGCCACCCGCGAATACAGCTACAACCCCTACGGAAAAATCACCGCCGAACGCAACGAACTCGGCCACGTCACCCGCTACGACTACGCCGACGGCCTGCACCTGATCAGCCGCCGCCTCAACGCCGATGGCACGCAGGTCAACTACCGCTACGACAACGTGCGGTTGTTGCTGACCGAGATCGAAAACGAAGTCGGCGAAACCTACCAACTCGACTACCACCCCAACGGCCTGATCCAGCAGGAAACCGGCTTCGACGGCCAACGCACCGCGTACACCTACGACCTCAACGGCCACCTGCAGGAAAAGACCGAACACGGCGACGACGGCAGTCAGCGCATTACCCGTTATGCGCGCGACCACGCCGGTCGCCTCGTACGAAAAACCCTGCCCGATGGCAGCGTCGTTGAATATGCCTACGACCGCCAGGGCAATCTCCTCAGCGTCGACGACGGCCACTGGGCGTTGGCCTACGAATACGACCGCCAAAACCGCCTCACCGCCGAACACCAGGGCTGGGGCACCCTGCGCTACGGCTACGACGCCTGCGGCCAGCTCAAACACCTGCGCCTGCCGGACAACAACCGCGTGGTGTTCAACCACGACAAGGGCGGGCATCTCGCCACCGTCGAACTCAACGGCAAACCGCTGACCTCACACCTGTTCAAATCCGGTCGGGAGCATCAGCGCCAACAAGGCCAACTGCTCAGCCACTACCACTACGACGACCAGCAGCGCCTGC
>NZ_JAAMRE010000016.1 GCF_013522705.1 Pseudomonas lurida
TAAAGAGCGGTTGGTTAAGATCTTTCGTCTCAACCGAGGCGCGCATTCTACAGCAGCCTCATTTGCTGTCAAGTGATTATTTTCAGAAGTTTTCGAAGATTTCTTCAACAACTTCAACCACTTGCGCCTCCGATCTCTCGTTAGCGGGAGGCGAATTGTACAGCGTTACACGCTGCTGTCAACACCTCTTTTTCTCCGCTTTCGAACGAGAAGATCGAAACGTTAATAGAGCCAAACAACCTTGCCCCATCAACTCCTTCTGGGCTTCGATAAACTGAAGCGATCCGCTGTCGAATTCTGCGCAACTCTTTGTTTACCAAGGAGTTTTCCGTTTCGACTGCGCCGGAAGTGGGGCGAATTATAGACTTCTGGAATCTGCCGTCAAGCGTTAATTTGATTTTTCTATCAACTGTCTGAAAAAGCACCTTACGTTATCTAAAAGCAGGCCCACACACTCTAAACTGAGCAATATATTGCTCAGCCATGTTCATTTGAGCATCATATAGGGCCTGCCTCCCGAACGTGACCCGGACCCATTACTAATGACCTCCTCTTCTCGCAGCCTGGTATCGACATTCTTTCCCGTCGGCCTGCTGTTGATCGCCATGGCGTCCATTCAAACCGGCGCCTCATTGGCCAAAAGTATGTTTCCTATCGTCGGTGCACAAGGAACAACGACCGTACGTTTGATTTTCGCCAGCGTGATCATGCTGCTTCTACTGCGCCCATGGCGCGCAAGGCTGACAGCCAAATCGCTGCGTACTGTAATCATCTACGGGATGGCCCTGGGCGGAATGAACTTCCTCTTTTATATGTCACTGCGCAGCGTCCCACTGGGTGTCGCCGTAGCGCTTGAATTCACCGGCCCGCTTGCCGTCGCCATCTATACCTCGCGCCGAGCGGTCGATTTCCTGTGGATAGCCCTCGCGATCGTCGGGCTGGTGCTCTTGATTCCTTTGGGTGAAGCCAGCCACGGAATTGATTTGCTCGGCGCCGGCTATGCCCTGGGCGCGGGGATCTGCTGGGCACTCTATATCCTGTTCGGGCAGAAGGCGGGGAACGATAATGGCGTCCAAACCGCTGCTCTGGGGGTGTTGATCGCCGCACTGTTCGTGGCACCTATCGGCATTGTCCACGCAGGCACCGCCCTTCTGACGCCAGCGCTGATCCCGATTGGCATTGGAGTGGCCATTCTCTCCACCGCCCTGCCCTACACACTTGAGATGATTGCGCTCACGCGCCTGCCCGCCCGCACCTTCGGCACGCTCATGAGTATCGAGCCGGCTTTCGGCGCGCTGTCCGGGCTGTTTTTCCTTCAGGAGCACTTATCCATAGCGCAGTGGATGGCCATCACCTGCATCATTCTGGCATCCATCGGAGCCACATTGACCATGCGTAAGGAGTCCAAACCGCTGGTCCCGGCGGATTAAGTCATCAACGCATGTAGATCTGGTATTTGCAGCGCATTTAGGCCATGTTTAGCCAGCAAACCAATCGCATTCATGGAGTTTTTCGACAAGGACAGCACGAACGCTACGCTCGAGAGCGAATAGAGCCGACTTCAAACATTGCGAAGCGGCTATTTAAGGATGGGAATGAAACGAATTTTGATACTGTTGATGGTCGTAGCGATTGCTGGCTGTGCGGCGACCACAAAAACAGAAGTGAAAAGAGGCAAAAAAGGACTGCACATCAACTGCTCCGGCCTGTCCTCCTCCTGGGATCAGTGCTACACCAGCGCAACCCATTCCTGCGGCACCAAGGGCTACCGGGTCATCGCGAAGTCCGGTGACAATTCCGAAGAGCCAGGTGACTACCCTTTCGGCCTGAACCCTGCCGGCTATACCAGTCGCAGCATGATCGTGATTTGCAAGTAGTCGGGCTCAAAGCGTGCGTCGACTGCCTGGCCGACGCCCACTTGAAATGGCAATCATCAAATCGGTGTCGTACGCACCTGCAACCATTCAAGCCCCGCACCGCTGAGCAAAGGGCTCAAGCGCTCACGCACCTGTTCATGGTAAGCGTTGAGCCACGCGCGCTCATCCGCCGTCAACATGGAAGACTCCAGGCAACGGGTGTCGATTGGGCATAAGGTCAAGGTTTCGAACTTGAGGAACTCACCAAACTCAGTCCTGCCCGCCTCGCGATTCAACGCCAGGTTTTCGATTCGCACACCCCAACGTCCAGGGCGGTAGGTGCCGGGTTCGATAGACGTGATCATTCCGGGTTGCATCGCAGTCTGCGGCGCAGGCGCGGCCTGATAGGCAATCACCTGCGGGCCTTCGTGCACGTTGAGGAAATAACCTACGCCGTGGCCCGTGCCATGTCCGTAATCCACGCCATCGGCCCAGATCGGCGCACGAGCGATCGCGTCCAGCAACGGCGACAAGATACCCTTGGGGAAATGCGCACGGGACAACGCAATCACCCCCTTGAGCACACGAGTGCAGTCACGCTTTTGCTCATCGCTCGGCATACCGACAGGCACCATCCGTGTAATGTCCGTAGTGCCGCCCAGATACTGGCCACCCGAATCGATCAGCAACAGGCCATCACCTTCGATAACCGCGTGCTCTTCTTCGGTGGCGTGGTAATGGGGCATAGCGCCATTGGCATTGAATGCCGCAATGGTGTTGAAACTCAGCGATACATAATCGGGACGACGCGCACGCGCAGCCGTCAGGCGCTCATCGATCGTCAGCTCGGTAATGCGCTCATGTCCCAGCGCACTGTCCAGCCAGGCGAAGAATTCGCACAACGCAGCGCCATCCTGCTCCATGGCCCGGCGGATATGCTCTGCATCGGCCAGGCTCTTGCGCGATTTAGCCAGTGTGGTCGGGTTAAGCCCTTCGATCAGCTTGACGCCGGCATTCAGGCTTTCCAGCAGACCGGCTGTCACGCGAGCCGGGTCAACCTGCACACTGGCGCCCGGCGGAACGCCACGTAGCGCGTTCGCTACCTCGTTGTAGTCACGTAGCGTCACGCCGTCCTGCTCAAGCGCAGCGCGCAACTCGGCGTCGACTTTACCCAATGCCACGAACAACGTGGCCTGTTGCTGATTGATCAATGCAAAAGACACAAACACCGGGTTGAACGACACGTCACCGCCACGCAGGTTGAACAACCAGGCGATGTCATCCAGCGTGGCGATGAAATGCCAATCGGCGCCGTTCTCTTTCAAACTGGCGCGCAGCGCAGCGAGCTTCTCGCCTCGGCTGACAGTCGCCTGTGGCGGAAGGTGCTGATAGATCGGCTGCTCGGGCAGGCTCGGGCGATCTTTCCAGACCTCATTGAGCAGGTCGATGTCGGTGCGCAGGCGCGCGCCACGCTCTGCCAGCCTGGCACTCAGGGTTCGCGCCGACGCGACCGCCATCACCGCGCCGTCCACCGCAACCACGCCGCCTTCAGGTGTCTGTTCGGCAAGCCAGTCCAAGGGGCCGGGCTGGCCCGGCTGCAACTTCACAAGCTCGATACCACTGCCCTTCAGTTCCTTGGTTGCCTGCTCCCAGTAACGGCTGTCGGCCCAAACACCGGCGAAGTCGGCGGTAACAACCAGCGTGCCCACCGAGCCATGGAATCCAGACAGCCATTGTCGCCCTTGCCAGTAACCCGGCAGGTACTCCGACAAATGCGGATCGGCCGACGGCACCAGCAGGGCATGAATGCCTTCGCGGCTCATCAGCTCACGGGTATGCGCCAGGCGCTGCGGAACCGTTCCATGGATCAAAGGCTGCGTGCTCATTGTGTCTCCTGCTAACCACGAATAATTGTTATGTGTTGCGACTGAAAACTCAGACCGCCCAGAACGCCGGTGCAGTGGCGAGTGCCGCCTTGATCAACTGAACCGCCTGGTCGATGTCCTGCTCGGTGGTAAACCGCCCCAGGCTCAAGCGAATGGTACGACCGGCGCTGCGGGCGTCATGGCCCAATGCCAGAAGTACATGGGACGGCGCATTGTTGGCCGAGTTGCAGGCCGACGTCGCGGAAAACGCGATGCCTGCACTCAACGCAGCCGAGTTGAATTCACCTTCGCCAAACGTAAGGCTCAGGGTGTGGGGGATACGTTCGGTGGGGCTGCCGTTGAGGCGCACGCCGGCTACGCCGTCCAACTGCTGGAGCAAACGCTGACGCAACGTCATCACCTTGGCGTTCTCCTCGACAAATGACTCGGACGCCAAGGCAAACGCCGCTCCCATGCCGGCAATCTGATGGGTCGCCAGAGTGCCGGAGCGCAAGCCGCCCTCATGCCCACCGCCGTGAATCTGTGCCGATACCTTCTGCTGCGCACGCGCCCCTACGTACAGCGCGCCGATGCCCTTGGGGCCATACAGCTTGTGCGCGGAAAACGACATCAGGTCCACCGGCCACTGCGCCAGGTCAATCGCGACCTTACCCGCCCCCTGCGCCGCATCCACATGCAGCAAGGCCCCTTGGTCACGCACGCGCGCGCCGATGGCGGGGATGTCGTTAAGGGTACCCAGTTCGTTATTCACCAGCATCAGCGACACCAGGAACGTGTCATCGCGCAATGCCTCGCTGACCGCCTCGACGCTGATCAAACCATCGGCGTCCGGCACCAGGTAGGTCACGGCCACGCCGGCCTCCTGCAGCTGCCGCGCGGTATCCAGGGTGGCCTTGTGTTCGATCTGGCTGGTGATGATGTGCCCACCCGCGATGCCACGCGCCTGGGCCACGCCCTTGATCGCGAGGTTGTTGGATTCAGTCGCACCGGAAGTCCAGACGATCTGCTCAGGCTGCGCTCCCACCAACTCGGCGACCTGACGTCGCGCCTGCTCGACCGTGTGCCTGGCCGCCTGGCCGAAGGCATGGGAGCTGGACGCCGGGTTACCGAAATTGGCATTGAAGCCCAGGCATTCGACCATCACCTGGATGACCCGCTCATCCACCGGTGTGGTGGCGGCGTAGTCGAAATACAACGGACGTTTAGTCATGACGTTCAAACACTCGCAGAGCAGGTTCCCGAGAGCAGTGTCTCAGGGGCATTGACCGGAACAAGGTCATCAGGTTTACCCGATCGGATGCCATTAAAGAAGGACCACTTTATTTAATTGTGCGTAGGAACGCTCCTGAAATTCAGCTTAACAGGCTGAAGCGGCCCCAAGGAAAACAAAAAGCCCGAGGATTCTTGAAGGAAACCTCGGGCTTTTTGCCGCCGAACGGGGGTCAACTGGGGCGCCCGTGCAACGTGATGCTGCGCTCGGCGTTCATTTCGCCCTGCCTATCAAAGCCGAAGGGTTTGGCCGGCTGGCCGTTCAACGCTGCGCGCTGGCGTTGGTATTCGTCAAAAGACAGTCCGCGACGACTCAACGATTCCAGCGCCAGTTGCTTGGTTTCTTCCGCTGAGTAAGGACGCAACTCAGGGGCAGGATGGTTCGCACAACCGGCGAGTACAGAGACGACAAGTAATAGGGAAACAGCAAGAAAACGGTGCATGGCGGCGGTCCTGAGAGAGAGGTTCAAGTCAATGAACACAGGCTACTCCCGCCCCTGCAGAGTGAAAAATCATCGTCCTTGATAGTTGCTATCAACCTTTCCGGCACCTTCGATAGCCATCACATATATTCCTTATTAATCTATAAATATAAAAATACAGTCATTTACGGAATAACAATGACCTTCTATAAATGCGCTCAACACGCCGAAACTGTTTGCTGCACAACTGTTGTCCAGGCAACAGCTCTTCAACAAAACAGCAGGCAGGCAACAGCCGCTTTGCAACGCTAAGCCCGCAGGCCCCGACAGCCCAGGCCTGCGGCTATTGGTACAGCTCTTGCTCAACCCGGTGCACACCCTGTTACGAACTCTGTTGAAAAAGGAACTGTGCATGACCCGCCCTCTGAACGTTGTCGCCCTCTCCGGGGGAGCCTGGCGCCCGTCTCGAACACGTGTACTGGCCCAAGCGCTGCTGAATGAACTGGCCACGCGATTGCCAATCCAGTCCACGCTGATCGAACTGGGCGACATCGCCCGGCCATTAGGCGCGGCCCTGTCGCGCGACGAGTTACCCGCCGAGATCGAAGCTCAACTGCTGAGTATCGAACAGGCCGATCTGCTGATCGTTGCCGCGCCGGTGTATCGCGGCTCTTACCCAGGCCTGCTCAAGCACCTGTTCGACCTGATAGGTCTCAACGCGCTGGTCAACACGCCGGTTCTGCTGGCGGCCACCGGCGGCAGCGAACGGCACGCGCTTGTGCTGGATCATCAGCTGCGTCCGCTGTTCAGCTTCTTCCAGGCACTGACCCTGCCCATCGGTGTGTACGCCACTGAAGCCGACTTTACCGACTACCAGATCACCAGCGAGCTACTGAAAGGCCGTATCCAACTGGCTGCCGAGCGCGCTGCGCCGCTGCTGGCCGTGCATGCGCCCTCACTGTTGAAAATTGCCTGAGGATAATGAGTCATGGATGTTTTCTGGTTCTTGCCCACCCACGGCGACGGTCATTACCTGGGCACCACTCAAGGTGCACGGCCGGTGACACTCAATTACCTCAAGCAGGTCGCCCAGGCCGCTGACAGCCTGGGTTACCACGGCGTGCTGATTCCCACCGGGCGCTCGTGCGAAGATTCCTGGGTAATCGCCTCGGCGCTGGTGCCATTGACCGAGCGCCTGCGCTACCTGGTAGCGATTCGCCCAGGCATCATCTCGCCCACGGTATCTGCACGGATGGCGGCGACCTTGGATCGCCTGTCCAACGGGCGCTTGCTGATCAACGTGGTCACCGGTGGCGATCCGGATGAAAACCGCGGCGACGGCAGCTTTCTCGACCATGCCGAACGCTACGAAGTCTCTGACGAATTCCTCAGAATCTGGCGTCGCGTCCTTCAGGGCGAATCCGTGGACTTCAAAGGCAAGCACCTGCACGTACAGAACGCCAAGGCCCTTTACCCACCGGTGCAGAAGCCCTATCCGCCGCTGTACTTCGGCGGCTCCTCGGACGCGGCCCATGACTTGGCCGCCGAGCAGGTCGACGTGTACCTGACCTGGGGCGAACCGCCTGCCGCCGTCGCGGAAAAACTCGCCGATGTGCGTGAACGCGCCGCTCGCCACGGGCGCACCGTGAAGTTCGGCATCCGCCTGCATGTAATCGTGCGCGAGACCGAAGAAGACGCCTGGAAAGCCGCCGACAAATTGATCGAGCACATCAGCGACGAGACCATCGCCGCCGCGCAAAAATCCTTTTCGCGCTTTGACTCCGAAGGCCAGCGACGCATGGCCGCCCTGCATGCCGGTCGCCGCGACAACCTGGAAATCGCTCCCAACCTGTGGGCCGGCGTCGGCCTGGTGCGCGGCGGCGCCGGAACTGCCCTGGTGGGCAACCCACAGCAAGTGGCCGAGCGCATCAAGGAGTACGCGGACCTGGGCATCGAGAGTTTCATCTTTTCCGGCTACCCCCATTTGGAAGAGGCGTATCGCTTTGCCGAACAGGTATTTCCATTGCTGCCCGAGCCCTACGCCAGCCTGGCCGGGCGTGGCATCACCAACCTCACCGGCCCGTTCGGCGAAATGATTGCCAACGATGTATTGCCCGCGAAGCACTGATCGACGCAGCGGTGGGAGCGGCGCCGGCCATTCCCACCTCGATAAAGAGGAATACCCGTGACAGCTAAACCTCACAGCGTCCCGCCATCACCGTTGCAGACCGCCAAACTGCTGGCCGCCGAATTCGCTCTCACTGCGGTTAAGCGCGACGAACACGGTGGCACGCCCAAAACCGAACGTGATGCCCTGCGCCAGAGCGGCCTGCTGGCACTCAGCATCCCTGCGCAATACGGTGGGCTGGGAGCAACGTGGAGCACCACAATGGCGGTCGTGCGCGAATTCGCCAAGGTCGACAGTTCCATCGCCCACGTCTTCGGCTTCCACCACCTGATGCTCGCCACCGTGCGCCTGTTTTCACGGCCGGACCAATGGCAGCCGTGGTTCGAACAGACCGCACGCAAGAACTGGTTCTGGGGCAACGCCCTCAACCCGCTGGACACCCGCACCGTGGTAAAGGATTTCGGCGGCTGGCGAGAGTTTTCCGGTAAGAAAAGTTTCTGCTCCGGAGCCAGCGATTCCCAAATGCTGATCGCCTCCGCAGTGGACGAGAACGCTGGCGGCAAATTGCTGATTGCCGCCATCCCCAGCGGCCGCAGCGGCATTACTTTGCACAATGATTGGAACAACATCGGCCAGCGCCAGACCGACAGCGGCAGCGCGAGCTTCGAACGGGTACGTGTGGAGGAATCGGAATTGCTGCTCGACCCGGGCCCACTGAGTACCCCTTTTGCCTGCCTGCGGCCGCTGATTGCGCAGTTGACCTTTACCCATATGTTTCTCGGCATTGCAGAAGGCGCCTTTGCAGAGGCACGCCACTACACCCTCACCGAGAGCCGCCCGTGGCACAAGTCCGGCGCCCAAGGCGTAGACCAGGACCCTTACGTGCTGCATCACTACGGCGAGTTCTGGGTGGCGCTCGAAAGCGTACGCCTGCTGGTCGAACGCGCCGCCGATTTACTGGATGAGGCCTGGGCCAAAGGACCGGCCTTGGGTGAAAAGCAACGGGGTCAATTAGCGATTGCCATTGCCACCGCCAAAGTCGCCGCCACTCGCCAAGGCCTGGATTTGTGCAGTCGTCTGTTCGAAGTCACCGGCGCGCGGTCCACCCACGCATCGCTGCGCCTGGACCGACACTGGCGCAACCTGCGCACGCAAACCCTGCACGACCCGGTGGACTACAAGCTCCACGAACTGGGGGACTGGGCGTTGAACCAGTCCCTGCCGACTCCAACGTTCTACTCCTGAGAGGTGCCTCATGCAGCTTCTGACACTACCGCCCTCACCGGCCCTGGCGACCTCCATCCGGGCCACCGCGCAGGTCTTTGAAGACCCCAAGTCCCAGGCCCTGCTCGACCATATCCAGCAAGTGGCGCCCAGCGAAGCCAGTGTGTTGATCATCGGCGAGACCGGCACCGGCAAAGAGCTGGTGGCCCGCCACATTCATAACCTCAGCGCGCGGCGTAATCGTCCGTTCGTGGCGGTGAACTGCGGGGCCTTCTCCGAATCCCTGGTGGAAGCGGAATTGTTCGGCCATGAGAAAGGCGCATTCACCGGCGCACTCAGCGCCAAGGCAGGCTGGTTTGAAGAAGCCGACGGCGGCACCCTGTTCCTGGACGAAATCGGTGATCTGCCCATGGCGATCCAGGTCAAATTGCTAAGGGTGCTGCAGGAGCGTGAAGTGGTGCGCCTGGGCTCTCGCAAAAGTATTGCGATTGATGTGCGCGTGCTGGCGGCGACCAATGTGCAATTGGAAAAGGCCATCAACGCCGGGCATTTTCGCGAAGATCTCTACTATCGCCTCGACGTGGTCAGCCTCGAACTCAGCCCGCTGCGCGAACGCCCAGGCGATATCCTCCCGCTGGTTCGCCACTTTATCGAAGCCTACAGCCAACGCCTGGGCTACGGCCCGATCGCCATCAGCCGTGAAGCGGAACTCAAGCTCAAAAGCTACAGCTGGCCGGGCAATATTCGCGAGCTGGAAAACGTGATCCACCACACCCTGCTGATCTGCCGCGACGGCGTGATCGAGCGCGATGACCTGCGCCTCTCAAACCTGCGTATCGAGCGCCAGGACGACCCGGGGCACGTTGCCGATAACAGTGCCGAAGCCCTGCTGGAGCGAGCCTTCCAGAAGCTGTTCGAAGAACAGGCCGGCGCCCTGCATGAAAAAGTCGAAGACACCCTGCTGCGCGCCGCGTACCGGTTCAGTCATTACAACCAGGTGCACACCGCCAATCTGTTGGGGCTGAGCCGTAATGTGACACGCACCCGCCTGATCAAGATCGGCGAACTGGCGGTTAACAAACGCCGGCCTGGGGAAACCCTTCAAGGCGAGCGAATGCTGCATCTATCCATTTAGTCGACAGCGCCACGCGCAGTGACTGGCTCGACACCCAATCCCCCTCGTCGGAAGCGCCATAGCCTTGATTGACGTCGCCTATAGTGAAAAAACCGGTCATTCCGGTTTTATCCACTCGCCAATCAAGGAGAACGCTATGAGCGTCAACCCAATACCCGAGGGCTACCAGAGCATCACGCCCTATCTGGGCATCGACAAGGCCGCCGAAGCCATCGAGTTCTACAAGAAAGCGTTCAACGCCACACAGATCATGCGCCTGGATATGCCCGACGGCCGGGTCGGCCATGCGGAACTGCGCATGGGTGGTTCAGCGATCATGCTGGGTTCGCCCTGCGATGAAGCGGCCCTGCGCAATCCAGACGAACACGCCAGTGTCGGCCTGCATCTCTATGTCCAAAACGTGGACGAGCAATTCAAGCAAGCCGTTACCGCCGGCGCGAAGGTCGTGTCCGAGCCGCAAGACCAGTTCTACGGCGATCGCAGCGCCACCGTGAAAGATCCGTACGGCCACCTCTGGTTCCTGGCGACCCGCAAGGAAGACCTGACTCCTGAGCAAATCCACCAGCGCGCCGAAGAGCTGTTCAGGCAGGGATGAAGGTCGGCTATCGGTTTTATACCCGCGCAGTTCATGGGGGGGTCGACTCGACCTGCCGTGCCGCGCGGGCGCCTATCCACACAGTCATGACCAGCAGCGCGCTCAGCGGCAGCCCATGGAACAGAATAATCACTTGGGAGGGTGTCCACGTCAGGTAGAACGGCCCCACCACCAGCATCCCCACGCCGAAACCGGCCATTTGAATCAGCGTCAATAAACTGAAGAGCGGCAGGCGCAGCCGATCGGGTTCACTTTGTGCACGGGACACCAGGGCCACCTCCGATATCCCGTCCCCGAGCCCGGCCCACACCACCAGCAGCAGCGCCAGCCACAACTGGGTCTGCTGAAACGTCAGGATAAAGCCGCTGGACATCAGCGCCACACCCAGCATGAACAGGCGCTCCATGGCGTGCAGACCGCGACCTTTCAACACCGCGCTGGCCAGCCGTGCGCCGACGAACTTACCGCAGGCCCAGACCGCCAGCAGATAACCCATGACGGTTTTCGCAGTATCCGGCGAAATGTATTGAGACAGTACCGGCCAGCCCACGTTATGCGCGGCGCTGCCCAGGGTGTCGAGCATGCTGATCAGCAACATGGCCGCCAGCACAGGCGCGCCTCGCAGCCCTTTGGTCAATGCGTGCCACTCGGCAGCGAAGCTGCGATGCTCGGCCATGGCAACCGAATACAAGGCGCGTAATGGCAGGATCAGGCACGCGGCCACCCCGTAGGTGCCGATGTTGACCGCGAACACCGCTTCGAAACCGCCGGTGGCGATCAGCAACCCTGAAAGCAAACTGCCGAAGACCGCCCCCGTGGCGGCCGCAGACGTGATCCACGCGTTGGTGTCCACCCGCTGCTCAAGCGCCACCCACGTGGGCAGTTGACTGTTGAGGCCGATGGCAAACAGCGAATTGCACAAGCCGATGCCAAACGCGATGAAGGGCAGGACGCTCAACTGATGCGCGGGTATCAGCACCAGCAGCGGCACCAACAGCAGTGCCCGCGCCAGGTCCAGCCCGGCCAGCGTGCCGCGCCCGGCAAAGCGCCGAAAAAACGGGATACCGAACAGACTGGCGACAATCCCGCCGGTCACCCGGCACGCCAGAAAAACACTGACAAACACCACGCTTTGGCTAAGCCAATAAACATAGGTGGATAACGCCACCATGTTGAGAAACGCACCGAAGTCCGAAACGCCGCGGGCAAAGACAATCAGCCGCGCGTTTCGGGTCGACAGGCCCTGCTGAACATCCTGGCTCATGAAGACGCGGCCTCATCATCAACGCTCTGGCGACGCAGGCTGACCAATAACACATCGCGCCAGGCTGGCGCGGATTGCGTCTGCGGTCGAACCTCAGCAGCGCGGTGGTAGAGACCACGGTCATTGATCACGATAGTTTCCAGGAAATGCGCCATTGGCAGGCTGAACACCTGGCTCTGTTCTGTCTCATGGGTAAAAATCTCCGAGACCACCGGCACCGTGTTGCATTCGCCGATGAAGTGCATGAACACCCAGTCCAGGCCGTCCTGATGAATGCCTGACGTCGTGGGGCTGCTTGAGTACGCCTCCGCCCTGATCCGGAACTGGTGGATATCGATGGTGTACGCCTGCTCATCCAGGCACGGGCCAATGATCGCAAGGTCGGTGGCCAACACTTTACGCATCAGCGGATGCTCGATAAAGCCATCCTCGCAATAGCTCAAATGGTTCACGCCCTGGCGGTAGTTGACGGCGTAAGTGACGGTGGACGTGTACGCGGCGTTCCGGTCGATCTGCAATTGACGCCCAGGCGATAAACGATAGCGCAGGATGCGACGTTCGCGATGCGTGTATTCCTTGAACGCCTCGTCCCGGACCAGGTTTGCCCAGTAAGCACAAAAGCTCTGCACTTCGCCTGGCCCAGCCGCAACCAACGCGGCAAAGTCGCGGTAATGACAATACCGCTGCTCAAGCAAGCGCGCTGAAATCTGCTGGGTATTCACGCTTCTATCCTTCAGCAGGGCGATCAATGATCACGCGCAGGTTGTGCACGAGGGCTTCGTGCAGGGCATAGGCATGGGCGGCATCGTCGACCTGGGCCCAGCACTTGAGCAGATAGTGCTCTTCGATATCCGCGTCAATGGTATTGCCGGGGTCCTGCTGCGCGTACTCCAGCACCGAGGGGTGTCGATCCAGATACGCCGAACCTTCGATGCCCCTGAATTGGCCGCTGTGCTGCGGATAAATCGCCAGCATTGCGTAGTGTTGCCGGGCCTCGAGGACCTTGCGCGCGCCTGCCTCCAGTTTTGCGTCAAGCGTTTGGTCGCCCAGCAGCAACGAAAGATACAGTTCAAAGGGGTTGATCGCAGCCAGGTCACGGAACGCCGCGCTCACATACAGGCCTCCCACGCGGGGGTTGATCTCTATCACCACCGGGCCCTCGGCGGTCATTCGGAATTCGAAATGCACCACGGCGTTGGTCAGGCCGACCACCTTCAGGCAATCCACCGCATAAGCACGGATCTGCTCGCATTGGGCTTGGGTGAACGACGTCGGCGGCGAAATCAACAGGTTCTCAAGCACAGTGCCACTGCGCTCGGTGAGCAGCAGTTTCTCGTTGATCAGCACCGCGTGGGCGCGCTCGCCGAGCATCACACATTCCACACTGCCTTCGATGCCGGGTATATAGCCTTCTAAAAGAACACTGCGACCCGGATGATACTCATGCCTCTGACCGTCCTCTTCCGGCAACGCGTGGGCACAACCATAGAAATCCGCGTAGGCAGCCGCGCCGTGTTGCTCGACGAAATGCCGGTAATGGTCCTGCAGCTCAGTCCAATTCGAACATTTCCTGATAAACGCCGACGCACCGCCGAAGGGCGGTTTGGCAATGAGCGGATACCCGACCCGCTCGGCACCTTCGCGAAGTTCTCGCTCGTCCTGGCACAGGGCGAACGGCACGGAGCGAAGCCCTTGCTTTTTCAGCATTCGGCGCATCAGGAACTTGTTATTACACGCGCTGATGGCATCCGGCTGGCTATGCACCAGCCCGAGCCGCCGACACGCCTGCGCGACGATACGACCTACTTCGCCTTGGGCGGACGGATGACCGGCCTGGCAGAAAATCGCCAGAATGCGATAACGCCCATCCAGTTCGCCGACCAGTTCCAGAATGCTCAGCTCGCTCAGTGCGTCCAGCAGGAACACTTCGTCGCTGTCATCCAGCAGCCGCTGCAGGTGTCTGCGCCCCGCCACGCCGGCGGTCAGACACCGCAGCCCTCGGGCGCGAGCAACGGCGAAGTGCGGCTCACGGTAGTGATAGCGAACAGAAGCGCTGTCATCGACATCAATAAATAAAATAGCGTCTTGATTCATGATGGGTGCGACCTTGTTCCGTAAGTTAATCAGGCATCCTGCCAACGGCACCAATGGCCCTCCCAGTTGCGAAAACAGTAATAACGCTGCCCGCCAACCACGTCGAAGTATGGCAGGTCTTCAGTTTTTTCCAGGTCCAACAAAGGCACCGTGAACTTGCCTTGAGCGTGCGGCAGCACATATTCGGGCAGGGCAATATTGGATACGCGCCGCTTGAGTCGATTCATAATATCGATAGCGTGAGGGATTGAAGCTTTATATTGCGAAGCCCCCGGCGAAAACGGCATGAAATGATATAAGTAATACGGTTTCACACCCAGGCGATAAAGATCGATAAACAGTTTATGCAGCGTCGCCTCGTCATCATTTACACCGCGTAATAGCGGCATATTGGAAAAGACAATCGGCACTGCACTTTGAATACGCTTGACCGCGGCGGCAAATTCAGTACTGAGTTCCAAGGGATGGCAAACATGCACGCCGAATGCATTGACGTTGTACTTTTCCAGCATCGCCACCAAGGCATCAGTGACCCGGAACGGATTAAAACTCAAGGCGCGCGAGTGTATGCGTATCAGCAGTTCGTCGCTGATGCCACGCAGCGCCGCCAAATTCTCTTCAAGCTTTCGATCAGCCAGCATCAGGGGGTCGCCACCGCTGAGGATCACTTCTTCAATCGCCGGGTTCGCGCGGATATAGGCCAGGGATTCCTTGAAGGAGTCCGTGCTGGCGTTGGCTTTGGCGGTATCCACCTGCAGCGTGCGCAGCGCTTCGAAGCAAAACTGGCAATAGGCATTGCAGGTGTTCGTCATGCGCAGGATGACGCGATTATCGTACTTGTGCTGGCAAATAGGCGTCTTCATCTCGTGACTCAACTCCCAGTTCTCGGAAGTACCGTCATAATCGCCGCTGACCTGCTCACTCCAATACGGCACGACTTGCCGCCACAAGGGATGGTCCATGACCTCGCCGCCGGTCAGTGAACGATTGATCAGATCAACGTAATAAGGCGTGATCTGCATCTTGCGATCTTGCAAGTTATGCTCGATATGCGCAGAGGTTTCTTCACTCCAGCCACCGCACGCAACACGAAGCGAATATTCATCGCGAATGGCGTTCTTTTGCTGCCAGCGCCAGTCTTGCCACTGCACCGAACTATTGATTGAGCGATCGAAAATAGACATCCGTGCTGTCTCTCTGTTTTAACTTGAGTGCGCGCCGTTCTTGAATAGTAATTCGTTGACTCATGACAATACCGGCGCCAGGCAACGGCGACATGAGATCAACTTATTAACGTGTTTATCAATAACAAAGAAGTGATGCGCGCGGGCTGCTTTCCAGCAGATAGGTTGGGGACTTAACCATCTCATTACATCCTTTTAATAAGCGTTTGACTTCCAAGTCCGCCTACACTTAAGACGATGGTTTGGCCGATGTCAAAAAAATACCCATCTTTTTTTCAGGGATTAACCCCTGGCGGCCGTAAGGCCTCCATCGCTCAGGCCAGCCTGCCGACCCCCAACGTACGGTTGATCCAAGGCAAAGCGCAGCCCTGAAACATTTTCTTTCATTTGCGCCTTAGGGATTTCTCATTCTCATCCGTCTTAATTTAGATACAGCCTGTCGCGTCAGCAAAAGCTACGACCGGCCTTTTCCGGGCGCCCATCGCCCTTCCGATCAAGACCCTCATTCACATGTCGAAGAAGTCACGCTCCAAACTCTGGTTTCTCGTACACAGCTGGCTGGCCTTGCCCATCTGGTTCTTCGTACTGATCGTCTGCGTCACCGGCACCCTGGCGGTGGTCAGCCAGGAAATCGTCTGGCTGGCCAACCCCGAGATCCGCGCCAGCAAACCGTCCGATGACGCTGAACCGCTGGGCTTCGACCAGGTAATTGCCGCCATCAAGCGCGACGATCCCCAAGTGATCGTGCGCTCCATCATCCGCCCCGATGAGTCGCACTTCGCCTTGAGCGTCGGCCTCAGCTACCCCGACGGTCGCTCGGTAGAGGCCTATGCCAACCCTTATACCGGCGCAATCCAGGGCATCAGCCCGGCATTCGATTTCCAGCAATTTACCCGTGCGTTGCACGGTTGGTGGCTGGTGCCGTTTACCAATGGCTACAGCTGGGGCTGGTATCTGGTTTCATTCCTCGGCTTGCCGCTGCTGGCATCGCTGGTCACCGGCCTGGTGGTGTACAAGCGCTTCTGGAAAGGCTTCCTACGCCCTACCCTGCGTATTCGCCATGGGGCGCGAATCTTCTGGGGCGACTTCCACAGGCTGAGCGGTATCTGGTCGATCTGGTTCATCGCGGTCATCTCCATCACCGGCACCTGGTTCCTGATTCAGGCTTTCCTGGGGGACAACCAGATCTCCATCTCCAGCGAGCCCATCGTGCCGGTGATTGCCCGCGATAAAGTGCCGACCTCGGCCGCCGGCGTTCCGGCACCGACGATCCCCCTGGACGACGCCATCAAGATCGCCACCCAGCGCATTCCGGGGCTGGAGGCCAGCTTCGTGTTCCTGCCGCTCAACGCCTACAGCCACCTGCAGATCGGTGGCCGGGGCTGGTACCCGCTGATGTTCCAGACCGCGCAACTGAACCCCTATGACGGAGATATCGCGGTCTCGCACCTGCTCTCCGACCGCACGCCCCTGGAGTTCGTCACCGAATCCATGCGCCCGCTGCACACCGGTGACTTCGGTGGCCTATGGATCAAGTTGATCTGGGCGTTTTTCGGCCTCGTACTGAGCATGATGGTGCTGAGCGGCCTGCTGATCTGGACCAAACGCACCGCCCTGGCCACCGCCAATGCCCTCAAGCGCAGCCACAAAGTACAGCGTCAGGCTGCATCGATTCCCGTTATGCAGGCTGAAACCCAGGAGGCCAATCCATGAGCAAAGTCGCTGCCGCACCGTCGCCGCTGCGGACTTTCTGGCTGAAATGGCGTTTTCACCTCAACCTCCTGCTGGTCCTGGTGCCTCTGGGCTTCATGCCCAGGTATTTCGCCGACGCCGCACTGTTTCGTGGAGACACCGGCATCGGCGAACGGGTGGCCGGCGACGTGCAGGTCGGCCCCTGGAGCCTGACCCTCGCCGAATTCCGCAACGAGGGCCCGAGCCCCGATCCCGCCGGGCCGATGAAATTCTTCAACGCCGCCCTGTGCGCCGCCTGTGCCGACCAGGTCAAGGCCACTTACCTGCGCATCGGCAAACCCCGCAGCCTGCGCGCCGCCGGGGTGATCTTCTTTGGTACCCCCTATCGCATGGGTGCCGGCCTGCCGGTGCCTGCGCGCACGCCGCCCGACGCCGAACTGTGGATCACCATGGAAGGCTGGGACGGCACGATGCACCAGGGTTCCATCCCGCTCAGCCAGGCCTCGCCCGCCACCATTGCCTGGCTGAACAAGCAAGGAGTCAAACCATGACCTCAATCCTGCGCGCCTTTACCGCGCTGCTATGTGTGGGCTTCAGTGCTACCGCGCTGGCCCATAACCCGATGTGCGAATGCAAGGAAATACCCGGCGAGCAAATTCAGTGCAAAGGCGGTTTCTCCGATGGCAGCGGCGCTCCCGGCGTGACCCTGGACGTGATCGGCTACGACGAGACCGTCCTGATGCCCGGCAAGCTCGGCGCCGATTCGACCCTGACCTTCAAGAAGCCTTCGGCCGAGTTCTACGTGTTGTTCGATGCCGGCCCCGGCCATGTGGTGGAAATCGACCAAGCGGATATCCAGCCCCAATGAGTACGACACAGGTTGTACGCCCCGCCGGTGCCGGACACGAAACTCTGTATGTGCTGCTGTTGTGCCTGATCATCCTGGCGGTCGCCGGGACGGTGGTGGCACTGCACGGCGAACCCCAGCAGGTTGCGGCCCTGCCCAGCCATCAATTGGACGCGCGACGCGACCTGAGCGCCGCCGAGCAAGGCATCTACGCCGACCTGCGCGTGACCCTGGATGAAATCCACCTGCTGCAACAGGAGCAGAGCGCCCTGCCGACGCCCGAGCAACTGGCCGAGGAAGGCTTCGCGCCGTTCGCTCAGGATGCCAGCTCGGTCAGCCGCGGCGATCACCGCTGGCAGTTGCTGGCACCAGCCGCTTACCTGGGGTTGAGCCAAGTGCCAAGCGTGAGCGGCTCATTGCTGATGCGCGTGCAAGGCAGCGAGCCGGATATCTGGCTCAACCGCACCCAAGACCTTGGCGCCCCTTCCGACCTCACTGACCAGGCGCTGATCGCAGCCGGCTGGCAGCAGGTGGTCGCGCAATTCGATGCCGGCGTGACCCGCCAGCACCGCCACTGAACGAGAAGACCGATTGCCCATGCCTATTTCACCTCCCCTGTTGCGTTCGTTGCTGGTTGGACTACTCAGCCTGGTACTCGCCCCCTTCGCCCACGCCGATGGGGCAAAGCGTCTGCGCATCGGCATCACGCTGCATCCTTATTACAGCTACGTAGCCAATATTGTCGGCGACAAGGCCGAAGTGGTGCCGCTGATTCCGGCCGGCTTCAACCCGCACGCCTACGAGCCCCGCGCCGAAGACATCAAGCGCATCGGCACCCTTGATGTGATCGTGCTCAATGGCGTCGGCCATGACGATTTCGCCGACCGCATGATCGCCACCAGCGAACGCCCGGACATCCCGGTGATCGAGGCCAACGCCAACGTGCCGCTGCTGGCCGCCACCGGCAATGCCGCGCGCGGTGCGGGCAAAGTGGTCAACCCGCATACGTTCCTGTCGATCAGCGCGTCGATTGCCCAGGTCAACAACATTGCCCGCGAGCTGGGCAAGCTCGACCCCGACAACGCCAGGACCTACACCCAGAACGCCCGCGCCTACGGCAAGCGCCTGCGCCAGATGCGCGCCGACGCCCTGGCCAAGCTCACCCGCGCGCCCAACCCCGACCTGCGCGTCGCCACCGTGCACGCGGCCTACGACTACCTGCTGCGTGAATTCGGCCTGGAGGTCACCGCAGTGGTCGAGCCGGCCCACGGCATCGAACCCAGCCCCAGCCAGTTGAAGAAAACCATCGATGAACTGCGCGCCCTGGATGTGAAGGTGATTTTTTCGGAGATGGATTTCCCGTCCACTTATGTCGATACCATCCAGCGCGAATCAGGGGTCAAGCTGTACCCGCTGTCGCATATTTCCTACGGCGAATACAGCGCTGAGAAGTACGAAGTGGAAATGACCGGCAACCTCAACACTGTCGTCCGGGCCATCCAGGAGTCGGGCGCATGACCGCCGCAGAACAGCTGAAAGTCGCCAGCATCGGGCCGACCCTGGACTTCGACAAGGTGTCGCTGACCCTGGGCCGCACCGCAATCCTGGCCGACGTGAGTTTCCAGGTACAGCCGGGCAGCATCCACGCCCTGGTCGGCCCCAACGGCGGCGGTAAAAGCTCGCTGATCAAGACCCTCCTGGGGCAGACCCCACATCAGGGGCGCTTGAGCCTGGCGTGGCCGGCTTCGCCCGGCGCCGTCGGCTATGTACCGCAGGCGTTAGAGTTCGACCGAGGCTTGCCGATGACCGTGGATGATTTCATGGCTGCGATGTGTCAGCGGCGCCCGGCGTTTCTGGGCCTGTCCCGGCACTACGCGGCCGCCATCGGCGAAGCGCTGGAGCGGGTCGGCATGCAGGACAAGCGCAAGCGCCGCATGGGCGCGCTGTCCGGCGGCGAGCGCCAGCGCGTGCTGCTGGCCCAAGGCCTGATTCCGGCCCCGCACCTGCTGGTGCTGGATGAACCGATGTCGGCCCTTGATGAAGCCGGCATCCAGGTGTTCGAGCGCCTTCTCAATGACTGGCGCCTGGCCGGCATTACCGTACTGTGGATCGAACACGATCTGGAAGCGGTCGGCCGCCTGGCCGATCGAGTGACCGGCCTTAACCGCCGCGTACTGTTCGATGCCACGCCCAAGGAAGCCCTGACTCCGGACCGCCTGCTGACCCTGTTTTCTACTCATCCTCGGAGCACGGCACCATGAGTTATGAAGCCTTTCGCCTGATGGTCCAGGGCTGGGCCTCTTCCGGGTACCTGCCGGAAGCCTTGGCCTACGGGTTTGTGGTCAATGCGCTGCTCGCGGGTCTGTTGATCGGTCCGGTACTGGGTGGGCTGGGTACGCTGGTGGTGGTCAAGCGCTTTGCGTTTTTTTCTGAAGCGGTCGGCCACGCCGCGCTGACCGGCGTAGCGGTGGGCATCCTGCTCGGCGAGCCCTATACCGGACCGTACGGCAGCCTGTTCGGCTACTGCCTGCTGTTCGGCATCCTGCTCAACTACCTGCGCAACCGCACCGGGCTGGCACCCGACACCTTGATCGGCGTGTTTCTCTCGGTGTCCCTGGCGCTGGGCGCGAGCCTGTTGTTGATCCTGGCGGGCAAGATCAACGTGCACATTCTGGAAAACGTACTGTTCGGCTCGGTGCTGACGGTCAACGGCAACGACCTGCTGGTGCTGGCGATTGTCGGCACGCTGGTGATGGCCCTGGCGCTGCCGCTGTACAACCGCATCATGCTCGCCAGTTTCAACCCGCAGCTGGCGGCGGTGCGCGGCGTAGCGGTAAAGACCCTGGATTATCTGTTCGTGATCCTGGTGACATTGATCACAGTGGCCGCGGTCAAGGTCATCGGCGCGATCCTCGTGGGGGCGCTGCTGGTGATTCCGGCGGCGGCGGCGCGCCTGCTGAGCCAGTCGCTCAAAGGGTTCTTCTGGGTCTCGGTGGTGATCGCCACGGTCAGCACCCTCTGCGGGATTCTGCTGCCGATCCTATTCGACCTGCCCATCCCCTCCGGTGCCGCGATCATCCTCGTCGCCGGTATCGCCTTCGCCTGCGCCGCCATTGCGCGTGGCGTCGTCCCCAGTCTGAAAGGGAATCTTGGATAATGCGCTTCGCTCTACGCCCGCTGACCCTGGCCTTTGCCTGCCTGATCGCCGCACCGCTGATGGCGGTCGAATCGGTAAAACCTGCGGTGCATGCCGCCAAACCCGTGAAAGTGCTGGCCTCGCTGCCCATCACCTATGGCTTGGCGGACGTGTTGCTCAAAGGCACCGACGTGCAACTGGAACGCGCCGCGCCGGCCAACCTGCCCGGCTCGCGGCAGGTGGCGTATTTCACGGGGCGTGGCGCGCCGGCGCTCAGCGCCTTGGCCCAGGGCGCCGACGCAGCCATCGGCCTGCGCTCGCTGTGGCCGGATGACCCGCTCTATCCGGTGGCGCGCCGCAGTAATATCCGCATCGTCGAAGTGGACGCCGCGCGCCCGGTCGACGGCGGTTTGCCGGGGATCGCCGTGCAACCCGGCGCGATCGACGGTTTGAATAGCCAGCCCTGGCAATCGAGCAACAACCTGGGCCGCATGGCCGATGTCATGGCCGCCGACTTGAGCCGCCTGGCACCGGATGCCAAAACCAGGATCGACGGCAACCTCGCAGCCCTCAAACAACGCCTGCTCAAACTCAGTGCCGACAGCGAGGCACGCCTAGCCAAGGCCGATAACCTGAGCGTGGTGAGCTTGAGTGATCATTTCGCGTATCTGATCAGCAGCCTGAACCTCGAAGCGCTCAGCACCGACGCCCGCCCCGATGCCGAGTGGACGCCCGATGCACTGGGCAAACTCACCGCCGAGCTGAAGGACAATGACGTCGCCGTGGTGCTGCATCATCGTCACCCAAGTGAGGCGGTAAAAGCCGCGGTGGCGGCAGGTGGTGCACGGCTTCTGGTACTCAACGTCGACGGCGCAGACCCGGTGGCGGAGCTGGAAAGCAACGTGGATCAGGTGATCAAAAGCCTGACGCCAAGTGGCTGAATGCCAACGGCCTTACTGAGACCCGAATTGGCCCCTGTCACTCAGACGACATCTACTCCCACATGAATCGCGTCATGCCGCCAGAATTCCAGATCGCAATCGATCAGGCGCTGGTGCTGGTCATAGTTGACCCGGGCAATGCGCAGGCCGGGGCTGCCCACCGAGACGCGCAACGCGGCGGCAGCCTCCACCGGCAATGAGGTCGGGACGATCTCGAAACGCACCCGTCCGTAATGCACGTCGTACTTGCGCGCGTACAGCTCGGTCATCGACTGGGTCAAATCACACGCCAGAATCCCCGGAAAATACTGCGGGTTCAGGTAGTGCTCCACATACAGCACCAACCGCCCATCAATGCGCCGCCCCCGGCAGATCTGGATCACGCTGGACAACGCCGGTAACTGCAACCAGGCGCATACCGCCGCCGAGGCCGGTTGCAAGCGCGCGCTGAGCACTTCGGTGGACGCCACCCGGCCCTGGTCGCTGACCATCGCGTGAAAGTGGCTGCGTTGCATCAGGTTGTAGGCCAGGCGCGGCGGCGACACAAACCAGCCGCGGCGCTCTTCGCGATAGATCTGCCCTTGCGCCTCCAGTTGTAACAAGGCTTCCCGCACGGTAATGCGAGTGGTACCAAACAACTCGCTGAGCTTACGTTCGGCAGGCAACTTGCGACCGGGCGGCAACAGACCGTGGTCGATCTGCTCCTGCAGCGCCAGGCCGATGGAGGTCACCGCCTTGATTGCTTCATCACGCATCAACGTTACCTTTCTGGACTAGACCAGCACCGTTCAGGTGCACAAAGCGCTGGGTAAACGGGCCCTTGCTATTGCGTGCAAGCGTAGGCAGGACAAATGACCGAGAGATGACAGCCCCCTGGATGCGGCCTACCACACCCTGCAATACATCGGCCAAGTCCCGCCAATGCGGGCCCTTTGGCGTGGTCTACGCTGAGTCTGCGCGGAGCGACATCGACGCGTCGAAAACGACATCGACATGAAACTGTCATCCATCGGGCCTAGATTGGCTCAGGTATTGCTGACCTAGACCACACCACCGCAATCGTTCATAAAAACGCAGCGTTGTTAACGCCCATAGGAGCTTCGGATGAAACAGCTTTTCCTGGCATCACTGTTAGGCTCGACCATTGCCATGTGCACCGCCGCCATGGCTGCCGATACCGATCTAAAAACGCTGGAAGCCGCCGCGAAGGCCGAAGGCGCCGTCAACAGCGTCGGCATGCCCGATGACTGGGCCAACTGGAAAGGCACCTGGGACGATCTGGCCAAGACCTATGGCCTCAAGCACATCGACACCGACATGAGTTCGGCGCAGGAAATCGCCAAGTTCAAGGCCGAAAAAGACAACGCCAGCGCCGATATCGGCGACGTCGGCGCAGCCTTCGGCCCGATTGCGGTGAAACAGGAAGTGACCCAGCCTTACAAACCGTCCACCTGGGCCCAGGTGCCGGATTGGGCAAAAGACAAAGACGGCCACTGGGCCCTGGCATACACCGGGACGATTGCGTTTATCGTCAACAAGAAGTTGCTGCATGGATCTGAAGTGCCCCACAGCTGGGCCGACCTGCAAACCGGCAAGTACAAGGTCTCCGTGGGCGACGTCAGCACGGCGGCACAGGCGGCCAACGGCGTACTGGCAGCGGCCATCGCCCATAAAGGCGACGAGAAGAACATTGCCCCCGGGCTGCAGTTTTTTACCAAAATTGCCCAGCAAGGTCGCCTCTCGCTGTCCAACCCGACCATCGCCACCATGGAAAAAGGCGAAGTCGAAGTGGGCATCGTCTGGGACTTCAACGGCCTGAGCTACAAAGCCAAGATGGGCAACCCGGATGACTACGTGGTGCTGATCCCATCGGACGGCTCGGTGAAATCCGGCTACACCACCATCATCAACAAATACGCCAAGCACCCGAACGCGGCCAAGCTGACCCGCGAATACATCTTCAGCGATGCCGGCCAACTCAACCTGGCCCGTGGCAATGCGCGCCCCATCCGTGCCGAAACCGACCTGAAACTGCCGGCCGATATCGCCAAGAACCTGATCCCGGGCGAGCAGTACACCAAGGCCAATCCACAGCCGATCAAGGATGCCGATGCCTGGGAAAAAACCTCCAAGAAACTGCCTCAGCTGTGGAATGAGCAGGTCATCGTAGAGATGAAATAAGGGTTTATTCCGCATTGGAGATCCAATGTGGAAGCGGGCTTGCTCGCGAATGCGGTATGTCAGCCAATACACTTGTTCTGATACGCCGCTTTCGCCAGCAAGCCCGCTCCCACACCTGAACCGCGTTTTTACCGGAAATAACCTGTTGCGGAGCGCCAGCCCCCATGAAGCACCCCGTCATCCTTGTCGTGCTCGACGGCCTTAACTTCGAGGTTGCAAGGCACGCCATGGGGCATTTGCAGGCCTATGTCGGCGCAGGAAGCGCAGCCCTCTACACACTGGAATGTGAACTGCCCTCACTGTCCCGCCCGCTGTATGAATGCATCCTCACCGGCGTGCCACCGATCCAGAGCGGCATCGTGCACAACAACGTCTCGCGCCTGTCCAACCAGCGCAGCATTTTCCACTACGCCCGCGACGCCGGTCTTACCACGGCGGCAGCGGCTTACCATTGGGTCAGCGAGCTATACAACCGCACACCCTTTCTCGCCGCCCGCGATCGTCATACCGACGACAAGACGCTGGCGATCCAGCACGGGCATTTCTACTGGAATGACCACTACCCGGACTCCCACCTGTTTGCCGACGCCGAAAGCCTGCGCCTCAAGCACGCGCCGGACTTCCTGGTGGTGCACCCGATGAACATCGACGATGCCGGTCACAAGCACGGCCTCGACACCGCGCAATACCGCAACAGCGCACGCTCGGCCGACATCATCCTGGCCGACTACCTGCAAGGCTGGCTCGACGCCGGCTACCAAGTGCTGGTGACCGCCGACCACGGCATGAACAACGACCGCTCCCACAACGGCCTGTTGCCGGAGGAGCGCGAAGTGCCGCTGTTTGTCCTCGGCGATGCCTTCAGCCTGGATGCCAAGGCCGCACCGAAACAAACCGACCTGTGCGGTACCGTCTGCGAACTGTTGGGCGTGCCCCACGACAAACCTGTGTGCCGGGAGCTATTGAAGTGAATGCCATGACTCGCGGCAAATGGCTGGCGCTGCTATGCCTGGTGCCTTTCACGCTGTTCTTTATCGTGTTCGAAATCGCACCGCTGGTGTGGGTGCTGATCAACAGCCTGCAGACCGAAGACTCCGGCTGGGGCGTGGACAACTTCACGCGGATCTTCAGCTCCAAGTTCTACCTGCAGGCCATCCAATACAGCCTGGAAATCAGCTTTTACTCCAGCGTGTTCGGGATCATCATTTCCGTGCTGGGCAGCTACTCGCTGCGCCGGGTGGATTCGCCCCTGCGCAACTTCGTCACCGCCTTCGCCAACATGACCAGCAACTTCGCCGGCGTACCCCTGGCCTTCGCCTTCATCATCCTGCTGGGGTTCAACGGCAGTATCACGATCATGCTCAAGCAGGCAGGCATCATCGAAGACTTCAACCTTTACTCGAAAACCGGGTTGATCATCCTCTACACCTATTTCCAGATTCCCCTCGGCGTGCTGCTGCTCTACCCCGCCTTCGACGCCCTGCGCGAAGACTGGCGCGAGTCGGCGTCGCTGCTGGGCGCCAGCAGCTGGCAATTCTGGCGGCACATCGGCCTGCCGGTACTGACACCGGCGCTGCTCGGCACGTTCGTGATCCTGCTGGCCAATGCCCTGGGCGCCTATGCCACGGTGTACGCGCTGACCACCGGCAATTTCAATGTCTTGCCGATCCGTATCGCGGCGATGGTGTCAGGGGATATCTCCCTGGACCCGAACATGGCCAGCGCACTCGCTGTGGTACTGGTGGCGCTGATGACCGTGATCACCGTGGCCCATCAATTGCTGCTCAAGAGGAGCTACCATGTCTCGCGCTGAAGCCGGCCCGGCCTCGCTCTACCATCGCGTGGTGGTGTACCTGCTATTTGCCATTCTGGTACTGCCGTTGGTCGGCACGTTTATCTATTCGATTGCGAGCAGTTGGTCGGCGACCATTCTGCCGGCCGGTTTTACCGTGAAATGGTATGTGCAGCTGTGGAGCGACCCGCGCTTCCTGATGGCCTTCGGTCAGTCGCTGCTGGTGTGTGTGGGCGCGTTGATCCTGTCGGTGGTGCTGATCCTGCCGCTGCTGTTTGTGGTGCATTACCACTTCCCCAAGCTCGACGCGCTGATGAATATCCTGATCCTGCTGCCCTTTGCGGTGCCGCCTGTGGTGTCGTCGGTCGGCTTGCTGCAGCTCTACGGCTCCGGGCCGATGGCGATGGTGGGCACGCCGTGGATCCTGATCGGCTGCTACTTCACCGTGGCGCTGCCATTCATGTACCGGGCCATTACCAACAACCTGCAGGCCATCAACCTGCGTGACCTGATGGACGCCGCCCAACTGCTCGGTGCCAGCACCTGGCAGGCCGCGATCCTGGTCGTGCTGCCCAACCTGCGCAAAGGCCTGATGGTAGCGCTGCTGCTGTCGTTCTCGTTCCTGTTCGGCGAGTTCGTGTTCGCCAACATCCTGGTGGGCACCCGCTACGAAACCCTGCAGGTGTACCTCAACAACATGCGCAACAGCAGCGGCCATTTCACCAGCGCCGTGGTCATTTCCTACTTCTTCTTTGTGCTGGTACTGACCTGGGCCGCCACCTTCTTGAACAAGGACAAAAGCCAATGAGCTTCGTCAGCGTGCAACACTTGCAGAAAAGCTACGCCGGCACACCGGTGTTCAGCGATATCAACTGCGACATCGCCCAGGGCGAATTCGTCACCCTGCTCGGACCGTCCGGTTGCGGCAAATCAACGCTGCTGCGCTGCATCGCCGGGCTGACCGCGGTAGACAGCGGCAAGATCCTGCTGGACGGCCAGGACATCGTTCCGCTGAGCCCACAAAGACGCAACATCGGCATGGTGTTCCAGAGTTACGCGCTGTTCCCCAACATGACCGTGGAACAGAACGTCGCCTTCGGCCTGCGCATGCAAAAGGTCAACGCCGATGACAGCCGCAGGCGCGTGCAGGAAGTGCTGCAACTGGTCGAACTCACTGAGCTGGCCGGCCGTTACCCGCACCAGATGTCCGGCGGCCAGTGCCAGCGCGTGGCTCTGGCCCGCTCCCTGGTCACCCGGCCGCGCCTGCTGCTGCTTGACGAACCGCTGTCGGCGCTCGACGCGCGGATTCGCAAGCATCTGCGCGAACAGATCCGCGAAATCCAGCGCGAATTGGGGCTCACCACGATTTTCGTGACCCATGACCAGGAAGAAGCGCTGACCATGTCCGACCGCATCTTCCTGATGAACCAGGGCAAGATCGTACAGAGCGGCGATGCGGAGACGCTCTATACAGCGCCGGTGGATGTTTTCGCCGCCGGTTTTATCGGTAACTACAACCTGCTGGACGCCGACAAGGCCAGCCGCTTGCTGCAACGCCCGATCAGCGGGCGCATTGCGATCCGCCCGGAAGCCATCGAACTGAGCCGCAACGGCGAACTCGACGCGCAGGTGCGCAGCCACAGCCTGCTGGGCAACGTGATCCGCTACCGTATCGAGGCCCGGGGCGTGGAACTGGTGGTGGATGTACTCAACCGCTCGGCGGACGATCTGCACCCCGATGGCCAGCGCCTGGCACTTTCCATCGACCCCAGCGCGCTATGTGAAGTAGCCTGAGCAGCGATTTATTGAGAGAGCGTAACGGATGGCACTGGTAATTTTTGATTTGGACGACACCCTGATCCACGGCGACTGCGCCACCTTATGGAGCGAGCAGATGGGCCGTCTGGGCTGGGTCGACCCCGAGTCGTTCATGCGCAGAAACAACGAACTGATGGACGCCTACAGCCAGGGCAAACTGGCCATGGAAGACTTTATGGACTTCAGCCTGGAGCCGATGATCGGCCGCACGCCGGAAGAAATCGAGCACTTGGTGGAGCCGTGGGTCGAAGACGTGATCGAACCGCTGATCTACAGCGACGCCACCAAAACCATTGCCCGCCACCGCGCTCAGGGCGACCGGATTCTGGTGATCTCGGCCTCGGGCACGCATCTGGTCAAGCCGATTGCGGCGCGCATCGGTATCGATGAGGCACTGGGGATTGAGCTGGAGGTCAGCCATGGCGTTTACAGCGGCAAGACCGTGGGCGTACTCACCTACCGTGAAGGCAAGATTACGCGTTTGCAGGACTGGTTGGCGCAGGAAAATGAAACCTTGGACGGCGCGTACTTCTATTCGGATTCGCGCAATGATTTGCCATTGCTGTTGAAGGTCGATCATCCGCAGGTGGTAAACCCGGACCCGGTGTTGCGGGCACATGCCGAGCAGGCGAACTGGCCGATTCATCACTGGGTTTGATGCGCGTGAACTCCGCGCCAGTGCGCACGCTGTCAGCGGATGGTGAATAGAGCCCTGCGGGATGCCATAAATCGGCGCGATCAAGGCCGGAAGTCGTCATTGGAATGCGAAACGAGCCTACATCGTGTGTAGGACTCCGAGCGCCAAGCACATCACATGACCTTCAACGCCTTGCAATGCTTTCACAGTGCCTCCATAGTGACTCTGGACTGAGCCCGTAGCAGTAGCGCCGGGCTTTTTGCATTATGCGACCGGCCCACACGGAACCGGCGACTTCAAAGACGGCCTAATATGCGTTATCAATTGCCCCCGCGTCGAACCAGCATGAAGCATCTGTTCCCCAGCACCGCCCTCGCTCTTTTCATTGGTCTCGGCTTTGCGTCGATGTCGACCAATACGTTCGCAGCCAACAGCTGGGACAACCTTCAGCCGGATCGCGATGAGGTGATTGCCAGCCTTAACGTCGTCGAGTTGCTCAAGCGTCATCACTACAGCAAGCCGCCGCTGGACGACGCGCGCTCGGTGATCATCTACGACAGCTACCTCAAGCTGCTGGACCCGTCGCGCAGCTACTTCCTGGCCAGCGATATCGCTGAGTTCGACAAGTGGAAGACCCAGTTCGACGACTTCCTCAAGAGCGGCGACCTGCAACCCGGCTTCACCATCTACAAGCGCTACCTGGACCGCGTCAAAGCGCGTCTGGACTTCGCATTGGCTGAACTGGACAAAGGCGTCGACAAACTTGACTTCACCCAGAAGGAAACCCTTCTGGTGGACCGCAAGGACGCCCCTTGGCTGACCAGCACCGCCGCCCTCGACGACCTGTGGCGCAAACGCGTCAAGGACGAAGTGCTGCGCCTGAAGATCGCCGGCAAGGAACCCAAGGCCATCCAGGAGCTGTTGACCAAGCGCTACAAGAATCAGCTGGCGCGTCTGGACCAGACCCGCGCGGAAGATATCTTCCAGGCGTACATCAACACCTTCGCGATGTCCTACGACCCGCACACCAATTATCTGTCGCCAGATAATGCGGAAAATTTCGATATCAATATGAGTCTGTCGCTGGAAGGCATCGGTGCCGTCCTGCAAAGCGATAATGACCAGGTCAAGATCGTGCGTCTGGTGCCGGCTGGTCCGGCGGACAAGACCAAGCAGGTCGCCCCGGCCGACAAGATCATCGGCGTGGCCCAGGCCGACAAAGAGATGGTCGATGTGGTCGGCTGGCGCCTGGACGAAGTGGTCAAGTTGATCCGTGGGCCGAAAGGCAGCGTGGTGCGCCTGGAAGTAATCCCGCACACCAACGCGCCCAACGACCAGACCAGCAAGATCGTGTCCATCACCCGTGAAGCGGTGAAACTCGAAGACCAGGCGGTGCAGAAGAAGGTCCTGAACCTCAAGCAGGATGGCAAGGACTACAAACTGGGGGTGATTGAGATCCCAGCGTTCTACCTGGACTTCAAGGCGTTCCGTGCCGGTGATCCGGACTACAAGAGCACCACCCGCGACGTTAAGAAAATCCTGACAGAGCTGCAGAAGGAAAAAGTCGACGGCGTGGTCATCGACCTGCGCAATAACGGCGGCGGCTCGCTGCAGGAAGCCACCGAACTGACCAGCCTGTTTATCGACAAGGGCCCGACCGTGTTGGTACGCAACGCCGACGGCCGTGTCGACGTGCTGGAAGACGAGAATCCAGGCGCATTCTACAAAGGGCCGATGGCACTGCTGGTCAATCGTCTCTCGGCGTCGGCGTCGGAGATTTTCGCCGGTGCCATGCAGGATTATCACCGTGCATTGATTATCGGCGGCCAGACCTTCGGCAAAGGCACGGTGCAGACCATCCAGCCGCTCAACCATGGCGAGCTCAAGCTGACACTGGCGAAGTTCTACCGAGTGTCCGGGCAAAGCACACAGCATCAGGGCGTATTGCCTGACATTGATTTCCCGTCGGTCATCGACACCCAGGAAATCGGCGAAAGCGCCCTGCCGGAAGCCATGCCGTGGGACACCATTCGTCCCGCGATCAAGCCGGCCTCAGACCCGTTCAAACCGTTCCTCGTACAGTTGAAAGCTGACCACGACGCTCGCTCTGCCAAAGATGCCGAGTTCGTCTTCATCCGCGACAAACTGGCCCTGGCCAAAAAACTGATGGAAGAAAAAACCGTCAGCCTTAATGAAGTGGACCGTCGCGCACAGCACAGCGATATCGAAAACAAGCAACTGGCCCTGGAAAACATCCGTCGCAAGGCCAAGGGCGAGGATCCGCTCAAAGAGTTGAAGAAAGAAGACGAAGATGCATTGCCGACCGAGGCGGATAAAACCAAGCCGGAAGACGATGCCTACCTGGCTGAAACCGGGCGGATCCTGCTGGACTACCTGAAGATCAGCAAGCAGGTAGCCAAGCAGTAACTGATGGCAATTTAATGTGAACGCTCCCCGGAGTGTCATCAAATAGACATCATTCTGTCGTGAAATGAGGGACCCCAGGCTTCAGGCCTGGGGTCCTTTTTTTTGACCGAGACCGCCATGACCACGACCGAACAGCTGAATGCACTGAGCTCAATCCTGGCTCAAGGCAGTTTGCACAGTCTGTTCCAGCCGATCATCTGCTTGTCCGAGCGGCGGATTCTTGGTTATGAAGCCCTCAGTCGCGGGCCATCCAACAGCCCCCTGCACTCGCCCGTCGCCTTGTTCGCCATCGCGGGCCAAACCGGCCGCCTCAGCGAATTGGAAATTGCCTGCCGCGAGAGCGCCTGCCGCCGGTTCAGCGAGCAAAAGCTGCCGGGTAAGCTGTTTCTGAACATCTCACCCGAATCGCTGATGGAAACCGCACACCAACCCGGGCGCACCCTACAACTGCTGCACGACTTTGGCATCCCGCCGAGCCAGGTGGTGATCGAGCTCACCGAGCAGACGCCCACCGACGATTTCAACCTCTTGCAGACCGCGTTGCATCACTATCGCAACATGGGTTTTTCGATTGCTCTGGACGATTTGGGGGCCGGCTATTCGAGCCTGCGGCTATGGTCGGAGCTGCGCCCGGACTATGTGAAGATCGATCGTCATTTTATCGATGGCATCCATCAGGATGCGCTCAAGCGCGAGTTTGTCGGCTCGATCCTGCAGATCGCTCGGGCGTCGCGCGCGCAGGTCATCGCCGAAGGGATCGAATTGCCGGAGGAGCTGGCAGTGTTGACCGAGATGGGCGTCGACCTGGTCCAGGGGTACCTGCTCTGCCGCCCGCAGGAACAGCCGCCGCAGGAAGCACGCCTGATGCTGCCCAAGCCTGACAGCGCCAGCGTGACCCTCAACGATGAAGGCAGTGACCTCAGCGCCCTGCTCAACGAACAACCGGCCGTGGACCAGGATACTGCCACCGCCCAGGTGCTGGAGGCGTTTCGCCGCCAGGCCAATCTCAATTCCCTGGCGGTACTCGATGGGCGCGGCCACCCGGTGGGTATCGTGCATCGGCATTCGCTGTCCGACGCGCTGCTCAAGCCGTTCGCCACCGACCTGTTCGCGCGCAAGCCCATCAGCCGCCTGATGAGCAACGACTTCCTGGCGGTGGAACTGAGCCAGTCGCTGCAACAGGTCAGCCGCTTGCTGACCAGCCGCGCACGGCAACGGATCGAGGAAGACTTCATCATCACGCTCAATGGCGATTACTTGGGCCTGGGGCGGGTGATCGATGTGCTGAAATTGATTACCGAACTGAAAATCCAACAGGCGCGCTACGCCAACCCACTGACCCTGCTGCCGGGCAACGTGCCGATTCAGCAGTGCCTCGCACGGCTGTTGCAGCAACAGCGTGAATCGGTGATCTGCTACGTGGACATCGACAGTTTCAAGCCCTTCAACGATATCTACGGCTATGGACGTGGGGACGAGGTGTTGCTGTGCCTGGCGCAGTGCCTGAACGACCGGGTCGACCCCAGCCGCGACTTCGTCGGGCATATCGGTGGGGATGATTTTCTACTGGTGCTGGGGCCGCAGGACTGGCGCAGGCGGCTCAATCAGTTGCTGGATGATTTCCACACCCAGTGCCGACGTTTCTACCGCGCCGAACACTTGGATGCCGGCTGCTTCGTGGCGTTGAACCGCCAGGGCATACGTCAGGAATTCGCATTGCTGTCGCTGTCGATCGGCGTGGTCCATTTATACCCACAGGCCTGCGGGCACCTGGATGCCAGTCAGTTGGCAGAGCTGGCGTCGCAGGCCAAGCACCACGCAAAAGATGTGGCCGGCTACAGCATCCATGTCATCGACAGCATGGACATGCTGCCCCAGCCACTTTAGGCCTCGGCGGATTCCGGGTACTCGTACTCGAACACCCGCACCACCTCGGACGCATGCCAGGAAGCCGCGGCCACGCCATCGGACGGCCCGCTGAAACGCCCCAGGCGCTCCACGCATTCGAAGAAACCAGTACGCGGCAGGCGGCTGGCGCCCTGGCTGATCACCAGGGAACTGCGCAATGGCTGCTCGGCTTTGGCATCCAGCGCCGCCAAGTGCTCGAGGGCCGCGGCCAGGGTCTGCATGGCTGGCGAGGGGAATTGCAGGCGCTCAAGCAGCGCGCGGTAGGTCAGCAAATGGCGCTGGCGGCGCGCCTGGTCCAGCTCGTTGAGCAACCCATCCCAGTGTTGACGGCTGATACGTAAACTCAAGATTCATCCCTCCACCCTGCAACGCCCAATTCCCAGGCCAGGCTGCGGCGGATCGCGGCATCCGGCTGGCGCTCACCCGTTTCGATCAATTCAAGATACGAGGGGCTGATGCCCACGGTGCGGGCCAGTCCTTCAATAGCCAGGCCCTTGGCTTCACGCAGCCCACGCAAGTCGGCGAGCGGCCGAAGGTCCTGCTCGGCAACCGCTCGGGCAACAGGGGAAGAAGGTGACGGAGGCTGTTGCTGACCGACCGCGTTGAGCAGCGCCTGGTATTGATCCCATGGCAACACCGCATATTCGGGTTCGCCATTGCGTGAAATTATCTGAATATCCATGACCGCCCCGTAGGATAACAACACTTACAGCGTAAGCACTTTCCTTAGGAGTGTAATCCTAACAGCCACAAAGGTCGCAGGGGGATAGCCATGGGTTCAGTTTTTTTGCGGGTTTTCCTCAGCCAGCAGCGCCGGCGTTGCAGGCAGACGCTCCACCACCGCCAGCTTCTCCGGGCGCTGGGCATTACGCCAGGCGCGAAAGGCGCTCAATTCGCCTTCCAACGTCTTCATCACCCACGCCAGTACGGCGATATCATCGAACATGCCGAACATCGGGATGAAGTCCGGGATCGCATCAATCGGGCTCAGGAAATACATCAGACCGGCCACTATCGAAATCAGCGCCTTGGGGCTGATGGCGCGGTACTCACCACGCCAGTAGGCCAGGCACAGGGCCTGAAGCAACTTGAGATCATCCTTGAGTTTGCCCAGGCGGTTGCCCTGGCTGGAGCCCTTGGCCGCCACCGCGAACAGCAACGTCGGCAAGCGTCCACGTCCCAGCAAGCGAGCCGCCATGGGCAGGAATCGGGTGAAATTGAAAGGTGGTTTCATGGGTCACTCCAGTTCCAGTCGACGCACAAGGTTATCCACACAAATTGTGGATAACCTTGTGAACAGAGCCTGTTTTGCGGGCTGAAAGCCACGAACTACAAGGCTTGCAGTCAGATCGGGCGTTTTTTGCGCACATCAAAAAAACCCAAGAATTCATTGACTTGGCGTTGCCGTGCGGTTACCCGTGCTCGAGTGTTATATCAGACTGTTACAGGCTTTGGACGTTCGGTTGAATGTGTGCAGGCCGCAGAAACAACAACGCCCCGTCGAGACGGGGCGTTGTGTGTTCAGGCGCCGATTACTTCTTGGCGGCAGGTGCGGCAGGTGCGTCAGCCTTGGCCGGATCCTTGATGGCCAGCAGCTCCAGGTCGAATACCAGCACGGAGTTGGCTGGGATCGCCGGGCTCGGGCTTTGCGCGCCGTAGGCCAGGTCGGATGGGATGTACAGCTCGACCTTCTCGCCAACGTGCATCAATTGCAGGCCTTCGACCCAACCCGGAATCACGCCGCTGACCGGCAGGTCAATCGGGCTACCGCGATCCACGGAGCTGTCAAAGGTAGTGCCGTTGGTGAGCTTGCCGGTGTAGTGAACAGTCACCACGTCGGTAGGCTTAGGCTGCGGGCCATCGGCTTTCTTGGTGATCTTGTACTGCAGACCGGAAGCCGTGGTCACGACGCCGTCTTTCTTGGCATTTTCTTCGAGGAATTTCTTGCCGGCGGCTGCCGACTCTTCGCTCATCTTGGTCATGCGTTCTTCAGCACGCTTTTGCAGTGCGGCGAACGCTTCAACCAGTTCGTCGTCTTTGAGCTTCTGCTCTTTCTTGCCGACGGCATCTTCAATGCCTTGGGCTACCGCTTTGGAATCCAGGTCATCCATGCCTTCCTGGGCAAGGCTCTTGCCCATGTTCAGGCCGATGCCATAGGAAGCTTTTTGCGCCGGGGTTTTCAGCTCTACGCTGGTCTGCGAATCACAACCCGCAAGTACCAGGCTAACCAGGGCCACCGCCGCCGCCAACCGATGCTGTTTCATGCTATTTCCTTGTTCATGCGCCAATAGGGCATTTGAATAAAGTCGCGAGCTTATCAGGCGGCCACGACCAATGGCTACCGGCATGTGAGCAGGAAACTTCCGATAAGTTCACGTGTTTAAAAGCATTTTCATTCATCATGAGGGCCCGCGACGGACCGCGGGACCGCCTTCATCCAGGCTCATGGCCACTTGCCGCACTCCTGGCGTAGTGGCATAACAACGCAACCCCTAGACAAGGATAGTTATCTTGCGCCTATTTTCCCGTATTTTGCTGCTGCTCGGGCTGCTGCTGGGCTTGGCGGTGGCCGTGGTGATCTATTACACCATCAACCCCAGGTTGCCGGCCTACGTGCCCGTCAAGCACGTGCACTACCAGGACCAATGGAGCGCCGCCGACCGCCAGATCTACTATTTCACGCCCCAAGGTACCCAGGTAAAGGGGCTGCATTATGAGTGGTTCACCGCCCTTGAACTGCCGTTCTCCGAGCAACGCTTTGCCACGCCTGAGTACCTGGCGCGCTTCGGTTTCCTGGTCGACCCCAGGCAAGTACCCTCCGCGCAAAATCCCGGCAACCTGCCCGTAGGGTTCGCCCGCCACAAGAATGCCGACAGCAACGTCGAATACCTGGATATCACCTGCGCGGCGTGCCACACCGGCGAATTGCACTTCAAAGGCCAGGCGCTGCGTATCGATGGCGGCTCGGCCCAGCACGTATTGCCCTCCAGCGTACCGACATTGCGCGGTGGCAGCTTCGGCCAGGCCCTTGTCGCCAGCCTGGCCGCCACTTATTACAACCCCTGGAAATTCGAACGGTTCGCCCGCCAGGTGCTCAAAGATCGCTATGACGCCGAACACAGCCAACTGCGCGAGGACTTCAAGCAGTCGCTGAATCAGTTTTTCAAAGTCGCCTGGAACGACACCCACCGGGGCCTCTACCCCACCGAAGAAGGCCCCGGCCGTACAGACGCCTTTGGCCGTATCGCCAACGCCAGTTTTGGCGATGCCATTTCGGCGGACAACTACCGCGTGGCCAACGCGCCGGTGGACTACCCACAACTGTGGGATATCTGGACCTTCGATTGGGTGCAATGGAACGGCTCGGCCCAACAGCCCATGGCACGCAATATCGGCGAAGCATTGGGCGTGGGCGCGACCCTGGCCTTTTTCGACAGCGCCGGTCAGCCCCTGCAAGGCGATGCGCGCTACCCTTCCAGCGTAAGGGTGCGCGACCTCAACCTGATTGAAGAAACCCTGCAGCGCCTCAAGCCACCCACCTGGCCCGAAGACCTGTTCGGTGCCATCGACAAGCCGCTGGCGGCGCAGGGTCGCGCACTGTTCGCGGAAAATTGCGCAGGCTGCCACGTGCCGAATGTCACCGAGGAAAACGGCCGTCCGGTGCAGCACTTGAAAATGCTGCCGGTTGAGTACATCGGCACCGACCCCGGCACCGCCGCCAACATTGCCGATCGACGTTACGATCTCAGCGCCCTGCAATGGGACCCGACCGAGCTGGCCAGACTGAATGTCGAACTGCACCCCAGCCCGACCGAGCCGCTGGATCTGAAGAATATGTCCGTGGCCAAAGGCCTGGCCTACGTCACCGCCTTCGTCGAAGACCACGCCTACCGCGCCGCCGGCGTGACCCCGGCCGAGCGCCCGCGCCTGGATGGCTACGGCCTGCCGATCGGCGTGCGCGAATTGCGCGCTTACAAGGCGCGCCCGTTGGCCGGCGTATGGGCTACGCCGCCATTCCTGCATAACGGCTCGGTGCCGACCATTTACCAGTTGCTCTCGCCTCAGGATGAGCGCAGCACCACTTTCTATAAAGGCACATTCAACTACGACCCGCGCCACTTGGGCTTTGAAACCGCGGCATTCAACAATGCCTTCCTGTTCGATACCCGAGTGACCGGCAACCATAACAGTGGCCACGAATTCCGAGCCGGTCAGCGAGGCAATGGCGTGATTGGCCGCAGCTTGCTGCCGCAGGAGCGCTGGGCACTGCTGGAATACCTCAAAGTACTGGGCGGCCCTCTGGAGCAACAACTGCCATGATGATTCGATCTCAATACGATCGCCCCTCCCTGCTCGCACGCCTCTGGCTGCGCCTTGGCCGCTTTGTCGGCAAGACCCTGCTCTGGCTGGTGGCGCTGGGCCTGATTGGCTGGCTGGCGAGTAGCGCCTGGTACGCATGGCAGCACAGCGGCCCGGTGCCGGCGGATGAGCAGGTGCCGCCGGGCGAAGCGGCGATGACCCAAGGCATCATTCAAACGGCGGTGCGCATCGTCGATCAGCATCGCGAAGGTACACGCTACCTGCGCGACGCCCACGCCAAGGCGCACGGCTGCGTGAAGGCCGAAGTCAGCGTGCTGTCCGATCTGGATCCTGCGCTGCGCCAGGGTGTATTCGCCGAACCGGGCAAGACCTGGCAGGCGCTGATGCGCCTGTCCAATGGCAACGCTTACCCGCAGTTCGACAGTATCCGCGACGCGCGGGGCATGGCCCTCAAGCTGCTCGACGTGCCCGGCAAACAGCTGCTGGCGGACCAACAAGCCCGTACCGAGCAAGACTTTGTGATGTTCAGTCATCCCAACTTTTTCGTCAGCGACGTAGCGGAGTACGCACAGAACATCGGCGCCCAGGCGGACGGTAAGAAAGTCCTGGCATTCTTTCCCGGTATCGACCCACGCAGTTGGCAAGTGCGTCACCTGTTTATCGCCCTCGCAACCCTGGCGCCGGCGCCCGCCAGCCCGACGCAGACCACCTACTTTTCGGTATCGCCCTACAAGTTCGGTACGGCCAATGCCAAGTTCCGCGTGGCGCCCGCCCCTCAGAGTTGCCCGGAGTACGTGCTGCCCAAACAGAACCAGGACTTGCCGAATTTCTTGCGCAGCGCCTTGAGCCAGCAGTTGTCCACGGACCGGGTGCCGGCGTGCTTCGAATTGCAGATCCAGCGGCAGAACCCGCAGAAATTCATGCCTATCGAAGACACCAGCATCGAGTGGAAGGAGAGCGATGCGCCCTATGAAACCGTGGCCACCGTACGGATTCCTGCTCAGGACTTCGATACGCCGGCGCAGAACCTGGCCTGTGACAACCAGTCGTTCAATCCCTGGTTCGGCGTCGCGGAGCATCGCCCCATCGGCGGTATCAACCGTCTGCGCAAGGCGGTGTACGAAGCGGTCAGCGATTACCGTCATAGCCGCAACGCACCGTAAAGAGTGCATAACAACGGGCCCGGTGCCGTAAGGATTGCGTCGGGTCTATTGAGACATGTTTGCCGCGAATCTACCTTGAGCGCCTACCCCATCACGTAGGAAATCAACGTGGAAAGCTCAACCCTCGGCATGATCGTACTCACCTTGATCGCGGTGTTCGGCACTGCCTCGTTTTGCTTTGAACACCTGGCTACGCGTCAGACACACAAGAAAAAAGTCGAGTAGCCAAATCCCGGGCGAAAAAAAACCCGCTCAATGAGCGGGCTTCTTGTGGCGACCTGGCGTTCAGCGTTCCAGATAACCGAATATGGCGCAGCGGACGGGACTCGAACCCGCGACCCCCGGCGTGACAGGCCGGTATTCTAACCGACTGAACTACCGCTGCGCGTAACACGTAAAGCGAATGGTGGGTGATGACGGGATCGAACCGCCGACCCTCTGCTTGTAAGGCAGATGCTCTCCCAGCTGAGCTAATCACCCTTCGTTTCGGTGTGGGCGCATCATACACCAAAAAATCGTAATGTCTTGATTTAAATGCACTTTATTTTAAAAAAATTAAGCGCGCGATTTTTTGCCGTATGTCGAACAGCAAAAAGCCCGCGATTAAGCGGGCTTTCTGTGGCGACCTGGCGTTCAGTGTTCCAGGTAACCGAATATGGCGCAGCGGACGGGACTCGAACCCGCGACCCCCGGCGTGACAGGCCGGTATTCTAACCGACTGAACTACCGCTGCGCGTAACACGTGAAGCGAATGGTGGGTGATGACGGGATCGAACCGCCGACCCTCTGCTTGTAAGGCAGATGCTCTCCCAGCTGAGCTAATCACCCTTCGTTTCGGTGTGGCGCGCATTCTACGGAGCGCCCTCAGGTCTGGCAAGCACTTTCTTAAATCTTTTTTTTCATGCCTTCCAATGGCTTAGGCAGGGTTGGCCTGCGCCAATATGAAGAGAATAATGCCCCCCTTTGTATAAAGGAGAGACTCACCCCATGTGGTTCAAGAACCTGCTTATCTATCGCCTGACCCAAGATCTGCCTGTTGATGCCGAGGCGTTGGAAGCGGCCATGGCCACCAAACTGGCACGCCCGTGTGCGAGCCAGGAGTTGACCACTTACGGTTTCGTCGCACCGTTCGGCAAAGGCGAAGATGCCCCCCTTGTTCACGTCAGCGGTGACTTCCTGCTGATCGCAGCGCGCAAGGAAGAACGTATCCTGCCGGGCAGTGTGGTGCGCGACGCAGTCAAAGAGAAGGTCGAAGAAATCGAAGCCGAGCAGATGCGCAAGGTCTATAAGAAGGAGCGCGACCAGATCAAGGATGAGATCATTCAGGCCTTCCTGCCCCGCGCGTTCATTCGTCGCTCATCGACCTTCGCCGCCATTGCGCCGAAACAAGGTCTGATCCTGGTGAACTCAGCCAGCCCCAAGCGCGCCGAAGACTTGCTCTCGACCCTGCGTGAAGTCATCGGCACCCTGCCGGTACGCCCATTGACGGTTAAAACCGCACCGACCGCCATCATGACCGACTGGGTCACCACCCAGAAACCGGCCGATGATTTCTTCGTTCTCGACGAATGCGAACTGCGCGACACTCACGAAGACGGCGGCATCGTCCGTTGCAAGCGTCAGGACCTGACCAGCGAAGAAATCCAACTGCACCTGACCACCGGCAAAGTGGTAACGCAGTTGGCCCTGGCCTGGCAGGACAAGCTGTCCTTCATGCTCGACGACAAAATGACCGTCAAGCGCCTGAAGTTCGAAGACCTGCTGCAGGACCAGGCCGAACAGGACGGCGGCGACGAAGCCCTGGGCCAGTTGGATGCCAGCTTTACCCTGATGATGCTGACGTTCGGCGACTTCCTGCCGGCGTTGATCGAAGCACTGGGCGGCGAAGAGACCCCGCAGGGCATCTAAGCCGTGTGAGGATCGGGATGCGGCAGGGGGCGAGCTCTGGATTGCGCGGTGTCGGTCAACTTATTCATTGGCCGGCACAGTGCGATAGGGGCAAGCCCCCTCCCCACATTTGACCGCATCAACCTTTCAAAAAAGACCAACAAAAAAGGACATCCCCATGCGCGCCCTCGCCAGCTTGAGCCGCTTCGTCGGCAATACCTTCGCCTACTGGGTGTTGATTTTCGCCGTTGTGGCGTTCTTCGAACCGACCTGGTTCATCGGCCTCAAAAGCGCCATCGTGCCGTTGCTGGGCCTGGTGATGTTCGGTATGGGGCTGACCCTGAAACTGGATGACTTCGCCGAAGTCGCGCGCCATCCATGGCGCGTGGCACTGGGCGTGGTGGCGCACTTCGTGATCATGCCCGGCGTGGCCTGGTTGTTGTGCCAGGCGTTTCATCTGCCGCCGGAAATTGCCGTCGGTGTGATCCTGGTGGGCTGCTGCCCAAGCGGCACCTCGTCCAACGTCATGACCTGGCTGGCCCGTGGCGATCTGGCGTTGTCGGTGGCCATCGCCGCTGTCACCACCCTCCTCGCCCCGCTGCTGACGCCGGCACTGATCTGGCTGCTCGCGTCAGCCTGGTTGCCGGTGTCGTTCATGGAGCTGTTCTGGTCGATTCTGCAAGTGGTGCTGCTGCCGATCGTCCTCGGCGTGGTGGCGCAACGCGTGCTCGGTGAGCGCGTGCGCCATGCGGTGGAGGTATTGCCGCTGGTATCGGTGATCAGCATCGTGATGATCGTCGCCGCGGTAGTTGCGGCGAGCCAGGCAAAGATTGCCGAGTCGGGCCTGTTGATCATGGCGGTGGTGATGCTGCATAACAGCTTCGGCTACTTGCTGGGCTACTTCACCGGTCGCCTGTTCAAGCTGCCTCTAGCGCAACGCAAATCCCTGGCGCTGGAGGTGGGCATGCAAAACTCCGGGTTGGGCGCCGCGCTGGCCAGCGCGCACTTCTCGCCATTGGCGGCGGTGCCGAGCGCGCTATTCAGCGTCTGGCACAATATTTCCGGGGCATTACTGTCGACTTACTTCCGCCGTATGAGCGAAGCGCAAGACCGTCTCCCACAGGAGAGCACCCCGCCAACTTGATCGCGTGATCGATGCTCGGCACTCTAACGCCCTTCGCGGGGACGACCCCGCGACGCTGTCAAGCGCCAATTCCGGGGACGACCCCATCTACAGAAGGGTTACCCATGTCCTGGATCATTCTGTTTTTTGCCGGGTTGTTCGAAGTCGGCTGGGCCGTCGGCTTGAAGTACACCGACGGTTTCAGTAAGCCGCTGCCCACCCTCCTGACGCTTGCCGCCATGGCCGTGAGCCTTGGCCTGCTGGGGCTGGCCGTCAAAGAGCTGCCGCTGGGCACTGCCTATGCCGTATGGACGGGCGTGGGCGCCGTCGGAACAGTCATTGCCGGGATAATCCTGTTCGGCGAATCCATGGCGTTGTTCAGGCTGGCCAGTGTCGCGCTGATCATATGCGGGCTCATTGGCCTCAAGCTCAGCACCTAGGCCGCCAGCCCTTATCGCGGGCGGCTTGAGCGCGATAAGGGCTGACTAGTCGTACCAATCTAGCGAACCGTCCCACGCAACCCTGCCACCGCTTCCTGCAACCGGGCAGGCGTAGCCGCCTCTACAGCAACCGGCGCGCCGGCCACCAGCACCACCCGCGACCAGATCCGGCGCAGGAAGCCTTTGTTCGGGTCCCGGCTGAAGAAACTGCCCCACAGCCCCTGCAACGCCATGGGGATTACCGGCACCGCCGTCTCTTCCAGGATACGCGTCACGCCCCCCCGAAACTCATTCATCTCACCATCGGCCGTCAGCTTGCCCTCCGGGAAGATACAGACCAGCTCCCCGTCCTTAAGGTATTGAGCTATGCGCTTGAAGGCTTGCTCATAAATCTGAATATCTTCGTTGCGCCCGGCAATTGGAATCGCCCCGGCGGTGCGAAAGATAAAGTTGAGCACCGGCAAACGGTAGATCTTGTAGTACATGACAAAGCGAATCGGCCGACGCACCGCGCCGCCAATCAGCAGCGCATCGACAAACGACACGTGATTACACACCAGCAACGCGGCGCCTTCATCGGGGATGGCCTGCAGGTTGCGGTGCTCCACGCGGTACATGGAATGGCTGAGCAGCCAGATCATGAAGCGCATGGTGAACTCCGGGACGATCCGGAAGATGTAGGCGTTGACCGCGATATTTAGCAGCGACACCACCAGGAACAGCTGCGGAATCGACAGCTTGGCCACGCTCAGCAGCAGGATCGACACCATCGCCGACACCACCATGAACAACGCGTTGAGGATGTTGTTGGCGGCGATTACCCGCGCGCGCTCGTGTTCAGCCGTGCGTGACTGGATCAACGCGTACAACGGCACGATATAGAAACCGCCGAACACACCCAAGCCAAGGATATCGCCCAGTACCCACCACGCTTGGCCGTAGCTGAGCACCGCCAGCCAATCGTTGGCCTGGACGTTCTGCGCGAAGCCACCCGAGTGCCACCACAGCAGCAGGCCGAATACCGTCAGGCCAAATGAACCGAACGGCACCAGGCCGATTTCAACCTTACGCCCGGACAGCTTTTCGCACAGCATCGAACCCAGCGCGATGCCCACCGAGAACACCGTGAGAATCAGAGTGACCACGGTTTCATCGCCGTACAGCCACTCCTTGGCGTAGGCCGGAATCTGCGTCAGGTAGATCGCGCCGACAAACCAGAACCACGAGTTGCCGACAATCGAGCGCGACACTGCCGGCGTCTGCCCCAGGCCCATGCGCAGGGTGGCCCAGGATTGACTGAAGATATTCCAGTTCAAACGCAGTTGCGGCGTGGAGGCCGCCGCACGCGGAATGCTGCGGCTGGCCAGGTAACCCAGGACCGCCACGCCGACGATCGCCACCGACACCACCGGTGCGTAATGAGTGGACGACATCATGATCCCGGCGCCGATAGTGCCGGCCAGGATCGCCAGGAACGTGCCCATTTCCACCAGGCCGTTACCGCCGACCAATTCGTCGTCGCGCAACGCCTGGGGCATGATCGAATATTTGACCGGGCCGAACAGCGCCGAGTGCGTGCCCATGGCGAACAGCGCCAGCAGCATCAATTCCAAATGATTGAACAGAAACCCGGTGGCACCCACGGCCATGATCACGATTTCGCCGATCTTGATCGCGCGTATCAGGGCGTCCTTGTTGAATTTCTCGCCGAACTGCCCGGCCAGCGCCGAAAACAGAAAGAACGGCAGAATGAACAGCAGCGCGCACAGGTTGACCCAAATGGCGCGATCACCGTCGATGGTGAGTTTGTAGAGAATCGCCAGGATCAGCGATTGCTTGAAGATGTTGTCGTTGAAGGCACCCAGCAACTGGGTGATGAAAAACGGCAGAAAGCGCCGCGTGCGCAGCAAGGTGAATTGAGAAGGATGGCTCATCGTCGTCCGTGTTCCTGCATGGCCTGAAGGCTTATCGATTATCAGGCCACGACTTTACCTAATCCTGCTTACTTATTCCCTAATCCTGCAATGCACGGTGAAACAAAAAGCTCACCTCCATAGGCGCCGGCAACGGTGCGTCTGGCCACGATCAACCACATCAACGCCAGCGCCGCCACCAACACGCTGCCCACCACGTTGAAGAACGCCAGGTGCAACACGCTTGCCAGTTTGAGCGTGGTCAACGCGTACACGCCCAGGGGAAAGGTAAAGCCCCACCAGCCCAGGTTGAAGGGGATTCCTGCGCGCAGGTAGCGCAGCGTGATCAACACCGCAATCAGCATCCACCACAAGCCGAAACCCCACAGCGTGACACCGGCCACCAGGCCCAGGCCGTTGGCAATGTCGCCGATGCCAGGCAGGCCGTTGGCGGCGAAGATAGCCGTTGCATCGCCTCCCAGCAGCAACATGCCGAGAGCACCGGTGCCGATGGGGCCAAGGGCCAGCCAACTTGACGCGGCCATATTGGCGTGGGGCAGTTTGTACAAGGCCATGCGCAGCATCAGGATGGTCAGAATGCTGAACGCCACCGGCAGGGAAAATGCCCATAACACATAGCTGGTCACCAGCATCACCAGTTGCCCATGGGCGTCGACCAGGTGCGGCGCCAACAGCCCACCACTGGCGGCGGCGACCTCGGCGGCGACAACGGGCAGCAGCCACACGGCGGTCATCTGGTCGATGCTGTGCTCCTGGCGCGTGAACATCATGAACGGGATCAGCACGCCGCAGGCCAGGGCCATGGCCACATCCAACCACCACAGCACCTCGGCCCACGGCACCACGGCATTGCCCCAACGCGGCAGACCGAACAGCAGCAGACCGTTGATGATCGTGGCCAGGCCCATCGGAATGGTGCCGAAGAACATCGAAACCGTGGAGTGCCCGAAGATCCGCCGCGCCTCGTGAAAAAACATCACCCAGCGCGCGGCGTACAAGCCGCTGAACACTATGAACAAGACGATGGTGAACAACCACAGCGTTTCGGCCAGGGCATGCATGCCCGGCAGTGCCACCGGCAATTGGGCCAGGGCCAGGGCGAGCACGCCGGTGCCCATGGTTGCGGCGAACCAGTTGGGCGTGAACTGGCGAATCACTTCCCGAGGCCGGGTCAGGTGACTGAAGGGTTTGTAACTGGGAACAGCGGAACAGGTCATGGTGAAATCCTCTTCCTCGTATGAGGGTGAGACCATGGTAGAACCTGATCGAATATCTATATAACGGGTAATATCTCTAACTGTTATCTGTTTTGCAGATAAGTACGGCAGACTTTGACCAATTTATCGCACGCACTTGGTGGGGCTGGACATTGCTCTGGTCATGGCGCGACCTTGCAGCAGCAGCGCCAGCAAGGCGCTCAGGGCCAGCACGATCAATAAGGCGCCATACCCATCCGTGGTGGCAATCAGACCGAACGTGCGCGTCAGTGTGCCGGCCAACAGCGCGGGTATGCAGAAAGCCAAATAACTGAGCACGTAAAATGCCGACATCAGGCCGGCCCGTTCATGGGGCAACGCCAGTGGCACCACGCTGCGCACAGCGCCCAGGAACCCGGCGCCGAACCCGCTGCCGGCGATCAGGGTGGCGATGAAGAACAGCGCCAGGCTGGCGGTGTGCACGGCCCCGAGGATCAGCGCCACGCCCATGGCCAACAGCATTGCGCCCAGGCGCAGAACCTTATGCGCGGCGCGATGGCGCAGACCATAAATCATCAACGCTCCGCTGACGGTCAGCACCGCCACCAGCGCTCCCCCGATCAGGTTCGATGTCGAGCCGGTCGCCGCGTGCACTAATGACGGCGCCAGGGACAAATAAAAACCGCCCATGGCCCATACCGCGATATCCACCGGCAACGCGATCCACAGCGCGCGGCGGGCCTGGGCAGGCACATGCAAGGTCGGCCACAACGACGCCAGTGCTCCTGGAATACGGCTGACCGTTTCCGGCAGGCGCCATACCGCCAAGGCCTGCAACAGCAGGCCGCCGAACAGCACCCAGTAAATCAACCGGGTCGGGGACGGCGCGTACTCCACCAGCAGGCTGCAGCCCATCGCACCACACGCCATACCCAGCAAAGGCGCAAGGCTGTTGATCAGCGGGCCTTGCTCGCGATCGGTATCCAGCAGCGCCGCACCGAGCACGGCGGTGGCCATGCCGGTGGCAAAGCCTTGCAACGTGCGCGCAGCGATCAGCCAGGCCACGCTGCTTTCATTGATAAACAGCAGCATCGCCAGCATTTCCAGAATCAGCGCAGCGAAAATAATCGGCTTGCGCCCCAGGTAGTCCGACAGTGAGCCCACCGTCAGCAGCGCCGCCAACAAGCTCAGGGCGTACACGCCGAAGATCAGCGTGAGCATGCCCGGGGAGAAATCCAATTGTTGCTGATACAGGTGGTACAACGGCGTCGGCGCGCTGGACGCGGCAAGAAACGTCAGCAAGGTGATCGCCAGAAACACCAGGCTGGGACGATGGGAAGTAAGGCTGGACATGCGCACGCTCCGTTAAAGCTAATATTTTGCTTTTGTGGAGTGTGCTATCCGTTGGCGCTTAAAGCAAATTCTTTGTGTTAAGGTCACGCCCATGGTGATTAAAGAAGGCCTACGCCCGGGAGGCCGCAGTGCCCGGGTACAAGCGTCGGTACATAGCGCGGTGCGTGAACTGCTGGAAGAGCATGCGCGTTCCAGCGTGACAGTGCCGATGATTGCTGCGCGCGCCGGGGTAACCCCGTCGACCATTTACCGACGCTGGGGAGACCTCGGCGCCCTGCTCGCCGACGTGGCCCTGGCGCGCATGCGACCGGACAGCGAGCCGGCCGATACCGGCAGCCTGCGCGGTGACCTGCGGGCCTGGGCCGAGCAATATCTGGATGAAATGAATTCGGAGCCGGGGCGCATGATGATGCGCGATGTGCAGTGCAGCCAGACGCCAGGCTATTGCGTGAGCATTCTGAGCGCTCAGCTGCAGGCGATTGTTGACCGCTACCCTGCCGACACGGCGCCAAGCGTGGACCGCTTGATCAACCTTCTGGCCGCGCCCACGGTGTTTCGCATTCTGTTTTCGAACACGCCTTTGACAGTTGCAGAGCTGCACGCGTTGATCGAGCTGGCACTGAAGGCGTGATGCAAAACTAAAGGTGGGAGGGAGCTTACCCCCCCACAGGGGCTCAGGTGCGCATCCCGCGCCCACTCACCAGCAGCCGCGCACAACCGATATACAGGACCACGGTAGCCACGACCATGAAGGTAATCGCCACGCTGATCTTGATATCCGACACGCCGAGGATGCCGTAGCGGAAGGCATTGACCATATGCAGCACCGGGTTGGCCAGCGACACGGTCTGCCAGAACGGCGGCAGCAGGCTGATGGAGTAGAACACTCCGCCCAGGTAGGTCAGTGGCGTCAGCACGAAGGTCGGGATGATCGAGATGTCATCGAAGTTGCGTGCAAACACGGCGTTGATAAAGCCCAGCAGCGAGAAGATAGTCGCCGTCAGCACCACCACCAGAATCGTCACCCCGAGGTGATGGACCTGCAAGTGAGTGAAGAACAGCGACAGCAGCGTCACGATCACCCCGACCATCAAGCCGCGCAGCACACCACCGAGGGTGTAGCCGATCAGGATGGTGTGCGGCGACACTGGCGACACCATCAGCTCCTCGATGGAGCGCTGGAATTTGCTGCCGAAGAAACTCGAGACCACGTTGCCGTAGGAGTTGGTGATCACCGACATCATGATCAGGCCAGGCACGATGTACTCCATGTAGGTAAAGCCACCCATGTCGCCAATCTGGCGGCCGATCAGGTTCCCGAAGATCACAAAGTACAAGACCATGGTGATCGCCGGCGGCAGCAACGTCTGCGGCCAGATCCGGGTAAAGCGCTTCACTTCGCGATAGACGATGGTCTGCAGCGCGACGAGGTTGGGTTGCAGTTCGGAACTCATACCGCCACCTTCGCCAGATTTTTCTCCACCAGGGACACGAACAACTCCTCGAGGCGATTGGTTTTATTACGCAGGCTCAGCACCTCGATGTTCTGGGTGGCCAACTGGCCGAACAGCGCGGTGATACCCATGGCTTTATCCACCTGGACTTCCAGGGTGCGGCTGTCTACCAGGCGGCTGGGGTAGCCTAGCAACTGCGGCGCGGTCGTCAGTGTGTTCTTCAGGTCCAGCAGAAACGTTTCCACATGCAACTGGCCCAGCAGGTTGCGCATGCTGGTGTTCTCAACAATGGTGCCGTGGTCGATGATGCCGATGTTGCGGCACAACTGCTCGGCCTCTTCCAGGTAATGCGTGGTGAGAATGATGGTGATGCCCTTCTCGTTCAGCTCGGTGAGAAAGGTCCACATCGAACGTCGCAGCTCGATGTCCACGCCGGCGGTAGGCTCGTCGAGAATGAGCAGGCGCGGCTCGTGCACCAGTGCGCGGGCGATCATCAGGCGCCGCTTCATGCCGCCTGACAACGAACGCGAAGGCACGTCGCGCTTGTCCCACAGGCCCAATTGCGTGAGGTACTGCTCGGCGCGTTCCTTGGCGATTTTCGCTGGAATACCGTAGTAGCCCGCCTGGGTTACGACAATGTCGAAGGTCTTTTCGAACTGGTTGAAGTTGAATTCCTGGGGCACCACGCCGATGGAACGCTTGAGCGCCGCCGGGGATTTGTCCAGGTCATGGCCGAAGATATTTACCGTGCCGCTGGTCTTGTTAACCAGGGTGGACAGGATACCGATGGTGGTGGATTTGCCGGCACCGTTGGGGCCGAGCAAGGCGAAGAAATCACCTTCGGCAACGTCCAGATCGATACCACTCAGGGCCTGGAAACCGTTGCCGTAGGTTTTGGTTAGCTGCCGGATGGACAGAGCGGAACTCATATCGGATTACGCACCAGAGAAGGGAATAGAAAGAGTAGATGAGGGCACGCCGCCCTTAGTTCAACGACGGCGCAGGACAGGCATGGTGCTTGGCCGCGCCGTACAAGTACAGTCACCCGTATTAATAGTGGGTATTAAGTCAACGCGGTCATAACCGCTTTTCGGTAGGCCGGGCGTTGCTGCAAACGCTGGTACCACGCCTCCAGATGGGGCATGGCAGGCCGCTCGATGGGCATTTCAAACCACGCGTAGATAAAGCTGCCCAAGGGAATGTCGCCCATGCCGATGGCGTTGCCGGACAGGTAGGGTTGTTCGGCCAGGGCCTTGTCCACCATACCGAGCGCGTCGATGCAGGCGTTGCGCCCGGCATTGATGGCGTCCCAGTTCCGTTGCTCCGCTGGCGTGCGCACGATGCCCCAGAACACTGCTTTGAATGGCTCGGCGAGGGTTGAGGTGGTCCAGTCCATCCACTTTTCCGCGTTGGCGCGGGCCTGAAGATCGGTCTGATACCAGCTCGCCCCGTGCTTGGCGCACAGGTAGCGCACGATGGTGTTGGACTCCCACAGCACGAAGTCACCGTCTTCGATCATCGGCACTCGGCCGTTGGGGTTCAGCGCCCGATACTGCGGCGTGTCGACCACGCCGAAAGCCCCGCCTGCATCAATGGCTTCATACTCCAGGCCGAGCTCCTCGGCGCACCACAGTGCCTTCCTGACATTCGATGAATTTTTACGACCCCAGATTTTCAGCATGACCGCGCCTTCGTGGATGGGTGGACGCAGCAGCATACGCCGGTTCACAGGCGGCTTAAATCCGTCCGCAGGTCGCCCAGCAAGGGAGGCGGCGCATCGTCAAACAGGTGCGGGTAACATTTCTGCAGGTGGGCGAAGAAAAATTCCTCGGGCACATCCGCAAACTGCCCATGGTCGACCAGATACTCCATCGACCGCTGGCCCTGGCGATTGTAGGCCTGGAAAACGCTGTCATTGATGCCGTCGAACGGCAGCGGCGGCACATCGAACAGTTCGCACAACTGGGCGTTGAACGCCGGCGTCGCCTTGACCCAGCGACCGTGCAGGTACAACTCGGTGTACCCGTGCATGGCGAACACGTCACTCTTGAGCAACGCGATCAGACGTGGGGTCGACAGGTGATTGCGCACGTCCGCCAGGCCGATGCGTGCGGGGATGCCGCAATGCCGGGCGCAGGCGGCGAGCAAAGTGGCCTTGGGCACGCAGTAACTCTCACGGCTGGCCAGGGCGAAGCTGGCACTGAGGGTGCGCGGATCGCGGCTGAAGGTATAAGGGTTGTAGCGAATCTGCTCACGCACCGCGTAGTAAAGGCTGACCGCCTGGTCATTTAAATCCGCGCTGGTTCCGCGATGTTTTACCGCGAACTCCACCACGGCAGGGTGGTCACTATCGATGAAGCGGCTGGGACTCAAGTACGCATTCATGATGTTTGATCTCCGAGGCAAGCCTGGAGTTTAACCACAGGCCCAGCCCACGGATAACGACGATTCGGCCAAATGTCGGCGCCCGCTGCAGGGTGCTTTCAGCACAACTCGTTACACCCTGACCACCGCGCTTTCTCGGATGCCGACTAAGCTCCCTGGTGGTTTCGCCCTGGTTTCACGGAGGATTGAATATGCTGTTGTTGTGGATACTGGTTCTGGTGGTCGGCATCGCCTACCTGGCACACCGCCGCACCGCGCCCCTGCCCGCTCTGGGCGTGGTCGCCGTTTACCTGCTGGCGATGGGCGCCTGGAGCCACGCACCAGGCTGGTTGCTGGTGATCCTTTGGGTGCTGCTGGCCGTGGTCGCGGCGCCGCTGCTGCTACCCGACCTGCGTCGCCAATATTTCACCAAGCCGCTGTTCAGCTGGTTCCAGAAAGTGCTGCCGCCGATGTCCGAAACCGAGCGCGACGCGATCGACGCAGGCACCGTATGGTGGGACGGCGAGCTGTTCAGCGGGCGTCCCGACTGGGACAAATTGCTGGCCTACCCCAAGGTGCAGTTGACCGAAGAAGAGCAGGCCTTTATCGACGGTCCCACCGAAGAACTCTGTGCAATGGTCAGCGACTGGGAAATCGGCCAGGCCATGGACCTGCCGCCCGCCGCCTGGGAGCACATCAAGACTCACGGTTTCTTTGCCCTGATCATTCCCAAGGAATACGGCGGCAAGGGTTTTTCGGCCTACGCCCATTCACAGGTCGCGATGAAGCTCGCCACCCGCAGTGGCGATCTGGCCTCCACCGTGATGGTACCCAACTCCCTCGGCCCCGCCGAATTGCTGCTGCATTACGGCACCGATGAACAACGCAACCACTACCTGCCGCGCCTGGCGCGAGGCGACGATATTCCGTGCTTCGCCCTGACCGGTCCACTGGCCGGTTCCGACGCCGGCGCCATGCCCGATACCGGCGTGATCTGCAAAGGTGAATGGGAAGGCCAGGAAACCATCGGTCTGCGTCTGAACTGGGAAAAACGCTACATCACCCTTGGCCCGGTCGCGACCCTGCTGGGGCTGGCATTCAAGGCGTACGACCCCGACCACCTGTTGGGCGCGGAAGAAGACCTGGGCATCAGCCTGGCCCTGATTCCCACCGACACTCCCGGTGTTGAAATCGGTCGTCGCCATTTGCCTTTGGGTGCAGCGTTCATGAACGGCCCCAACTCCGGCAAGGACGTGTTTATCCCCCTGAGCTACCTCATCGGCGGTCAGGAAATGCTCGGCAAGGGTTGGATGATGCTGATGAACTGCCTGTCGGTAGGCCGTTCGATTTCGCTGCCGGCGGTGGGTACAGGCGCGGCGAAGTTCACCAGCCTGGTAACCGGCCAGTATGCTCAGGTGCGCGAACAGTTCAACGTGCCGCTGTCGGCCTTCGAGGGCATCCAGGAAGCCCTGGCCCGCATCGGCGGCAATGCCTGGCTGATGGACAGCGCGCGGATGCTGACCGCCAACGCGGTCGACCTGGGCGAGAAACCCTCGGTGCTGTCAGCCATCCTCAAGTATCACCTCACCGAACGTGGTCGTGAATGCATCGGCCACGCCATGGATGTGCACGGCGGCAAGGGCATCATCATGGGCCCGAACAACTACCTGGGCCGCAGTTGGCAAGGCGCGCCGATCTTCATCACCGTTGAGGGCGCAAACATCCTGTCGCGCAACCTGATGATCTTCGGTCAGGGCGCCATCCGCTGCCACCCGTTCGTGCTCAAGGAAATGGCGCTGGCCGGACGTGAAGACAAAGACCAGGCACTCAAGGAGTTCGACAGCCTGCTGATGCAGCACATCGGCTTCGCCGTCAGCAACGCCGCCAGTACGCTGGTGCTGAACCTGGGTATCGGCCGTTTCGAAAAAGCGCCGGGTAACCGTCTGAGCCAGGGCTACTTCCGTGCCTTGAACCGCCAGGCTGCCGCCTTCGCCCTGCTCGCCGACCTGAGCATGATGCTGCTGGGGGGTGAATTGAAACGTCGCGAACGCTTGTCGGCGCGTCTGGGGGATGTGCTGAGTCACATGTACCTGGCATCGGCTGCGCTCAAGCGTTACCACGACCTGGACTCGCCGGACCACCTGCAACCGCTGTTCGCGTGGGCCATGGAAGAAAGCCTCGGTGAGTCGGAGCGCGCCCTGGATGAATTGCTCAGCAATTTCCCGAACAAGGTACTGGGCGGCCTGCTACGGGTGATTGTATTCCCGTTCGGGCGCCGCCATACCGGCCCATCGGATGCACTGGATGCCGAGGTGGCCGCAGTGATCGGCCGCGCCAAAGGCGACCCGACCCTGGAAGAATTGCTGGCCGGCTGCTATCGCCCGCAATCGGCGGAAGATCCGGTGGGCGCCCTGCAACACGCCTACGACCTGCTGAGCGCCAGCCACCCGTTGCAAAAGAAACTGCACACCGCGCTCAAAAGCGGCCAGCTCAAGCCGGCTGCCGGCGAGCACGCCATCGACGCGGCACTCAATGCCGGCGTGTTGCAAGCGGCTGAAGCGCAAACACTGCGCGACGCCGAAGCGGCACGCCGCAAGGTGATCGATGTGGATGATTTCAGCAAGGAAGAACTGGCCCAGGCCGAGGGCAAAGTCCGCTGATACGAGCGGTCATATAATTACGGGCGCATGAGCTATATACTCTCGCGCCCGTTTTTGCTTTGAGGACTTATCTCGTGTCCAACGTCGTTGCCGATCATCTTCTCTTGCTCGACCACCTGCGCAGCATCCTGGTTGCTGTCGGCGAAGCCGAACAAGTGCCCGAGGAAAGTCACGCCCTGTTCCTGGAGCGCTTCGACGAATTGCGCGCCCTGCTGCCCATCGACCCGATCGAAAGCCAGTACCTGGGCCAGGACCTGATGAGTCAGGTCATCCTGCGTTACCCGCAAATTGCCCACCTCGTACCGCGCGACCTGCTGTGGTTCTTCGGCGGCGATTGCCTGCACTTCATGCCCGACGAAGAACTGGACCTCTACCAAGCGCTGGAAGAACGTCGCTACGAAGCCGAGCAGAACGATGAGCCGTTCGATTGGAACCAGGAAAAACAACTGCTGGCCATGCCGGAAGACCAAAGCAAGCACTGACCTTTCCAGGAGCGAGCCCGCTCGCTCCTAACGTTTTTTCAGGGTCGGCTCCTTGGCCATGCACGCCACCAGATAATCAATAAATACCCGCAGTTTGGGTGGCAAATAGCGCGTCGGCGAATGCAGCAGCCACGCCTCGCCGTGGTACGACGCAATAAAATCCCACCCCGGCAACACCTGCACCAGATGCCCCTCCTCCAAGGCATGGCGCGCCGTGAAATACGGCAGACTGCCAATACCCACATGCTGCAACACCGCATCCAGACGCACGCCGGTGTGGTTCGCCGCATAGCGCCCGCGCACCGCAACGGTCACGGCCTTGGTGCCCCGGCGAAATTTCCAGCGTGAGTCAGCAGGGGTTTCCCCCAGATAAATGCAGCTATGCGCCGCCAGATCATGGGGGTGGCCCGGCGTACCGTGCTCGGCCAGATACTGCGGTGTCGCACAGAGCAAATGTTCTATCGGCAACAACTGCCGGCCCACCAGCCCCGGCGGCGGGCTGTCGGTAATGCGGATACTCAGGTCGACGTTGTCATCGATCAGGTCCACATGCCGATCCTCAAGGATCAGTTGCACATCTACCTGGGGATAGCGTCGCAAAAATTCCGGCATGTGCGGATGCACGACAAACCGACCCACCGCCTTGGGTACGCTGACCCGCACCAGCCCTTCGGCCTCATGGGTGAACTGGCCACTGATCTCCATCACCGAGCGCGCCGCGTTGACCATCTCCTGGCAGCGCTTGAATACTTCTTCACCGCCTTCGCTCAGGCGCAGCTTGCGCGTAGTGCGTTGCAGCAGGCGGGTCGCCAGTGCCTGTTCAAGGCGCGAAATACTTCGGCTCACCGCCGAGGGCGAAACGCTCAGTTGGCGTGCCGCTTCGGAAAAGCTGCCGGCCTCTACCACTTTGACGAACATCGCCATTTCACCCAACAGGGGCAACGGAAGATTAATGCTCATGACGCACAGGTCCATTGATAATTGAACGGATTATCACCCATTCCTGCGGTATTTATACTGTCAGCAGAACCTTGATGCGGATGCAGATGATGACCGAACGCCTGTTTTTTACCCACGACCACCTGAGCGCCGAGCTTGAAGTGTTGAGCTGCACGCCCCACGAAAATCACTTCGCGGTGATCCTGCAATCGACCCTCTTCCATCCCCAAGGCGGCGGACAGCCGTTCGACACCGGCTGGCTCGGCGAAAGCCACGTGCTGCGTGTCACCCAGGAGGCCGGGCGCGTGGTGCATTATGTCGACCGCCCTGTGGAGACGGGTCCAATCACCGCAAAGGTCGATGAACAGCTCCGCGCCCTGCACACGCGTCTGCATTCGGCCGGTCACCTGATCGGCAACGTCGGCGAAACCCTGGGTTGGATGCCGATCAAAGCCCACCACTGGCCGGGCGAAGGCAAAGTGACGTTTATCCGGGGCGAAGCGGCGCAAGCCATGCAGGCCGAAGCGATTCAACAGCAACTCAGCGAGTGGATCGCCGCCGACTATCCCCGTCATATGGTCGTGGACAACGGCACCCGCGAAGTCGGCTTCGGCGACCTGCCCGCCTACGCCTGCGGCGGCACGCATGTGCAGACATTGAGCGAATTGGGCCAAGTGAAGATCCTCGCCCTGTCCGAGAAAAAGGGCGCGCTGTCAGTACGTTACACCCTGGATTAACGCGCGTGCTGCACATGCCGCCTCAAGCGGCGCTCTTGCGTGACACCCTTCAAACCGCGATCGCCCCTGCCCGCCCCGGTTCCACCGCGAACGATTTGAGGTTCGACACCGTTGCCGCCGGATCGCGCGGGTCGCTGATCACGCGCAGGTGCGTGAGCATCTGCCGCTCCTGGACCTCCACCGAAACGTAGCCGCGCTGGCGACTGTCGAAAAATTTCACATGAGGGTTCATAGGCAGGATCTTGCTGAACGCCTCGTACGGCGGGCCATCGGACGTCACCGAGGTGCCGACGAATTCGGTGGCAACCACCGGCGAATCCGGGTCGTTGCCATCGACGTGCAGGTCGTTGGCCCAGAACGAATGGATATCACCGCCCCAAAACACCGGATTGTTCACGCGGTGGCGCTGGATAGACGCCAGCATCCTTGAGCGGTTGGCCATGTAACCGTCCCAACCATCGGTCCAGCGCCCCGGCTTGTGGTTAGTCAGGTCGCGCTGGATCAAGGGGGCCACCAGCAGATCCTGGGCAATCACGTTCCATTGCGCCCGGGATTGGGCAAAGCCCTGATCCAGCCACGCCTCTTGCTGCCAACCCAGCATTGTGCGACCGGGATCGCGCAAGTCGCTGCACGGATTGGTCACTACCCGGCCCCGATGACTGCCATTGGCCAGCACACAGGGCTGCTCGGAGCGGTATTGCCGGCCATCGAGCACATGGAAACGTGCCAGTCTCCCGTAGTCCAGGCGCCGGTAGATGCGCATGTCGGCGCCCCTGGGCAGGCTGCTGGTACGCAATGGCATATGTTCGTAATACGCCTGGTAGGCCGCCGCCCGCTGCTGCAGAAATTGCTCCAGCGCAATCTTCGGGTCCTGGGACCAACGGTTGGCGTAGTCGTTCTGCACCTCGTGATCGTCCCAGGTGGCGACGCTGGGCGCGGCGGCGTGCAAGGCCTGCAGGTCAGGGTCGGTTTTGTACAACGCGTAGCGGTTGCGATAATCACTGAGGCTTACCGCATTACCGCTGCCATGGGCGCGAAACACCTTGCCAGAGTCCGGCGCGTAGGAACTGTCGTAGATATAGTCGCCCAGGAAAAACACCAGGTCCGGCTGCTCGGCGGCCAAGTGGCGATACGCACTGAAATAGCCACGCTCCCAATGGGAGCACGAGACAAATCCCACACGCGCCGACGTCATTGCCTGCACCGGCGGGGCGGTCCGCGCCTGCCCAACCGGGCTTTGCGCCCCCAGCCCTTCGAACTGATACCAGTACGGTCGCCCCGCCTGCAGCCCGGCGACCTCCACATGCACCGAATGCGCAAACCGTTCGCTGGTCATGACCTCGCCTTGCCGCACAATGCGCGTCATCCCGACATCGCTGGCCACTCGCCAACGTACCGGTACCGCGCGGCTCAACCCTCCACGGCCGTCCACAGCATTGAACAACGGGGCCAGCCGCGTCCAGATCACAAAGCCATCCGGCAGCGGGTCACCCGAGGCCACCCCGAGGGTAAACGGATAATCCACCCCGGCGCTTCGTGTATACGGGCTGAGGATCGAAAATGTAGTAGCAACCGCGAGCCCGGCCAGCACCCGACGTCGGCCGTGATCGACCGAGCCACTCATACCCTGGCCTCCCAGTCAGCGCGCAACGTGGCGAACACCAGCATGTCTTCATGCACACCGTTCTTGAGAAACGCGCCGCGCAGGCACCCCTCGTAGCACAGGCCGATGTTCTCCATGACCCGCGCCGATTCTTTATTACGGCTGAAGCACTGACTGCCCACGCGGTGCAGTCCCAATGCCTCGAAGCCATACGCCATCAACGCGCTGGCAGCCTCAGCCGCAAACCCTTGGTTACGCTCAGACGCCGCTACCCAGCCGCCCAAGTGCCCATACCCGTGGGCCGTGTTGATGCGCAGACTGACGACGCCGATCAACCCATCGTCGTCGCGCCGATGCATGCCCAGGCTCAGCAACCCCGTAACGCGAAATTTTTCCTGCATCCCCTCGATAAATTCCTGCGCGGTTTGCAGCGTATAGGGCGACGGGATACTCGCCGTGTTCTCGGCGATGTTCGGCCCGTTGGCCAGCTCGCACAACCGCTCGGCCTGGTGCGGTTTCAGCACACGCAACAGTAAGCGCGGGGTCGACAGGTGTGGCAATTGGTTACTCATTCCCAGAGGCCCTCGATGTAAATTTTCTGAGCATGCGCAGCTTGTATTTCAATTCTGTGAAGCTCTGAAAATGACCGGTAAGTCTTCTGTAAGACGCGTCCTAGAGCCGTCAAAACGTCAATTAAAGTTAACCGTTCGGTCATTTTTGCTTGTTAGCGTGTCGCCCCTAATTCAATAACGGGGTAAGGGAATGAGAACCTGGGACGAACCGAAAAAACGCAAGGCGCACATCGAATTGATCCCGATGATCGACGTGATGATGTTCCTCCTGGTGTTTTTCGTACTCGTGAGTCTGAACGTGATTCCGGCCCTCGGTATGAAGACTCAACTCCCCAGCGCCAGTAGCTCGCAGCAGCTCAAGCCGCAGAATAAATTCATCCTGACCCTGGGCCTGGAAGGTCAGTTGCAACTCGACGGCAAGGCCATTGCGGTGGATGCCCTGGTGCCGGCGTTGAAAGCTGCGCAAAAGCCCGACGCGAAGTCGACCATCATCGTTAACAGTGACAAGGGCGTGGACGTCGCGCGCCTGGTGGAGGTGATGGACACCCTGCGCCTGGGTGGCTTCACCTCCGTGTCCATTGCCACGCGTAAGTCCTGACTATGTACGTTCTGTTTCGTGCGCGCCAACTGCTGGGCAGTGTCCCGGCCGTGATCGCCCTGGTGCTGATTGCCCTGGGTATTCAGTCCCAGACCTTGAAGGTCGAGCCGGTGTATGACGAGTCGGCAGTCGAGCTGGCCCTGGTCGAACCCGAACCGGAGCCAGAGCCGCCAGTGATCCCGGAACCGGTGGCTGAGCCGCCACCGCCGGTGATCGAGGAAGCCGACGCCGAGCCGGCGCCCCCGCCTCCACCGCCTAAACCGTTGCCAAAACCCGAACCCAAGCCCAAGCCCAAACCGCTGCCCAAACCGGTAGTGGCGAAAGCCGCGCCTGCTCCGCCCCCGGTTGCCGCCGCCAAACCGGCGCCAGCGGTAACCGCCCCCGCGGCAGCTGCACCGGCACCACCCGCGCCGCCGAAAGTCGACGGCCAAGCCTTGGAGGGTGGCTATCTCAAGGGCCTGCGCAACGAGCTGGACACGTACAAGCAGTACCCCACCGGCCGCCAGGCATCTCTCGAACGCCCCAGCGGCGAGGTAGTGGTCTGGCTGCTGGTGGATCGCCAGGGCCGTGTTCTCGATTCCGGCCTGCAGACCCAGGCGTCGAGCATGTTGCTCAACCGGGCCGCCACCAACAGCTTGCGGCGTATCAAGCAAGTCAAGCCGTTCCCCGAGCAAGCCTTCGGGGGCCGCAATGAGCAGCGCTTCACCGCCACCTTCAACTACAGCGTGCAATAAGCACCCGACACCAGGACGACACTGATGAGGTTCACACGGATTCATCTGGCACTCGTTGCCGCAAGCATGGGACATGGCATGGTCATGGCCGACACCCGCGACAGCGACGTCGGTACCATCGGCGTGCAAGGCAAGGCCACGGCGGGCGGCGGCTATATGGTGCAGGAAGAAAGCATCAAGGGCCGCTCCACGGTAACCAAGGAAGCGCTGGATAAACAGACCGCCACCGGTAACGCCGTGGACAAGCTCAAATACACCCCGGGCCTGAACATCTCCAGCGAAGACGCCACCGGTCTGTCGGGCTTTCGCTTCACCATGCGCGGGCTCAACTCCGACCAGGTGGGCATGTCGGTGGACGGCATGCCGATCAACGACTCAGGCAACTACGCGCTGTATTCCAACCTGCTGGGCGATCCGGAAAACATCGAGCAGATCTTCGTCACCCAGGGATCGGCGGAAGCGGACGGTCCGCACATCGGTTCCAGCGGCGGTAATATCGGCATCGTGACCATTCGCCCAACCAAGGAAACCGGCGCGTTCGTCAAACAGATCATCGGCAGCAACGCCACCCGCAAGACTTTCGCGCGACTGAACACCGGCGAAGTCAACGGCCTGAGCAACTGGCTGTCGGCCTCGCATACCGAAGGCGACATGTGGCGTGGCTCCGGCGCCGTGCGCGCGGACAAGGTGGAGTGGAACAGCTTTTTCGACGCCGGCGAAGGCAACACCGCCAACCTGATCCTCAAGTACCACGAGCAGGACAACAACAGTTACAGCCAGTTGACCAAGAGCCAGTTCCAGCAGAACGGTCGCAAGTTCGACCCCTACCCCGCCACGCCGGCCGTGGGCAGCAATGGCAAGGTCAACAGCTATTACGCGCTGGCGCAGAACCCATTCCAGACCTTTACCGGCGTGCTCAACACCCAATTCAAACTGGCCGACAACCTCGCCCTGTCGGTGATCCCGTACTACTACTGGGGCAACGGCAGCGGCGTCGGCTCATCCAGTTATGCACTCAACCGCGGCTCCAACGTGGGCGGTGTGTTCGACCTGAGCAACTTACCTACCGCCGCCCAGTACAACGCCGACGGTTCGTCCACCACCGGCGTCTACTACCGCCCTTCGCGTACGCAGACCTGGCGTCCGGGCATCACCACCAAACTGAACTGGGACCTGGAAGAACACAGCCTGCAATTCGGTTACTGGTACGAGCGCGCACGCCAGAGCCAGACCCAGCCGTTCATTGCCCTGAAAAACAGCGGCAAACCCAGCGACACCTGGCCGGACGGCGACGCGGTGGTGGATGCCAACGGCAACACCGTGCAGGGTCGCGACCGATTCACCGTGACCCCGGCGCAGAAGGTCTGGGCCCAGGACACTTGGTACATCAACCCGGACTGGACCCTGGTGGCCGGCCTGGCCTACATGAACGTCAAGCGTGACGGCACCAACCACGGCAGCCTTACCGAGCAGGCGGAAAAACGCAGCCAGACGTATAACAAACTGCTGCCCAACGCCGGCCTCAAATACCAGTGGGATGAGCGTGACCAGCTGTTCTACAGCCTCTCGCGCAACATGCGCATTCCGCAGAACTACGTGCTGTATGACAAAGGCGCCGGTTCGATCGACGCCAAGCCGGAAACCAGCTGGAACCACGAATTGGGCTGGCGCTACACCGATGAAGACATGACCGTGGCCGCCACGCTGTTTTATATGCAGTTCAAGGATCGCCAGGTCTCTTCCAAGGACATCAACGGCGATTTCGCCGACATCAACGCCGGCTCCGTCAACAACAGTGGCCTGGAACTGGAATGGAGCGGCCTGCTGCCGAACCACTTCAACTACTACACCTCCTACACCTACACCAAGGCCGAGCAACAGGACGATCTCACCGTCTATAACGCCGGCACAGCCATCCTGCTGCCCACCAGCGGCAAGCAGTTCGCCAACGTGCCGAAGAACATGCTGGCGGCCAACATTGGTTATGACGATGGCCGCTACTACGGCACCTTCGGCGGCAAATACACCAGCAAGCTCTACGGCGACCTGACCAACGACGAAGCCATCTCCGGCCGTACCGTGTTCAACGCCGGTGCCGGCATCTACCTGCCGGTGGACAAGAAAGTGGTGAAGGACGCAACCCTGCGCCTGAACGTCGACAACCTGTTCGACAAGAAGTACCTGGACGGCGTCTACACCACCAAGACCAACGCCGCCAGCTACAGCGGTTTCCGTGACGGCGACCCGGCCTACATCGTGGGCCTGGAACGCACCGTGACGGTCTCCCTGGAAGCCAATTTCTAATTGCGAGGTAAGCGAGCATGGACATGAATCTGCTCCACGACATCACCTTCTATGTGATGTACGCCGCGATGGCGATAGCCATCTTCATCACCATCGAACGCGGCATCTACTTCGCCTATGTGCGGCGCCAGGCGCGCGCGTTGAACCAAGTGCTGGGCGCTCAAGTGCACAGCGAACGCGACCTGCCCCAGGCGTTGACCCGTCGCCCCAGCCTGCCCCTGAACATGGTGCTGCCGGTGCTGGCGCAAAAAGCCTCCCACGGCTCGCGCAAAGACCTGGACGATGTGATCGAAACCCAATATTTAAGCACCCGCGCGCCCCTGGCCCGCAGCCTGTGGATTATCGAAACCATCACCACCGCCGCGCCGCTGCTGGGGTTGCTGGGTACCATCCTCGGTATCATCGACACCTTCAAGGCGTTGGCCACGGCGGGTGTGTCGGACCCGGGGCAGATTTCCGGCGGCATCGGCACGGCCCTGTTCGCGACAGGTTTGGGGATCGCCATTGCGCTGTTCTGCGTGGTGTTCCACAACTTCTTCCAGGACAGCCTGGAACGCATCAACGACCAACTGAAAATCCTGTTGATCCGCGCCGCCACCGGCGCCCGCGTGCAGAACGAAGCACCGCACCTGGTAACGGCGCCGTTGCACACCCGCACGGCCTGAGGTTCCCGGCGGGCGCTTGATGCGCCCGCCGTTCTTTTGCCACAGAGGTCCTGAATGTCTGTTTTCTTGAAATTGCGCATCATGGGCCTGGCCGGCGTACTGATCAGTCCGCTGGCCCAGGCGGACTTTTCGATTCCGGGCTTCGAACTGGTGCACACCGTGCCGGTGGACACCACCCTGGGTACCGATCTGCGCGAGCCCGGGCCGGTGTGGATCGAACTGTTCGACGGTGCCAGGAGCCGCATCGATATCGGCCAGTTCTATGCCGCCGATCATCCGGGCTCCGTGATGGATCGCGTGATCGAACGCCTGGAAGCAGCCGGCAAACGCGGTGTGAAAATACGTTTTCTGCTGGAAGAAAAGGGTCTGCGTTTGTCGGACGCCGCCACACTGCAGCGCTTGCGCGCCATCCCCAACCTGACGTTCCGCGTACTGCCTTACGCGCAAGTGAGTGGCGGCATCATCCACGCCAAGTACATGATCGTGGACGGTCAACAAGCGTTTGTCGGCAGCCAGAATTTCGACTGGCGCTCCCTGGAACATATCCATGAAACGGGCTTGCGCATCAGCGATGCCACGGTGGTGGGCCAGGTACAGGCGATTTTCGATCAGGATTGGCAAGCCCAGCAGGCACTGGCCGAACACCGGACGGTGCCACTGCCGGCGACCGGCCAGCTGCCGGCGCGTACGGGTAACTACCTGGTTGCCAGCCCGCAACGTTACAACCCGCCCGGAGTGGGTGACTCCCAACTGGAACTGCCGCGTCTGCTGGCGGAGGCGAAAAAAGAGATACGCGTGCAATTGCTCGACTACGCACCGCTGTCCTACGGGCCGGACAACATGCGCCCCTATTACGCAGTCATCGACAACGCCCTGCGCGCCGCCGCAGCGCGTGGCGTGGCGATCAAGCTGATGGTGTCCGACTGGAACACCGACGCGCTGGAACTGCCCTATCTGAAAAGCCTGGCAGTGCTGCCCAATGTGCAGGTCAAAATCGTCACACTGCCCCAGGCCAAAGAAGGATTTATCCCCTATGCACGGGTGATCCACAGCAAGACCCTGGAGATCGATGGGCAGGTCGCGTGGGTGGGCACCAGCAATTGGCTGGGCGGCTATCTGGATAATTCGCGCAACCTGGAGGTGGTGATGCGCAACGAAGCGATGGCCAGCCGCGTAGGGGATTTGCACCGGCAATTGTGGGACGGACCCTATGCCAGAGCCCTCAACGCTACCGATGAATACCCCGAGCCGCATCCTGGCCAGCATTGACCGGCAGCACCTGAGTGGTGGTAGTGTGTGGAAATGTTTCTGACACATTGATCAGAAACTTCCTACTCACTACCTGCAAAGGAATGCGACTTTCCATGCACTTTCCACTCAAGCAAATCGTGGCTGCCAGTCTGTTCGCGGCCAGCCTTACGGCCGTTACCACACCCGCTTTCGCGAACATCACCGCTGAGCAAAGCACGGCGATTCTCAAGCAATTCGGCGAAACGCCGGCCAGCGATTTCCGCGGTTTCCTCGCCACCCTGGCCAAGGGCGATGTGGGTAAAACCGCCGATGTAGGCCCGGCAATCAACGCCTTTCTCTCCAACAAAACCCTGAGTGCCGACCAGCAGAACGAAATCAACCGTTTGCTGGGTATTTACACCAGGGTCAAATACGGCAAGGCCGCGCTGGAGACGCTGCGCGAGCTGGTGGAAATCCCAACGTTCAACGTCGACGGTGTGCCGCAGTACAAGAACCCGGAATTCCTCAAAATCGCCGATAAGATCCAGGCCCTGGCCAAAGCCTTCAATCTGAATTTCCGTAACGTCGACAACCGCGTATACGAAATTTCTCTGGAAGGCAGCGGCGATGAAGTAGTCGGCATCCATGCCCACGCCGACGTGGTGCCGGTGACCCCGGAAAATTGGGTGCTCAAAGATGGCACCAAGCTCGACCCGTTCAAAGTCACGCTGATCGGCGACCGCATGTATGGCCGCGGCACCGAGGATGATAAGAACGGCATTGTGGTGGCGATGTATGCCATGAAGGTGATCAAGGAAGAGAAGCTGCCGCTGGCACGCCACTTTAAACTGTTGGTGGACACCACCGAGGAGACCTCCGGCGACGCCATCCCGTATTACTTCGAACACAACCCGACACCGCAGTACAACCTGGCGCTGGATGGCGGTTACCCGGTGGTGATTGCCGAGAAAGGCTACGGCACGGTCATGGCGTCTTTCCCGCGTCGCAAAGGCGAAGGCAACGGCGCGGAAATCATCGCGATGACCGGCGGCATGGCCACCAACCAGATTCCGTCGGCGTCGGTTGCCACGCTGGTCACCGACCAGCCTGCCGAACTGGCGGCGAGCCTGCAGAAAGCCGGCGCGGAGTATGCCAAGCGCAACGGCGGCGACTTCGAGGTGGCCGCCAAGGTCGAGGGCAAGGATGTGAAACTGACCGTCACCGGCGTGTCGGCGCACTCGTCCGAGCCGGAGTCGGGCGTCAACCCGGTGGCGCGCATGCTGGAGCTGATCCACAGCGTCGACGGCAAGATTGCCCTCAAGCACAACCACATCACCGATGCTGCGCACTATGCGTCCGACAATTGGGGCCTGGATTACTTGGGCGGCAAGTTGGGCGTCGGCTTCGCAGACGACTTTATGGGTCCTTTGACTACTTCGCTGACGTTTGTCGGCCAGGATGAAAAAGCCTTCAAACTGGCGGTGAACCTGCGCGTGCCGAAGGGCAAGTCACCAGAAACGCTGAAAAAACAAATCGCCGACAAACTGAGCGCCTGGGACAAGACCAGTAACGTCGCGGTGGATTTCACTTATTCGATTGCCGAGCCGATGTACCGCAACCCGGAAGGCGAATGGGTGAAAGCGCTGCTGGCGGTCGCCACTGAAAACCTGGGCATGGAGCACAAATTCGGCACGTCGGCCGGTGCGACCTCGGTGCATGAGTTGCCCAACGGCGTGCAATTCGGCCTGGCGCGTCCGGAAGTTAAATACACAGGGCACACCGACAACGAATTCAAGACGGTCGATCAGTTCTTGCTGGACTTGCAGATCGTGACCGAAATGATGGGCCGCGTCGGGCAGTTGCCTAAGCTCTGACAGCAAAAAGCCCGCCGTGTATTGGCGGGCTTTTCAGACTGAGTAAAAATCAAGCGCACACAAAAACGCCGATCATCGCTGATCGGCGTTTTTGTTGAATATGGAGCGGGAAACGAGACTCGAACTCGCGACCCCGACCTTGGCAAGGTCGTGCTCTACCAACTGAGCTATTCCCGCAAATGGCGTCCCCTAGGGGACTCGAACCCCTGTTACCGCCGTGAAAGGGCGGTGTCCTAGGCCACTAGACGAAGGGGACACGCTACTGAAACACATGGTGTGTGTTCCAGTGCCCAGAGGCCGCATCCGAAGATGGGTCCTGGTTTCACTCAGTGCCACCCGAGGGCAACACTGCTTAAAAATTGGAGCGGGAAACGAGACTCGAACTCGCGACCCCGACCTTGGCAAGGTCGTGCTCTACCAACTGAGCTATTCCCGCATTGGCGTCCCCTAGGGGACTCGAACCCCTGTTACCGCCGTGAAAGGGCGGTGTCCTAGGCCACTAGACGAAGGGGACACACGTACAACATTCACTCCCTACCGCGTGTCGCTGTGTGCTTTACGCTGTAAGTGGCGCGCATTCTATGGATGGATTGAAAGGTCGTCAACCCCCAAGCATAAATTTATTTAAATCAATGACTTCGCCCCCCTTTAGCGCCCCGCGAGGGGATTTGGCGCGTCCGTGCCTTGACGCCTATATTCTGGCGTTCGACAAAACGCTATAGTTCACCTGAGCAAATGATGGCAATGTGCATCCATGCGGCGAGCATCCATCTATATAGGAAGCACTCATCCAGGGAACGAGGCGACAACTGGTCGATAAGACCTATCCGCCGCAAGGTCCAGTCACTACACTCCACTGTAAACCCTATAAAGAGGTCACACCGGTGACACCACTCATGATCACCCTGCTGGTAATAGCCGGGATCGCAATACTGATCGCCATTGGCTATATGAACCACGTGGTGGAAAACAACAAGCTGGAAAAGAAGCGCGTCGAGATCGAACTCAATGATCGTCTGCGTCGTTGCGGTGAGATCACTGAGACGTTCCCTGGCCAGCTGATGAATCCGGCGCTCAAACTGCTGCTCACCCGCCTGGAACTCAACGTCAACCAGCGCTTGTTGAACCTCAACAAAACCAATGCAGCGCTCAAGGCACGCATCGCCGAGTTGAGTGCACTGGTAGCCCAGGGCGAATCCATTCCGGTCAATAACCCGCCCGCGCCAATCCAGACCGAAGCCAAGGCCAAGGATGTCCGCTTCCTGCTCGAGGCCCTGCACGGCCAGGTCACTCGCGCCGCTCAGGACGGCTACCTGCCGGCCAGTGAAGCCAAGCACTGGATCAGGGAAATCCGCCACATTCTGGTGCTGCTGCACATCGAATTCTTCAATAACCTCGGCCAGCATGCCCTGCAGCAAGGCCAGCCGGGCCAGGCGCGCCTGGCCTTCGAGCGTGGCGTGCAGTACCTGCGCAAACAGCCGGAACCGGCGTTCTACAGCGCACAGCTGCAGATGCTGGAATCGCAGCTGGCCCGCGCCAACTCCACCGTGCTGACCAATAGCAAGCCCGCCGAAGACGAGGTCAATGAATTGACCGAAGGCTTGAAAGTGGTCGACGCCGATGCCGAGTGGAAAAAGAAAGTCATCTACGACTGATCTCCCCTCCCCGCCTGGCGAACGCCTGTTCGCCAGATGCCATCACTTTGCATCTATCCCTGCACCCCTGACTCGCGTAAAAAAGTGCCCCTCACTCCACGAAGTTAGAGGCCTGCTATGCCTGTTGCCGTGATTGATGGACAAGCGCTGCATTATCTCGACCAGGGCTCGGGGCCCGTCGTCCTGCTGGGGTCCAGTTACCTGTGGAGCCTCGACATGTGGGCGCCGCAGATCGAAGCCCTGTCGCAACAGTACCGCGTGATCGTGCCCGAGCTATGGGGCCATGGCGATTCCGGGCCATTGCCCTCTCAAACCCATTCCCTCGACGACCTCGCGCGCCAGGGCTTGGCACTGCTGGACCACCTGGACATCCCACGCGTCAACCTGGCGGGCCTGTCGGTCGGCGGCATGTGGGGCGCGCGCCTGGCATTGCTGGCCCCTGAGCGCGTCAACAGCCTGGTGCTGATGGACACCTACCTGGGCGCCGAGCCCGAGGCCACGCGCCAATACTATTTCTCGTTGTTCAAGATGATCGAAGAAGCCGGCGCCATTCCCGAGCCGTTGCTGGATGTAATCGCACCGATCTTCTTCCGTCCGGGTATCGATCGCGAATCAGCGCTGTACCGCAATTTTCGCGAGTCGCTGCAAACGTTTCCCAGGGAGCGCCTGCTGGACAGCATCGTGCCGCTGGGTCGAGCGATCTTCAGTCGCGAGGATATTCTCAGCCAGTTACCGCAGCTGGACAGTGACACCACGCTGGTCATGTGTGGTGAGCAGGACACGCCGCGCGCCCCGGCGGAGTCTGAAGAAATGGCCGATCTGATCGGTTGCAGCGTGATCCTGATTCCGCACGCCGGGCATATCTCTTCGCGGGAAAACCCGGAGTTCGTCAACGAAGCGCTGCTGACCTTCCTCGCCAATCACGCCTGAGTGCCCTTGGCTTTGATCGTGGCCGTGGCCGCGATCAAAGCCGAAAGTGCCCGACCATCCCCTTGAGTTCGGCGCCCAACCGCGCCAACTGGATGCTCGACGCGGCGTTACCCTGCATGCTCAACGCCGATTGATCGGCACTCGCACGAATGCTGGTGACACTGCGGTTGATCTCTTCGGCCACCGAGCTCTGCTGCTCGGCGGCGGCGGCGATCTGCTGGTTCATCTGCTGGATCAGCGACACCGCCACCGCGATGCTGCCCAGGGCGCTTTCGGTTTCCAGCGCATCGCTGACCGCCAGCTTCACCAACTCGCCACTGTGTTGAATCTGCTGCACCGATGCCTGCGCGGCGCTGCGCAAGGTGCTGACCAGCCGCTCGATCTCTTCCGTCGATTGCTGTGTACGCTTGGCCAGCGCCCGTACTTCGTCGGCCACCACCGCGAACCCCCGGCCCTGTTCGCCCGCGCGCGCGGCCTCGATGGCGGCGTTCAACGCCAGCAGGTTGGTCTGCTCGGCCACACTTTTGATCACACTCAACACTGTGCCGATGTGCTGGATCTCTGCACTCAGGCTTTCGATGCTGGCGCTGGCCCCGGTGCTGGAGGTGGCCAGTAATTCGATGCGCTGCAAACTCTGGCGCACCACCTGCTGTCCACTGTCGACTTTTTCATCAGCGGTCTGGGCAGCCTGCGCTGCCTCTTCGGCGTTGCGTGCCACATCATGCACGGTAGCGGTCATCTGGTTCATCGCCGTGGCAACCTGCTCGGTTTCTTCCTTCTGGCTGCTGACCTCGATGTTGGTCTGTTCGGTGACGCTGGACAACGAATGCGCGGAGCTGGCCAATTGTTCGATACCAGCCTGCAGCCCACTAACCATGTGGCTCAACCCACTGCTCATCTGTTGCATGGCCTGCATCAGTTGGCCGATTTCATCGCGGCGGTCGACCTCCATTCGACCGCTCAAATCGCCGTCGGCGATGCGCTGTGCCACCGCGATCGCGCTGCGCAGAGGCGCCACGATCAAGCGGGTAATCACCCAGGCCGCCACCAACCCCACCAGCAACGCCAAGGCCGACGAGCCGATGATCAGCAGCGCGCTTTTCTTCAACTGCGCCTGCATCGACACGTCCTCGGCACCATAGGCCTGGTCGACCCGACTGACCACTTGCTCCGCACGATCATGCAGTTGCTTGTAGACCGTCTTTTCCTGAGCCAGCAGGCCAGTGTACTCGCCAAGTTTTTCAGTGAAGGCGGCGATATGCCCCGAGACTTCGCCGAGTACGGTCTGGTAACCCGGGTCCTTGACCGAAGCCTTCAATTGCTCGGCCTGGGCCAGTGCCTGATCGGCCTGCTCGATCTTGCCTTGCTCGGTGTTGTCTTCGTCGACTTTACGACTCTGGTCCAGGCGCACATGGGCTTCGTTCATGGCTTGCAGCATCAGGCGCGACACCTGGCTGACCTGCCCCGCCTGCTCGATGAATTCGGCGCCCTCCTTGCCCTGGCTTTCCTTGAGCCCATAAGCGCCGTCATCGGCCAGGCCGGCCTGCAGCACATCCAGGTTATTGGCGACGCTGGACACCGACCAACTCGCCATTTCCAGCGCCAGGTCCTTGGCCTGGGTCAGCTCGACAAATTCGTCAAACGCCTTGCGATACGCCGCCAGCGCCTGCTCGACATCGGTCATGGCCGGCACGTTGGCGGCGGATTGAGCTTTAAGGCTGGTTGCCTGAGCGGCCAGCGCATCCACGGCCTCATGCAACGCGTCGACCGCTTTGGGGTCGGCATGCAAGGCGTAGTCCTGTTCGATCAAGCGCACCTTGAGCAAACCGCTGTTGAGCGAAGACATAGCCTTCAGCCCCTCGAAACGTTGCCCGACGGTTTGCAGCGACCACACGCCAATGGCCGCCACCACCGCCGTCAGCAGCAGTACCAGGATGAAACCCAAGCCTAGCTTTTTCGCCATGCCCAGGTTGGCGAAACGTCGTTGCACGCCCGAAATCATTGCACGTGATCCTCTTGCAATGGCAGATGCCATCAAGCCCGGTTGACTGGAAGCGAGAGTCGCAACGACTGAGGCCTGAACACAAGTCACTGACGCCGCAATAATGGCAAAAAGCTACAAACCCGTCGTTTTCAGAACCGTCGAGGTCGATCTGGCGGGCCCCATGGCGCGCAGCAACGCCAGCGCCCGCTGATCAGCAGCATAGGCCACATTGATGCGCAGCCACTCACTGTATTCGCCCGTGGGGTTGAACAGTGCCCCAGGCGAGAGCAACACGCCGAGCCGACGCGCGCACGCCTGCAGCCGCGAGTGGTCCGCCGCACCGGGCCGCGCCCATACGAACATGCCGCCGGCGGGCACCGCGAACACCTCCCACTCTTCGTCTTCGAGCACCTGCAGTGTGGCGGCCATCTCCATGCTCAGACGCTTGCGCAGGCGCTGCACCCATTTGCGGTACGTGCCATTGGCCAGCAGAGTGCCCACCACCGCTTCGGCAAACCGCGAAGTGCCCAAGCCCGTCAAGGTCTTGAGGCTGGCCAGTTGGGTGACAAGCGTCGCACTCGCGCACAGGTAGCCCACGCGCAAAGCGCTGCTCAAGGTCTTGGAAAAACTCGCGACGTAAATCACCCGCCCCTCGTGGGGCAAGGCCGCCAGTCGCGTGCAGCTGGGGTGCTGCAAGTCGCCGAAGACGTCCTCTTCAATGATCAGAAAGTTCTCGCGGCGGGCCAGTTCCAGTAAGCGCTCGGCCACCGCACGGCACAGGCTGGAGCCGGTGGGGTTGTGATACAGGCTGTGGACGAACAGGCACTTGGGCCGGTGATGCTGCAATAGGGCTTCTAGCGCCGCGATGTCCGGCCCGCCTGGGGTACGCGGAACTTCGAGCAGTTGCACGCCGTGGAAGGCCAGTTGTCGGTAGAGGTTGCCGTACCCGGGCGTTTCCACCACGACACTGTCACCGGCCTTGAGCAGCACGCGTATCAGCAGGTCCTGGGCATGGCTGGCGCCGGCAGTGGTCAGGATGCAATCGACGCGAGTGGCGATGTGAATCCGGGTCAGGCGCCTGAGCAATTGCTCACGCAGCGCAGGCAGGCCCAGGGGCGTGCTGTAATTGAACAGGCCGGCGGTGTCGGTGCGGGTCACTTCACGAATCGCGTAGCTGATGTCATCGCTTTCATGCCAGGCATCCGGCAGCCAGCCGCAGCCCAGCTTCAATTCACCCAACGGGTTGTCGGCAAACGCGCCCCACGTCAGCTCGGCACCTTCATACCATTGGCATTCAGTGGTGACCGGTGGCTGTGCCACCACGAACCCCGCGCCTTGCCGATGCGCCAGCACGCCTTGAGCGACCATGCGCTCGAAGGCTTCGATCACATTGGACTGGCTGAGCAGGTTATCCAGGGCCAACTGCCGAACGGACGGCAAGCGTGTCCCGGGGCTGACCTGGTTGTTACGAATCCATTGAGCCACGGCCGTGACGATTTGCTGCACCACCGGTACAAGGGCTTGTCGATCGATCCCTAAATCCATGAGCCACTCACTTCAACTGTTTGTTTTCAACTCAACGAGTTAAGCACAGAAGCAGGTGATGGCCGGCCGCTAAGATTTATTAAAGTATTGATTTTATTGGATAATTTACCTTGTGATACACATTCGCACACGGCGTTGTGCCAGCTCTGGAAAAGCCCCACAGCGCCCCAGACGTTTTCGAACCGTGCGCGGCATGCGGTCTTAGATGGCGGTCGCGCCTCCGTCCACCGCCAATGCTTGGCCGGTGGTGAATGCCGCCCCATCGCTGCACAAGTAGAGCACCGCGCTGGCGATTTCCTCGACCTTGCCGATACGCCCCACCGGGTGCATTGCTGCAGCATAATCGGCCTTGCGCGGGTCGGCCTCATAGGCGCGTCGGAACATATCGGTATCGATCACCGCCGGGCAAACGGCATTCACGCGGATTTTCTTCTTCGCGTACTCGATGGCAGCCGACTTGGTCAGGCCGATCACCGCATGTTTAGACGCGGCATAAATGCTCATCTTCGGTGCCGCCCCCAAGCCCGCCACCGACGCGGTGTTGACGATGGCACCGCCACCCTGGGCCAACAGCAGCGGCAACTGGTGCTTCATGCACAGCCATACGCCTTTGACGTTAACGCCCATGATGGCGTCGAACTCCTCCAGGCTGCCGTCGGCGAGCTTGCCCTTTTCGATTTCGATACCGGCGTTATTGAACGCGTAGTCCAGACGCCCATAGGCCGCCAGCGTCTGCGCCATCAACTGCTGCACCTCGGCTTCCACGGTCACGTTGCAGCGCACGAACAATGCTTCGCCACCGGCCTGGCGGATCAGCGAGACGGTCTCCTCGCCGCCCACCACGTCCAGGTCGGCCACCACGACTTTCAAACCTTCGGCGGCGAACGCCAGGGCGGTGGCGCGGCCGATACCCGCGGCGGCGCCGGTGACCAAGGCGACCTGGCCGGAAAACGTCATGCTCATGCAGGGGTGTCCTTCTGGAGGATTTAAGCGTGGCTCGAGTCTAGCCAAGGTTGCGCAGCCTGCGTCAGCACTATCAAAAGGCCGGTTGGCGCTGTATGAACCGCAGTGATAAAGCCTGGGTATCCACCATCAATGCAGCCTATCGAGGAGCATTCGCACACTTCGCTGCGCTTGCCCACCGGCCATTCAAGGTCTATCACTGAGGCTTCCTTTCCAAAGAGTCCCTGCCATGACCGCCCAGACCAACCGCCAGTTCCTGCTTGCCAAACGCCCGGTCGGCGCCGCCACGCGGGATACCTTCACTTATCAGGAAGTCCCGGTGGGCACGCCCCAGGACGGCCAAGTGCTGGTGCATAACGAATACCTGTCCCTCGACCCGGCCATGCGCGGCTGGATGAATGAAGGCAAGTCCTACATCCCCCCGGTCGGCATCGGCGAAGTGATGCGCGCACTGGGCGTAGGCAAAGTGATTGCGTCGAACCATCCGAAATTTGCCGTCGGCGATTACGTAAACGGTGCCCTGGGTGTGCAGGATTACTTCCTCGGCGAGCCGCGTGGTTTTTATAAGGTCGACCCGACAGTGGCGCCGTTGCCGCGCTACCTGTCCGCCCTGGGCATGACCGGCATGACCGCCTACTTCGCCCTGCTGGAGACCGGCGCACCAAAGGCCGGCGAGACCGTGGTGATCTCCGGGGCCGCCGGTGCCGTGGGCAGCATCGCCGGCCAGATCGCCAAGCTCAAAGGCTGCCGGGTGGTGGGCATCGCCGGTGGCGCCGACAAGTGCGCTTTCCTGGTGAATGAGCTGGGTTTCGATGCGGCCATCGACTACAAACACGAAGACGTACCCGCCGCCCTCAAGCGCGAGTGCCCCAAGGGCGTGGATGTGTATTTCGATAACGTCGGCGGCGATATTCTCGACGCGGTGCTCAGCCGCCTGGCGTTGAAGGCTCGCGTGGTGATCTGCGGCGCAATCAGCCAGTACAACAACAAGGAAGCGGTCAAAGGCCCGGCCAACTACTTGTCACTGTTGGTCAACCGCGCGCGAATGGAAGGCTTTGTGGTGATGGATCACGCCGCGCACTTCGCCGCCGCCGGGCAGGAAATGGCCGCCTGGATGGCGCAGGGCAAGCTCAAGAGCAAGGAGGATATCGTCGAGGGGCTGGAGACGTTCCCGGAAACACTGATGAAGCTGTTCAACGGTGAGAACTTCGGCAAGTTGGTGCTGAAGGTCTAAGCGCACTGGCCAAAAAAAACGCCTGCATCCCGTCGGTTCAGGATGCAGGCGTTCTCGTCAGTGACTCGCGCTCGGCGTGATCAGGCGATCTCGGCAACCACTGCCGCCAGCGCCTTGGCCGGATCCGCCGCCTGGCTGATCGGACGGCCGATCACCAGGTAGTCGGAACCGGCGTCCAGTGCCTGACGCGGGGTCAGGATGCGGCGCTGGTCGTCCTGGGCACTGCCCGCCGGGCGGATGCCGGGGGTAACCAGTTGCAGCGACGGGTGCGCGGCCTTCAACGCCTGGGCCTCCAGCGCCGAGCACACCAGGCCGTCGAGGCCGGCTTTCTGCGCCAGGGCCGCCAGACGCAACACCTGCTCCTGAGGCTCGATGTCCAGGCCGATTGCGGCCAGGTCCTCGCGCTCCATGCTGGTCAGCACGGTCACACCGATCAGCAGCGGTTTGGGGCCGCTGCGCTGTTCCAGCACTTCACGGCACGCGCTCATCATGCGCAGGCCGCCGGAGCAATGCACGTTGACCATCCACACGCCCATTTCAGCCGCAGCCTTGACCGCCATGGCGGTAGTGTTGGGAATATCGTGGAATTTCAGGTCCAGGAACACCTCGAAGCCTTTGTCACGCAGGGTGCCGACGATTTCCGCAGCGCAACTGGTGAACAATTCCTTGCCGACCTTGACCCGGCAAAGCTTTGGGTCCAACTGGTCAGCCAGCTTCAGTGCGGCGTCACGGGTGGGGTAATCCAGGGCGACGATGATAGGAGTCTGGCAGGCGGACATTGGAATAGGCTCTCAGGCAAGTCGAAATCGGCGCGGATTGTAGCGCAAGCGACGCCATTGCGGGATCCGATGATCGGTAAATACTGACCAAGCGTGCTCTGACGGGCATTCGGGGCATATATTTCAAAGTCGATACATTCAAGACACGCCCCCAACACGCCCCGCCGCTAGCCTCGCTCGCACGACCCTGCGACCTGCACTACCAGCCATGGGGCTGGGCGCCTATGCTGACCGCAACCACCTGGCAGATGACCGCATTATGCAAACCCCTTGCGCCCCTGTGAACGACGAGCAAAAAGGTCCGGCGAGCGCCGATGACAAGCGCTGGACCACCCGCGCGCTGGTGGTCGACGACGATGTGCCGATTCGTGAACTGCTGATCGATTACCTGGCGCGCTTCAGTATTCTGGCCACCGGCGTCAACGACGGTGCCGAGATGCGCCAGGCCATGCACGCCGAAACCTTTGACGTGGTAGTGCTCGATCTGATGCTGCCGGGCGAGGATGGCCTGTCGCTGTGCCGCTGGCTGCGGGCGGAGTCGGATATTCCGATTCTGATGCTGACCGCGCGCTGCGAACCCACGGACCGCATCATCGGGCTGGAATTGGGAGCCGACGACTACATGTCCAAGCCCTTCGAGCCGCGCGAGCTGGTGGCGCGCATCCAGACCATTCTGCGCCGCGTGCGCGACGACCGCACTGAGCAGCGTGCCAATATTCGCTTTGACACCTGGCGCCTGAACAGCGTGCTGCGCCAGCTGGTGGCCGACGACGGGTTGGTGGTGCCGCTGTCCAACGCCGAATTCCGCCTGCTTTGGGTATTCATCGAGCGCCCGCGCCGGGTACTGAGCCGTGAACAATTGCTGGATGCCGCGCGCGGGCGGTCCATAGAGGCATTCGATCGCAGCATCGACCTGCTGGTCTCGCGCCTGCGGCAGAAACTCGGGGATGACCCCAAGGCGCCGCAGTTGATCAAGACCGTGCGGGGCGAAGGCTACCTGTTCGACGCGCGGGACATCGGCTGATGCGCGGCCCCTTCAATACGCTGTTTGGTCGGCTGTTCGGCGTGTTGCTGGTGGCCATTGTGCTGGCCCACGTGCTGGGGTTCTTTTGGTTCCACCACTATGGCCCGCCCCCGCCGCCGCCCGAAGAGACTTTTGTAGAGCAGCCTGACGGCACGATGAAACCGCTGCCCAGGCATAAACGCTCCTGGTTCGGCGGCCCGGTGGTGCCGCTGACGTTTCAATTCATTTCGCTGATCGTCGCCGCCTGGTACGGCGCCAAGCTGCTCAGTCGGCCGATCCAGCGCCTGAGTGAAGCCGCCGAACGCTTGAGCCTGGACCTCGACAGCCCGCCGCTCGACGAATCCGGCCCGCTGGAAGCGCAACAAGCCGCGTCGACCTTCAACCTGATGCAGCGGCGTATCCGCGAGCAGGTCAGCCAACGCGCGCGCATGCTCGGGGCCGTTTCCCATGACCTGCGCACGCCGTTGTCTCGCCTCAAGCTGCGCCTGGAGCAGATTGAAGACACCCGGCTCCAGGGCCAGATGCGCCAGGACCTGGACGACATGATCGGTATGCTTGATGCGACCTTGAGTTATCTGCACGAACAACGCACCAGCGAAACCCGGCACTGGCTGGACGTGCAGGCGCTGGTGGAATCGATCAGCGAAAACGCCCAGGACCAGGGCTGCGACGTGCAATTTGCCGGCACCTGCGCGCCGCTTCAAGTGCAACCGATGGCCTTGCGCTCCTGCCTTAACAACTTGATCGATAACGCCCTGCGCTACGCAGGAACGGCGCTTGTGGACCTGCAGGACAGCCGTGAAGCGCTGGTCATCCGCGTCATCGACCACGGCCCCGGAATCGCCACGGACAAACGCGAAGCGGTGTTCGAGCCGTTCTTTCGCCTGGAAGGCTCACGCAACCGCAACTCCGGCGGCGTCGGCCTGGGCATGACGATTGCCAAGCAGGCCGTGGAACGCCTGGGCGGCCGCTTGAGCCTGGAGGAAACACCCGGCGGCGGCTTGACCGCAGTGATGCGGTTGCCCAGGGCTTAAAGCGCCTTGTCGTCCCGACGACCCTGTGCCTGGGTCGCGCTCCAGTCCATCAACAGGCTGTAGGCCACGGCGAGCAGGGTCGGGCCGATGAACAGGCCGATAAAACCAAAGGCGATCAAGCCGCCGAACACGCCCAGCAGCACGATCACCAACGGCAGGTTTCCACCACGGCTGATCAGGTAAGGCTTGAGCACGTTGTCCACGCCGCTGATGACGAACGTGCCCCACACGCCGAGGAATACCGCGTAGGTGTAATCGCCCTTCCACGCCAGCCAGGCCGTGGCCGGAATCCATACCAACGGCGGGCCCATGGGAATCAGGCTGAGCAGGAAGGTCACGATGCCCAGCACCAGCGCGCCCGGCACGCCCGCGATCAGGAAGCCGATAAGCGCGAGCACCGCCTGGGCGGCAGCGGTGCCGATCACACCATTGACCACACGCTGCACCGTGCCGGCCACCAATTCGATGTAGTAGCCGGCGCGATCACCGATCAGGCGCTCCAGCAAACGGTGGACGAACATCGCCAGGCGCGGCCCGTCGCGGTAGAAAAAGAACACGAAGACCAGGCTCAAGGTCAGCTCCAGAATCCCGCCGCCGATCTGCGCACTGCGTGCCAGCAGCCAGTTGCCGACCTGTCCCAGGTACGGCTTGAGGCTGACCATCAGCGCCGCGCCCTGCTGGTCGATGCTGTCCCACATCGCCACCAGCCGCTCACCCACCAAAGGGATCGAACCCAGCCATGTCGGCGCCTCGGGCAAGCCATCGACCTGGATATCCTTGATCAACGCCACGGCATCGCGCACATGGTCCGCCAGATTGAACCCCAGCCACACCAGCGGCACTGCCACCAGCAGCATCCAACCCAAGGTCAGAATGGCGGCGGCCAGCGACTCACGACCGCCCAGCCAGCGCGTCAACAACACCATCAAAGGCCAACTGGCGAACGCCAGCACCGCGCCCCAGAACAGCGCCGACCAGAACGGCGCCATCACCCAGAAGCTGGCACCAAATAGCACCAGCAGCAGGATTTGCACCAGCAGGCGATCGTTATTGAGCATGGGGTATCTCTGAAAAAAGGAGGCTGTAGGAAGAAAGCTTAGGCGAACGGCGCGGGTCCGTTCGCCCGGTACCGGTCAGCGTATCAGATGCACATGCAGACCTTTGGTTTCACTGCTGCCGCTCTCCATGCGCGCAGCGCGCACGCCCTTGTCGACCAGCGCCTGGCGCCAGGCTTCGGCGTTCGGTCCGCTCAGGCTCACGCGTAGGGTGGTGTCGAGGTTCAAGCCACGGGAAATAAGGGTCAGCCAGGTATCGTCCGGCTCATCGCTCAATGCGGGGAAGTCCAGCTCGCCGGTGCTTTTCAGCTCGCGCAGCAGGGTGGCCGACGTGGGCAGCAGGTTGCCCAACGGGTTGCCGGCGTCCAGTTGCTCCACATGCAGGTACGCGCGGCGATTACCACGGGTGATGCCGTACAGGGCCACCAGTGAATTGGCCTGTGGCTCGGCCAGGCGCAGCAGCAGGTACTCCTGCTGGCTGTCAGCCCCCACCAGCTTGGCGTTGCCGAAGATCTCATTGGCCCATAGGCTGCTTTCACCGCAGTCACGGGCCTGGCACCAGAACAGCAACTGCGCGCCCTGGGCCTGCAACGCCTCGCGCGTGGCGGTGAAGGCCGCACTGGAGGAGTGTTCGGGAGGCAATTCATAGGTAATGGCAGTGGCCCGGCCCCGCGCGATGGCCTGGCCTTCGTAACGCAGCTGGCCGCTGATCTTGCGGATGGCGCCCAGGGGATAGATGCGTTCCTTTTCTTCAGCGGGGCGATAATCGACGATCTGCGCGTCGACCTGGCGGGCCACGGCGGGTAAGTCCTGGCTGCCCGGTACGTCGGCGGCGAACACCAGTGGGCTGAACGCGCACAACCCCAGCAGACGGATGCAGTCGTTACGCAGGCTCATCGGACAGGTAAGCCCTGGCCATTGAAGATTGCCGCGGTTTTAAGCTCGGTGTTGAAATTGCGCATGGTTGACTCCCTTTCAATCCGCCCAGCCTCGGCAGTTGACCGCCCCAAGTCAAGGCGCGGAGAAGAACCGATTGAAACAGTCTGCAACAAGGACCGCGCCGGACTCATCATTCAGGTGTAAATGATGGCCGCCCGGCAGCGTCGTCACTGTAAAGGGTAGCTGGGAAAGCAATTCGGGATGTTTCGCCAGCATGCCGTCGGCAGCCACCACCAATTGCGCAGGGCAATTGACTCGCCGTACGAAGGCCATGGCCTGGTCGTCGGTCAGACGCATCGGTGAAGCCAGCGTCAGGCGACTGTCCGTGCGCCAGGTGTAACCGCCCGGTACCGGCATCAACCCACGCTGGGCCAGCAATTGTGCAGCTTCACGACTCACAGCCACCAAGCCCTTCATCCGGGCCTCGACTGCACGCTCCAGGGTGCCGTACACCGGTTTGCGTTTGTCCCGCAGGTTCAATTGCGCCTGCAACGCCATGCCCAGGCGCTCAGCCGCGTTCTCGCCAGGGGCAGTGGGCGGGATCACGCCGTCGATCAGGCCCAGGTGCGTGATGCGCTCAGGCAAGGCGCCGGCCAGCGTCAGTGAGACAATGGCACCGAGGGAGTGGCCAAGTAATGCAAAACGTTTCCAGCCCAACTGTTCGGCCACTTGCAGCACATCGTAGACGTAATCCCACAGGGCGTAGCCAGCGCCCGGCGGGCGGTGCGCCGAGTGCCCGTGGCCGGCCATGTCCAGGGCCACGATGCGCAGCCCTGTCAACTTCGGCGCCAGGCGCGCGAAGCTGTTGGCATTGTCCAGCCAGCCATGCAGGGCGATGACCGGCACCCCGTCCTCGGGACCGAACAGATGGGCGGCCAACTCGATATGAGGCAGGCTCAGGCGCACTTCTTCGACCGGCGAGCTCATGCGCAGCTGCGCTCACGGGCGTCCCAGCGGGCAAACAGGGTTTTGATCAGGGTGGCGGTGTCCTGCGGACGTTCCAGCGGGAACATATGGCCGCCGGGCATGGTGAGCATTTCCCCCAGGGGCAGACGGCCGACGCCGCTGGCATGGTGACGCATCACCACGCGGCTCTGCCGGCCGCGCACCACCGCCAGCGGTACTTTCATCTGGCGCACCTGGCCGGGGCTGGTATGGGGTACACCACGGTAGATGCTGATCTCGGTGGCCGGGTCGAAGCGCAGGCGCAAGCGGTCGCCCACCGGTTGCAGGCCATGTTGCAGGTAGGCCTCGAAGCAGTCCGGGTCGAAGCCACGAAACAGGGTCTTGCCGGAGAAATAGCGGCGCGCGGCGTCCAGGTCGGCGAATTCCTCGCGCCGACCCAGGGTGCGCCCGGCCGGGGTGAGGCGGTCGATAAACCCGAAGCGCTTGGCAGCGCGGATCACCCAGCGGTCGGCGCGGGTCAGTACCGGAGAGTCGAGCATGACCACCCCGCGATACAGCTGCGGGCAACGCAGGGCGGCGTGCAAATGCAGCACGCCCCCCAGGGAATGGCCCACGCCCCATACCGGCTGCGGCTGTTGCTCCAAATGGTGGATCAGTTCATCCACCAGGTTGTGCCAGTTATCGTCCACCGGAAACCGTGGATCGTGACCATGCTGCGGCAGGTGCGCCACGGTATATTCCGGCGCCAGCGCGGCAAACAACTTGCCGTAGGTAGCCGAAGGGAAGCCATTGGCGTGAGCGAAAAACACGTGCTGCGACATACCGGATCCATCTGCAATATCAGGACTTGATTGTCATCACGCACGGCCGGCACAGCAATGACTGTAACTGCCAGGAATGGTGACACTCACGCCACGCCTATCGGGCCGGTGGGTTCTCGCCCAGCGGCACCACCGCCATGGTCAGGCGCGATATGCATGTGGCCTTGCCTTCCTCGTTGCTCAGGCGAATGTCCCACACCTGGGTGCTGCGCCCGATATGCACAGCCCTGGCCACCGCCGTCACCCGGCCGCTGCGCACACCGCGCAGGTGGTTGGCATTCACTTCCAGGCCCACGCAGTAGTATTTGCTGGTGTCGACGCACAGGTAGGCCGCCATCGAGCCGATGCTCTCGGCCAGCACCACCGACGCGCCGCCGTGCAGCAGGCCGAAAGGTTGATGCGTGCGCGCGTCAACCACCATGCTCGCGGTCAGGGACTCGTGGTCGAAACTTTCGAAGCGGATATCCAGCAATTCACCGATGGTGTTTTTCTGGCTGGCGTTGAGGTGTTCGATATTCGGTTGGGTGCGCCACAGGCTCATGCAGGTGTCCTTTGGTGTTTTTATGATGACCCTAATCCTGCCACACAATCGTCTCGATGCGCGCGCTCCCGGCGTGTAAATGTGCGCCATAAGTCGCATCGATGATGCGGGTTAACGCAAGGAAGGCGCACCGCTAGGGGTTTTGCACGCTCACCAGCCTCATCGACCCCACCAGCAAGAACTCGCCTTCCAACTGCGCCAGGCTGGCGGTGTACATCGGCTGCGGTTGGCGCCAATGGCCGTGCTGCAGGAAGCTGATCAAATTGCCCACCAACGGCTGATGGCTGACCAGCAGCACGTTCTGCTCGCCATCGAGGTGGGCCAGCACTTGCCGCGGATCGCCTTCGGGCGTCAGCCACGGCACGGTGTCAATATCCGGCTCAAACCCCAGCGCCTCGCGCACCAGCTGCGCGGTTTGCTGCGCCCGTGTGTAAGGGCTGGCGATGATCGCGTCGAGGGGTTGGCCGATCAACCGTGCGGCGCTGCGCAGCACCTCTGCGCGGCCATGCTCGGTGAGGTTGCGTTCGGCGTCGGTGCGCACCTGGCTTTCGGCCTCACCGTGACGCAGGATCCACAGCTTCACAATTTCGGCTCTTCATCGCGCACCGGGTGCGGCGCCGCCGGCACGCTGTGGGGCGCCTCGCCTTCGGGTGCGCGTGGCGCCGGCCAGTCGGCGAACGGCCAGGGCTTTTGCTCGGTATGAAAGCTGCCGAACCGGCCGATCTGTGCAAGGAACTGGCTGAGGCTGTCGCCAAAATTCATCAGGCCCAGGTTCGGCGCGCCGTAGATCAGGCGATAAACCAGTTGCACCACTACCAGCGCACCGAGCAGGAACTGCGCCACCTGCCAGACCAGGGCGAACACCAGCATCCACAGGATGCGCAGGCCCATGGATTCGTACTTGGGAGCAGCTTTGGGATCGTTCATGGTGCGTTCCTCAGTTGAAACCACTGGTGGAAATAAAGTCGACATCGGTTTTGGGCTCGGCCCGCATCAGCAGCTCGATCACTTGGTCCAAGGTGCGCCCTTCAAACAGGATAGCGTGCAACCCGGCAACCAACGGCATGTACACCCCGGCCTCCTGAGCCTTGGCCTTGAGAACCTTGAGCGTGTTGACCCCTTCGGCCACTTCGCCCAGGCGCGTGACCGCCTCATCCAGGCTCAAGCCCTGGCCCAGGGCAAACCCCACCTGATAATTGCGGCTTTTGGGCGAGGAGCAAGTGACGATCAGATCGCCCACGCCGGCCAGCCCGAGGAACGTCATGGGGTTGGCGCCCTGGTTCACCGCGAAGCGGGTCATTTCCGCCAGGGCGCGGGTGATCAGCATGCTCTTGGTGTTTTCCCCCATGCCCAACGCCACCGCCATGCCGGCGATGATCGCGTAGACGTTTTTCAACGCGCCGCCCAATTCGACACCAAAACGGTCGCTGCTGGCATAAACGCGGAACGTGCGACCATGCAGCACCGCCTGGACACGCTCGCAGAGCGCTTCGTCGGCGCTGGCCACCACGGTAGCGGTCAGCGCGTGCTCGGCCACCTCCCGCGCCAGGTTCGGCCCGGACAGCACGCCGATGCGCGCCTGGGGCGCGATTTCTTCAAGGATCTCGCTCATCAACTTGAAGGTCTGCGCCTCGATACCCTTGGTCAGGCTGACCAGCAACTTGCCCGCGAGACGCTCGGCATGGGGCGCCAGCACCGTGCGCAAGGCGCTGGACGGCAGCGCGACGAAGCACAGCTCGCAGTCCGTGAGGGTAGCCAGCAGATCGGTGACCGGCTCGACTGCCGGGTGAATCTTGATGCCTTTGAGGTAACGGGGGTTTTCGCGGTGTACACGAATGGCCTCGGCCTGCTCGGGATCACGCATCCACTGGCGCACCGCATGGCCGTTCTCGGCCAGCAGGTTAGCCACGGCGGTACCAAAACTTCCGCCTCCCAGGACCGCAATAGGGCGCTGTTGAGTCATATGCAATCCGTTAATCCATACCAGTGGCGATGGCGGCATTATACGGAGCGACCCGCCTGCGGCCAGCCCCCCTGTCGATTCGCGCGCTTGTCGGAAAATGCCACGGGTAGGTGAAGTAATTGCAGGGCCGACGACTGGCAAATGGCCGCGCCTCGGTTAACATGGGCGGCTATCCGTCATGATCAAGGCCGCACCGTGCATCTGCGCCCTCCTCCCCGTTCGTCTCTTCTGCTGATGCTGCTGTGCAGCAGTGCTGCACTGGCTGACGACTTGTTCCTCGACAGCCAGCCGCTGCCGCAGGTATTGACCGCCACGCGCCTCAAGCAGTCGGCCGCCGCCGTGCCCGGCAGCATGACGGTGATCGACAGCGAATTGATCAAGGCCAGCGGTGCGCGCGACATCAGCGAGCTGCTGCGCCTGGTGCCCGGCATGATGGTCGGCTACACCACCGGCAACCAGGCGGCGGTCAACTACCACGGCACCAGCGCCAGCGACGCCCGGCGCATGCAGGTGTTGATCGACGGCCGCTCGGTATACCGCGCAGGCCTGGCCACAGTGGACTGGAGCGATATTCCGGTGGCCATGGAAGATATCGAGCGCATCGAGGTGTTCCGTGGCCCCAACACCGTCAGCTACGGCGCCAACGCCTTGATGGCGGTGGTCAATATCCTCACGCGCTCACCGGCCAACAGCCATGGCTCGCGGGTCAAAGTGATTCGCGGCGAGCGCGGCATCAACGACTTCTATGCCAGCCAGGGCGCGGGTTGGGAAACCGGCGACCTGCGCCTGTCGCTGTCCGGGCAACAAGATGATGGTTTCGACAGCGATGCCGCCGGTGCCGACCGCCGCGATGGCCGTCGCCTCAACCGCTTCAGCCTGGCCGTAAGCCAGACGTTGAATACGCAGCAGAGCATCGACTGGCAACTGGATGCGAAGGAAGGCACCAACCAGCGCCCTTACACCTACAGCCCGGTGTTCGCCGGCATTACCGAGGGCGGTACCAATTCCGACGTCACGTCCAAGGACTACGCCGGTTCCCTGCGCTGGAATTTCGACTTCAACCCGGAACACAGTTTGTACATCCAGGGCTCCGCTCAACGGTGGGACCGCCGGCAGATTTGGAAAGCCTGCGACGCCAAGGTCTCGTTCAGCCCGGAACTGACCCAGCTGTGGCAACTGAACCCCAATTACGCGGAAAAGCTGGCCCGGCATATGGACACCTACAGCCAGGGCAGCGCCCCGCCAGGCAGCGCCGCCGAGCAGGCGCTGGCCAACCAGGTGCTGGACCAATGGCGCAACGGCGCCAACCAGAGCGTATGCGGCGACATCGACCAGAGCACCCGGGAAAGCCGCTACGACCTGGAGATTCAGGACACCCTCAGCCTGTCCGACAGCCTGCGCCTGGTCAGTGGCATGAACTATCGCTATGACCGTGCCGACTCCGACACCTATTTCAACGGCACCCTGGACGACACCACCTGGCGCCTGTTCGGCCAGTTGGAATGGCGCGCCAGCGAACACTGGTTGCTGCAGGGTGGCGCCATGTATGAAGACACTCACCTGAGCGGCAATTCGCTGACGCCCCGGGTGGCGGTCAACTACCTGATCAACCCGCGTCACGGCCTGCGCGCGGTGTACTCCGAGGCGATCCGCTCGCCGGACATGTTCGAGAACAACGTCAACTGGAGCTACCGCGTCACTAACTTGAGCTCGCCGGCGTTCGGACAAAGCTCCGCGCAATACTTCGTAAAAACACGTGGCCCCGGCAACCTCGATAAAGAGCTGATGCGCTCACGGGAATTGGGTTACAACGGGTTTTTCGCCGACGTCGGCCTGAACATGGACGTGAAGCTGTTCTATGACGAGATCACCGACATGATCAGCTCGCCGCTGCGCAATAACCAATACATCGCCAGCAACGCCAACAGTTCGCGGTTCACCGGCGCCGAAACCCAATTGGACTGGCGCGTCAGCAACGCCGACCGCCTGCGCATGACCTATGCGTACGTCGACGCCACCGCCAGCAACCCCAGGGACAAGGCGCAAACCGCACGCAACAGTGGCTCGGCCGGCTGGCTGCGTGAATGGGGTCGCGGCTGGTCCAGCGCGCTGTTCTACTATGGCGACGACGCCCTCAACCAGTACCGCTTCGAACGGGTCGACCTGCGCGTGGCCAAACGCATTGCCTTGGGCAAAGCCAATGTGGAACTGGCCGGCATGCTGCAGCAGCGCCTCGACGACCAGCCCACCACATGGGCCGACAACACCTACGACCAGCGCCACGTGCTGTACTTCAGTGCGGAGCTGGAGTTCTAGCATGGCCGCCCCGTCACGGATGACCTTCTCCTTCATCTCCGCGCTCTGGCGCCGCTGTTCGTTGCTGGCGTGCCTGCTGCTGGCTGCACCGGCATGGGCCGCCGAGGTATTGCTGACGGCCGCCGAAGACAGTGACGGGGTGCAGGCCTTTACTCAGGCCCTGGCGCGGCAACGCCCCGAAGACCATGTGACGTTTACCCCGCTCAAAGACTTACCCGCGCCCGGCCGTCTGCCCGCCAGCACACGCTTGATCCTGCTCGACCTGCCCAGTCTCGACTGGCGCCTGCAGGACGATCAGGGCCCACCGACGCTGGTGCTGCGCATCAGCCGGCTGCAGGCACATCAGCACCCGGGCGCTGCGCAACATGCCCATGTCAGCCTGCTATGGAGCGACCCGCCGCTGGCGCGCCAGCTGCGCCTGATTACGCGCATCCTGCCCCAGGCACGCCGGATCGGCGTTCTGTATGGCGCCGAAAGCGAGTTCCTGCTGCCCGAACTGCGTCAGCATGCCGCCCCCCTGAACCTGGAAATCGTGCCCCAGCGCTGGGACAACACCAGTGACAGTCGCCCTCTGCAAAGCCTGTTCAGGAACAGCGACGTACTGCTGGGCCTGGATGACCCACAGCTGTACAACCCGAAAACCGCAAAAAACCTGTTGTTGAGCAGCTACGCCCAGCAACTGCCGCTGGTGGGCCCCAACGCCGGCTTTGTGCGGGCCGGCAGCCTGGCCAGCACTTACAGCGACCAGACCGACTGGCTGGCGGTACTCGACCGTTTGCTCGACCATGCCCCCGCCAACTGGCCGCGCTCGGTTTATCCGGACCATTTCAAAGTGGTGGGCAACGCCCAAGTGGCGCGCTCGCTGGGGATCGAACAGGTCGATGAAGCCCAGGTCGCGGCGCAACTGGCCGAAGGAGAAAAACGCCCATGACCCTGCGCCGTCGTTGGGACATCAATACCCGCACCCAGCTCATTACCCTGGGCCCGGCGCTGGTGCTGACATTGCTGCTGATCAGCTTCTTTACCTTCGTGCGCATCCAGGACCTGCGCCAGGAGCTGGACCACACCGGGCAACTGATCGCCAACCAGTTGGCGCCGGCGACTGAATATGGGGTGATTTCCGGCAACACCGACGTGCTCGAGAGCCTGCTGCGCGCCACGCTGGCGACGCCTCATGTACGTTTCCTGGAGATTCAGGACAGCACCGAGAATATTCTGGTGTACGTCGAACAGCCTTCGGAAAAACATGATCGCTCGCTGTCGGTAAAAGTGTTCCAGGCGCCGATTCGCCTGCAGCATATCCAGCTGGGCAACGACTTTTTCCAGGACAACCTCAACGAAACCAAGGCGCCGCGTGCGGACTACCTGGGTCGGGTCATCGTCGGTATGTCCAACGATGCGTTCAGCCAGCGCCAGCAGGAGATCCTGCTCAAGGCCGGCATCCTGGCGCTGTTCACGCTGCTGTTTACCTTCCTGCTGGCCCGGCGCCTGGCCGCCAGCCTGTCACAGCCGATCAGCGCCATGGGGACTGCGGTAAAAGCTATCCAGCAGGGCCACTACAAGACCGCGCTGCCGATCGTGGACGACTCGGAGCTGGGCGATCTGTCGCGGCATATCAACAACCTGGCCGAAGGCCTCAACCAGGCCAGTCGCGAACAACAGCAGGCCATGGCCCAATTGATCCAGACCCGCGAAGAGGCCGAGCGCGCGAATAACGCCAAATCGGATTTCCTGGCCATGATGAGCCATGAATTACGCACTCCGATGAACGGCGTGCTGGGCATGCTGCAGTTGCTGGAAACCACCGAGATGACCGAGGAACAGACCGAATATGCGGCGCTGGCCTCCGAATCCACCGAGCATTTGCTCAAGGTGATCAACGACATCCTCGATTTCTCGCGCATCGAACGGGCGGCCCTGGAGCTGGAACATATCCCCTTCAACCTGGCCGACCTGATCAACAGCTGCGCCCAAGCCTTCCAGCACAGCGCCCAGCAGCGCGGGCTGGCGCTGCGACTGCCGATCCCGCCGGGCATGGAGGCGCTGCGGGTGCGGGGCGACCCCACGCGTATCCGGCAGATTCTGGTGAACCTGATCGGCAACGCATTGAAGTTCACCGAGCAGGGCAGCGTGAGCGTCGAGCCTCATTGGCAGACCCTCGACCATGAGCTGGTGTGGTTTACCTGCACCGTGCGCGACAGCGGAATCGGAATTTGCGCCGAACGCCTGGAACTGATGTTCGATGCGTTCCAGCAAGCCGACAGCTCCATATCCAGGCGCTACGGCGGCACGGGCCTGGGCCTGCCCATCGCGCGTACGCTGGCCGAACGCATGGGCGGCACACTGCGCGCCCAGAGTGAAGAAGGCCGTGGCTCGGTGTTTACCCTTGAGCTCCCGCTGGCCATCGACCAGCACAGCCTGCCCTCCGCTCCCCCCGATGCCGAGCGCAAAGGCGCCGCCGGCGAAGGCCGTCACGTGCTGCTGGTGGAGGACAATCCGGTCAACCGCACCGTGGTGGAAGCCATGCTGCGCAGCCTCGGGTACGAGGTGAGCCTGGCCACCGACGGCGCCGAAGCCATCCGCAGCGCCGAAAGCCTGATTTTCACGGCGATCCTGATGGATTGCCGCCTGCCGCTGATCGATGGTTACGAAGCCACTCGGCAGATTCGCCGGTTACCCGGCTGCGCCGACCTGCCCATCATTGCCCTGACCGCCAACGCCTTGCAGGGCGACCGTGAAGCTTGCCTGGCGGCGGGAATGAACGATTACCTGGCCAAGCCGTTCAAACGTACCGATCTGCAGCAAATCCTGCAGCGCTGGGTGCAGTAATGCCGCGCGATGAGCCAACTGCGACTGGCGTGAAAGACGAAAGTGCGGCAGTCTTAGGCACCCAAATGGGCCCTTGAACGGGCCCGGTTTAACATTTCAGTGAACATGTGTACATTGAGTACCTTGACGCTGTGACTTTCACTACAACGCAATAGTCTATGTGTAGGCTGCCGACATGAGGCATGAACGCTTCATTCGGTTCGGGAAGATCTACCCTACCCTGCCGCATGGGATTATTGAGGAGCTCGCATGACCAAACAAAACGCCTTTACTCGGGAAGACCTGCTGCGCTGCAGTCGCGGTGAGCTGTTCGGCCCAGGTAACGCGCAACTGCCCGCCCCCAACATGCTGATGGTGGATCGCATCACCCATATCAGCGAAGAAGGTGGCAAGTACGGCAAAGGTGAATTGGTCGCCGAGCTGGATATCACCCCGGACCTCTGGTTCTTCGCCTGCCATTTTGAAGGCGATCCTGTGATGCCAGGTTGCCTGGGCCTCGACGCCATGTGGCAGTTGGTCGGTTTCTTCCTCGGCTGGCAAGGCCTGCCGGGTCGCGGCCGTGCCCTGGGTTCGGGCGAAGTGAAATTCTTCGGACAGGTCCTGCCGACCGCGAAGAAAGTCACCTATAACATTCAAATCAAGCGCGTCCTCAAGGGCAAGCTGAACCTGGCCATCGCCGATGGTTCGGTGAGCGTCGACGGTCGCGAGATCTATACTGCCGAAGGCCTTCGGGTCGGCGTATTCACTTCCACTGACAACTTTTAAGGGTTATCCGCATGCGCCGCGTCGTTATCACTGGTCTGGGCATCGTTTCTTGCCTGGGCAATGACAAAGAGACCGTCACCGCTAACCTGCGTGCAAGTCGCCCTGGCATCCGCTTCAACCCGGAATATGCCGAAATGGGTCTGCGTAGCCAGGTTTCCGGCTCCATCGACCTGCCCCTCGAAGAATTGATTGATCGCAAGATCTACCGCTTCGTCGGCCACGCCGCCGCCTACGCCTACCTGGCCATGAAAGACGCGATTGCCGACTCCGGCCTGAGCGAAGACCAGGTGTCGAACGTGCGCACCGGCCTGATCGCCGGTTCGGGCGGTGCATCCACCCTGAACCAGATGGAAGCGCTGGACATCCTGCGCGAAAAAGGCGTGAAACGTGTCGGCCCGTACCGTGTGACCCGTACCATGGGCAGCACCGTTTCGGCCTGCCTGGCCACTCCGTTCCAGATCAAGGGCGTGAACTACTCGATCTCCTCCGCCTGCGCCACCAGTGCTCACTGCATCGGCACTGCGGTCGAGCAGATCCAGTTGGGCAAGCAGGACATCGTATTCGCCGGCGGCGGTGAAGAAGAACATTGGAGCCAGTCGTTCCTGTTCGACGCCATGGGCGCGCTGTCCACCCAGTACAACGAAACCCCGGAAAAAGCCTCCCGTGCCTACGACGCCAAGCGTGACGGTTTCGTCATTGCCGGCGGTGGCGGCATGGTGGTGGTCGAGGAGCTGGAACACGCCCTGGCCCGTGGCGCCAAGATCTACGCGGAAATCGTCGGTTACGGTGCCACGTCCGACGGCTACGACATGGTTGCGCCAAGCGGTGAAGGCGCGATCCGCTGCATGCAGATGGCGATGTCCACTGTCGACACCCCAATCGACTACCTGAACACCCACGGTACTTCGACTCCGGTCGGCGACGCCAAGGAAATGGAAGGCGTACGTGCGGTATTCGGCGACAAGGCACCGAAAATCAGCTCTACCAAGAGCCTGTCCGGTCACTCCCTGGGTGCCGCCGGCGTTCACGAAGCGATCTACTGCCTGCTGATGATGGAAGGCAACTTCATGGCCGGCTCGGCCAACATCGACGAGATCGACCCGGTCGTCGCCGATATGCCGATCCTGACCAAGACCGTCGAGAACGCCAAGATCGACACCGTGATGAGCAACAGCTTCGGCTTCGGTGGCACTAACGCTACCCTGGTGCTCAAGCGCTGGCAGGGCAAGTAAGCCTTGTAGGTTGCTCCCCATGAAAAAGCCCCGACTGGTTCGGGGCTTTTTCATGGGCCACGGAAAATCCTGGCAGGGGCGCGGGCTCAAGGAGCGCTGTTATCACGCAGGTGCCTGGGCAGCACGGCGAGGAAATTATCCCGCGCCACCTTACGGGCAACCGTTTCAGGCAGCGCGTCAAGAAAGGGATCGAAGCGGTGCATTTCCTTGCCCAGTTTATTGAAGCGCCCGACGACGTCAGAGCCCAGCATAAAGCGCTCCGGGAAGCGCTCCACCAGGGCCAGCCACTCCGGCCGCGGTTTACCCGACTCGTCCAGCAGGTAAGGCGTGAGCATGCTCCATGACAGGTCGATGTACAGATTGGGGTAAGCCTCCAGCAGACGGCTCAAGGTGGGCAGCAAAAAATCCATCTGTACCTGATGCCGATGAATCTCCTTGCTGGCGCCGGCATGGGCCCAGATAAACCGCGTGTGCGGATGATTGCGCAGTGGCTCCTCGACTTCGGCCAGGTACAGCGGGTTGCGCTCGCGTTTGGAGGTGATGTTGGAATGCAGCAGCACCGGCAGGTCGTTTTCGGCCGCCAGGTGATAAATGCGCGTCATGGCCTCGTTGTTGGCGCGCGGGGTGTCGCCAGAGGTCAGCGCGGTCAGGTCGTCGTGGCGGGTGAAGACCTCGCCAATGCCCTGCCACAAGCCCGGATTGAGGTCGAGCATGCGCTGGATATGCGCGTCGGAGTTCTTGTCATTGGGGTTGAAACCGGACAGAAACGGATGAAAATGGCGACGCTGCTCCGGGCTCAGTGTGTTTACGGCGGCCGCGACAATCACGTCAGTGGCGCTGTACCAATACGCATCGGCGTCATCACCGGCGTAGTAGCGTGGGCGCTTGGGTTCGTCTTCATGCCATTTCTTGGCGACCGGAACGCCTGAAATCATCACATGGTCGATGCGATTTTCCGCCATGGCCTTGAGCAGCTTGTCCATGCCCGCGGTTTCCTGGAAAAAGTCCACGTAGTGCAGGTGCGCATCGCTGTAGGCATAGTCGCGGGCCTGCACGGTGAAGCTACCTGCGGCCAATAGCAGGGCAAGGCTCAAGCGGGTCCAGGGCACGGTGATCTCTCGTCAGGCAGGGAATACAGGTAGACCCTGGCGTGCCTCGCCGGGTTCATCTGGCGAAAAAAGCAGGAACACCTAAGTGCCAGCATGCTCTATAACTGCATGACCTTTATCCTGCCGTCACTGTGAGGTTTGCCATGCCAGTCATCGTCAATACGCTGAACACCGAAAACTATCGCCACAGCGTCAATATCAACCACCACGAACTGTTCACCGACCTGCCCAAAAGCCTGGGCGGTGACGATTCGGCGCCCTCCCCCCACGATTATTTCGACGCCGCGCTGGCCTCATGCAAGGCGCTGACGGTCAGGCTCTACGCACAGAAAAAAGATATTCCGCTGACAGGCGTGACGGTGGAAGTGACCCACGATGCCACCGACGAGCAAAAAGGCCGATATACGCTCAACGTCAAGTTGACCCTCAAGGGCGTGCTCACCGATGCGCAACGCGATGAGCTGCATCGTGTGGCCGACCGCTGCCCGGTACACAAACTGATGACCACCGCCGACATCAACATCGAGACCACCCTCTCCGAAGGTGCTTTCAGCCAATAGCGGCAGCCTCCCGTCGAGCGGGTTATGCTCAGCGCATTCCAACCCGCTCAGACAGGGATGCACCATGACCACCCTCACCGTGATCCGCCCTCGCCAGGAAGATGTCGAGGGCCAGCCTATCCTGCGCCTGCTGCCCTCGCGCGAATGCCGAAGCGTCGGGCCTTTCGTATTCTTCGACCACATGCTGGCTACGCGCTACGCGCCAGGCACCGGCATGAATATCCGCCAGCATCCGCATATCGGGTTATCGACCCTCACCTACCTGTTCGAGGGCGCCTTGCAGCACAAGGACAGCCTGGGCTCCGATCAGGTAGTGCAAGCCGGCGAGGTCAGTTGGATGACAGCCGGCAGCGCGATTGCCCACGTCGAGCGCACGCCGGAGGCGCTCAAGGCCAGCGGTTTTACGCTGCATGGCCTGCAAGTGTGGCTGGCGTCGCCCAGGGACCACGAAACCGGGCCGGGGCATTACAGCCACCACGCGGCGGCGAGCCTACCGCTCAGCGACTCACTGGGCGTGCAGATCCGCTTGATTGCCGGCACTGGCTTCTGCCTCAAATCGCCGGTACCGGTGCTGTCGCCCACACTGTATGCCGAGGTGCGAATGCAGACGGCCACCACCTTGCTGATCCCGGATGAGCATGAGGAACGTGCGGTGTATGTGCTGGCGGGTGAGGCGCAGCTCGATGGCGAACCGTTGCAGGCGCATAGCCTAGTGGTATTGCCGAAGGGAGAGACGATGACGTTGTCAGCCGAATCCGACTGTCATCTGGTGGTGTTGGGCGGAGCACCGCTGGATGGGCCGAGGCGGATCAATTGGAATTTTGTCGCGAGTGATCCTGCGCTGATCGAGCAGGCCAGGCAGCGCTGGGCGGCTGGGGATTGGCCAACGGTTCCGGGGGAATCGGAAAGGATTGAGTTGCCTGGGAGATAGCCATCGGGGGCAAGCCCCCTCCCACATTTTGACGATCTGAATCCAATCATGTGTGGGAGGGGAGCTCGCCCCGATGACGCCGGAACAGGCCCTGAACACTCAGCCCTTGAACACTTCATCCAGCAGGTTGTGCATCGACTGGAAGGCCCGCGCGGCAGTCTTCGCGTCGTACATCATCTTGCCCGGCACATTGGCGTGCGGGTCGGTGAACGAATGCACCGCACCGCCGTAGCTGAGCAATTGCCAATCCACACCGGCGGCGTTCATTTCATCTTCAAACGCCGGCAGTTGCTCTTTAGGGACCAAGGGATCGGAAGCGCCGTGCAACACCAGCACGGAACCCTTGATATTCCGTGCATCCGCCGGGTTCGGCGTATCGAGGGTGCCGTGAAAGGACACCGCCGCCTTCAAAGGTGCGCCCGTACGCGCCAATTCCAATGAGCAGCAGCCACCAAAGCAGAAACCGAAGGTTGCCAGCTTCGATGTATCAACCGCCGCCTCCGTCTGGTTCTGCAGTTGCTCGAAAGCTGCCTGCATACGTTTGTTCAACAGCGGTCGGTCGTTCTTCAACGGCATCATCGCCGCGCCGGCTTCATCGCCATTGGAGGGACGCACAGTTTGCCCGTACAGGTCGGCGATCAGCACTACGTAGCCGTGACTGGCGACGGTTTTGGCGATCTCTTCAGCACCGGCACTCACCCCCATCCAGTTCGGCGCCATCAGCAGGCCCGGTCGCGGGCCCACGTGGCTGGCATCGAACGCCAGGCGACTCTCATACGATTGCCCATCTATCTGATAGACCACGGAACGCACGGTGACTTGGCTCATCATTTACTCCAGTTGAAGTGCACTAGAACGAAAAAACCCGCCGAAGCGGGTTTTTCCTGCGACGTTGTTAAACCGACAGTTCAACCAACAGCTTGTTCAGTCGGCGCACATAGGCGGCCGGGTCCTTCAGGCTGTCACCAGCGGCCAGGGCCGCCTGGTCGAAGAGGATGTGCGACAGGTCGCCAAAACGCTCTTCGCTCTGCTCGCCGTCGAGTTTCTCGATCAACGGGTGCGCGGGGTTGAATTCAAAGATCGGCTTGGAATCCGGTACTTTCTGCCCGCTCGCCTCGAGGATCTGGCGCATCTGCAGGCCCAGGTCCTGTTCGCCAATGGCCAGGATCGCCGGGGAATCGGTCAGGCGGTGGGAAACCCGCACTTCGCTGACGGCATCGCCCAGGGCAGTCTTGATCCGCTCAACCAGGCCTTCCTTGGACTTGGCCACCTCTTCAGCGGCTTTTTTGTCTTCCTCGGAATCCAGGTTGCCCAGATCCAGGTCGCCACGGGCCACGTCGACAAAGGACTTACCGTCGAACTCGCTGAGGTAGCTCATCAGCCACTCGTCGATACGATCGGTCAGCAGCAACACTTCGATGCCTTTCTTGCGGAAGACCTCCAGGTGCGGGCTGTTCTTGACCTGCGCGTAGGTCTCGCCGGTCAGGTAGTAGATCTTGTCCTGGCCTTCCTTGGCGCGCGCCAGGTAGTCGGCCAGCGACACAACCTGCTCACCGTCGTCGCCCTGAGTCGAGGCAAAACGCAGCAGGCCGGCGATTTTTTCCTTGTTGGCAAAATCTTCCGCCGGGCCTTCTTTCATGACCTGGCCGAAGTTTTTCCAGAAGCCTTTGTATTGCTCAGGCTCGTTTTTCGCCAGTTTTTCCAGCATGTCGAGCACGCGCTTGGTCAGCGCCGACTTCATGGAGTCGATGATCGGGTCTTTCTGCAGGATTTCCCGCGACACGTTCAGCGACAGGTCATTGGAGTCGACCACGCCTTTGATAAAGCGCAGGTACAGCGGCAGGAAGGATTCCGCCTGGTCCATCACGAACACGCGCTGCACGTAGAGCTTGAGCCCCTTGGGCGCTTCACGCTGGTACAGATCGAACGGCGCGCGAGCCGGCACGTAGAGCAGCGAGCTGTACTCCAGCTTGCCTTCGACCTTGTTGTGGCTCCAGCTCAGCGGGTTTTCGTAATCGTGAGCGATGTGCTTGTAGAATTCCTGGTATTCCTCGTCCTTGATTTCGGTACGAGGACGGGTCCACAGCGCGCTGGCGCGGTTGACCACTTCCCATTCCTGGGCCGGGGTTTCTTCGCCTTCGGCGGCGGCCTTTTCTTTAGGCAGCTCGATCGGCAGCGCGATGTGGTCGGAGTACTTTTTGATGATGTTGCGCAGGCGCCAGCCGTCGGCGAACTCTTCTTCACCGGACTTCAGGTGCAACACGATACGAGTGCCGCGCTCTGGCTTGTCGATCGTGGCGATTTCAAACTCGCCCTCGCCTTTCGACGCCCAATGCACGCCTTCGCTGGCGTCGAGGCCGGCGCGACGGCTGAACACTTCAACCTTGTCAGCCACGATGAAGGCTGAATAGAAGCCCACACCAAACTGGCCGATCAGGTGCGAATCCTTCTTCTGATCGCCCGACAGGTTCTTCATGAAATCGGCAGTGCCGGATTTGGCGATGGTCCCCAGATGGGTGACCGCATCGTCACGGCTCATGCCGATACCGTTGTCTTCGAGAGTGACGGTCTTGGCGTCCTTGTCGAAGCTCACGCGGATTTTCAGTTCGGCGCCACCTTCCAGCAACTCGGGCTTGGACAGGGCTTCGAAACGTAATTTGTCGACAGCGTCAGAGGCGTTCGAGATCAATTCGCGAAGGAAGATTTCCTTGTTGGAATACAGCGAATGGATCATGAGGTGCAGCAGTTGCTTCACCTCGGTCTGGAAGCCCAGGGTTTCCTTTTGAGTTTCCACACTCATGGTCATCAAACTCCAATTGGATGGCAGTGGCCGCGCCCTTGCGGGTTGGCGGCGGGTTGTCATCAAAGTTGGGGGCTAACAGCAGGATTTCAAGAGCGGCTCGTGTCCTCGATCTTGAAATGCGCTCGAGCAGTGGCGATTGGCTCTGCGGCGGTGCTTTGCCACGCAGTGATCGCCACATTCGCCACGCGACGCCCCTGACGCCACACCTGGCAAGTGGCGTAAGTGTCGCGAAACTGGCCGGCGCGCAGGTAATCCAGAGAAAAGTCGATGATTTTCGGCAGTCCCGGCGCACCGGTAAACACCAGCAGGTGCAGCGCCGCAGCCAACTCCATGAAGCCTGCGATCACGCCGCCGTGCAGGGCCGGTAAAATGGGGTTACCAATGTTGTCTTTGTTGGCCGGAAGGCGAAACAACAATTCATCGCCCAGGCGCGTGCATTCAATGCCGATCAATTGGGCATACGGAACCAACTCGAGCAGCGCCGTATAGTCACCGCGCGCATGGGCCTGTTCAAGGCGGGTCTTGAATCGATGGGTCATGCCTGCGCTCCCTTGAGGGTATCGCCCAGCCCCTGCGTGCCCTTGAGACGCTTGCCCATGCGCATGAATGTACCGACTACATGGGCGATGGGGTGCTGCGGGTCCTCTTGGTAGGCAACGCCACGGGTGAAGATCACATCGGTGGTCACCCGATAGCATTGGGCGAAGCCGTAGACCGGCTGGTGAGGCGCCGCCGGGTGCATGTAGTCGATGCGCAGGTCTAGGGTCGGGCATACCTCGAAGTCCGCCAGTACACACAGGGTCGCCATGCCGCAGGCAGTGTCCATCAACGAGGTCAACGCGCCACCGTGTATCACGCCGGTCAGGGGGTCGCCGACGATCGCCGGGCCGTACGGCAGGATGAGCGTCATGCCTTGGGTATTGGCCTCATGAACGGTAATGCCCAACAGCTGGCAATGGCGCAATGCCGAAACGAAGCGTCGGGCACGCTCTAACAATGGATTTTCGCTCATTCGGTCCAGACTCTTATTAGTGTTGATCCGCGGAGTACGGGGTGCGGGCGAAAGTTCCTGGCAGGGTGCTGTTTATATATCTGCGTAATTAAAGGAACTAATGCTGAACCCTCAGGCTCGAAAGGCCAGTAGATATCTTCAATAAGGAGAAACACCCCATGCGCAAGACTTTAGCTATTTCCATGATGCTGGCCGCTGCTCTCGGTCTGGCTGCCTGCGACAAGAAATCCGAAGACAAAGCCCAAGACGCCGCTGCCCATTCTGAGCAAGCTCAGAAAGATATGGCCAAGGCTCAGGATAAAGTGAACGACGCTGCGAAAGAAAACGCCGATGCTGCCAAAGCTCAGGCCGAATCCAACGCTGCCGCCGCAAAAGAAGCAGCACCTGCCACCGGTTCCTGAGACCTGGCTTGAAGTAATCGTGCTGCAAAAAGAAAGCCCGCTCATATAGCGGGCTTTACTTTGCCTGGTATTTAACGCCAGTGGTTACAGCGTTAAGACACCGCGTCCTTCACCGGCTCCGTTAACGGCGTGTCGGTTGGCGTATAAACCATCACCTCCAGCACGTCGGAATGAAATTCGCGGCGATACAGCACGAACACCACGCCGGCACTCATCAACATGAACAACCAGGGGCTGACAAACCAGGCAAGCATGGTCATGCCGAAGTAATAAGAACGCAGTCCGAAGTTGAATTGATTGGCGGCCATTGAGATGACACGCGCCGCGCGCAAAGCAAACGCCTTGCGTTCCTGCTCAGACACATGCCGCTCGCCGATCATCGGCGCCGACCCTACCAGCACCGCCGCGAAGTTGTATTGGCGCATGCACCAGCTGAACGTGAAGAACGCGTAGACAAACACCAGCGCCAGGCACAGCAACTTGATTTCCGACATGCCCTGGGAGGCCTGCTGCACCATGGGAATATCCGCCAGCAATGACACTGCGCGCTCGGAAGCGCCAAGCACGGTCAGAATACCGGCGAGAATAATCAGGGTGCTGGAGGCGAAGAAGGAGGCATTGCGCTCCAGGTTGCCGATCACGCTGGCGTCGGCGATACGGTTGTCACGCAGCAACATGCGACGCATCCAGTCTTCACGGTAAAGATGCAGCACACTGGCCAGACACGCGGTGTCTCGGGCTTTCCAGGTGGCATAACGGGTATAGCCGCCCCAGCACAGGACGAACCAGAGGGCGGCAAGCAGGTGAATCTGATTGGTTTCGACGAACGACATGCGGAGCCTATGACAGGGTGAATGATGGCGTAATGCGCTATGACGGCGGGAGCGGCAAGCCCCTCCCACACTGATCCCTTCCAACTCTAGAGGGTGTAGTTTCATAAAGCATAAAAAATGCCCCGTATCGATTGATACGGGGCATTTCAGTAAACCTCGAACCTGGCGCGTTATGCGATCGCTTCGCTACGCTTGCCGAGCAGACGGTCTACCACTACCGCCACAACGAGAATCATCACCGACGGCACCAGCCAGGCCAGGCCTTGCTCGCTCAACGGCAGGTTCGCCAACTGCGCCGGCAACCAATCCGCCAGGCCCGCGCCCTTGAGCGCATCAATGCAACCGAAGATGAACGACACCAGCATCACCGGGCCGACGATCCGCCCCTGCTCCTGCCAGAAGCCTTTGCAGAAGCTCAGTGCCACCAGCACGATGCACGGCGGGTAGATCGCGGTGAGCACCGGGATCGAGAACGCGATCAGCTTGGTCAGGCCCAGGTTCGATACGAACAGCGAGAACAACGCCAGGATTACCACCAGGGTCTTGTAGGACAAGGGCAGCACGCGGCTGAAGTACTCGGCGCAGGCGCAGGTCAGGCCCACCGCCGTCACCAGGCACGCCAGGGAGATCAGCACGGCCAGGAAGCCGCTGCCCAGGGAACCGAAGGTGTGTTGCACATAAGCATGCAGCACTGCCGCACCGTTGCTGGCACCGGCTGCGACGGCATGGCTGCCCGAGCCGAGACGGAACAGGCTGACATATACCAGCGCCAGGCCCACACCGGCAATCAGGCCGGCAATGATCGCATAGCGAGTGATCAGCTTTGGAGACTCGACACCTCGTGAGCGAATCGCATTGACGATGACGATGCCGAATACCAGCGCACCCAGGGTATCCATGGTCAGGTAACCATTGATAAACCCTTGGGAGAATGGCGCAGCGACATATTCCGGGGTAGCGACACCCACATCGCCGGCCGGCAGGGCGAACGCAGCGATGCCGAGGATAGCCAGCGCGATAATCTTAAGCGGCGCGAGAAAACGCCCCACCGTGTCCAACAGGCGCCCGGGATACAGGGAGACAAAGAACACCACCAGGAAGTACACCGAGCTGTACAGGAACAGCGCCAGCGGGCTTTCGCCGGTCAAGGGCGCCAGGCCCACTTCAAAGGACACGGTCGCGGTACGCGGGGTAGCGAACAGCGGGCCTACCGCCAGGTACGCCGCCGCCGCGAGCAGGCCACCGGCGATCTTGCCGATCGGGCTGCTTAACGCGTCCATACCGCCACCGACCTTTGCCAGGGCAACTACGGTAACCACCGGCAGGCCGACCGCCGTGATCAGAAAACCCAGCGCCGCCATCCAGACGTGAGGCCCGGACTGCAAGCCAACGATAGGCGGGAAGATGATGTTGCCGGCGCCCACGAACAGGGCAAAAGTCATGAAGCCCAACGCCAGGATGTCCTGGCTTTTCAACACTTTCATTTAAGGAAATACCACACTGCTGAATCGGAATTTAGAGAGGGATTCCCTGTGGATGAGGGAAATACCGGCGGCCCTTTTGGGGACCGACCGTTCCAGCGCGCAGCGTCCTTTTGGGATGCGGGCGCATAAAGAGGCGGCCAGGGTACAGAATTAGGCTGACAAACGCACTGTTGCGGGGCGCACTGTCCGATAAGCGACATCTTGATGTCGCGTTTTCATACTTAATTTGGCAATACGACCACCTGTGGGAGGGGGCAAGTCCCCTCCCACATTGGATCGTGTACATCCAAGACGCACAAAGGCCACCCGAAGGTGGCCTTTGTGGGTGGAGCGTCAGTTAAGCGCGGGGCTTACTTGACAGCCCAACCGGTCAGCTCGGCCAGGGCCTTGCCGATGTCTGCCAGCGAACGCACGGTTTTAACGCCTGCGTCCTGCAGCGCAGCGAATTTCTCGTCTGCAGTGCCTTTGCCGCCAGAGATGATTGCGCCCGCATGGCCCATGCGCTTGCCCGCAGGGGCAGTCACACCAGCGATGTAGGAAACAACCGGCTTGGTCACGTGTGCCTTGATGTAGGCAGCCGCTTCTTCTTCAGCCGAACCGCCGATCTCACCGATCATTACGATCGCTTCGGTCTTCGGGTCTTCCTGGAACAGCTTCAGGATGTCGATGAAGTTGGAGCCTGGGATCGGGTCACCGCCGATGCCGACGCAAGTCGACTGACCGAAACCGGCGTCAGTGGTCTGCTTCACAGCTTCGTAGGTCAGGGTGCCGGAACGGGAAACGATACCGACCTTACCTGGCAAGTGAATGTGACCTGGCATGATGCCGATCTTGCATTCGCCTGGAGTGATCACGCCTGGGCAGTTAGGGCCGATCAGGACCACGCCCAGCTCGTCGCACTTAACTTTAGCGTCCAGCATGTCCAGGGTAGGAATGCCTTCGGTGATGCAAACGATCAGCTTGATGCCGCCGAATGCCGCTTCCAGGATCGAGTCCTTGCAGAAAGGAGCCGGAACGTAGATCACGCTGGCGGTGGCGCCAGTGGCGGCTACAGCGTCTTTCACGGTGTTGAACACAGGCAGGCCCAGGTGCTCGGTGCCGCCTTTGCCCGGTGTTACGCCGCCAACCATCTTGGTGCCGTATTCGATGGCTTGCTGGGTGTGGAAGCTACCTTGCGAACCGGTAATACCCTGGCAGATAACTTTGGTGTCTTTATTGATCAGGACGCTCATTATTTGCCCTCCGCAGCTTTGACAACTTGTTGAGCAGCGTCGGTCAGGCTGGTAGCCGCGATGATGTTCAAACCGCTTTCTGCCAGTACTTTAGCGCCCAGTTCAGCGTTGTTACCTTCAAGGCGAACAACAACCGGGATTTTAACGCCGACTTCTTTCACTGCACCGATGATGCCTTCGGCAATCATGTCGCAACGAACGATGCCGCCGAAGATGTTGACCAGTACTGCGGCGACGTTGGCGTCGGACAGGATGATCTTGAAGGCTTCGGTCACGCGTTCCTTGGTAGCACCACCGCCCACGTCGAGGAAGTTGGCTGGTTTGCCGCCATGCAGGTTGACGATGTCCATGGTACCCATGGCCAGGCCGGCGCCGTTGACCATGCAACCGATGTTGCCTTCCAGCGCTACGTAGTTCAGTTCGAACTTGGCAGCGTGCGCTTCGCGCGGATCGTCTTGCGACGGATCGTGGAAAGTCTTCAGCTTAGGCTGACGGTACATGGCGTTGGCGTCGATGTTGATCTTGGCATCAAGGCAGTGCAGGTCGCCGTCGGCCTTGATCACCAGCGGGTTCACTTCCAGCAGGGCCAGATCGTGATCCTGGAACAGTTTGGCCAGACCTACGAAGATCTTGGCGAACTGGGCAACTTGCTTGCCTTCCAGGCCCAGCTGGAAAGCCAGCTCGCGCCCCTGGAACGGCTGAGCGCCAACCAGTGGATCGATGGTGGCTTTCAGAATTTTTTCTGGGGTTTCGTGAGCGATCTTTTCGATGTCCACGCCACCTTCGGTGGACGCCATGAACACGATGCGACGGCTCGAACGGTCAACGACAGCGCCCAGGTACAGCTCTTTAGCGATATCAGTGCACGATTCAACCAGGATCTTGGTGACTGGCTGGCCATTGGCATCAGTCTGGTAAGTCACCAGACGCTTGCCCAGCCACTGCTGTGCGAAGGCCTTGGCGTCTTCTTTGCTGCGAACCAGCTTAACGCCGCCCGCTTTACCGCGACCACCCGCGTGGACCTGGGCTTTGACAACCCACTCGGTACCACCGATTTTGTCGCAAGCTTCTGCTGCTGCTTCCGGGGTGTCTACTGCGTAGCCCTTGGATACTGGCAGGCCGTATTCAGCGAACAGCTGCTTACCCTGATACTCGTGAAGATTCATGCTTTTTACCGTCTTCGTTAGGTACTGCGCATTCGGCGCTGCGCTCATTATGAGTGCCGCGCCACCTGTGACTGCTGCTTGCGCAACCTGCGGGGCTTATGGCCCGTAAAGCTGCGCAAGGCTGCGTCCAGCGGATATTCCGCGGTGAGTCTTGCGCGCAAGGCTCACGACGGGCAACTCCGCCGTGGTTTCTTATTATCTCGCTTAGCGCTTCTTGCGGTTGGCGATGTGGATGGCGCCGCCATTCACTGCCAATGCTGCTTCGTGCAACGCTTCGGACAGGGTCGGATGGGAGAAGACCATCATGCCCAGGTCCTCGGCACTGGTGCCGAATTCCATACCGATCGCGCCCTGCTGAACCAGTTCTGCTGCGCTTGGGCCAATCACATGCACGCCCAATACGCGATCAGTCTTGGCATCAGCGATGACTTTGACAAAACCACCGGTGTCGTTGGCTGCCATGGCACGGCCAGAAGCGGCAAACGGGAAGGTGCCGACGTTAACTTCAACGCCTTCAGCTTTCAACTGCTGTTCGTTCTTGCCGACCCATGCAATTTCCGGGTGGGTGTAGATAACCGAAGGGATCAGGTCGTAGTTCATCTGGGTCTTGTGGCCCTTGATGCGCTCGACCACCATGATGCCTTCTTCGGAAGCCTTGTGCGCCAGCATCATGCCGCGAACCACGTCACCGATGGCATACACGCCTGGAACGGTGGTAGCGCAGTGATCGTCAACGTGGATGAAGCCACGTTCATCGATGTTCACGCCGCTGTCGGCCGCCAGCAGATCTGTGGTCACCGGGCGACGGCCCACTGCAACGATCAGCTTGTCGAAGGTGATGGTTTGTTCGCCATCCTTGTCGGTGTAGGTCACGACCACTTCTTCGCCGTTGACCTTCGAGCCGGTTACGCGAGCGCCCAGCTTGATGTCCAGGCCCTGTTTGGTCAGGGTCTTGAATGCTTCCTTGGAGACTGCGGTATCGGCAGCCAGCAGGAACGTATCCAATGCTTCCAGAACGGTGACTTCAGCACCCAGACGGGACCACACCGAACCCAGCTCCAGACCAATCACGCCGGCGCCGATCACGCCCAGGCGCTTAGGCACGGCTTGGAATTCCAGGGCGCCGGTCGAATCGACGATCACGTTCTGGTCTACCGGGGCAGGTGGAATGTCGATCGGACGGGAACCTGGGGCCAGGATCACGTTTTCGGCTTCGATCACTTCAACCGAACCGTCAGGCTTGGTGATTTCGACTTTCTTGCCGGCCAGCAATTTGCCGTGGCCCTGCAGGGAAGTCACGCCGTTGGCCTTGAACAAGGTGGCAACGCCGGAAGTCAGGCCCTTAACGATATTGGCCTTGCGGCCGACCATCGCAGGGACGTCCATGGTCACGCCGGCGTGGTTGATGCCGTGGATGGCAAAACCGTCCTGCGCTTCGTGGAATTTCCAGGAGCTGTCCAGCAGCGCCTTGGAAGGAATGCAGCCAACGTTCAGGCAAGTACCGCCCAGCGCCAGTTTGCCTTCCTTGTCAGTGTATTTTTCGATGCAAGCAGTCGAGAGGCCCAGTTGTGCGGCCTTGATGGCGGCCACGTAGCCGCCAGGGCCCGCGCCAATCACTACAACGTCAAATTTCTGTGTCATAAAAGGTTCCCTTTTAGCAACAAGCTACAAGCCGCAAGCCACAAGTTTGAAACCCACCCGCTCTCGAGCCTGGGGCTTGTCGCTTGCAGCTTGCCGCTGCTTTTTAGATATCCAGAAGAAGACGAGCCGGATCTTCCAGCAGGTTCTTGATGGTCACCAGGAAAGTCACGGCTTCTTTACCATCGATCAGGCGGTGATCGTAGGACAGTGCCAGGTACATCATCGGGCGAATCACGACTTGACCGTTGACGGCCATCGGACGCTGGATGATGTTGTGCATGCCCAGGATCGCGGCCTGTGGTGGGTTGACGATCGGCGTCGACATCATCGAACCGAAGGTACCACCGTTGGTGATGGTGAAGGTACCACCGGTCATCTCGTCGATGGTCAGCTTGCCGTCACGGGCCTTCTTGCCGAAGGTGGCGATACCGCCTTCGATTTCAGCCAGGCTCATCAGTTCGGCGTTACGCAGGACTGGAACCACCAGGCCACGGTCGCTGGACACGGCAACGCCGATGTCTGCATAGCCATGGTAGACGATGTCGTTGCCGTCGATGGAAGCGTTGACGGCCGGGAAGCGTTTCAACGCTTCGGTGGCCGCTTTCACGAAGAACGACATGAAGCCCAGGCGCACGCCGTTGTGGCTCTTCTCGAACAGGTCCTTGTACTTCGAACGCAGGGCCATGACTTCGGTCATGTCGACTTCGTTGAAGGTGGTCAGCATTGCCATATTCGACTGGGCTTCAACCAGACGCTTGGCCACGGTGGCCCGTACACGGGTCATCGGTACGCGCTTCTCGGTGCGGTCGCCGGCGGCGAACACTGGAGCAGCGGCAGCCGGAGCGGCAGCCTTGGCAGGTGCGGCGGCCGGTGCAGCTTTTTTGGCGGCGATGGCGGCAACCACGTCTTCCTTGGTCACACGACCGCCTTTGCCGGTACCGGCGACGGAAGCGATGTTGATGCCGTTCTCTTCAGCCAGCTTGCGAGCGGCCGGGGCGGCGACAGGATCATCTTCGCCCGCGTCGGCGGCAGCAGCGGCCGGGGCGGCAGCCGGAGCAGCGGACGCTGCTGGAGCGGCAGCAGCAGCGCCGCCCTCTTCGATCGAGCCCAGTACCTGGTTCGACAGAACGGTAGCGCCTTCTTCGGCAACGATTGCACCCAGCACGCCGTCAGCTTCAGCCAACACTTCCAGCACGACTTTGTCGGTCTCGATGTCGACGATCAGGTCGTCACGCTTGACGGCCTCGCCTGGTTTCTTGTGCCAGGTGGCAACGGTGCCATCGGCAACCGATTCCGGGAATGACGGGGCTTTGATTTCGATAGCCATTATCTGTGGGTCCTTAAAATTCGGTTTCAGTCAGCGCGAAGGCGTTAAACAGTGAAAGCATCTTGCAGCAGTTTTTCCTGCTGCTCGGCGTGCATCGAGGCATAACCACACGCAGGTGCGGCAGACGCATCACGGCCGGCGTATTCCAGGCCCAGGGCCTTGTTATGGTTGCCGATGCTGCGACGCAGGTGATGCTGGCTGCTGTACCACGCGCCCTGGTTCATCGGTTCTTCCTGGCACCAGACCACATTCGTGAGGTTGGTGTAAGGCGCGATGACCTCCATCAGGTCGTCTTCCGGGAACGGGTAAAGCTGCTCGATACGCACGATGGCGATGTCTTCGCGGCCTTCGGCACGGCGCTTTTCCAGCAAGTCATAGTAGACCTTGCCGCTGCACAGGATCAGGCGAGTCACCTTGGCCGCGTCCAGCGTGTCGATTTCCGGAATCACGGTCTGGAACGAACCGTCCGCCAGATCTTCCAGAGTCGAGATGGCCAATTTATGACGCAGCAGCGACTTCGGCGTCAGCACAACCAGCGGCTTGCGCAGAGGACGAATCACCTGGCGACGCAGCAAGTGGTAGATCTGGGCCGGGGTGGTCGGTACGCAGACCTGAATGTTGTGCTCGGCGCACAGCTGCAGGTAACGCTCCAGACGCGCCGAGGAGTGCTCAGGGCCCTGACCTTCATAACCGTGTGGCAGCAACATGGTCAGACCGCACAGGCGGCCCCACTTGTGCTCGCCGCTGGTGATGAACTGGTCGATCACCACCTGGGCACCGTTGGCGAAGTCGCCGAACTGGGCTTCCCAGATCACCAGCGCGTTTGGCGTGGTGGTCGAGTAACCGTATTCGAATGCCAGTACGGCTTCCTCGGACAGGAACGAATCGTACAGGTCGAAACGTGGCTGGCCTTCGTACAGGTTCTGCAGCGGCACATAGGTGCTGGCGTCTTTCTGGTTGTGCAATACCGCGTGACGGTGCGAGAACGTACCGCGGCCGATGTCCTGGCCGGTCATGCGGATCGGGTGACCTTCGAATGCCAGGGTCGCGTACGCCATGGTTTCGGCGTAACCCCAGTTGATCGGCAGGCCGCCGGCTTGCATCTTCTGACGGTCTTCGTAGATCTTCGAGACCTGACGCTGAACCACAAAGCCTTCCGGAATTTCCAGCAGCTTGGCGGACAGTTCCTGCAGGGTCTTGAGGTCGAACGAGGTGTCGTGACGCGCGGTCCAGGTGTGACCCAGGTAAGGGCGCCAGTCAACGAACAGCTCTTTGTTCGGCTCTTTGACCAGGCTTTTCACTACGTGCAGACCGTTGTCCAGCGCGTTGCGGTATTCGTCGACTTTCGCCTGAACACGCGCTTCGTCCACCACGCCGGCCTTGGTCAGGCTTTCGGCATACAGCTCGCGGGTAGTGCGCTGCTTGGCGATCTGCTGGTACATCAACGGCTGGGTGCCGCTTGGCTCGTCCGCTTCGTTGTGACCGCGACGACGGTAGCAGACCAGGTCGATCACCACGTCACGCTTGAACTGCATGCGGTAGTCAACAGCCAGTTGGGTCACGAACAGCACGGCTTCCGGATCATCGCCATTCACATGGAGGATCGGCGCCTGGATCATCTTGGCAACGTCGGTGGCGTACTCGGTGGAACGCGCGTCCAGCGGGTTGCTGATGGTGAAGCCCACCTGGTTGTTGATGACGATGTGAACGGTACCGCCGGTCTTGAAGCCGCGAGTCTGCGACATCTGGAAGGTTTCCAGAACCACGCCCTGACCGGCGAATGCCGCGTCACCGTGGATGGAAATCGGCAGAACCTTTTCACCGGTGGTGTCGTTACGACGGTCCTGGCGAGCACGCACCGACCCCTCGACCACTGGCGAAACGATTTCCAGGTGGGATGGGTTGAATGCCATGGCCAGGTGAACTTCACCGCCGGTGGTCATCACGTTGGACGAGAAGCCCTGGTGGTATTTAACGTCACCGGAACCCAGCTCGACCTTCTTCTTGCCTTCGAACTCGTCGAACAGCTCACGCGGGTTCTTGCCGAAGGTGTTGACCAACACGTTCAGGCGACCACGGTGGGCCATGCCGATCACGACTTCCTTGGTACCGTAGGAACCGGAACGCTGGATCAGCTCATCAAGCATCGGGATCAGGCTTTCGCCGCCTTCCAGGCCGAAACGCTTGGTGCCCGGGTATTTGGTCCCCAGGTATTTCTCCAGGCCTTCAGCAGCAGTCACGCGCTCGAGCAGGTGGCTGCGAACATCAGCGGACAACGCCGGGCGGCCGCGCACGCCTTCCAGGCGATGCTGGAACCACTGGCGCTGCTCGGAATCGGTGATGTGCGTGAATTCAGCGCCGATGGTGCGGCAATATGTCTGCTGCAACGCTTCGTGAATTTCGCGTAGGCTCGCTTCCTCTTTGCCGATGAACAGGTCGCCGGCACGGAAGGTCGTATCAAGATCGGCATTGGTCAAGCCGTAATGATTGATCGACAGGTCAGCCGGTGCAGGACGCTGCCAGAGCCCCAGCGGGTCAAGCTGGGCCGCCTGGTGGCCACGCATCCGGTAGGCCTGGATCAGTCGCAGTACTTCAACTTGCTTCTTCTCATGCTCACTGCTCACGCTGCCGGCGGAAACCGGCTGGGCGCGGCGCTGGTTCTTTGCCAGCAGCACGAACTGATCGCGAATTGTTGCGTGCGATACATCGGTGGCAGCGTTGCCGTCTGAAGACAACGTCTGAAATTTGGTGCGCCATTCTTCTGGCACAGCGTTAGGGTCGTGCAGGTAGAGCTCATAAAGCTCTTCCACATAGGCAGCGTTACCACCTGAAAGATAGCCGCTGTTCCACATGCGCTGCATCACGCTTTCTTGCATGCTTGGTCACCCTCGATTTGGGGACACCACCGGCGAAAACACCGAGTTTGCTTGCAAAAGGCCAAGTGCAGCGACCAAAACAAGCCACTTAGGATCACGCTGATAGTTCGGGTACCAACCCGAATGCCCCTGCTTGTCTCATTTCTTCAAAATAAGAGCTGCGGCTTTGTAAGTCGCTGCTCAAGTTAAAACTACGGCGCCGGTTGAAGCCTGCGCCGCAGCATTTACGGGCACAACGGTCCTGCCTTTACTACAACGTCAGTTACACGCCGCTCTGCAGCAGCATGTTACGGATGTGACCAATGGCCTTAGTCGGGTTCAGGCCCTTGGGACATACGTTGACGCAGTTCATGATCCCGCGGCAGCGGAATACGCTGAACGGGTCATCCAGCGAAGCCAGACGCTCAGACGTCTTGGTGTCACGGCTGTCTGCCAGGAAGCGGTACGCTTGCAGCAGGGCAGCAGGACCCAGGAACTTGTCCGGGTTCCACCAGAAGGACGGGCAGGAGGTCGAGCAGCAGGCGCACAGAATGCACTCGTACAGACCGTCGAGCTTGTCGCGCTCTTCCGGGGACTGCAGACGCTCGATGGCCGGGGCCGGCGTGTCGTTCTGCAGGAACGGCTTAACTTTCTCGTATTGCTTGTAGAAGATGCTCATATCGACAACCAGGTCACGGATAACCGGCAAACCTGGAAGTGGACGAACGATCAGCTTGTTGCCTTTCACCACGGCGGACAGCGGCGTGATGCACGCCAGGCCGTTCTTGCCGTTGATGTTCATGCCGTCGGAGCCGCAGACACCTTCACGGCAGGAGCGACGGTAGGAGAAACCCTCGTCCTGCTCTTTGATCAGGGCCAGCACGTCCAGCACCATCAGGTCTTTACCACCGGTATCGACCTGGAATTCCTGCATGAACGGCGCAGCGTCCTGATCAGGGTTGTAGCGATAAACACTGACTTTCAACATGGCAGCCACCCTTAGTAAGTCCGAATCTTCGGTTCAAAGGTCGGAACCGTTTTCGGCGAGAAGTTCACGGCACGCTTGGCAACGCGCTTTTCACCCGGGAAGTACAGGGTGTGGCACAGCCAGTTCTCGTCGTCGCGGTCTTCGTAGTCTTCACGCGCGTGCGCACCACGGGATTCCTTACGAACCTCGGCGGCAATCGCGGTCGCTTCGGCCACTTCCAGCAGGTTTTGCAGTTCAAGGGCTTCGATACGAGCGGTGTTGAACGCCTGGCTCTTATCGTTGATCTTGACGTTGGCGATGCGCGTACGCAGGTCGGCCAGTTGGGCGATACCCTTCTGCATGTATTCGCCGGTACGGAATACACCGAAGTAGTTCTGCATGCAGCTTTGCAGCTCGCGACGCAGGGTTGCCACGTCTTCGCCATCGGTGCGCTCGTTCAGAGCGGACAGGCGCGCCAGGGCGGCCTCGATGTTGGCGTCGGTGGCGTCGTCGTACTCGATACCGTCGGTCAGCGCCTTCTCGAGGTGCAGGCCTGCCGCACGACCGAATACCACCAGGTCGAGCAACGAGTTACCGCCCAGGCGGTTGGCACCGTGAACCGATACGCATGCCACTTCACCCACTGCGAACAGACCAGGGATGATGGTGTCAACGCCATCGGCATCCTGAGTGATCGCCTGGCCATGGATGTTGGTCGGCACGCCGCCCATCATATAGTGGCAAGTCGGAACAACCGGAACCGGAGCAACTACCGGGTCAACGTGCGCAAAAGTCTTGGACAGTTCGCAGATGCCTGGCAGACGGCTGTGCAGCACTTCTTCGCCCAGGTGATCGAGCTTGAGCATCACGTGGTCGCCATTCGGACCGCAACCGTTGCCGGCGATGATCTCTTTAACCATCGAACGGGCAACAACGTCACGACCGGCAAGGTCCTTGGCGTTCGGCGCATAGCGCTCCATGAAACGCTCGCCATGCTTGTTGATCAGGTAACCACCTTCACCACGGCAACCTTCGGTCACCAGTACGCCGGCGCCGGCAATACCGGTCGGGTGGAACTGCCACATTTCAATGTCCTGCACCGGCACGCCGGCACGCAGGGCCATACCTACACCGTCGCCGGTGTTGATCAGGGCGTTGGTGGTGGATGCATAGATACGGCCCGCACCGCCGGTGGCCAGAACGGTAGCCTTGGCGCGAATGTAGGTGGTTTCGCCGGTTTCGATGCAGATGGCGATCACACCGACGAACTCGCCTTGGGAGTTCTTGACCAGGTCAACCGCGTAGTACTCGTTCAGGAACGTGGTACCGGCTTTCAGGTTGCCCTGATAAAGGGTGTGCAGCAGCGCGTGGCCGGTACGGTCGGACGCGGCGCAGGTACGGGCAGCCTGCCCGCCTTTACCGTAATCCTTCGACTGGCCGCCGAACGGACGCTGGTAGATACGGCCTTGCTCGGTACGGGAGAACGGCAGACCCATGTGGTCCAGCTCGAACACCGCCGCAGGGCCTTCCTGACACATGTACTCGATCGCGTCCTGGTCACCGATGTAGTCGGAACCCTTGACGGTATCGTACATGTGCCAGCGCCAGTCATCGTTCGGGTCGGCGGACGCGATGGCGCAGGTGATGCCACCCTGAGCCGACACGGTGTGAGAGCGCGTCGGGAACACCTTGGTGATCACGGCAGTCTTGTGACCGCCCTGGGCCAGCTGCAGCGCAGCGCGCATGCCGGCACCGCCGCCACCAATAATGATGGCGTCGAAGGAAATAGTTGGAATGTTAGCCATGACTCAGATACCCCAAAGAATCTGCACACCCCAGACGAAGTAAGCGAACATCGCGATGCCGCATACTGCCTGGAAGAGGAAACGTACTGCAGTCGCGGACTTGCCCAGCGCCATTGGCGTGAGGTAGTCGGTCGCGATGGTCCACATGCCGACCCAGGCGTGAGCGCCCAGGGCCACAAGTGCCAGCAGACTGAAGATTCGCATCGCATTGTGAGCAAACAGGCCGTGCCATTGCTCATAGCCGATGCCCGGGTTTGCGACGAGGTATCCGATCAGGAAAATGAAATAAGCCGCGAGAACAACCGCAGACACACGCTGCGCCATCCAGTCGTAGAGGCCCGAACGCGATAGGTTCGTAACGCTGGTTACCATATCCAAACTCCTGCCAGAACGATCAGCACCACGGAAATGGCGATGATGATTTTCGAGCCCAGGCGGCCGCCTTCCAGCGTCTCACCGATGCCCATGTCCATGATCAAGTGGCGCACACCGGCTACCAGGTGATACAGCAGAGCGGACAGGAGGCCCCATGCTACGAACTTGGCCAGCGGGCTGGTCAAGTATGCCTTCACCTCGGCGTAACCTTCCTCGGAACCCAGGGATTTGCTCAATGCGTAAAGCATGATGCCCAAGCCCAGGAACAGGATGATGCCGGAAACACGGTGCAGGAACGACGTAACGCCGGTGATGGGGAGTTTGATGGTCCTTAGGTCTAGGTTTACAGGTCGTTGGCTATTCTTCACGGCTTTTTTTCACACTGAAGAGCCCCTAACAATCAGGGCAAAGTTGTAGGGGAGTGCACTGGTCAGGTAAGCACCACCCAGGGAGTGCGACCCCCAATGAAAGCAAGCCCAAAAGCCCTTGGCGGTCGGTGGCCGAGTATAGACAGTTAGGTTACTAATGACAACGCGCGCTCCTCACCCTAATAGCGGATTGCGCTGACGGGATAAAAGGCGTAAATGGCAGTTAATTTCGACGAAAAAGTATGGTTAAAGCCTTCTGGAGCAAGACTTTAGGCAAATTGACATCTGAATTTATCTCACTATAGTGGTGCGGGCCCTGCGTGGGGGGTCTGTCTGATGATTTGAAGCATAAATAGGAGGCCACATGGCTGACAAAAAAGCGCAGTTGATCATCGAGGGCGCAGCCCCCGTCGAGCTGCCCATTTTAACCGGCACCGTTGGTCCCGATGTTATCGACGTACGGGGCCTGACGGCCACGGGCCGTTTCACGTTCGACCCAGGCTTCATGTCGACCGCCTCTTGCGAGTCGAAGATCACCTATATCGACGGCGACAATGGCATCCTGCTGCACCGGGGCTACCCGATCGAGCAACTGGCTGAAAAATCGGACTACCTGGAAACCTGCTACCTGCTGCTCAATGGCGAATTGCCAACAGCCGAGCAGAAAGCCCAGTTTGTCAGCACCGTGAAGAACCACACCATGGTTCACGAGCAGTTGAAGACCTTCTTCAACGGCTTCCGTCGCGACGCCCACCCGATGGCCGTCATGTGCGGCGTGGTCGGCGCCCTGTCGGCCTTCTATCACGACTCCCTCGACATCAATAACCCGCAGCATCGCGAAATCTCCGCGATCCGCCTGGTTGCCAAGATGCCGACCCTGGCCGCAATGGTTTACAAGTACTCCATGGGCCAACCCATGATGTACCCGCGCAACGACCTGACGTACGCGGAAAACTTCCTGCACATGATGTTCAACACCCCGTGCGAGATCAAACCGATCAGCCCGGTACTCGCCAAGGCCATGGACCGGATCTTCATCCTCCACGCCGACCACGAGCAGAACGCCTCCACCTCCACCGTGCGTCTGGCCGGCTCTTCGGGTGCCAACCCGTTCGCCTGTATCGCCGCCGGTATCGCCGCGCTCTGGGGCCCTGCCCACGGCGGTGCGAACGAAGCCGTGTTGACCATGCTCGATGAAATCGGCGATGTCTCGAACATCGACACCTTCATCGCCAAGGCCAAGGACAAGAACGATCCGTTCAAGCTGATGGGCTTCGGTCACCGGGTCTACAAGAACCGCGACCCGCGTGCCACCGTGATGAAGCAGACCTGCGACGAAGTGTTGAAGGAACTGGGCATCAAGAACGACCCGCAACTCGAACTGGCCATGCGCCTGGAAGAGATCGCCCTGACCGACCCGTACTTCATCGAACGCTCGCTGTACCCGAACGTCGACTTCTACTCGGGGATCATCCTCAAGGCGATCGGCATTCCAACCAGCATGTTCACCGTGATCTTCGCCCTGGCGCGGACCGTGGGCTGGATCTCCCACTGGAAAGAAATGCTCTCCAGCCCGTACAAGATTGGCCGCCCGCGCCAGCTGTACACCGGCTACGAGTCGCGTGACATCACCAAGCTGGAAGATCGGCACTAAATCCCAGCCAGAAAAAACGGCCTCCTGATGAGGCCGTTTTTTTTGGCTGGAATTTAGTGCGCTGCAAGCTTCCAGCTATAAGCCGCAAGCAAAAAAATACCCCTGTATCTCCACAGGGGTATCTCTCTACACACCACCGCTTCTAACTTACAGCTTGAGGCTTGCCACTTGCGGCTGCATCAATGATTCACTGCCCCACTCGCCCCCAGGCCCGTCTGTGAACGCACAAACTGCGGGAAGTACAGCGCACGCTCTTTCTCTGCCGCCGCCGACTTATCGGTGATGGAGAAGAACCAGATGCCGATGAACGCGATGATCATCGAGAACAGCGCCGGGTACTCGTACGGGAAGATGGCCTTTTCATGATGCAGGATCGAGACCCAGATGGTCGGCCCCAGGACCATCAGGCCCACGGCACTGACCAGGCCCAGCCAACCGCCGATCATGGCGCCACGGGTGGTGAGGTTTTTCCAGTACATGGAAAGCAGCAGCACCGGGAAGTTACAGCTGGCGGCTATGGAGAACGCCAGGCCCACCATGAACGCAATGTTCTGGCTTTCGAACAGGATACCCAGGCCGATCGCCAACACACCCAGGGCCACGGTAGTGATCTTCGACACACGAATCTCATCTTTCTCGTTGGCCTTGCCTTTCTTGATCACGCTGGCATACAGGTCGTGAGACACCGCCGATGCACCCGCTAGGGTCAAACCGGCCACCACCGCCAGGATAGTGGCAAATGCCACGGCCGAGATGAAGCCCAGGAAGATACTGCCACCCACCGCGTTGGCCAGGTGCACCGCCGCCATGTTGTTACCGCCCAGCAAGGCGCCTGCAGCATCCTTGAATGCCGGATTGGTGCTGACCAGCAGGATCGCGCCGAAGCCGATGATAAAGGTCAGGATATAGAAGTAGCCGATAAAGCCCGTGGCATACAGCACGCTCTTGCGCGCTTCCTTGGCGTCGCTCACCGTGAAGAAGCGCATCAGGATATGCGGCAGGCCGGCGGTGCCGAACATCAGCGCCAGGCCCAGGGAGAATGCGGAGACAGGGTCTTTCACCAGGCCGCCGGGGCTCATGATCGCCTCACCTTTAGGGTGAACCTTGATCGCCTCGGAGAACAGCGTGTTGAAATCGAAGTTGACGTGCTTCATTACCATCAGCGCCATGAACGAGGCACCCGACAGCAACAGCACCGCCTTGATGATCTGCACCCAAGTGGTCGCGAGCATGCCGCCGAACAGCACGTACAGGCACATCAGGATACCCACCAGGATCACCGCCACATGGTAGTCCAGGCCGAACAGCAGCTGGATCAGCTTGCCCGCCCCCACCATCTGTGCGATCAGGTAGAACGCCACCACCACCAGCGAACCACAGGCCGACAGGCTGCGGATCTGGGTCTGGCCCAGGCGGTAGGACGCCACGTCAGCAAAGGTGTATTTGCCCAGGTTACGCAGGCGCTCGGCGATCAGGAACAAAATGATCGGCCAGCCCACCAGGAAGCCGATCGAGTAGATCAGCCCGTCGTAGCCAGACGTGAACACCAGCGCGGAGATCCCCAGGAACGAGGCCGCCGACATGTAGTCACCGGCGATCGCCAGGCCGTTCTGGAAACCGGTGATCTTGCCGCCGGCCGCGTAGTAGTCGGCCGCCGACTTGTTGCGCTTGGAGGCCCAGTAGGTAATGCAAAGAGTTGCACCGACGAAGACCACAAACATCACGATGGCCGAGACGTTCAGCGGTTGCTTGTGCACTTCACCGGTCAATGCGTCGGCCGCCCACAGGGCGGGAGCAAAAAGCGAAGCGCCGAATACTGCCAGTAGACGACGGATCATTGCGCAGCCTCCTTGAGAATCGCATTGTTCAGGTCGTCAAACTCGCCATTGGCCCGACGCACATAGATGGCGGTGAGGACGAAGGCGGAGACGATCAACCCGACACCCAGGGGAATCCCCCAGGTAATCGACGAACCAGGGCTGAGTTTGGCCCCCAGCACTTGAGGCCCGTAGGCGATCAACAGGATGAAGCCGGAGTAGAGCCCTAGCATGATGGCCGAGAGAATCCAGGCGAATCGCTCCCTTTTCCTCACCAGCTCCTTGAAGCGCGGGCTGTTTTGAATCGATAGGTAAATGCTGTCGTTCATTGTTTTTATCCTCGCAGCACAGCTTTTTTATTATTGGAACGTAGCCACTGTATGCGGCTCTGGAACAGGTTCCAGACGACCTTAGTAGTAGATCGAGTGTAGCGAGGGATTGGCGGCGCGAATGAAGATTTGCAGGAAACAGAAATTAATGTGGGAGAGGGCTTGCCCCCTATGGCGTTGAGTCAGTCAGATCACTGACAACTGACACTCCGCTATCGGTGGCAAGCCCTCTCCCACAGGGGTTGTATCAAGACATCGGGGGGTTACTTACCGGTCCACTCGGCAACGCGCTCAGGGTGCTTGGCGACCCAATCCTTGGCCGCGGCGTCAGGCTTGGCGCCCTCCTGGATGGCGAGCATGACTTCGCCGATTTCATCCTTGGAGGCCCATTGGAATTTTTTCAGGAAGGCCGCAACTTCCGGCGCTTTAGCCTCCAGGCCTTTGCTGCCGATGCTGTTGACGGTTTCAGCCGCGCCATAGACGCCTTTTGGATCGTCAAGGAAGCGCAGTTTCCACTTGGCGAACATCCAGTGCGGCACCCAACCGGTAACGGCAATGGATTCCTGCTTGTCTTCGGCACGAGTCAACTCGGCGATCATCGCCGCGCCCGAGCTGGCCTGCAGTTTGTAATCGAGGCCGTACTGCTTGATGGCTTCGTCAGTCTTGAGCATCACGCCTGAACCGGCATCGATGCCGACGATCTTGTTCTTGAAGGTGGTATCGGTCTTGAGGTCCTCAATGGACTTGGCCTTGACGTACTCCGGCACAATCAAGCCGATCTTGGCGTCCTTGAAGTTGGGGCCGTAATCGACCACTTTGTCCTTGTTCTTGGCCCAGTACTCGCCGTGGGTCACCGGCAACCAGGCCGAGAGCATCGCGTCGAGCTTGCCGGTGGCCACGCCCTGCCACATGATCCCGGTGGCGACCGCCTGCAGTTTCACGTCATAACCGAGCTTCTCTTTGATCACCTCAGCCGCCACATGGGTGGTGGCAACGCTGTCGGACCAACCGTCCACGTAGCCGATGCTCAGGGTTTTGCTGTCGGCGCTGGCCAGTGTGGAGCTCATCGCAACCACCAGAGTGGCAGCTGCGCCCAAGAGTCGTCGCATCTTCATCGTACTTCCCCGAAAGTGCTGCGCCCGGCGAATGCCGAGCGACGTCAACCTGTTGTTATGTGGTGCACCGCGCCCCCTTCACGCGCTGAATCCGGCTGCTGATCCATCAGTGGAGTGCTGACACTTGGATCATCGGCCTGCAGCATCCATCGACCTGCTCTGTCAGCGACCTCGTACAAGCAGGAAACGACATCACATAGCCAGTAGGACGCTTTACTGAACGCTCGTTCAAAAACCCGCCCGAACTTTGCATGTCAAAATCGTGCGGCTCCCCTTGAGCCGCACATTTGCAGGTAAGATGCGCGCCTTTGCTCTCCCAGATAAGCCGACCATGCCCGCGACTGCCCGCTTCCCTGCCCTGCCCTATGTGTTCGCCCTGTTTTTCGGCCTGCTGGCTCTTATCGGCTATTGGTACGGCCTCGGCCGCCCCGTGGTGTTGCCGGATGTCGCCAGTGCCAGTCACAAGTTGCAATGTGCGTCCTACACGCCATTCGACAAGGACCAATCCCCCTTCGACCAGCCGTTCACACTGCGCCCGGCGCGCATGGACGCCGACCTGGCCTTGCTGGCCACGCGCTTCGAATGCATTCGCACCTACTCCATGACCGGCCTGGAAGGCTTGCCGGCCCTGGCGCGCAAACACGGCCTGAAGCTGATGATCGGCGCCTGGGTCAGCAGCGACCCGCTGGCCACCGCAAAGGAAATCGACCTGCTGATCGCGTCGGCGAACGCCAACCCGGATGTGGTCAGCGCCGTGATCGTCGGCAACGAGGCGCTGCTGCGCAAGGAAGTCACCGCCGGGCAACTGGTGAAGCTGATCCAGAAAGTCAAAAGCCAGATCCGGCAGCCGGTCACCTACGCCGACGTCTGGGAATTCTGGCTGCAGCACCCGGAAATCGCCCCGGCCGTGGATTTCCTGACCATTCACCTGCTGCCCTATTGGGAAGACGACCCGTCCGGCATCGACCAGGCACTCCAGCATGTGGGCGACGTACGGCAGACGTTCGGCAACAAATTTGCGCCCAAAGACGTGCTGATCGGTGAAACCGGCTGGCCGAGCGAAGGCCGCCAGCGCGAAACAGCGCTGCCGAGCCGGGTCAACGAGGCCAAGTTCATGCGCGGTTTCGTGGCCATGGCCGAAGCCAACGGCTGGCACTACAACCTGATCGAAGCGTTCGACCAACCCTGGAAACGCGCCAGTGAGGGCGCCGTGGGCGGCTATTGGGGCCTGTTCGATGCCGATCGCCAGGACAAGGGCATCCTTGCCGGCCCGGTCAGTAATGTGCCGTACTGGCCACTGTGGCTGGGCGTAGGCGGTGTGATCCTGCTGGGTACGTTGGTACTCGGCGGACGTGTTCGCAGCACCCGCGCTGCGCTGGCCCTGCCGTTGCTGGGGGCCGTGGCGGCGTGCTCGATAGGCAGCTGGGCCGAGCTGACCCGCCTGACTGCACGCTTCAACGATGAATGGGTATGGGCCGGCCTGCTGATAGCGCTCAATCTGCTGGTACTGGCCCATGCCGCATTGGCCCTGAGCCCTCGCGAGGGGTGGCGCGAGCGCGCGTTCAACTGGCTGGAACACCGCGCGGGCTGGTGGGTGGCGCTCGCCGGCTTTGCTGGCGCAGTGATGATGCTGGCGCTGGTATTCGACCCGCGCTACCGCAGTTTTCCCAGCGCCGCACTGGTGTTGCCGGCGCTGGTGTACCTGGTGCGCCCGGTCACCGGCCCGCGTCGGGAGATTGCGCTGCTCACCTTCATTATCGGCGCCGGCATTGCGCCGCAGTTGTACCGTGAAGGTTTGCTGAACCAGCAGGCGTGGGGTTGGGCAGTGGTCAGCGGGTTGATGGTGGTTGCGTTGTGGCGTTGCCTGCGGATGCGCAGGGCTTAAGACTGCTATCGGGGGCAAGCCCCCTCCCACAGTTGATTGGGTTTACACATTTCCAATTGTGAATACCGGCAAATGTGGGAGGGGGCTTGCCGCCGATTGGCCCGATCAAACGCCCCGAGGCTGCCTGACCAACCGCAACCCCGCAATCACCACCGCAAACACCGCAAGGGTGGTGTTGTACAACGCGAGCGCCGGCAGGCCGAACACCAGCGCCGCTACCGCCAGGCCCCAGCCAGTGCGGCCCGCTACGAAAAATGCGAGCACCGAGGTCACCAGCGCCGCCCAGCCCAGTGCTTTGAAATGGATCATCAAGCCCAGGTTCGAGCGCAGCTGGCATTCCCAGCGACTGGCCTCGTCAACGCAAATACCGACCCACCGGCCATCCTCCATAAACCCGTAACGCGCGGCATAGCTGGCAGCCAGCCAAAGTGGCAAGGCAATAAGCAGCAAAATCAATGGCAAACGACGGGACATGGAGGACTCCGATAGGCAAAAACGGCGCTCAGCTTAATGCGCCGACGGCCGTTAGCAAGGTACATACACACAATTAGTATTCACCCGGACGTTGCAGAGTGTATCTTCTGGCGACTATTACCCCGATTCCGACGTTTTTTCCGACTTTTCGCACTGAGTGCTGGCACTTCGGTGGTACGGCGGTGGTCATAGCCTGCGAACTTCATTCAGCACGTTTCCTCTTAGGGATTAAGTCATGCTCCGTTCCTTGCGCTGTGCTGCCTTACTGGGCAGCCTTTTTTTGAGTGCGTCAGCACTGGCCGTCGACATCGACCAAGCCAGCTATGGCTACCCTTTGACCAACCCGTTCGAAGCGACCATTGCCACGACGCCGCCGGACCTTCGGCCTACGCTGCCGACCGACGACCAGATCAACCAATCCGACTACACCCTGAACATGCGCCCCGAGCGCGAGTTCAGCCTGCCGGACAACTTCTGGGCGGTGAAGAAACTCACGTATCGCATCGCCAAGCAAGACCGCGCCGCGCCGCTGATCTTCCTGATCGCGGGCACCGGCGCGCGCTATGACAGCAGCCTCAACGAGTACTTGAAAAAGCTGTATTACCAGGCCGGCTACCACGTGGTGCAATTGTCGTCGCCCACCAGTTTCGACTTCATCAGCGCCGCCTCGCGCTTCGCCACCCCAGGCATCACCCAGGAAGACGCCGAGGACATGTACCGCGTAATGCAGGCGGTACGCGCGCAGAACGCTTCGTTGCCGGTCACCGACTTCTACCTCACCGGCTACAGCCTCGGTGCCCTGGATGCGGCCTTCGTCAGCAAACTGGACGAGACCCGTCGCAGCTTCAACTTCAAGAAAGTGCTGCTGCTCAACCCGCCGGTCAACCTGTACACCTCGATCACCAACCTCGACAAGCTGGTCCAGACCGAGGTCAAGGGCATCAACAACACCACGACGTTCTATGAGCTGGTGCTGAACAAGCTGACTCGTTACTTCCAGCAAAAGGGCTATATCGACCTTAACGACGCCCTGCTCTACGACTTCCAGCAATCCAAGCAGCACCTGACCAATGAACAAATGGCCATGCTGATCGGCACCTCGTTCCGCTTCTCCGCGGCCGATATCGCCTTTACCTCGGACCTGATCAACCGCCGCGGCCTGATCATCCCGCCGAAGTACCCGATCACCGAAGGCACCAGCCTTACACCGTTCCTCAAGCGCGCACTGCAATGCGATTTCGACTGCTACCTCACCGAACAAGTGATCCCGATGTGGCGCGCGCGCTCCGACGGCGGCAGCCTGCTGCAACTGGTCGACCAGGTCAGCCTGTATGCGCTCAAGGATTATCTGCACGCCAGCCCGAAAATCGCCGTCATGCACAACGCCGACGACGTGATCCTGGGCCCGGGCGACCTGGGCTTCCTGCGTAAAACCTTCGGCGATCGCTTGACCGTCTACCCACTGGGCGGCCACTGCGGCAACCTCAATTACCGCGTCAACGCCGACGCCATGCTGGAGTTCTTCCGTGGCTAAATATCTTCTGCTGCTCGCCGCCCTGATGTGCGCAGGCGTGGCCAATGCCGACAACAGCAAGGCTCACGAGCCGACGCAATTGGGCGATGACGGTTTCAAACAACCGCTGACCAAGCTCAAGTTCAATCCGGGCCTGGACCAGCGCGAGTTCGAACGCTCCTCGCTCACCGCACTTAACGTGTATGACCCGCTGGAGTCGTGGAACCGCCGCGTTTACCACTTCAACTACCGCTTCGACCAGTGGGTGTTCCTGCCGGTGGTCAACGGCTACACCTACGTCACCCCAAGCTTCCTGCGCACCGGTGTGAGTAACTTCTTCAACAACCTGGGCGATGTGCCCAACCTGATGAACAGCCTGTTGCAACTCAAGGGGCATCGCTCGCTGGAGACCACCGGGCGCCTGCTGGTCAACACCACCATCGGTATCGCCGGCTTGTGGGACCCGGCCACCGCCATGGGCCTGCCGCGCCAGAGCGAAGACTTCGGCCAGACCCTGGGCTTCTACGGCGTGCCGGGCGGCGCCTACCTGGTGCTGCCGATCTTCGGCCCGTCGAACCTGCGCGACACCACCGGCTTGCTGGTGGACTACACCGCCGAGTCGCAGATCAACTTCCTCAATGTCTCCGAAGTCAGCTCCAACCACCCGGAGATCTGGGCCCTGCGCGCGGTGGATAAGCGCTACCAGACCAGCTTCCGCTACGGTCAGATGAACTCACCGTTCGAATATGAAAAGGTGCGCTATATCTATACCGAATCGCGCAAGCTGCAGATCGCGGAATAAATAACGTGTCCAGTCCTGAAATAGGTTTACACCTGCTTCAGTCTCATAACGCCCGATGCACCGCATCGGGCGTTTTGTATTTCAAGGCCATATGAGGTCGTTTGTGGTTATAGATCTCGACCGACTCGTCAAT
>NZ_JAAMRE010000017.1 GCF_013522705.1 Pseudomonas lurida
GTCAAGTGATTATTTTCAGAAGTTTTCGAAGATTTCTTCAACAACTTCAACCACTTGCGCTTCCGATCTCTCGTTAGCGGGAGGCGAATTCTACAGCGTTACACGCTGCTGTCAACACCTCTTTTTCTCCGCTTTCGACCGAGAAGATCGAAACGTTAATAGAGCCAAACAACCTTGCTCTACCAACTCCTTCTGAGCTTCGATGAACTGAAGCGATCCGCTGTCGAATTCTGCGTAACTCTTTGTTTACCAAGGAGTTTTCCGTTTCGACTGCGCCGGAAGTGGGGCGAATTATAGACTTCTGGAATCTGCCGTCAAGCGTTAATTATGCTTTTGTCGCGAAAGATGATTTTTTCGCGATAACCCGCGGGATACGCCGCATAACCGGCGGAATTCGCAAGACCAGAAGCGCCGCACCTAGAGAGGCGTAGACGGCCCATTCTTTAAGATCCGCCCTCACGATCCACAGCATATGCAACAAGCCAAGCCCAAGAATTACGTACACAAGACGATGCAGCTTCTTCCAACGCTTACCCAGCCGGCGCTGACTATAGCGATTCGATGTCACTGCCAACGCTGACAAACCCAGGAAACCCAACGCTCCGACAATAATGTACGGGCGCTTGCGCAGCTCCACTCCCAGTTGCGACCAATCCAGCCCCAGAACAAAGACACCATAGGCCGCCAAGTGCAGCACCACATAAGCAAAGCACCACAACCCCAACTGCCGGCGCACCGCTATCCATCCCGACCATCCAGTGAGCTTCTGCATCGGGGTCATTGCCAGAGTGATCAGTAGCAGGATCAAGGTCCCCAGACCCAACCGATCAACCAACACCTTGCCCGGATCGGGGCCCAGTGCAGAACTCCATGCCTGGTATAGCCAATACAACGGCCATATCGCCACGGCTATAAAGACGGCAACACGCCAGATAAGTTGACGCATCAATAGTTCTTCCGCAGATCGAGGCCCGTATAAAGAGACGCCACCTCTTGCGAGTACCCATTGAACATTTGCGTTTCACGCACATTGGGACTGAATAGGCCGCTCGGCAGCCGACGCTCACGGGCCTGTGTCCAACGAGGATGATCGACCGTAGGATTCACATTCGCATAAAACCCATACTCATCCGCAGCGATGCTTTGCCAGGTGGTTTTCGGTTGCTCACTGACAAGACTGATGCGGACAATTGACTTCACACTCTTGAAGCCATACTTCCAAGGCACAACAAGACGCAAGGGTGCGCCATTCTGGTTAGGCAGCTCCCGCCCATACATGCCCACGGCAAGAATCGCCAAAGGGTTCATTGCCTCGTCCAGACGCAAACCTTCTACATATGGCCAATCAATCAAGGCGAAGCTGGAACGTTGACCCGGCATGCTCTTAGGATCCTGCAGGGTTTCGAAACGGATGTACTTGGCCTTGGAAGTCGGCTCGACCTGCTTGAGCAGGGCTGCAATCGGAAACCCTATCCATGGAATAACCATCGACCACGCTTCGACACACCGCAGCCGGTAGATGCGCTCTTCCAATTGATAAGGCTTAATGAAATCTTCCAGGGCATAACGCCCAGGCTTTGCAACCTCACCATCAATCACAACACTCCAGGGCTCAGTCTTGAGCGAACCGGCGTTTTTCGCCGGATCCCCCTTGTCGGTACCGAACTCGTAGAAGTTGTTGTAGTGCGTTGCGTCTTTGAATGGCGTGATGGCCTCATCCTTGACCGTTATCGCTTGCCACTTTGTAGCAGGCAGCTTCTCGGCAAACCAGCCAGGCGCCCTGCCCGGCTCGACGTCGGCATAACGGGCAGCTTCATCCGCGCTCGCCCAGCGTGGCAAGCTGCTGGTGGCAATGCTGGCAAGCGCACCACCGAGCAAGCTGCGGCGAGAGAGGTAGAAGGACTCGGGGGTGACATCCGACTCGTGGCAATCGGACGCTTTAGGCGATTTAATTAACATGGCAACTCCGCAGCGTTGGAGAACTGATGCACCAATAGACTGCGGAGTATGGGCGAAATTACATTAAGGCAGCGTTTTGTCCCGACGCAGACGCAGCAGATATTGAATCGGCCCCGACGCTGCATAAGCCAGGAACGCCAGCAGCAGAATACGCGGCGGGTCGCTGAACACCACAGCGAACACCAACACCACCACAAGAATCGCCACGAAAGGCACCCGCCCCTTGAGATCCAGCTCCTTGAAGCTGTTGTACTTGATGTTACTCACCATCAGCATCCCAGCAGCGGCAACCATCAGTGCCACCAGGAACGACATTTTCGACCCCTGGATGCCGTAGTCACTGAACGCCCAGACGATGCCCGCTACCACACCCGCAGCGGCAGGGCTGGCCAATCCAATGAAATAACGCTTGTCGGCGGTGCCCACTTGAGTATTGAAGCGCGCCAGACGCAGCGCGGCACCCGCGACATAAATGAAGGCGACCATCCAGCCGACCTTGCCCATATCACCCAACGCCCAGGCAAATGCCAGCAAGGCCGGGGCAACACCAAACGCGACCATATCCGACAGCGAGTCGTATTCGGCCCCGAAAGCGCTTTGCGTATTCGTCATTCGCGCCACACGACCATCCAGGCCGTCGAGCACCATGGCCACGAAAATCGCGATGGCGGCAAAGCCGAAATATTTGCTGGCGCTTACGGCATCACCCGCCGCCAACGCGCTTTGCGCGCTCATGGAGTTGATGATGGAGTAGAACCCAGCAAACAGGTTCGCAGTCGTAAACAGGTTGGGCAGAAGATAGATGCCACGATGCCGGACCTTGCGACCTTCCGCGTCATGCCCTTCTTCGACATGTTCATCGATCGGCAGCAGGCTTTCGGCGTCAGAAGCCTGGCTTGGCTCTTCGGGACGTTCGCTCATGGACTTTACCTTGCAACAGTTTGAAAAATTCAACAAAGACGTGCGGCGAGTGTTCGCCGGCAAACGATGCAGCTTTATACCAGAACCGGCGACCCAAACGAAAAAACGCGGCCTAAGCCGCGTTTTTCGCTGATGCGTACGACTTAGTTCTTGGCTTTGTCGACGATCTTGTTGGCACCGATCCACGGCATCATCGAGCGCAGTTGCTCGCCGATGACTTCGATACCGTGAGCAGCATTGTTACGACGCTTGGCGGTCATCGAAGGGTAGCCGGTAGCGCCTTCGCTGATGAACATTTTGGCGTACTCGCCGTCCTGAATGCGTTTCAGGGCGTTACGCATGGCCTGACGGGACTCGGCGTTGATGACTTCCGGGCCAGTCACGTACTCGCCGTATTCGGCGTTGTTGGAGATCGAGTAGTTCATGTTGGCGATACCGCCTTCGTACATGAGGTCAACGATCAGCTTCAGTTCGTGCAGGCATTCGAAGTAGGCCATTTCCGGCGCGTAGCCAGCTTCAACCAGGGTTTCGAAACCGGCTTTAACCAGCTCAACGGTACCGCCGCACAGAACGGCTTGCTCGCCGAACAGGTCGGTTTCGGTCTCGTCCTTGAAGGTGGTTTCGATGATGCCGGTACGACCGCCACCCACGCCGGCGGCGTAGGACAGCGCAACGTTCTTGGCGTTGCCCGACGCGTCCTGGTAGATCGCGATCAAGTCAGGGATACCACCGCCTTTGACGAACTCGGAACGCACGGTATGGCCCGGTGCTTTCGGCGCGATCATGATTACGTCGAGGTCGGCGCGCGGCACAACCTGGTTGTAGTGGATCGCGAAGCCGTGGGAGAACGCCAGGGTGGCGCCTTTTTTGATGTTCGGCTCGATTTCGTTCTTGTACAGCGAAGACTGGAACTCGTCCGGGGTCAGGATCATGACCAGGTCGGCAGCAGCAACGGCGGAAGCGACGTCCGTCACTTTTAGGCCGTGGGCTTCAGCCTTGGCCACGGTGGCCGAGCCTTTGCGCAGGCCGACAGTCACGTCAACGCCGGAGTCTTTCAGGTTGCAGGCTTGCGCGTGACCTTGGGAGCCGTAGCCGATGATGGCGACTTTCTTGCCCTGGATGATCGACAGGTCACAATCTTTATCGTAATAAACTTTCATGAGGTTCCTCTATATATCCAGGCCGTAAGGCCATTCGCTAATTTGGTTTAGATGCTGAGTACTTTGTCGCCACGGGCAATCCCGGTGACACCACTGCGGACGGTTTCCAAAATCGAGGCCGTCCCGATCGACTGGATGAAGCTGTCCAGCTTGTCGCTCGTACCGGTCAGTTGAACGGTATAAACACTGGCGCTCACATCGACGATCTGCCCGCGATAAATATCGGTAGTGCGCTTGATCTCGGCACGCTGGGCGCCCGTGGCCTTGACTTTAACCAGCATCAGCTCGCGCTCGATATGGGCGCTTTCCGACAGGTCGACCAACTTGACCACTTCGATCAGCTTGTTGAGGTTTTTGGTGATCTGCTCGATCACCTCATCGTGGCCGACGGTGGTCAACGTCAGACGCGACAGGGTCGGATCTTCGGTTGGGGCCACGGTCAGGCTTTCGATGTTGTAGTTACGTTGTGAAAACAGGCCGACAACACGCGACAGGGCGCCGGGTTCGTTCTCCAGAAGCAGGGAGATAATATGCCGCATGATTAAGTACGCTCCGTCTTGTTCAGCCACATGTCGCGCATAGAGCCGTCTTTGATCTGCATCGGGTAGACGTGCTCGCTGGTATCCACCTGAATATCGATGAACACCAGGCGATCCTTCATGGCGAACGCCTCTTCCATCTTAGGCTTCAGATCTTTCAGATCGGTGATGCGAATGCCGACGTGGCCATAGGCTTCAACCAACTTGACGAAGTCCGGCAACGATTCCATGTAGGAATGGGAGTGACGGCTACCGTAGCTCATGTCCTGCCACTGACGAACCATGCCCAGCACGCCGTTGTTCAAGCAGACGATCTTCACGGGAAGGCCGTACTGCAGGCACGTCGACAGCTCCTGGATGTTCATCTGGATGCTGCCTTCGCCGGTGACGCACGCAACGTCCGCCTCCGGGAAGCTCAGCTTCACCCCCATGGCCGCTGGGAAACCAAAGCCCATCGTGCCCAGGCCACCGGAGTTGATCCAGCGGTTCGGCTTGTCGAACTTGTAGTACTGCGCAGCGAACATCTGGTGCTGCCCCACGTCGGAGGTCACAAAGGCGTCGCCCTTGGTCACTTCGCAGAGGGTTTCGATCACGGTTTGGGGCTTGATGATGCTGCCGTCGCCCTTGTCGTACGGGAACAGGCCGCGATCACCGCGCCATTCGTCGATCTGCTTCCACCAACTGGCGACAAACTCCTTGTTCGGCGTTTCACCGATGTCCTTGAGCGCTGCCACCATTTCAGTCAATACGCTTTCCACCGGCCCCACGATCGGCACATCGGCCTTGATGGTCTTGGAGATGGATGCAGGGTCAATGTCGATGTGGATGATCTTGGCATTCGGGCAAAACTTGCTCGCGCCATTGATCACACGGTCGTCGAACCGCGCGCCAACCGCCAGAATGACATCCGCGTGGTGCATGGTCAGGTTGGCGGTGTAGCTGCCGTGCATACCGAGCATGCCGACGAACTGACGATCCGAACCCGGGAATGCACCGAGGCCCATCAAGGTATTGGTTACCGGCAGGTTGAGCAGCTTGGCCAGTTCGGTCAGCGGCGCGGAGCCACCGCCCAGGATCACGCCACCACCCGAGTACAGCACGGGACGCTTGGCCGCCAGGAGCATTTCCGCTGCCTTGCGAATTTGACCCGAGTGCCCACGGACGGCCGGGCTGTAGGAGCGCAATTTGGCTTTCTTCGGAAAAATGTATTCGAATTTCTCCGCCGGGTTGGTCATGTCTTTCGGAATATCGACCACCACAGGGCCCGGACGACCGGACTGCGCGAGGTAGAACGCCTTTTTCATGACTTCCGGAATTTCCGAGGCATGCTTGATCATGAAGCTGTGTTTCACGATCGGCCGGGAGATACCGATCATGTCGGTTTCCTGGAATGCGTCGGTACCGACCATGGTGCTGGCAACCTGGCCGGAAATGATCACCATCGGGATGGAGTCCATATAAGCAGTCGCGATGCCGGTAATGGCATTGGTTGCGCCTGGGCCTGACGTTACCAGCACCACACCGGCTTTACCGGTGGCACGGGCATAGCCGTCAGCCATATGGGTCGCGGCTTGTTCGTGGCGAACCAGGATGTGGGTAACAGCCGGTTCCTTGAACAGCGCGTCGTAAACATGCAGAAGAGCACCACCTGGGTACCCGTAGATATAGTCGACGCCTTCGTCACGCAAAAAGCGGACGAGCATCTCACCACCAGATAAAAGCTCCACGTTGTTCACCTCTAAAACGCCAGAATACCGTCCGTTGAAAACCGACGGGTCTTAATAGGTTTACTTCTCAACAGAGCATGAGCGACGGTGGTCGCCGACTACGTCAGCACTGACTGAGCAAGTATTGGGATCGTCCCAAGTGTTGCGGGCTTTTCCCACCCAGCGCGAGGTAACGCGTTGCGGGTGTAACAGGTCGGCGCGGATGTGCACCTCATGATCTGCTGAGCGGGCCTGCTTCTGGCAGTCCCGATACAGCGGACTTTGGATTCTTCTGTTTCAGGCCGTTCAAGTCAAGCAATAATTGCGCTTTTTTCCAACTAAGCGCATGAGAACGCATAAGAAAGGGCTGTGAGGAGGGATAAAACTCGCCTGAATGTCGTCAAGCGGTAGAAATATGCGCAAGACTGCCGAAAAAGCCGGCAGTCAGGCAATTAACGAGCGCCGACGATCAATTGATCGAACTTTTTCAGCGCATTGCGCAGCCCGAGGCTTTCCACAGGCCGGTCGGCGTAGACCATCTCGGCCATTTCCAGAATTCCCGATGCGCCGGGCAGAGGCAGATCCTGCTCAAGGATGTGCTTCATGCGCGCCAGGAAAACCCACTGCAGCCATTGATGAAAGTCCAGCGTGTCCACCGAAAACGGCTCGACACTCCTGAGCGCCTCAGGGCTGGGAGGCGTCTCGTCCCACCAGCCCTGCACACGCAATTCCCGCTCGATCAGCAATAACTGTTCGGCAATCGCATGAAAACGCCCATCCATCAGAGGTTGACCTTGGCTTTCTGCCGAGCCTGGGCCGCACCGGCGGCATCACCCTGCGCCGCGCGCGCATCACCGATCAAAGCCCATAGGCTGGCTTGCAGGTCAGGCCGACCATTGGCCAGGCTGAGACCGCGACGCGCGAACTGTTCAGCCTGCGGCGCGTCGCCCTGGGCCATGCGCACCTGCGCCAAGCGATACAGAACCTGAGGCTCACGCGGCGCAACACGTTGCGCACGTTCAAGGCTGGACGATGCGCCATTCAAATCGCCGCCTGCCTGCTGCTGTTGCGCGGTAGTCAGCAAGGCCAGCACCGGCCCGTCCAACTGCTCATCAGCCGACAGGCCAGCCGCATTGGAAGACGACGGAATGCCGCTCGGCGACGATGGCATGTTATAGGTGCCCTGATTGACTGGCGCCGTCTGAATCGGCGTGGCATCGATCGGCCCGGAAGTGCTTGGCCCTGGCGTCCACGGCTCAGCGCTGATCGGCGCCGCTGTGGCAGCACCGCCGCCGGGAACCATCACTACCACGCCCGAATCCTGCGGCACCGCTTGGGCCGCGGCCTGCACAGGACGCTTGGTTACGGTCTGGCGGAAGCCGCCATTGGCCGAGATACGGTCGCTATTGGAAACGGCTGTGCTCGAGTCCACCACGGGAATGGAACCGCGCTGCACGCTGGAGCAACCGCCGAGCAAAGCCAGCGCTGTAATAGCTGGAATCCACCACTTGTTCACTTGAAACCCTCTTTGCTTAATTCATCCAGCCCTTGACCCAGTCCATCACCGATTCCGCGTCAGCAGGGGCACCGCCACCGCACGCGGCACCGGGTGGTGGTTCGCTGCCGCGAATATACGGCATCTGCACCGCCCCCGGACAGTTCGCATCGGAGCCCTGGCCGGTGTGTGGATCAATCCAGGCCTGCACAATGTTGTCCGGCTGCGGCATGTTCAACGGAAGCGGGTCGGCCTTGCGCATGAAACTGGTCCAGACCTGCAACGCCCCCGTGGCACCGGTGAACGGCGTCTTGCCATTATCGTCACGGCCCAACCACACGACAGCCAGCACATCCTGTCCAAAACCTGCGAACCAGCTGTCGCGCGAATCGTTACTGGTACCCGTCTTGCCCGCCAACGTCAGATTCGAAGGCAGCACTTTATAGACCGAACTGCCAGTACCTTCGCGCATCACGCGCTGCATAGCATTCTGGATCAGGTAGATGGAACCCGCGTCGAAACGCTGCTGAATCTGGAACGGATAGCGCTTGAGCGGTTCACCCTCGGCCGTCAATACGCTGCGAATACCGCGCATCGGCGTGTTGAAGCCACCGTTGGCCAGGGTCTGGTACATGGTTGCAACTTCCATTGGCGTCATGGCGCCGGCGCCCAGCAGGATCGATGGGAACGCCGGGAATTCCCGCTCGATGCCCAGGCGCGCCAGCGTCTTGAGCACGCTCGGCACCCCGACTTCCAAGCCGAGCCGAGACGTGGAGATGTTGTAGGAGTGCGCCAACCCCTGGTACAGAAATACCGTGCCATGGGAACGGCGATCAAAGTTCTGGGGGGTCCAGACCTGGCCATCGGCGCCCTTGACCGACAGCGGATCGTCCGAGAGCCAGCTGGTGAGCGTGTACTTGTTCGGTTTTTCCAACGCCGTCAAATACACCGCCGGCTTGACCAGCGAGCCAATCGGACGCACAGCATCCAAGGCCCGATTGAATCCGGCGAAGCTGGCCTGACGACTGCCGATCATGGCCTGCACCTCACCCGTCTCAGGATTGGTCACGACCATTGCCGCTTCCACTTCATCGGAACCCTTGCGGCCGGTCAGGCGCTTGAAGGTGTCGTTGACCGATGCTTCGGCCTTCATCTGCAGGATCGGATCGAAGCTGGTGAAGATCCGCAGGCCTTCCTCGGTCAAGTCTTCGTCGCGGTAGTCTTCACGCAACTGGCGTTTGACCAGGTCGATAAAGCCGGGGAAGGAGCTGTCCGCCAACTTGCCACGCGAGGTCACGCCCAGCGGCATTTTCTTGGCTGCGGCAACCTGCTCGGCGGTTGCGACACCCTGCTGCTCCAGCACGTCCAGCACCAGGTTACGGCGTTCCAGCGCGCGCTCCGGGTTGCGACGCGGGTTGTAATAGGACGGGCCCTTGACCATGCCGACCAGCAGTGCGACCTGATGCAGCTTCAATTCGGACAGCGGTTGACCGAAAAAGAACTGACTGGCCAGGCCAAAACCATGCACCGCGCGCTGGCCGTCCTGGCCGACGAAGACTTCATTAAGGTAAGCCTCGAGAATTTCCTGCTTGCTGTAGTGCAGCTCAAGCAGCATCGCCATCATGGCTTCAGTGAGCTTGCGGGTCAGGCTGCGCTCGTTGGTCAGGTAGAAGTTCTTGACCAATTGCTGGGTAAGCGTACTGCCGCCCTGGGTCATTTTGCCGCCGGAGGTATTTACCCAGATGGCGCGGGCAATCGACTTGGGCGAGACGCCCCAGTGACTGTAAAAATCGCGATCCTCCACCGCAACCAGCGTTTCGAGCAGGTACGGCGGCACCTGGTCCAGCTTGATCAGGATGCGATCTTCGAGATTCTTGGGGTAAATGCCGCCGATCATCAGCGGTTCCAGGCGAACCACCGGCAGCTTCGAGCCGTTGAGCGACGACAGTTCGGCTACATAGTCGCCGGAGAAGCGCACACGTACCGGCTGAGGTTTTTCCAGACCTTCATAGAACTGGAAACCACGGGTGTTCAAATCGACGGTGTTACCGCTGACGGCGGCGGCACCGGGGCCATTGCTGACGGGTTCACGACGATAACCGAGCGCGTCGAGCTCGGTGAGGAAGTCGTCCTTGCTCAGCTTCTGGCCGGTAAACAACTCCAGCGGGCGTGCGTAGACCTTGGCCGGAATGGTCCACCGTTTACCGGAGAATTTCTCCTGGACCACGGCGTCGAGGTACACCGCAAAGCCGGCGAGCACGACAAGACCGACAAGGCCGAGCTTGAGCGCCCAGCCCAACCAGGGGCGCAGGCTGCGGGAGGGTGTTTTTTTACGGGAACGGGGAGATCGGGTTCGAGTCATGGCGGCGGATTATACGCACTTTATCGATGATCAACATGAGCCGGACAGCGGTTTGCACGACCGCCCACAGCGGCCATAATGCCCACCATGATTTCCCCCAGACTCTGAAGGATCGCCCGTGAGCCAGTCCCTGATCGCAGCCCTGCAAAACCCGGCGTTGTACCCGCATCCGGTAGAAGCGTTCCAAGTCATCGAAACCCATATCTCCTGGGTCATTTTGACCGGCCCTTATGCCTATAAACTGAAGAAGCCGATGAACTTCGGATTCCTGGACTTCACCGCCCTGGACGATCGCGGGCACTTTTGCAAAGAGGAACTGCGTCTCAACCAACGCCTGACAACAGATTTATATCTGGACGTACTGCCGATTACCGGCACCACCGAATCGCCGCAATTGGGCGGTGATGGCCCGGTGATCGAATACGCGCTGAAAATGCGCCAGTTTCCGCAAAGCCAGCTGCTGAGCACCTTGCAGGCCAATGGCGAACTGACCAGTGCGCACATCGATGAGATGGCCCGGCAGATCGCGCACTTTCATCTCACCGCCCCACACGTACCGCAAGCTCACCCCGCCGGCACCCCGGACGAGGTGATGGCGCCGGTGCGACAGAACTTCGAACAAATTCGGCCTTTCCTCAGCGATAAGGCCGACCTGATTCAACTCGACGCCCTGCAAGCCTGGGCCGAAAGCAGCTTCGAGCGCCTCAAGCCACTGCTCGCGCAACGCAAGCTCGATGGGTTCACCCGCGAATGCCATGGTGATATCCACCTCGGCAACGCTACGCTGATCGATGGTCAGGTGGTCATTTTTGACTGCATCGAATTCAACGAGCCGTTTCGCTTCACCGACGTTTACGCCGACACCGGCTTCCTGGCCATGGACCTGGAAGATCGCGGGCTCAAGTCCCTGGCTCGCCGCTTCATCAGCCAATACCTGGAGCTGACCGGTGACTATCAGGGCCTTGAGTTGCTGAACTTCTACAAAGCCTACCGCGCCCTGGTCCGTGCCAAAGTTGCGCTGTTCAGCATGCCGAGCGAGGCCAGCCCGGTGCAACGCGCCACCACCCTGCGCCAGTACCGCAACTACGCCAATCTGGCGGAAAGCTACAGCACCATTCCATCGCGCTTTCTGGCGATCACCCACGGTGTGTCGGCGGTTGGAAAGAGCCACGTTGCCATGCGCCTGGTGGAAGCCTTGGGCGCCGTACGCCTGCGTTCGGACGTGGAGCGCAAGCGCCTGTTCGGCCAACAGCAGATAGAAAACACGCCCCAGGCCGGTATCTATGCCGCCGATGCCAGCATCAAGACCTACGCACGCCTGAATGAAATCGCCACCATCGTGCTGCGCGCCGGTTTCCCCGTGGTGCTGGATGCCACATTCCTCAAACGCGAACAGCGCGATGCCGCCGCCAAAGTCGCCGAAGCCACCGGTGCGCCTTTTCTGATTCTGGATTGCAATGCGCCACCCGCGGTAATCGCCAGCTGGCTGGCACAACGTCAGGCGGAACAAAACGACCCTTCCGACGCGACCCTCGCCGTTATTGAGGAACAACAGGCCAACCGCGATCCGCTGACGGCCGAAGAACTGCTGCAGAGCAAGCGCGTAGAGACCAATCAGAGCGGGACATTGGATGCGTTGGTCGCGAACATTCGCCAACGTCTGCCAGGCTTGTAAGAAATATTTCTTGGTCGTGTCGCTGCTTGAGGCGCGCGACCTGTAAATAGTGGCACTATAATGGCGTCATAATTCCAACAGGAGTCGCCTTCATGAGTCAGCCCAAGCTTCTCGATTCTCCGCTCTACTCGCTCCTGCATAAAGATGATATTCGCGGCTTCAACCACGAGCGCCCGACAGAGGGCATTGTCGATATGCGGGGCGGCGACTTCCGTGGGCTGGACCTGCGCGAGCTGAACGCCAATGGCGTGGATTTCACCGACGCGTATTTCCGCTCCGCCGATTTGCGCGGCGTGGATTTGCGCGGTTGCTCGCTGGAAGGCGCCAGCCTGGCGCATGCGCAGATTTCAGGCGCCTACTTTCCGCCTGAGCTGACCGCGGATGAAATCCTCATGTCGGTCAATTTCGGCACCCGCCTGCGCTACCGCACCAAGTGATCCCAACGACCTAAGCCCCGGTCATGCAAGCGCATAACCGGGAGCTTGCGGCTGCGTCAGTCATGGCTACCACTCCATTCTTATAAGCGTTTAAGCCGCTTCGGAGCAAAGAACTGCACTTTTCCTACTGAGCGCTACACTCCTTTTCAGGCTTGCCTGGTCACGATACCCACCGAACCATTCGGCCGTCGCAAGGAGGCTTGATGAACGATGAGCTGCAACACCTGAAAAACCTCGGCAAGACTTCAGCACAGTGGTTGCATGCGGTGGGCATCCACAGTGCATCCGACTTGCGTCGCCTGGGCGCGGTCGACGCGTACAGAGCCGTCAGGACCCGCGGATTTCGGGCGTCTAAAGTGCTGTTATATGCGATTGAAGGGGCATTGCTGGATGTGCACTGGAATGACATACCTGCCGAGCGCAAGGAAGCACTGAATCGCCAGGTAGATGCAATTGCGGCACGACAGAAAAGCTGAACCTTTCACCCTCCAACCCCCATGTTTCGAACGAGCGTTTGAGAAAAGCTCTGATGCGAGCCGAAACAACGGTTGACTCTCAAATGAGAATCGTTATGATTATCACAACTGGTCGCGAGATCAGCCGATAACTGAAAGGCCCTTGGTTCGGGCGCTCAGATTATCTCCTCATCAGGCTAATCACGGTTATTTGACCCGGCTCTTGCCGGGTCTTTTTTTGCCTGCCAAACCCGTATCAGCGCGCGATGATCAACGGATGCCCGCGTTCCGGATGCGGCTGAACCAGCACTTCAAGCCCAAACACCGCTTTAAGGGCCTCAGGCTGCAGCACCTGCACCGGCGTGCCCAGTGCATGAGGGCGCCCTTGCGCCAGCAGTAGAATCCTGTCGCAGTAACGTGCGGCCAGGTTCAGATCATGCAGGATCACCAGCACCGCCGCCCCTTGATCAGCAAAGGAGCGGACCGCTTGCAAAATGGTGTGTTGGTGCAAAGGGTCGAGCATCGATGTGGGCTCATCCAGCAGCAGGGTCTGCCCCGCTTCACCTGGCCATACCTGCGCCAATACGCGCGCCAGGTGCACACGCTGACGCTCACCGCCGGACAAGGCGAGGTAACTGCGCGCGCTTAAATGCCCGATATCGGCGGCTTGCAACGCCGCCTTGATAATCTCGTCGTCACGCGCCTTGCCCGTCTGATGAGGCAGGCGCCCCATGCCGACCACCTCCTGGACACGGAAAGCGAAGTCCAGCGTGGACACCTGCGGCAACACCGCCAGGCGTTGCGCACGCTGCGCCCCACTCCACGCGCCCAGTGCTTTCTGATCCAGCCACACTGCGCCCTGATCCGCCTGCAATTCACCCGACAACGCCCCCAGCAATGTGCTTTTACCAGCACCATTGGGACCCAGTACGCCAAGCACTTCACCCGGCAGCAGGTCGAGGGTGACGCCCTCCAGTACGGTTTTGCGATCACGGCGGATCTGCAAGGCTTCAACCCGCAACATCAGGCGCGTCCTCGTAACAGCAAGTAGAGAAAAAACGGCGCACCGATAAACGCAGTCACAATTCCAATCGGCAACTCAGCAGGTGCCAAGGCCAGCCGTGCGACCAGGTCGGCAAACAGTAATAGGCTTGCGCCCGCCAACACCGAAGCAGGTAACAGCACCCGATGATCGGGCCCGGCCAACAGCCGAACCAGGTGCGGCACCACCAACCCGACAAAGCCAATCATGCCCGCCGCAGCCACCGCCGCGCCCACCCCCAAGGCAGTGCAGAACACCAACTCGCGTTTGAGACGTTCAACATCAATGCCCAAATGACCCGCTTCGGATTCGCCAAGCAGCAGCGCATTCAACGCCTTCGCCCGGCGCGGCAACCATAGCGCCACGCCGGCACTCACCAGCAGCAATGGCCACAGCCGCGAATAACTGGCGCCGTTCAGGCTGCCCAGGTTCCAGAACGTGAGCGTACGCAACGTCGCGTCATCCGCCAGGTAGGTGAACAATCCGACGGCCGAACCGGCGAGCGCAGTCAGAGCAATACCCGCCAGCAGCATGGTCGCTACATGAGTCTGACCATTGCGTCGCCCCAGGCGATAAACCAGCGCAGTCACCCCCAGCCCACCCAGAAACGCACACAGCGACAACAGGTAAGGGCCGAACACTTCCGGCAAACCGCCCAGCAACGTAGCACCGACTATGGCGACCGCCGCTCCCAGGGCCGCCCCGCTGGACACCCCGACCAATCCGGGGTCCGCCAACGGGTTGCGAAACAGCCCTTGCATCGCCACGCCCGACAGCGCCAACACTCCTCCGACCGCCAGGCCCAGCAGAGTGCGCGGCAGACGAATCTGCCCCAGAATCAGCTCAGCCTGCTCAAGCCCCTGGGCATCGAGCGGCACGCCCAGCAAGCGCAAAGCCGCACGCAGGGTGTCCCACAACGGCAGGCTCACCGGCCCCAATGCCAAAGACAGCCAGATCGCCAAGCCGCACAGCAGCGTCAAGCCGATAAACAAGGTGCGCGGTTTTACCAGAGTGGTCATCGGGCGGATTCAGTCGAGTCTGGATAAAACACCGCCGACAAGGCTTGCAGGCTCTGCGGCAGACGCGGTCCCAGCCCGCCGACCAGCAGGGTAGGGTCCAGCTCAAGCACTCGCCCACGCTTGGCCGCCGGTGTGGCCGCCAGAATCGGGTTTTCCTTGAACAACGCGGCACGCGCCGCATCACCGCCGAGCGCGCGATCCGCGAACACCAGGACATCCGGGCTCAACCCCGCCAGCGATTCCGCAGAAAACGGTTTGTAACCGGAGTGCGTCGCCAGATTCCGCCCACCCGCGTGCCGCAACACCCAATCCGCGACCGTGCCCCGACCGGCCACAAGCGGCTTGCCACCGGCATTGCCGACCAGCAACAACACGCCCGGCGCCTTGTGAGTGGCCTGCATCGTCGCAACGTGGGCTTCGTGCCGAGCCAGCGCGTGTTCGTACTCACTGAACACCGCGTCAGCCTGGGCTTCGTTGCCGAGCAACTGACCCAAGTGACCGAGGTTGCTCTTCAACGTCTGCAAATCCGGCTGCGCCGAGAACAGCTCCACCTGCACACCTGCATTGCGCATCTGTGCCAGCGCCGCCGGCGGCCCCATTTCCTCTGTGCCTACAAGTAAGTGCGGGCGCAGGCTCAGAACTCCCTCGGCGGACAATTGCCGCTGGTAACCGATGCTTGGCAATGCCTTGAGCGTTGCGGGATGCTGGCTGGTAGTGTCCACACCGACCAGTTTCGGCTCGCCGCCCAACGCCACCACCCACTCCGACAACGCGCCACCGGCACTCACCCAGCGTTGCGGCAGTTCAGAGGCCAGCGCCCCGTGGTTGACCAGCAGTCCGACAACAAGCGCAATAGCGCTGGCACTCAGGCGCATAACAGGGTTTCCTTCCAGGGGCAGGGCTTTTGAGGCTTGTCCGAGGTGACAGACGGGTCCCGACTGGCATCGAACGTAGCACCCCGTCAGCCAACGGGCGAAGCCGGCATTTGATAATTGTTTGCATTTGAACGTCAAGGCACTTAAGGATTGAAATGAAGTTTCTCTGCTCCTCCGCCGCGCTCGCGCCCAACACCAGCCTCGGTTTCAATATCGACGGTTGCACGTTATTGGCCGTGCGCCGCGATGGCATCGCTTACTTCTATATCAACCGCTGCCCCCATCGCGGTGTCGCGCTGGAGTGGCAGCCGGACCAGTTTCTCGACGACAGCGCCAGCTTGATACGGTGTGCCACCCACGGCGCGTTGTTTCTGATCGAAACCGGTGAATGCATCGCCGGGCCGTGCGCCGGTAGAAGCCTGGTCGCCGTGCCCGGCCGCGAAGACGCCCATGGCCTTTGGGTGGATGCCTAGTCGAGCAACACGTCCAGGCGGCGCTCCACGCAAATCTCCTGCGCCGTGACGCGCACGCCATACGCCAGCACTTCCACCCCGGCGGCCTTGGCCTCGCGTAATGCCGCACCGTAGGCCGCATCGATTTCCACGGCCGGGCGCACTGCGTCGATCCCCGACAGATTGACGCAATACAATTGCACGGCCCGCACGCCATCCCGCGCCAGGTGCGCCAACTCCCGCAGATGCTTGGCCCCGCGCTGCGTCACCGCGTCGGGAAAAGCCGCCACTCTGGAATCATCAAACCCCAAGGTGACGCTTTTGACTTCCACGTAGGCCGCGCCGTGGGGATAGTCCAAACGGAAGTCGATACGGCTTTTCTCCTGACCATACGGGACTTCGCGCTTCAGAGCGGTAAAACCATCCAGCTCGATGATGACCCCGGCGCGCAACGCCTCCTCCACCAACTGATTGGCGCGCGCCGTGTTCACGCAAGCCAGGCGGCCCTGAGGCGTTTCAGCGATTTCCCAGGTGCCGGGCAGCTTGCGCTTGGGATCATCGGAGCGGCTGAACCAGACCTGCCCGCCTTCGACCATGCAATTGAGCATCGAGCCGGTGTTCGGGCAGTGAATCGTGAGTAACTCGCCGGTAACGGTTTCGATATCGGTAAGAAAACGCTTGTAACGACGAATCAAGCGGCCTTCTTCGAGGGGAGGATAAAAACGCATCAGCCTTGCCAACTCCGCAGACCACGGGCGATGCGTTGCACTGCTTCCTGCAGGCGCTCGGTGTTCTGCGTGTAGGCAAACCGTACGTGGTGGCTGGCCTGGTAACGACCAAAATCCAGGCCGGGCGTAAATGCGACGTGCTCGGTTTCCAGGAAATGACGGCAGAATGCGAAGGCATCGCCGCCGAATGCGCTGATATCAGCGTACAAATAGAAGGCGCCTTCGGGCTCGACGGCAATACCGAAGCCCAACTCGCGCAATGCCGGCAGCAGGAAATCGCGACGGCGCCCGAATTCGGCGCGGCGCTCTTCCAGGATACTCAGCGTCTGCGGGGTAAAACACGCCAGCGCGGCATGCTGAGCCATGCTTGGCGCACTGATGTAGAGGTTTTGCGCCAACTTCTCCAGTTCACCCACCGCAGCGGATGGCGCCACCAGCCACCCCAAGCGCCAACCGGTCATGCCGAAATACTTCGAAAAACTATTCAGGACAAAGGCGTCATCATCGACCTCCAGCACACTGGCGGCGTCGGTGCCGTAAGTGAGGCCGTGGTAGATCTCGTCCACCACCAAATGGCCATCGCGCGCCTTGATCGCACTCGATAGCCCGGCCAGTTCGTCACGGGTCAGGATCGTGCCGGTCGGGTTAGCCGGCGATGCCACGAGGGCGCCCACGCTGTCCTGGTCCCAGTGCTTGGCCACCAGGTCCGCCGTCAGTTGATAGCGCACGTCCGGGCCCACCGGTACCAGTTGCGCCGCGCCTTCCACCAACCGCAGAAAATGCCGGTTACACGGATAACCCGGGTCTGCCAGCAGCCAATGCTTGCCGGGGTCCACCAGCAAACTGCTGGCCAGCAGCAACGCACCCGAGCCACCGGGCGTGATCAGGATCCGCTCGGGATCGACACTTAAACCGTAGCGTTGCTGATAGAACCCACTGATGGCCTCGCGCAGTTCCGGCAGGCCACGGGCGGCGGTGTAGCGGGTTTTGCCGTTGGCCAACGCAGCCTGGCCGGCCCGAATGATCGGCTCGGCCGTGGTGAAATCCGGCTCGCCGATTTCCAAGTGGATCACATCATGGCCCGCCGCCTGCAGCTCGTTGGCGCGCGCCAGCAACGCCATGACATGAAAAGGTTCGATGGCGCGACTGCGCGCACTGTAGGGCTGGGCCATTAGCCTTCCTTAACGGTGAGGACAAAATCAGGATTCTACCGAACCCTCACGGTAAAACATGCTCTATTGCCTGCTCGGTCGTTCGAGATGAACCCGGCACGCGCCAGCAAAACGACTAAAATCAACATTCGAGGCGATCCATACCCAGCCACAGCGGGCTGCTGCAGTTTGCAACCCCTGGGCGGAGGGCTTCGACAACCGGGAGTGGCGCACCCTGAATCTATCTGGTAAGTTCGCCCGCTTGCAGCCGCAGGGCCGGCAGGTGTCGGTGACGTTGCAATCCTGCGCAATGGATTAGAAGAGTGAGAGGCGGTCTATTCATGTCCACCCAAGCAAAGCAACAGCAGCAGAGCCTCAGCGGCTTCACACCTTACGTCGAAACGAAGGGTGAGGAGTACATGGGCAAGCCCATGCGCCAGCACTTCACCAAGATCCTGCAAAAGTGGAAGCAGGACTTGATGCAGGAAGTCGACCGTACGGTTGACCATATGAAGGACGAAGCGGCCAACTTCCCTGACCCGGCCGACCGTGCCAGCCAGGAAGAGGAATTCGCCCTCGAGCTGCGTGCCCGTGATCGCGAACGTAAGCTGATCAAGAAGATCGATAAAACACTGCAACTGATCGAAGACGAAGAATATGGCTGGTGCGAATCCTGCGGCGTCGAGATCGGCATTCGTCGCCTGGAAGCCCGCCCAACCGCGGACCTGTGCGTAGATTGCAAAACCTTGGCCGAAATCAAGGAAAAACAGGTCGGCAAATAATCCTGCCGGGCTGAACGAATGGGGCGTGCTAACGCTCCATTTTTGTTTCTGGCGTTTGCCGATTTTCCAGTAGTATCCGGCCCATGACTGCCTCTACCTATATCGGGCGTTTCGCCCCCACGCCCAGCGGCCATCTGCATTTTGGTTCCCTGGTCGCCGCCCTCGCCTCCTACCTCGACGCCCGCGCCAACCATGGCCGCTGGCTGATGCGCATGGAAGACCTGGACCCGCCGCGCGAAGAACCCGGCGCCCAGGCCGCGATTCTTCATGCACTGGAAAGCTATGGCTTTGAGTGGGACGGTGAACTGGTCCGACAAAGCGAGCGGCATGCTGCCTACGCCAAAGTGCTGAACGACCTGTTCAACCATGGACTGGCCTACGCTTGCACCTGCTCGCGCAAACAACTGGAGCCTTACAACGGCATCTACCCCGGCTTGTGCCGTAACGCCGGCCATGACCTGCACGACGCGGCCATCCGTTTGCGCGTTCCCGAGCTGGAATACCACTTTACTGACCGAGTGCAGGGCAACTTCCGACAGCACTTGGGTCGCGAGGTCGGCGACTTTGTTATTCGTCGGCGCGACGGCCTCTACGCCTACCAATTGGCCGTGGTGCTGGATGACGCCTGGCAAGGCGTGACCGACATCGTGCGCGGTGCCGACCTGCTCGACTCCACACCGCGCCAGCTGTACCTGCAGGAACTGCTGGGCCTGCGCCAACCGCGCTACTTGCACGTACCGCTGATCGTGCAGCCCGATGGCAACAAATTGGGCAAGTCCTACCGCTCGCCGCCGTTGACACCCGACCAGGCCACGCCGTTGCTGTTAAGAGCCCTGCGCGCCCTCGGGCAGCAACCGGGCAGCGAACTGCTCTACGCCAGCGCGCGCGAGTTGCTCGATTGGGGTATCCAGCACTGGGATGCCACGCGCATCCCGCGCACACTCACGTTGGCGGAAGCGCACTTGAGCTGAAGGCGCTTGCAGCTTGCCAGCCATCCGTTACCATCGCGGCAGTTTTTTACTCAGAGGCCAACATGTACATCTATCGATTGGTCCTGCTGCTGGTCGTCGGGATCTACCTGTTTTCCCCCGCCATCATGGATTGGTGGATCGACGCCACGGGCGCCTGGTATCGCCCCTATCTGCTGTGGCTGATCCTGATCGTCGTGACTTTCATCCTGCAGAGCCAAAAAGATGCCGATGAGCTTTAGCCTCACCCAGATGCTGCTGATCAGCGCCGCCTACCTGGCCGCGCTGTTCGGCGTCGCCTGGATCAGTGAGCGCGGAATGATTCCGCGGGCGATCATTCGCCATCCGTTGACCTACACCTTGTCCCTGGGGGTCTACGCCAGTGCCTGGGCCTTCTACGGCACGGTGGGGCTGGCGTATCAGTACGGCTACGGGTTTCTGTCCAGCTACCTCGGCGTGTCCGGCGCGTTCCTGCTGGCGCCGGTGCTGCTGTACCCCATATTGAAAATCACCCGCACGTATCAACTGTCGTCCCTGGCCGACCTGTTTGCGTTTCGCTTTCGCAGCACCTGGGCCGGCGCGCTGACCACGGTGTTCATGCTGATCGGTGTGCTGCCCTTGCTTGCCCTGCAGATCCAGGCAGTGGCCGACTCCATCAGCATCCTCACCCATGAGCCGGTACAGCATCGCGTGGCCCTGGCCTTTTGCGCGCTGATCACCCTGTTCACGATTTTCTTCGGTTCCCGTCACATCGCCACCCGCGAAAAACACGAAGGCCTGGTGTTTGCGATTGCCTTCGAATCGGTGATCAAGCTGATCGCTATCGGCGGTGTCGGCCTGTATGCGCTGTACGGCGTGTTCGATGGCCCGCAGCAATTGGAGCTGTGGCTGCTGCAGAACCAGACCGCCCTCGCCGCCCTGCACACGCCCTTGCAGGAAGGTCCGTGGCGTACGTTGCTGCTGGTGTTCTTCGCGTCGGCGATTGTGATGCCGCACATGTACCACATGACCTTTACCGAGAACCTCAACCCCCGCGCACTGGTCAGTGCCAGTTGGGGCCTGCCGCTGTTCCTGCTGCTGATGAGCCTGGCGGTGCCGCTGATCCTGTGGGCCGGTCTGAAACTGGGCGCCACCACCAACCCGGAATACTTCACCCTCGGCATCGGCATCGCCGCCAACAGCCCGGCCCTGGCGTTGCTGGCCTATGTCGGCGGTCTGTCGGCGGCCAGTGGTTTGATCATCGTCACCACCCTGGCGCTGTCGGGCATGGCCCTCAACCACCTGGTGCTGCCGCTGTACCAGCCGCCGGCGGAAGGCAATATCTACCGCTGGCTGAAATGGACGCGTCGCGCACTGATCGTCGCCATCATCATGGCCGGCTACGGTTTCTATTTGATGCTCGGCGCCGGGCAAGACCTGGCCAACCTGGGCATCGTGGCATTTGTCGCCACCTTGCAATTCCTGCCGGGAGTGCTGTCAGTGCTGTACTGGCCGACGGCCAACCGGCGCGGCTTCATCGCCGGGCTGCTCGCGGGGATCCTGGTGTGGGTCGTTACCATGCTGCTGCCGTTGGTCGGCAACCTGCAGGGCTTCTACATTCCCTTGCTGAACATGATCTATGTACTCGACGACACCAGCTGGCACATGGCCGCAATTGCCTCGCTCGCCGCCAACGTCTTGATGTTTACGCTGATCTCGCTGTTCACTAACGCCAGCCCCGAGGAAACCAGCGCCGCCGAAGCCTGTGCGGTGGACAACGTGCGCCGCCCGCAACGCCGCGAATTGCACGCTGCCTCGCCCCAGGAATTCGCCACGCAACTGGCCAAACCCCTGGGTGCCAAAGCCGCGCAAAAAGAAGTCGAACAAGCGTTGCGCGATCTGTACCTGCCCTTCGACGAGCGCCGGCCCTACGCACTGCGCCGCCTGCGTGACCGCATCGAGGCCAACCTGTCCGGCCTGATGGGCCCCAGTGTGTCCCAGGACATGGTGGAAACGTTTCTGCCCTACAAGGCCGGGGGCGAAAACTACGTCACCGAAGACATCCATTTCATCGAGAGCCGCCTGGAGGATTACCACTCACGCCTCACCGGCCTGGCGGCCGAACTCGATGCACTGCGCCGTTACCACCGTCAGACCCTGCAGGAATTGCCCATGGGCGTCTGCTCCCTGGCCAAGGATCAGGAGATCCTGATGTGGAACAAAGCCATGGAAGAACTGACCGGCATCGCCGCGCAGCGCGTGGTGGGCTCGCGCCTGAATACGTTGGCCGAACCCTGGAAAGAACTGCTGCAGGGCTTTATCAACCTGCCGGATGAGCATTTGCATAAACAGCACCTGGCCCTCGACGGCCAGACCCGCTGGCTCAACCTGCACAAAGCCGCCATCGATGAGCCCCTGGCCCCCGGCAACAGCGGCCTGGTATTGCTGGTAGAAGACTTGACCGAAACCCAGATGCTCGAAGACAAACTGGTGCACTCCGAGCGCCTGGCCAGTATTGGTCGCCTGGCAGCGGGCGTCGCGCACGAGATCGGCAACCCGATCACGGGCATTGCCTGCCTGGCGCAGAACCTGCGCGAAGAACGCGAGGAAGACGGCGAAATCACCGAGATCAGCGGGCAGATCCTTGAGCAGACCAAGCGCGTTTCACGCATTGTGCAGTCGCTGATGAGTTTTGCTCACTCCGGCGCTCATCAGAATCAGGACGAAGCGGTGTGCCTGGCCGCGGTGGCACAGGATGCCATCGGGCTGCTGGCCTTGAACCGGCGCAATTTCGAAGTCCAATTCTTCAACCTGTGCGACCCGGATCATTGGGTCGACGGCGACTCACAACGCCTGGCCCAGGTACTGATCAACCTGTTGTCCAACGCCCGTGACGCCTCACCGCCCCACAGTGCGGTACGCGTCAAGAGCGAGGCTTTCGAGCACACGATCGACCTGATCGTGGAAGACGAAGGCAGCGGCATTCCACAGAACATCATGGACCGACTGTTCGAACCCTTTTTCACCACCAAGGATCCGGGTGAAGGCACCGGTCTGGGCCTTGCACTGGTCTATTCCATCGTTGAAGAGCATTATGGACAAATCACCATCGACAGCCCGGCTGACACCGAAAGCCAACGTGGCACCCGTATTCGGGTGACTTTGCCGCGTCATGTCGAAGCGACGTCCGCTGTGAACTGAGACCGTCGAGAGAATTGAATCAATGCCGCACATTTTGATCGTCGAAGACGAAACCATTATCCGCTCTGCCCTGCGTCGCCTGCTTGAACGTAATCAGTACCAGGTCAGCGAAGCCGGCTCGGTACAGGAAGCTCAGGAGCGCTTCAGCATTCCTACGTTCGACCTGATCGTCAGCGACCTGCGCCTGCCGGGCGCGCCTGGGACCGAGTTGATAAAACTCGGCCAGGGCACGCCGGTGCTGATCATGACCAGCTACGCCAGCCTGCGCTCGGCGGTGGACTCCATGAAGATGGGCGCGGTGGACTACATCGCCAAGCCTTTCGACCATGACGAAATGCTTCAGGCAGTCGCCCGCATCCTGCGCGACCGGCAGTCGGCCGGCAGCGTGCAGGCCGAACAACGCCCCGCCGGCAAAGCCACCAACGGTGCCGAAAAGCCCGGTGTGGACAACAGCAATGGCGAGATCGGCATTATCGGCTCATGCCCGCCGATGCAGGACCTGTACAGCAAGATCCGCAAAGTCGCGCCTACTGACTCCAATGTACTGATCCAGGGTGAGTCCGGGACCGGTAAGGAACTGGTAGCCCGCGCCCTGCACAACTTGTCCAAGCGCGCCAAGGCACCGATGATTTCGGTGAACTGCGCGGCGATCCCGGAATCGCTGATCGAATCCGAGCTGTTCGGCCACGAAAAAGGCGCCTTCACCGGTGCGAGCGCTGGACGCGCCGGCCTGGTGGAAGCGGCGGACGGCGGCACGTTGTTCCTCGACGAAATCGGCGAACTGCCTTTGGAAGCCCAGGCGCGTTTGCTGCGTGTGCTGCAGGAAGGCGAAATTCGCCGGGTCGGTTCGGTGCAATCGCAGAAGGTCGATGTGCGTCTGATCGCCGCGACCCACCGCGACCTCAAGAGCCTGGCCAAGATTGGCCAGTTCCGTGAAGACTTGTACTACCGCCTGCACGTGATCGCCCTCAAACTGCCGGCGCTGCGTGAGCGCGGCGCCGACGTCAACGAAATCGCCAGTGCCTTCCTGCAACGCCAGAGTGCGCGCATCAACCGAACCGACCTGAAATTTGCTCCGGATGCCGAACAGGCTATTCGGCATTACTCATGGCCGGGTAATGTGCGCGAGCTGGAAAACGCCGTGGAGCGCGCGGTGATCCTATCGGAAAGCCCGGAAATCTCCGCCGAGCTGCTGGGCATCGATATTGAACTCAGTGACCTGGAAGACGATGAGTTCATCGGCCTTGCCCCACAGCAGGGCGCGGCCAGTAACACCAGCCATGAGCCGACGGAAGATCTGTCGCTGGAAGATTACTTCCAGCATTTCGTCCTGGAGCATCAGGACCATATGACCGAGACCGAGCTGGCGCGCAAATTAGGCGTAAGCCGCAAGTGCCTGTGGGAACGACGTCAGCGCCTGGGCATTCCGCGGCGCAAGACCGGCGTGGCCAGCGAAAGCTGAGGCGCGTACGCAGGTAACACCCAAGAATGTGAAAAAACTGTTACCGCAGACAATTCGCGTAACAAAAGCCGGGGCTTACGGTAACGAAGCCCCGGCTTTTTTTCGTCCGTCAAAAAGCCGAAACCACCTCAAACCCCCGGTTTTACTGGGCTTTGAAAAAGTTGGCACGCACCCTGCTATATGCTTAGTACAAAAACAATAACAAGCTTTGTACAAGACAATAAAAATAAGACGAATCGACTCACGCATAACAAAAACAACACGGCGGAGGCGCAGCTAACTGATTCTTTTGGAGAGGCGTTGCATTTGGGGCTTGCCCCGCAACCAGGCCGAGAACAACAAAAACTGCCCTAAGGCAGAGCCTGAACTGGTTGGATCGTAGATCAGCAACACAGCGACCAAAGCAATCCGTTTGCTCTTGACTCCCGATTGGGAGTGTCATGAAGGTGAAGCTTCATGGCGAGGGCGATCAACAAAAACAAGAAGCCCGACCAATAATAAAAATAGAGCACGCAACTACTTCTGGGGGAGCTTCGGCTCCCCTTGTAGTTTCCGCGATTTGACGTTCCAGAGCCTATGGCGCAATGCCTGTAGCTTGTTCCTACACCATCCCCTGACTAAATGCTAGAATCCCGGCCCATCATGCGGTCATTCTTCGTTATGGCCGAACATTCCTTCAAACAGTGCATCCCATGCTGAAGAAGTTGTTCCAGTCATTCCGTTCTCCCTTGCGTCGTACGCAACACAAACGCAGCACGCCTGAAGTGCTCAACAGCAGCCAGCATTCGTTGCAGCGCGCTCAATTCAGTCGTTATGCGGTGAATATCGTCGAACGTTTGCAGAACGCCGGCTACCAGGCTTACCTGGTAGGCGGTTGCGTACGCGACATGCTGCTCAATATCACGCCTAAAGATTTCGACGTGGCCACCAGCGCCACGCCCGAACAAGTGCGTGCCGAGTTTCGCAATGCGCGGATCATCGGTCGCCGGTTCAAGCTGGTGCATATCCACTTTGGCCGAGAAATCATCGAAGTCGCCACGTTCCGCGCAGGCCACCCGCAAAACGATGAAGAGGAAGACACCAACCAGTCTTCCCGCAACGAAAGCGGACGCATCCTGCGTGACAACGTATATGGCACTTTGGAAGAGGACGCGCAGCGCCGCGACTTCACCATCAACGCGTTGTATTACGACCCGGTCAGTGAGCGCATCCTCGACTACGCCAACGGCGTGCACGACATTCGCAACAACCTGATCCGCCTGATCGGCGACCCGACCCAGCGCTACCAGGAAGACCCGGTACGCATGCTGCGCGCCGTGCGCTTCGCCGCCAAGCTGAACTTCGGTATCGAAAAACACACCGCCGCGCCGATCCGCGACCTGGCGCCGATGCTGCGGGAAATCCCCTCGGCACGCCTGTTCGAGGAAGTCCTCAAGCTGTTCCTCTCAGGCTACGCCGCCGACACGTTCGAAATGCTTGTCGACCTGCAGCTGTTCGATCCGCTGTTCCCGGCCAGTGCCGAAGCGTTGGAATACAACCCGACTTACACCCACACGCTGATCAGTGAAGCGCTGATCAACACGGACCTGCGCATCAAACAGAACAAACCGGTGACCCCGGCCTTCCTGTTTGCCGCGCTGTTGTGGCCCGCCCTGCCAAAACGCGTGCTGCGCCTGCAGGAACGCGGCATGCCGCCGATTCCGGCGATGCAGGAAGCCGCTCACGAATTGATCACCGAGCAGTGCCAGCGCATCGCCATCCCTAAACGTTTTACCCTGCCCATCCGCGAGATCTGGGACATGCAGGAGCGCCTGCCGCGTCGCAGCGGCAAACGCGCCGATCTATTGCTGGAAAACCCACGCTTCCGCGCCGGCTACGACTTTCTCCTGCTGCGCGAAAGTGCCGGGGAGCAGACCGACGGCCTGGGCGAATGGTGGACCGACTATCAGGACGCCAACGACAGCGGGCGACGCGAGATGATCCGTGAGCTGGGCAGCAAAGGTGATGCCGCCGGCGAAGGACCGAAAAAACGGCGTCGCAGCGGCGCCAAGCGCAAACGCAGCGCCGCCGATGCTTCGGGCGCCGCAGGCGAATAAGCGTGGAACGTATCTACATCGGCATGGGCAGCAACCTGGCTGCCCCGGACCAGCAGCTGCACAGGGCAGTCCAAGCACTGGCCGGCCTGCCCGGCACTGCCCTCGCCGGCGTGTCCGCTTTCTATCAAAGCGATTCCCTGTTGCCCGGCCAACCGCGCTATACCAACGCGGTCGCGGCCTTGGACAGCGATCTGGCGCCACTGGACCTGCTCGATGCACTGCAAGCCATCGAGAATGACCAGGGTCGCGAACGCCTCGAGCGCTGGGGCCCTCGCACGCTCGACCTGGACATCCTGTTATTTGGCGATCGCCTGATCGACGAGCCGCGCCTGAAGGTGCCCCATTACCAGCTGCACCTGCGTCCGTTCGTGTTGTATCCATTGGCGGAACTGGCGCCTGCCGAGCTGCAATTGCCGGATGGCAGACGCCTCAGCGCCTTGCTGGAAGCCTGCCCGTTTGTCGGCCTGGAACGGCTCCCCGTTGCTGAATCGCGTCAGTAACAGCGGTAACACCGCCATCGTAACAATGCGGTAACACATCCAATTGACTTCCCGTGTCCTCCTCACGACTATAGGCGTCCTGCTGCCGCCAACCCGGCGCTAAAGGGCGCAATCCAGGCCTTATAAGCACTGCTATCAAGACGGTGCGCCTGTATAAACGAAGACTCACGCGCGTTACTCGCTGTTTCCAAGCGCCTGAACGAGGACCCTTTTCATGCCAGACATTACCCTGACCACCTTGCAGAGCCTCAAGCTCAAAGGTGAAAAAATCACCATGCTCACCTGCTACGACGCCACCTTCGCCCACGCCAGTTGCCAGGCCGGCGTCGAGGTGTTGCTGGTAGGTGATTCCCTGGGCATGGTTCTTCAAGGGAATGACAGCACACTGCCAGTCACCACGGATGAACTGGCGTACCACACCGCCAGCGTCAAGCGCGGGAACGACGGCGCGTTCATCATCGCCGACCTGCCGTTCATGAGTTACGCCACCCTGGAGCAGACGTTCGCGAATGCCGGCAAGCTGATGCAGGCCGGTGCGCACATGGTCAAGGTCGAAGGCGCCGTGTGGCTTGCCGACTCGATCCGCCTGCTGGCTGAGCGCGGCGTGCCGGTGTGTGCGCACATGGGCCTCACCCCGCAGTCGGTCAACCTGCTCGGCGGTTACAAAGTGCAAGGCCGCCAGGAAGCCCAAGCGCGGCAGATGCGCGCCGATGCCATCGCGCTGGAGCAAGCCGGCGCCGCGATGATTCTGCTCGAGTGCGTGCCGAGCGAACTGGCGGCGGAAATCACCCAAGCGGTCAAAGTGCCTGTGATTGGAATCGGCGCAGGCTCCGCCACCGATGGCCAGGTGCTGGTATTGCACGACATGCTCGGGTTGTCGATCAGCGGCCGCGTACCCAAGTTCGTGAAGAACTTCATGGTCGGCCAGGACAGCATTCACGCCGCCTTGAGCGCCTATGTCGCCGAAGTCAAAGGCATGACGTTCCCGGGCGCCGAACACGGATTTTCTGCATGAACACCGTAAAAACCGTAAGAGAACTGCGCGCCGCCGTGGCCCATGCGCGCAAGGCCGGCAAGCGCATCGGCTTTGTGCCCACCATGGGCAACCTGCACAGCGGCCACGCCACGTTGGTGACCAAGGCTGCGCAGCAGGCCGACTTCGTCGTCGCCAGTATCTTCGTCAACCCACTGCAATTCGGTGCCGGCGAAGACCTGGACACATACCCGCGCACCCTGGCCGCCGACCAGGAAAAACTCCTGCAGGCCGGTTGCAACCTGCTGTTCGCCCCCACTGTTGAAGAGATGTACCCCGACGGCATGGCCGGCCAGACCCGCGTCAGCGTCCCGCAAGTGTCCGAAGGCCTGTGCGGCGCCAGTCGCCCCGGGCACTTCGAGGGCGTGGCCACGGTGGTCAGCAAGCTGTTCAACATGGTCCAGCCGGACATGGCCGTGTTCGGTCAGAAGGACTACCAGCAATTGGCCGTGATCCGCGCGATGGTGCGCGACCTGAATATGCCGATCCAGATCATCGGTGAACCGACGGTCCGCGCCGACGACGGTTTGGCGCTGTCGTCGCGCAACGGCTACCTGAGTGACGAACAACGTGCCATCGCACCAGTGCTGTACCGCAGCCTCAGCCAGATGGCCGCGGCGATCAGAGCCGGAGACCGCGATTTCGCCAGGCTGCGCGCCGAGCAGATCCAGCACATCGAAGCTGCCGGCCTGCGCCTGGATTACCTGGAAGTGCGCCAGGGCGTACACCTGCGCCCGGCCACGGCCGAAGACCGTGACGTGGTAATTCTGGTCGCGGCCTACCTGGGCACGACGCGCCTGATCGATAACCTGCACCTGACCCTCGACTGACCCCTCCCGACGCCCCGCCATTGCCCCGTCCGCTGTGCCGGTATAAAAAAGTACCGGCTACAGCACAGACAAAGCCAAGACATATGCACACGCGAGGTTTAATGTAATCGCCCTGCGCTATGGTTAGCGCTGTCTGGCACCCAGCCCTTGATAAAAGACTGGACGTTCCGGGCTTTGAAGTGTCCTAAAGGCAGTCCCCGTAATAAAAGGAAACCCGCAGCGATGGCGTACTACCGCACCCCTCATGACGTTACCGCTCTGCCCGCCTGGCAAGCGCTCACTCAACACCGCCAAGCCATGCAGGATTTCAGCATGCGCGAAGCATTCAATGCCGATCCCCAGCGTTTTTCCCAATTCACCTTGAGCAGCTGCGGGCTTTTCCTCGATTACTCGAAAAACCTGATCACCAGCGAAACCCGCGACCTGCTGGTAGCCCTGGCCAAGGAAGTCAACCTCAAGGACGCCATCGACGCGCTGTACGCCGGCGAACCGGTCAACTCCTCCGAAGGCCGCCCTGCCCTGCACACCGCGCTGCGCCGCCCGGTAGGCGACAAGTTGTCGGTCAATGGCGTGAACATCATGCCGGACGTGCACAAGGTGCTGAACCAGATCACCGACCTGGTCGGCCGCATCCACGACGGCCTGTGGCGTGGCTACACCGAAAAGCCGATCACCGACGTGGTGAACATCGGCATCGGTGGCTCGTTCCTAGGCCCGGAGCTGGTCTCCGAAGCCCTGCTGTCCTACGCCCACAAAGGCGTACGTTGCCACTACCTGGCAAACATCGACGGCAGTGAGTTCCACGAACTGACCATGAAGCTGCGCGCCGAGACCACGCTGTTTATCGTCTCGTCGAAATCCTTCAACACCCTGGAAACCTTGAAAAACGCCCAGGCCGCCCGCGCCTGGTACCTGGCCCAGGGTGGTTCGGAAGCTGAGCTGTACCGCCACTTCATTGCCGTATCGAGCAACAACGCGGCGGCCGTGGCCTTCGGCATCCGCGAAGAAAACATCTTCCCGATGTGGGACTGGGTCGGCGGTCGTTACTCGCTGTGGTCGGCCATTGGCTTGCCAATCGCCCTGGCCATCGGCATGTCCAACTTCAAGGAACTACTGTCCGGTGCCTACACCATGGACCAGCACTTCCAGAATGCGCCGTTCGAGGCCAACATGCCGGTGCTGCTGGGCCTGCTGGGCGTGTGGTACGGCAACTTCTGGGGCGCGCAGAGCCATGCGATCCTGCCGTACGACCACTACCTGCGTAACATCACCAAGCACTTGCAGCAGTTGGACATGGAATCCAACGGCAAGAGCGTGCGCCAGGACGGTACGCCAGTGGCTACCGACACCGGCCCGGTCATCTGGGGCGGCGTGGGCTGCAACGGTCAGCATGCGTACCACCAGTTGCTGCATCAAGGGACCCAACTGATCCCGGCCGACTTTATCGTGCCGATCGTCAGCTTCAATCCTGTATCCGACCACCATCAGTGGCTGTACGCCAACTGTCTGTCCCAGAGCCAGGCGCTGATGCTGGGTAAAACCCGCAGTGAAGCCGAAGCCGAGTTGCGGGACAAAGGCATCGCCGAAGACGACGTGCAGAAGCTGGCGCCGCACAAGGTGATCCCCGGCAACCGTCCGAGCAACACCCTGGTGGTCGAGCGTATCAGCCCGCGGCGCCTGGGTGCTCTGGTCGCCATGTATGAACACAAGGTGTTCGTACAAAGTGTGATCTGGGGGATCAACGCCTTCGACCAATGGGGTGTGGAACTGGGCAAAGAACTGGGCAAAGGCGTGTACAACCGCCTGACCGGCGCCGAAGAAACCTCGGCCGAGGATGCTTCGACGCAGGGCTTGATCAACTACTTCCGCGGCCGTCACCGCGGCTGATAGCAGTGCCTGCCGGGCCAACGTCGTTTGGACGTTGGCCTTGCCCCCTCCCCGCACTGGGTGCATCTTTATGCCTTGTCCCGACAACAAGAATAAGGACCGCTCATGTTCGATATCAGCACGTTTCCCGCCGCCGATGCCGTCCGCCGGGCTGCGCAACTCAGTCAAAAGGACTATCAGCGCCTGTACCGCCAATCCATCGAGCAACCCGATAGCTTTTGGGCCGAACAGGCCAGCGCTTTTCTCGACTGGATAACCCCATGGCATACCGTCCAACAGTCAGACATCACTACCGGCGCCGCCCAATGGTTTGCCGGCGGCCAGTTGAACGTCAGCTATAACTGCATTGATCGCCATCTGGCAAAACGCGCCGATCAGCCGGCCTTTATCTGGGAGGGCGACGATCCGACAAACTCCAGCACAATCACCTACCGCCAACTGCACCAGTACGTTTGCCGCCTGGCCAACGTACTGAAAAGCCGTGGCGTGAAAAAAGGTGACCGGGTGTGCATCTACATGCCCATGATTCCCGAGGCCGCCTACGCCATGCTCGCCTGCACGCGCATCGGTGCGGTGCACTCGGTCGTGTTCGGTGGATTCTCGCCGGACGCCCTGCGTGACCGCATCCTGGATGCCGATTGCCGCACCGTGATCACCGCCGACGAGGGCGTGCGCGGCGGCAAGCCGGTGGCACTGAAAAACAATGTCGACAAAGCCCTGGCCAGTTGCCCGGATGTCAGCACCGTGCTGGTGGTGGAACGCACCGGGGCGGCCGTGAACTGGAGCGATGGTCGCGACCTGAAATATCAACAAACCCTGGCCGCCGCCAACGATGATTGCCCACCCGAGCCGATGGATGCCGAAGACCCGCTGTTCATCCTGTATACCTCCGGCAGCACCGGCAAACCCAAAGGCGTGCTGCACACCACTGGTGGCTACCTGCTGCAGGCGGCGATGACCTTCAAGTACGTGCTCGACTACCGCGCTGGCGAAGTCTTCTGGTGCACCGCCGATGTCGGCTGGGTCACCGGCCACAGTTACATCGTGTATGGGCCGCTGGCCAACGGTGCCACCTCGCTGATGTTCGAAGGCGTGCCCAGTTACCCCGACAGCTCACGCTTCTGGCAAGTGATCGATAAGCATCAGGTCAATATCTTCTACACCGCGCCCACCGCGTTGCGCGCCTTGATGCGTGAAGGCCACGGCCCCTTGGAAAGCACCTCGCGCGCCAGCCTGCGGCTGCTGGGCAGCGTAGGCGAGCCGATCAACCCGGAAGCCTGGGACTGGTACTTCAACGCCGTGGGCGAACAACGCTGCCCGATTGTCGATACCTGGTGGCAGACCGAAACCGGCGGCATCATGCTCAGCCCGTTGGTCAGCGCCCAGCGCATCAAACCCGGCTGCGCTGCCCAGCCGATGTTTGGCGTGCAGCCGGTGCTGCTGGACGAACAAGGCAACGTCATTACCGGCCCTGGCAGCGGTGTGCTGGCAATCAAAGCCAGTTGGCCGGGGCAGATCCGCAGCGTATACGGCGATCCGCAGCGCATGGTCGACACCTATTTCAAACCCTATCCCGGCTACTACTTCACCGGTGACGGGGCACGACGCGATGAGGACGGCGATTACTGGATCACCGGGCGCATCGATGATGTGATCAACGTCTCCGGCCACCGTATCGGCACTGCCGAGGTGGAAAGCGCACTGGTCCTGCACGATCAAGTGGCCGAAGCCGCCGTGGTGGGCTACCCCCATGATGTGAAGGGCCAGGGTATCTATGCGTTTGTCACGCCCATGAACGGTGTGGAGCCCAGCGAGGCGCTGAAACAACACCTGTTGGAATTGGTCAGCCGGGAAATCGGCAGTTTCGCCAAACCGGAGCTGATTCAATGGGCACCGGCCCTGCCGAAAACCCGGTCCGGCAAGATCATGCGCAGAATTCTGCGCAAAATCGCCTGTAACGAACTGGACAGCCTCGGCGACACCTCAACCCTGGCCGATCCGAGCGTAGTGGATGGCCTGATCGACAAACGCCTGAACCGATAGGAAGCCTCAAGTCGTCATGGAATTTATCCGCAGCCGTATCGAAACCCAGTTGATGAGTATGACGGGCCTGTCTCTAGGCCAATTGGACCTGGAAAACCCCAAGGGCGATCCGGGCCTATTCGGGCCAGACTCCGTCAGCTGGCAAGTGCATGGCGACTTCAGCAGCATGCTGATCGGCGGGATCAGCGCGTTGATGCTGCAAGCCTTGCACCCACTGGCTCTCGCCGGGGTGTGGGACCATTCGAACTTCCGTCAGGACATGCTCGGACGTCTGCGCCGTACTTCGCAGTTCATTTCCGGCACTACCTTCGGCTCACGCAAGGATGCCGAGTGGCTGATCGAAAAAGTGCGCACCATCCACCTGCAAGTGGTCGGCCATGCGCCGGACGGGCGCCCTTACGCGGCGAGCGATCCGGCACTGCTGACCTGGGTGCATGTGGCGGAAGTGAGCAACTTTCTCGCCGCCCATCTGCGCTACCGCAACCCGCATCTTTCGGGCGCCGATCAGGACCGTTACTACAGCGAAATCGCACTGGTTGCCGAACGCTTGGGCGCGCAGGACGTACCGCGTTCCAGGCAGCAAATGTCCGAGTATCTGCAGCGAATCCGCCCACAGCTGCTGTGCGACGAGCGCAGCCGGGAGGTGCTGCACCTTCTGCTCAATGCGCCTGCGCCAAGCCCACTGGCCAGACCGCTGGGCGCCTTGATGATGCAGGCCGGCATCGACCTGCTGCCGGACTGGGCCAGCGCCCTGCTCGACCAGCATCAGAGCCCGCTGCAACGGCGGATGATCCGCGCCGGGGTCAAGCGCAGTGCACCGTTGCTGCGCTGGGCGATGCGCAACGGCTCGGTGCAACGTGCCCATCGCCGGATGGGGTTGCTGTAGCCGGCCTGCCATAGCTGCTAAACTGCGCGCCCTTCTGCCCACATCCCCTACGCAAGGCGCGCTCCATGTCTTCATTGAATCAGGCGCTGCGCGCCGCCCTCGATCACCGCCAGGCGCTGATCAACGAACTGCATGCTCAAGGCACCGACTGCTATCGACTGTTTCACGGTAGCCAGGAAGGCGTGGGCGGCTTGACCATCGATCGCTACGGCCCGCAATTGCTGGTGCAGAGTTTTCATCAATCGCTGCCAACCACCGAGCTGCTGGACCTGCATCGACAGATCAATCAGCACATGGGCCTGGAATTGCTGCTGGTGTACAACGACCGCTCTCGCGGCAACTCGCGGATCGATCGCGAAGACACGGTATACCGCGCCGAACCCGCCGCGCTGGAAGATCTGGTGGGCCATGAATGGGGTCTCAAGTACCGCGTGCGTGGTCGGCATGCCGGCCAGGACCCGCTGCTGTTTCTCGATCTGCGCAACACTCGCGGCTGGGTCAAGGAACAGGCTGCCGGCAAGCGCGTGCTGAACCTGTTCGCCTATACCTGCGGCGTGGGCCTGAGCGCCGCCGCCGGTGGCGCGAGCGAAGTGTGCAACCTGGACTTCGCCGAGGGCAACCTGGCGGTCGGACGCGAAAACGGCCAGCTCAACCCTCAACTACCGCCCATGCATTTCGTGCAGTCGGATTACTTCCCGGCGATCCGCCAATTGGCCGGCCTGCCGATCACCCAGCGGCGCGGGCATAAACTGCCGAGCTATCCACGCCTGGAACAGCGCCAGTACGACCTGGTCGTGCTCGACCCACCCGCGTGGGCCAAGAGCGCCTTCGGCACCGTCGACCTGCTTCGCGACTATCAGAGCCTGCTCAAGCCCGCTCTGCTTGCGACGGCCGACAACGGCGTGCTGATCTGCTGCAATAACCTGGCAAAGGTCAGCATGGACGACTGGCGTGAACAGGTGCTGCGCTGCGCGGAAAAAGCCGGACGCCCGGTACGTGATTGGAAAGTGATGGCTCCGGGCGCGGATTTCCCTTCCCAGGATCACCAGCCGCCCCTGAAAACGCTGATCTTGCAGCTGTAAGACTTGTCTCAAACGCCCGGTTCTTCGGAACCGAAAACCCGTGCCATACTCCAAGGCACTCCTTGTTCGACATAGATGGCGTCACCCATGCCCAAAGGATTGATCCGCGCCGCCGGCGCCTTGTTGACTGCCCTGGCCTTGTACAGCTTACTGGGCTTTTTGATCCTCCCCGGCATTGGCCTTCGCATTGCCAACCAACAATTGGCCGAGTACGCCACGGTGCCGGCACGCATCGAGCGGATCGAACTCAACCCGTTCAGCCTTGAGCTGACGGTCTGGGGCCTGAAAATCGGAGAACCGGGCAAGGAGCATGTGGGTTTCGAGCGCCTGTACGCCAATCTTCAACTCGACAGCTTATGGTCCCGCGCCCTGCACCTGGCCGATGTGCAACTGGACAAGCCTAAAACCGAATTGCTGTTCGACAAATCCGGCCAACTGAACCTGGCGCAGTTGTTCAAACTGCCACCCAGTGAGCCAACGCCGACTGATCCTGACGCCAAGCCCTTTCCGCTGCGTATCGACAGCATCAAGCTGGCCGGTGGCTATGTGCACTTTGAGGACTTGCGCCCCAGCGAGCCCATCGAATTCCTCTACGACAAGCTCGACTTCGAACTGAAGAACCTCAGTACCCTGCCCGAAGACAACGCCGACATGACCCTGGTCGCCGCCGGCCCCGAGGGTGGGCATATCGACTGGAAAGGTAATTTCAGCCTGGTGCCGATTACGTCTCAGGGCACCCTGAAAGTCACCGACGGCAAGATGAAAGCCTGGTGGCCCTATGTGCGTGACGCCTTGCCACTGGTGCTTGAGGATGGCGTGCTCAACCTGAGCACCGACTATAAATTCAGTCTTGCCAAAGAAACCGAACTGAACCTGACCAACACCGCCGCCAGTATCGCGCCGTTTGCCATCAAGGCGCCGGACGGGCGGCCACTGGTACGCCTGGAGCGCCTGGACGTCAGCGACACCACGGTGGACCTGGCCAAACAACAAGTGGTCGTCGGCAAGATTCGCAGCAATAAACTCGAAACCTGGGCCGCGCGTGAGGCCGACGGGCAACTCGACTGGCAGAAACTGTTCGCCGGCCAACCGAGCAAACCGGCCAAGGCGGCGGAGCCGGCCAGCGCCCCTGCCACCGCTGACTCGCCCAAGGCTGAGCCCGCCGCGCCAAGCAAACCCTGGCAAGTGCTGCTCAAGGATGTGCAACTGCGCAACTACCAAGTGCATCTGGCCGATCGTCAGGCCAAGCCTGCGGTCGCACTGGAGCTGGGCCCGCTGAACGTCGACATGCAGAACTTCGACAGCCTCAACGGCAGCCCCTTCAACCTGAAGATCGATAGCGGCGTGGGTAAACAAGGCAAGCTCCAGGCGAGTGGCGAGGTTAACCTCAACCCGGTCAGCGCCAGGCTCAACGTGAATACCCAGGACATCGACCTGCGCGTCGCCCAGTCCTATATCAGCCCCTTCATTCGCCTGGAACTGCGCAGCGGCATGCTGGGCAGTAATCTCGCCGTCAATCTGAAAAGCACCGATCCGCTGGCGCTGCAGGTGACCGGCCGGGCGCAGGTCGATCAACTGCATACCCTCGACACCCTCAAGACCCGCGACTTTCTCAAATGGCAGCGTCTGGTGCTCGAAGGCGTGAATTACCAACATGGCGAAAGCCTGTCGATCGACAAGGTCAACCTGCTGCAACCGTATGCCCGTTTCATGATCAACGATGACCGCACCACCAACGTCGATGACCTGCTGATCCCGCAGCCGGCGGACACTGGCGCCAAGTCGGCGGCCAAACCGGCCGCGAGTAAAGACAAACCGCTGGGCATTCGCATTGGGCAGATTGCGATCAACGATGGTTCGGCCAATTTCGCCGACTTCAGTCTCACGCCCAACTTCGCCACGGCGATTCAACAGCTCAACGGCCAGATCGGTACCATCGACAGTCGCCAGGCCAAGCCTGCCAGCGTCGATATCAAGGGTAAGGTGGACCGCTATGCGCCAGTGACCATCAAAGGCAGTGTCAACCCGTTCGACCCGATGGCGGCGCTGGACATCGCCACCAGCTTTAAACGGGTAGAGCTGACTACCCTCACGCCTTATTCGGGCAAATTCGCGGGCTTCCGCATTCGTAAGGGCCGCCTGAATCTCGACCTGCATTACGTAATCATCAAGGGACAATTGAAGGCCGAAAACAAAGTCGTGGTAGAGCAGCTGCAACTGGGCGAAAAAGTCGACAGCGCCGATGCCGTGGATCTGCCGATCCGTCTCGCGGTCGCGCTGCTCAAGGACAGTGATGGCAAGATCTCCATCGAGCTGCCCGTCAGTGGCGACCTCAATAACCCCCAGTTCAGTGTCATGCCGATCGTTTGGCAGACTTTGCGTAACCTGGTGGTTCGCGCCGCCACGGCGCCTTTCAAATTCATTGGTGGGCTGGTCACCGGCGGCGGTTCAGAAGATTTGGGCAACGTATCGTTCGCGCCCGGCTCCAGTGAATTGAGCAAAGACGCCGAGGGCGCGCTGAATAAACTGGCCACAGCGCTTAAAGAACGCCCTGCCCTGCGCCTGGAAATCGAAGGCACCGCCGCAGCCAGCAGCGACGGGCCATTCCTGGCTGAACAGCGCCTGGAGCGCGAATACCAATACAACTACTACAAGATGCTGCAACGTCGGGGCGACAAGGTTCCGGCCCAGGCGTCGTTACTGCAGGTCCCGGAAAACGAAAAAGCCCCGTTGCTCGAAGCCATCTACCGCACCCGCTTGAAACAGCAGCCGCCTGCGGAGTGGAAAGACCTGAGCCGAGACGAACGCTCGGCCAAACTCAAGGACGCCGTGATCAAGTTCTGGAGTGGCAGTGATGTGTTACTGCGCCAGTTGGGACAAGACCGTGCCAGCACCATCAAGGATTACCTTGTGGATAAAGGGCAACTGGAGGACGACCGGGTTTACTTCATTGACGCGCAGCTGGGGCAGGCTGAGAAGGATGGTCGGGTGGTGACACCGATGCATCTGGATGCTGAGTGATGCAAGGCGTCATTCAGCCTCTGTAGGACAGGTTTGAGTGCGGTGAGGGTCGGCGGGGGAAGCCGGCTCCGGTTGGGGCAAGCTCGCTAACCACAGCACGCTGGATCGCCACGTTTAATTGCTGCGTGAAATAGAACAGGCCCTGACACAAAGTGCCGGGGCCTGTAATGACCACTTCCGTGTGGTCGGTCGCATGAACCTCAGAGGTGCATTGAGTGGATATCTAACTCACGCGCCGCCGCCGCTAAGTTCAGACGAACTGTCGAGCGTTACTCAGCTTTCAGGCCGTCGGCCGATACAGCTTTAACGCCTTTGATTTTCTTGGTGATCGCAACAGCAGTGGCTTTCTGCGATTCGGTCACTGGGGTAGCGGACGACAGGGAAACCACGCCTTTGTTGGTTTCAACCTTGATGTCGGTACCAGGAATACCTTTTTCGGTAACCAGATCAGCCTTCACTTTGGTAGTGATCCAGGTGTCCGAAGTGGCATCTTTGGATTTGTCGATGTTATCGGCTTTGACAGCGCCGCCAGCCAACAGGCCGTCAGCGGAAACAGCGGTTACGCCTTTGATTTTCTTAGTGATGGCTACGGCAGTCGCTTTCTGCGAGTCCGAGATAGCTACGTCGGAAGACAGGGAAACCACGCCTTTGTTGGTTTCAACCTTGATGTCCGAACCTGGAATGCCTTTTTCAGTCAGCAAGTCAGCTTTGACTTTGGTGGTGATCCAGGTATCCGAAGTGGACTCTTTAGCCTTGGTCATCTCGCCAGCAGCCAGAGTCATTGGCGCCTGGGTAGGTTGGGCGAAGGCGGCGTTAGCCATGGCCAGGGTCAGAGCGGTAGCTGTTGCGGTAGCGAGAGCGAACTTCTTCATACGAGTAACTCCTGTTTTATCAAAAGTCTGCAGCGTGTAAACCTTGATGCTGCAGCGTTAACAGGGATATTGCAGACACTGTGCCAATTCTTTTCGGACGATTAAATCCTTAAAAAACAATGAGTTATAAAACATGGCTAATTTCGGAATCGTGCATATTGCATGAAGCCCCCTGCTCCTGCATGCAAGTTGCGGCTTTTGAATACGCATTAACCGTCTGATTTTCAGGCATTTTCCATCGCGCATAAAAAAGGACTCCGTAGAGTCCTTTTCTCAGCTTAAAAACCAGGGTGGTTAAACACCCGAAGCTTTGGCTGCTGCCACGTCTTTGATGGACAGTTTGATACGGCCGCGGTTGTCCACGTCCAGTACCAGCACTTCCACTTCCTGGCCTTCCTTGAGGATGTCGGTCACTTTTTCAACGCGAGCATCGCTCAGCATGGAGATGTGAACCAGACCGTCCTTGCCTGGCAGGATGTTGACGAATGCGCCGAAGTCGACGATGCGCTCAACCTTACCGACGTAGATCTTGCCGATCTCGGCTTCCGCAGTGATACCCAGCACGCGCTGACGCGCGGCTTCCGCAGCTTCCTTGGTTTCACCGAAGATCTTGATCGAACCGTCGTCTTCGATATCGATCGAGGCCTTGGTTTCTTCGCAGATTGCACGAATGGTCGCGCCGCCTTTACCGATAACGTCACGGATTTTGTCGGTGTCGATCTTCATCGCGATCATGGTCGGGGCATTTTCCGACAGCTCGGTACGCGACTGACCAATGATCTGGTTCATCTGGCCGAGGATGTTCAGGCGCGCTTCCAGGGCTTGGCCCAGGGCGATTTCCATGATCTCTTCGGTGATGCCCTTGATCTTGATGTCCATCTGCAGCGCGGTCACACCTTTGGCGGTACCGGCTACTTTGAAGTCCATGTCGCCCAGGTGGTCTTCGTCGCCCAGGATGTCGGTCAGGACGGCGAACTTCTCGCCTTCTTTAACCAGGCCCATGGCGATACCGGCAACCGGTGCCTTCATCGGTACGCCAGCGTCCATCAGCGCCAGGGAAGCACCGCACACGGAAGCCATGGAGCTGGAACCGTTGGATTCGGTGATTTCCGATACCACGCGGATGGTGTAAGGGAACACGTCAGCAGCCGGCAGCATGGCCTGAACCGAACGACGAGCCAGACGGCCGTGACCGATTTCGCGACGACCGGCACCGCCCATGCGACCACACTCGCCCACCGAGAAAGGAGGGAAGTTGTAGTGCAGCATGAAGGGGTCTTTTTTCTCGCCTTCCAACGTGTCCAGCAGTTGCGCGTCACGGGCGGTACCCAGCGTTGCAACAACCAGCGCCTGAGTTTCACCACGGGTGAACAGAGCCGAACCGTGAGTCTTCGGCAGGACGCCGACTTCAATGTTCAGCGGACGCACGGTGCGGGTGTCGCGACCGTCGATACGTGGCTTGCCGTTAACGATGTTTTCGCGAACGGTGCGGTATTCGATTTCGCCGAAAGCTGCCTTGACGTCGCTGGCGGAAGGCTGGCCTTCTTCGCCGGACAGCTTGGCCACAACCTGATCCTTCAGCTCGCCCAGGCGAGCGTAGCGGTCGGCCTTGACGGTGATGGTGTAGGCGTCGGAGATGGCAGCGCCGAACTCGGAACGGATCGCAGCCAGCAGCTCGGTCGCTTCAGCCTGTGGCGCCCAGGTCCAGGTTGGCTTGGCGGCTTCGGCAGCCAGCTCGGTGACCGCTTTGATAACGGCCTGGAACTCGTCGTGGGCAAACAATACAGCGCCCAGCATTTGGTCTTCGGTCAGCTCTTTGGCTTCCGATTCAACCATCAGTACGGCTTCCGAGGTACCGGCAACGACCATGTCCAGGCTCGATGCTTTCAGTTGCTCGTAAGTCGGGTTCAGCAGGTAGCCGGTGCTTTCGTGGAACGCAACACGGGCAGCACCGATCGGGCCATCGAAAGGAATGCCGGAGATGGCCAGGGCAGCCGAGGTACCGATCATCGCAGCGATGTCCGGATCGGTCTTTTTGCTGGTGGAAACGACGGTGCAGACAACCTGCACTTCGTTCATGAAGCCTTCTGGGAACAGTGGACGGATCGGGCGATCGATCAGTCGGGACGTCAGGGTTTCTTTCTCGGAAGGACGGCCTTCACGCTTGAAGAAACCGCCAGGGATCTTACCGGCAGCGTAAGTCTTTTCCTGGTAGTGAACGGAAAGAGGAAAGAAGCCTTTGCTTGGGTCAGCGGTCTTGGCACCCACAACGGTCACCAATACGGTGACGTCGTCATCAACGGTAACCAGCACTGCGCCGGAGGCTTGACGGGCGATACGGCCTGTCTCGAGGGTAACGGTCGACTGACCGAACTGAAATTTTTTGATAACCGGGTTCACGGTGTCCTACCTTCTTTGTGGCTCTTGGGGAACTTGTCTTCTTGCGAAATTCTTGGGCAATGCCGGGAATCGGCCCGACGCTCGTCCAGGGTAAAACGTGTATCCAGATAAAACTTGAGGCTGGGAGCCTGCCATGGGCCAGCGCAATCGCACTGACACACGGCAGACAACCAACCTCTAGCGCAATCGCTTATTAGCGACGCAGACCCAGGCGACCGATCAGAGCCTGATAACGACCCAGATCCTTGCCTTTCAGGTAGTCCAGCAGCTTACGGCGCTGGTTTACCATGCGGATCAGACCACGACGGGAGTGGTGGTCTTTACCGTTGGCCTTGAAGTGACCTTGCAGCTTGTTGATGTTGTGGGTCAGCAGTGCAACTTGCACTTCTGGCGAACCAGTGTCACCAACAGCTTGCTGATAGTCAGCTACGATTTGTGCTTTTTCTTGAACGTCGAGAGCCATGAGGCAATCCTTCTTTCAGGAAACCACCCAAAGGATGGTTTCAACAGGCCAGGGACAAATCCCTGTATCTAAAAATGAGTGTTGACCATGCCTGTTAACAGCCACACTCGTTCGGTCATTCTGACCGAATCAGTCGACGCGGCGCGATGCGCCCGTCTTCGCTCACTTCACCGATACCGATAAAGCGACCGTTATGATCCTGTACCCGCACCATGCCGAACTTCGGGGCATCCGGCGCGCGTACCGGCTGGCCGTTGAGCCAGTAGAACGCGCTGTGCTCCGAGAAGTGCAGCAATGGCCAATCCAGCAGCCCACTGTCCGATGGCATCAAAAAGCGATCAACCGCTTCATTGCCGCCTTCGGCATGCACCGCTTCCAGCTCTTCCAGGGTCACGGTCTGTGCCAGGCTGAAAGGGCCGGCCTGTGTGCGTCGCAGCTCTGCAACGTACGCGCCGCAACCGAGCTTTTCACCGATATCTTCCACCAGGGTACGGATATAGGTGCCTTTGCTGCAGTCCACCGCCAGGCGCGCGGTCTCCCCTTCACAGGCGAGCAATTCCAAGCGCGCAATAGTAACAGAACGCGGTTCGCGCTCCACTACTTCACCCGCACGCGCCAACTTGTAAAGCGGCTGCCCATCACGCTTGAGGGCCGAGTACATTGGCGGTATCTGACTGATTTCCCCGCGAAAAGCGGGTAAAGCAGCCTCAATATCAGCACGACCAACGGTCACATCGCGAACCTGCAGAACATCACCTTCGGCATCGGCCGTGGTGGTGGTCTTGCCCAGCTGCATCAGGGTTTCGTAACCTTTGTCGGAATCGAGCAGGTACTGCGAAAACTTGGTGGCCTCGCCGAAGCACAACGGCAATACACCGGTGGCCAGCGGATCGAGACTCCCGGTGTGCCCGGCCTTTTCGGCGTTGAGCAGCCAGCGGACCTTCTGCAGCGCGGCATTGGAGGTAAAGCCAATGGGCTTGTCGAGCAGAATAATGCCGCTGACATTGCGACGGATACGTTTGACCTGAGCCACCGCTTACTCCTTGGCGTCTTCAGGTGTGGACGGGTGCTGGCTGTCTTCAGCCACGGCACGCTCGATCAGTGCCGACAGGTGCGCGCCGCGTACGACGCTTTCGTCGTAGTGGAAGTGCAACTGAGGAACGCTGCGCAGCTTCATTTCACGGGCCAACTGCATGCGCAGGAAGCCTGCTGCAGCGTTAAGCACCTTGATGCTTTGCGCGATTTCTTCGCTGTTGTCCTGCCCCATCACGGTGATGAAGATCTTCGCGTGACCCACGTCGCGACTCACTTCCACAGCGGTGATGGTGACCAGGCCAACGCGCGGGTCTTTGACTTCGCGACGGATCAGTTGAGCCAGCTCGCGCTGCATCTGATCGCCGATACGCTGGGTACGGCTGTATTCTTTTGCCATGTCTTGTTACCTGTTACTGCCACACGGTGAAACCCGTGGGGTCTGAAAGCGGCAAACGCCCGGCCTGACAAAAGCCAGACCGGGCGTTGCGTTTAGAGTCCGTACGCTGCGCGGGGCATTTGCATGCCCACGCGCCGCGTGGCTCCGGAAGTGCGCGAGTCAGAGGCTGCGAGCAACCTGAACCTTCTCGAAGACTTCGATCTTGTCGCCAACCTTGACGTCGTTGTAGCTCTTGACCGCGATACCGCACTCCATGCCGGCACGTACTTCAGACGCGTCATCCTTGAAGCGGCGCAGGGATTCCAGCTCGCCTTCGAAGATAACGATGTCTTCTCGCAGTACACGGATAGGACGGTTACGGTACACAGTACCTTCGACAACCATGCAGCCGGCAACCGCACCGAATTTCGGCGAGCGGAACACGTCACGCACCTCGGCGATACCCAGGATATTCTCCCGAACGTCACTGCCAAGCATGCCGGTAAGGGCTTTCTTGACGTCTTCGATGATGTCGTAGATGACGTTGTAGTAACGCATGTCCAGGCCTTCCTGCTCGACAATCTTGCGAGCGCCGGCATCGGCACGCACGTTGAAGCCAAACAGTACAGCGTTGGAAGCCAGTGCCAGGTTGGCGTCGGATTCGGTGATACCACCGACACCGCCACCGACAACACGCACTTGCACTTCGTCGTTACCCAGGCCGTTCAAGGCGCCGTTCAACGCTTCGAGGGAACCACGTACGTCAGATTTGAGGACGATGTTAAGCGTCTTCTTCTCTTCCTGGCCCATGTTCTCGAAGATGTTTTCAAGCTTGCCGGCGTGAGCCCGGGCCAACTTGACCTCACGGAACTTGCCTTGACGGAACAGAGCCACTTCACGGGCTTTCTTCTCGTCGGCAACCACGCTCATCTCGTCGCCAGCGTCCGGGGTACCGTCCAGGCCGAGAATCTCGACGGGGATGGCCGGACCGGCTTCCTTGATTGGCTTACCGTTCTCGTCGAGCATGGCACGTACACGGCCGTAGTTCGAACCGACCAATACCATGTCGCCTTGGCGCAGGGTACCGTCTTGAACCAGCACGGTCGCAACCGGGCCACGGCCTTTGTCGAGGCGGGATTCAACCACAACACCACGGCCGGGAGCCGATGGGGTAGCGGTCAGTTCCAGGACTTCGGCTTGCAGCAGAACGGCTTCAAGCAGTTCGTCAACGCCAGTACCCATTTTTGCGGAAACCGGTACGAATGGAGTGTCGCCACCCCACTCTTCCGACGTCACGCCGTGAACCGACAGTTCGCTACGGATGCGGTCGAGATCGGCGCCCGGCTTGTCGATTTTGTTCACGGCGACTACCAGCGGAACGCCAGCTGCCTTGGCATGCTGAACGGCTTCGATGGTTTGTGGCATTACGCCGTCGTCCGCTGCAACCACCAGGATCACGATGTCGGTCGCCTTGGCACCACGGGCACGCATCGCGGTAAACGCGGCGTGACCAGGGGTGTCGAGGAACGTCACCATGCCACGGTCGGTTTCAACGTGGTAAGCGCCGATGTGCTGGGTAATACCACCGGCTTCGCCAGCAGCCACCTTGGCACGACGGATGTAGTCGAGCAGGGAGGTTTTACCGTGGTCAACGTGGCCCATTACGGTCACAACCGGTGCACGGGAAACCGCTTCACCTTCAAACTTCAGGGACTCGGCCAGGGAATCTTCCAGGGCGGTGTCGCTGACCAGGGTCACTTTGTGGCCCAGCTCTTCAGCAACCAGTTGAGCAGTTTCCTGGTCCAGTACCTGGTTGATGGTAGCCGGAGTGCCCAGCTTGAACATGAACTTGATGATTTCAGCAGCCTTGACCGACATCTGCTGGGCCAGATCGCCCACAGTGATGGTCTCGCCGATCTTCACTTCACGCACGACAGGGCCGGTTGGGCTCTGGAAACCGTGGGCGTTGCGTTTCTTCAGCTTGGCCTTGCCGCGACCACCGCGACGGAAGCCATCGCTTTCTTCGTCGGTTGTACGTGGGGCAACGCGTGGAGCAGGCGCTTTCTCTTTGACCGAAGCACGATGCGGAGCGTTTTTGCGCTCGCCATCACCGCCACCACCGCGACGATTGTTATCGTCGGCACGTGGTTTGTCCGGACGACGAGGCTCGTCGCGCTTGCGGGCATCTGCTGCCGGAGCAGGTGCTGCAGCCACCGGAGCGGCCTCACGCACAGCTTCAACAGGAGCGGCAACCGCTTCAGTGTTAGCAGGTTGCGCAGCAGCAGGCTGGCGACGCGCTTCTTCTTCGGCGCGACGCTTGGCTTCTTCTTCAGCCTTCTGACGAGCAGCATTTTCTACTGCGCGACGTTCTTCCAGTTCGCGTTTACGCTCGGCTTCGATTTCTTCCGGGCTGCGCTGTACGAAGACTTTCTTCTTGCGTACTTCAACGCTGATGCTCTTGCTACCCGCAACACGCAGGGTGCTGGTGGTTTTGCGCTGCAATGTAATCTTGCGCGGTTCTTCCACTTTCGCCTTGTGGCTGCTCTTCAAGTGAGTCAGCAAAGACTGCTTCTCACTATCGCTCACACCTTCATCGGCGGCGGTGTGCGGCAGACCTGCCTCACGCATCTGCTGCAACAGGCGCTCTACCGGTGTTTTGACCTCATCGGCCAGTTGTTTCACCGTGACTTGCGTCATGCACTTCTCTCCTCAGGCCGCGCCTAGTTACTCGAACCAATGGGCTCGGGCGGCCATGATCAACTTGCCGGCACGATCTTCGTCAATGCCGTCGATGTCGAGCAGATCGTCAATAGACTGCTCGGCCAGGTCTTCGCGGGTAATTACGCCGCGCACCGCCAGTTCCATCGCCAAATCCTTGTCCATACCCTCAAGCGAGAGCAGGTCTTCGGCCGGATGGGCGTCTGCCAGCTTTTCCTCAGTAGCGATGGCTTTAGTCAACAAGCGATCCTTGGCCCGAGCGCGAAGCTCGTTGACGATATCTTCGTCAAAGCCGTCGATGTTGAGCATTTCTTCCAACGGTACGTAGGCAATCTCTTCCAGGCTGGTGAAGCCTTCATCTACCAGCACCTGTGCCAGCTCTTCATCGACTTCCAACTCTTCGATGAAGTTGCGCAGGATGTCACCGGTTTCAGCTTGCTGCTTAGCCTGGATGTCCGATTCGGTCATCACGTTCAGGGTCCAACCGGTCAGTTGGCTGGCCAGACGCACGTTCTGACCACCACGACCAATGGCCTGAGCCAGATTGTCTGCGCCAACGGCGATGTCCATCGCATGGGCATCTTCGTCAACGATAATTGCCGCCACTTCAGCCGGCGACATGGCGTTGATCACGAACTGCGCCGGGTTATCGTCCCACAGGACAATGTCCACGCGCTCACCGCCCAATTCGCCAGACACCGCCTGGACGCGCGAACCGCGCATACCAATGCAGGCACCTTGCGGGTCGATGCGTTTGTCTTTGGAGCGGACCGCAATCTTAGCGCGCGAACCCGGGTCGCGGGACGCCGCCATGACTTCGATCAGGCCTTCGGCAATTTCCGGCACTTCGATACGGAACAGCTCAATCAGCATTTCCGGAGCGGTACGCGACAGGATCAACTGAGGGCCGCGGTTCTCGGTGCGGATTTCCTTGAGCAGCGCACGCAAGCGCACGCCCACACGGAAGGTTTCGCGAGAGATGATGTCTTCCCGAGCCAGCAACGCTTCGGCGTTATTGCCCAGATCGACGATCACGTTGTCGCGGGTGACTTTCTTAACGGTGCCGGAGATGATTTCACCCAGGCGTTCGCGATAGGCGTCGACGACTTGAGCGCGCTCAGCTTCGCGGACCTTCTGCACGATGACCTGCTTGGCGGTCTGTGCAGCAATACGGCCGAATTCGATCGATTCGATTTTTTCTTCGACCACATCGCCAACCTTGGCACCAGGATGCGTTTCAGCAACCTTGCTCGGCCAGGTTTCGATAGCCGGATCGTCAAGATCGGCCTCTTCGACGACTGTCCAGCGACGGAAAGTCTCATAGGCACCGGTGTGGCGATTGATTTCCACACGCAGATCAACTTCGTCCTCAAAACGTTTTTTGGTAGCAGTGGCCAGGGCCAGCTCCAACGCTTCAAAAATCACGCTTGCCGGTACGCCCTTTTCATTGGATACCGACTCAACAACCAGCAGTACTTCTTTGCTCATCGTACGCCTCGCCTTTCGCAAGCCATTGGATCCGCGGGATCCGCGTCTCAGTCAAAACTGGGAATAATGTTGGCCTTGTCGACCATATCGATCGGCAACAGGAATTCATGGTCTTCTACCTGCACCACGACATCCTGTTCTTCTACACCGCGCAGAAGGCCCTGAAAGTTGCGTCGCCCTTCAAAGGGAGATCGCAGCTTGATCTTCACTTGTTCACCGGCATATTTAGCAAACTGTTCAAGAGTGAACAGTGGGCGTTCCATGCCTGGCGAGGAAACTTCGAGGGTGTATTCAACGGAGATCGGATCTTCAACATCCAACACACCACTGATCTGACGGCTGACAATGGCACAATCGTCCACCAGCACACCGCCCTCTTTATCGATATAAACGCGCAACATTGAGTGGCGACCTTGAGCCGAAAACTCAATACCCCAGCATTCATAGCCTAGGGCCACGACCACCGGGGCCAGCAAGGCCTGCAACTCTTCTAGCTTGCTCGACACCTGAACCCCCTCGTGCATGTATGTGCATGCTGTGCAAAATAAAAAAATGGGCGAAACGCCCATCCTTGAAACGCCGTCGAACAGCGGCGTTGAAAGTGTCCAGCTAACAAAAAGCCCCTTAAAAGGGGCTCCGCTAAAACTGGTTGCGGGGGCCGGATTTGAACCGACGACCTTCGGGTTATGAGCCCGACGAGCTACCAGACTGCTCCACCCCGCGACAAAGCTGGGGCGGAAGTATACGACCGATCCCTTGCAGGGTCAATGTAACCTTCCACCTACAAGAAAGCCCGCAACAGCGGGCTCTCCTGATAATTGGTACCGAGAAGGGGACTCGAACCCCTACACCCTATGGGCACAACCACCTCAAGGTTGCGTGTCTACCAATTCCACCACCTCGGCAATACAACGTTTACAACCCTTCTTACTTCTGCTCTTGAGCTGGAGGTACGTCAGTCGCTGGAGTAGCCGACTTTTGCTCTTGAAGCACCGGAACATCATCAGAAGCCGGTTTTGCTTTTGGTACTTCCAACACTGCTGGATCTGGCAAACCTACTTGAGTCAGCACATGAGCTTTCTCTTTAGCAAAGTAACCTAACCCCAAGCTGGTTATGAAGAAACCGGCGGCAAGCATAGCAGTAAACTTACTAAGAAAGGTAGAGGAACCTTGGCTTCCGAATACAGTATTTGAAGCACCTGCACCGAAAGACGCACCAGCATCCGCACCTTTACCCTGTTGCAGCAAAACCAGGGCAACTACGCCCAGTGCAGCCAACAGATGAAAAACGACCACGACTGTTTCCAGCATTTTTTCAGTTTCCCGCGGCGCGACAGATCGCACCGAACTCATCTGCATTCAGGGAAGCTCCACCAATGAGCCCCCCATCGATATCCGGCATGCCGAACAGTTCGACCGCATTGGCCGCCTTCACGCTGCCGCCGTATAGAAGACGCACACCTTGTGCGACTTCAGAATTCTCTGCCGCCAACTGCGCGCGGATGGCTGCGTGCACATCCTGCGCCTGTTGCGGTGTAGCAGTCAGCCCGGTGCCAATGGCCCAGACCGGCTCGTATGCGATGACCGCTTTTGCAAACGCACCAACACCCAACTCTTCGATGATGCTGCCCAGCTGACGCGAGACAACCTCAAGAGTCTTGCCCGATTCGCGCTGCTCCAGGGTTTCCCCTATGCACAACACTGGGATCAGACCGCATGCCTGTGCCGCTGCGAACTTGCGATTGAGCATCCCATCGCGCTCACCCATCATCTGACGGCGCTCGGAGTGCCCGACAAGCACAAAGGAACATCCCGCATCTACCAGCTGACTCGGCGCAATTTCGCCGGTCAACGCACCTTGCATGGCTTCCACCGCAGAATTCTGCGCGCCGACCTGGATCGACTTACCCTTCAAGCCATCAACCACTTGGGCGATATGCAGGCAAGGCGGGAAAACCGCAACATCGACACCGCCAGGCAAGGCCAAGTGACGAAGGCCATTGATCAGCTCAGCGACACTGGCGCGGGTACCGTGCATCTTCCAGTTACCAGCTACCATAGTGCGACGCATGCTGTACCTCGTCGGTCAAAGTGGGCGCAGATGTTACCCAACCCTTTCATCACTGGCAAGCCGAATTCAGGCGCAAACTTCAGTTACCAGTTTTGCCAGGTCTTCAGCGTGGCCGCGAACCTGTGTTTCATCTTCACCCTCGACCATGACACGCACCAGAGGCTCCGTGCCCGACTTGCGCAGCAATACCCGCCCACGCCCTTCCATCGCCAGGGTTACGCGCTCACAAGCGTCCTTGACCGCAGGGTGCTCAATCGGGTTTTCGCCTCCACCGAACCGCACGTTCAGCAGCACTTGCGGACACTTACGCAACGCCTGCCGCGCCTGAGCCAAGCTTTCCTCGCGACGACGCAAGGCAAGCAGCACCTGCAGCGCGGCGATAATCGCATCACCGGTCGTGGTGTGCTGGAAGCACACGATATGGCCCGAGTTCTCACCACCTATCTGCCAATTACGCTCGAGCAGCTCTGCGATGACATAACGATCACCGACATTGGCGCGAATAAAAGGAATGCCCAGATCTGCCAGGGCGAGCTCGAGCCCGAGATTGCTCATCAAGGTGCCGACCACACCCCCTTGCAACTTGTTACGCTCATGCAGGTCGCGAGCAATAATGAACAACAAGTCATCACCATCCACGATGGTACCTGTGTGATCCACCATCAGAACACGGTCGCCGTCGCCATCGAAAGCGATACCCAGGTCTGCATGCTCGGCCAATACTGCGGCCTGCAACTGCTCCATATGGGTAGAGCCGCAGTTGTCGTTGATGTTCAAGCCGTTAGGCTGGGCCGACAACACAGTAACCTGTGCACCCAACTCCTTGAACACGCTCGGCGCCACCTTATAGGTTGCACCGTGGGCGCAATCGACAACGATCTTCAACCCGGCGAAATTGGTGCTGCTTGGCACGCTGCTCTTGCAGAACTCAATGTAACGGCCGGACGCGTCGTTAATACGCGAGACCTTGCCCAACTTGCTGGATTCGACCACTGTCATCGGCGCATCCAGCAACTCCTCGATCATCAGCTCAATCTCATCGGGCAGCTTGGTACCTTGACCCGAGAAAAACTTGATACCGTTGTCATCATGAGGGTTATGCGAAGCACTGATAACAATGCCCGCCTCGGCATGGAAGGTACGCGTCAGGTAGGCGATAGCGGGCGTGGGCATTGGCCCCAGCAGCATCACATCGGCCCCAGCCGCAGACAACCCGGCCTCCAGCGCAGACTCGAACATATACCCCGAAATTCGAGTGTCCTTGCCCACCAGGATGCGACACGCGCCCATGCTGCGGAACGCCATGCCCGCCGCCCATCCCAACTTGAGCATAAAGTCAGGGGTAATCGGGAACTCGCCGACCCGACCACGGATTCCGTCGGTGCCAAAATATTTTTTAGTCATAAGTGCTCCATCATTCTTATTCGGCTGATTCTACAGCGGCAATCATACGCACCACGTCCACTGTCTCGGCGACATCGTGCACGCGCAGAATTCGCGCGCCTTTGGTCAAGGCGAGTGCCGCCAGTGCAAGTCCGCCATACAGACGCTCACCCACCGGACGATTCAACGCCAGCCCTATCATGCTCTTGCGCGACACCCCTACCAACAGGGGCCGACCAAGGGCATGCAAGGACTCCAGGTGCTTGAACAGGCTTAAATTATGTTGCAGGGTTTTGGCGAATCCAAAACCCGGATCAAGGATGATCTGCTCCGGCGCAATACCCACGGCAGCACATTGGGCAATCCGCTCAGCGAGAAAGCCTGTCACCTCTCCCACCAAATCGTCGTAATGCGGGTTGTCCTGCATAGTGCCGGGCTCGCCCAACATGTGCATGAGGCACACCGGCAACCCGGTAGCGGCAGCTGCGTCCAACGCGCCATCGCGCCGCAGTGACCGCACATCATTGATCAAGCCAGCCCCCAAACGAGCAGTTTCGCGCATCACTGCGGGGGTCGAAGTATCAACGGAGATGATGACGTCCAACTCCCGGGCAATACGCTCGACAACCGGAGCGACCCGCTCCAACTCCTCAAGAGGAGAAACCACACGGGCACCAGGCCGAGTCGACTCACCACCGACATCGATCAACGTCGCGCCAGCCGCCACCATCGCCTCGGCATGACGCAACGCAGCGTCCTGCTGACTGAATCGGCCGCCATCAGAAAAGGAATCGGGGGTTACATTGAGGATACCCATGACGTGTGTATGGGCCAAATCAAGAACCCGGCTGCCGCAAGGCAACCGGGTGGAGGGCAACACAGAAGTCATTTCAAACCTTAGTGTTCGGCTGCAGGACCGCCGATCGGGGTTTCAGGGCGTTCATTCTGAACCACGGGCGGAGTGCCCGAGGTGCCTGAACCGCCTTCCCAGTCGCGAGGTTCGCGCGGCGGACGACCTGCCATGATGTCGTCGATCTGATCGGCATCAATGGTTTCGTATTTCATCAGCGCATCGGCCATGGCATCCAGCTTGTCGCGGTTATCGGTCAGGATCTGCTTGGCCGTACCGTAGCACTGGTCAATGATGCTGCGAACCTCGGAATCGATCAGCTTGGCAGTCTCACCCGAAAAACTGGCACTTTGACCGCCACCACCACGACCCAGGAACACCTCGCCATCTTCCTCGGCATACATCAAAGGACCGAGTTTTTCAGACAAGCCCCACTTGGTCACCATGTTTCGCGCTATCTGACTGGCTCGCATAATGTCGTTGGAAGCGCCGGTGGTCACACCGTCAAAGCCCAAGGTCATCTCTTCGGCAATCCGTCCACCATAAAGCGAGCAGATCTGGCTGATCAGCGCACGCTTGGAGAGGCTGTAGCGATCCTCTTCTGGCAGGAACATGGTCACGCCAAGTGCGCGACCTCGCGGAATGATCGAAACCTTGTACACCGGGTCGTGCTCAGGCACGACGCGCCCCACGATCGCGTGACCGGCTTCGTGATAGGCAGTGTTCTGCTTCTCTTTTTCGGACATGACCATGGACTTGCGCTCGGCGCCCATCATGATCTTGTCTTTAGCCAGCTCGAACTCTTTCATTTCTACAATGCGCTTGCCGGTACGCGCGGCAAACAGCGATGCCTCGTTCACCAGGTTGGCAAGGTCAGCACCGGAGAAACCAGGAGTACCACGGGCAATCACGGCCGGAGCCACATCGTCACCCATCGGCACTTTACGCATGTGCACTTTCAGAATCTGTTCGCGCCCGCGAATATCAGGCAAGCCAACCACCACCTGGCGGTCAAAACGGCCTGGACGCAGCAAGGCCGGGTCAAGCACGTCAGGACGGTTGGTCGCGGCGATGACGATGATGCCGTCATTCATCTCGAAGCCGTCCATCTCTACCAGCAGCTGGTTGAGCGTCTGTTCGCGTTCATCATGACCACCGCCCATGCCAGCACCACGATGACGACCAACAGCGTCGATTTCATCGATGAAGATAATGCACGGCGCATGTTTCTTGGCCTGCTCGAACATATCGCGAACACGGCTGGCACCGACACCGACGAACATCTCGACGAAGTCAGAACCGGAAATGGTAAAAAACGGCACCTTGGCTTCACCGGCAATTGCCTTGGCCAGCAAGGTTTTACCCGTACCCGGAGGGCCGACCATCAGCACGCCGCGCGGAATACGACCGCCAAGACGCTGGAATTTGCCCGGATCGCGCAGGAATTCGACCAGCTCACCGACTTCTTCTTTGGCCTCATCGCAGCCGGCAACATCAGCCAGCGTGGTTTTCACCTGATCCTCGGACAGCAGGCGCGCCTTGCTCTTACCGAAACTCATCGGTCCACCCTTGCCCCCCGCACCGCCCTGCATCTGGCGCATGAAGAACATGAAGACTGCAATGATCACCAGAATAGGGAAACTGGCCACCAGAAGCTGGGTCCAGATGCTCTGCTGTTCAGGCTGCTTGCCTTCAACCACCACGTGGTTATCGACCAGATCGCCGATCAGACCGTTATCCTGGATTGCCGGACGAATGGTCTTGAAGCTGTCGCCATCGTTGCGCTTGCCGGTGATCACATAGCCATCTACCGCTACGCGCTCGACTTTGCCATCCTTGACTTGCTGGATGAAGTCGGAATAGTTGAGGGTCTGCGGCTCGTTAGGGCTGGAGAAGTTGTTCATCACCGTCACAAGGACAGCCGCGATGATCAACCACAGGATCAGATTCTTTGCCATATCGTTCAATTAACTACCCTCTGAAGCAAGCTCCGCTGCTGGCGCGCGCTTCGCATGATATTCACCGGCCTAACTTACTACATTACCTACAACTCTGGCAGGCGCCGTCTGTAACCCTTTGTGAAACTTTGACTACACAATATTCGTAAAGCTTCATGACGAAAGCGATATAAAAAAACCTATCGACTCCCTTCAAACCTTTAAAGACGCTCATCGCTGGCAGCGCCTTCAATGCCACGGAACCCACGCGCCAACAGGTATTGCTCGCGGGACCGATCCCGGGAAGAGTCCGGTTTGCGCATCTGAACCTTGTCGAATAGCTTACGGATGTTCTTGTGATACTCGTCGAAACCTTCCCCCTGGAAGACCTTGACCAGGAAATCACCCCCCGGACGCAATACCCGGCCCGCCAGATCCAGCGCCAATTCGCACAGGAACATGGCGCGCGGCATATCAACAGCCGGTAATCCACTCATATTGGGGGCCATGTCGGAAATCACAAGGTCTACCTGCGAATTTCCCACGGCTTCAAGAATCTCGGCCAGTACCGCATCCTGAGTGAAATCCCCATGTACAAAGGTTACATCCGGAATGCTGTCCATCTCCAGAATGTCGGAAGCGATCAACCGCCCCTGCCCACCAATCAGACGACTGGCAACCTGTGACCAGCCGCCAGGCGCCGCTCCGAGGTCGATCACACTCATGCCGGGGCGGAATAGTTTGTCCTTGTCCTGCAACTCCAGCAGCTTGTAGCTGGCCCGGGAGCGGTAGCCGTCCTTCTGCGCCTTTTTGACGTAAGGGTCGTTGAAATGCTCTTGTAGCCACTTAAGGCTGGTTTTGGAACGGGCCACTGGGCACCTCGAAAATAAAACGGGTCGTGATTAACTGGGCGGTCCCGGACTCGCTCGGGTAAACTGGCCGCCGCTTTTTACAAGATCAGACGCAGGGGTCAGATTATGCCGCTCACTCAAGAGCAGAAGAAACAATACAAATCCATTGGCCACCATCTGAAACCAGTTCTGATTGTGGCAGACAACGGTTTGACTGAGGGTGTGTTAGCCGAATTCGAACGCGCACTCAACGATCACGAGCTGATCAAGATCAAGGTTAATATCCTTGACCGCGAAGCACGCCTGGCCGCCATTGCAGAACTGTGCAAGGTGGGCAAAGCGGACCTGGTTCAGGTTATCGGCAAGATGGCGCTGCTGTATCGCAAGAACTTCAGCGCCAACAAGCAATTGTCGAATGTTCACCGCTTCAAATGATAGCAAGGGTCAAGGGCGTGCTTCGCGCGCCCTGCCACTCCAACCCGGTGCCGGCTGTATCACCAGCACGAGGCCTGAGAACCCTAGCACAAGATAGCTGAATAGTTGCCAGCGCAACGCTTGCGGCAGCCAGACATGCACGACGAAATACATCGAACAGCCATACAGCGCCATCAACAGTAATTGCCCGCGAATATCCCGCCATAGACTCTCCAAGCCCTCGGTCCTTACCAGCACCAACACTTGAAGTATCACGCACGCCGCCGCAAAACCCACCAGCAACGCACTCAGTAATCCATCGAGCTCATCGATCAGCAACGGCGCCAGCCCAATCAGGCCCAACGCCGGCAAAACGCCAAGGTGCAACAGCCACAAGCCACCCACCCAGAGCATCTGGGTGAGCTGCCAGAGCATTGCGCCCGCCTGGAGCGGGCGCCGTCTTTCAGACGTGACGAACTTCGACAATCTCGTACTCGATCACACCGCTTGGTGTTTTCACGGCGACCACGTCGCCTTCTTCCTTGGCGATCAAGGCGCGTGCGATCGGCGAGCCGACAGAGATCTTGCCTTGCTTGATGTCAGCTTCATCCTCACCCACGATGTGGTAAGTCACGCTCTCATCAGTCTCGACGTTGGCAATTTCAACGGTCGTACCGAAAATCACCTTGCCGGTGTGCGGAATAGTGGTCACATCGATGATCACAGCATTCTGCATGCGGCCTTCGATATCGCGGATCCGCGCCTCGACCATACCTTGCTGCTCGCGAGCAGCATGGTATTCGGCGTTTTCCTTCAAGTCACCCAGCTCGCGGGCCGTACCGATGTCCTGGCTCAGCTTTGGACGTACGACCTTGGTCAGGTGGGCGTGCTCCTCTTCCAGGGCCTTGGCACCCTGGACGGTCATTGGGTATTTGGTAATGCTCATGCCTTCAATCCTGCGTGTAGATCCTGCAAGCGACGCACGGTCTTTTCCGGACCGAATTTGAGCGCTTCGCAGATAGCTTCGCCAGCAGCAATGGTGGTGGTGCAGTAAATCTTGTGCTGCAAGGCGTTACGACGAATGGAGTAGGAATCCGCGATCGATTGACGACCTTCGGTGGTGTTGATGATCAAAGTGACTTCGTCATTCTTGATCATGTCGACCACGTGCGGACGACCTTCCGTTACCTTGTTCACGCGACGCACTTTCAGGCCGGCAGCCTCGATCAGCTTAGCGGTCCCGGCGGTGGCCACGACTTCGAAACCCAAGTTGATCAGATCACGGGCCACACCTGCAACCAGCGGCTTGTCGTCATCGCGTACGCTGATGAACGCCGTACCGCCGGTCGGCAGCACTTCGCTGGCGCCCATCTGCGCCTTGGCAAAAGCTTCACCGAAGGTATCGCCCACGCCCATCACTTCACCGGTGGACTTCATTTCCGGGCCCAGGATCGGGTCCACGCCAGGGAATTTGGCGAACGGGAACACCGCCTCTTTCACGCTGTAGAAGTTCGGGATGATTTCCTTGGTGAAGCCGATCTCCTTCAGGGTCTTACCAGCCATCACACGCGCAGCGATCATGGCCAGCGATACGCCGATGCACTTGGAAACGAATGGCACGGTACGCGACGCGCGCGGGTTGACTTCGATGACGTAGATGTCTTCGCCCTGCAAAGCCAACTGCACGTTCATCAGGCCGACCACACCCAGTTCGAGGGCCATTTTCTTGACCTGCTCGCGCATCTCGTCCTGGATGTGGGCCGGCAGCGAGTAAGGCGGCAGCGAGCATGCGGAGTCACCGGAGTGAACGCCGGCCTGCTCGATATGCTGCATGATTGCGCCGATCACCACGTCGGTGCCGTCGCAGACCGCATCCACGTCCATTTCGATGGCGCAGTTAAGGAAGTGGTCCAGCAGCACCGGGCTGTCATTGGAGACTTTCACCGCGTCGCGCAGGTAACGCTTGAGTTCTTCTTCTTCGTAGACGATTTCCATCGCACGGCCGCCCAGCACATAGGACGGACGCACCACCAGCGGGTAGCCGATCTTGCTGGCTGCGCGAATCGCTTCATCTTCGCTGCGCACAGTGGCATTCGGCGGCTGACGCAGGTTCAGGCGCTCAACCATTTGCTGGAAGCGCTCACGGTCTTCGGCACGGTCGATAGCGTCCGGGCTGGTGCCGATAATCGGTACACCCGCCGCTTCGAGGGCGCGCGCCAGTTTCAGCGGGGTTTGGCCGCCGTACTGAACGATCACACCTTTAGGCTTCTCGACGCGCACGATTTCCAGCACGTCTTCCAGGGTCACCGGCTCGAAATACAGGCGATCGGAGGTGTCGTAGTCGGTGGAAACGGTTTCCGGGTTGCAGTTGACCATGATGGTTTCGTACCCGTCCTCGCGCAGAGCGAGGGCGGCGTGTACGCAGCAGTAGTCAAACTCGATACCCTGGCCGATACGGTTTGGCCCGCCGCCCAGGATCATGATCTTGTCGCGACCCGACGGCGCCGCTTCGCACTCTTCCTCATAGGTGGAGTACAGGTACGCGGTGTCGGTGGAAAACTCCGCCGCGCAGGTGTCGACGCGCTTGTAGACCGGAAAGATTTCCAACTTGTGACGATGAGTACGCAGGTTCTTCTCGGTCACACCCAGCAACTTGGCCAGACGCTGGTCGGAGAAGCCCTTGCGCTTGAGGCGGAACATCATGTCGCGGTCGATGCTGGCCAGGCCCAGGGTCTTGACCTTCTCTTCTTCCTTGATCAAATCTTCGATCTGTACCAGGAACCACGGATCGATCATGTTCATGCCAAAGATGTCTTCGACAGTCATGCCGGCACGGAACGCGTCCGCCACGTACCAGATACGCTCGGCACCCGGCACGGTCAGTTCGCGCTTGAGCACGCTCATGCTTTCCGGATTGCTCAGGTCGAGTTTCTCGTCCAGACCGCAAACGCCGACTTCCAGGCCTCGCAAGGCTTTCTGCAGAGATTCCTGGAACGTCCGGCCGATGGCCATCACTTCACCCACCGACTTCATCTGGGTGGTCAGGCGCGCATCCGCCTTGGCGAACTTCTCAAAGGCAAAGCGCGGCAGCTTGGTCACGACGTAGTCGATGGACGGCTCGAAGGACGCCGGGGTTTTGCCGCCGGTGATGTCGTTCGACAGTTCATCCAGGGTGTAGCCCACCGCCAGCTTGGCCGCGACCTTGGCGATAGGGAAGCCGGTGGCCTTCGACGCCAGTGCCGAGGAACGGGATACACGCGGGTTCATTTCGATCACGACCATACGGCCGGTGTTCGGGCAGATACCGAACTGAACGTTGGAACCGCCGGTTTCCACACCGATCTCACGCAATACCGCCAGGGAGGCGTTACGCAGGATCTGGTATTCCTTGTCGGTCAGGGTCTGCGCCGGAGCAACGGTGATCGAATCGCCGGTGTGCACGCCCATCGGATCGAAGTTTTCGATGGAGCAGACGGTGATGCAGTTGTCCTTTTTATCGCGGACAACCTCCATCTCGTATTCTTTCCAGCCAATCAGGGACTCGTCGATCAGCAGCTCTTTGGTCGGCGACAGGTCGAGCCCACGGGCGCAGATCTCTTCGAACTCTTCACGGTTGTAGGCAATACCACCACCGGTGCCGCCCATGGTGAAGGACGGACGGATGATGCAGGGGAAGCCCAGGGTCTCGAGGACCGCGTTGGCTTCTTCCATGCTGTGGGCAATACCGGAGCGCGGGCATGCCAGGCCGATGGACTTCATGGCCTTGTCGAAGCGCGAACGGTCTTCGGCCTTGTCGATGGTGTCGGCATTGGCGCCGATCATTTCTACGCCGAACTTCTCCAGAACGCCTTCGCGCTCCAGGTCCAGAGCACAGTTCAGCGCGGTCTGGCCGCCCATGGTTGGCAGCAGCGCGTCCGGACGCTCTTTCTCGATGATCTTGGCAACGGTCTGCCATTTGATCGGCTCGATGTAGGTCGCGTCGGCCATCGCCGGATCGGTCATGATGGTGGCCGGGTTGGAGTTCACCAGGATGACGCGGTAACCCTCCTCACGCAGGGCTTTACACGCCTGGGCGCCGGAGTAGTCGAATTCGCAGGCCTGGCCGATCACGATCGGGCCAGCGCCGAGAATCAGGATGCTTTTTATGTCTGTACGTTTTGGCATGGGTTTGTCACTCAAATCCGCAGGTCAGTCGGCAAGCCGTCTTGAACAATCTTTAGAGAGCCTGCGGGGGCCACCGGTTTTCGGGGCCACCCGCAAGCCGCTCAGTCAGCGTCGCTTGGCCATCTCATTGATGAAACGGTCGAACAGCGGCGCTACGTCGTTCGGGCCCGGGCTGGCTTCAGGGTGGCCCTGGAAGCTGAACGCGCTCTTGTCGGTGCGCTCGATGCCTTGCAGGGAACCGTCAAACAGCGACTTGTGAATCGCACGGACGTTGCCCGGCAAGGTCGCTTCATCCACCGCAAAACCGTGGTTCTGGCTGGTGATCATTACCACGCCGGTGTCCAGGTCCTGCACGGGGTGGTTGGCGCCGTGGTGGCCGTGGCCCATTTTCAGGGTTTTGGCACCGGAGGCCAGAGCCAGCAGCTGGTGGCCCAGGCAGATACCGAATACCGGGATCTCGGTTTCCAGCACGTCCTTGATCGCCTGGATGGCGTAGTCGCAAGGCTCAGGATCACCTGGGCCGTTGGACAGGAACACACCGTCCGGCTGCAGAGCCAGCACATCGATGGCAGGCGTTTGTGCAGGTACAACCGTCACCCGGCAGCCGCGCTCGACCAGCATGCGCAGGATGTTGTACTTGATGCCATAGTCGTAGGCCACTACGTGGTAAGGCAGCTCGGCGGCGTCGATGGTCTCGTGGCTGTCGGTCTTCAGGTCCCAGACGGTGGAGCGCCACTCGTACTTGTCCTTGGTGCTGACGACCTTCGCCAGGTCCATGCCTTTGAGGCCGGGAAAGCCTTGCGCGGCCGCAATCGCCGCCTCTTCAGAAATATTCTCGCCGGCCATGATGCAGCCGTTCTGCGAGCCTTTTTCACGCAGGATGCGTGTCAGGCGACGCGTGTCGATACCGGCGATAGCCACCACATTGTTGGCTTTCAAGTAATCGGACAGCGACATCGTGTTACGCCAGTTGCTCGCGACCAGCGGCAGATCACGAATCACCAGGCCCGCGGACCAGACACGATCAGACTCGACATCTTCCGGGGTAGTACCGGTATTGCCGATGTGTGGATAAGTCAGGGTAACGATCTGTTGGGCGTAGGAAGGATCGGTAAGGATTTCCTGATAGCCGGTCATGGCAGTGTTAAACACTACCTCTCCAACGGTTTGACCGTCGGCTCCAATGGCTTCGCCGCGAAAAATGCTGCCATCAGCAAGGGCGAGTATGGCTGGCTTAGTCAAGAAGACCTCCCGTAAATAAAGCCTGAAGGGGCGATCGCAGGTTGTAAAAAAGCGGAGTGACGTATGGACACGTCACCCCGCTTGTTCACTGAATTATTCTGCGCGCTTTTAGTGGACACACTAAAGCTGTAGCTTACAGAAAAAGGCTTTTTGGGTCCACCGCTAAAGAGCCTTAAAGGCAGGGGAATGCGATAGGACGTCGCCTAGCGGTTAAAAACGGGGGCTCAGGATAATCCTGCGCACCCGTTTTAGCTACTGATTAGTGCAGGTCCAGCACGTCACGCATGTCGTACAAGCCAGGCTCGCGCCCCTCCAGCCAAAGCGCAGCGCGTACGGCGCCCTTGGCGAATGTCATGCGACTGGAAGCCTTGTGCGTGATCTCAAGGCGCTCGCCCTCAGTGGCGAATAACACCGTATGGTCACCCACCACATCACCACCACGCACGGTCGCAAAGCCAATGGTGTCGCGCGCCCGAGCACCGGTATGGCCCTCACGACCGTAAACCGCGACCTTCGACAGGTCACGACCCAACGCATCGGCAATGGCTTCCCCCATGCGCAGCGCCGTACCGGAAGGCGCATCGATCTTGTGGCGATGGTGGGTCTCGATAATCTCGATATCCGCTTCATCGCCCAGCACTCGCGCGGCCATGTCCAACAGTTTGAGCGACAGGTTCACGCCAACGCTGAAGTTGGCGGCAAACACCACGGGAATATCCTTGCCCGCCTCCACCAGCAACTGCTTCTGCTCGGCAGTCAGCCCCGTGGTACCAATCACCATGGCCTTGCCCGACTTGCGGCAGAACGCCAGGTTCTTGAGCATCACTTCTGGCAACGTGAAGTCGATCAACACATCGAACTCATCAGCCACTTGCTCCAGGCTGCCCGACAGCGAAACGCCGATACGCCCCAAGGAGGCCAGCTCTCCCGCATCCGCACCGATCAACGTGCTGCCAGGGCGAACGATCGCCGCCGTCAGCCCGGAGGCCGGCGAACGCAATTGCACCGCCTCGACCAGAGTCTTTCCCATGCGCCCGGCAGCGCCCATTACGGCTATACGTCGCATATTCACTTCCTTACAGGTCGCCGAAGAAGCGCTTCACGCCTTCGAAGAAACCGGTGGTTTTCGGCGAATGGGTGTCATCGCCCTCCAGGGAGCTGCGGAATTCCTCGAGCAACTCGCGCTGGCGGCGGCCCAGGTTGACCGGTGTTTCTACCGCCACGCGACACATCAAGTCACCCGCCCCACCACCGCGCACCGGCGCCACGCCCTTGCCACGAATGCGGAACTGCTTGCCGGTCTGCGTGCCTTCAGGAATCTTCAGCTTGACGCGACCATCAAGGGTCGGAATCTCAAGCTCGCCACCCAATGCCGCATCCACAAAGCTGATTGGAACCTCACAGAACAGATGCTTGCCGTCACGCTGGAAGATCGCGTGCTCGCGCACACTGATCACCACGTACAAGTCGCCAGTAGGCCCACCCTGCGCGCCTGCCTCACCTTCGCCCGACAGACGAATGCGATCACCGGTATCCACACCGGCCGGCACTTTGACCGACAAGGTCTTGTACTCTTCGACGCGGCCTTCGCCGTGGCAGGCGTCGCACGGATCGGAAATGATCTTGCCCTGTCCATGGCAACGCGGGCACGTCTGCTGCACCGAGAAGAACCCTTGCTGCATCCGAACCTGGCCAATACCGCCACACGTAGGGCAGGTGATGGGCGAAGACCCCTTCTTGGCACCGGAGCCGTCGCACGGCTTGCAGTTGACCAGCGTAGGCACGCGAATGTTGACGCTGGTGCCGCGCACGGCCTCTTCCAGATTCAACTCAAGCGTGTAACGCAGATCACTGCCACGCTGGGCACCGCCACGCTGACCACCACGACCACCACCAAAGAAGTCGCTGAACACGTCACCGAAAATATCAGAGAAATTCTGACCACCAAAACCGGCACCACCGCCACCCATGCTCGGGTCGACGCCGGCATGACCGTACTGGTCGTAGGCCGCGCGCTTATTGGGATCACACAAGCATTCGTAGGCCTCATTGGCCTCTTTGAACATGTCTTCGGATTCTTTGTTATCCGGATTACGGTCCGGGTGGTGCTTCATCGCCAGGCGGCGGTAAGCCTTTTTCAGCTCAGCCTCGCTGGCCCCACGCTCCACACCCAAAACTTCGTAATAGTCACGCTTTGCCATAAGTCTTTGCACTCTTAAGGACGTCCAGCCAGACCCTCCTGAGCCTTGCCAAACTCGTTGAGCCCCAATACAGGCCCGGACCCAACTCACGTCAATTCAACGATCCTGGTCATTACTGCTTTTAGCCAGGGACCCGGCCAAAAACCCGGTGTTCAATACTCGGAAAGCAGGAGCATCCCCGATCACACCGCCAGCATCCGACTGATGTCGCATGCTGTAAAAATTCGCATACCCCAGACACGCCAACGCGGGAGCAAGCTCCCGCGCGGCGACATCCTACCAGTCACCGCTTGAAAGCGGTCAACCGGGCGACCAAGTTACTTCTTCTGGTCTTCTTTGACTTCTTCGAACTCAGCATCGACAACGTCGTCATGCTTGGCTTCCGGTTCTGCCTGTTGTGCAGCACCGTCCGCCGGCTGAGCCTGCTCTGCGTACATCTTCTGAGCCACTGGCGCAGAGACTTTCGACAACTCTTCAATCTTGGCTTCAATGGCGGCCTTGTCGTCGCCTTTGACGGCGGCTTCCAGGGCAACCACGGCAGCCTCGATTGCAGCTTTCTCTTCAGCCGTAACCTTCTCACCAGCGTCCACGACCATTTTGCGGGTCGAGTGAACCAAAGCATCGCCCTGGTTACGAGCGCCAGCCAGTTCAGCGAACTTGGCATCCGCATCAGCGTTGGCTTCAGCATCACGAATCATCTGTTGAATTTCTTCATCAGACAGACCGGAGTTGGCCTTAATGGTGATCTTCTGCTCTTTGCCGGTCGCTTTGTCCTTCGCACCTACGTGCAGGATGCCGTTGGCGTCGATGTCGAAAGTCACTTCGATTTGTGGCACACCACGTGGCGCTGGTGGAATATCGGCCAGGTCGAACTTGCCCAGGGATTTGTTCTGGGAAGCCTGCTTACGCTCACCTTGCAGCACGTGAATAGTCACAGCGCCCTGGTTGTCATCGGCAGTCGAGAACACCTGGGATTTCTTGGTAGGAATCGTGGTGTTTTTCTCGATCAGCGCGGTCATCACGCCACCCATGGTTTCGATACCCAGGGTCAGCGGGCTGACGTCCAGCAGCAGCACATCTTTTACATCGCCGGCCAATACCGCGCCCTGGATGGCAGCACCCATGGCAACTGCTTCGTCCGGGTTCACATCTTTACGCGCTTCTTTACCGAAGAATTCAGTAACTTTCTGCTGAACCAGCGGCATACGGGTCTGGCCGCCCACCAGGATCACGTCGTTGATGGAACCAACGTCGATACCGGCGTCTTTCAGTGCAATGCGGCAAGGCTCGATGGTGCGCTGAACCAGGTCTTCAACCAGTGCTTCCAACTTGGCGCGAGAAATCTTCACGTTCAAGTGCTTAGGACCGGTGGCATCTGCAGTGATGTACGGCAGGTTGACGTCAGTCGACATGCTCGACGAAAGCTCGATCTTGGCTTTCTCGGCCGCTTCCTTCAGACGCTGCATGGCCAGCGGGTCACCCTTGAGGTTCATGCTGGTTTCTTTCTTGAATTCGTCAACGAGATAGTCAATCAGACGAATATCAAAGTCCTCGCCACCCAGGAAGGTGTCGCCGTTGGTAGCCAATACTTCGAACTGGTGTTCGCCGTCGACTTCAGCAATCTCGATCACCGAAACGTCGAAAGTACCACCGCCCAAGTCATAAACGATCACAGTGTGATCGCCCTTGGCCTTGTCCATACCGTAGGCCAGGGCCGCAGCAGTCGGTTCGTTGATGATACGTTTTACATCCAGGCCCGCGATGCGGCCGGCGTCTTTGGTTGCCTGGCGCTGGCTGTCGTTGAAGTAAGCCGGAACGGTGATCACCGCTTCGGTGACCGCTTCACCCAGGTAGTCTTCGGCAGTCTTCTTCATCTTTTTCAAGACTTCAGCCGAGATCTGCGGCGCGGACATTTTGTTGCCGTTCACTTCAACCCAGGCGTCACCGTTATCAGCCTTGGCGATTTTGTAAGGCACCATTTTGATGTCTTTCTGTACGACTTCTTCGTCGAATTTACGACCGATCAGACGCTTTACTGCGTACAGCGTGTTATGGGGGTTAGTCACTGCCTGACGCTTGGCCGACTGACCCACAAGGATCTCGCCGTCGTTGGCGTAAGCGATGATCGAAGGCGTAGTACGTGCGCCTTCTGCGTTCTCAATGACTTTGGCTTTGCCGTTTTCCATGACCGAGACGCACGAGTTGGTGGTCCCCAGGTCGATACCGATAATTTTGCCCATGATTTACTCTCCCGAAACTTGAATTTGGTTGCCGCAGCAGTTGTGGCTAACTGCGGTAGCACTTAATCGCTTGACTTATAAATGGGGGCCTTGCGGCGGATTTCAAGCCTGCTCATCAATAGAAGGTGCAGCGGGTGCTGGCGCCTTGCTAACCACCACCATTGCCGGGCGCAGCAAACGACCGTTGAGCAGATAACCCTTCTGGAACACCTTCAGCACACTGTTAGGTTCCAGGTCATGGCTTTCCTGCATGGCCATTGCCTGGTGGTGCTCAGCATTGAAGGGCTCGCCGCCCTGCGGATCGATGGCTTCGAGCTGATAACGCTTGAGCGTGTCCTGGAACATTTTCAGGGTCAGCTCAATGCCTTCACGCATCGCACGAATGTTTTCATCATCCGGATTGGACAGCTCGAGGCCGCGCTCCAGGCTGTCCATAATCGGCAGCAGGTCACTGGCAAATTTTTCCAGTGCGAATTTATGCGCTTTTTCTACATCCTGCTCGGCACGGCGGCGGACGTTCTGCAGATCGGCGGCAACACGCAAAGACTGATCCTGCGCAGCAGCCAATTGCTCTTCGAGCACTTGCACACGAGTTGCCAGTTCATCACCGACAGCCGAATTGGCGTCTGGAGTTTGCGTATCCTGCGTCTGTTCGTCAGCCATAGATTCTCTCCTTTCAAAATCATGCGCGAACACAACTCGCGCTTCTGTTCCGGTATATGGGGCCACAATTTTCAGGTTCAAGGGCTCAGGCGATACCAAAAATCTCTCACCCGGACACGGATGATTCCTGCCCACACATTCCCGTTTGCGCTAAAAAATGTCGAAATTCAAGCAAATCGAGCTAAGCATCAGGATTGTCAGGGCTGAACAAAACACTGTATAAATAACCAGACCTAAAGTCTGGGAGCGGTCATCATGCTCGTGCACCTGTCCGTACATAACTACGCCATCGTTGAACACCTGGATCTCGAACTGGATCGCGGGATGAGCGTAATCACAGGCGAAACCGGCGCCGGCAAGTCGATCATGCTCGACGCGCTGGGGCTGACCCTGGGCGATCGCGCCGACAGCGGCGTAGTACGCCCCGGCGCGGACAAGGCCGATATTCTCGCCACGTTCGACCTGGCCGACATTCCCGAAGCTGAAGCCTGGCTGGCTGAGCGCGACCTCAACCATGAAGGGCCGTGCATACTGCGCAGGGTCATCACCGCCGAAGGGCGTTCGCGCGGCTATATCAACGGTACCCCCTGCCCGCTTGGCGACCTGAAAGCCCTGGGCGAGCTTTTGATCGATATCCACAGCCAGCACGAGCACCAGTCACTCCTGAAAACCGATACACATCGTCGCCTGCTCGACGAATACGCCGGCGCCACCGACCTTGCCAGGCAAGTGCAACTCGCCGCACAACGCTGGCGCCAGACGCGCCAGGAACTCGAGCAGCTCTCCAACTCCGGTGACGAACAACGTGCGCGCCATCAGTTGCTCAGCTACCAGCTTGAAGAATTGGAGAGCTTGGGCCTTGGTGAAACGGAGCTGGAGCAACTGGAACAGGAACACAAGAACCTCACCAATGCCGAAACCCTTTTGGGTATCTGCCGCCAGGTAGTGGAGCAATGCAGCGAGAGCGATTCCGGCAATGTGCTCAACGCACTCACCGCCAGCCTCAATCGCCTGTCCAGTGTGAACAGCGCTTCCAGCTCCCTGAGCGAAGCCACCACGTTACTTACCAGTGCACAAATCCAGGTGGAAGAAGCGGTGGGCGAGCTGAACCGTTTCCTGGATCACTTCGATGCCGACCCGGCGCGCCTGCAAGAGATAGAGGAACGCCTGGACACTATCTACACACTGGCGCGCAAGCATCGAATCCAGCCCACCGAAGTGGCAGCAATGCAGCAAAAACTGCTGGATGAAATCGAAACGCTGAACGCGAACGATGAATCCATTGAGCGCCTGGGTGACGAACTTGCCTCTTATGCTCGCCACTATCAGGAGAAGGCTCAAGAACTGAGCGAGCTGCGCCATAAAGCCGCGACCAGCCTTGCCGGCGCGGTCGAGCAGGAGATTCAGCGCCTCGGCATGCCGGGCGGGCGTTTCACGATCGAACTGCGCACCAACGCCAGCAATGAGCTGCAACCCCACGGCCTTGAACAGGTAGAACTGTTGGTCAGTGCCAACCCTGGGCAACCGCTCAAGGCGCTGGCAAAAGTTGCCTCAGGCGGTGAACTGTCACGCATCAGCCTGGCCATTCAGGTGATTACCGCACAGACCTCCCGCGTACCGACGCTGGTATTCGATGAGGTGGACGTGGGTATTGGTGGGCCGACGGCAGAAATTGTCGGACAACTGTTGCGTCGCCTAGGGGATCGAGGCCAGGTCCTTACCGTCACCCACTTGCCACAGGTGGCCGCCCAAGGACACCAGCATTTGTTTGTACACAAGGTGCGAGGCAGCGACGCAACACGCACAGCAGTGTCCAAACTGAACAAATCGGAACGCGTAGAAGAGGTTGCGCGCATGCTGGGCGGCATCGACCTGACGAAAGAATCGCTGGCACATGCGAAGAAGATGGTGGTTGCCACCAAGGCCTGATCTTATCCCTATATAGAAAGCACGAAGGCGACCCTGAGGTCGCCTTCGATCGTTTCGCAGAGCGCGTCTGCGTAGCTTTTTACTTTTTCTTACGGATGTACAACACGAGATTGTGATCCACCAAATCGAAGCCATGCTCCTCAGCGATTTTGTGCTGAAGCTCTTCGATTTCCGTGCTGGTGAACTCGATAACCTCGTTGGTATCCAGGTCAACCATGTGGTCGTGATGACCGCCGTCAGCCAGTTCAAATACTGCGTGACCGCCGTCGAAATTATGACGAACCACCAGCCCCGCGGCTTCAAACTGGGTGAGCACACGATAAACCGTGGCCAGGCCAACGTCCTCATTGGACTCCATCAGCGCCTTGTAAACATCCTCGGCACTCATGTGGCGCTGCTCAGCAGAATCGAGCATTTGTAGAATCTTGACGCGTGGCAGAGTCACTTTGAGACCGGCTTTGCGTAGTTCGCTATTTTCAACCATGGTTAGCTTTCTCGCGGATGCTGCTTCGCAGCTTCTCTTAATACGGGTATGATCGGCGTTTACGTTGTCCCAGCCAAGATAGTGGAAGTCGCCCACCGATGCAAAACACCAAGCTCTTGCTAACCAGTTTCACCTTTGTGGGACTGCTCGCACTCGCCGGTTGTTCATTCCCCGGGGTTTACAAAATCGACATCCAGCAGGGCAATGTCGTCACGCAGGACATGATAGACCAGTTACGCCCCGGAATGACCCGACGGCAGGTAAGGTTTATCATGGGTAACCCCCTGCTGACCGACACTTTCCATGCCGATCGCTGGGATTATCTCTACAGCATTCAGCCTGGTGGCGGTGAGCGCCAGCAGGAGCGCGTCAGCGTCATTTTCAATGGCAATGACCAGCTTGTCAGCCTGTCCGGTGACTTCATGCCCGGCGTAAGCCGCGATGAAGCCTTGCTGGGTAAAGACAACGCCACGAACGTGACGGCTCCCGCTCAGGAAGGCGAAAAGCCGAAGTCCGAGGTTCCAGCCAAACCTGGCTCCTTGCTGGACAAGATCCAAAAAGACGTCGACGGCGTGGAAACCGTGCCAGTCCCGACGCCTCAGCCTCTGGACACCAGCCCGCAGTAACTGTGCGGCCATTAAAAAGCCCGGCGTGCCGGGCTTTTTTGTACCTGTCGGGCGGAAATCCTAAGGGTTTCGCTGCCTGGCAAGCGCTGCCTTGGCTGCGCGCAACCTACGAATCTCCTTAGGGTCAGCCAGCAACGGGCGGTAGACCTCAATGCGATCACCTGCGTGCACAGCGCGAGAATCGGCGTTAGCAACCACCTTGCCGAATATCCCCAGCACGCATGTTTCAGCGTCAACATCAGGGAACTGCTCCAGGATCCTGGAAAGCCGAACCGCTTCGCGCACGCTGGTGCCCACCGGCACCGTCACCGCGAGCAAGACCTGGCGATCCTCAGCAGCATGCACCACTTCGATTTCAACCATGCAGCTGCTTGGCCCGCTGACAGAAAGCATCCACTAACGTATTGGCCGCCTGATTGAACAAGGGCCCCAGCGTCGCACGCACGATAGGCCCTGCGTATTCGAAAGACAGGTCAAGACTGATTTTGCAGGCCTTGTCCGTTAGCGCCTTGAACACCCACACACCATGCAACTGCGTAAAGGGCCCTTCCTGCAGATTCATCTCAATGGACTTGCCCGGCACCAATACATTGCGCGTGACAAAATGCTGACTCAGGCCGCCCTTGGCGACACCAACACTGGCAACCATGTGCTCGGCACTGCTCTCCAGCACTTCGGCAGTTGAGCACCACGGCAGGAATTCCGGATAACGCGCCACGTCGTTGACCAGATCATAGAGCGCCTGTGCCGGATAGGGCAGCAGCGCCGAACGTTGAATATGCGTCGTCATGTGTGCGTTATTTCCACAGCTGAGCGGCAAACATCGCGAAAGAACAGCCCGATTCGCGAGAGAAAAAAACCAAAGAACTGCCCGCATTGTCCGGGATTCATCCAACACGCTCAAGCACGCAGGTTGACCGTAGCCGACACGCTCGCAACTGCCTATAATGCCGCCCCTATGGCTAAACAAAAGAAACACCCCACAGGGACCATCGCGCAAAATAAAAAAGCGCGACACGATTACTTCATCGAACATCGTTTCGAGGCTGGTCTGGTCCTGGCCGGCTGGGAAGTAAAAAGTCTGCGTGCCAGCAAATTGCAGCTGGTCGACAGTTATGTGCTGCTCAAGGATGGCGAGGCTTGGCTGTTAGGCAGCCATATTACCCCGCTGACCACCGCGAGCACCCATGTGATCGCCGACCCGGTGCGCACCCGCAAGCTGCTGCTTAACGCTCGCGAGCTGGACAAGCTTGCCGCAGCCGTTCAGCAGAAAGGCTACGCCTGCGTCTGCCTGTCCTGGTATTGGAGCAAACACCTGGTCAAGTGCGAGATCGCACTGGGCAAGGGCAAAAAGGAATACGACAAGCGCGATACCGAGCGCGAACGCGATTCCAACCGCGAGCTGCACCGCGCGGTTCGCAACAAGGGCAAGGAAGAATAACCTTGTGTCGATGTGGCCTCGGCAATCGCCGCGGCTACATCCCCTTGCGTCGCTCCGCACGCGCCACGCGCTGAACCTCCTGACGCACTTCCTCCAACACTTCCTGCACATACAGCAGGTGACGTGTAGAAACCTCCCGCGCCTGCTCGGCCCGCCCCTCGATAATCGCCAAGTACAAATCCCGATGCTGATTGATCAGCATGTCACGGGTTTCGGTACGCTGTTGATACATGCCGCCGATGTTGGTCACCACGTTGCGCTTGAGCAGATCGAACAAACCACGAATCGTATGCAGCAACACCGCATTATGACTGGCTTCGGCGATCGCCAGATGAAACCGCGCATCCGCCGCCCCCTCCTCCGCCCGACTCACCTCATCGACGCGGGTGTAGCAATCCTGCAGCGTTTCAAATGCAGCGGTGAGACGCTCACGGTCGACCTCAGTGGCGCGCAATGCCGCGTAGTAAGCACAGGAAGCCTCCAGGGTCTGACGAAACTCCAGCAAATCACGCTGCGCCTCAGGATTGTTTTCCAGCAAGTGCAAAAGCGGATCGCTGAAGGTCGAGCCCAGAGACTCCGCGACATAATTACCGCCGCCCTGACGACTTACCAGCAACCCTTTGGCCACCAGCTTCTGGATAGCCTCGCGTAACGACGGGCGCGACACGCCGAACTGCTCGGCCAACGCGCGCTCAGCCGGCAAGCGCTCACCCGATTTCAGCGTGCCTTCAAGGATCATGCCTTCAAGCTGCTCGACAATATCGTCAGACAAACGGCGCTGACGCACCTGATCAAACGCCATAACTCACTCTCCACCATCCCGGCCCTTCGCCGGGCCCTCTATTCTGGCCTATCGCCGCCTTTGCGGCACCTATCAGAAGGCCTTGGTTTCTGCCGATCAGAAGCGCGCCCGCGCTCGCCTACGACCAAAGTTTCGCAAGCGGCAAATTGACACATCCCCTGAAGGCTTTTAACCTAGCCCACAGCGATTGTAAATTGGTATTACCAATTATCCAAGTCGACTAAAAAGTGCCTGACCAACAACAATTAGGGGCCACCCCATATGCAAACCTGGCAACAGCTTTACAGCCCACTCGGCAGCCTCGGCCTGTCCGCCCTGGCCGCCGTCATCCCGATCGTATTCTTCTTCCTGGCTCTGGCAGTGTTCCGCCTCAAAGGGCACGTGGCCGGTAGCATTACCCTGGCACTGTCGATCCTGGTGGCAATCTTTGCCTTCCAGATGCCCGTCGATATGGCACTGGCCGCTGCCGGTTACGGGTTTGCCTACGGCCTATGGCCCATCGCGTGGATCATTGTCGCGGCCGTGTTCCTCTACAAGCTTACGGTCAAGAGCGGCCAGTTCGAGATCATTCGCAGCTCCGTTCTGTCGATTACCGACGACCAACGCCTGCAGGTGCTGCTGATCGGCTTCTGCTTTGGCGCCTTCCTGGAAGGCGCGGCCGGTTTCGGCGCCCCGGTGGCCATTACCGCTGCACTGCTGGTCGGCCTGGGTTTCAACCCGCTGTACGCTGCCGGCTTGTGCCTGATTGCCAACACCGCACCCGTCGCATTCGGCGCGCTGGGCATCCCGATCATCGTGGCAGGCCAAGTGACCGGCATCGACGCTTTCAAGATCGGCGCCATGACCGGCCGTCAACTGCCTTTGCTGTCGCTGTTCGTGCCGTTCTGGCTGGTGTTTATGATGGACGGCCTGCGCGGCGTGCGCGAAACCTGGCCGGCAGCCCTGGTAGCCGGTTTGAGCTTTGCGGTCACCCAATACTTCACCTCGAACTTCATTGGCCCGGAACTGCCGGACATCACCTCGGCGCTCGCCAGCCTGATCGCCCTGACCCTGTTCCTGAAAGTCTGGCAGCCCAAGCGCACCGCAGGCGCGCAAATTGCCGGCGCCACGTCGAGCGCGGCGGTAACCGCCAGCGTCGGCGGGTTCGGCCAGCCACGCAGCACCGTCGCATCGCCCTACACCCTCGGGCAGATTTTCAAAGCGTGGTCGCCCTTCCTGATCCTCACTGTGCTGGTAACGATCTGGACCCTTAAACCATTCAAGGCCATGTTCGCCGCAGGCGGCTCGATGTACAGCTGGGTGTTCAACTTCGCGATCCCACACCTGGATCAACTGGTGATCAAGGTCGCTCCCATTGTGACCAACCCCACGGCGATCCCGGCGGTGTTCAAACTGGATCCGATTTCAGCCACCGGCACCGCGATTTTCTTCTCGGCACTGATTTCGATGCTGGTATTGAAGATCAACGTAAAAACTGGTCTTACCACTTTGAAAGACACGTTCTACGAACTGCGCTGGCCGATCCTGTCGATTGGCATGGTGCTGGCGTTTGCCTTCGTCACCAACTATTCCGGCATGTCGTCGACCATGGCGCTGGTATTGGCCGGCACCGGGGCGGCCTTCCCGTTCTTCTCGCCTTTCCTCGGCTGGCTGGGGGTTTTTCTGACAGGCTCCGATACTTCGTCCAACGCACTGTTCAGCTCGCTGCAGGCAACCACCGCGCACCAGATCGGTGTTAACGACACGCTGTTGGTTGCGGCCAACACCAGCGGTGGCGTCACCGGCAAGATGATCTCGCCGCAGTCGATCGCCGTGGCCTGCGCCGCCACCGGCCTGGTCGGCAAGGAATCCGACCTGTTCCGCTTTACCCTCAAGCACAGCCTGTTCTTTGCCACCATCGTCGGTCTGATCACCTTGGCTCAGGCTTATTGGTTCACCGGTATGCTGGTGCACTGAAGACTACACATAACAGGGTAAGAATCGACGCCGGACAATCACGCCGGCGTCAGCTACTTCTGGAGGACTGATGAGTCTGCCTACCGCTTTCCTGACTGACGTCGCACGGCTGATTCCGAAGAGTCGACGCTTCGACGACCCGCTTTCTACCCTCGCATTCGGCACAGACGCCAGTTTTTATCGATTGATCCCACAACTGGTGATCCGCGTAGAGTCTGAAGACGAAGTCGTGGCGTTGCTGCAATGGGCCCAACGCGACCAAGTACCCGTCACCTTTCGTGCCGCCGGCACCAGTTTGTCCGGGCAAGCGATCAGCGACTCGGTACTGATCGTGCTGGGCGATAACTGGAACGGTCGCGAAATTCGTGGCCAAGGCACGCAGATCCGCCTGCAACCCGGCGTGATCGGCGCCCAGGCCAACGCCTGGCTGGCGCCGTTCGGGCGCAAGATCGGTCCGGACCCGGCCTCCATCAACGCCTGCAAGATCGGCGGCATTGTCGCCAACAACGCCAGCGGCATGTGCTGCGGCACGGCGCAAAACACCTACCACACCCTGGCCGGCATCCGTCTTGTACTGGCCGACGGCAGCCGCCTCGACACGGAAGACCCTGCCAGCGTCAGCGCCTTTCGCACGCAGCATGGCGCACTGCTGGACCGCCTGGCGACACTGGGACGCGAGACGCGGGCAAATACCGAGTTGGCCGCCAAAATTCGCCACAAATACCGTCTGAAAAACACCACAGGCCTGTCACTTAACGCCTTGGTGGACTTTGACGACCCGCTGGAGATTCTCAGCCACTTGCTGGTGGGCTCCGAGGGCACCCTGGGGTTTATCAGCGCGGTCACCTACGACACTGTGGTCGATCATCCGAACAAGGCGTCGGCACTGATTGTTTTTCCGGATGTGGAAACTTGCTGCAACGCCGTCACCGTGCTGAAAACCCAGCCGGTATCGGCCGTAGAACTGCTGGATCGACGCAGCATGCGCTCGGTGCAGAACAAACCCGGCATGCCTGCATTCGTACAGCACCTTTCAGAAAATGCCTGCGCACTGTTGATCGAATCCCGCGCGGCAACGTCCTCATTGCTGCAGGAACAGCTCGTCCTGATCATGGCCTCCCTGGCCCGCTTCCCGGTGGAAAAACAGGTCGACTTCACCGAAGACCCCGTGGAAAACGCACGTTTGTGGGCGATTCGTAAAGACACCTTCCCCGCCGTCGGTGCTGTGCGCAAGACCGGTACCACCGTGATCATCGAAGACGTGACGTTCCCGGTCGAGCAACTGGCCGTAGGCGTAAACCGCCTGATCGCGCTGTTTGACAAACATCATTACGACGAAGCGATCCTTTTCGGACACGCGCTGGAAGGCAATCTGCACTTCGTGTTCACCCAAGGCTTCAACAGCAGTGAGGAAGTCACCCGCTATCAAGCCTTCATGGATGACGTCGCCCAGCTGGTTGCGGTAGAATTCGGCGGTTCGCTCAAGGCCGAACACGGTACCGGGCGCAACATGGCGCCGTTCGTCGAGTTGGAATGGGGCCGCGACGCCTACCAATTGATGTGGCAACTCAAGCGCCTGCTTGATCCCAGCGGCATTCTCAATCCGGATGTGGTGCTCAGCGACGACCCACAGATCCATCTCAAGCACCTCAAGCCGCTGCCCGCCGCCGATGAGCTGGTGGATAAATGCATCGAGTGCGGGTTCTGCGAGCCGGTGTGCCCATCCAAAGGGCTGACCCTGAGCCCGCGCCAGCGCATTGTGATCTGGCGCGACATCCAGGCAAAAAAACGCGCCGGGGTCGATACCACCGAACTGGAGGCGGCCTACCACTACCAGGGCATCGAGACCTGCGCCGCCACCGGCCTCTGCGCTCAACGCTGTCCTGTGGGAATCAATACCGGCGATCTGGTGAAAAAACTGCGCGCAAGGGACGCCGACCGTACGAAAACCGCCGAATGGCTCGCCACCCATTTCGCCACTGCGTTGCAAGGCGCGCGCTTTACCCTGCATGTCGCCAATGGCGCCCGCATGCTGCTGGGGGCACCGCGCCTGGCCAAACTGTCCGGCGCAGCAACACGTCTGTCCAAAGGGCAAATCCCTCAGTGGACCCCGGCCATGCCGCAGCCGGAAAAAGCCATTCGTTTCAGCCCACCGGTCACTGACGAACGACCTCGCGTGGTCTACCTGGCAGCCTGCGTGTCACGGACAATGGGCCCGGCAGCCGGTGACAAGGAGCAGATGTCGCTGTACGACAAAACCCGTGGCCTGCTGGAAAAAGCCGGTTACCAAGTGGTTATCCCAGAAAATCAGGACAACCTGTGCTGCGGTCAACCGTTCGCTTCCAAAGGTTATGCCGAACAGGCCGAGCACAAGCGTCAGGAACTGATCGGCGCCCTGCTCCACGCCAGTCGCGGCGGGCTGGACCCCATCTACTGCGACACCAGCCCCTGCACCCTGCGCCTGGTACAGGATCTGGGCGAAACCCGCCTGGACCTCTATGACCCGGTGCGGTTTATCCGCACGCACCTCATCGACCGTCTCGATTTCACACCACAGGAAGCGCCCATCGCGGTGCACGTCACCTGCAGCACCCAGCATCTGGGCGAAAGCCAGGCGCTGATCGAACTGGCCCGACGTTGCGCCCGTACCGTGATCGTCCCGGAGGGCATTCACTGCTGCGGCTTTGCCGGTGACAAGGGCTTCACCACGCCGGAACTCAATGCCCATTCGCTGCGGTCGCTCAAGGATGCGGTGCAATTTTGCAGCGAAGGCATTTCCACCAGCCGCACCTGCGAGATCGGCCTGAGCCAGCACGGCGGCATTGATTACCACGGGCTGGTCTACCTGGTGGACCGGGTAACCCAGGCCCGCGTCCATTAAACCCTGCAAAAAAACAGAACCCCTGCGCGCCGGCGTAGTCATCTGAACAGGCCTGGACAAACGAGGCCTTCACTGATGTCGCTGGCAGCCGTCGAACGCCAGCAGCGTCCAGCTTTTTTTCGCAAGGAGATACCCAATGAAGCGTTCCGCTCTTGCTGGCTTGTTCATTACCGCTGCGATGCTGGCCCCTTCCGCTTTCGCTGCCGGTGACAAAGACCTGTGCCAGATCAACCTGGATAAAATCAACAACGGCAAAGCACTGCTCGCCACCGACACCAGCGGCAAAAGCGGTGAAATCGACACGGCGGTGGCTCAAGCCAAAGCAGCCCATGCGGCGGGTGATGACAAGAAGTGCATCGAGATCACCTCCAAGGCGCTTCAGGACCTGCAAAATAGCGAGAAAGGCGGTCAGTGAACGAATGTGCCAACCTTCGGGTTGGCCTTCCGTGACCGTTTGGCGTACACTGCACAGGCTTGTCACTCACTATGAAACAACGAGTTACAAGCACGGGGCCGTTTAGGATTCGACGCCGGTTGCGAAACTTTAGGTGCATGCCGAGTTGGTAACAGAACTCGTAAATCCACTGTTGCAACTTCTTATAGTTGCCAATGACGACCAATACGGTGCTGCTCTCGCTGCTTAATTGCAGCTGACATGCACTCCTGGTGCCTTCGGGCCCAGCAATCATCAGGGGATGTCTGTAAACCCAAAATGATTGTCATATAGAACAGAATCGCCGTGCAGTACGTTGTGGACGAAGCGGCTAAAACTTACACAACTCGCCCAAAGCACCCTGCCCGTCGGGTCGCCAAGGGTTAACTTAATAGACACGGCTACGCATGTAGTACCGACAGCGGAGTACTGGCGGACGGGGGTTCAAATCCCCCCGGCTCCACCACTATCCTTACACAGCGCCCCATTCGTGGGGCGTTGTGCTGTCTGGAGCTAGCGTTTTCGGCTAGTGCGCCACTGAGGTGTGACATTCAGTTGAGGCATTTCCGGTGCCTACCATGCAGCGCAACCCTTCTTATCGGACCCTCAACCGCCACGGAACCTTCTATTTCCGTATTGTTACCGGCCGCCGTGATGCGCCTCGTGAATTACCAAAGGGATTTTGTGGATAGATTCGGAGACACACTGACTAGAAGCATAGCGGCCCATCGGAAGAAACACGCCCGGACCATATGAGTTCGAATATTGCCTAGTGCGCGAACACGGGGCTAAGCGGCTATCAAGTTGGTATAGGCACAGGCAGAAACACGAACTCAGCCAAGATGAATCGACTACAAACCGCCACCCCTGAGACATCCAGTCTCAAGGATGACGTCCTGCCTTACTACAAAGTCCGCTATGCGCCGATGGCGGACTTCAACTGCTCGCTAATGCCGTTGCCCCGATCATCTTTCTGTTGAGCCATGAGGTACACACCTTTACCATTGCTACGAGCAGCCCATAACTCACCAACTAGCTTCTTCTCCTTCTCTTGATCTGCTGTGATGCGATCCCCGCCCTTATATTCGACTACGAGAAGACGCCCATCGGTCAGACGGGCGACGAAGTCCGGGTAGGTGCGTTGCTTGGAGGTAGGCATCCAAAACTGAGACGGATGGACCAGGTTGCGCACCCAGAATTCCACCTCGTCAAGCATTTCAATGGCCTGAGCACAGTCAAACTCCTCGGTCACCTTGCCCTTCCCCGTTTTCCAGTTCAAATCACCGGGTACAGGGTAGTAATGCTTCTTGAACCGGTATGGTCCTTGGTAGTAGTAATGGGCAGGATATGCGGTCATATCCGCCGGGTAAGTGTACGCGTGGTCAGGACCATCACTGGTTACCACCTCCAGCCCACCCTCAAATAGCGCTTGCTGAAAACCCTTCTTGTAAGCAGCCACCTTAGCTGACGCCAGTTGCTCGGAGAGCTTCCGGCGAAGGACGAATTGGCCTTTCAGCAGTTGTTCCAACGAGAAACCGCGCCCCAGAAGCCCGTCGATGGTTCTACGCAACCACTCGCGCAGCACTGGCTGCTTGATAGTGTGGTCGCGGGTCTCCTGATCCAACCACCCAATAAGATCGGTAGCAGTTCTATCGTGGGAGAAACCCGGCAGATATGTAGCCACGTCGTCTTTGATAAGGTGATAGCTCACACCTTTACCATCCAGGTCCACCTCGAACGTCTTGCTCTCATCATTGAATCTGAAGCTGGACAAATCGGGCGGGCTGGCCAGCAGGTCCCACTTAAAGTCAGCGGCTACCATGCCTCGCTCAATGAACTCCAGTTCACCCTGCTCCACCATGCACAGGCGTGGCACGCTGAAGACAATCCCGTTCTCGCTGGGCGCCTTGGCCGCCAAGGCCATCATCTGATGACGCCGCAACTTCTCTTCCGTCTCTTCGCGCTGCTTGGCGTGCACTGCGTCAACTATGGCATCGGTGGTGGCGGCGTCCACCTCACCGGTGACTTCCACCACCCCTCCCTGGCCCTCCTGGTTGGGTACGAAGAGTACTCGCTGGTAGTCACCGGCCGGGGCATTACTTAAATCTGGCTCCTTGACCACCGACACTCGGACCACCGGGATGGATATCAAATTGCTGGAACCGCCCTGAAGATCCAGATCGTCACTAGGTTTGAGATCGGTTCGAATACCGCTAGCGGCTTCCATTGGGTTGAAACCAATCTTGACCAGAGCGTCGGTCAACTCCCCAGCCACTGCCCCAAAACGTTCGGTCGTCACGTGGGCATAAGCTTTATTCATCGCCTCCTGTTTGCGCCTCGTGGCATACGGCATCCGCAACACTCGACCTAAAAGCTGCTGGATGTCCTTGTCGCTCTTGACCTGCGCCACTGAGCAGAAGACATAGGCGAATGAGCAATCCCATCCTTCCTTCAACGCCTGCTTGGTAATGATGACTTCGATTGGGCAGCCTTTGGCGAACAAATCGACCCCATCGATCTCACGTTGGTCGCCGGTGGCAATGGCGATGGCTGCCTCAGGAAGCTTCTCCACCTCGACCAAGTGCCTCTTCACCTGCTCCACAGTGGCGGTGCCTCTGGCACTCTCAGCCTGAACGAGCAGAATGGGCCGGATATAGTCAGGCTCGCCCAGCGCGACCTTGGCTAGAGCGTTACGCCGAGCCACTGCGCTGTTGACCGCTACTTCCCACTGTCCAGCGTGCTCCTTCAGCACCACTGGAAATTTGATCATATTCTCGTCTTTGAGCTCGAACGCCGACACACTGACTAAAACGTTGGAGCTATTGGCATCCGGCGTAGCGGTGAGCTCTACTACGGCCTTGGGCGCGAGCCGTTCATACACCTCATAGGACAATTTCGTAGTGGCGTTGTGTGCCTCGTCCATAATGACCAATGGACCATGGAGCTTGAGCAGATTGGCAAACGATGCCAAAGCCTTACTGTTTTGCCCTTTATCTAAGTAATCCAGATCGGCAGTCGAACCCGCAAAGTGAGGCTCTAGGTCCTCATGGTGCTCATATACCTTACGGCCTTCCTTATCGGTCACACGCAGCGCCGCCACAGTGCCGATGATCACGCACACTTTAGTGCCCAAGTCAGCAGGACGGATTTGGGCGAAATCGGCCACGTCGAATACAGCCACCTGCCCCCCAAAGGTCTCGTCCAGTTCCTGACGGTAAGGGTGTCGTGGGTTTTGGAAAGCATCAAGCGTCTGGGACTTGATCTGGGTAGTCGGAACCATCCAAAGGACCAGTGGGTATTCGCGCTCCAAGATCGTCTGTCCAGCGGACTTGATGATGTGCGCCCCCATCACGGTCTTGCCGCCGCCAGTAGGGATGCGTAAACAAACGTAAGGGACGTCCGGCTGGCCTGGCATGGGTTTGTACTGACTGAGCAAGCCCTTGTCGACGTTCTCTTCGAAGGCCTGCGCTGGCCCCTTAAGCCGCGCATCATCTAAATAGCTTTCCAAGCTCGCCAGTGCGCGCTTTTGATAGATTTTGAGAGAGAGAGCCATATTCAACGAGCCTTGATATCGTAAGGAGTTTGCTTGAAGGTGATTTCCAGCTCGCGTAGTTGCTCATCGGAGAGCAAACACGACTCCCCGTAAATTACCTTCGGCCCATCGGACTGAGGCAACTTGCGTAGCAAAGCACGGGTGAGTACGTTTCCTCCTTCACTACTCAGATCTCCTAAGATGCCATTGAATAGTAGGTAATACCCAACCCCGTTGTACCCGCCCAGAAAAGCCTCTTTAGAGGCATGAACAGAACGGGCGGTGCCTGTTTCAGCAAACCAGACATGCGCAGCTAAGTGTTCGAAGCGGATGCCTTTATGGATGTGGCCATCTTCGTCGAAGATGGGAACGCCCAGCTTGTAAAAACGGAAACCGTTGCCACCATTCCAACCCACTGACTTGGATATTCCGGACTGCTCACCGTCCACAACTGCTTTTAAACGCGGCAGGCATTTTTTCTCCGCGTGATCTCCTTGTTCAACACCAATCCATCGGCGGCCCATTTTGTGGGCCACTGCGGCGGTAGTTCCTGAACCTAAGTAGGAATCCAACACGAGATCACCTTTCTCGGTTACCAAGTCCAGACACCGTTTGATCAATGCTTCGGGCTTCTTGCTTTTTGGGAACTCCACCCCTCCTTCTTTATGAAGGTTGTTTGAAAGCAGGTCATCCCACAGCGTGGTCAGCGGTTCGCCCGCAACCAATTCTCCATCCACCTCTTTCAGCTTCGAGGAATAGAAAAGAATCCTTTCACCTCCGAGAAAATACATCTCGGAATGCTTCGTTCGCTCAAGAAGAATGACCTCAGCGGGGTTGGCATGAGACGCATCAATTGCCTGCCGAACGTCCTGACCAACAGCTTCATAATCTGGTCGCGCGGAACGACATACTTGATTAGCGTGCGTAATCACAAAATCATTCAGATAGCCTTCCAATGCGTCGCCAAGCTCCTTCTTCAGCTCGGCCATTTTTTTTCCTGCCTTCGCCGCTACAGCAGCTGCCAAGGTCACAAACTTCCAGCTTGCATGAGGCGACTCTGGGTTGACCAAAAATCTGCCGTAACGCTTATCGCGTTCACGCCCAGTGAAGACTCGCTTTGGCCGCCACTTTGCCTTGTTTTTGGCATAGATGAGGATGTAATTCGTGGTGTTGACGGTTCCTGGATTGATCGCCTTGTGGCCAGTAGGTGCACCCTGCTTGAAGGTGATGAGAGCCACCCTATTCTTCCTGCCCATGATCTCATCAAGCACCACGGTCAGATAAGCAAGCTCGTTATCATCGATATGAACAAAAAGTGTCCCGTCCTCCGCCAGCAGGTCTCTGGTCAACTCCATTGCTGGGTACATCATTGACAACCAAATGGAGTGCTCCAGATTGTCGTCATAGTCATCAAAGGCCTGCCCCGTGTTGAACGGAGGATCGGCGTAAACGCACTTCACCTGACCACCGTAGTAAGGCAACAAGGCCTTAAGGGCCTCAAGATTGTCGCCTTTTACGAGTAGGTTTGAAGAATCCGGCTCTCCGTAAGAGTGCTCTGCGACCGGCTCTAGGAGGCGGTATGGAGCGAGCGCGGCGCGGGTCAAATCTTCGTCGCGGTTGTACCAAGAAAGAAGTGGCATCCAGTGCTCCTATAAAACAGGCCGCAAGTATGCTTCAACCGGAGGATGCCGGGCCAGCTTGGCGACACCGAAGAGATGACATCTGACAGCTTATGAGGGCCCATCACCGCGCTCCCACCGTGCGTCAAGGTCTTAACGTACTGAGGGCGGTACTGGCTGACCGTGCAGCGATCGTGAAGCAAAACCGGATTCGGATGAGACCTACTATTTGAACGAACTCAACGGGGCTAGATCGAGCTATAGGTGAAGGCGACAAGCCTCGGGCGTCCCGAAGCCACCGGCACCGAGCCGCTGTAAAGCGCGGAAGGAAAAAACCAAACTCAGATGGCCGTGGAGCTGGAGTCTGGGATCGCGCTCGTAAACTCCACTGGAGCCAGCGCTAATCAGGGCGTTAAACCGCCACGTAGACGCCTGACGCCTACGCGGCAGCATAGCTTTCTACCTTTCGTTTACTCTACCGCACTCGAGCCGGAGGCTCCGAGAATTCGGGACTGACCTAAAAACAGATTGCCGCCTATCAGATATGGTCTAAGTTTTCTAAGCCTACGATAATAAGCAAGTAAAACTCGCAGCTGATGTAGAGCATCGATATTTAAGAAATCAAAGCCACTTCGATAGTCATCCCATCTCATCAAATTGAAGAAAAAGTCAACAAACTCCTCCAAGCGAGTTAGAACTTCAGGAGCAAGAGTGGCTAATACCGCCCTTTCGTCATCAAACCCGGATATTTTATTATCTTTGAAATAACGATACACTGTTGAATAATATTGCTCTAGCGCTACAAAAGAAGCTTCATCAGAAACTTGGTGAGCTGATACTTCAATCCTACGAGCAAGATCAGGCAGCAGGTCAAGCTTGATATGCCCTGGAGAGGCAAAGTGTATCTCTGATACTTTTGCCCTGTGAATAGAGGGCGTAACGGAGTTTAACCCCGTGAACAGGTGGACGGCGCTGAACCCACCCGTCCAACTGCCTGCAAGTTTACTCAAGGCGCCATGGACCGCTGCACGATCAAGATGTTCCAGTCCGTAGTGAAATGAATATAGCTGTTGATATATCTTAGGGACGAGTGAAAAATCGTCTATATACAGCTCGCCATCCAAACCAAGGAAATAAGCTTCCGTAATCTCCTCAGCCAATTTTTCCGCCGCAAGGGTCGCTATCTCAGGAGTAAGGTAGGAATCAATGTCGGGCAAATAAATTTCAGGCAGCTTATCCCAACTTGTACGAAGAAAAGCACTACGCTTTGCAGATGCTCCTGTATGAAATATAACAATCCATTCAGATTCGACGTATAGATCTCTTAGTGTTTTCTGTTGTTCTAGATAATCTCGGAGAGACTTTCGGTCCACTGGTATAATGCACCAACGGTTACGACTCGCAGTACAATCGAGCCAAGCGTACAACAAGTCATTACCAGCCTCACCTTTATAAAGACTCAACAAAGGCCCCTCAAACTCAATGAGGTCTGCATTCCACTGATGCTTAGAGAGAGTCCGAGCATCTATTTTTTGACCTTCAATACGGGGAAAGCTCATGGAATTGCTCTCACCGCAGATACATTATTGTGAACGCTACCCGTCGCGTATGGATGAAAGTCAAAATGGCCATAACGATCCGCCGCGGTGCAGGCACCATCATTTGGCGTGATTAAAACATTGGCTACATGCCCACCAAACACCTTACGAGCCATGCGAAAGCTTTTTTGAACGCTTTGGAAAGCGCTCACGCTTTGTGCATACGACAGATGCATAGACAACCCCCAGCATGAGCACTTCTCGTCTGGGGCGGAGGAGCGAAGTAAGCGAGGAGGGTTTCGAACGGCCACCGGAGCAAAACATTGCACGCTTACCGGATTTGCAACCCATCTCCATGCATCTCGCTGGATCGGAGATGTCCCTGCTGGCGGACATTGATATCCGTTCGCAGACAGCTCAGCTAGCTGGGCGCTATACGTGTAAGACATAAAATCCCTTTTAATTGTGCGGTGGCCCGAAATCTGTAGCATTACGCCATCATTCCACACCTATAGCATTTCCGAAAGAGGGCATAGCCCTTGAACCGAGCACGACTCCACACAGTCGGACCATGCTTAAGAGTCACGGGCGTTCCTGGGCTCTCGGGCAACAAATTTGAAAATGGCCAGCGGCCAAATCAAAGCGCATCGTAAAACGATCGCTTGCTGGACACCCTGTCATTCCCTCATGCGCAAGCGCTGCCGTAGTGAGCGCAACGGGCGGGCCGCAAGGCTTGCCCGGCTGGTATCCGGGTACGGTCCCGATTAACCTGTCGGCCTTTATCAGACATCCGGAAGTCAGATACCCGTGCTCAAGCCTCTCGCTGTGTTCGCCCTCGCCTGTACGCCATTGCTCACCTGCGCTGCCGACCTGGCGGGCGTCTGGAAGGGGACGCTGGGCAAGTCCGCCATCACGGCCTGCTTCAACGGCGCCGGCGGGGAGCATGGCAGTTATTACTACCAGCGCATCCTCAAGCCCATCCAACTGACCCAGGCAAGTGCCAATGCGCCGTGGGTGGAAGAAGGCAATACCGGGTTGTGGACGCTGGGCGGCTTGCAGGGCAATACGCTGGCAGGCACGTGGAGCAAAACGAAGGGCGGCACACCGCTGCCGATTACCCTGCAACGCGTGGGCACGCCAGGCGACGGTTGTGGCAGCGATGCGTATAACGCTGCATTGGAAGCGGCGCCGCTGCCGGTCAAGGTGGAGAAGAAAGCCTTCGGCGAGCACCGTTATCAGCTCAAGACGCAAGGCGCGCGCGTCACGCTGCAACTCGAAGGCGAAGGCCCGGCGGTGCAGAAGATCAATCGGCAACTCGCCGCGCTGGCCGTTAACGACGATGACCAGGCTGACTTCCTGCGCGAGCGGCGTGAGTATCTGGGGCGAAACGGTTCGGCCTATACCAGTGAAATCGTGGTTGAGCCGACCTATTGGTCGTCGCGGTGGATAACGGTCAGGTTCTATCGCTGGGCTGCCGGTACAGGCGCCAGGGGCATCAGTTGGGGGTTGCATTCGTTTAATCTGCAGACCGGCGAAGGCGTCGACCCGTGGACATGGCTGGGAGCGCGCCAGCAATGGCATGGCGCCTATTCCGGCGAGGTGACGCTGCCCGCCACGTTCAGCCATTGGCTGGTCAAGCAAACCAGTACCGACGAGGGCTGCCCGGCGATCACCGACTATTCCCGGTTTGACCTGAGCTTCAACACCCAGGGCCTGCAACTTTCGACACCGGCCAACGGCGACGGCTGCGACAACGAGCTGTCGTTTACCTGGGAGCAATTGGCACCGGTCCTGACGCCTCAAGGCAAAGCCGCACTGCCCAGCTTGCAGGCACCCTGAACACCGATAGAGAAATCCGACGGTCGTTCACGAAATGTTCAGAAACCCCGACCGATACTAGCCGGATGCCAAGGCCGTTCCCCCGAACGGCCCACTGCCCGGTACCCACACCCCATGACGCGTCCCGCCCCTCTGCTGCTCCTGCTCGCTGGTCTGTTGTTTTTCTTTGCCCTGGGTAACCACGAACTGCAAGGCTCAACCGAAGCCCGCGTCGCCGGGATCGCCATGGCCATGCACTTGGACAATGATTGGGTGGTGCCGCAGCTGTTTCGCGAGCCCTTCCTGGAAAAGCCGCCCCTGAGCCTTTGGTTGGACGCCGGGGCGATTCGACTGTTCGGCGCCAGCCCCTGGGCGGTACGCCTGGCCTCGGCGTTTGCCGGATTGTTCAGCGTGATGCTGCTGTACGCGATGCTGCGCAGATTCGGGCGCCCGCAGACCTTGGCCTTCAGCGCGGCGTTGATCCTGGCGACCATGGCCAGTTATTGGAGCAACGTGCGCGGCGTGGGCGAGGACTCACTGCTCACCCTCGGTGTGACCACTGCCCTGCTGGCGTTCTACCAGGCGGTGCGACCCGACCGTCAGGGTTCGGCAACCGGCGCCTGGGCGCTGTTCACTGCCGGGATGGTGATCGCCACCTTGAGCAAAGGCGTGCTGGGCCTGGCGATGCCCGGCGTGGTGATTTTCGTCTACCTGGCCAGCAGCACCCTGCTGGACAAACGCCTGCGCCTTGGGGATTGGCTTAAACCGGCGGCGTTTACCCTGTTGGCCCTGATTCCTCTGCTGATCTGGCTGATGTTCCTGTTCCAGCGCGGCGGCCTGCAGGCGGTGGGCGAGGTTCTGTGGACCAACAGCGTGGGGCGCTTCAGCGGCGAATTCGTCGAGGCCGGGCATTACGAGCCGTTCTATTACTACCTGCTGAAACTGCCCGAAGCATTTTTACCGTGGAACATCCTCGTGTACCTGGGGCTATGGCATTTGCGCAAAAGCCTGGCGCGTAATCGCTACCACTTGTTTTTCAGTGTCTGGCTGGTGGCACAGTTCACCTTGCTGACATTGGCCTCAAGCAAACGCACGGTGTACCTGATGGCCCTGACGCCCGCCGCCGCGGTCCTGGCCGCCGAGTATGCGCGGGAGCTGCTGGCGTGGCTCCAGGCGCACAGGCCGGCGTTGTACAAGCACCATAAGCGCGTGATCGGCAGCGTGTTCGCCGTGGCGGTGGCCTGCTATCTGACGGCAGCGTTCTGGTTTGCGCCCAAGGCCGACGTGCGCCATTCGTTCGTGCCCTTGATCAGTCAGATCCAGGCGCTGCAGGCCGAAGGCAGGGATGTGGTGTTGTTTCAACCCAACGAACGCATCGCCGGAGCCGGCGTGTTCTACATGCAGGGCTATTTGAAGATCCTGCAAACCGAAGCGCAACTGCACAGCTACCTCGCCGCCAGGCCCGGCAACGTTGCGCTGCTGGACCATACTGACCGGCTGAGCACACAGGTCAAGGTGATCAAGGAGATGGCCGTCAACCGCCAGCCCTACTACTTCATCGAACAGTAAGGCCGGCGCGCGGTATCAATGCTTGGTGAGTTTGTCCAGATAACCCATGGCAAAAGCCGAGACCACGAAGGTCATGTGGATGATCACGTACCACATCAGGTGCTGGGGATCGACGTTCTTGGCGTCCATGAAGATGCGCAGCAAGTGGATGGAGGAAATCGCCACGATGGACGCCGCCACTTTCATCTTCAGCGACGAAGAGTCCATGGTGCCCAGCCAGTTAAGCTTTTCCTTGTTGTCATCGATATCCAGCTGCGAGACGAAGTTCTCGTAGCCGGAGATCATCACCATCACCAGCAGGCCGCCGACCAGGGCCATGTCGATCAATGACAGCAGCAGCAGGATCACTTCGGCTTCCAACATGCTGAAGATGTTGGGAATGACGTGGATGATTTCCTGGAAGAATTTCAACGCCAGGATCAATAACCCCAGGGACAATCCCAGGTAGATCGGCGCCAGCAACCAGCGCGAGGCGTACATCGCATTTTCGATAAAGCGTTCCATTGGATCTCACACAGCGTGGTTAGAAATGGCGGCGAGTATACCAGCCGCCACCAAAGCGCTGTAACCGCGAGAAAACTGACCTGAGCGGCTTCTGTAAGAGAATTTTTCTGCTAGTGTCGAGCCCATCAACTCGGCTCGATGACGTCGGACAGGAAGACTCTCAGATGATGGATGTGCGAACCCCTTTGGCCGGTATCGGCTTATGTGCGGCGCTGCTGCTGGCGGGCGGTTGCTCGCCTGGTGACGAAAAAAAACAAGCCACGCTCGAAGAGAAGACCGCGCAGTTCGAACAATCCCTCGACCGCATCCAGGACCCCAAGCTGCGCGACGCCATCGCCGACCTCGGCGGTTCCCTGCTGTTGCTCGAACGCGCGCAGATCAAGCTCGCCAGCAAGCCCATCGAGCCCGAGTACGGCGAAGACAACCTGGCTCTGCTCAAGCATTACCCCACGCCCCAGGCACTGGTGGACACTTACATCAATGGCCTGTTCGTGCTGCGCAAGACCTCTCACTCCGATTACCTGACGGATCTGCAGCCGGTCTTTCCGTTCAACTTCAACCAGCCCGATCAATTCCCGTTTCCCCACAGCCTGGAATGGCAGTCCGTGACGCTCAGCAACCATAAGGTCATCCCGTTCCAACCGGAGTGGTCGGAAACCGACCCGGGCATCCAGCTGAGTCCCAGCAGTTCCAACCTGACCAACCCCGATGATCTGACGGTGACCTACCCGTTCATCGACGGCATCGAGACCGAAAACAAAAGCCAGCCGCAGCCGGTCAGCCTCAAGGGCACAGTGGAAGTCATCGCGCCGGGCAATGTGCTGACGTTCGACCTGGCGAAAAAGGACGTGGGCCACCCGCGCACCGAGGGCGCGATCAGCGTTAACCTGCTGCGCCTGGAGAAGAACTACGCCGAAATCGAACTGACCAACCGTGCGCCCCTCGCCCCCCAAGTGGGCGATGAATCCCCCAACCCGCTGCTTGTGCAGGCGCGCGACAGCACCGGGCAGTTTCTCACCCGTGCGGGCGCCATCAATGAGAGTGCAGCCCAGGTGGCGTTCTATCAGAAACAACTGGCCGAGATGCAGAAGCAGAACGCCTGGTCCGATGCATTCGAGCAACAGCTCAACGACGAGCGAAAAGCCTTCGAGCACCAGCAGAGCACCCATTACGCCAAGGTTTATTTCAATGGCCTGGTCGACACCCTGCAGGTCAACGTGCTGGACTTTTCCCAGGCGTCGATCACACGCAAGGACCTGGACCTGCCCGTGCAGCGCTTCGACAGAAACAGCCTGGAAAAAACCGTGCAGGCCCTGCCCATGCCGGTCACGGTGTATGAGGACGGCGCCGCGGCCTGGCTCAAAGACGCCACGCTGACCGAAGAGCAACTCAAAAACAGCGTCACTATCAGCCAGTCCGTCGAAGACGCCAGCGCCGCGACCATCGTGTTCGACCATCCCTTCACCTTCAACGATGATCTGGTGGGCGCCGAGCGCAACAGCGGGGAGTCGCCGGTGACCTTCTTTACCGCCGATGACAAGGGCGAGCGCGGCGAGCCCATCGAGTTGCCGACCGAGGCGTATGAGCTGAACCCGGCGCGCGGCACCCTCACCTACGATCTCACACTGTTTCCGGAAACCCCGGCCTTTGTGGTGGGCTCGATTCCGCTGTTCCTGGCGACCATCGAAAAGAACCAGATTGACGCAACGACCCTGCCCAAGGGCCTGTCGCTCAAGGACAACGCGCTGATCGTCGATCAGAAAGCCTTTCCGGCCGACAGTTGGCGCTTCTACGCCAAGGACGCCAGCGGCAATTACCTCAAGGAAATCCTGGGCGTCAGCCACCGCGCCGCGGAATACGGCACAGCGCTGTTTGATGTGCATTATTTTTACGGCCGGCCGACCGTTCTGGAAAGCTATCAGCGCACCGACCTGAGCACCGTGCAATACGGGTTCGAGGTCAAACTGGACAAGCCCGAAAACAAATAAGCCTGGCTACAGCGCGAGCTGTTCGTGGCTGCGGTTAAGCGATCGCAGATGAGCCTGCAGGTGCAGGCACCAGATCGGCGGGTCCTCGGCATGCTTGTAGCCTTGCCCTGTCAGATTTTCGACGATCGAGTCGAGCAGTTTGGCGGCTTCCACGGGACCGCGAAAAGGTCCCTGGGATTTGACGGCTGAAGGTTGCTCACCGCTCATTCCGGCGGCGAATAAGACCGTCCACAGGCCGTCATCCCCCGCGAGAGGGCGAATGACGCATTCGATACGGGTAGCCAGGCCGAAGTACTGGCGGGTAAGACAGAGGTTGCGCGGCATGGCGGCGACCCTCGGTAGATCGGTGTTCAACCCCGGCGCGTGGGCGAGGCTGTCTCTATCCAGCGACTCCTGCAGATATCCCTAATCTTCAGAATAGAAGAAAACCACGACAAACCAAGGCCGTAGAGACCAACGGTGCAAGCGCCTCCGGGCACCAGTCAAATTATTGTCATTTCTGCCAACCTTGCGTTGGCCGAACAGGCCCGCGCGAGGCCAGTTCGCTCACCGCCTATGGGCCGGTTATGAAGCGGGCTTGGCTTCGGCCAGTGCCTGCTGTGCCAATTCCTTCTCGGCTTCTTTGAGATCGTCCTCGCTGATCATCTCGGCGATCGCGCGCAACCGCTCGACCACACGGGCGTTGACGGTGCCTTCCGGGAATTGCCCTTCGGCATCCGGCTCACCGGCATCCTCGCCCACCAGCAGGCTCAAGGCTTCGTCGGCCTGGCGCACTGCGTAGATGTGGAACTGCCCGGCGCGTACGGCCTGCAGCACTTTCTCATCGAGCATCAGCGTGGCGACGTTGGCCTGGGGGATGATTGCCCCCTGCTCGCCGGTCAGCCCGCGGGCCTCGCAGAGACGGAAAAACCCTTCGATCTTCTCGTTGACCCCGCCGACCGCCTGCACTTCACCAAACTGGTTGATGGAACCGGTGATGGCAAAACACTGCTTGAGTGGGGTTTTCGACAGGGCCGAAATCAACGTACACGCTTCACCCAGGGACGCACTGTCACCGTCCACGTAGCCGTAGGACTGTTCCAAAGCGATGCTGGCCGAAATCGCCAGCGGAAATTCCTGGGCATAGCGGCTGCCCAGGTAACCCGTGAGGATCATCACGCCCTTGGAGTGGATCGGCTGGCCGAGGTTGACCTCGCGCTCGATGTCGACAATCCCGCTGCCGCCCGGGTACACCGTGGCGGAAATCCGCGCCGGCACGCCGAACGCCGAGTCGCCCACTTCCAGCACCGTCAGCCCGTTGCACTTGCCGACCGCCGCACCGGCCGTGTCGATCAGGATTACCCCGGCGAGCATATCGTCGAGAATCCGCGCCGATACCCGCCCGGTGCGCGTGGCCTTGGCCTTGAGCGCGCGTTCGATATGGCCGGCGTCAGTCATCTCGTCGCCCGCCAGATGGCGAATGAAATCCGCCTCGCTGACCAGTTGGAAGAGATCACCAATGCGCGCCGACAAGCGCCCCTGATGCTCCGCCAGCCGCGCGCTGTAAGTAGCCAGGCGCGCCACGGCGTCCGACGTCAGCGGCGCCATGCCTTCTTCCGAGGTGCGGGTTTTGAGCAACTGCGCGAACTGCTCCAGGCTTTCGTCCACCATCGGGATGTCTTCGTCGAAGTCCACCAGCACCCGGAACATTTCCTGGAAGTCCGGATCGGCGTCCTGCAAGGCGTAGTACAACTGACGCGAACCGATGATGATGACCTTGACCTGCAGCGGGATCATCTGCGGGTTGAGGGTCACAGTTGCCAGGCGACCCAGTTCGCCCAGAGGCGATTCCATTTTCAGCTTGCGCGACTGCAGGGAACGCTTGAGCGCGTCCCATACGAACGGCTCGCTGAGCATTTTTTCCGCCTCAAGGATCAGGAATCCGCCATTGGCACGGTGCAACGCCCCGGCGCGCAGTTGCCGATAGGTGGTGTAGAGCGCGCCCTGGTCGGTGCTGTATTCGATACGGCCGAACAGGTTGTCGTAGGTCGGGTGTGGCTCGAACACCACCGGCGCGCCGCCGTTGACCGGATGGCCCACCACCAGGCTCGGGCAATATTGCTCTTCCAGCAGCTTGCGGGCCTGGGCGTCGGTCTTGGCATCATCCACCAGTTGCTCGACCACGGTCTTGAGCAGGTACACCTGCATGGCTTGCAGGTAACCGCAGACGGCCGCGTTTTCCGCGTATTTTTCCGACAACGGCGCCAGCAAGGGCTGCAGGGCCAGGGTGATGGTTTCTTCGTTGAATTGGCGCAGCTGGTTATTCGACTCGCGCTTCCATTGCGGCAGGCTGGCCAGTTCTTCGTTGAGGCGCTCTTCCAGCTCGGAAATATCGGTATGAAAGCGCTCGCGCTCGGCCTCGGGCAGCTGCGAGAACTCGGCCTCGTCCAGCGCCTTGCCATCGAGCATGGGAGTGAAGGCGATGTTGGAGCTGTCGCGGTACAGCGCCACGTCCTTTTCCAGCGCCAGGCGTTCGATGACATCCAGCGCCTTGTCGTAGCGCTGGTTGAAGGCGCGGTCGATGGCGCTCTTGCGCTGCTGGTAGGTGGGGTGTTCGAACACTGCGGGGAATGTGGCCACCAGGTTGTCGATCAGCGCATTGATATCGGTGATGAACGCTGCGGCGCCACCGGCGGGCAACTCAAGGGCGCGCGGCTCGCGCGGCTCATCGAAATTATTGACGTAGACCCAGTCCGACGGGGTCTGCAGGCGCTTGCCCTCGGCCTTCAGGTAGCGTTTGACGAACGAAAAGCGACCGGTACCCGGCTCGCCCATGACAAATACGTTGTAACCGGGGCGTGGCATGGCCACACCGAACTGCAAGGCTTCAACCGCGCGTTCCTGGCCAAGCACACCGCGAAAGGGCTCCAAATCATTGGTGGTCGAGAAGCTGAACTGTTCAGCGGAGAAAGGACGAGTCAGCGCATCAGGCGCTAGACGCAGGCTGGCAGCAACAGGATCAGGCATCGGGCTTCCTTACATCAGGCGGGGCAGATAACGGCATTCTGGCTCCCCCTTGCGCGCTCTGGCAAGGCAGGTCTCTGGGAAAGCTTAGACGCGGGACGCGACCGGCAAATATTTCATCAAATCGCCAACGGTTTTATAAAAACACACGGAACCCTTCGAACGTGCCTAAACTCCAAACTGCGCGGGTTGGACTAATAACCGATCCCTGGGGCGCTATGAAGTGCCTGAACCCTTGTCCATTGGTTGCACACAAAGAGAACAAAGCTATGAAACGGATCCTTCTCGGTACTCTCTTCACCGTCGTCTCCCTCAATGCAATGGCAGAAGCGCCAGGTGGCCCGAACTGCGGTTGGGGCAACATGTTGTTCGAAGGCCAGCGCGGTACTCCGGCTCACTTCCTGGCTTCCACCACCAACGGCACCTCCGGTAACGCCACCTTCGGCATGACCTCGGGTACCAACGGTTGCAGCACCAACAGCGCGCTGACCTACGGCGGCAAGTCCTGGATTGCCATGAATGGCATGATGAACGAGCTGTCCGAAGACATGGCCAAGGGTAATGGCGAAGCACTGACCACCTACGCCGTGGTACTGGGCGTTGCCCCTGAAGATCGCGAGCACTTCGCTGCCGTGACCCACGAGCACTTCCAGCAGATCTTCAGCAAGGCTGACGTGACCGCTGACGACGTGCACAACAACACCCTCGCTGTACTGAAAAGCGATGCCCGTCTGGCGAAATACGCGACCCAGGCTTAAGCTCGACCGGCCCGCGCCTCTCCAGGCGCGGGTTTTATTTTTGGGCCCGCCTCCCCTTTGGGTCTTTCTATTTCCGACTTAAGTTGCCTCTATGCTCAAACGAATTGCCTGTCTGGCACTCTTCGCCTGCGCCCCGCTGTATGCGGCCCCGCACCTTGATGATCAGCGTTTGCAGCAATTGGCCAACGATCCGTTCTGGCTTTCCCTGGGCCATTACGAAGCCGGCAAGCTCAGAGGCTGGCGCAGTTATGTCAGCGATAAGAAATTCTTCCTCGCGGCCGATGGCGCTCACCATCCGGACGCGGAACTCAAGGCCACCGTCGACGCACTCTATGCGCCCGCCAACCTGGGTGAAAAACACGCCCAATGCGTTTACCCCGCACGTACCCGCTGGCTCAAGGATCAGTTGCACCTGACCGACCTGCCCGCCGTGGACTGCGCCGAATTCAAGCAATGGTTCAAAGACGTCGCTCCCCACAGCGCGGTGATGATCTTCCCGGCGGCCTACCTCAACAGCCCATCGTCGATGTTCGGCCACACCTTGCTGCGCATCGACCAGGCCGACGTGCAGAGCAACAACACCGCGCTGCTCAGCTACGCGATCAACTTCGGCGCGTATATCGAGGGCTCGGACAACAGCATCCTCTACGCCTGGAAAGGCCTGATGGGCGGCTACCCCGGCCTGTTCGCGCTGGTGCCCTACCAGGAAAAACTCTCCGAGTACCGTAGCCTGGAGAACCGTGACTTGTGGGAATACCGCCTCAACCTTACCCAGGTCGAGACCGAGCGCATGGTCGAGCATGTGTGGGAACTCAAGCAGATCCAGTTCGATTACTTCTTCTTCGACGAAAACTGCTCCTATCGCCTGCTGGAACTGCTGCAAGTGGCGCGCCCCGGCCTGCGCCTGACCGAACAATTCCCGCTGACCGCCATCCCCACCGACACCGTCAAAGCGGTGAAGGAGGCCGGTCTGGTGGAAAAAATCGACTATCGCCCGTCCCGCGAGCGCGAATTGCTTGAACGCGCCAAACCCCTGGACGGCGACGAGCAGCAATGGGTGCTCAAGATCAGCGACGACCAGAAACAATTGCAGCAAGCGGCCTTCAAAGCCCTGCCCCGCGAGCGCCAGGCCCTGATTATCGACGCTGCCTACCGCCTGGGCCGCTACCGCGCCAACGGCCTGGAGCGCGACACCGCCCGCTCCCAGCGCAGCTTCGAACTGCTGCGCGCGATCAACCAGAACCCCGCGCCCGACCTCAAGATCCAGCCGCCCGGCCTGCCGGAAGACGGCCATGAATCACGTACCTGGCAAGCCGGCATCGGCACCCGTGGCGACAAGGCCTTCGGCGAATACGGCCTGCGCATGGCTTACCACGACCTCAACGACAACGCCGAAGGCTTCCCCCTCGGCGCGCAGATCGAAATCCTGCAAATGAAACTGCGCCAGTACGAAGGCAATCACTGGCAACTGCAGCAACTGGACCTGGCCACCATCCGCTCCCTGACTCCACGCAACGCGTTACTGCAACCCTGGTCGTGGCAAGTCACCGGTGGCCTGGAGCGCGTACCGGGCAAACACGACGACGAAACCCTGGTCGCCCACGTCAATGGTGGCGCCGGCAGCACCTGGCAACTGCGCGACGACATGCTCGGCTTTGCCCTTGGCACCGTGCGGGTGGAGCATAACAACGACTTCAGCGAAGCCATCTCCCCCGCTGCGGGCTTCAACACCGGCGTGCTGTGGAAAAACCCGCTGGGCAACCTGAGCCTGGAAGCCAAGGGTGACTTCTTCACCAATGGCGAAGTACGGCGCAGCCTCAGCCTCAACCAGCAATGGGAACTGTCGCGCAACCTGGGCCTGCGCCTGAGCGCCCAGCGCGAATACAGCCATTTATCTTCGCCGGTCAATGAAGTGATGCTGGAAGTGAAGTGGTATCACTACTGACCAACGCCTGCCGGAAAACGAACATGTGGTAGGGGGTATGCCCCCGATGGCGGCGGTTCAGTCCAGTATCGAGTGGCTGACACACCTCTATCGGGGCATGGGTCTCTACACAACTTTTCCGATCCTGAAAAAACTCCCTGTGGCGAGCGGGCTTGTCCCGCGTTGGGCTGCGTAGCAGCCCCGGTAAAGAAGAACGCGGTGTATCAGACACTCTGTAGGGGCTGGTTTTGGGACTGCTACGCAGCCCAACGCGGGACAAGCCCGCTCGCCACAACAGCTCTTCCGCCGGGCGTTTAGCGTTAAGCCAAAGCTGTGTAGATACCTATGCCATCAGGGGGCAAGTCCCCTCCCACATTTGCTAGCATTGCCTGCACAATCAGGAGTTCACTCGACATGGCCGTCATCTGCACCACCCTTGAAGAAGTGCGAACCAACATCGACCGCCTCGACCAGCAAATCGTCACCCTGCTGGCCGAACGCGGCCGCTACGTCTCCCAGGCTGCCCACTTCAAGAAAGATGCCGATGGCGTCAAGGCACCGCAACGGGTCGAACAAGTGATCGCTAAAGTGCGCAATCTGGCGCAGGCGGCGGGAGCCAATCCGCAAGTCACCGAGCAGGTGTACCGCGCCATGATTGCAGCGTTTATCCAACAGGAACTGGCTGACCATGCGGCGCTGACCACTCAACGGGCGGCCTGCCCCCCTGAAGTCAGCTGAGCACAGGTTTGGCGTCAACCGTAAAGCCCAACACATTTCTCACACCCGCTTCACATCCGTCCGACGAATCCCCTTCTAGACTTTCCCTATCAGCCGTAAAACGGCCAGGGAGTACGCCATGTGGCGCTATGCGGTCATGTTGTATGCGGTGCTGGGCTTGGCGGGTTGTCAGACCACCCATCAGGAATTATTGGCCAAGGGTTATCCGCCGGCGTTCGCCGATGGCTTTGACGATGGCTGCAGCAGCGGTCGCCAGGCGGCTGGGGTGATCAGCGGGGAGTTTCGCAAGAACGTGCCGCGCTATCTGAAGCAGCGCGAATATGCCGAAGGCTGGGAGGACGGTTTTCGCCAGTGCAAGGCGATGCGGGAGAACGAAGAACTGCGCGATTACAAAGAGCGCCATTGGGATGAGCGCGAACGTGAGTGGCAGCAGGAGAAGGATCGCGATGCGGCTCGGGCCTATCGCGCCCAATAGGTCGCTTTCAGACATCCAGCGAAACTAAAGCGCGGCGAACATGGCCCAAGCTCCATAGAGGAGATCATGATGAGCCGTGCTTTTGTTAATGAAGATAACGCCGCCGCCCAGGCCGATCAGCCGGTGGAGCGTCAAGTCAGTGAGCAACCCAACCGCCTGACCGCGCAAGGTCTGGCGCAGTTGCACGCCAAAGTCGCGCAGTTGCAGCAGGAACATGGCGCTGAATCCGCCAAGGGCGAGCAGGCCGATAAACAGCGCCAGGCGGACCTTGAGCGGGATTTGCGCTATTTCAACCAGCGGGTGCAAAGCGCCCAGGTAGTGGCGCCTGCCACGTCCACCGACCAGGTACAGATCGGCAGTTGGGTCACCTTCGCCAACGAGCAAGACGAACAGCAGCGCATCCAACTGGTGGGTGAAGACCAGGCCGACGCCAACGCCGGTTTGATCAACTGGGGTTCACCCCTCGGCCGCGCATTACTCGGTGCGCGGGTCGGTGACGAGGTGTTGTGGAAGCGCCCCGTCGGCGATCAGTTGATCGAAGTGCTGCACATCGACGCCGAGGTTTAGACGATGCCTTGGGCCAGCATCGCGTCGGCGACTTTCACGAAGCCGGCGATGTTCGCGCCTTTGACGTAGTTAACCCGGCCGTGTTCTTCGCCATAGTGCACGCACGCGTGGTGGATCGACTGCATGATGCCGTGCAGCTTGCTGTCCACTTCCCCGGCGGTCCATAGCAGGCGCATGGCGTTCTGCGACATTTCCAGGCCGCTCACCGCCACACCGCCGGCATTGGATGCTTTGCCCGGTGCGAACAGAACCCCTGCCTCGATAAAGATATCCACAGCCTCCAGCGTGGTCGGCATATTGGCGCCTTCAGCCACGCAGATGCAGCCATTGCCCAACAACGTGCGGGCGGCGTCGGCGTCCAGCTCGTTCTGGGTGGCGCAGGGCAAGGCGATGTCGCAGGCCAGCGCCCACGGCGTTTGCCCTTTGCGGAACTCCAGGCCAAAGCGCTCGGCCAGTTCGCTGATACGGCCGCGTTGCACGTTTTTCAGTTCCAGCAGCGCCGACCATTGTTCTTCGGTCAGGCCACTCTCGGCGTACAGGGTGCCTTCGGAGTCAGACAAGGAAATCACCTTGCCGCCCAGGTCCATGACCTTACGCGCCGCGTATTGCGCCACATTGCCGGACCCGGATACCGCGACGCGCTTGCCTTCCACGCGCAGGCCGTCGCGCTTGAGCATCTCTTCGGCAAAGTACACACAGCCAAAACCGGTGGCTTCCGGGCGGATCAGGCTACCGCCGTAGGCCATACCCTTGCCGGTGAACACCGAGGTGAACTGATTGCTCAGCCGTTTGTACTGGCCGAACAGGAAGCCGATCTCACGGGCACCCACGCCGATATCACCGGCCGGCACGTCGACATCCGCACCGATATGCCGGTACAGCTCGCTCATGAACGCCTGGCAGAACCGCATCACTTCTGCGTCGCTCTTGCCCTTGGGATCGAAGTCCGAACCACCCTTGCCACCGCCCATGGGCAGCGAGGTCAGGGAATTCTTGAAGGTCTGTTCAAAGGCGAGGAATTTCAAAACCCCCAGGTTGACCGACGGATGGAAGCGCAGGCCGCCTTTGTACGGGCCGATCGCGCTGTTCATCTGGATGCGGAATCCGCGATTGACCTGGACCTTGCCCTGGTCATCCACCCACGAAACCCTGAACGTAATCGCACGCTCGGGCTCGCACATGCGCTCCAGGATGCCAGAGGTCAGATAGTGCGGATTGGCTTCAAGAAACGGCCACAGGCTGCGCAGGACTTCTTCTACTGCCTGGTGAAATTCCGGCTGGTCGGGGTCACGTTTCTTAAGGCGAGCGAGGAAGGATTCGACGGATTCGATCATGAAGAGTCTCGGCAAATTGATTGTTTTTAAAATGAGATTGGGCCGGACTTTAACAATTCATGTCGCACCGCGACAGGGCAAAATGTCGCCTTTGTGAATTTAAATGGTGCAATGGATATAAATAAATCAGGGAAATGGGCGTTTTATGCACTTAAAGAGGGATTGCCAAGCTGGGGTGTGCACTGTCAGAGGAAGCGCTATCGGGGGCGAGCCCCCTCCCACAGTTGAATGATGTGGGGCAGGGAAAATGTGCAAAAAAAACGGTGCCCGAGGGCACCGCTTTTTTCAACCCGGCCCGAATCAGGCCAGTTTTTTGTGGCGTACGCGGTGCGGCTGGGCAGCAGCATCGCCCAGGCGCTTCTTGCGATCGGCTTCGTACTCGGTGTAGTTGCCTTCGAAGAACACCGCTTGGGAGTCATCTTCGTATGCCAGGATGTGCGTCGCGACGCGGTCAAGGAACCACCGGTCGTGAGAGATCACAATGGCGGCGCCAGGGAAGTCCAGCAGGGCTTCTTCCAGGGAACGCAGGGTTTCGACGTCGAGGTCGTTGGACGGTTCGTCGAGCAGCAGCACGTTGCCGCCCTCTTTCAGGGTCAGGGCCAGGTGCAAGCGGCCGCGCTCACCACCGGACAGGTCCTTGACGAACTTCTGCTGGTCGCCGCCCTTGAAGTTGAAACGGCCGACATAGGTGCGCGACGGGATTTCATAGTTACCGATGCGGATCTGGTCGGAACCGTCGGAAATCTGCTGGAACACGGTCTTGCTGCCGTCCAGGTCCTCACGGCTCTGGTCAACACAGGCCAGCTGCACGGTTTCACCGATTTCAATGCTGCCCGAATCCGGAGTTTCCTTGCCCATCAGCATGCGGAACAGCGTGGATTTACCCGCACCGTTACCACCAATTACGCCGACGATCGCGCCTTTTGGCATGGAGAACGACAGGTTGTCGATCAACACGCGGTCGCCGTAGCCCTTAGTTACGTTCTTGAATTCGATGACCTTGTCACCCAGGCGCGGACCGGCCGGGATGTAGATCTCGTTGGTTTCGCTGCGCTTCTGGAATTCCTGCGACTGCATTTCTTCAAAGCGTTGCAGACGCGCCTTGGATTTGGACTGACGGGCCTTGGCGCCTTTGCGCACCCATTCCAGTTCTTCCTTCATGGCTTTTTCGTGAGCCGATTGCTGCTTGGACTCGGCCGCCAGACGGTCGGACTTGGCTTCCAGCCAACCGGAGTAGTTACCCTCGTAAGGGATACCGGCGCCACGGTCGAGTTCGAGGATCCAGCCGGCCACGTTGTCGAGGAAGTAACGGTCGTGCGTGATCGCAACCACGGTGCCCGGGAAATCGTGAAGGAAATGTTCCAGCCAGGCGACGGAATCGGCGTCCAAGTGGTTGGTCGGTTCGTCGAGCAACAACATGTCGGGGGCCGACAGCAGCAGGCGGCACAGGGCCACACGACGCTTTTCACCACCGGAGAGGTGCTCGACCTTGGCGTCCCACGCCGGCAGGCGCAGCGCATCGGCGGCAACTTCCAGCTGGCGCTCCAGGTTGTGACCGTCGCCGGCCTGCAGGATGGCCTCAAGCTTGGCCTGTTCGGCGGCGAGCTTGTCGAAGTCGGCATCCGGTTCGGCGTAGGCGGCGTACACCTCGTCCAGGCGCGCCTGGGCGTCTTTGATCACGCTGACGGCCTCTTCGACCACTTCGCGCACGGTCTTGGTCGGATCCAGAATCGGCTCCTGCGGCAGGTAACCGATGTTCAGCTCCGGCATCGGGCGCGCTTCGCCTTCGAATTCGGTGTCGACGCCGGCCATGATTTTCAGCAGGGTGGATTTACCCGAACCGTTGAGGCCGAGCACGCCGATCTTGGCGCCGGGGAAGAAGGACAACGAAATGTTTTTCAGGATTTCCCGCTTCGGTGGGACGACTTTGCCCAGCCGATGCATGGTGAAGACGTATTGAGCCAAAATGGAGCCCTCTGATGAACTGTGTAAACAAAGGCCGGTATTCTACGTCAAGATGAACCTGTGCACAGATGCAGAACGCCGACCGGTGTCACACAGCCGGCATCAGAACAACCTGATGGCCAGCACGTTCAGGTCCAGCGTACTGTGCAAAAGCATCACCAGCAGGATCGCCGAGGTGCACAGCGCCTGGCCCAGTACCCCGCGATGGATCTGCCGCGCTGCCGGTGGGCCGAACGGCCTCCTCGGCCAGTCGGTCGCACAGCGAAACGATCAGCGCGCAGGCTTCAATCAGTTTAAGGGTGGTGGGAAATCCTTGGATTAATCGAAGCCCAGGTACAGCACGATAAGGTCGACCTGGCTGTGCACCATGCCGGCGTGCAGGGTCTGCGGCGCAATCCATACGGCCATGCCAGGCTTGAGCAACCAGCGCTGGTCCTCCGTGTGGCCGTGGAGCATGCCTTTTTTACCAACACGAATTGACCGACGGGGTGCCTGTGGGGCTCGCCCTCGTCGTCAATCCTGCTCAACTGCCTTTCAATGACCAGCGCTGAATAGTGTGTTCCATCGTAATGCATGCCTACCCCAGTCAGTCTTCTCGGAATCCACCCGCGCCAGACGCTTGCCGCACACCGTCGCGCCGGCTACCCAGCCCAGGGCGGCGAGCATGATCAGGGCGCCGCTCGACAACGCACCACTGGCCAGGTTGCGACGTGCCACCAGCCAGTCGGAAGCGGGCGTCATATCGGCCCCGTAACGGCGCTGATAAATGTCGCGGATATAAGCTACTGTTTCTGGTGCACCCTGCTCGCTTCTTCTAATTATTTCGAACCGTGCATGATCATTTTCATCTTGGCTTGAAGTGTGCAGAAAACTATTCATGACGTATCCCTGTGAACGGCATTTGCCGCTCACAAAGCTACGTAACCCCTACTTGATCGAACATGCTCAGGCAGGACAACAAGTCGATTGAAACGGACGACTGACGCGGCCGCTCGCGGCCACGTTCAGTCGGGCGGGACTGGCACTTTGCCACAAGTCAAGGCATGCTAGCCGCCCTCCGGGCGTCCGGCTTATAGTGCACGTCGCGCGCCAGTCCAGCCAAACCGCAGGATTACAGCTTGTCCAAAGTCACGCCGCCAACTCCTTTGCGCGCCGCTCATCTAGCGCCAGGAGCGCCCCTGCACGGTCCTCTCAAAGGCGCATTGGCGACGCTCGTCCTGCTGCTGCTCGCTTTATTGTTCTGGCAACTGCTGGATCAACTGCAGCAAAACCAGAAAAACCAACAGCAATACACCATCGACTACAGCGCCGACCTGGCCGAACAAATCAGCCTGAACATGGCCCTGAGCGCCAAGATCGCGCTCAACCTGCTGCCGATGGTCGAGGCGCCCCGCGACAGCGAACAGCAACAGGCCTTGATGCGCACACTGCAGCGTTCCCTGCCGGAATTGCGCAGCGTCGCCCTGCTGGCTCCCAGCGGCGCGATGATCAGCGACAGTGCCACGGACAGCCAGGACAGCGCCTGGCTCGACGAGCTGGTAGAGCGCAGCCACGGCCAGGCGTATTACCTGAGCAACAACGACGACGGTTCCCTCATCTATTTGCTGCTCCACCAGCCCAGCGGCGGCTCGCGGGTCTACTGGGCGCTACGCCTGGCGCCCGAGTACCTGGCCAACCTGACTCCCCAGGACAATCAGGGCCAGCGCCCGACGTGGGCCATCGAGAATCGCCTCAACCACCGCGTGATCAGCCGCGACACCGGCATGCCGGCCCAATGGGCCGGTGCCCTGACCCCGGACGAATTGAACAAAACCGTACTGATCACTCCCCTGAGCAAAAGCGACTGGCAACTGCGCGGCCTGTTCGACCGCACCGCCGTGCTCGAAGAACTGCTGCCGGCGTTTATCGGTAAATGCCTGTTGGGGCTGGCGTTCTCGCTGATCCCGGTGATTGTCCTGCTGAACATGCGCCGCCGTCAGCGCCAAGTGCATGAGGGCCGGCGCCGTTATCAGGATATTTTCGAAGGCACCGGCGTGGCCCTGTGCGTGCTGGACCTGTCGGGGCTCAATGCCTTTTTCGATAAGGCTCGCCTGCAGACCCGCGAGCAACTGCAGGCCTGGCGACTGGCCGACCCGGCGCAGTGCCGGCTAGTGCTCAGCGAACTGCGCATCACTGAAATCAACCAGGTGGCGGTGCGCCTGCTGAACGTAGGCTCGTGCGAAGAGGCCTGGCAGCGCCTGATCAGCGATTGCCCGGACAACGCTACCTCTATCGGCTATCAGGTGCTTGAGGCGGTCCTGACTCAGCAGGACCAGTTGGAGCTGGAAATCCAGCTCAAGGACGTGGCCGGCAACGAACAGTACCTGTGGCTGGTCATGCGCTTGCCGGAGCAGCAGGACGATTTCAAGGCGGTGATCCTCAGCATCAGCGATATCACCAGCCGCAAGCTGATCGAGCTGTCGCTGGTGGAGCGCGAAAGCTTCTGGTCGGACGTGGTCCGTACGGTGCCCGACCACCTGTATGTGCAGGACGTGATCAGCCAACGCATGATTTTCAGCAACCATCACCTGGGCCACACGCTCGGCTATAACCGCGCCGAACTGCAGCAAATGGGCGAGTACTTCTGGGAGATCCTGCTCCACCCCGAAGATGCCGAGCACTACCACGAGCTGCGCCAGCAGCAACGCCAGGCGGGCTACGCGACCCAGCTGCACTGTCAGTTGCGCTTTCGCCATCGCAACAACCAGTGGCGACGCTTCGATATCCGTGAACAGGCCCTGGCCCGGGACAAGAGCTCGCAAGTCACGCGCATCATCGGCGTGGCCAAGGACATTACCGACCAGATCGAAGCCAGCGAATCGCTGCGCGACAGCGAGCAGCGCTACCGCATGCTCGCCGAAAGCATCAGCGACGTGATCTGCTCCACCGACAGCCAGCTGGCGCTCAACTACATCAGCCCATCGGTCAATGCGGTGCTGGGCTATGACGTGGACTGGGTGTTCAAGAACGGTTGGCAATCGATCATCGCCAACCCGCAGCAATTGGCCGGCATCTACAGCCTGGTGGAACAGGTCAGTCGCGCGCTGGGCGACCAGGCGGCCCTGAGCAAACTGCGCGATCAGGTGCAGACCCAGCTGTTTCTGTTCGACTGCCTGCGCGCCGATGGCCGCAAAGTGCCGATCGAACTGCGCGTGGTGCTGGTATGGGACGAGCACGGCACCTTCGAGGGCATCCTCGGCGTGGGCCGCGACATCAGCCAGCAACGCCGCGCGGAAAAAGACCTGCGCATGGCGGCCACGGTATTCGAGCACTCCACATCGGCGATCCTGATCACCGACCCGGCCGGCTATATCGTGCAGGCCAACGAGGCGTTCAGCCGCGTCAGTGGCTATGAAGTGGCGGATGTACTGGACCAGTTGCCGAACATGCTGACCGTCGACGAGCAGCAGGAAGCCCACCTGCGCTACGTTCTCAAGCAATTGCACCAGCACAGCACCTGGGAAGGCGAGGTGTGGCTCAAGCGCCGCAACGGCGAGCATTACCCGGCCTGGGTCGGCATTACCGCAGTGTTCGACGACGAAGGCGACCTGGCCAGCTATGTGTGTTTCTTCAGCGACATCAGCGAGCGCAAGGCCAGCGAGCAGCGCATCCACCGCCTGGCCTATTACGACGCCCTGACTCACCTGCCCAACCGCACATTGTTCCAGGACCGCCTGCACACCGCGTTGCAGGCGGCCGAACGGCAGAAGTCGTGGGTGGTGCTGATGTTCCTCGACCTCGACCGCTTCAAACCGATCAACGACTCCCTGGGCCACGCCGCCGGCGACCGCATGCTCAAGGAAATGGCAACCCGCCTGCTCGGCTGCGTGGCCGAAGACGACACCGTAGCGCGCATGGGCGGCGACGAATTCACCTTGTTGCTGCAACCGCGGGTCAATCGTGAACTGGCGCTCAACCGCGCCATTCATGTGGCCGAGCAAATCCTTGCGAGCCTGGTGAAGCCGTTCGTGCTGGAAGGCCGCGAGTTCTTTGTGACCGCCAGTATCGGTATCGCCCTGAGCCCGCAGGATGGCAATGAGCTGAGCCAACTGATGAAAAACGCCGACACGGCGATGTATCACGCCAAGGAGCGCGGCAAGAACAACTTCCAGTTCTACCAGGCCGACATGAACGCCAGCGCCCTGGAACGCCTGGAACTGGAAAGCGACCTGCGCCACGCCCTCGACCAGAACGAATTCGTGCTCTATTACCAACCGCAGTTCAGCGGCGACGGCAAACGCCTGACCGGCGCCGAAGCCCTGCTGCGCTGGCGCCACCCACGGCGCGGGCTGGTGCCCCCAGGCGATTTCATCCCGGTACTGGAAGAGCTGGGCCTGGTGGTGGACGTAGGCGATTGGGTCATCAGCGAGGCCTGCCGCCAGCTCAAGACCTGGCATCAGAACAAAGTGCGCGTGCCGAAAGTCTCGGTGAACATCTCCGCGCGGCAGTTTTCCGACGGCCAGTTGGGCACGCGCATCGCCAACATTCTGAAGGACACCGGCCTGCCGCCGGCGTGTCTGGAACTGGAGCTGACGGAAAGTATCCTGATGCGTGAAGTCAACGAAGCCATGCACATCCTCGACAGCCTGAAAAACCTGGGCTTGAGCATTGCGGTGGACGACTTCGGCACCGGTTACTCGTCGCTCAACTACCTCAAGCAATTCCCCATCGATGTGCTGAAGATCGACCGCACCTTCGTCGACGGCCTGCCCTCCGGCGAACAGGACGCGCAGATCGCCCGCGCGATTATCGCCATGGCCCACAGCCTGAACCTGGCGGTGATCGCCGAGGGCGTGGAAACCCATGAGCAACTGGACTTCCTGCGCGAACATGGTTGCGACGAGGTCCAGGGCTACCTGTTCGGGCGGCCGATGCCGGCGAATCGTTTCGAGGCGCAGTTCAGCAATGATGCCCTCTTCATGTTCGATTGATTGGGACCAACAGCTCCAATCAATCGAACATGAAGAGGGCAGCGGCAAGCTTCAAGCTATAAGCGGCAAGAAGAAACGAACTGCTTTTACTCCTAGCTTGTGGCTTGCAACTTGAAGCTGGCGCTTCATCGCCATGACTATGTTTCATATCCCTTCTGACAAGCGCCTGGGTTAGAATGCCCTCCTTTTCTGCCCCCGATCCTTGAGGACCGCCATGTTCAGCCGTGATTTGACTATTGCCAAGTACGACGCCGATCTCTTCGCCGCCATGGAGCAAGAAGCCGTGCGCCAGGAAGAGCACATTGAGCTGATCGCTTCGGAAAACTACACCAGCCCTGCGGTGATGGAGGCTCAAGGCTCTGTACTCACCAACAAGTACGCCGAAGGCTACCCGGGCAAGCGCTACTACGGTGGTTGCGAGTACGTCGACGTGGTTGAACAACTGGCCATCGACCGTGCCAAGGAACTGTTCGGCGCCGATTACGCCAACGTCCAGCCGCACGCCGGTTCCCAGGCCAACAGCGCCGTGTACCTGGCCCTGCTGCAAGGCGGCGACACCATTCTGGGCATGAGCCTGGCCCACGGCGGTCACCTGACCCACGGCGCCAGCGTGTCCTCCTCCGGCAAGCTGTACAACGCCGTTCAATACGGTATCGATGCCAATGGCCTGATCGACTACGACGAAGTCGAGCGCCTGGCCGTTGAGCACAAGCCGAAAATGATCGTGGCCGGTTTCTCTGCCTACTCGCAGATCCTGGACTTCCCGCGTTTTCGCGCCATCGCCGACAAAGTCGGTGCCTACCTGTTCGTCGACATGGCCCACGTGGCCGGTCTGGTCGCCGCCGGCGTCTACCCGAACCCGGTGCCATTCGCTGACGTGGTCACCACCACCACCCACAAAACCCTGCGCGGTCCACGTGGCGGCCTGATCCTGGCGCGCGCCAACGCCGAGATCGAGAAGAAGCTGAACTCCGCCGTCTTCCCTGGTGCCCAGGGTGGCCCGCTGGAGCACGTGATCGCCGCTAAAGCGATCTGCTTCAAGGAAGCCCTGCAGCCTGAGTTCAAGACCTACCAGCAACAAGTGGTGAAGAACGCCAAGGCCATGGCCGGTGTGTTCATCGAGCGTGGCTTTGACGTGGTGTCCGGCGGTACTGAAAACCACCTGTTCCTGCTGTCGCTGATCAAGCAGGACATCTCCGGTAAAGATGCGGACGCTGCCCTGGGCAAAGCCTTCATCACCGTGAACAAAAACTCGGTACCGAACGACCCACGCTCGCCGTTCGTCACTTCCGGCCTGCGTTTCGGCACCCCGGCTGTGACCACTCGCGGCTTCAAGGAAGCAGAGTGCAAGGAACTCGCCGGCTGGATCTGCGACATCCTGGCTGACCTGAACAACGAAGCCGTGATCGACGCGGTACGTGAGAAGGTCAAGGCCATCTGCAAGAAGCTGCCGGTATACGGCGCTTGATTGCAGTTGCTTGAATAAGAAGCCCGGCTCTAGAGCCGGGCTTTTTTATGCCAGATTTCAATGTGAAATGCGCTCAAGCCCCCTGCCACATGGTCTTCAGGGTTGGTAGACCTTGGCAAAGCCTTCGCGGATCTTGTCTTCCGGCAATTCATCGGCAATAAACACGATCACACTCTCCCGAGCCTCACCCTCGCCCCACTGCGTGTCCCAGTCGAAACCATAGAGCTTCAGCACACCCTGGAACACCATGCGCCGCTCCTCCCCGGCAATATTCAGCACGCCTTTGTAGCGCAGCAATTGCTTGCCGTGGTCTTCCAGCAGTTCGTTCATAAATTCACTGAGGCGGTCGATGTCCAGCGGCTGGTCGGTGCGCAGCACCAGGCTGGAGATACGGTCGATGGACGGCGCCTGGCTCACCGGACGCAGGCTCATGCCGGCATTGAGGTTGAAACCACGGACATCGAGCAACTGAGCCAAATCTATCTTGCCGTGCTCGACGACGTGGATCGGCGCGCGACGGTTGATACGCGTCAGGCGTTCGCTGAGAGCGTCGAATGTGGTGGCGTCCACCAGATCACGCTTGCTCACCAACAAGCGGTCGGCAAAGCCAATCTGCGCCTGGGCGATGGTCTGGGTCAGGTGGTGCTCGGCGTGGGCTGCGTCCACCAGGGTGATGATGCCGTCGAGGATGTAGCGCTCGCGCAATTCCTCGTCGATGAAAAATGTCTGGGCCACCGGCGCCGGGTCGGCCAGGCCGGTGCACTCGATCACCAGGCGGTCGAAAGCAATCTCACCGCTGTCCAGGCGTTCCAGCAGCAGGTAAAGGGCCTTGGTCAGGTCGGTGTGGATAGTGCAGCACACGCAGCCGTTGGACAGGGTCATGACCTGCACCGGCTCGGCGCCCAACAGCTGAGTATCGATACCGGCGTCACTGAATTCGTTTTCGATCACGGCGATTTTAAGGCCGTGCTCGGCTTTGAGCAGGTGGCGCAGCAAGGTGGTCTTGCCGGCGCCGAGAAAGCCACTGAGGACGGTCACTGGAATGGGAGAGGACAAACAGTTCTCCTTATTAACTGAAGAAACACAAAACAAATGTGGGAGAGGGCTTGCCCCCGATAGCAGTGTGTCAGGCACTTATGTGTCACTGAGACACCGCTATCGGGGGCAACCCCCCTCCCACAGTGGGTCATCGCCAGCCCGAACTAACGGGTCAGCAGCACTTGGGCCCACCCTTGCCGCCGTATCGGGCTTCCTGGCGTTCGCGAAAGAACGCCTTGTAGTCCATCACCGGCTTGTCCGGGTGCTTGGTTTGCATATGCTCGACGTAGGTGTCGTAGTCGGGCATGCCGACCATCAGGCGTGCGGCCTGACCGAGGTATTTACCCAGGCGACTGATGTCATTGAACATGGCTGCAATCCTCGATCATGCGTCCGGAATGGCCTGGAACGGGGCTTCTTTATCCGTACGTTCTTTGTTGCCCCAGGCGGCGACGCCGACCTTGAGCGCATAGAACAGGATGCTGAATACCACGAACAGGAACAACGCCGTCAGTGTCGCGTTGGTGTAGGCGTTCCAGATCACGTGCTGCATCTGGTCGATGCTCTTGGCCGGCGCGAGGATCTGGCCACCGGCCAGGGCATCGCTGTACTTCTTGGCCAGCGACAGGAAGCCGATTGCCGGGTTGGCGTCGAACAGCTTGATGAAGCCTGCGGTGGTGGTGCAGATCAGCAGCCATACGGCCGGCAGCATCGTTACCCAGATGTAGCGCTGGCGCTTCATCTTTATCAGCACAACGGTGGCGAGCATCAGCGCGATACCGGCCAGCATCTGGTTGGAGATGCCGAACAGCGGCCACAACGTGTTGATACCGCCCAGTGGGTCGATCACGCCTTGATACAGCAGGTAACCCCACATCGCTACACAACCGGCGGTCGCGATCAGGTTGGCGGTCCACGACTCGGTACGCTTGAGCGCCGGCACGAACGAGCCCAGCAGGTCCTGCAGCATGAAGCGACCGGCACGGGTACCGGCGTCGACAGCGGTCAAGATGAACAAGGCTTCAAACAGGATCGCAAAGTGGTACCAGAACGCCATGGTGTTTTCACCCGGCAGCACACTGTGCAGGATCTGCGCGATACCGACTGCCAATGTCGGCGCACCGCCGGCACGCGCCAGGATGGTGGTTTCGCCGATGTCATGGGCCACCGCCTGCAGCGCTTCCGGGGTGATTGCAAAACCCCAGCTGCTGACGGTCTGTGCCACGGCCATTACGTCACCGCCAACCACGGCGGCCGGGCTGTTCATGGCGAAGTACACACCGGGCTCGATCACCGAGGCCGCGACCATCGCCATGATGGCCACGAAGGACTCCATCAACATGCCGCCGTAACCGATGTAGCGGGCGTTGGTTTCGTTATCCAGCAGCTTGGGCGTGGTGCCCGACGAAATCAGCGCGTGGAACCCCGAGACCGCGCCACAGGCGATGGTGATGAACAGGAACGGGAACAGCCCGCCTTTCCACACCGGGCCGGTGCCATCGATGAACTGGGTCAGCGCCGGCATTTTCAGCTCGGGCATGGTGACCAGGATACCGATCGCCAGGGCGATGATGGTGCCGATCTTGAGGAAGGTGGACAGGTAGTCGCGCGGCGCCAGGATCAGCCACACCGGCAATACCGCCGCCACGAAACCGTAGCCGATCAGCATCCAGGTGATTTGCACGCCGGTGAAGCTGAACGCCTTGGCCCACACCGGATCGGCGGCAATCTGCCCGCCCAGCCAGATCGAGCCGAGCAGCAACAGTACGCCGATGATGGAAATCTCGCCGATGCGGCCCGGGCGGATGTAGCGCATGTAAATGCCCATGAACATCGCGATCGGGATGGTCGCCATCACCGTGAAGATGCCCCATGGGCTCTCGGCCAGGGCCTTGACCACGATCAGCGCCAGCACCGCGAGGATGATGATCATGATCAGGAAGCAGCCGAACAGCGCGATGGTCCCCGGAATGCGCCCCATCTCTTCGCGCACCATATCCCCCAGGGAACGGCCGTTGCGACGGGTGGACAGGAACAGCACCATAAAGTCCTGCACCGCACCGGCCAGCACCACGCCGGCGATCAGCCAGAGTGTGCCGGGCAGATAGCCCATCTGCGCTGCCAGCACCGGGCCGACCAGCGGGCCTGCGCCGGCAATTGCGGCAAAGTGGTGACCGAACAGGATGTGTTTATTGGTCGGCACATAGTCCAGACCGTCATTGTTGAGCACTGCGGGGGTGGCCCGCCGTGGGTCGAGCTGCATCACGTTGTTAGCGATGAACAGACTGTAGTAACGGTAAGCAACCAGGTAAATGGCTACTGCGGCCACCACAATCCACAAGGCGTTGATCGCCTCGCCGCGGCGCAAGGCCACTACGCCCAGGGCGCACGCTCCTACGATTGCCAGCACCAGCCAGGGTAAGTGGCGTAGCAGGCTATTATTATTTTTCATTTTTATATTCCAGCCAGGGTGGACAGAAAGGACAGCCACTCTGAGTTTAGCGCTGTTGGCCTCAAAGACCACCCCCCTCCATTGGTCTAGAGCCCTGCAGCGCTGAAAAAAGCAGAAAAAATCGCCCAATGATGGCGCAGGGCTACACTCCATCCATCCTCAGAGGGTTTCACCATGACCGATCACCCGTCCGACCGCCGCTGTTTCCGCCGGATCGCCCTGGATGCGAAAACCGAACTTCGCCAAAACGAGCAGCAATGGCCAGTAACCTTAGTGGATCTGTCGCTCAAGGGCCTGGCAGTAAAGCGGCCCGAACATTGGAAGGGCAATAAAGACCTGCCGTTCGAGGTGGATATCCGCCTGGATCCCAAAGCGCATATCAAGATGCAGGTCAGGCTGACCCATGACGATCACGGCCAACTGGGCTTTGTGTGCAAAGAAATCGACCTGGATTCGATCAGCCACCTGCGACGGCTGATCGAATTGAACCTCGGCGATCAAGATGAACTTGAGCGAGAGTTGGGCGCCTTGCTGGCGCTATAGGCTCAGGGAAACGCCTCGCGGCCGGGAAATTCGTTTTCCATGTCCCAGTAGCCCTTTTTCTGACTCGACGTGACTTGCCATCGCCCGTCGACATAGCGATACGTCTGGTAGCGCGTGGTGAAATCGTCCTCGCCGTCGCCGTCCATAAAGGACGATACCTGCAACAGTTCATCCGGCCCGCCACTGGCCGGCGTCGCCACCTGCCAGTCGGCCTTCCCCGTGTGGGCCAGGGTCAGCGGCTGAGGCTTGCCGTCCGCGCCGGTGTAGCTCAGCGGTGTGAGTTGCTGTTTGGCCGGCAGCAGCAATTGAGTGGCAGGGCCGCTGTAGGAGCCCATCGGCGCGGTCTCATCGATGCTCAGGAAATACACCGGCTCGGGTAAACCCTTGAGCGGGGCTTTACCGACCTCGGCCAGCGGGTAGCCAAGGTCCTGCTGCGCAACCACTTTATCGGCGGCCGACACCAGGCGTACTTGAGCCTCAAGCAGCGGGTTGTCGACCAGATCGCCGGGCTCGTCGAACGAGTCCTCATCCAGCCCACTGCCCCAATTGTCCTTATGCATCTGCGCGCTGATGCGCTGGTCTTCCAGGATCTGCAGCTGGTTGCCCTCTTCGGTTGCCAGCGTCTGCGCCAGGCGGTAACCGGCCGGCAGCTCGGCAGCCGCGGCCATGGCGGGCGCGCCCGTCAGGGCGACAAGCAGGGCGACTACCGCCCAGTCGTTCGATCGTTGCATCGGGTGGTTCCCTTGTTATTCGAAAAGTGCATCGAGCGCCTGCTCCAGCCGCGTCACCGCAATGACCTGCAGCCCCGCCGGCGCTTCCTTCGGCGCGTTGCCCTTAGGCACGATCGCGCGCTTGAAGCCGTGCTTGGCGGCTTCCTTGAGTCGTTCCTGACCGCTCGGCACCGGGCGCACTTCGCCGGACAGGCCGACTTCACCGAACACCAACAGGTCATGAGGTAATGGCCGGTTGCGCAGGCTGGACATCACCGCCGCCATCAAGGCCAGGTCGGACGCAGTTTCCAGCACCTTGACCCCGCCGACCACATTGAGAAATACGTCCTGGTCGTGGGTCGGAATGCCGCCATGGCGATGCAGCACCGCGAGCAGCATGGCCAGGCGGTTCTGATCCAGCCCCAGCGTCACCCGACGCGGATTGGCCAGATGGCTGTCATCCACCAGCGCCTGGACCTCCACCAGCATCGGCCGGGTACCTTCCCACGTGGCCATGACCACGCTGCCGGGGACTTCCTCCTGGGCGCGGGTCAGGAAAATCGCCGAAGGGTTGGAAACTTCCTTCAACCCTCGGTCGGTCATGGCGAAGACACCCAGTTCGTTGACCGCACCGAAACGGTTCTTTACCGCCCGCAGCAAACGCAGGCGTCCGTCGGACTCGCCCTCGAAATACAGCACAGTGTCGACCATATGCTCCAGCACGCGAGGCCCCGCCAACGCACCCTCTTTGGTGACGTGGCCGACCAGGAAAATCGCCGTGCCGCTCTGCTTGGCATAACGCACCAGCAGCGCCGCGCTCTCGCGTACCTGGGACACGCCGCCCGGCGCCGATTGCAATTGCTCGGTAAAAATCGTCTGGATCGAGTCGATCACCATGACTTTGGGCTTTTCCACACGAGCCGTGGCAATGATGCTTTCGATGCAGGTTTCGGTCATCACCCGCAACTGGTCCTGGGGCAGGCCCAGGCGACGGGCGCGCATGGCCACTTGTTGCTGGGATTCTTCACCGGTGACGTACAGCGCCGGCATGCGGCTGGCAATGCTGCACAAGGTCTGCAACAGAATGGTCGACTTGCCGATGCCCGGGTCGCCGCCGATCAGCACCACCGAGCCATCCACCAGGCCGCCGCCCAGCACCCGGTCCAGTTCACCGGAGGCCGTGGAAAATCGCGGAATCTCTTCGACGCTGACTTCAGCCAGGGTTTTGATCTGCGCCTGTTGCCCGGTCCAGCCGGCGCGGCCGGTGGGCGCAGCCGCACCGCCGCTCTCGATCATGGTTTCCGTCAGGGTGTTCCACGCGCCGCATTCGCCGCACTGGCCGGCCCACTTGGGAAAGGTCGCGCCGCACTCCGTGCAGCCGTACATGCGCTTGGCCTTTGCCATTCGAGAACCTCCAACTGAAAAACCGCGATGATAGCTCAGCGCGACGCCGGGGTCCGGATTTCACCGCTGGCCAATCGCGAGGCACTGTTACCCACCGGGTCTTCGGCGTTGAGGTCGGCGCCCTTGGCCTTCAGCTCATCCAGCAGTTCGATGCGCTTGAACAGCCCGGCGTACATGGCGGCGGTCTGCCCGGCACCGTTGCGCTGGTCGGGGTTGCAGTCGGTGGCCAGCAGGCGCTGGGCAATTTTCAGCTCACCCTTGAAGATCGCGCCCATCAGGGCGGTGTTACCGCGTTTATCCTGCACGCAGGCGTCGGCACCGGCGTCCAGCAAGCGCTCCACAAAGGGCGCCTGGCCATGGTAGGCGGCGAGGATCAGGGCGGTGTAGCCCTTGTCGTCCTGGGTGTTCAGGCTGTAGCCGGACTCAATGAATGTATTGAGCATGTCGAGGTCGCCACGGCGGGCGGCGTCGAAGTAATAGTCCTGCAGTTGCGCCTTGAGCGCGACCGGGTCGGCGGATTCGGCCCGAGCCGTGAAGGCCAGCATGGCGATCAGCAAGCCAATGGAAATACGCATGGGAGTTCTCCTGCCAAGGGATCGGCGCCCGCGTGGACGCCGATCGGAACCAACGGGTCAGTCGGTCAGTTTGTCGGCCAGCGCCTTCACGCGGGCCAGATCGCCCTTGGCGACCTTGGCCACGCCGGTGCCGTATTCCGGATCGGCCTTATAGAGGAACGAGAGAATGATGTGCTTGCTCTCGTCATCGGTGGTGGCCAGGGAGCCGCCGAAGTTTTCAATCAGGTCCTGACGCTCTTTCTGACTGTACGAACGGTACAGATCACCGGCCTGCTTGAAGTTCTGCTCGCGCTGGATTTTCGCCTGCTGGGTGCTGCCGGACAGCGGCAACTGGCTGTAGCGCGCGGCTTGTGGCTCTTCACGCGGTTCCAGGCGGCTTGGCTGATAGTTCACACCGCTGCTGGTCTTGCCGCTGTTCATCGCGCCGTCCTGATTGCCGTTGTTGACGGTCACGCGCGGGGCGTTGATCGGCAGCTGCAGGGCATTGGCGCCCAGGCGGTACATCTGGGTGTCGGCGTAGGAGAACACACGGCCTTGCAGCAGGCGGTCTTCAGACGGCTCGATGCCCGGCACCAGGTTGGCCGGCGCCATGGCGACTTGTTCGGTCTCTTGGAAAACGTTGGCCGGATTACGGTTGAGGACCATCTGCCCCACTTTGCGCTCGGGCACATTCGGCCAGATCTTGGTGGCGTCCAGTGGATCGAAGTCGAACTTGGCCAAGTCTTCAGGCTTGAGCACTTGCACATACAAGTCCCATTTCGGGAAGTCGCCCTTGTTGATATGGGTGACCAAGTCGTTAGTCATGTGGCTGTAATCGCGCCCCTGTACTTGCACCACTTGTTTGGGGTCCAAATTCTTGATGCCTTGCAGGCTCTTCCAGTGGAACTTGACGTAATGCACTTCGCCCTTGGCGTTAATCAACTTGTAGGCGTGTACGCCATTGCCATCCATTTCCCGGTAACTGGCGGGTGTGCCGGCGTCGGAATACAACTCGGTGAGCGTGCGGGTCGACTCGGGAACATGGGAGAAGAAGTCGAACCGGCGCGAATCGTCGTCCAGGTTAGTTCGCGGATCAGGTTTGAACGCGTGCACCATGTCAGGGAACTTGATGGCGTCGCGAATAAAGAACGTCGGGAAGTTATTGCCCACCAAGTCCCAGTTACCGTCAGCGGTATAGAACTTGGTGGCGAAGCCGCGTGGGTCACGCAGGGTTTCCGGGGAATGGTTGCCATGCACCACGGCGGAGAAGCGCACGAACACCGGAGTGGTCTCGCCGGCGGCGAATACTTTGGCCTTGGTGAGGTCGCTGAGGCCATCGGTCACGGTGAAGGTGCCGTGGGCGCCGGTGCCGCGCGCGTGCACCACACGCTCCGGGATACGCTCGCGGTCGAAGCGTTGCAGTTTCTGAATCAGCTGTACGTCTTGCAGCAGCACCGGGCCGGTGGCACCGGCGGTTTGCGAGTTCTGGTTATCGCCAACCGTGGCACCGTTGTCGCGGGTGAGGTTGGCGGCGTGTACAGACAGGGAAAGCAGGCTGGCGGTGGCCAGGAGCAGCGCGTGTCGCGCCAGCACCGGCCCGCGGCGGGTTGGATTTTTCATCAAGGTTTCCTCTGGTTTTTTTGATGCACATTCAGTTGTGCTTGCCAGAGGCTAGTGACCCGAGAGTCAGAAGATAAATAGAAAACTCATACCAGGCCGATTAATAAATGAGTGTGGTAACCCACTGAATTTCCGGGTATTTCGCGCGCGATTGGTGGCACTTTGCAAACTATTTGCGTTTTAATGTGTCGATAAAAACCAACAGTGTTAACAGTTGTGTCGCGCAAGCCCGCATCGACTGACTTACACTTGGCACCACCCTTCTCATCTGTAACAAGGAATAACCTATGGGCGTGATCAGTGAGTTCAAGGCCTTCGCGGTCAAAGGTAATGTGGTCGACATGGCCGTCGGTATCATCATCGGCGCCGCCTTCGGCAAAATTGTTTCCTCATTTGTAGGCGACGTGGTGATGCCGCCGCTCGGTCTGTTGATCGGCGGTGTGGACTTCGGTGATCTGGCGATCACGCTCAAGGCCGCCCAGGGCGATGCACCGGCCGTGGTGCTGGCGTATGGCAAGTTCATCCAGAGCGTCGTCGACTTCCTGATCGTGGCATTTGCAATCTTCATGGGCGTGAAGGTGATCAACCGTCTCAAGCGCGAAGAGGCCAAGGCACCGAGCCTGCCGCCGACGCCGACCAAGGAAGAAGTGCTGCTGGGCGAGATCCGCGATCTGCTCAAGGCACAGAACGACAAGCCGCTTTAAGCCGCACCGGTTTGCAAAAAAGGCGCCTCCAGGGGTAATGCCAGTCAGTTAAGGAGGAACACTGTAACTGTGGCGAGCGGGCTTGCCCCGCGTTGGGCTGCGCAGCAGCCCCAATAGGAGCGTCGCAGTATGCCAGGCAGCTCCGGGACTATGTTTTGGGGCTGCTGCGC
>NZ_JAAMRE010000018.1 GCF_013522705.1 Pseudomonas lurida
GAAAGTATTAATATCGCGCATAAGAACGCCGGTTTTTTAGATGTGTTTGCTCGCACGAACATCATCCATCAAATCGGCGTTCTTGTTTCTATGTTTCCCGGGATTCCGTGAAGAACCTTTTTTTTGCCCTATGGAATCTTCCCGCAGCCAATATCACACGATGTGCATGCCCCGCGCCGCTTCGGCAGGCACCCGCGAATACTAGATTAGGCTTTTGAATCCATTCGATATTCTGTAGCCTTGCGCTGCTTCACCCGTGCTTGATGAACAATCACTTCGTCCGGCGGCGCCCGAAGGGCTCCAGAGCCGGTGGTACACTCGACTTTCGCGCTACTGCGCCTGCAGGTCTTGCGAACATGACGCAGATTTCCGAACGCCTACTGGTTCAAGCCCACCTCGATGCCAAGCAGCCCAAGGCCCTCAGCGCCGATGAAGAGGCGAGCCTGCGTAGCGCCATCGCCGCCGAGCTCAAGGCTCAGGATGCGGTGCTGGTGGCCCATTTTTACTGCGACCCGGTGATTCAGGCCCTGGCCGAAGAAACCGGTGGCTGTGTCTCCGATTCCCTGGAAATGGCCCGCTTCGGTGCCGCTCATCCGGCCAGGACCGTACTGGTCGCCGGCGTGCGTTTCATGGGGGAGACGGCCAAGATTCTCACCCCTGAAAAGCGCATTCTCATGCCCACACTGGAGGCGACCTGCTCGCTGGACCTGGGGTGCCCGGTGGATGAGTTTTCAGCGTTTTGCGATCAGCACCCCGAGCGTACCGTGGTGGTGTATGCCAATACGTCAGCTGCGGTCAAAGCCCGGGCCGACTGGGTGGTGACCTCCAGTTGTGCGCTGGAAATCGTCGAGAGCCTGATGGACAACGGCGAGACCATCATTTGGGGCCCGGACAAGCACTTGGGCACCTACATCCAGCGCCAGACCGGTGCGGACATGCTGTTGTGGGACGGTGCGTGCATCGTCCACGAAGAATTCAAGTCCAAGCAGTTGGAAGACATGAAGGCGCTGTATCCGGATGCAGCCATTCTGGTGCATCCCGAATCTCCGACGTCGGTGATCGAGCTGGCTGACGCGGTGGGCTCTACCAGCCAGTTGATCGCGGCGGCACAACGTTTACCGAACAAAACCTTTATCGTGGCGACCGACCGCGGCATCTTCTACAAGATGCAGCAGTTGTGCCCGGACAAAGTGTTTGTGGAGGCGCCTACGGCCGGTAACGGTGCTGCGTGTCGTAGTTGCGCACACTGCCCGTGGATGGCGATGAACACGCTGGAGCGCACCCTGCAGTGCCTGCGCGAGGGCAGCAACGAGATCTTCGTCGAGCCTTCCGTGATCCCCCACGCCGTGAGGCCGCTCAAGCGCATGCTGGATTTCACCCAGGCTGCACGCCTGAAGCTGGCCGGTAACGCATAGTCGAACGCGAAAAAAACAGGGCGGGAGGGGCTTGCTCCTCCCGCATTTTGAGCTCGTTCAGGCGGCGGGTTATCTTTTTTGCTTCGGAATCCGCACCAGCTGGGTGTCGGAATAGATGTCATGCCAGCTGCGTTTGTGCTTGTCGAACAGCGACCAGATAAACCCCAGCCCTACACACAACCACGACGCAATTGACACCACAAAGCGCAGCAGCGCCTGCCACAGGCTGATCCGCGAGCCGTCGGCATTCTGCACGCGCACGCCCCACACCTGCATCCCCAGGGTCTGCCCGGAATGGGTCCAGAATTTGGCGAAAAACCCGAACAGTACAAATAACAAAATCGTCGACAGTAATGGGTCTCCATCCAATGCGCCGGATTCGGTAAGCGTGCGCATCCTGGCTTCACCCACGAACGCGATCCAGATCAGTTTGTAGATGAACGCAGTGACGATCATCAGTGCGGTGCACAACAGGAAGTCATAGAACATCGCTGCCAGACGACGGCCCAGGCCCACGGCGGGGAATTCGCCTTGGGGGCTCAGCAAGGGTTTGGACATGGCAGGGCTCTCGGAAGAAAAAAGCCATTTTACGGAATTGCGCCCATAAAAAAGCCCCTGATGTCATATCAGGGGCTTTTTGTCGCAGAGGGAATCAGCCCTCTGCCTGAACTTCGTCAGCCTGCATGCCTTTCTGGCCTTGCACCGCGACGAAGGTCACTTTCTGGCCTTCTTTCAGGCTCTTGAAGCCGTTGCCCTGAATAGCGCGGAAATGCACGAACAGATCCGGACCGCTTTCTGGAGTGATAAAACCAAACCCTTTCTCGTCGTTAAACCACTTGACGGTACCGCTCTGACGATCAGCCATTTTCTTATTTCCTTGACGCTAAAAAATTAATGACAGCCCCTTTCCACACGAAAGAGTACTGGGCTGGGTTGCAGGAAAGTAAGAGACGTCGAACGGGTTGTAGCACAACTACTTCAGCTACTGCCCAGGTCCAGGTTCCAAGCGACCCATGCAAACACAGTGGGCAAACTCTACGCCAACTAATGCGGAAAAAACAAGCCCCGCTCATAGCCCCGTGTTTGCTTGGCTTCGTGCCACTTCGATGAATATAAGTCCACAGGCTTATTCGATAGAATCACTCACTTGTTATAGGTCGAACCAAGTAATAATTCCTATCGTGAATGCACTGTTATATGGCGGTCGCGTTACAGTTTAGTGCGCGTTTACGCGACCTCCGTTACTTATAGAAACAGTTACTCAGCCGCGATAGTAGCGCTGTGGCACAAATGGCAATTTACTTACACGAACCGGCACCTTTTTCCCACGCACCAAGGCAAAGACTTGCGTGTCCAGAGCGGTGAAGGCGCTGTTCAGGTAACCCATGGCCAGGGGGGCGCCCAAGCTCGGGCCGAAGCCGCCGCTGCAGACATGGCCGATCACGGCGCCGTCTTCGCCGACCAGCTCAGCGCCTTCACGTACAGGCGTGCGCTCCTGAGGCAGCAGGCCCACGCGCTTGCGATCCACGCCGACTTGTTGCTGGGTGAAGATCCGATCAGCGCCTGGAAAACCGCCGGCACGCGCGCCGTCGGCGCGGCGTGCCTTTGAGATTGCCCATAGCAGGCTGGCTTCGATCGGCGTGGTCTCAGTATTCATGTCATGGCCGTAGAGGCACAGCCCGGCTTCCAGGCGCAGGGAGTCGCGGGCGCCCAGGCCGATGGGTTGCACTTCGGTCTCGGCCAACAGGCTGCGCGCCAGGCTTTCGGCGCTCGCGGCCGGCACGGAAATTTCAAAACCGTCTTCGCCGGTGTAGCCGGAGCGGCTGACATAGCAATCCACACCCAGCAGGCGCACGGCGGCGAACTGCATAAACGTCATCCTGGTCACTTCCGGCGCCAGGCGCGCCAGCACCTTCACCGCCGCCGGGCCTTGCAGAGCCAGCAGGGCACGCTCTGCAAACAACGGCTCGATGGTGCATTGGTCGCCGATGTGCTTGCGCAGGTGAGCCAGGTCCTGATCCTTGCAGGCCGCGTTGACCACCAGGAACAGTTCGTCGTTACCCAGGTTCGCCACCATCAGGTCATCGAGGATGCCACCCTGATCGTTGGTAAACATCGCGTAGCGCTGCATGCCCACCGGCAGGTCAATGATGTCGACCGGTACGAGGGTTTCCAGGGCCTTGGCGGCATTGGCGCCGGTCAGACGGATCTGACCCATGTGGGACACATCGAACAACCCGGCCTGATCACGGGTGTGCTGGTGTTCCTTCATCACACCCAGCGGGTATTGCACCGGCATGTCGTAGCCGGCAAAGGGCACCATGCGGGCGCCAAGCTCGATGTGCAGGGCATGCAATGGGGTTTTCAACAGGGTTTCGGTGGACATGTTCAGCTCCTGAAAAACGTATTGCCGCGCCTTCGGGCGTCAGCACTCGATAATGTTGACTGCCAAACCGCCACGGGCGGTTTCTTTGTATTTGCTCTTCATATCGGCGCCGGTCTGGCGCATGGTGCGGATGACCTTGTCGAGGGATACGAAATGTTGCCCGTCACCGCGCAAAGCCATGCGCACCGCGTTGATCGCCTTCACCGAGCCCATCGCGTTGCGCTCAATGCAGGGCACTTGCACCAGGCCGCCAATCGGGTCGCAGGTCAGGCCAAGGTTGTGCTCCATGCCGATCTCGGCGGCGTTTTCCACCTGCGAAACACTGCCGCCCAGCACTTCGCACAATGCGCCGGCAGCCATGGAGCAGGCCACGCCGACTTCGCCCTGACAGCCGACTTCGGCGCCGGAGATCGACGCATTTTCCTTGTACAGGATGCCGATGGCGGCAGCGGTGAGCAGAAAGCGCACCACACCGTCTTCGTTCGCCCCTGGGATAAAGCGCATGTAGTAATGCAGCACCGCCGGAATGATCCCGGCCGCACCGTTGGTGGGCGCTGTGACCACGCGCCCGCCGTTGGCGTTTTCTTCGTTGACCGCCAGGGCATACAGGTTGACCCAATCGAGCACCGACAACGGATCGCGCAACGCCGATTCCGGGTTTTTGCACAGTTGACGATGCAGGGCTGCCGCGCGGCGCTTGACCTTCAACCCGCCGGGCAAAATGCCTTCGTTGCGACAGCCAGCGTCAACACAGTCCTGCATGACCTGCCAGATCTTCAGCAGGCCGGCCCGGGTTTCCGCCTCCGGACGCCATGCGCTTTCGTTGGTCAGCATCACCTGGCTGATGGACAACCCGTACGTCGCGCAATGCCCCAGCAGATCCTTGGCACTCTTGAATGGAAAGGTCAGCGGTGTGGCGTCTTCAACAATCCGGTCAGCGCCGGCGGCCCCTTCATCCACCACAAAGCCCCCGCCGACCGAGTAATACTCGCGGCTGCGGATTTGTAGACCGGCGGCATCGAAAGCGCGAAAGATCATGCCGTTGGGATGATAGGCGAGGGGTTTGCGGATCATCGCCAGGTGTTCTTTCTCATTGAACGCGATGCGGTGTTCGCCGAGCAGATTCAAACGGCCATCGCTGCGCATCTGTGCCAGGCGCGTTGCGACGGTTTCAGTATTCACGGTGTCCGGGTGTTCGCCTTCCAGGCCCAGCAGCACGGCTTTGTCGCTGCCGTGGCCTTTGCCGGTGGCGCCCAGCGAGCCATAGAGTTCCACCTTGACGCTGGTGGTGGCGCTCAACAGGCCGTCGCGCTTGAGCCCCTCGACGAATCGAGCGGCGGCGCGCATCGGGCCGACGGTGTGGGAACTGGAGGGGCCGATGCCAATCTTGAACAGGTCGAACACGCTTAAAGACATGAGTTGTTCTCCGGTTTCTTGTTATAGGAGCAGCGGCAAGCTCCAAGCCACAAGCTGCAAGAAAGAGCCATTCGGCTTTTAACTTGCAGCTTGTAGCTTGCCGCTTACAACAGCTTTAGGCATAAAGCTCGATCGACGGGCACGCACACACCAGGTTGCGATCGCCAAACACGTTGTCGACCCGGCCAACCGGTGGCCAGTACTTGCCGTCGATCAACGAGGCCACCGGGTACACCGCCTGTTCACGGCTGTACGGGTGGCTCCATTCGCCCACCAGTTCGGCCGCAGTGTGTGGCGCGTTCTTGAGCGGGTTGTCGTCTTTATCCAGGGTGCCGTTTTCCACCGCGCGAATTTCTTCGCGGATGGCGATCATCGCGTCGCAGAAACGGTCCAGCTCTTCCTTGGATTCGCTCTCGGTCGGTTCGATCATCAGGGTGCCCGCCACCGGGAACGACATGGTCGGGGCATGGAAACCAAAGTCGATCAGACGCTTGGCCACGTCATCCACGCTGATGCCGTTGCTGTCCTTGAGCGGGCGCAGGTCCAGGATGCACTCGTGCGCCACCAGGCCGTTGCTGCCGGTGTACAGCACGGGGTAGTGCTCTTCGAGGCGACGGGAAATGTAGTTGGCGTTCAGGATCGCCAACTGCGAAGCGCGCTTGAGGCCCGCACCGCCCATCATGCTGATATACATCCAGGTGATCGGCAGGATGCTCGCGCTGCCGAATGGCGCCGCGCACACCGCGCCTTCCTTGCGTTCCATGGCCGCATGGCCCGGCAGGAATGGCGTGAGGTGCGATTTGACGCCAATCGGGCCGACGCCCGGGCCGCCGCCGCCGTGGGGAATGCAGAACGTTTTGTGCAGGTTCAGATGGGACACATCGCCGCCGAACTTGCCCGGTGCGCACAGGCCAACCATGGCGTTCATGTTGGCGCCGTCGATGTACACCTGGCCGCCGTTGTCGTGGATGATCGCGCAGATTTCGCGGATGCCTTCTTCGAACACGCCGTGGGTGGACGGGTAGGTGATCATCAGTGCGGCCAGGTGCTCGCGATGCTCGATGGCTTTAGCGCGCAGGTCTTCGATGTCGACGTTGCCACGGGCGTCGCAGGCGGTGACGACCACGCGCATACCGGCCATGTTGGCGGTGGCCGGGTTGGTACCGTGGGCCGACGAGGGGATCAGGCAGATATCGCGACGGGCTTCGCCACGGCTCTGATGGTAGGCACGGATCGCCAGCAGACCGGCGTATTCACCCTGGGAACCGGCGTTCGGTTGCAGGGAGATAGCGTCGTAGCCGGTGGCTGCGCAGAGCATGGCTTCCAGGTCTGCGGTCAGTTGCTGGTAGCCGGCGCTTTGCTCGGCCGGAGCGAATGGGTGCAGGGCACCGAACTCGGCCCAGGTCACCGGGATCATCTCGCTGGCGGCATTGAGCTTCATGGTGCACGAACCCAGCGGGATCATGGTGCGGTCCAGCGCCAGGTCTTTGTCGGCCAGTTTGCGCAGGTAGCGCATCAATTCGGTTTCGGAGTGATAACGGTTGAACACCGGGTGGCTGAGGATCGCCGACTGACGCAGCAGCGTCGCCGGCAGGCAGCTGTCGACCTGGGCATCGAAGGCGGGCAGGGCCTTGCCGTCGGCGAAGATCGCCCACAGCGCCTGGATGTCGGCCTGGGTGGTGGTTTCATCGACCGACAGGCCGACCCGCTCGGCGTCGACCACCCGCAGGTTGATGCGCTGGGCGCGGGCCTTGTCGTGCAGGGCAGCGGTGGCGGCACCAGTGTTGAGGGTCAGGGTGTCGAAGAAGTGCGCTTGCTCGACCTTAACGCCCAGCGCGGTCAGGCCCTTGGCGAGGATGGCGGTCAATTGGTGAATGCGCTGGGCGATCTGCGTCAGGCCTTTAGGGCCGTGGTACACCGCGTACATGCTGGCGATGTTGGCCAGCAACACTTGGGCGGTGCAGATGTTGCTGGTGGCTTTCTCGCGACGGATATGTTGCTCGCGGGTCTGCATGGCCAAACGCAGGGCCGGTTTGCCGAAGCGGTCGACGGACACGCCGACCAGACGGCCCGGCATGTCGCGCTTGAACGCATCCTTGGTCGAGAAGTAGGCGGCGTGCGGCCCACCAAAGCCCAGCGGTACACCGAAGCGCTGCGCGCTGCCGATGGCCACGTCGGCGCCGAATTCGCCCGGTGGGGTCAACAGGGTCAGTGCCAGCAGGTCGGCAGCCACGGCCACCAGGGCGTTGGCGGCATGGAAGCGCTCGGTCAGCTCGCGGTAGTCGAACACATCGCCATTGCTGGCCGGGTATTGCAGCAGGGCGCCGAAGAATGGGCTGGCGTCGCTCAGTTCGCGTTCGTCGCCCACCACCACGTCGATGCCCAATGGCTCGGCACGGGTGCGCAGCACGTCAAGGGTCTGCGGGTGGCTGTGGATCGAGGCGAAGAAGGCATTGCTGCCTTTGTTCTTGCTCAAGCGCTTGCAGAAGGTCATGGCTTCGGCGGCGGCGGTGGCTTCGTCGAGCAACGAGGCGTTGGCGATCGGCAGGCCGGTGAGGTCGCTGATCAGGGTCTGGAAATTCAGCAGCGCTTCCAGGCGGCCCTGGGAAATCTCCGGCTGGTAGGGGGTGTAGGCGGTGTACCAGGCCGGGTTTTCCAGGAGGTTGCGCAGGATCGGCGACGGCGTGTGGCAGTTGTAGTAACCCTGGCCGATGTAGGTCTTGAACAGTTGGTTCTGGCCGGCGATGGCTTTGATCCGCGCCAGCGCCTCGGCTTCGCTCAGGCCGTCTTCCAGGCCGAGCACGCTGGTGCCCTTGATGCTTTCCGGGATCACGCTGGCGCTCAGGGCTTCCAGGGAGTCAAAGCCCAGGCTGGCGAGCATGTGCTGCTCGTCTGCCTGGCGCGGGCCGATGTGGCGGGCGATGAATTCGTTGGCGGTGCTCAATTCAATGGTCATGGCGCGCTCCTCAGGCTTCAGCGTTGGCTTTGATCAGGCGGTCGTACGCATCCTGATCCAACAGCTTAGCCACTGCATTGGCATCGGCCGGTTTAAAGCGGAAGAACCAACCTTCGCCCAGTGGGTCTTCATTGACCAGTTCCGGGCTGTCACTGAGTTTGTCGTTCACTTCGAGCACGTCACCGTCCAACGGCATGTACACGCCGCTGGCGGCTTTGACCGATTCGACGGTGGATGCTTCGGCGCCCTTATCGTAAGTCTGCAACTCCGGCAGTTGTACGAAAACCACATCACCCAGCGCGTTCTGAGCGAAAGCGGTGATGCCCACGGTGACGCTGCCATCGGCTTCGGCGCGCAGCCATTCGTGATCTTCGGTAAAACGCAACTCGCTCATGCAAACTCCTCAGGGCCAGAATTCGTCTGGTGGACGGGATTGGAATAATTAGGAGTTGCTTAGCAAAATCGCGGCCAATGTAATTTAATCCATAAAAATCAAAGGCTTAATAAAATTTGGCGGAAAGGGAGACGCTTTATCTGTAGCGATTTCGCTACAGCTGGGCTGTTGAAAAAAAGCCTATGTGGATCAAAGCCTTGCATGGCGCGCAAAAAACAGGGTTGTAGCGATATCGTTACGCTGTAGCGCTTTCAGTACAGTGAATGTCGTTCTCAGACCAAACCCTGGCAATGCACACAATGTGGGAGGGGCTTGGCGGTGTTCCATAGTCAACTCCCCTGCACCCGGTGTCAGGGCTTGTTGGGAATACCGTACTTGCGCAGTCGATGGGCAATGGCCGTGTGCGAAGTTTGCAGGCGGCTGGCCAGTTGGCGCGTCGAGGGGTAGCTGGTGTAGAGCTTTTCCAGTAGGTCGCGCTCGAAGTCTTCCACGGCCTGTTCCAGGCTGTCGACCTCACCATCGCTCTGACGCGCGACGGAGGTGCCGGCGATGTCCAGGTCGCCGATGTCCACCAGGCTGCTTTCGCAGATCGCCGCCGCGCGAAAGATCACGTTCTGCAACTGGCGCACGTTGCCCGGCCAGCGGTTGCCCAGCAGCGCCGGGTAGGTGCCGGGCGCCAGGCGGCACACCGGACGCTGGATCTGCGCGCAGGCCTGCTGCATGAAATAGCGCGCCAGCAGCAGAATGTCCTGACCACGTTGGCGCAGGGGCGGCACTTCCACGTTGAGCACATTGAGGCGATAGAACAGGTCTTCGCGGAAGGTGCCCTCGCTGACCATTTTTTCCAGGTCGCGGTGCGTGGCGCTGAGGATGCGCACGTTGACCTTCACCTCACGGTCGCCACCGACGCGCCGGAAGCTGCCGTCGTTAAGAAAACGCAGCAGTTTGGCTTGCAGGTACGGTGACATTTCGCCGATTTCATCGAGAAATACCGTGCCCTGGTTGGCCAGCTCCATGAGCCCCGGTTTGCCGCCGCGCTGCGCGCCGGTAAAGGCGCCGGGGGCGTAGCCGAACAATTCGCTCTCGGCCAGGTTTTCCGGCAGCGCCGCGCAGTTCAACGCCAGGAACGGCGCACTGGCGCGTGCGCTGATGGCGTGGCAGGCGCGGGCCACCAGTTCCTTGCCGGTACCGGTTTCGCCCTGGATCAACAACGGCGCGTCCAGCGCCGCCACCCGTTGTGCGCGGGCCTTGAGCGTGCGGATGACCGGGGACTCGCCCAGCAGCGCATCGAAGCCTTCGGCATGGTCGTGGTGCAGGGCCGACAGTTGTTCGCCGATGCGGTTGGGCTGGTAGAGGGTGAGCAGGGCGCCGGCGTCGGTGATGGGTGTGGCGTCAAGCAACCAGGTTTGGCCGTTGACGCTGATTTCGCGCAGCGGCAGGCGAAAGCCTACCTCCAGCAAGGTCTCCAGCAGGGCCGCGTCATTGAACAGCGCGCTGATGCTTTCGCCGGCCGGTTCGCGCCCGTACAGCGCGATCAACGCCGGGTTGGCCAGCAGGATCTTGCCGGCGCTGTCCACGGCCAGCACCGGGTCGGTCATGGCGGCCAGCAGGGCGTCGAGTTGCAGGTGGCGGCGTTGGCCGGGGAGGATGTCCACCACGGTCACTGCTTGCACGCCCTGCACGCTGAACAGCGCGTCACGCAGTTCTTCAAGTACTTCGGCACTCAACGTCGGTGCATCGATATAGACGTTGGGCGGCACCATTTCCACCGCATCCAGGTTGAGGTTACGCCCGCCGAGCAAGGCCAGGACTTCCTGGGTAATGCCGACGCGGTCGATGAAGCTGACGTGGATACGCATGAGGTGGCGTTGGATTCTGGGATGCGGAGGGTGCCCAGTATGCCTTGCAGGCGATAGAGATCAAACTGGGAGGGAGCTTGCCCCCTCCCACAGATCGAACGGTAGTGGGTCAGCGCGACCGGATTATCCCAGGTGTTCGGGTTTGACCGGATCGCCCGATTTCACGTCCAACTGATGCCGCACGTCCTCGAACATCAGGTCGTACTGCTTGTGCATTGAGCCATTGAGTACGGCCATCTTCGGCATCCCATATTTCTGCGCAATGTTCATCGCATGCCGGGCAAAGTCGAAGGCCTGGTCTTTGGGCAAAAAGAACTCTTCCTTGAGGTCCTGGCCCTGGACCGAACCGTGCAGTTTGAACAGCATGCCCTTACCTTCCTTTGGGTCCTGGCTGACTTCGTAATCGATGCACAGGTTGTAGCTGTAGTCATCCTTGTTCAACGCGTGGCGTTCGACGTGCAAGTGTCCCGGTTCAAAGGTAGCCATAGGCGAATCTCCTCTACTTCACAGATAGGTGATGCCAGGTGTCGCCGTGCTGATGCGTGTACCGGCGGTGCCCTGGACGATGGCTTCGATGTCCGAGAGTGAACCGATCACGGCGGTTTTGCCAGTGCGGCGGGCGAACTCGCAGGCGGCCTGTACCTTGGGCCCCATGGAGCCGGCGGCGAAGCCGAGTTTTTCCATGTCGTCGGGGTGGGCCTGGCCGATGGCCTTCTGGGTCGGCTTGCCATAATCGATAAAGGCTGCGTTGACGTCGGTGGCGATCACCAGCAAGTCCGCGTCCAGTTGCGTGGCCAGCAGCGACGAGCACAGGTCTTTGTCGATCACGGCCTCGATGCCCTGCAGTTTGCCGTCTTCGCCATACATCGTCGGGATGCCGCCGCCGCCGGCGCAGATCACGATGGCGCTTTTTTCCAGCAGCCACTTGATCGGGCGAATTTCAAAGATGCGTTTGGGGCGTGGGCTGGCGACCACGCGGCGGTATTTATCGCCGTCCGGGGCAATCGCCCAGCCTTTTTCAGCGGCGAGTTTTTCCGCTTCGTCCTTGGAATACACGGGGCCGATGGGCTTGGTGGGGTGCTTGAACGCCGGGTCGTTGGCGTCCACTTCCACCTGGGTGAGCAGGGTAGCGAACGGCACTTCAAAGTCCAGCAGGTTGCCCAGTTCCTGTTCGATGATGTAGCCGATCATGCCTTCGGTTTCGGCGCCCAGCACGTCCAGCGGGTAGGGCGAGACGCTGGTGTAGGCCGCCGCCTGCAACGACAGCAGGCCGACCTGCGGGCCATTGCCGTGGGCGATCACCAGCTCGTTGCCGGGGTGGATCTTGGCGATCTGTTCGGTGGCGATGCGGATATTGGCGCGTTGGTTGTCCGCGGTCATGGGTTCACCACGGCGGAGCAGGGCGTTACCGCCCAGGGCTACGACGATGCGCATAAAGAATGTCCTTCCAAAGTTCGATGTTGCGAACACAGGACCAATGTGGGCGGGGGCAGGCCCCTCCCACACTTCACCCGTGTAGCCTTTAGATATCCGCCAGCGCCGATACCAGAATCGCCTTGATGGTGTGCATGCGGTTTTCCGCCTGCTCAAAGGCGATGTTGGCCGGCGACTCGAACACCTCTTCGGTCACCTCCACACCATTGGCCAGGTTCGGGTAGCGCGCGGCGATGTCTTTGCCGACCTTGGTTTCGCTGTTGTGGAACGCCGGCAGGCAGTGCATGAATTTCACTCGAGGGTTGCCCGAGGCTTTCATCATCTGGGCGTTGACCTGGTACGGCAGCAGTTGCTCGATGCGCTCGTCCCACGCTTCCACCGGTTCGCCCATGGACACCCAGATATCGGTGTGGATGAAGTCCACGCCTTTCACGGCTTCTTTGGGGTCTTCGGTGATGGTGATGCGCGCGCCGCTTTCCTCGGCGAAGGCCTGGCATTGCTTGATGAAATCTTCATGGGGCCACAGGGCTTTCGGCGCGCCGATGCGCACGTCCATGCCGAGCTTGGCGCCGATCATCAGCAGCGAGTTGCCCATGTTGTAGCGCGCGTCGCCCAGGTAGGCGTAGCTGATGTCATGCAGCGGTTTGTCGCTGTGTTCGCGCATGGTCAGTGTGTCGGCGATCATTTGGGTGGGGTGGAACTCGGCGGTGAGGCCGTTGAACACCGGCACGCCGGCAAACTTGGCCAGTTCTTCGACGATTTCCTGTTCGAAGCCACGGTACTCGATGGCATCGAACATCCGGCCAAGCACGCGCGCGGTGTCTTTCATGCTTTCTTTGTGGCCGATCTGCGACGACACGGGGTCGATGTAGGTGACGTGCGCGCCCTGGTCATGGGCCGCCACTTCGAACGCGCAGCGGGTGCGGGTGGAGGTTTTTTCGAAAATCAGCGCGATGTTCTTGCCTTGCAGGTGCGGACGCTCAGTGCCGGTGTACTTGGCGCGCTTGAGGTCGCGGGACAGGTCCAGCAGGTAATGCAGCTCACGGGTGGTGTGGTGCATCAGCGACAGCAGGCTGCGGTTGCGCATATTGAAAGCCATGATGGATCTCCTTCTGTTTAGGTTATCCCCATGGCCGGCGCCTTATGAGCGGCGGCCATGGCTTGAAAATTAGTAGTCGATTGGGTCGCGGATGATCGGGCAGGTCATGCAGTGGCCGCCGCCACGGCCACGGCCGAGTTCACCGGCGCTGATGGTGATGACTTCCACGCCGGCCTTGCGCAGCAGGGTATTGGTGTAGGTGTTGCGGTCGTAGCCGATTACCACGCCCGGCTCCACGGCCACCACGTTGTTGCCGTCGTCCCACTGCTCGCGCTCGGCGGCGAAGCTGTTGCCGCCGGTCTCGACCACGCGCAGGGCCTTGAGGTTGAGCGCCGCGGCCACGGTCTCGACGAAGTTGGTTTTCTCCCGCTGGATATCGATACCGTGCGGCTTGCTCTCGTCAGGACGCAGGGTAAACGGCACGATCTGATTGACCACTTCAGGGAAGATGGTGACCAGGTCGCGGTCGCAGAAGCTGAACACGGTGTCCAGGTGCATCGCTGCGCGGGACTTCGGCAGGCCGGCGACGATCACGCGCTCCACGGCGTTGTTCTTGAACAGGTTGCGCGCCAGCTGGCCGATGGCCTGGTGGGACGAGCGCTCGCCCATGCCGATCAATACCACGCCATTGCCGATCGGCATCACGTCACCGCCTTCAAGCGTGGCGGCGCCATGCTCCTGGTCAGGGTCGCCGTACCAGATCTGGAAGTCGGCGTTGGTGAACTCGGGGTGGAATTTGTAGATGGCGCTGGTCAGCAGGGTTTCCTGACGTCGCGCCGGCCAGTACATCGGGTTGAGGGTCACGCCGCCGTAGATCCAGCAGGTGGTGTCGCGGGTGAACTGAGTGTTGGGCAGCGGCGGCAGGATGAAGCTGGAGTGGCCGAGGAATTCGCGGAACATCTCGATGGTGCGGCCACCGAAGCTGCTCGGCAGGTCATCGGCCGACACGCCGCCGATCAGGAACTCGGCGATTTTGCGCGGCTCCAGGCTGCGCAGCCAAGAGCCGACTTCATCGACCAGGCCCAGGCCTACCGTGTTGGCGGTGATCTTGCGCGCCAGGATCCAGTCCAGCGCCTCAGGGAGGGCGACGATATCGGTCAGCAGGTTGTGCATTTCCAGCACATCAATGTCCCGCTCGCGCATCTTGGTGACGAAATCGAAATGGTCGCGCTTGGCCTGCGCCACCCACAGCACGTCATCGAACAGCAGTTCATCGCAGTTGTTGGGGGTCAGCCGCTGGTGGGCCAAACCGGGGGAGCACACCATGACTTTGCGCAGTTTGCCGGCTTCGGAGTGGACGCCGTACTTCACTTTTTCCGTGGTCATTTCAGATCCTCCAATGAACAACAATTACAAGGTCAGGAAGCCGTCGTAGAGCCCGTAGGCAGCCACCAGGGCGCCTATGACTACCGCGGCGAAAATCAGCTTCTCGACGTTGGTGAAAATCGGTTTGCCCAGTTCATGCTTGGCCTTGGCGAACAGAATCGCGCCGGGCGCATAGAGCAGGGCGGACAGCAGCAGGTACTTGATGCCGCCGGCGTAGAGCAGCCAGATCGCGTAGATCAGCGCGACGGCGCCGATGAACAGGTCTTTTTTGCGCTCGGCCAGGGCGTTTTCGTAGGTCTCGCCACGCACCGCCAGCAGCAGCGCGTAGGCCGCCGACCACAGGTAAGGCACCAGGATCATCGAGGTGGCGAGGTAGATCAGCGACAGGTACGTACTGGCGGAAAACAGTGTGATTACCAGGAACAGCTGGACCATGGCGTTGGTCAGCCACAGTGCGTTGGTCGGCACGTGGTTGGCGTTTTCCTTGCGCAGGAACGCCGGCATGGTGTGGTCCTTGGCGGCGGCGAACATGATCTCCGCGCACAGCAGCACCCATGACAGCAACGCGCCCAGCAGCGAGATAATCAGGCCGACGCTGATCAACACCGCGCCCCAGTGGCCGACCACGTGCTCCAGCACAGCGGCCATCGATGGGTTCTGCAGCTTGGCCAGTTCCGGTTGGGTCATGATGCCCAGGGACAGCACGTTCACCAGCATCAGGAACAACAGCACCGTGATGAACCCGATCACGGTGGCCTTGCCCACGTCACTGCGTTTTTCAGCGCGTGCCGAGAAGATGCTCGCGCCCTCGATGCCGATGAACACCCATACGGTGACCAGCATCATGTTGCGCACCTGGTTCATCACACTGCCCAGGTCCGGGTTTTTCACGCCCCAGATGTCAGCGGTGAAGATGTCCAGCTTGAACGCGAACAGGGCGATCAACACGAACAGCACCAGCGGCACCACCTTGGCGACGGTGGTCACCAGGTTGATGAACGCCGCTTCCTTGATGCCGCGCAGCACCAGGAAATGCACGGCCCACAGCAACACCGAGGCGCCGATCACCGCCGCTGGCGTATTGCCTTCGCCGAAGATCGGAAAGAAATAGCCCAGGGTGCTGAACAACAGCACGAAGTAGCCGACGTTACCCAGCCAGGCGCTGATCCAATAACCCCAGGCCGATGAAAAGCCCATGTAGTCGCCAAACCCGGCCTTGGCGTAGGCGTACACGCCGCCGTCGAGGTCGGGCTTGCGATTGGCCAGGGTCTGGAACACGAATGCCAGGGTCAGCATGCCGATCGCGGTAATGACCCAGCCGATCAATACCGCGCCCACATCGGCGCTCGCGGCCATGTTTTGCGGCAGTGAAAAGATGCCGCCGCCGATCATCGAACCGACGACAAGTGCAACCAGGGCGCCTAATCGAAGTTTTCCGGGAGATTCAGACATTGCATGACTCCAATGCAGGAGAAGAGAGGCCACAGAATAAATCCGTAAGCTGATCAAACAGCTGACTCAGATCACTTCATTGGCACATTCCATTGCGAATTAATGACTTAACGGCGACCCTGTACGCACGGATTTTCCCGCAGAGGCTTGTTCCAGAGCGCTTTGTGCGTTGGAATTAATCATTTAGTGCAAGGCATGGGGTTTGAAGCTAGACGGGATTGCCAAATGTGCAAACTTTTTCGACGCTGACCGCGAACAAGCGCGCAATGATTTAAAGTGTGCGCCGTATTTAAATTCTAAATAAGCCTAAACTCGAACATCTGTCATGCGCTTGCGTTATGAGCATGGCGAAATAGTGGCGCCGTAAACAAGCGCTACACTCGCTTAGTTAAATTAAGTTGGATGCACAGTTGTCGACTCAAGTGGTTATTCAGTCAGGAGTACTCATGTCTCAAACAAGCGAGAAACTTCGCCTCAGCGGCCTGATCGCGTTGGTGGTGGGGTCCATGATCGGTGGGGGAATTTTCTCGTTGCCGCAGAACATGGCGGCACGTGCCGAAGTGGGCGCGGTGTTGATCGGCTGGGCGATCACTGCCGTGGGCATGCTGACCCTGGCCTTCGTGTTCCAGACCCTGGCCAACCGCAAACCGGAGCTGGACTCCGGGGTGTATGCCTACGCCAAGGCCGGCTTTGGCGACTACATGGGCTTTTCATCGGCCTGGGGTTACTGGATCAGCGCCTGGATGGGTAACGTCGGCTACTTCGTCTTGCTGTTCAGCACCCTCGGCTATTTCTTCCCGGTCTTCGGTCAGGGCAACACCCCGGTGGCCATCGGCTGCGCCTCGTTGTTGCTGTGGGCTGTGCATTTCCTGGTGCTGCGCGGCATCAAGGAAGCGGCGTTCATCAACCAGATCACCACCATCGCAAAAATCGTCCCGCTGCTGATGTTTATCGTGATCGCCGCCGTGGCGTTCAAGGCTGACGTGTTCACCCGGGATATCTGGGGCCTGGGCAACCCGCAGATCGGCGGGGTGGTGGAGCAGGTGCGCAACATGATGCTGGTCACCGTGTTTGTGTTTATCGGCATTGAAGGCGCCAGCGTGTATTCGGCGCGGGCCGAGAAACGTGCCGACGTAGGGCGAGCCACGGTGATCGGTTTTCTCGGCGTGCTGGCGCTGTTAGTGCTGGTGAATGTGCTGTCCCTGGGTATCATGAGCCAGCCGGAGTTGGCGGGGCTGCAGAACCCGTCGCTGGCCGGGGTGCTTGAGCGCATCGTCGGGCCGTGGGGCGCGCTGTTGATCAGCGTCGGGCTGGCAGTGTCGCTGCTCGGTGCGTTGCTGTCCTGGGCACTGTTGTGCGCGGAAATTCTGTACGCCACGGCCCATGACAAGACCATGCCGGCGTTCCTCAAAAAGGAAAACGCCAACCAGGTGCCGGTCAACGCGCTGTGGCTGACCAACCTGATGATCCAGGCATTCCTGGTGATCACGCTGTTTTCCCACAGCACCTACACCAAGCTGATCTACCTGGCTTCTTCGATGATTCTGGTGCCGTACCTGTGGTCGGCGGCGTACGCAGTGTTGCTGAGCGGGCGCGGCGAGACCTATCAAGACGCGCCCCGCGAGCGCCTCAAAGACTTGCTTATCGGCCTGATCGCCCTCGGTTATGCGATCTGGCTGCTGTATGCCGGAGGTCTGAAGTACCTGCTGTTGTCGGCGTTGCTCTACGCGCCCGGTGTGATCCTGTTCGCCCTGGCCAAGCGCGAACAGGCTCTACCGTTGTTTACCCACGTGGAAAAAGGCATTTTCAGCTGCGTGATCGCCGGCGCGGGCCTGGCGGCATACGGGTTATACAGCGGGGTATTGTCATTGTGACGGGCAGCCGTACGCCTGGACGGTCGATCACCACTGTGGCCGATGTGAACCCAATTCTACGGCCGGCCGATCCCATTGCAGCGGTGTGCCGTTGATGCTCACGGGGGGCAGCAGCCGGTGCGCCGGGCCCCAATGGGTGTGTTCGACCAGCAGCCCCAGGTCGCCTGGCTCCTCGGGCCTCAGCGCCGGTTCCTGCGGCGCTTGCCCTGCTTCCATCAGCAGCTTTGCCGTACGCGCCAGGGACAAGCGCGCCGATCCACCACGTCCGGACTGCAAGCGTTCGCGCAATGCCTGCAGCGCGCTGGCGGCCATGAGGTAGCCGGTGCCGTGGTCCAGCGCCTGCACTGGCAACGGCATCGGTTTGTCCGCCTGTTGCCAGGCCATGCCCGCCTCGGCGATGCCGCAGCTCATCTGCACCAGGCTGTCGAAGCCGCGGCGGTTGCGCCATGGGCCGCTCCAGCCATAGGCGTTAAGGCTCACGTCGATCAGGCCGGGGGCCAGGCGTTGCAGGCTGTCGGCGCTGTAGCCCAAGCGTTCGAGGGCGTCGGCGCGATAACCGTGGAACAAAAGGTCGGCGTCCTTGAGCAAGGCTTCGAACAGCTGCCGACCATCCTGGGTTTTCAAATCCAGCCGCGCGCAGCGTTTGCCCAGAGTCATTTCCGGCACCACGCCCGGTTCGTCCCAGGTCGGCGAGTCGATGCGCAGCACATCCGCCCCCAGCCCGGCCAGGAAGCGACTGGCCACCGGGCCGGCCAGGACGTGGGTCAGGTCCAGCACCTTGAGCCCTGCCAGCGGGCGGGCCACCGAGCCGCGCCAGGGTTTGGCCGTGGTGGCCGCAAACGTCTGACGCTGCACCAGCGCCTCGGCATTCACCGCCTGCCCTTGGGGATGTTGCTGCCAGGCCGACCCGGTACGCATCTGCGCGGCACAACCGCCGGCCTCGACCATTGCCTGCTCCAGTTCCGCGGCCTTCCAGGCGGCGACCTTGCCGGCCATCTCGGTGCGATCACGGACCTGGCCCAGCACCTGCTCGGCGGCGGCACGGTGATGGGGCGCGTTGGTGTGCAGACGAATCCAGCCGTCGGCGCTGGCGTAATCGCCGGCCACCGGGTCCCACAGCGGCGGCACATGCCAGCCCAGCGGGCGTAGTGAGGACGAGAACCACCAGGACGCCAGACGTCGGTCCACGCTGACGTCGGGCAGGCGTCCGGTCTGTTGCCGGATCAGCTCGGCCACGGCCTGGCCGGCGGCGCCGAGGCTGGCGCAGGCCAGGTCGGTCACGGCGAAGGCCGAGGGCAGGGCGCCGGCGCCGGTCAGAGGCAGCGGCGTTTGCGGTAGATCGAGCGCGGCTTGGATGGAAGTCAGCAGGTCAGTCATCAAAGGCCCTCCGGGAGAAGGACCACTATAGAAGATCAGCCGGCGGGTGTGACAACCCCGGGTTGCAGCGGCAGGTCGAGGCTGGCGATAAAGCCGCCGGTCGGGTGATTGGCCAGCTCCAGGCTGCCGCCGTGGCGTTCCGCCGCTCGCCGTGCGATCGCCAGGCCCAGCCCGTGGCCCTGGGCGGTCTGGCCTGGGGCGCGGTAGAACGGCTCGCCCAGTTGGCTCAGGTGTTCGGCATCAACCCCGGGGCCGTGGTCGCGCACGCTGATCACAATGCGCTCACCCAGACGCTGGGCCTGTAATTCGATGGGCTGGCCCGCAGGGTTGAAGCGCTGGGCATTGCGCAGCAGGTTATCCACCGCCCGCTCGATCATGGTCGGCCAGCCCTTGAGGTGCAGGTCGGCGTCGGTGGTCAGGCGTACCACTTGGTCGGGTGCGCTGAGCTGGGCATCTTTTTGCAAGGTTTTGAGCAACGTGTTGAGGTCCACCTCTTCGGCGCTGGCGTTGTCGGCGTCAACGCGGGCCAATACCAGAATCTCGCTGATCAGCGCCTCCAGGCGGTCGCATTCGCGCGTCAGGCGCGGCCAGAGTCGCTCGCGTTCTTCGGGGCTGGCGCGTTCGGCCAGGGCCAGGGCGATACGCAGACGCGCCAGGGGCGAGCGCAGTTCGTGGGACACGTCGCGCAACAACTGGCGCTGGCTGCCGATCAAGCTTTGCAGGCGGGCGCCCATGCGGTTGAAGTCGGTGGCCAATACGCCGAATTCATCGCGCCGATTGGCCAGGCGCGCCAGGCTGTTCTGTTGGTAGGTGGCCTGGCCCAGGTCGTGTACCGCGCCGCGCAGGCGGCTGAGCGGACGGGTAATGGACAAGGTGACGAACAGGCTGAACAGCGTCAGCACCACCAGGGCGATGGCCAGGGCGCTCAAGGGCCAGGCCAGACTGCTGCGATGCCATTCGTCGAGTTCCGGATGAGGAATGCGGTAGATCAGCAAATAGGTGTCGCCGGTTTTGTCGCTGGTGTACTCGGCGGTCAGGCGGCGCCAGGGCAGGTGGCCGTCCTTGCTGTCGTTTTGCCGGGCTTCGAACGCCGCGGCGCGACGCGGAAAGGTGCCGCGCACCACCGGGTCGCCGCTTTCGTTCAGCACTTGCACATCAATGTGATACTGGCGCTTGCGTTGCTGCAGCAACTCCTGGGCCGCGTCCTCGCCCTGGGCCTCGTAGAGTTGGGTCCACTCCTGGGCCAGGTTGTTGAGGCCAGGGTGGCGGCTGAGAATCCATGCATCCTGATTGAGCATGTGCCCCAGCAGGATCGACAAACCGGCAACCAGGGCGATGGCCAGCCAGAAACTCGCCAGGATCCGCCAGAACAATGAACGCACAGGACACCCTCAAACAGGAAAAGCCCAGTGGCGTGGGCCACTGGGCTGGGAGATTAACGCCAGAGCATTATTGCGCTTTTTGCGGCTGTTGCGCTTTCCAGGCCTGGAATTGCTGCCACTCGGCCCGACGCTCGGCTTGTTTCTTGACGATCTCGTCGTACTTCTTCTGCTGGTCGGGCTTGAGCAGGTTACGGATATCGGCCTGGGTTTTCTGACGCCCGGCATCGATTTCATCCTGCATGGCTTTCTGGTCGGCGGCCGGGAGTTTGGCCAGGTACTTTTTGACCAGATCCTTGCGAGCGTGCCATTGATCGCCCATCAGCTTGCCGATCTGCTCACGCTGTTCTTTGCTCAGGTCCAGTTGGCTGAACGGACCGCCTTTGCCGCGCGGACCGTGTTCGCCGTGACCCGGGCCACCCATCATGTGGCCTTCAGGGCCGCCCATCGGGCCTGGTGTCGGGCCTTCCGGCATGGCCATGGCGACAGTGGGCAGGGCTGCGGCGAACATCAAAGCGATAAGGGTCTTGCGCATGGTGATTCTCCTGTCTCTATTCCGGTGAATCCGGATGTGAGTAGGTTACGCAGACCAAGGTCAGCGGCGGTCAGGTGTGGGTAAAGCTTCGGTAAAGAGCCATACGATGGGCGCTGACATAACTTAAGCGTGCTCTTTTGTAACAGCGCTGCCACGTTCGTCATGAATACGGGCATACTTCGGCGCCTGGGCTGTATGCATATACAGTTAAACTAAATATTGCAGGAACGAATGCTTGTACTTGTGTCAACTACAATTTGACGAGGGCTTGGCCCTATGCAACATTTGCCCTCAATTCAACCCACCAAAATGTTGAGTTCTAAACTTATAAGGGAGGCGTATGGAGTACAGAACTGCAGACGACGTCCTGCGCGCTCACTGGGATGGTCGCTTGCCGGTAAGTCCAAAGAACATTGCCGAGGCGATGGGAATAGAAGTTGAGGCGCTTACCCCGGATGAGCCCGAAAAGTGGCGTGCCACTGAAAGCGGGCATTATTCTTTTCGCGGTGGCAACCCGCTGATTACCTATAACTTCATGGACGCTCCGGTCAGGCAACGTTTCACTATTGCGCATGAGATCGGCCACCACGTATATGGCGATCTGGACGCGCCGCGAGACACCTCGGAGCAGTTCAGCGCCAAGTCGCGGGACCCCAGGGAAGTGGCGGCCAACCGCTTTGCCGCAGCGCTCCTGATGCCGGCGGCATTGGTCAAACATATGGTCATTGAGCAGCGAATCACCGATATCGCAAAGTTGGCCAGTGCGTTCGGGGTCTCTACGGCTGCGATGGAGTTCCGGCTCAAGGCGATTGGGCTTTTATGATTGATAGCAGCGACGATCTGTCTGGCGGCGAGGCTGATAATCCTGGCCTGATCAGTGACTATTTGAGAAGAGAAGCCTGGCGATTCAGGTGGGAAAAGCGCCTGACCAATGTGACTGTCGCGTTAATCCTATTGTTTTACCTGGCGCTGCTGGGCTTCGTCTTTCTTGGGAATATTCGAATCTCAGCCGGTGTCTGGTATTTCTTCGCCGCCGTTCGCCCGCACAGCGCGGGAGATATTCCGATCATCGTGTCCCTCTCTACAGTGCCTACGCTGCTGCTTATTGCACTGTTGCGCTATTTCCACCATCGGCCCAAAGCTGACCAGGATGATTTACAGGCACCGTTGCCCATCAGCGTCGAGGCTGCCAAGGCAATAATAAAAGCCACTACGGACGCGATGAAAAACAATTGAGATGAACAGTGAGTAAATGCCCGGCCAACATGCCGGGCTTTTTAATCTACAGGCTGTAGTAATAGCCACGGCTGCGCAATGCCACGATGCGTGGCCGGCCATCAGGGTGCGGGCCGATCTTTTTGCGCAGGTTGCTCACGTGCATATCCAGGCTGCGGTCGTACAGGGTGAGCTTGCGGCCCAGGGCGATCTGCGCCAGTTCCTGTTTGTCCAACGGCTCGCCGGGCTGGCGAAGCAGGGCTTCGAGCAGGCGGCTCTCGGAAACGGTGAGGGTGAATTCCTGTTCATCGATGCTGACCACGCCGCGCACCGGGCTGAAACACAGGTCGCCCAGTTCGAGCTGGGTCGACACGGCGGCCGGGTGACTGCGGCGCAGCACGGCGCGCAGGCGTGCAGTCAGTTCCCGAGGGTCGCAGGGTTTGGCCAGATAATCATCGGCGCCCAGCTCCAGACCGAGGATGCGGTCCAGCGGTTCGCCACGCGCCGAAAGCATCAGCACCGGCAACTCCGGGTGGTCGGTGCGTAACTGCTTGAGCAATTCCAGGCCGCTGCCGTCGGGCAGCATCACGTCCAGCACCACGGCAGCCGGGGCGCTGTCGGCCAAGGCCTTGCGCGCACTCAGGCCATCGTGACACGCACGCACCTGGAAGCCTTCCTGGCTCAACCAACTGGTCAGCAGCTCGCAGAGCTCCTGGTCATCATCTATCAGTAACAGCTCGCTCATGACTCACTCAATTTAGCCATTGTCGACGACGCCGGTGCCCGCCGCTGGCGAAGATCCCGCACAACAGGGCAATCAGAGCGACGGCGCCGCCGGTGACAAACCACTGTTGTTGCTCGGTCAGCCATCGGGTCAAGCCGCCGCCCTGTGCGTCTTTGAGTTGCTGGGCCAGGCGTTGGTTCTCTTGGCGAAGGCGGCTCAGTTGGGCGCTTTCGCGGGTCGCATCCGCGCTTTGCAGTTGCTTGCTCAGTTCTTCACGCTGCCGTTCGCTGTCTTTCAAGCGTTGCTGCAACTCGGTGATCTGGGCGCCGGCACTCAAGGACAAAGGCGTGGAGCCGCCGGTGTTTGAGGGGTCTTCCGCGTGGGCCTTGGCCCCGATCATTAACACTGCCAACAGACACAACTGACGTAAGCGCATCGGAACTCCTGATTCCACACGAATATTCAGAAAGTTGTCGGCAGGTTACCGGGAATAATGAGCAATTAGGAGTGTGCCGAACGCAATAGGTTCGGCACGCCTGCAGGTTAAGGCAGGACTTGCTTGAAAGGCTTGATCACCACGCTGTCATAGACGCCCGCCGCGACGTATGGGTCGGCGTCGGCCCAGGCCCTGGCTTCAGCCAGGGTTGGGAACTCGGCGACGATCAGGCTGCCGGTAAAACCGGCCTCGCCTGGGTCATTGCTCTCGATGGCCGGGTGCGGGCCGGCCAGCACCATACGCCCTTCGGCCTGCAGTTGCTTGAGGCGTTCGACATGGGCCGGGCGCACGGACATGCGTTTTTCCAGGGAGTGGGCAACATCGGTGGCAATGATGGCGTAGAGCATGTCAGTCCTCGGTTTTCGGCGTGGTGGGGTCGGTGTCATGCAGATGGCGCGAGAGGTAGATGCCCTGGCCGATCAGGAACAGCACGGTCATGCCCAGGCTGCCGAACACTTTGAAGTCGACCCAGTAATCCTGGAATGTGAAGGCCACAAACAGGTTGGCGGCCCCACAGAAGATGAAAAACGCAATCCACGCCACGTTCAAGCGGGCCCAGACCGGCTCCGGCAGGGTCAGCGCATGGCCCATGATCCGCTTGATCAGCAGCCGATCGCCGATGAAGTGGCTACCGATGAACGCCAGGGCGAACAGCCAGTTCACCACCGGGGCTTTCCATTTCAAGAAGGTTTCGCTGTGGAAAGCCAGGGTCAGGCTGCCGAAGACCAGGCACGCGACCAGGGTCAGCCATTGGCTTTTTTCCAGTTTGCGCTGGGAGATGAAGAGGGCGCCGTAGACCACAATGGAGCTGATGATCAGTACTGCGGTGGCGCTGTAGATGCCTCCGACGGTCAGCTCATGGCCGGCGATATCGATGACCCTGGGGTCGAGTTTGTAAACGATGAAAAACAGCAACAGCGGGATGAAGTCGATGAATTGTTTCACAGTAAGAGCCAGAAGCTGGATGTGTCGGCATAATAACAAACATCCTTGGCAGCGAAAGCGCCACCTGACTTGAGGTTACACACCCCCGTGAATGTTGATTTGCACTGCCACAGCACGGCCTCCGACGGCGCCCTGGCGCCCGCGGTACTGGTTGCGCGGGCATATGAGCACGGGGTGCGAGTCCTGGCGTTGACCGACCACGACACCCTTGAAGGCCTCGACGAAGCCCGCGCGGCGGCCCAGGCCCTGGGCATGCAACTGGTCAACGGCGTGGAATTGTCCTGCACCTGGGGTGGCGCCACTATTCATGTACTGGGCTACGGTTTCGATCAGCAGGCCGCGCCGCTGGTCAAGGCCATCGCCGATTTGCACGATGGGCGCTGGCTGCGGTCCGAAGAAATAAGCCGCAAGCTCAGCCTTAAAGGCATGCCTAACGCCCTCGACGGTGCGCGAGCCATCCAGCAGGAACTGGGCGACAGCGGCAACGCACCGGCCCGTCCGCATTTTGCCGACTGGATGGTGCGCGAAGGGTTTGTGCGAGACCGGGCCGAAGCTTTTCGTAAATGGCTGGGCGCCGGTAAGCTGGGTGACGTCAAGCAACACTGGCCAACCCTGGAGGACACCGTCGACACACTGCGGGCCTCCGGTGCCTGGGTCAGCCTGGCGCATCCCTGGCATTATGATTTCACCCGCAGCAAACGTCGCAAACTGATTGGCGACTATATTGGAGCGGGAGGCCACGCCATCGAAGTGGTCAACGGGCATCAACCCGCCGAACAGGTCGGCAGCCTGGCGATTCTTGCCCGCGAATTTGGTCTGCTGGTCAGTGCCGGCAGTGATTTTCATGGCCCAGGCGGCTGGTCCGAGATTGGCGAATATCGGCCCGTCCCGGAAGATTTGCCGCTCTTGTGGGGGCGATTCAAGCATGACCCCATTATTGCCACCGTCTGAACAGGTAGAGCACGTGAGTCAATTCTTCCAGATTCATCCGGAAAACCCCCAGCCACGCCTGATTAAACAGGCCGTGGAGATCATTCGCGCCGGCGGCGTAGTGATCTATCCAACGGATTCGTCCTACGCGATCGGTTGCCAGATCGGCGACAAAAGCGCAGTCGAGCGTGTCAGACGCCTGCGTCAGCTGGACGACAAGCACAACTTTGCGCTGATCTGCAGCGACCTGTCCCAACTGGGCCTGTTCGCCAAGGTCGATACCGGCACGTTTCGACTGCTCAAGGCGCACACGCCGGGGCCTTACACCTTTATTCTCAACGCTACCCGCGAAGTGCCGCGCCTGCTGCTGCACCCCAAGAAGCGCACCATCGGCCTTCGCGTGCCGGAACATCCGATTGCCCTGGCGCTGCTGGCCGAGCTGGGGGAGCCACTGATGAGCGTATCGCTGATCATGCCCGGTGAGACCGAGCCGCTGGAAGATCCGTACGAGATGCGTCAGCTCCTGGAAAAACAGGTGGACCTGATCATCGACGGCGGTTTCGGCGGCGCCAAGGCGTCCACCGTGATCAATCTGGCAGACGGCGAGCCGGAAGTGATCCGGATCGGCTGCGGCGACCCCGCGCCCTTCATGGCCGAGGCCTGAATGTCGGCCGTGGAAACCGTCGATCCCCAGGCAGGCGCCCAGCAGGAACTGCCGTTCGCCATGGTCTACGGCCAGGCGGTCATGGAAATGCCGCTGGACCTGTACATCCCGCCGGATGCGCTGGAAGTGTTCCTGGAAGCGTTCGAAGGCCCGCTGGACTTGCTGCTGTACCTGATTCGCAAGCAGAACATTAATATCCTCGACATCCCCGTGGCGGAAATCACCCGCCAGTACATGGGCTATGTCGAGCTGATGCAGTCGGTGCGCCTGGAGCTGGCGGCCGAGTACCTGGTGATGGCCGCCATGCTCGCCGAGATCAAATCGCGCATGTTGCTGCCGCGTTCGGAGACAGTGGAGGCCGAAGAGGATGACCCGCGCGCCGAACTGATCCGACGTCTGCAGGAGTACGAACGCTTCAAGGCCGCCGCCGAGGGCATCGACGGTTTGAGCCGCGTCGGCCGCGACGTGGTGGTGCCCAAGCTCGACGCACCCGAGGCCCGCGCGCGCAAGCTGTTGCCGGACGTGAGCCTGGAGGAATTGCTGATGTCCATGGCCGAGGTGCTGCGCCGTGGCGACATGTTTGAAAGCCACCAGGTCAGCCGCGAAGCGCTGTCTACCCGCGAACGCATGAGCGATGTGCTGGAACGCCTTAAAGGCGGCGGTTTCGTGCCGTTTGTCGAGCTGTTCACCGCTGAAGAAGGGCGCCTGGGGGTGGTGGTGACCTTTATGGCGATCCTTGAACTGGTCAAGGAGTCCTTGGTCGAGCTGGTCCAGAATGAGCCTTTTGCGGCTATCCACGTGCGGGCGCGAGCCGAATAAAGAGCTGAAACGATGAATCTGACTGAACCCCGCGAACTGGCGCCGCTGCTGGAGGCCTTTCTCCTGGCCTCGGGTAAGCCGCAGTCCCTGGAGCGCCTGTTCGAACTGTTTGAAGAGGCCGAACGCCCCGAGCCGCCGGTGTTCAAGAAGGCCCTGGAAATTCTGCGCAAATCCTGCGACGGCCGGGCCTTTGAACTGCGCGAAGTGGCGTCGGGTTATCGCCTGCAGATCCGTGAGAAATTTTCCCCCTGGGTTGGCCGATTGTGGGAAGAGCGCCCGCAGCGCTACTCGCGGGCGATGCTGGAAACCATGGCGTTGATCGCCTATCGGCAGCCGATTACCCGTGGCGAGATCGAGGATGTGCGCGGCGTGGCAGTCAACAGCCATATCGTCAAGACATTGCTGGAGCGTGAGTGGATTCGCATCGTCGGCTACCGCGACGTACCGGGAAAACCGGCGATGTTCGCCACCACCAAGGTGTTCCTGGACCATTTCAACCTGAAGAATCTCGACGACCTTCCGCCGCTTGCCGAATTGCGCGAAATGGAGGCCGAACCGGTTCTGGATTTCGACGACGCACCGGTGCCCGCGAGTTTGCAGGAACTGGCCGATGCCACGGCCGAGCCGGAAGAGCCGAAGGACGAGACCAGTTTCCATACCTTGCTGTTGGAACTGGACGACATGGAGCAGGGCATCAAGACCGACTTTGATGATTTGCTGCGTGATGGGGCGGCCGAGCCGGAAACCCGGATGAGCGTGGAGGTCGAGCCTGAACCTGAGGAAGATATCCTTGGCGTGGCACAAGCCCGTGAAAAACTCCTGGCCGCCGTCGCCGCCCTCGAACAGCCGCCCCTGAGCGACGAAGAAGACGAAGCCCGAGCCCTGGCCGAAGCCATCGAGAACGAACGCCGCCAGCTCGAAGACTGACACGGTCCAATGTGGGTGCAACCCCCTCCCGCATCGGTTCTCTGGTGCTTTGGGCATCACCGGTCGGCGGAAAAGCAAATGACCTGGCGCTAATCGACTAGTCTCTGATGCGCAATGCGCGCCATGCGCGTATGATTCGCGACCCTTTGCCGAGCTATTCGGCCAAAGCCCCGCTTTCAATACCCTTCAGGCCACGCCTGAATCGACCCACCGGGAGGTGCTTAAGATGAACGACAAAGACCAGAACGACAGCCAGGAAATCGGCCCAGCAGGCGAAAAACTGCAGAAGGTGCTGGCGCGTATCGGCGTGGGCTCGCGCCGTGACGTCGAAGCCTGGATCACCCAGAAGCGCATCAAGGTCAACGGCGTCGAGGCCACCCTTGGCCAGCGCGTCGACCTGCACGACGCAATCACCATTGATGGCAAGGTCATCAAGCGTGAAGAGGCCGCCGAATCGGTGCGCCGCGTGATCATGTACAACAAGCCCGATGGCGAGATCTGCACCCGTGACGACCCGGAAGGCCGTCCGACCGTGTTCGACAAGATGCCCAAGCCCAAAGAAGGCCGCTGGATCAACATCGGTCGTCTCGACATCAACACCACCGGCCTGCTGATGTTCACCACCGACGGTGAGCTGGCCAACCGCCTGATGCACCCGTCCTACGAGATGGACCGTGAGTACGCCGTGCGTGTGCGTGGCGAAGTCGACGACGAAATGATCGAACGCCTCAAGGCCGGCGTGGTGCTGGAAGATGGCCCGGCCAAGTTCACCGACATCAAGCAGGCTCCGGGCGGCGAAGGTTTCAACCACTGGTACCACTGCGTGGTAATGGAAGGCCGTAACCGTGAAGTACGTCGCCTGTGGGAGTCCCAGGGCCTGGTGGTCAGCCGCCTCAAGCGCGTGCGTTTCGGCCCGGTGTTCCTGAACTCCGACCTGCCGATGGGCCGCTGGCGCGAAATGAGCCAGTACGAAGTCGATATTCTCAGCGCCGAAGTCGGCCTGACCCCGGTGGCGATGCCGCAGATGAACGCCAAGAGCAAAGACAAGCTTGAGCGTATGCAGCGTAAATCGTCGCGTCCGGTGGCGCGTACCGAACGTGTGGCGCGCACCCTGCGCCCGGCGCTCAATGCACCGGCGACCGGCGGGCGTATCTCCCGCGAGCCGCAGATCGAAGGCGAGCGTCGCCCGACCGCACCGTCGCGCCAGGAAGGCGAGCGTGCACCACGCACTCCGCGGCCAGCCCCGGCCGGCGGTCGCAGCAACCGTGGTGAAGCCGATCGCCCGGCCGACAGCGCCAGCACCAAGCGCCCAGCCAAGCCGGCAGCGAACAAGCGCCCCGGCCCTAAACTGGTGGCGGACGAGCCGTCGGGCAAGCGTCGCGGCGCCCCGGCCGGTTCCGGCCAGCGTCCAGGGTTTGGTCGTAAGAAGCCTTAAGGGCAGCGGTAAGTTTTTAGCTGCAAGCTGTAAGAAGAAGCGCTAGCCCTTACGGGTTGGCGCTTTTTTTTGCTTGTGGCTTCCGACTTGCAGCTGGCGCTAGAACGCAAATCTGCCATCGAACACGGGTTTGTCATCCAGCGCCAACACCCCGCTGGCAAAGATCAAATCCAGGTGATGGCTGCCTTTCTGCCCACCCCCCAGGCCCAGATGCAGACCGCAATGGCGCTCCTCGAAACCGGCATTGCGCGCGTAGAGGTCCTTGACGCCTTCATTGGTGCCGATCCCCAGTTCCTCCACACGGCGGTTGGACGGGTTGGCGTTGAGGTATTTGTTGAAGTCATCCGCCAGCCCCGGCACGTCGCTGGCCACGCTGCAGATGGTCGAGTTCTCGATCCACAGCTCCAGGGGCGATTGCAGCACGCCGTATTTGCGCGCAAAAGGGATGGTGCTGAGAAAGGTGCCGATGAATCGCACCTGGCCATTGATCGCCTCACTGTGGGTGGCAATCTCGCCGGGCGCCAGGTCGTGGTTGCCGACGCCGTTAATATTCGTCCACTTCTTGATGCTGCTCAGCGGCGCTTCAAGGCGTGAGCCGTGCTTGTCGGTAAAGCTCAGCACGTTGGCCTGGCCCATACGCCGGATCAGCGTGGCGTTGAGGTCGGCGATGCGCTGGGGCTCGACACTGAAGGTATCGTAGAAATAGTCGCCGTAATCCTTGAACAGCAGGGACTTCTTCCAATGCTCGGCCATCACGTCTTGCAGGGCGCGAATAAAATCCGGGCCTTCTGCGCGTGGGTTGGGCAGCGTGGAAGAGTCGTACAGAAACAGGTACAGGTCACAGGCGTCGATGGCCTGGGCCAGGGCATCGCTGGCGGTCAAGTCCAGGCGCTGCACTTGGAAATTGAAGCGGCCGGCGCTGCCTTGGGTGATGGCCTGTGCGATGGCGTCGTAGCGTTCGGTGTGGCCCAGCAGCACGGTCGGGCAGTTCACGCCGTTAAGGGCCGGGTGATGGGCGAGGTAGTAGAGAAAATGTTCGACGGCGCGGGCCTTGTCCATGACGGGTGTCCTTGTATGCCTTGGGTAAGGAAGCAGGTGCCGTGCACAGCACCTGCCGGATGCCTGTCGAGGCTTAGAAAGGCCACATCGCGGTGCCAAACGGCACAACGGCGTCGGCTTGCATCATTTCAACGGCGGCCTCATGGGTCGGCGCTTCAAACCAATCGTCGAGTTGCAGTTCGGTTTCCAGGTCGTTTTCCAGTACTTGCATGGTGTATCTCCTAGAGGACGTTGTTTGAGAACGGCTTGCCAGCGGCATCGCTGGGCAAGTGGGAAACCTAGGTGAGGGTGTTTCAGAATGCAAAAAATTTATTGACACGGTCTCATTTGGATTTTTTGTTCTGATTTTCTGCGTGATTATTTTTTTGAGAAAATTCAAAAGGCTGCGAGCACCAATTCTGAGGAAATTTCCTACCGTCAATTTCTATTAAATTTACAGCTGTAACGCAGAATTTCCGTGCTGTAACGATTAATTTACGTATTGATCGAGACAATATTGAACATTCTTACCCTGTAAGGAATGCCTGACAGATCGTCGCACGTGTCAGGCGATGGCCGCCGCAGGCTGTCGAGCCGTGTACAATGCGCGCGTTTTACTGTGACGCCCGTTGCGTGCCTACGCAAAAGGCCAAGACCTCAGGGTTCACCCACCCTGATCACTCCGCCTGGCCACGAGCCGGACGGGTTCGATTTCGTCACAGATAAAAACAAACAGGTGACGCATGACCATTAGAAAAACGCTGTACTCCTGGTGCCTGCGCTGGGGTTTGAGCGGCGCTGCTTGAGCAGAGATTCAACGCAGCAACGTGCATTCAACATCATCAAACCTTGCGTGAGACCTTTTCCATGAGTGGACCCCATTCCTCTTCAGGCGAACTGAAACGTGGCCTGAAAAACCGTCATATCCAGTTGATCGCCCTGGGCGGCGCCATCGGCACCGGCCTGTTTTTGGGCTCGGCCGGCGTGCTTAAATCCGCCGGGCCGTCGATGATCCTGGGTTATGCCATCTGCGGCTTCATTGCGTTCATGATCATGCGCCAGCTCGGCGAAATGATCGTGGAAGAGCCGGTCGCCGGTTCCTTCAGCCATTTTGCCCACAAGTACTGGGGCGGTTTCGCCGGCTTTCTGTCGGGCTGGAACTGCTGGATCCTGTACATTCTGGTGGGCATGTCCGAGCTGACGGCTGTCGGCAAATACGTGCATTACTGGTGGCCGGAGATTCCAACCTGGGTCTCGGCGGCGGCGTTTTTCGTGCTGATCAACCTGATCAACCTGGCCAACGTTAAAGTCTTTGGCGAAGCCGAATTCTGGTTCGCGATCATCAAGGTGGTGGCCATCGTCGGCATGATCGCTTTGGGCAGCTACCTGCTGGTCAGCGGCAGCGGCGGTCCGCAAGCCTCGGTGAGCAACCTGTGGGAGCACGGCGGCTTCTTCCCCCATGGCGTCGGCGGCCTGGTGATGGCCATGGCGATCATCATGTTCTCCTTCGGCGGCCTGGAAATGCTCGGTTTCACCGCTGCCGAAGCCGATCAGCCACGCACCGTGATCCCCAAGGCGATCAATCAGGTGATCTATCGCATCCTGATTTTCTACATCGGCGCCCTGGTGGTGCTGTTGTCGCTGACGCCCTGGGACAGCCTGCTGGCCACGCTGAATGCGTCCGGCGACGCCTACAGCGGCAGCCCCTTCGTGCAGGTGTTCTCGATGCTGGGCAGCAACACCGCGGCACACATCCTCAACTTCGTGGTGTTGACGGCGGCGTTGTCGGTGTACAACAGCGGCACCTACTGCAACAGCCGCATGCTGCTGGGCATGGCCGAGCAAGGCGATGCGCCCAAGGCCCTGGCCAGGATCGACAAGCGCGGCGTGCCGGTGCGTTCGATCCTCGCCTCGGCGGCGGTGACCCTGGTGGCGGTGCTGATGAACTACTTCATCCCGCAACACGCGTTGGAGCTGCTGATGTCGCTGGTGGTGGCCACGCTGGTGATCAACTGGGCGATGATCAGCTTTTCCCACCTCAAGTTCCGCCAGCACATGAAACGCACCGGCCAGGTGCCGCTGTTCAAGGCGCTGTGGTACCCGTACGGCAACTATGTGTGCCTGGCGTTCGTGGTGTTTATCCTGGTGATCATGCTGATGATCCCGGGGATTCAGGTGTCGGTGTACGCGATCCCGGTGTGGGTGGCGTTTATGGCGGTGTGTTATTGGATCAAGAATAAGCGCAGTGCTGAAGCGGCGTTGGCGCCGGCGGGAGCGGCGTTAAAGTAAGCAAAATATGCGGGCTGTGTGAAAACGCTGCCTGCACCAGCTGAAAGCAAACGCCCTGACTTGTCGGGGCATTTGCTTTTCAGGGTTTTAGACACAAAGGAGAAGTGTTCTTCGTTGAAAGGGCTCTTAGTCTGTATCACTCGTGTGCATGTTCGTAATCAAACCCAATGAAGTAGTCGTTTTCTGAAAAAGTAATCTCATGAAAGAAGTACGCTTGGATCAGTGATAACCACTCCTGCCGCAGTTTAAACATGCCGTTATTGACGTCCTCGTTTACTGACAACCCGAGCTCGGAAATCACGGAGTAATCGTCTCCTAAATCCGCCGAGTGCTCCGTTCCGCGTAGCCACTCTGTGGTTCTGTCGAACCATTCCAGTCTCACTTTGAGTCCCATGTGGCTCCTTCGCGGAACCGGCCACTCGCTACCAGTACATACTCAGTATGGCCAAGGCCCCTGGTGGTGGAATGATATCTGATAGTCATAGTTGTCTTGTTTTACCTCATGTTTGAAGTGAGGTTGTAGGACCGCTATCCACTTTTTCTTAAGATCGTAAGCACCATCGAAAATTTGATAGTCTTTCTCTAGCTCAAGCGAAGCAAGTATCGAATGAGCATCTTCAAATATAGTTGACAGTTCTTCTCCCACTCCGAAACCGGTAGGTTTTTCAAACCATTCGAGCATGACTCTGAGGCTCATAGGTGTTTTTCCTCACAGGTGTTTTTTGACGTTTCTCTTTGGGTTTGGCTGTTTTGTTCTTTCGCCAGTTATATGATTGAACGCACCAATATGGCTCCCGTCACCTATCAAGTAAACTTCCAGCTCCCCTTCTGCCGAGTCCCATTCAAAGATTTTTCTGTTTTTGGCATCCGTCCATCGTTTCCGTACACCCGCACCTCCCTGCTTTGGGGTCATTCCTTTTATGTTCCTCAAACCAGGGAAACCGGTGATTTGTTCCGTAGTCGGCGCCGTGTGATAACCATGACCGAGTGCCGGAAGTGTTTTTCTTCGAACACTCACCACCACATACAGCGGCCGAACCCCCGACTCCACCGGGAACACCAGAATAAAATCCCGATATTGCGGCGGATATACCGGGTTCACCAGAATCTGTGCCGCCTTCTCCGTCGGTGGGTAAATCCAGATCACCGGCGCTTGCGGTGCAGCCTCCAGAGCCGGAATACCCAGCGTGTCACTTGGATCAACGGCGGGAGTCCAGATCAGTTCAACACCCTCACCCAAATCCGCAACAAACTGCTCGTCACGGCTTTGGAACTGCACCACATCGATCATCTGCCAGGCGGCATGGTTGCCTGTGTAAAACCCATAACCCCTTAGCGTGCCGTCCTCACGCTGCTCAATTTGCAGTCGCATCTGCGACCGCGCTCGCTGCATCGAGCGCAACTGCTCTTCGCTATATAACGCGCTATCGCCCAACTTTCCCGGCCAAGCCAACCCCACTACACCGGCCAACAAGCCGGCGGCCATAGACCCGGCTGCGGCAATGGCCGATTCCACCACCGCCGTACGCAACGCCAACTGCCCCAAACCGACCGGCAAGGCGCTGCCACCGATCTTGCGCAAGGCCACCGCGCCCCGGGCGTCCACTTCCCGCCCACCCAACAGGCTGAAATGACCGTACTCGCTGATCAACTCCAGCGGTACGTAACCGGCGGGGTCCGTGTAGTGAGTGAGGCCATCTGGCAGTTGGCAGGGTTTGAGGAAGGTGCAGCCGGGAGGCTTGGCCGGCTTGGGTGTTGGGGCTGGGGATGGGATGAATAAATCGATAGGCGGCGAATAGGGCGCACGCGATGGCTGCGGGGTGAGGATTCGCCGTTTGAGTTGTTCTTCTTCGGTGATCGGGTAGGCACGTTCAGACATGACGGGCTCACTTCCTTGTATGGGGGAGTGAGCCTACGAGGGAGGATCAAGGAGCTGGAATCAGCATATTCGATGATAAGCGTGGGAAAAGTAGACGCAAAATTCAGCTTGTTTCGAATATATTTTTTTATTGCTGAGTTTGTACACACCCTGCCCCAAGGGGCTGACAGAGTTTCCCGATGCGGTACTCAGTCCGCTCAGTTAAAGGCGGGGGGCAAAAGCGTAAGCGCTGGAAAGATCGCAAGGGACGCATTTATGAGTGGGACTATGAGAATGGCCGGGTTGAACTTTACGACAAGCAAGGCAAACATCTTGGAGATTTCCCCCCTGATACGGGAGAGCGCACAAAGGACGCCGAGCCAAGCCGAACCACGCCAAAATAATCTTGATAGGAGCCTCAACATGCAGCATGAAATTCTTGCATTCGATAAAAAAACCGAGGGGGTGGCTTTCAGTATTGAAATTCCTGCCGACCAGTACGACAAATTATCGGACCTAATGTCCTGGAGTGAGCCTGAAGATGCGATCTATGAGTACGACCTATCACCAGAGCAAGTCGGCCTTCTTGAACGCATGACCGGCAAGACTTTCAATAGCCCGGACTACATTTTTCAGTTGTCTTGTAGTGAATGAGGCGATATGGCCGTGCTGTGTAGACGTGAAATGTATGGCAGCAGATGAAATAAGTGGGAGCGCGTGCAACTGCGCGGCTCATGGCGTCCTGCCGTGGTTGTGAAAGTAGTCGCTTAAACCCGATGGTCATGTCACACATAAACACCACCCACGGCGGGATCTCATACACCGAGAGGCATTCACCGGCTTTTTAAAATGAGACCACTCATGTATTGATTCAAATCGCGAAAGTCTTGAACGCTCCACGCGCGCGGCGGTAGCTTTACACCATTTTGCTGCAATGTTTTTGGAATCAAGTTTTCATTGGGACGAAGGATGACCGAAGAGACAATTACGCCCGGATAATCAGTCAGGCGTTTTTTGAACGCGGAGGTTGTAAGGTCAGGTGTAGGCGGGCTGCTTTTCCCGGCCAGTGGTCCCGTTGCCTTGAGATCCGCTCCGTGGCACATGGCACATAGAGATTCTTGCCATTGGCAAGATCCGCGAAAGACTGCGAAGTTTGAATGAGTGATAAAGTGCTTAGCAAAGCGATCAAGGGTATTTTCATTTTACAGGTGGCTTTGTTGTCGATGTTGTTATCCACGTTTGGCTTATCCGTTGCCTAAGGTTTTTGAGTGATGCTGGTCATTTCCAACAACGTCCACCTGCCCGATGCCGAAATCGAGCTGACCGCCATCCGCGCCCAGGGCGCCGGTGGGCAGAACGTGAATAAGGTGTCGAGCGCGGTGCACCTGCGCTTTGATATTCCGGCATCGTCGTTGCCCGAGTTCTATAAGGAACGGCTGCTGGCACTGCGCGACAGTCGCATCACCAGCGACGGTGTGCTGGTGCTCAAGGCCCAGTCCTACCGGACCCAGGAGCAGAATCGCGCGGACGCGCTGGAGCGCCTGGTGGAGTTGATCCAGAGCGCCACCAAGGTTGAGAAGAAGCGTCGTCCGACCAAGCCGACCCTGGGGTCGAAGAAGCGTCGCCTGGAATCCAAGACCAAGCGCGGCAGCATCAAGGCCGGGCGCGGCAAGGTCGACTTTTAGGCGTCACGTGCTTCGCGGGCCTTGGGTGCCTGGCGGTACAGGTACATGCTCAGCAGCAAGCCACCCAGGGCGGCGAGGGCGGCGAACAGGAAGATCGAAGCAAAACCGAAGCCCGCCGCGACTGCGCCGGCCAGCGGGCCGGTGATGCCCAGCGACAAATCGATGAACAACGAATACGCGCCCACCGCCGAGCCGCGACTGGACGCCGGCACCAGGTTGACCGCCTCCACTCCCAGCGCCGGGAACACCAGGGAAAAGCCGAAGCCGCTCAACGCCGCGCCCGCCAGGGCCAGGTGGGCGTCCGGGGCCAGCCACAGCAACAGCAGACCGAGGATCTCCACCGACAGGCAGGCAATCGCAACTCGAAACCCGCCGATGCGATTGATCAGGTTGCCGAACAACAGGCGCGCACCGATGAAACTGGCGCCGAACAGGCTCAATGCCCACACCGCGTTGTCCCAGTGCTGGGTGGTGTAATACAGCGTGATAAACGTCGCGATGGTGCCGAAGCCGATCGACCCCAGGGCCAGCGCGCAGCCGTGGGGCAGCACGCGACCCAGGACGTTCATGAAGGGCAGGCGCACACCGCTGACAATCGGCGCCGCGACTTTATTCCACGCCAGCAGCAAGCCCACGGCAGCCAGCAGGATAATGCTCACGCCCATGCTCCACAGCCCCAGGTGACTGACCAGCAGCACCCCCAGCGGTGCGCCGACCGCCAGCGCGCCATAGCTGGCGATGCCATTCCACGAGATGACCTTGGCGGTGTTGGCCGCGCCCACCCGGCCGATACCCCAGCCGATGGCGCCCGAGCCCACCAGGCTCTCCGCGCTGCCCAGCACCAGGCGGCCGATCAGCAGGCTGCCCAGGCTCAGCGCCGGCAGGCTGGAGAACCATGCGGCCAGCAGCATGAACACACCGCTCAGGCCGCAGCCCGCCAGGCCGATCAGCACGGCGCGCTTGCTGCCCAGGTTATCGATAATGCGCCCGGCGTAGGGGCGGCTGAGCAACGTGGCCAGGTATTGCACGCTGATTACCAGCCCGGCGATCACCGCGCCAAAGCCCAGTTCGCTGTGCACATAGCCCGGTAATACCGCCAGGGGAATGCCGATATTCAGGTAGCCGATAAAGGTGAATAAAACAATGGAAACAACTTGCAGCGTGACCGCCATGGGGCGCTGGGTATCGGGCATGGGAAAACGTCCACATTTGCAGCATGTAAAGATAGGCTGCTAATGATACCGGTGCTTATGCCCGCGCAGGGCATCAAACCGCAAAAAACTCAGGATTGGGCAGGGCTCAGCAATTGCGTAGTCACCAGAGCGGCCAGGGCGTTTTCCTGAGTACCGAAGCGTTTGAGCAGCATGGCTTGTTTATCGGCGCTCAGGCGGTTCCACACCTCGACCATCTGCAAGGCAGCGTCGAGCAAGGCGGCATCCGGGGTGTCGGGGAGGGTATCGGTCATGGCGGGTATCTCGTGGCTTCAGGCAGTGTGGAAAGCGCTCAACGGTGCGCTTTCCACACGGTCTGGTACGGCGTCAGTCCTGGCGTTCGCTGTCGACTGGTTTGGCTTCTTTGGCGTCAGGCTGCTGGGCGCTGGCCTGCTGCGGTGTTGGCTGCTCAGTTTCGTGCAGGCTTGGGAAGGGGAGATTAGGGATCTCGTGCATCGTCGTCGCTCCTTGCAAAGTCTGTTTTTTCAATCGCAGGTGATTCCGCGCGTTCTACAAGCCTTCGCAGGATACAGCAGTGTAAATGACAAAAAGACTTTTATATCCACGCCACCTAGAACGGCACCTTGCCCAGAATCATGTCGCGGTACATCACAAAATCCCCCAACAGGCTGTAGAACGGGTGCTGGAAGGTTGCCGGACGATTCTTTTCATAGAAAAAATGCCCCACCCAGGCAAAGCCGTAGCCGGCAATCGGCACCGCCAGCAACAAGCCAAGCGAGCCCCTGCCAATGGCGTAGGCCAGGATGCCGATGACCAGAGTGGTGCCGATAAAATGCAGGCGGCGGCAGGTACTGTTGCCGTGCTCCTGCAGGTAGTACGGGTAGAATTCGGCGAAACTGTTGAATCGCTTGATGTTTTCCACGATGGCCGGCCCTTTATTGTTACCCCGTCCGACGAGTGTTCGGCGGGGAGCTTATTTGAGTCTAGAGTGATCAGTGGTAACAGCCAGTGACAATAGATGCCACTTTAGTATCCTTGCCTTCCTGGCTGCCGTTTTGAGCCTGCTTTCATTAAGAAGACGCCATGAGCGAACGAACAACTTCTGCAAGCTGGGCGATGGGGATAGTCAAGGCGTTGGAAATGGACGGCCTGGATTGCCGAGCCCTGTTCAGGCAACTGGGCCTGGACTACGCCGCCCTGAGCGACCCCGATGCACGGTTCCCGCAGGATTCCATGACCCGCCTGTGGCAGCGTGCGGTCGAGCTGTCGGGCAACCCGGCGATTGGCCTGAACATGGGCAAGGTGGTGCGTCCGGCATCGTTTCATGTGGCCGGTTATGCGTTGATGTCCAGCAACACCCTGGCTGAAGGCTTTATGCGCTTGGTGCGCTATCAGCGGATCATCGCCGAAAGCGCCGACTTGAGTTTCCGCCTGTTACCCGAGGGCTATGCGCTGATTCTGACGGTGCATGGTGATCATCTCCCACCGACTCGACAGAGCGCCGAAGCGTCCCTGGCCAGCGCGCTGGCGCTCTGTGGCTGGCTGAGCGGGCGCTCCCTGCAGCCGCGCAAAGTCTTGCTGCAGGGTGAGCAACCGCTCGATCTGGCGCCTTACAAACAGGCATTCCACGCACCGCTTGAATTCAATGCGCCGTATGACGCGCTGATCTTTGAACGCGCCGATATGGACGCGCCGCTGCCCACCGCCAACGAAGCCATGGCGCTGCTGCATGATCGGTTTGCCGGCGAATACCTGGCGCGGTTCTCGGAAAGCCGCGTGACCCACAAGGCACGCCAGGTACTGTGTCGCTTATTGCCTCAGGGCGAGCCTAAACGCGAGATGGTAGCCCAGACCCTGCACCTGTCGCAGCGCACCTTGCAACGGCGTTTGCAGGAAGAAGGCACCAGTTTCCAGGCCCTGCTCGACGACACCCGGCGGGAACTGGCCGAGCAATACCTGGCGCAGCCAAGCATGACCCTGCTGGAGATCGCCTACCTGTTGGGTTTTGCCGATCCGAGCAATTTCTTCCGCGCATTTCGCCGCTGGTTCGATGCCACGCCCGGCGAGTACCGGGCGCGGTTGCAGGACGCGTCGACCCTCAGTGGCGCCAGAACGCCGGGATACACAGAACAAAGACTGTGATGATTTCCAGGCGACCCAACAGCATGCCCAGCGACAGGATCCACTTGGCCGCATCCGGCAGGCTGGCGAAGTTGCCGGCCGGACCGATGGTTTCCCCCAGGCCCGGGCCGACCCCGGACACGGTGCTGGCGGCGCCGGTCAGCGCGGTCATCCAGTCCAGCCCCAGCAGTGAAAGGGCCAGAGCGATGGCGCAGATGGTGATGGCGAAGAAAAACGAAAAGGTCAGGATCGAGCGCACGATCTCTTCGTCCAGGCGGTGGCCGTTGTACTTTTGCTTGATCACCGCGCGCGGATGAATCAACTGGTTCAAGTTGGCCTTGAGCAGGATATAGGCGACCTGGAAACGGAAGATCTTGATCCCGCCCGCCGTGGAGCCTGAGCAGCCGCCGATAAAACCCAGATAGAAAAACAGCATCAGTGAGAAGTTGCCCCACAGGCTGTAGTCTCCCAGCGCGAAACCGGTGGTGGTCACCACCGATGTGACGTTTAACGCTACGTGTCGCAAGGCCTCCAGCCAGTGCAGGTTGGTGGTCCACCAGTACCAGGTGCCGAGTACCAGCCAGGTGACCAGCAGCAAGCCAAGCAAGCCCTGCACCTGCTGATCCTTGATCAGCGCCCGACGGTTGCCGCGCAACGTGGCGACATACAGGGTGAACGGCAGGCTGCCGAGGATCATCACCACCACCGCCACCCAGTGCACCGCCGGTTGTTGCCAGTGGGCCAGGGACTGATCGGAGGTGGAAAAGCCGCCGGTGGAAATCGCCGACATCGCATGGTTGATCGCATCGAACAGGCCCATGCCGGCCCACCAGAATGCCAGGCTGCCGAGAATGGTGATGCCCACGTAAGCCGCCACGATCAGCCGCGCCACCATGTGCGAGCGCGGCATGACCTTTTCCGAGCGGTCCGAGGACTCGGTCTGGAACAGGCGCATGCCCCCAATCCGCAGCAGCGGCAGGATCGCCACCGCCATGCCGATAAAGCCGATGCCCCCCAGCCAGTGCAGCAACGAGCGCCACATCAGGATGCCCGGCGACATGCTGTCCAAGCCGCTTAACACCGTGGAACCGGTGGCGGTGATGCCGGACATGCTTTCAAAAAACGAATCGGTGTAGCTGATGTGCTGGGTCAGCAGGAACGGCAGCGCGGCGAACACGCACACCACCAGCCAACTGCTGACGGTGAGCAGGTACATGTCGCGCGGGCGCAGGTGCACCTGCTCGGGGCGGCCGGGGATCACCAGCGCCAGGCCGGCGACAAAGGTGATCAGGCTGGCCCACAGGAAGGATGGGAGGTCACTGGTGCGTTCGAAGATCACCAGGGTGGCCATGGGCACGACCATGGCGATCGCGAGGGTGATCAGGAAGATGCCGATGATGAAACCGATGATGCGCAGGGTCGGCAACGCCATGAAGTGAGCTCGGATGAGGGAACAGAGGCGCCATTCTACCTGGGGGGCAGGGCATGTAAACCGGCGTCGCCGGGAACGCCATGGCTCAAATGTGGGAGGGGGCTTGCCCAAATGCCAGTCAGTTAAGGACTCAATGAGTGATTTTCTGCCATGGGATGAGTACGGATCGGCAAGCCCAGGCAATGACTGTCAAAAAGGTGGCGGGTGTGAGGCAAAAAAAGGCGACCCGAAGGTCGCCTCTGTCAACTCGGCACTGATCAGAACTCGTGATCGGCGCTGTCCGGGTTCAGGTCGCTGATGCCCAGCTTGCCCGCTGCGGCTTCGATAGAACCGGTCTGCTTGACCAGCGCGGCGATGGCGTCGCGCACGATCTGGTTGCCGGCGTCGTTGCCGGCGGCGATCAGCTGGTCGTAGTGCTCACCCTTGTTGGCGTGATCAACCATGACCTGGATCTTCGCTTCGGTGGCCGCCAGGTCCGCTTTCAACGCGGTGTCGGCAGCCGGATCGGCCTTGGCCACCAGGGACGACAGGCTGGCGCCGGTCATTTTGGTGCCGTCGACACGGGTGTATTCGCCCAGGTAAACGTTACGGATACCCTTGGCGTCGTAGAAGTGCGAATTGTGGGTGTTGTCGCTGAAGCAGTCCTGCTCGTCTTCCGGCGAGTTGGCTTCCAGGGACACCTTCATACGCTCGCCGGCCAGTTCGCCCAGGGACAGGCTGCCCATGCCGAACAACATTTTGCGCAAGCCGTCGGTGGCCGGTTCCGCCTCGAGGGTGGCGCGATAGTTGTCGGCGACGTTGGGTTTCCAGTTGCCGACCATTTCTTCCAGATCGCTGACCAGCAATTGGGTCACGGCGCTCAGGTAGGCCCGGCGACGCTCGTTGTGGCCGCCGGTGGCACCGGCGCCGGTCAGGTAGTCCGAGGCCGGGCGGTTGCCGGCGCCGGGACCGGTGCCGTTGAGGTCCTGGCCCCACAGCAGGAATTCGATGGCGTGGTAGCCGGTGGCGACGTTGGCCTCGGAACCGCCCAGCTCATTGAGGCTGGCGAGTTTTTCCGGGGTGATGGTCTTTACGTCAACCTTGTCTTCGCCCAACTGGATCTGGGTGTTGGCGATGATGTTGGCGGTGGCGCCAGGGTTGCCCAGGGCATGCTCATAGGATTTGTCGACATAGTCGATCAGGCCTTCGTCCAGCGGCCATGCGTTCACCTGGCCTTCCCAGTCGTCGATGATGGTGTTGCCGAAGCGGAACACTTCGCTCTGCAGGTACGGCACGCGTGCGGCGATCCAGGCGGTGCGCGCGGCTTTCAGGGTTTCATCGTTCGGCTTGGCGAGGAACGCGTCGATGGCGGTCTGCAGGGTTTTCGCGGTGGATTCGGCATCGCTGTAGACCGCGAACACCATGTCGGCATAGTGCGCGACCACTGCCTTGGCGGCGGCTTCGTCGACTTTTCCGGCAGGGGCGGCCGCCGCTGGAGCGGCAGTGCTGGCCGCCGGGGTCGGCGCCTGGGGCGCGGCGGCTTTGTCTTTACCTTCGCCGCAGCCGGCGAGAGAAATGGCAATGGCCAGCAGACTGGCGGTGGCCAGGGGCATACGAATCATGGCGAACATCCTGCTTCGGTTGTTGAGAGGACGCGCGGAGGCCGCGCAAAACTGCGACATAATGCGAAAGATTTGCATTTTGTGTAAAGGGTTATGCGCGGGAAATATTCAGTATCGTTTTGCCCGATTAGAGAATCGCTGCGTTATTGCGCTCCACCTGCTTCAAAAAAACCGCCAACTCCCGCGCCGGCAGGGGTTTGCTATAGTAATAGCCCTGACCCTCGTGGCAGCCCTCGGCGATGATATAGGCCTCTTGCTCGGCGGTTTCCACGCCCTCGGCGATCACCTGCATGCCCAGGCTCTTGCCCAGCTGGATGATGGCTCGCACGATGGTGGCGTCGTCGTCATCATCCAGCAGGTCCTGGACGAAGCTCTTGTCGATCTTGATCTTGTCCAGCGGCAGACTTTTGAGATAACTCAGGGATGAATACCCGGTGCCGAAATCATCAATGGCGATCAACGCCCCCGAGCGCCGCAGGCTCAACAGGTGTTGAGCGGCGGTGCTGATATCTTCCATCAGGCCGGTCTCGGTGACTTCCAGTTCCAGGCTGCGCGGCGGCAGGCGATAGATCTGCATCAGGTTGTTGACCACCCGCGGCAGCTCGGTGTGGTGTAACTGCACAGTCGACAGGTTGACGGCCATGCGCAGGGTGGTGAAACCCTGATCGTGCCATTCGCGCAGTTGGCGGCAGGCATGGTCCAGCACCCACTCGCCGATCGCGATAATGGTACCGTTCTGCTCGGCCAGCGGAATAAACAGGTCCGGCGGTACCAGGCCATGTTCCGGGTGTTGCCAACGCAGCAAGGCTTCCACGCCGACGACGCGCTGCTCGCGGTAGCTGACCTGTGGCTGGTACACCAGGTGGAACTGGTCGCGGCTGAGGGCCTCGCGCAGGTCTTTTTCCAGCTCGCGGCGTCGGCGCATTTCGCTGTCGACGCTGGCGATATAGAACTGGTAGCGGTTGCGTGAGCGGCTCTTGGCCAGGGTCATGGTCTGTTCGGCTTTCTGGAGCAACTTCTCGGTACTGTCGCCATCTTCGGGGAACAGCGTAATACCGATGGTGGCGCGCAGGCGGATCTGTTCGTGGTCGAGGGCGAATTCCGCCTCGAGGTCGTCCAGGATGCTTTGCGCCAGTTCGGCAGCCTCATAGGGCTGGTCGATATCGGCCTGCACCAGCGCGAATTGGTCGCCGCCCAGGCGGGCGAGGGCGCCGAGCCGGCCGCTGTGGGCGCGCAGGCGGTCGGCCAGGGCCAGCAGTAATTTGTCGCCGGCCTGGTAGGTGAACTGTTCGTTGACGCTTTTGAAATCGTCCAAGCCCACACACAGCACCGCCACGCGGCGCTGACGGCGGCCGGCGTCGGTCAGAATCTTGTCCAGTTGTTCCTGCAGTTTCTGGCGGTTCGGCAGGCCGGTGAGAAAGTCATACTGGGCCATGCGCAGCAGGCTGGACTCCGCCTCATGGCGCAGGTGCGTGTTACGTTCGATGGATTCAAGCAGTTGGTTGGCGGTATTGATCCACAACCCCAGTTCGTTGCGCTCGTGGCCCTTGAGCTGCGGGATCTTGTGCTCGCTCGGCCGGTCCGGGTTGATCGAGGTCAGGTGTTCGATAATCCGCGACAGCGGTTTGGTCAGCAGCCAGTGATAGACCAGATACAGCACCAGGCCCATGGCAAGGGCCCGCAACACCCCGGAAATGAAAATAATCACCGAGTTGACGATAAACCCCTGGCCATAAGTGGCGGTATCAAGGGTGATGCTCAGGTCGCCGTAGTACTCGCTGTAGGGGCCTTTGCCTACCAGGGGAGTGGTGAAGGTGCGTTCCTGGCCAAGAATCAGATCGGTCAGCCAGCGGCTGGGAGCATGCTGCAGGGCGCGGCTTTTTTCCGCGAGCATGGTTTCGTTGGGATGGCCAATGGAGGCCATGCGCACCGCATCGTCCTGGAACAACCCCTCGATGACCTGCATGCCCATCTCGCGGTCCAGGCTATACACCGCCTGGGTCGAAGGGTCGCGGAACATATCGAGGATGCGCTGGGCATCGCCGGCCACGGCCTGGCGCGTCTTGTAGGCATCAAACACGATCTGCGCCACGCTCAGCGCCACGCCCACGACCAACGCCGACAGCAGCACAACCCGTAGCAACTTCACCGACAAGCTGTTCTTGAGTTCCAGCTTCAAAGGGGCATTCCTTGTCTCATGCGGGTGGCCTTCAATATGCCATGAGTATTGGCAATCTGGTGATGGCAGTCAAAGGAACATTGGGGCAAGGGCCGCTTTGGCGGTTTCGGCGGGAAGGTGCAGCGGCAACAGGCAAGGCGGACGGGTATCCGCCTGCTGTGTTCAGCGTGGGATGGGCGATCAGTTGGAGAAGATCACCTGGCGCTTGGCAGTCTCCTGGGCGCTCGAGAAATCCACGGTTTTGTTTTGCGGTTCCAAAGCGTTGCCCAGGGCCTTTGCCAGTACATCGGCGAATGGCTGGGCGAGCGGTGCGAGCGATTTGGTGATGTCGCCAGCGGCTTTGGCCAAGTCGCCGACGATCGGCAGTGCTGCGAGTGCTCCAATGGTCATGGTTATTTCTCCGACAGGGGCAAGAGGCGAATTCCTCTCGCTCCTGCGTGGTCGTAACCAAGCGCCTGGTTCCGCCGCCCATAAAAAAGCCCGGCAATCGCCGGGCTCTTGTACTGCAAGCGTTGCTTAGGCAGTGAAGGTCTTGCCTTCGAACTGCTCGGCGACGAACTTCCAGTTGACCAGGTTCCAGAACGCTTCCACATACTTTGGACGCACGTTGCGGTAGTCGATGTAGTAGGCGTGTTCCCACACATCGCAGGTCAGCAGTGGGGTGTCGCCGCTGGTCAGCGGGTTGCCGGCGCCGATGGTGCTAGCCAGGGCCAGGGAGCCGTCAGCCTTTTTCACCAGCCAGCCCCAACCGGAACCGAAGGTGCCGACGGACGTCTTGGTGAATTCTTCTTTGAACTTGTCGAACGAACCGAACGCCGCGTTGATGGCTTCAGCCAGCGCGCCGGTAGGTTGGCCACCGGCGTTCGGTGCCAGGCAGTTCCAGTAGAACGTGTGGTTCCAGACCTGAGCGGCGTTGTTGAAGATGCCGCCCGAAGAGGACTTGACGATCTCTTCCAGGGTCTTGCCTTCGAACTCGGTGCCAGGCACCAGGTTGTTCAGGTTCACGACATAGGTGTTGTGGTGCTTGTCGTGGTGGTATTCCAAGGTTTCCTTGGAGATATGCGGCTGCAGGGCATCGTGTGCGTAGGGCAGCGGCGGCAATTCGAAAGCCATGATGATTCTCCTAATCAGGTCAGTTGCGGTGAGCGCAAGGCCGATCACGGGCGGCCAAACATGCGCCGGGGAGTTTGTACTCTTTGCGGCGCAGGGTCCGGATCATAGCACCGGGGGTGTGGCAAAACCACGCAACAACTGTGTGGGATAGAGGTTCCAGAGCGTTTTGGAATATCTGTCAGGCGTTGATCAATTGGTAGGCCACGCTGAACATCATGCCAGCCACCAACAGGTCCAGCAGGCGCCAGGTCGAAGGCCGTGCCAGCCATGGGGACAGCCATGCCGCGCCGAGTGCGAGCGTGGCGAACCACAGGAACGAAGCGCTCGCGGCACCGGCGACATATGCGCCAGGTTCGGTTTGCTGGGCGCCCAAGGAGCCGATCAGCAACACGGTGTCCAGATAGACATGGGGATTGAGCAGCGTGACCGCCAGGGCGCTGAGCAGCACCGCGCGCAATGAACGTACCTTGAGGCTGCCGCCCTGTTCCAGGCTCTGCTTGGAAAATGCCCGGCGCAGCGCCAGGGTGCCGTACCACAGCAGGAACGCGGCGCCGCCCCAGCGGGCGATCGCCAGCAGCACAGGGCTGTGCGCCAGTACTGTCGCGAGGCCGAATACGCCGGCGGCCACCAGTATCGCGTCGCACACCACACACAATGCCGCCACGGGCAAATGGTGTTCGCGGCGCAGGCTCTGGGCCAGTACAAAAGCGTTCTGCGAGCCGATCGCCATGATCAACCCAAGGGCCACCAACAGACCGTTAAGATAGCTTTGCCACATAAGGTTTACTCCGCAGTGGTCGCCAGTTGGCGCAGTACGGCCATGGCGCGTTGGGCATCGGCGCGGCCGACAAACAGATGATCGTGGTAAAAACCGGCAATCACGTTGCAACTGATGCCGGCCGTGCCCAGGGCGCCGGCAAAAGCGGCGGTCAGGCCCACGGCTTCCAGGGCCGAATGCACATTTAAAGTGATCCAGGCGGCGATGTATTCGAACGCCAGTCCAGCCTGTTCTGCCTGTTGGCGTTCCACGATCAGGGTCAGGCCTTCCTGTTCGCGGAAGCTGCCAATCACTTCGCAGCCTGGCGGGATACGGGCGTCGGGCAGGGTACAAAACACGTAGTCACCGTCATTGAGGTGTGGGCTCATGCTGCGCAGCAGGGTTGCCAGGGCGGTTTCGCCGGCCATGGGGTGGTTCCTTATTAAAGAGAGGCACTGCTGGCTATTGTCCCGGCGTAGGTTGTATAAGAAAAACCAATATTACTGATCGCTCATTAGAGAAACTGATGTTCGACTACAAATTACTGTCCGCCCTGGCGGCCGTGGTGGAGCAGGCCGGCTTTGAGCGCGGCGCCCAGGTGCTGGGGCTGTCGCAGTCAGCGATTTCCCAGCGCATAAAACTGCTGGAGGCGCGTGTCGGTCAGCCTGTGCTGGTGCGAGCTACGCCACCGACACCCACCGAAATCGGCCGTCGCCTGCTCAACCATGTGCAACAGGTGCGTCTGCTGGAACGTGACCTGCAGAGCCAGGTGCCGGCGCTGGACGACGAGGGCATGCCCGAGCGCTTGCGCATCGCCTTGAATGCCGACAGCCTGGCCACGTGGTGGGCCGAGGCCGTCAGCGCTTTTTGCGCCGAACAGCAGTTGCTGCTGGACCTGGTGGTGGACGATCAGACGGTCAGCCTCAAGCGTATGCGTGCCGGCGAAGTGGCGGCGTGCATCTGCGCCAGCGAACGCCCGGTGGCCGGTGCCCGCAGTCTGTTGCTCGGCGCCATGCGTTATCGCGCGCTGGCCAGCCCGGCTTTTATTGCGCGGCACTTTCCAAGCGGAGTGCGCGCCGACCAACTGGCCCGCACCCCGGCGCTGGTGTTTGGCCCGGATGATTTCCTGCAACACCGCTACCTGGCATCGCTCGGTGTGGACGGTGGTTTCGAACACCATTTATGCCCCTCGTCCGAAGGCTTTATCCGTCTGACGGAGGCTGGGCTGGGCTGGGGCCTTGTCCCCGAATTGCAGGTGCGCGACCAGCTGCAAAAAGGCGTACTGGTGGAGTTATTGCCAGATAAGCCGATCGATGTGCCGTTGTACTGGCATCATTGGCGCAACGGCGGGCAACTGCTGAACCTGTTGACCGGCCATCTGGCTCAGGTGTGTGGTCAATGGTTGGTGCCGTTGGAGTGACGGCACGCGTCAAGGCAATAGCGATGAAAAATGAAAGGACACGGGGTAATACATGAAAATTCTGGTCACCGGCGCAAGCGGCTTCATCGGCGGGCGCTTTGCGCGTTTCGCCCTGGAGCAGGGCTTGGACGTGCGGGTCAACGGGCGGCGCGCCGAAGGCGTCGAGCACTTGGTCCGGCGCGGTGCCGAGTTTATCCAGGGTGACCTGAGCGACGCCGACCTGGTGCGCGAACTGTGCCGCGATGTCGAGGCCGTGGTGCACTGCGCCGGTGCCGTGGGGCTGTGGGGCAAGTATCAGGATTTCCACCAAGGCAACGTGCTGGTCACCGAGAATGTGGTCGAGGCCTGCCTCAAGGAGCGGGTCGGGCGTCTGGTGCATTTGTCCTCGCCGTCGATCTATTTTGACGGCCGCGATCACTTGGGCCTGACCGAAGAACAAGTGCCCAAACGCTTCAAGCATCCCTATGCCGCGACCAAATACCTGGCGGAACAGAAAGTGTTCGGTGCCCAGGAATTCGGTCTTGAGGTGCTGGCGTTGCGCCCGCGCTTTGTGACCGGGGCGGGCGATATGAGCATTTTTCCGCGCCTGCTCAGAATGCAACGCAAGAACCGTCTGGCCATCGTCGGCGACGGCTTGAACAAGGTCGACTTCACCAGCGTGCACAACCTTAACGAAGCGTTGCTCAGCGGGCTGCTCGCCACGGGCTCGGCGCTCGGCAAGGCCTACAACATCAGCAACGGCGCGCCGGTGCCGGTGTGGGATGTGGTGAATTATGTGATGCGCCAAATGCAATTGCCTCAGGTCACCCGGTATCGTTCCTACGGGTTGTCCTACAGCATGGCAGCGTTGAACGAAGCATTCTGTGCAATGTGGCCCGGTCGACCGGAGCCTTCGCTGTCGCGTCTGGGCATGCAAGTGATGAACAAAGATTTCACCCTCGACATCAGTCGGGCCAGGCATTATCTGGACTATGAGCCCAAGGTCAGCCTGTGGGCCGCCCTCGACGAGTTCTGCGGTTGGTGGAAGGCCCAGGACCCGAGCGGCGGCTGAGGTCACAACCGGCAACACACCGGGAACCGAATGTGCGGTGCCCGGTCGATCAATGCGGCGCGAGTGCGGTTTATACTCCCGTCGCTCGGCGTTCCAGCCAGCCACTTCGATGATTCAGGGTTGATCCATGCGTAACGATGCCAACGACGATTTCGACAACGTTCCCAGCCTGCGGGCCGACCACGGGGACGACGAGGATTTCGAACCGACCCCCGCCACGTCGGTGCGCTCGCGCACCACGCCCGTGGTCAAGGTCAAGAGCGCCAGCACCGGCCCGCTGTGGGCCTTGGTCGGCGCGTTACTGATCGCCTTCGCCGGCCTGGCGTGGTGGAGCTTCCAGCAGATTTCCCTGATGGGTCAGCAATTGGTTGCGACCCAGGAAAGCTTTGCGCGCATCAGTGAAGAAGCGGCCGGGCGCCTGCAGGATATTTCCGGCAAGGTGGTAGCCAGCGAGGCCAACGTGAACAACGGCAGCGAGGCGCTCAAGCAACAGATTAAACAGCTGGAAACCCAATTGATGGAGCAGGGTAAGCAGCAGGTAGGCGTGGCCGGCCAGGCCACCGAGCTGGACAAGCGTCTGGCCCAGATGACCGCCAGCACGACCGACCTGTCCAACGCCAACGCCAAGCTGCAAGGCCAGGTGCAGGCCCTGACCGATGCCGTGGCAACCCTCAAGGCCGCCCAGGGCGATGCCGGCAAGCGCGATGCGGAACTCAAGGAGCTGGCCGCCGATGTGGCCGCCTTGAAAAAACAGGGCAATCCGAGCGCCGCGATTGCCCGTATCGAGCAGGAGCTGGTCGTGCTCAAGAGCGCGCAGGAGACGCAACCGCTCAACAGCGATGCGCCTACCAATAAGGAATTCGATGTGTTCCGCATCCAGACCACGCGCAATATCACCACCTTGCAAAGCCAGGTGCAGAACCTGCAGCGCCAGATCGGCACGCCTGCCCAGTGATCGCACAAGTAAATGTCACCGTCTGGTGACATTTTCCGTCTCCTTCGTTACTTGCCCTCCGGTTGCCCTTGTTTAGACTCCGGTCATCCTACAAAAAACAATAAGGGCCACCCATGACCACCCAACCACTGCCTGCCGGCAGTTGGCTGAATGCACCTGCCCATCACGCCTGGCTCGCTGCTGAAGGCCAACGTCTGCTGGGGTTCGCCAAGGCGTCCCGAGTGCCCGAAGGCTTCGGCAACCTCGACGCCACCGGCCAGTTGCCCGCCGACGCCCGCGCCGAAACCATGAATACCGCCCGCATGACCCATAGCTTCGCCATGGCCCAAGCCATGGGCTTGCCCGGTTATGCCGATCTCGTGGCCCATGGTGTCGCCGCCCTCGGCGGCCCGTTGCGCGACCCTGAACACGGCGGTTGGTTTGCCGCGCCCCGTGCGGTGGATGGCAATCGAGGCAAGGCCGCTTACCTGCACGCATTCGTGGCCCTGGCGGCCAGTTCGGCGGTGGTAGCCGGCGCACCGGGGGCTCAACAGTTGCTCAACGATGCGATGCATATCATCGAGCAGTTTTTTTGGAGCGAAGAGGAGGGCGCGATGCTTGAGTCCTTTGCCCAGGACTGGAGCGGCCTGGAAGCTTATCGCGGCGCCAACAGCAACATGCACGCCACCGAAGCCTTTCTCGCGCTGGCCGATGTCACCGGCGACACGCGCTGGCTGGACCGCGCGCTGCGCATCGTCGAGCGCGTGATTCACCAACACGCCGCCGGCAACCAGTTCATGGTGATCGAACATTTCGACGTGCACTGGCAACCTTTGCTGGCCTACAACGAAGACAACCCCGCCGACGGTTTTCGCCCCTATGGCATCACGCCTGGCCATGGCTTCGAGTGGGCACGGCTGTTGCTGCACCTGGAGGCCGCGCGCCTGGAAGCCGGCCTGCCCACCCCGGCGTGGCTGCTGACTGACGCCAAAGGCCTGTTCGCCAGTGCCTGCGAATATGCCTGGGCCGTGGACGGTGCTCCCGGCATTGTCTACACCCTGGACTGGAACCACCGCCCGGTGGTGCGCGAACGCCTGCACTGGACCCACGCCGAGGCCAGCGCCGCCGCCCAGGCTCTGCTCAAGCGCACCGGTCAATTGCACTACGAAACCTGGTACCGGCGTATCTGGGAATTCTGTGACAACCACTTCATTGACCGCGCCGACGGCAGCTGGCACCACGAACTCAACCCGCACAACCAGCCCAGCAGCAGGATCTGGGGCGGCAAGCCTGACCTGTACCATGCCTGGCAAGCGGTGGTGCTGCCGGCACTGCCGTTGGCGCCCAGCATGACCAGCGCATTGAGCGCCGGTACTTATGTCACCAAGTGGTGACGTTTGTGCATCCCTTTGTTACCTGCGCCCTGAAAATCCATGTTTAAACTCCGTGCAGCGCAAGCCTAAGACTTGCATGCATAACAACAAAAAAAGGTACTCAGATGAACGCGATTAATCGCCTCGCCGTTGCTATTTCCGTTGCCTCGTTGTTCCCCCTCAGTGCATTTGCCGCCGACTCCAAAGGTACGGTGGAAGTGGTGCATTGGTGGACCTCGGGTGGCGAAAAAGCGGCTGTGGATGTCCTGAAGGCCCAAGTTGAGAAAGACGGCTTCGCCTGGAAAGACGGTGCCGTCGCCGGCGGCGGTGGCGCCACTGCCATGACCGTGCTCAAGAGCCGTGCCGTGGCCGGCAACCCACCGGGTGTAGCCCAGATCAAAGGCCCCGACATCCAGGAATGGGCGTCCACCGGCCTGCTCGACACCGACGTGCTCAAAGACGTCGCCAAAGAAGAGAAGTGGGATTCCCTGCTCGACAAGAAAGTCTCCGATACCGTGAAGTACGACGGTGACTACGTTGCCGTGCCGGTCAACATCCACCGTGTGAACTGGCTGTGGATCAACCCGCAAGTCTTCAAGAAAGCCGGTATCACCAAGAACCCCACCACCCTCGAAGAATTCTACGCAGCCGGCGACAAGCTCAAGGCCGCGGGCTTCATCCCGCTCGCCCACGGTGGCCAGCCTTGGCAGGACAGCACCGTGTTCGAAGCGGTAGTCCTGTCGGTGATGGGCGCCGATGGCTACAAGAAAGCCCTGGTCGACCTGGATAACGCCGCGCTGACTGGTCCGGAAATGGTCAAGGCCCTGACTGAGCTGAAGAAAGTTGCGACCTACATGGACGTCGACGGCAAAGGCCAGGACTGGAACCTGGAAGCCGGCAAAGTCATCAACGGCAAGGCCGGTATGCAGATCATGGGTGACTGGGCCAAGTCCGAGTGGACCGCCGCCAAGAAAGTCGCCGGCAAGGACTACGAGTGCGTAGCCTTCCCAGGCACCGACAAAGCCTTCACTTACAACATCGACTCCCTGGCGGTGTTCAAGCAGAAAGACAAAGGCACTGCGGCCGGTCAGCAGGACATCGCCAAAGTCGTGCTGGGTGAAAACTTCCAGAAAGTCTTCAGCATCAACAAGGGCTCGATCCCTGTTCGAACCGACATGCTCAATGAAATGGACAAGCTCGGCTTCGACTCTTGCGCCCAGACCGCGGCCAAAGACTTCCTGGCCGATGCCAAGACCGGTGGCCTGCAACCAAGCATGGCGCACAACATGGCCACCACCCTGGCCGTGCAAGGCGCGTTCTTTGATGTCGTGACCAACTACATCAACGACCCGAAAGCCGACCCGGCCGACACCGCCAAGAAACTTGGCGCTGCGATCAAGTCTGCCAAGTAGGAACTCGCTACAAGCTGCAAGTTACGAGCTGCAAGCGGGCGCGATATGTCTTGACGCTTGCAGCTTGCCGCTTGTAGCTGCCTTCAGTCTTATTATTGGATTTCCCCATGAGTTCTGTTGCTGTGTTCAGCAAAGCCTCGCCGTTCGATGCACTGCAGCGCTGGCTACCTAAACTGGTGCTGGCGCCCAGCATGTTCATCGTGCTGGTGGGCTTCTACGGCTACATCCTGTGGACGTTTGTACTGTCGTTCACCACGTCTACATTCCTACCCAGTTACAAATGGGCCGGTCTTGCGCAATACGAGCGGTTGTTCGACAACGATCGCTGGTGGGTAGCGAGTAAGAACCTGGCGCTGTTTGGCGGCATGTTCATCGGCATCACCCTGGTGATCGGCGTGACACTGGCGATTTTCCTCGACCAGAAAATCCGCCGCGAAGGCTTTATCCGCACCATTTACCTGTACCCGATGGCGCTCTCGATGATCGTCACCGGTACCGCCTGGAAATGGCTGCTCAACCCGGGCATGGGCCTGGACAAACTCCTGCGTGACTGGGGCTGGGAAGGTTTCCGCCTGGACTGGCTGATCGACCCGGACCGTGTCGTTTACTGCCTGGTGATCGCGGCTGTATGGCAAGCCTCGGGCTTCATCATGGCGATGTTTCTCGCTGGCCTGCGTGGTGTTGATCAATCGATCATCCGTGCGGCCCAGATCGATGGCGCCAGCCTGCCGCGCATCTATTGGAGCGTGGTGCTGCCCAGCCTCCGTCCAGTGTTCTTCAGTGCGGTCATGATCCTGGCGCACATTGCGATCAAGAGCTTCGACCTGGTGGCGGCCATGACCGCCGGCGGCCCGGGCTACTCGTCCGACCTGCCCGCGATGTTCATGTATTCGTTCACCTTCAGCCGTGGCCAGATGGGCATGGGCTCGGCCAGTGCAATCCTGATGCTCGGTGCGATCCTCGCGATCATCGTGCCTTACCTCTACTCCGAGCTGAGGACCAAACGTAATGACTAGTTTCGCTTCCAAACCTGCCATCAGCCTGAGTCGCATCGCGATCTACGCAGTGCTGATCCTTGCGGTGCTGTTGTACCTGGTGCCGCTGGTGGTGATGCTGCTCACCAGCTTCAAGACCCCGGAAGACATCAGCACCGGCAACCTGCTGAGCTGGCCGACCGTGGTTTCCGGCATCGGCTGGGTCAAGGCCTGGGATACCGTGGATGGCTACTTCTGGAACTCGATCAAGATCACCGTTCCGGCCGTGCTGATCTCCACCGCCATCGGCGCGTTGAATGGCTATGTGCTGTCGTTCTGGCGCTTCCGGGGTTCGCAGCTGTTCTTCGGTTTGCTGTTGTTCGGCTGCTTCCTGCCGTTCCAGACCGTGCTGCTGCCGGCATCGTTCACCCTCGGCAAGATGGGCCTGGCCAGCACCACCACGGGCCTGGTGTTTGTGCACGTGGTCTACGGCCTGGCGTTCACCACGCTGTTCTTCCGTAACTACTACGTGAGCATCCCGGATGCGCTGATAAAGGCCGCACGCCTGGACGGTGCGGGTTTCTTCACCATTTTCCGTCAGATCATTCTGCCGATGTCGACGCCGATCATCATGGTCTGCCTGATCTGGCAGTTCACCCAGATCTGGAACGACTTCCTGTTCGGCGTGGTGTTCTCCAGCGGCGACTCGCAGCCCATCACGGTGGCGCTGAACAACCTGGTCAACACCAGCACCGGGGCCAAGGAATATAACGTGGATATGGCGGCGGCGATGATCGCCGGGCTGCCGACCCTGTTGGTCTATGTGATCGCAGGCAAGTATTTCGTGCGCGGCCTCACGGCCGGCGCGGTCAAGGGGTAATCATGGCTACGCTTGAACTTCGCAATGTAAACAAGACCTATGGCGCCGGCCTGCCCGACACCTTGAAGAACATCGAACTGTCGATCAAGGAAGGCGAATTCCTGATTCTGGTCGGCCCTTCGGGTTGCGGTAAATCCACGCTGATGAACTGCATCGCCGGCCTGGAGACCATCACCGGCGGCGCGATCATGATCGGCGATCAGGATGTCAGCGGCATGAGCCCCAAGGATCGCGACATCGCCATGGTGTTCCAGTCCTACGCCCTGTACCCGACCATGAGCGTGCGCGAGAACATCGAATTCGGCCTCAAAATCCGCAAGATGCCCCAGGCCGATATCGACGCCGAAGTGGCGCGCGTGGCCAAGCTGCTGCAGATCGAACACCTGCTCAACCGTAAGCCGGGCCAACTCTCCGGCGGCCAGCAACAGCGCGTGGCCATGGGCCGGGCCCTGGCGCGTCGGCCGAAGATCTACCTGTTCGACGAACCGCTGTCCAACCTCGACGCCAAGCTGCGTGTCGAGATGCGCACCGAAATGAAGTTGATGCACCAACGCCTCAAAACCACCACGGTTTACGTGACTCACGACCAGATCGAAGCGATGACCCTGGGCGACAAAGTGGCGGTCATGAAGGACGGCATCATCCAGCAATTCGGTACGCCGAAAGAAATTTACAACGACCCTGCTAACCTATTTGTGGCAAGCTTTATCGGTTCACCACCGATGAACTTCGTTCCTATGCGTCTAAAACGCAAAGACGGAAGGCTGGTGGCGCTGCTCGACAGCGGCCAGGCTCGTTGCGAGTTGCCACTGGGCATGAACGACGCCGGGCTGGAAGACCGCGATGTGATCCTGGGCCTGCGCCCGGAGCAGATCGTGCTGGCGGCGGGCGAGGGTAACGGCTCGTCGAGCATTCGTGCCGAAGTCCAGGTCACCGAGCCCACCGGCCCGGACACCCTGGTATTCGTGCAGCTCAACGACACCAAGGTCTGCTGCCGCCTGGCGCCCGATGTGGCGCCGCAGGTGGGCGAGACCCTGACGCTGCAGTTCGACCCGGCCAAGGTCCTGCTGTTTGACGCCAACACCGGCGAGCGCCTGGGCACAGTCGCCGCATTGCCGGTACCGGGGCACGCCGACAACGTGACCCAGTTCAAGGGCCGCTGAGTAAGATAAGTTGTTGTTTTAGTTAAAAAAATGTAACCCGCGTTAGATAAAAACAGTTTAATAACAATAAAGACGAGGATGTAGGGATGAAAAAGCAGCACAACAACACTCGGCTGATCTGCCAACTGTCAGCAGCAGCAGCCCTGGTATTGTCCGCCAATGCGATGGCGGCCGATGCCTTCAGTGCCGACTCCAAGTGGATGACCGGCGATTGGGGCGGCGAGCGTACCAAGCTGATCGAGCAAGGTATCGACATCAAGGCCGACTATGTCGGAGAGATGGGCTACAACGCCCACGGCGGTTACAACAACGACAAGACCGGTCGCTACTCCGACCAGTTCGGCCTTGGCGTGGCACTGGACCTGCAAAAACTGTGGGGCTGGGATAACACCCAGGCCAAGATCCAGCTGACCAATCGTAATGGCCAGAACATTTCCAACGACCGTATCGGCGACCCACGTGCCGGCACCTTGAGCTCGTCGCAGGAAGTGTACGGCCGTGGCCACATGGTGCGTTTGACCCAGTTCTGGATCCAGCACCAGATGTTCGACAACAAGTTGGACGTAAAACTGGGCTACTTCGGTGAAGGCGAAGACTTCAACACCTTCCCGTGCGACTTCCAGAACCTGTCGTTCTGCGGCTCCCAGGTCGGTAACTACGTCAACACCTGGTACAACTGGCCAGTCAGCCAGGCGGCTATCCGCGTGAAGTACAACATTACGCCTGAGCTGTACGCCCAGATCGGCGCCTACAACCAGAACCCATCGCAGCTGGAGCATGGCAATGGCTTCAAGCTCAGCGGCAGCGGCACCAAGGGTACTGTGATCCCGGTTGAATTGGTCTGGTCGCCGAAGGTGAATAACCTGCCGGGCGAATACCGTGTGGGTTACTACAAGAGCGCAGCCGATGCTCCGGACGTGCGTAAGGACGTCAACGGTGGCGATGCGGTCCTCAGTGGCGCTGACTTCCGTACCCGCAGCAGCAAGAAAGGCTACTGGTTCGTTGCGCAGCAGCAACTCACCACCCATAACGGTGACGCGTCGCGCGGCCTGAACATCGCAGCCAACGCCACCTTCCACGACAAGGAAACCAACCTGGTCGACAACTATCAGTCGCTCATGCTGGTGTACAAAGGCCCATTCGATGCGCGTCCAAAAGACGACGTCGGCATTGGTGCCGCGCGTCTACATGTCAACAACGACGTGAAGCGTAACTCTGAGCTGCTCAACGCCGCGAACGGTGTCAGCGATTACGACAACCCGTTGTACACGCCGATCCGCGAAACCGAATACAACTTCGAACTCAACTACGGCTTCCACGTCACCAACTGGCTGACCGTACGCCCCAACCTGCAATACGTCGTGCAACCTGGCGGCGTGGACAAAGTCGACAACGCGCTGGTGGCTGGCCTGAAAATTCAGTCTCAGTTCTAACGCTGGTGCGATAAGCTCCTTCTCTCTGTGCGCATTTTGCGGATAGCCATGGCTATCCGCTTTTTTTTGCGCAGCACTGTGATACAGGACCGTGGCACATGCCTGAGCATCCGCTGCAACGCTTTTTCAAATCCCTGCGCCCGCGCCCCGTGTTTGCCTGGGAGCGCTTTCAGATGCGCGATGTATTGGTGATCGACCATCCGCTGTGTCAGGCGGTGTTCAGTCGCCAGGGCGCGCAACTGCTGCATTTTCAGCCCCGTGGCCAGAAACCCTGGCTATGGTGCGCGGCCAAGTGGCCGCAGGTCGGCGCCATTCGTGGCGGCGTGCCGGTGTGCTGGCCCTGGTATGGCCGCCACCCCAGCGAAAACGCCTGGCCGTCCCATGGCTGGGCCCGGCTGATCGACTGGAAGCTGCTCGACAGCAGCAACGACGACGAAGGCGTGCGCCTGCACTGGCAGTTGCAACTGTGTGACTGGCAGGTGGACCTGCACGCGCACCTTGGCGATACCCTGGAATTGCGCCTGAGCACCGAGCATCAGGACGAACTGCCATGCCAGTTGAGCCATGCATTGCACGCTTACTGGCGTATTGGTCACGTCGACGAGATAGCGCTGTCTGGGCTCGACGGTGCGCAAGGTTACGATCAGCTCAATCGCCAGGTGTGTCAGCAGGAGGGCGAGTTGCGCGTGGAGGGCGGATGTCAACGGGTGTTTCAACACGAGGGCGAACTGCACCTCAAGGATCACGCCTGGCAGCGCGAACTGTGCATCGATACTGGCGAGAGTGCCGACACCGTGGTGTGGCATCCGGGCAGTCGACCATTGTTGGGCGTGAGCTTTAACGAGGCGTCAGGGTTTGTGTGCGTGGAGTCGGCGATGGCCGGGGCGAGCCTGGCGCCGGGGGAGAGGGCGCACCTGAGTTTGCAGGCTCGGGCTGGAGTTTAGCGTTGTTGCTTATGGCCTTATCGCGGGCAAGCCCGCTCCCACATTTGGAACGCATTCCCCTGTGGGAGCAGCTGGCTTGCCCGCGATGGCGGCGGTATTGCTGGTAGCGATTGGAGCTTAGTTAAACTCATCCCCCACCGGATACCGGCTGTCATTCAAGCTCTCTTTGATCTTGCGCAAATGCGGCTGGAAATCCACGCCGCGGCGTAACGTCATGCCGGTGGCCAGCACGTCCAACACCGTCAGCTGAATGATCCGCGACGTCATCGGCATATAGATGTCGGTGTCTTCCGGCAATGGAATATTCAGGCTCACGGTACTGGCCTTGGCCAGTGGCGAGTTCTCGGCGGTTACACCCAGTACCGATGCACCGTTTTCCCGCGCGATGCGCGCCACTTCCACCAACTCGCGGGTACGCCCGGTGTAGGAAATGATCACGAACAACTCACCGGTATGCGCCACCGAGGCGATCATGCGCTGCATCAGCACATCGGCATGGGCGGTGACCGCCAGGTTGAAACGAAAGAACTTGTGCAAGGCATCCATCGCCACCGGGGCCGAAGCACCGAGGCCGAAGAAGTGGATCTGCCGGGCCTGAATCAGCAAATCCACGGCCTTGCTGATCAGGTTAGGGTCCAGGGCCTGGCAGGCGCTGTCCAGGGAGGCGATGGCGCTTCCAAAGATCTTCTGGGTGTAGGCTTCGGGGTTATCATCGGCTTCCACGGCGCGGCTGACGTACGCCGCGCCACTGGCCAGGCTTTGCGCCAGCTGCAATTTGAGTTCAGGGTAACCGCTGACGCCAAATGAGCGGCAGAAACGGTTGACCGTCGGTTCACTGACCGAGGCGGCCTGGGCGAGGGCGGCGATCGAGAAGCGTGTGGCCTGCTGCGGGTTGAGCAGGATGACTTCAGCGACTTTGCGCTCTGCCTTGTTCAAGTCTTCGAGGCGGTTCTGGATCTGCTCCAGAAGATTTCGCACGCGGTCCATTCAGTCTTTCCTTCGGGCGACGATGCAAATTAAGGCCGGCAAGCAATCGACGAGCGGCCTGTTGCGGTGGCCTATCCTACTGAGGGTAGCTGAACACCACCACACGCAATGCGTATTTCGGGAAAATGTTGTGGTTATTACTACATTTTTCCTTGAGTGATACCTTGAAAAAAGGTATTTGTAGCTTAACTTGATAAAAGAACAAACATCATGCCTTCGATAACCGTAGAACCCTGCACCTTTGCCCTGTTTGGCGCCTTGGGTGATCTGGCGCTGCGCAAGTTGTTTCCTGCCCTGTATCAGCTTGATGGTGCCGGGCTCCTGCACGATGACACACGCATCCTGGCCCTGGCCCGTGAAGCCGGTTCCGAGCAGCAGCACCTGGCCCATATCGAAAAAGAACTGCGCAAGTACGTCGGCAAGGAACTGGACGAGAGCATCGCCCAGCGCTTTCTGGCGCGCCTGACCTATGTTCACGTCGATTTCTTGAAAGCCGACGACTATGTGGCCCTGGCCGAAAAGGCCGGCACCGAACAACGCTTGATCGCTTACTTCGCCACCCCGGCGGCGGTGTATGGCGCGATCTGCGAGAACCTGTCCAAGGTCGGCCTGGCGGACAACACCCGTGTGGTATTGGAAAAGCCGATCGGTTCGGACCTGGAGTCCTCGCGCAAGGTCAACGACGCCGTGGCGCAGTTTTTCCCGGAAAACCGCACCTACCGCATCGACCATTACCTGGGCAAAGAGACCGTCCAGAACCTGATCGCGCTGCGTTTCGCCAACAGCCTGTTCGAAACCCAGTGGAACCAGCACTACATTTCCCACGTGGAAATCACCGTGGCCGAGCAGGTCGGCATCGAAGGCCGCTGGGGTTACTTCGACAAAGCCGGCCAGCTGCGTGACATGATCCAGAACCACCTGTTGCAGCTGCTTTGCCTGATCGCCATGGACCCACCGGCCGACCTGTCCGCCGACAGTATCCGCGACGAGAAGGTCAAGGTGCTCAAGGCCCTGGCGCCGATCAGCCCGGACGGTCTGACCACCCAAGTGGTGCGTGGCCAATACATCGCCGGCTACAGCGCCGGCAAGCCGGTGCCCGGATACCTGGAAGAAGAGAACTCCAACACTCAGAGCGACACCGAAACCTTCGTCGCCCTGCGGGCCGATATCCGTAACTGGCGTTGGGCCGGAGTGCCGTTCTACCTGCGTACCGGCAAGCGCATGCCGCAAAAACTGTCGCAGATCGTTATCCATTTCAAGGAACCGTCCCACTATATCTTCGCTCCCGAGCAGCGCCTGCAGATCAGCAACAAGTTGATCATCCGCCTGCAGCCGGACGAAGGGATTTCCTTGCGTGTAATGACCAAGGAACAGGGGCTGGACAAGGGCATGCAACTGCGCAGCGGCCCGCTGCAACTGAATTTTTCCGATACCTATCGCAGCGCGCGCATCCCCGATGCCTACGAGCGTCTGCTGCTGGAAGTGATGCGCGGCAATCAGAACCTGTTTGTTCGCAAAGATGAAATCGAAGCCGCGTGGAAGTGGTGTGACCAGTTGATCGCCGGGTGGAAGAAATCCGGTGATGCGCCCAAGCCGTATGCAGCGGGCTCCTGGGGGCCGATGAGCTCCATTGCACTGATCACGCGGGATGGGAGGTCGTGGTATGGCGATATCTGAATTGAAACTGCCGCAAGGCGTCAACGCTCATGAGTACCGTACGCCTGCGTTGCTGGCGGACGGCCTGGCCAACGATGTGGCCGAGCAACTGCGCACGGCCATCAGTGCCCGCGGCGTCGCGACCCTGGTCGTATCCGGTGGGCGCAGCCCGGTGGCGTTTTTCCAGAACCTGGCCAAGCAGGGCCTGGACTGGTCGAAGGTCACCATCACGCTGGCCGACGAGCGCTGGGTACCGGTGGAACACGCCGACAGTAACGCCGGCCTGTTGAAGAAGTACCTGTTGCAGGGCCCGGCCGCCAAGGCGCGGTTCCTAAGCCTGTACAGCGCTGCCGTGAACCTTGAAGAAGCTGCCGAGCAGGCCGACCGCCTGCTGGCCGAACTGCCGGCCATCGATGTGCTGGTGCTGGGCATGGGCGATGACGGCCACACCGCCTCGCTGTTTCCCAACAGCCCGAACCTGAACGAAGCCCTGCAGCCCGACGGTACCCGCCGTTGCTGGCCAATGCTGGCGCCGACCGTGCCGCACCAGCGCCTGACCATGAGTCGCGCGTTGCTGGCCACGGCCCACTACACCGTACTGTCGATCTCCGGCAGTTCGAAATTGACCACCTTGAGCGCCGCGCTGGCCGGAGACGATGTCGCCGCCATGCCGATTCGCGCGTTTTTGCAACCTACTTTAGAGATTTACTGGTGCCCATGAGCCAAGGATCAGCCGCTATGAAAAGCCCACAACCGACCGTGTCCATGGCGGATAAAGTTGCCTTGATCGACAGCCTCTGCGCCAAGGCGCGGATCCTGCCGGTGATCACCATCGCCCGCGAACAGGACATTCTGCCGCTGGCCGATGCCCTCGCGGCTGGCGGTTTGACCGCGTTGGAGGTGACCCTGCGTTCGGAGTTCGGACTCAAGGCCATCCAGGTCCTGCGCGAGCAGCGTCCTGAGCTGTGCACCGGTGCCGGTACTGTGCTTGATCGTCACATGCTGGAGGCGGCGGAAGTGGCCGGCTCGCAGTTCATCGTTACCCCCGGGATCACCCGCGACCTGCTGGAAGCCTCGGTACACAGCCCGATCCCGCTGCTGCCGGGCATCAGCAATGCGTCCGGCATCATGGAAGGCTATGGCCTGGGCTACCGTCGTTTCAAGCTGTTCCCCGCTGAAGTCAGCGGTGGCGTAGCGGCGATCAAGGCGTTGGGTGGCCCGTTCGGCGAAGTGAAGTTCTGCCCCACCGGCGGCGTCGGCCCGGCCAATATCAAAAGCTACATGGCGTTGAAAAACGTGATGTGCGTGGGCGGCAGCTGGATGCTCGACCCAGAGTGGGTCAAGAACGGCGACTGGGCACGTATTCAGGAAGTCACCGCTCAGGCGCTGGCGCTGCTGGATTGATCTGATTTACCGAATCGTTGTTGCTGTGCTTAACGGCATTTTTGCGGTGCACTTGGTCGGTGTACCGCTTTTTTTTGCCTGCAATAACGTCAAGCTCGCTTCTAATGAGCGCGGTGGTGCAGTTCGGTGATGGCATGGACCAGATGATGGATGTCGGCCACCGAGGTGACCAACCCCGGTGTGACCCGAATGCACGTCCCGAACGATGCCCCGACGCGCGTCGTGGTGAAGAGGTTGTAGTCCTTGAGCAAACGCTCCGCCATCGCCTGCTGGTCACGACCGCTGAACTTGAAAGCGGTAATCCCGCAATACAACCTTGGATCGTCCGGCGTCAGCACCTCGATCCCCGGCAATGCCCGCACCTGGCTCACCCACACATTGCGCAGGTAATTGACCCGCGCGCCCTTGGCTGCCGCGCCGCCCAGCGCCCGATGCTCGTCCAGTACCCGCGGCAGGGTCATCAGCGCCGGAAAGTTCGGCGTACTGTAGGAGGTACGCGCGCGTACATCGGTGGTCGGGTAGTGGAATTCGCCCATGTCCGTGTCGATATCGGCCAGGCGCTCGGGCGCGATGTATAAAAAGCCCAGGGTCAACGGCGCGCCGATCCACTTGTGCAGGTTGAACCCGGCGAATTGGATGCCCAGTTCGGCGAGGTTGAAATCGATCTGGCCCAGGGCGTGGGCACCGTCGAGGATCACGTCTACGCCGTGGGCCCGCGCAGCCTGAGCAATGTTGGCCACCGGCATCACCAGCCCGGTGCGATGGGTGACGTGGGTCAGAGCCATCAGCCTGAGGCGCGGGTGTTGGGCGAAGGCATCGCGATAGGTCTGTAGCAGGCTGTCGAAACTGGCCGGGTGGGTGTGGGACAGTTCGACAACCTCCACACCGCGATGCGCCGCCAGCCAGCGCATGGCGCCCTTGACCGTGTCGTACTCCAGGTCGCTGATCAGCACCTGGTCGCCCGGCTGCAGGCGGTTGTAATTGCGGATCAGCGACTGCAAGGCTTCGGTGGCGTTGCGGGTGAACGCCACCGACTCGGGGTCCACTTCGATCAAGGCGGCGAGCAGGCCCCGGATCTCGACGCTCTCGCCTTGTTCAAAGCGCTGGCGCACATACACCGCATTGCTGCGGTTGATAAACGCTACATGCTCCAGGTAGTGCGCCTGGACCGCACGGCTCATGCGACCAAAGTAGCCATTTTCCAGATTGATCGGGCCTGGCTCACAGTCATAGCGCTGGGCGATGGCTTGCCAGTGCGCTTCGTTATCGGCATTGCAGGGCATGGGCGTGGGCTCTTAATGGCGTGGGGCGGGTTTGCCGTGCTTGGCGCGCAGTGGGTCGAGCAGTTCTGACAGGCCGTTGTGGTCGATTTCCTGCATCAGTGCCAGCAGACCGCCCAGTTCGCCGTGGGGGAAACCTTCACGGGCGAACCAATTGAGGTAAGGGCCGGGCAGGTCGGCGATGATCCGGCCCTTGTATTTGCCGAAGGGCATTTCGCGGGTGACCAGCAGTTCCAGCTTTTCCGGGTTCATGGGCGTCAGGCAGTTACGAGGTTGGTCTTGGAAAATACAGGCATTCTGCATGAAGGCCAAATGACAGATCATGCAAATAACGTAGATACAGATGGTTCAATATTTCGTAACTATTTGAATTTAAACAATAAAGTTATTTTTCAAAACCTGGCACGAGCGCTGCAATCATTAAGACAACCTTTCTCAACCCACATAAGGAATTGAAAAATGACTGACATCAACAAAGAATCGATCTCTGTACTGAACGACCTGATCGAAACCAGCATCGACGGTCAAAAAGGTTTCAAAGAGTGCGCTGAAGACATCAAGCACCCAGAACTCAAGGCGCTGTTTGCCAAGCGTTCTGCTGATTGCGCCACCGCTGCCGCCGAGCTGAAAACCGCCGTGCGTGCCCTGGGTGGTGATCCGGAAGATTCCGGCAGCGTTGCCGGCGCACTGCACCGTGGTTGGGTCGACGTTAAGTCGATGGTGACCGGTAAAGATGAAGAGGCTGTGCTGAACGAAGCCGAGCGCGGTGAAGACCACGCACTCAAGGCTTACCGTGAAGCGATCGAGAAGATCAACAAGCACAACCTGCTGGGCATTCGTGACCTGGTTGAGCGTCAGTACCATGGCGTACAACGCAATCACGACCAAGTGAAAGCCCTGCGTAACCAGGCTCGCGCTCAGTCGTAAGCTTACCGCGTAGTAAATGGGGGAGGGGGCTTGCTCCCGATAGCAGTGAATCAGTCGATGTTTAATGACTGACTTACCGCAATCGGGTGCAAGCCCCCTCTCACATTTGTATCAGCCGATGCTGATCGGCGGCAGTTCGGTCAGGGTCACCACCTGCTGTTTACGCGGTGCGAGGATCTCCGCCTCGCCATCCACCACCAGCTCATCGCGCTGGTTGAACACACGGGTGGCAATGCGCACGCGGAACTTGGGCAGTTTTTCCAGGATTTCCAGGCGCACGGTCAAGGTATCGCCAATCTTCACCGGCTTCTGGAAACTCATCTGCTGGCCGATGTAAATGGTACCCGGCCCAGGCAACTCACAGGCGACCGCTGCGCTGATCAGTGCGCCGCTGAACATGCCGTGGGCGATACGCTCCTTGAACATGGTCGCCTTTGCGTATTCCGCATCCAAATGCACCGGGTTGTGGTCACCGGACATGGCGGCGAACAGCTGGATATCGCGCTCTTCAACGGTTTTGCTGTAGCTGGCGGTCTGGCCGACTTCAAGGGCTTCGTACGGGGTATTGGTAACCTGGGTCATCTCAAGGTGCATCCTGTGGATAATCGGTAATTTTTTGATTTCAAAGGAAAAGTTATTCGCAGCGGGGCGGTCGATGCAAGCTCAGGGCGTGGTCCAGCCATGTCAGTACATCCGCCGTGACTTGCGAACGATTGGTTTCGTTGAACACTTCATGACGCGCCTGCGGGTAAATAGTCAGCTGCAGGTGCTGGCAGCCGGCCGCTTGCAGGGCCTGGGCCAGGTGGGTGAGACGCTTGCCCTCACTGACCGGATCACATTCGCCGCCCATTACCAGAATCGGCAGGCCCGGATCGATCTGCCGCAGGTTGGACGCTTTGCTGATCTGCTGCAAGCCGCCGAGCAGGTCCACCCACAATTGGTTGGTGCAGCGAAAGCCACAGAGTGGATCGTTGATGTACTTATCCACCTCGTCCGGGTCGCGGCTGAGCCAGTCGAAAGCTGTGCGATTGGGTTTGAATGCTTTGTTGAATGAGCCGAACGACAGAAAGTCAATCAGCGCGCTGCGACCGCGCACGCCTTGGCGCAGGCGTTCGGCGCGAGCGATCAGGCGCGCGGCGCGGTACAGCGCCACCGGCTGGAAATTCGACCCGCTGAGAATCGCCCCATGCAGGCTGGCGCTGTGGTGCAGCAGGTACGCCTGGGCGATGTAGCTGCCCATGCTATGCCCCAGCAGCACGATCGGCAGCCCCGGATGCTGTTGGCCGATGTGCTGGTTGAGGCTGGCCAGATCGCCCACCACTTTGCTCCAACCGTCGCGCTCGGCGAACAACCCCAGAGTACCTTCATCGGCGGTCCGGCCATGACCGCGCTGGTCCGGCGCGTACACGCCGTAGCCCGCGTCGCACAGCGCCTGGGCCAGCCGCGCATAGCGCCCGCTGTGCTCAGCCATGCCATGGGACACCATTACCACGGCCTTGATCGGAGCCTGCGGCATCCATTGATTCACGTAGAGACGAGTGTGATCGTTGGCGGTCAGCCAGAAGGTGGACGGGTTCATGGCGATTCCTTTGCTCCGGGTCGTTGCAGTGTATCGCTGATCGGGTGAGGGGCGGGGTATCTGCCTGCGCATCAGCGGCAAGATTCATACAATCAATGACACAGTTCAGTGTATTTGCCTGTTTGGCCATAGCTGCTAACGTCCCCAAAGCTCCGCTTTCTATAAAGGCGGCCGGACACATGCGGGCAAGGGGAATAAGAATAATGCAACCTGATTTCTGGAATGACAAACGTGCGGCGGGCGTTCCCAATGACATCGACCTCACTACCTACAAGTCGGTGATCGAAGTGTTCGAGCGGTCCTGCAAGGCGTTCGCCGACCGTCCGGCATTCAGCAACATGGGCATCACCCTCACGTACGCCGAGCTTGAACGCCAGAGCGCGGCGTTTGCCGGCTACCTGCAGCATCACACCGACCTCAAGCCCGGCGAGCGCATCGCGGTGCAGATGCCCAACGTGCTGCATTACCCGATTGCCGTGTTCGGCGCGCTGCGCGCCGGGCTGATCGTGGTCAACACCAACCCGCTGTACACCCCGCGCGAAATGCGCCACCAGTTCAAGGATGCCGGCGTGCGCGCGCTGGTCTACCTCAACCTGTTCGGTTCACGGGTGCAGGAGGTGTGCGCGGACACCGAGATCGACTACCTGATCGAAGCGAAAATGGGCGACTTCCTGCCCGCGGTCAAAGGCTGGCTGGTCAACACCGTCGTCGACAAGGTCAAGAAGATGGTCCCGGCCTACCACCTGCCGCGCGCCGTGTCTTTCAAGCGCGCGCTGCGCATGGGGGCGGGCCTGGGCGTGACCCGCCACCCGGTGACCCTGGATGACATCGCCGTGTTGCAATACACAGGCGGCACCACCGGCCTGGCCAAGGGCGCGATGCTGACCCACGGCAATCTGGTCGCCAATATGCAGCAGGCGCGGGCGTGCATGTCCCAGGTCAGCGACAACGGTCAGCCGCTGGTGCGCGAAGGGCAGGAGGTGATGATTGCGCCGCTGCCGCTGTACCACATCTATGCCTTCACCGCGAACTGCATGTGCATGATGGTGACCGGCAACCACAACGTGCTGATCACCAACCCGCGCGACATCGGTGGGTTTATCAAGGAGCTGAAAAAATGGCGGTTCTCCTGCCTGCTGGGGTTGAACACGCTGTTTGTGGCGCTGATGGACCACCCGGACTTCAAGACCCTGGATTTCTCCCACCTCAAGATCACCAATTCCGGCGGTACTGCCCTGGTCAAGGCCACCGCCGAACGCTGGAAGGCCCTGACCGGCTGCACCATCGGCGAAGGCTACGGCCTGACCGAAACCTCGCCGGTGGCCAGCACCAATCCTTACGGCAGCCAGTCGCGGCTGGGCACCGTGGGCATGCCGGTGCCGGGTACGGCGATGAAAGTGATCGATGACGAAGGCCACGAATTGCCCCTGGGGGAGCGCGGCGAATTGTGCATCAAGGGCCCTCAGGTGATGAAAGGCTACTGGCAACAGCCGGCGGCAACCGCCGAAACCCTGGATGCCGAGGGCTGGCTGAAAACCGGGGATATCGCGGTGATCGACAGTGACGGTTTTGTGAGCATCGTCGACCGCAAGAAAGACCTGATCATCGTGTCCGGTTTCAACGTATACCCCAACGAAATCGAAGACGTGGTAATGGCCCACCCGGCGGTGGCCAGTTGTGCGGTGATCGGCGTGCCGGACGAGCGCACCGGGGAAGCGGTAAAACTGTTCGTGGTAGCGCGTTCTCAGGGCGTTAGCCTTGAAGAACTGAAGGCCTACTGCAAGGCCAACTTCACCGGCTACAAAGTGCCCAAGCACATCGTCTTGCGTGAGTCGTTGCCAATGACGCCGGTTGGCAAGATCCTGCGCAGGGAGCTGCGCGAGATCGCCTGACCCCGAAGTGAAATGCAATCAAAATGTGCAAGGGGGCTTGCCCCCGATGGCGGTGGAACAGTCAGCATTTGTATCGACTGATCCACTGCCATCGGGAGCAGGCCCCCTCTCACATTCGTCTGTGTTTAACCTGTTAAGCCCTGTTCTAGAGCCTTTTCAGGCGGTATAGAATTTTTGCTCTAAAAATGACTATTGGATATTCTTGAGTCATGTTTATGACTGTAGGGGCCTCTTTTGGCTCTAGTCGGCCCTCGGCAAAGCTGCTACTCTCGGCGCGCTTTGTGACCTCTCGGCCTGCTTGAACGCGCCGGACTCACCTAAAAAAACATACACCAATAATAATCGCATCAAATGCGATGATGAATTCGCGTCGCTGAGGAGTGGGCTTCCATGAACGAAGACTTTTGGAAGGATAAGTACCCCGCCGGGATTGCTGCAGACATCAATCCAGACGAGTATCCAAATATTCAGGCGGTACTGAAACAGTCCTGCCAGCGCTTCGCCAACAAACCGGCTTTCAGCAACCTGGGCAAGACAATCACCTACGGTGAATTGTACGAACTGTCCGGCGCCTTTGCCGCTTACCTGCAACAGCATACCGACTTGAAGCCAGGCGATCGAATCGCCGTGCAACTGCCCAACGTCCTGCAATACCCGGTCGCTGTGTTCGGTGCCATCCGCGCCGGCCTGATCGTGGTCAACACCAACCCGCTGTACACCGCGCGGGAAATGGAACACCAGTTCAACGATTCCGGCGCCAAAGCGCTGGTGTGCCTGGCCAACATGGCTCACCTGGCGGAAAAGGTCGTGCCCAAGACCGCCGTCAAGCATGTGATCGTCACCGAAGTCGCCGACCTGCTGCCGCCGCTCAAGCGCCTGCTGATCAACAGCGTCATCAAGTACGTGAAAAAGATGGTCCCGGCGTATCACTTGCCCCAGGCCGTCAAGTTCAACGACGTGCTCGCCAAGGGCCGTGGCCAACCGGTCAGCGACGCCAGTCCGCTCAGCAGCGATGTGGCGGTGCTGCAATACACCGGCGGCACCACCGGCGTGGCCAAGGGCGCGATGCTGACCCACCGCAACCTGGTGGCCAACATGCTGCAGTGCAAGGCGCTGATGGGCTCAAACCTCAATGAAGGTTGCGAGATCCTGATCACGCCGCTGCCGCTGTACCACATCTACGCGTTCACCTTTCACTGCATGGCGATGATGCTGATCGGCAACCACAACATCCTGATCAGCAACCCGCGCGACCTGCCGGCGATGGTCAAGGAACTGTCGAAGTGGAAGTTCAGTGGCTTTGTCGGCCTGAACACGTTGTTCGTGGCGCTGTGCAACAACGAGGCTTTCCGCAAGCTGGACTTCTCCGCACTGAAAGTCACCCTGTCGGGCGGTATGGCCCTGCAATTGGCGGCGGCCGAGCGCTGGAAAGCCGTGACCGGTTGCGGCATCTGCGAAGGTTACGGCATGACCGAGACCAGCCCGGTGGCCACGGTCAACCCGATCCAGCATATCCAGATCGGCACCATCGGCATTCCGGTGCCCTCGACGGTGTGCAAGGTCATTGCCGACGACGGCACCGAGCTGGCGCTGGGCGAAACCGGCGAATTGTGCGTCAAGGGCCCGCAAGTGATGAAGGGCTACTGGCAGCGCCAGGACGCCACCGACGAGATGCTCGACAGCGAAGGCTGGCTCAAGACCGGCGACATCGCGATCATCCAGCCCGATGGCTATATGCGCATTGTCGACCGCAAGAAGGACATGATCCTGGTCTCCGGCTTCAATGTGTACCCCAACGAGCTGGAAGACGTGCTGGCCGGCCTGCCGGGCGTGTTGCAATGCGCGGCCATCGGTGTGCCGGACGAGAAATCCGGTGAGCACATCAAGCTGTTTATCGTGGTCAAGCCGGGCGCGACCCTGACCAAAGAGCAGGTCATGGAGCACATGCGCGCTAACGTTACCGGCTATAAGGTGCCCAAGGCCGTGGAATTCCGCGATGCCTTGCCGACTACCAACGTAGGCAAGATCCTGCGTCGCGAGTTGCGCGACGAAGAGCTGAAGAAGCTCGGGCTTAAAAAGTAATGCAATTCAAATGTGGGAGGGGGCCAAGCCACCTCCCACATTTTTTTGACTGCGGCTCTTACAGAGCGAACTGCGCGAAGCTCACACCTGCACCCGCCGGACGCACGTCCTTCAAGAACGAGTCCTTGTCCGCGCTCAGCTCCAAGGTGATCTCCGGCTTGCGCTTGCCCGCATTACGCACCACCAACCCTTCGAGTTTTTCACGCAGAAACGCCGTCGGCACCTTCAGGTGCAGCAACTGGTCGGATTCGGCGTTATGCATCAACAAGTGAATCCACTCGTACTGACCCACCGCAATCCGCGCCACCGGCAGATCGAACCACCAGATATTGCGTTTACGGTCCAGGTCGGTGAAATGGCAATTGTTGACGCCGAGTACGGCACCGCCCAATTCCTGGTTTCTGCGGGCAATGGCCTGTGCTTTATTGAGTTTCATAACCTTCCTACGGGATCTGTTATTCAGCGTAATAGCCTGAATGTGCCGCGCATTCTCGTGGGTTGGCCGCAAAACATAAAGCCCAACCTGTGCGCGACGATCAATTGCACGTTGAAATAATTGAAACTCTGCCGAACGGCCCCCGGTCAATCTTTAGGTAATGACCAAAAACCCTTGATTGTTCTTTCGGAGAAATACCATGGGCAGCACAGCGGATAAGGCAAAAGGTTTGGCCAACGAAGCGGTTGGTAACGTCAAGCAAGGTGTCGGCAAAGCGACCGATAACGACAAACTGCGTGCTGAAGGTGTGGTTCAAGAGAAGAAAGGCGAAGCACAGCAGGCTGTCGGCAAGACCAAGGATGCCGTCAAAAAAGCCACTAAGTAATGCTGGCTAGGGCGGGTGCAAACCCGTCGTCCTGCGGCCATCCACGGATGGCCGTTTTTATGTCCTGCGCTGCAACTAAACTTTGGAAATTGTTTCAAAGTCGCCAGATGGGCTACTTTGAGGTAGAAAACGGCTCTTGAGTCGCCCACGATCTTTTCCTCTTTGCGGCGAAAGGAGACGCTATGATTTTTCCCGTACTTGATGGCCTCAAGCTGCACACCGTGCTGTTTCGCACCATCAAGGAATTCGTCGATGACGAAATGCCCACCTACGCGTCGGCGCTGGCTTACCAGATGCTGTTCTCGCTGTTTCCATTCCTGCTGTTTTTGATCGCCCTGATCGGTTTCCTGCACCTGCCGGACTTCTTCAGCTGGCTGCGCCTGCAATCGGAACTGGTGCTGCCGCCCCAGGCGCTGGAGCAGGTCAACCCGGTGATCGACCAGCTGCAGCAATCCAAAGGTGGCCTGCTCTCGGTAGGTATCGTGATTGCACTGTGGACGGCCTCGGCCGGTGTTCGCCTGATGATGAGCGCGATGAACGCGGCCTACGACGTGGTCGAAGGTCGGCCGATCTGGAAGCGTTTTCCGCTGTCGATTTTCTATACCATCGGTATCGCCGGCATGCTGCTGGCCGCCGCCGCGCTGATGGTGCTCGGCCCCCAAGTGATGGAGTGGCTGGCGGGGCAGATCGGTATGCAGGAGTTTGTGGTGACCCTGTGGACCATCCTGCGCTGGCCGCTGATCGTGGTCCTGCTGATGTTTGCCGTGGCGTTGATGTACTACGTGATGCCCGATGTCGAGCAGAAGTTTCGCTTTATCACGCCGGGCTCGGTGCTGGCGGTGGTGGTGTGGATCGTCGCCTCCCTGGGCTTTGGCTATTACGTCAAGACCTTCGCCGACTACAACGCCATGTATGGCAGCATCGGTGCGATCATTGTGTTGCTGCTGTACTTTTATATTTCCGCCGCGGTGCTGCTGCTGGGCGCGGAGATGAACGCCGTGATCGAACACATGTCAGCCGAAGGCAAGGAACCCGGGGCGAAGGATTTCGACGAGCCGCCGGCCTTGGAAAAACAGCACGTGTCCGGCCTTGGCCGTGACCACTCCATCAAGCCCACTACTGACGAAGTCTGATCGATGATCCGTGAAATCCTGAAAATGGGCGACGAACGCCTGCTGCGCATCGCCCCTCCGGTTCCGCCGGAAATGTTCGACAGCCCCGAGCTGTGGCAATTGATCGATGACATGTTCCAGACCATGGAACACGTAGGAGGTGTGGGCCTGGCCGCCCCGCAGATCGGCGTCGACCTGCAACTGGTGATCTTTGGCTTCGAGAGCAGCGAACGCTACCCGGACGCGCCACCCGTGCCCCAGACCATCCTGATCAACCCGTTGATCACGCCGCTCAGCCCGGTGCTCGAAGAGGGGTTTGAAGGCTGCCTGTCGGTGCCTGGCCTGCGTGGCGCGGTGAACCGCTACCAGCAGATCCGCTATGAAGGTTTCGACCCCAAGGGCGAGCCTATCGTGCGCTTTGCCGATGGTTTCCATGCGCGGGTGGTGCAACACGAATGCGACCATCTGATCGGCCGCTTATACCCGTCGCGCATCACCGACTTCAGCAAGTTCGGTTTCATCGACGTGATGTTCCCGGAGCTGGATCCCACTACGGCCGATTAAACAAAGAAATGCCGATCAGAATGTGGGAAGGGGCTTGCCCAGTAGCCTTAGTTAGCTGCACATAATCCAAGCCTGCTCACCACAGGGGATCGGCGCACAAAGTGGTTGTGGTGAGCGGGCTTGCCCCGCGCCGGGCCGCGAAGCGGCCCTCTCTCCAGACACAGCGGTGTGCCAGACAAAAAACATGGGCCATTCCCTGCCGGTCACCGGCTATCCGAGGGCGACCTCACTCCCGATTCCAAGCCCATCGCGATCATCGGTTTGTTGCGCTTGTAACGCACCAGCCGCTCGCTGAGGGACTGCGGCAATCGCGTGTCCTGTGTAAAGCCCATCCGCTGATACAACCGCTCCAAGTCAGGATGGCACAACAACCATACCGTGCCCTCGGCTGACGCGACTGCCTCACGGATCAACCGCGCCGCCAAACCCTGGCCGCGATAATCCGGCGCCACAAATACGCCCGTCAGCCACTGCCCGCCCACTACGGGGGTCAGGCACAACCCGGCGACAATGTCGCCATCGCGCGCCACCCATAAACGCCCGCCCTTGAGCGCCTTCATCGATGAGTCGTGGCGGCGGTAAAATTTGTTCAGCAGCGGCCACAGGGGCGCTGACAGTGGCTCAATGGGCAACTCGGGCATGGTATTCAAGCAGGCGTCGTGATGGGCCCAGGATTATAAGCGCCTTCTGCCGGGCAATAGGTGGTATACCCAATGCTGCATCCCTTCACAGCGGAGTACGCAACATGGCCAAAGGTATGGATTCAAAGAAAGCCGCGAAGAAAAAACCGGCAAAGACCGCCGATGAAAAACGCGCAGACAAGAAAGCCAAGAAATCCGAAACAGGTCTGTTCGGGCACTGATCCGCAAACGCCTGTTCGCTCAAGGGCGAGCAGGCTTGCGAAATCGTTCGATGACACGATCATCCGGGAATGGCCGCAGCGTTCGTGAGTGCTTAAAAACCTCGCGGCCAGTGACGTCAGATGGCCGCCAAGGTCTCTTTCAGCGCTTGCGCCTGAGGCGCAGCCGTCTTCGCCGCTACTTGCTGTTCCTGCTGCTGCTTCAAGCGTTCAGCCACCTGTTTGGAAATCGCGTCCTGCTTTTCCTGCGACATGTTCTGCACATCCGCCTCGGTCAGCCCCTGTTCCTTGAGCAATTGCTCACGGATACGTTCGGCCGGAGATTTGCTCATGTACTCAGTGAACTCCGCGCGTGCGCCGGACGTAGCGTTGGTGGCCGGCACATCGCTGGTGGTACTGGTCTGCAATTGCACACGGGTTTTGGCGAAGGCTTCATCGATACGATCGGTGGCCTTGTCCAGTTCCTTTTGCGCGGCCGGTACGGTCACGGCTTGTTGCGCCGCTTGCAAAGCGCCGCTGTACAGTGCGCTGGCGGCGGCGTTGGCGGGGTCCATGTCGGGGCGCTTGATCTGTTGAACGGTCGACACGGCTTGGGTGTTGTTGTTTACCAGCATGATCGTCACCTGTGAAATGTTCGTTGCCACAGCTGGAGCAAATAGCATGCCGAGTGCCGGCACCCCGGTTTTGTTGGGGCGGCGCGCCGTCGGCGGCAAAACTTATCCCACCGACGGCCAACCGTTGCCGTCAATGGGCGATATGTTCCAGGGCCAGGTTGCGCGTGCGTGGCCCGAACCAGCTGATGGTGATCATCACGATCAACATGCTGCTGGCGATAAACGCCAGTACACCGGGCGTGCCCAAGTGCTCGAGAATGAACCCGATCAACAGACTGCTGAACACCGTCGACAAGCGGCTGAACGAATAACAGAACCCCACCGCCCGCGCGCGAATATTGGTTGGGAACAGTTCGCTCTGGTACGAGTGATAACTGAAGCTCAGCCAGGCATTGCAGAACGTGATCATCACCCCGCAGAACACCAGCCCCACCGCCGTGGTCTGTAGCGCGAACAGGCTGCCGAAGATTACCGCGCCCATGGCCGAGCCGACGATCTGCCACTTGTTCTCAAAGCGGTTGGCCACCTTCACGAACAGCAACGGCCCCAGCGGATAGGCGAGGGTGATGATAAACGCGTACAGCAAACTGTGGGTCACACTCACGCCCTGGCCCGACAGCAACGCCGGCAACCAATTGCCAAAGCCGAAAAAACCGATGGCCTGGAACACATGGAACACGATCAGCATCAACGCCCGGCGTCGGTACGGCGGCTGCCAGATATCGGCAAAACGCCCGCTGCCCTGCACGCTGACGGCCTCTGGCTCGGGCTCGTCCAGCGGTTTGCCGTGATCCTGGCGGCAGTGCGCCTCCAGGTTGTCCATGATCTGCCCGGCCTCGTCGAAGCGGCCTTGTTGCGCGAGCCAACGCGGTGATTCCGGCAAACGCTTGCGCAGTTGCCAGATAAACAGTGCAAACACCGCACTGCTCAGCACCACCCAACGCCAACCGGCGATCCCGAATGGCGCCTGGGGCACCAGCCACCACGACATCAGCGCCACGGCGGGCACCGACAGAAACTGGATAAAAAACGCGAAGGCAAACGCTGAGCTGCGCATGCGCTTGGGCACCAGTTCCGAGAGGTAGGCGTCGATCGTCACCAGCTCGATGCCCAGGCCGATGCCCACCAGAAAACGCATGCCGATAATGCCCAGGGCGGATGTCTGGATGCCCATCAACACGGTGGCCACCGTGTACCAGATCAGCGCAAAGGTGAAGATCGCCCGGCGCCCGAAGCGGTCGGCAATCGGACTGAGCAGGCTGGCGCCGAGGAACAGGCCCAGAAAGGTCGCGGAGGCGAACGCGGCCTGGTCGGAGAAACCGAACACACCCTCGCTGCCGGTGTGGAAAATTCCGTCGCTGATCAGGCCTGGGCTGATGTAGGCAGTCTGGAACAGGTCATACAACTCAAAAAAACCACCGATCGACAGCAGCGCCACCAGGCGCCAGACGGTGGCGACGGCGGGCAGGCGGTCGATGCGTGCGCTGATGTGGGCAGCGCGCAACGGGTCGATGCCGTCGGTGGCTGAGGCGGTGAGGGTCGACATGGCTGAGATTCCAGGGGCAGTGACCTGGAATCTTAGCCGGCTAACGGAAACTGCTGCTTGTTAAGTTGCAGGTGGCGCCGAGCACATTTGGCGATTAATTGCGCATAAGGCGCATGGCTTAAGGTTTTATGGCGTGACGATCAATTATGACCATCAAGGGCGAATGCCTTGAAGCCCGCATGCTGGCTGAGCCTGTCGTAATAGGCCGTCACCGCGGGAAAGGGCGGATGCTCCATCGGCGTCATGCGCCAGCGGTGCACCGACAGGCCGATAAGGATGTCGGCCAGGGTAAATTCATCACCGGCGACGTAGGCCTGCGTCTTGGTCAACTGTTGTTCGAGGATGGCCATCTTGTCGTTCCAGCCTTGCACACCGGCCTGGATGCGTTGCGGGTCCTGATAGTCCGGGTTTTTGCGCACCAAGGCATGGAACGCGTAGCCCCAGGACGGATTCAGCTCGGTAGCCTGCCAATCCATCCACTGCTCCACCCGAGCCCTTGGCGCGGGCTCGGCGGGCAGCAGGTCATGCCGTTGGTATAGGCCGACCAGATAGCGGCAAATGGTATTGGATTCCCACAGCACGCCGTGGTCATCGATCAGCACCGGCACCTGGGCGTTGGGGTTCAGGGCCAGGAACTCGGCGGATTGAGTGGGTGTGTAGCCGATGCCCCAATCTTCACGCACGTAGTCGATGCCCAGTTCCTGGCAGGTCCAGAGCACTTTGCGCACGTTGATGGATGACGCGCGGCCCAAGATTTTCAGTGAATGTCCCATGGTGCTTCCCTGACGATGGAGAGAGGGGACAATCTAGCAGGGGCGACAAGCGACGGCGATATCTCTAAGTGTGCACGGAAAAAAATGTGCGAAGGGGAGGGGCTCAACAGCGTGGGGCGTGCAGGTCCGCGGCCTTGCCGACCAGCAGTACGCTCAGCTCACTTAATTGATGAATGGCCAAGGCGACATCACGGTGTTTACCGGATAGGTCATTGGACAAATCAAGCAGCAAGGTGCTGACGGAACAGACGGTTTCGTAACTGTTGATCAACAGGCTTTCGATGGAGACATCGGGGATGACGGTGAAAAGCGTATGCGTGGGATGTGGGCTTTGCATGTTTAAGTACCTGATTTGGGCTGATACCTCATCGCTACTAAACGAGGGTGGCAGCTGTACGCAGGTTAGTAGACCGGTATCCCACACAAACCCGGCGCACCCGAAGGCGCCCTGCGCACAGCCACCATCAAGCATCGATAGGCTCATGCATCTTGTGTTGGGAGGCTCGGGCTACTAAACCCGATCACCGAGAATTCAGCGACCGGCAAACCTTAAAGATCGCCTCCCAGGCACACAAGCCGGCGGATTCTGACGTAAGCGTAGGCAAGCGGGCAAGGCGCTTACCGTAATGTCAGCCGCTTCCTACACCGGTCCTACGTGCTCTCCCGCACCCGCAACTCAAACCCCATATCCACCACCGGCTTGGCGATCTTGTTACCCGCCATGATCGTCAACAAATGCTCCGCCGCACGCCGGCCAATCGCTTCGCGCGGAGTGCTGATGCTGCTCAGGCGCGGCACCATGAAGGAGGAGGACGGCAAGTCGTTGAAACCCAGCACCGCCACTTGTTCGGGCACCTTGATGTTATGGCGCAGCGCTTCCAGCAATGCGCCCTGGGCCAAGTCGTCATTGCCGAAGAAAATCGCATCCACATCCGGATGGCTGGCCAGCAACTGCAGAAACAACTCGCCGCCCAGGCCCACGGAAGAGGGGCGCGGCGTCAGCAGTTCCAAGGCGGGGTCGTAGAGGCCGGCCTGTTGCAGCGCCCGGCGAAAGCCTTCGCCGCGCAGCAGGGTGCGTTGGTCCAGTTGCGCACCGATGTACGCCAGGCGCTTGCGCCCACGGGCGATCAAGTGCGCCGCCGCCGTTTCACCGGCGACCAGTTGCGAGAAACCCACGCAGTTCACGCCGGCGTTGGGGTCCAGGTCCATCATGTAGACGCAGGGTACGTTGCTGGTCTCGACCATCCGTCGGGCGCTTTCGGTGCGGTCGAAGCCGGTCAGCAGCAGGCCTCGCGGCTGGTAGGCCATGTAATTGCGCAGCAGGTTTTCTTCTTCATCGCGCGAGTAGTGGGAGTTGCCGATCAACACTTCGAAGCCCTTGGGCCGCAGTACCTGATGAATGGCTTCGAGGGTTTCGATGAACAGCAGGTTGGACAGCGAAGGCACCAGCACCACCACCGAATGGCTCTGGGCCGAGGCCAATGCGCGGGCGGCAGGGTTGACCACGTAATTGAGTTCGGCGGCGGCGTGCCGGACTTTTTCCGCCAACTCCGTGGCCACGGTGCTGATGCCGCGCAGGGCGCGTGAGGCGGTGATAGGGCTGACGCCGGCCAGGCGGGCGACTTCGTTCAGGGTGGGGCGTCCCGTCGTGCGGGTATTTTTATCGTTCTTGGAGGTCATCAGGCGGCTTGCCAAACAAAAATCGAGGCACTAAGGTAGCGCTGTCTCCAAAAGGCTGCAAATACTTGAACGTTGGGTTGCCTGATCCTGTTCAAACCATTGGAGCGGATGCACGCGTCACTCCATAAAAAAAGACAAGACGGCGCGGGAAAAGCCTGTTTTTGCACTAGCCTTACAGCGTGCAAGGGTAGCGCTATCTGCGTCCTGAGGTGTTTCATGAGTCAACCTGTTACCGCCTTGGTCATCATGGGTGTTGCCGGCTGCGGCAAGACCAGTGTCAGCGAGGCCCTGTGCCGCCTTAACGGCGCCACCGCCATTGAAGGCGACAGCTTTCACCCCGCCGCCAACATCGAAAAGATGAGCGCAGGCCACCCCCTCAACGACGACGACCGCGCCGGCTGGCTCGACATCCTCTGCGATGAGCTGCGCCGCTCGCTCAAGGCCGGCCAACACCCGGTGCTCACCTGCTCGGCCCTCAAGAAAAAATACCGCGACCACCTGCGCGAAGCCGCGCCGGGCCTGGGTTTCGTGTTTCTGGAACTGACCCGTGAAGTGGCCGCCGACCGCGTGTCCCACCGCCCTGGGCACTTTATGCCGGCCAGCCTCATCGACAGCCAGTTCGCCACCCTCGAATCGCCCAAAGGCGAGCCGCTGACCCTGGCCCTCAACGCCAGCCGCGACAACGTCGAGCAACTCGCCGAGCAGACCAACGCCTGGTGGCTGGAACACGGTTTTGAACCATCCAAATAATTGTTTGCCGGACAAGATAGCGCTATCCCCGGCAACTCATTCAATACCCGCTTTAATAACAACAACAAACAGGAGAGACCCCCATGTTTGGCATGTCCCACGAGTCGTATCTGCTGCTTGATGCAGTGGTCACTATTATCGGGCTGATCGTCTTGATCACCCGTTTCAAGGTTCACCCGTTTATCGCGTTGATCATTGCGGCAGGCTTTCTCGGCCTGACCTCGGGCATGCCCGTGGACAAGATCATCAAGGCGTTCCAGGACGGTTTCGGCGGCGTGCTCGGCTTTGTCGGCATCATCCTCGCCCTGGGCACGATGCTCGGCAAGATGATGGCCGAATCCGGCGGCGCCGATCAGATCGCGCAGACCCTGATCCGCGCCTTCGGCAAGGAAAAGGTCCAGTGGGCCATGATGTTCGCCGCGTTTCTGGTGGGTATCCCACTGTTCTTCGAAATCGGCTTTGTGCTGCTGATCCCGCTGGTGTTTATCGTCGCGCGCCGCACCGGTGTGTCGCTGATCAAAATCGGCATTCCGTTGCTCGCCGGCCTGTCGGCGGTGCACGGCCTGGTGCCGCCGCACCCGGGTCCGCTGCTGGCTATCGGCGTGTTTGGCGCGGACATCGGCAAGACCATCCTGTACGGCCTGATCGTCGCACTGCCGACCGCCATCATCGCCGGCCCTATCTTCGGTACGTTCATCGCCAAGTACATCCCGGGCAACCCGTCCCAGGAACTGGTGGATCAACTGGCCCGCGAGCCGGAAAGCAAAGACCTGCCGAGCTTCAGCATTACCCTGATCACCGTGCTGTTGCCGGTGTTCCTGATGCTGCTCAAAACCTTCGCTGACATCGGCCTGCCGGACGGCCACATCGTGCGCAACTGGATGGATATGATCGGTCATCCGATCTCCGCCCTGCTGCTGGCGTTGCTGCTGTCGTTGTACACCTTTGGCAGCCGCCAGGGCATTCACTCCAAGCAGATCCTCAAACTGCTCGACGCCAGCCTTGCGCCGACCGCCGCGATCATCCTGATCATCGGTGCCGGTGGTGGCTTCAAGCAGATGCTGGTCACCAGCGGTGTAGGTGACGTGATCGGCCATATGGCCGTGACCGCGCAGATCAACCCGATTCTGCTGGCGTGGCTGGTGGCGGCGGTGATTCGCGTGGCCACCGGTTCGGCCACTGTGGCGACCATTACCGGCGCGGGCATCGTGGTGCCGGTGGTGGGCATGATTCCGGGGGTGAACCGCGAGCTGCTGGTGCTGGCGACGGGGGCGGGCTCGTTGATCCTGTCTCACGTCAACGATGCCGGGTTCTGGCTGGTCAAGCAGTACTTCAACATGACCGTGGCCGAGACCTTCAAGACCTGGACGGCGATGGAAACCATCCTGTCCGTGGTGGCGTTGATCTTCATCATGTTGCTGTCGTTGGTGGTCTAACAGGCACACCACAAGGCAAGGGTGAAAACCCAATCAAATGTGGGAGGGGGCAAGCCCCCTTCCACATTTTTAACTGCATTTCTGCAACACAAATGGCTAGGCTTTCTGGACCAGCCCATCCGCGCGGAACATCCCGCGAATCCCACGCACCGCCTGGCGAATGCGGTCCTGGTTCTCGATCAGCGCAAAGCGCACATGATCATCCCCATACTCGCCAAAGCCGATTCCCGGTGACACGCACACCTTGGCTTCCAGCAGCAGCTTCTTGGCAAATTCCAGCGAACCCATGGCGGCATACGCCTGCGGGATCTTCGCCCAGACGTACATCGACGCTTTCGGATTCTCGACCATCCAACCCAACTCATGCAGGCCCTTGACCAGCACATTGCGGCGTTGGCGGTATTGCTCGGCGATGTCTTTCACGCATTGCTGGTCGCCCTCCAATGCTGCAATCGCCGCCACCTGCAACGGTGTGAACGTGCCGTAGTCGTGGTAGCTCTTGATCCGTGCCAGGGCGTTGACCAGTTCCGGGTTGCCCACCATAAAGCCGATACGCCAGCCGGCCATGTTGTAGCTCTTGGACAGGGTGAAAAACTCCACCGCAATGTCCTTGGCGCCGGGCACCTGCATGATCGACGGGGCTTTCCAGCCGTCGTAGACGATATCGGCGTAGGCGAGGTCGTGGATCACCAGCACGTCATATTGTTTGGCCAGCGCAATCACACGTTCGAAGAAATCCAGCTCCACGCACTGCGCGGTGGGGTTGGACGGGAAACCGAGGATCATCATTTTCGGCTTGGGGATCGAACCGCGGATCGCCCGTTCCAGCTCGGCGAAGAAATCCACGCCAGGCACCAGCGGCACCGAGCGCACCTGGGCGCCGGCAATCACGGCACCGTAGATGTGAATCGGGTAGCTGGGGTTGGGCACCAGCACGGTGTCGCCCTGGTCCAGGGTGGCCAGCATCAAGTGCGCCAGGCCTTCCTTGGAACCGATGGTCACGATGGCTTCGGTCTCGGGGTCGATGTCCACTGCATAACGGTCCTTGTACCAGCGCGAGATCGCCCGGCGCAGGCGCGGTATGCCTTTGGAAGTGGAGTAACCGTGGGTGTCTTCACGCTGGGCCACTTGCACAAGTTTTTCGACGATGTGCGGCGGCGTGGCGCCGTCGGGGTTGCCCATGCTCAAGTCGATGATATCTTCGCCGCGCCGACGCGCAGCCATCTTCAGCTCGGCAGTGATATTGAACACGTAAGGGGGGAGTCGATCGATGCGCGCAAAGCGGCGCGGCGAACCTTGTTCGGCCATTGTTGCCTCGAGAGTACGTAAGCGCCCGGAACCGTCCGAGCGACGTCGGCCACTGCGGTGGCCTGCGGGGCAGACAATACGGTCGGTGATGGCCAGTTGTCCATATGCGTGGGAAAATTTTCTGCTTGGAGCAACGCATGGATATGCCCCTATACTCGATGCGGGTTTGTTCCCTCATAAGAAGGAGACTGTTCGTATGGATCAGCACGGAAAACAACCATTGGCGCCGCGCATGGAAGCAGGCAAGGCCTTGGTGATCGCCGGTGTAAAAGGGCGTTATTCGAAGGCCACCGTCGGCGATATCCCGCGGCTGTGGGAGTTGTTCGACAGTTGCATCAAGGACATCAAAAAACGTGTCGGCGGGTTCACCTACGGGGTGTGCCATAACCCCCACGACGGCGAATTCGATTACATGGCCGGCGTGGAAGTCCCGACCAAAAGCGAGGTGCCACGCAACTTTGACGTGATCGAAATTCCACCGCTCAACTATGCCGTGTTCCCACATCACGGCCCGGTTCAGGCGTTGGAACAGACCTATGAACGCATCATGTTCGAATGGTTGCCGCACTCCGGCTACAAGGTGATGGGGGCTGATTTCGAGCGCTATAGCGCCGATTTTGATGCGCGCAAAGGCACAGGAACCGTGGAAATCTGGCTACCGGTCGGAGAGCGGGGCTGAGTCGATAACGCAGGTCGCGTAAACATGATAGGACCCTCTGAACGTCATGTTTACGTGACATCTATCACGGCGGATAAAGAGCCCGACGCAACCTGCGCTCGTAGCCAACCCGCCCCTTGTACGCCTCCCCGCTGTCCACCCAGCCCAGCCCCAGATACAAGCCCATCGCCGCCACATTGTCCGTGTCCACCGACAACTCCAAGCCCTTGATCTGCGGCCATGTCTCAAGCGCCACTGCCGGCAATGCCTGCAGACACGCCTTGCCGAACCCACGACCCTGTTGCCGCCGGTCCACCTGCAAGGCATGCAGCGTAGCGCTGTGTTCATCGGCCCAGTGGGGCAGGCAAGGTGGACGTTTAAGCAGCAGGAAGGCCACCGGCAAGTCGTCGGCCAGCAGCGCAAAGCCTTTGATACCGGGGCTGGGTTTAGCCAGCAGGCTATTGAGCGCGCAATACATATCGCCGCAAAACGGCAACTGCTCAGGGTGAACTTCGATGGCGCTGACGTGCTGTTGTTGCATGGCAGTCAGCGCCGCGTAGTCGACGAGGCGGGTGTGCATCGAGGGTGTCCGAACGGCTGCAAGTAGGGGCGCAGTCTATCGGGTTTGGTGCAGCGACATTATTTTTCAACCGCGCCGTCCCACTTTAGTCGTCCCGATCATTCCAGCATTTTGCCCAACAACCAGCTCCCCGCCGGCCCCGGTGGATGATGCCGCGACCACAACGCATCCACCGCCACCGAGCGCGGCCAGCCGCGTGCCTTCAGCTCCACCAATTGGCCGCCGCCAAACCGTTCCACCAGCCAGCGCGGAATTGGCGCCCAGCCGAAACCCAATTGGGCCATCTCCAGCAGCATCAGGTAACTGGGGGCCGACCAGACGCGGCCGATGGCGCGGGTTTCATTCGGGTTGATGATGCTGGCCAGACGCAGTTCGCGATGCTGTTGCAGGGCGTGCGCGGTGAGAGTGCCGAGGCGCGCCAGGGGATGTTTGGGGGACACGAACAGGGCAATTTCCGTGCGTTCTTCCACGGGCGCGCGCGTCAGGTCCGGTGGGTACACGTCCTGCTGTTCAATAAACGCGATCTGCGCGCGACCACTTTGCACCAGCGCGATCAGGTCCTCGCACTCGGCGATCAGGCATTCCAGCTCAAGGTCCGGGTAGCGTTGTTCGAATGCACTGAGGGCGACCTCGAAACGGTCGGACTGGTAGGTGTCCGACATCGCGATGCTCAGCTTAGGCTCCAGCCCCTGGGCCAGCTGGCTCGCCGCCAACTCAAGCCGGCTGCTGGCCTCCAGCACCTGCTCGGCGCGTTGCAGCAGTACATGGCCGGCGGGAGTGAGCGTCGGCTTGCGACTGCTGCGGTCAAACAGCACCACATCCAGGTCGATCTCCAGGCTCGCCACCGCCGCGCTGACGGTGGATTGGCTCTTGCCGAGCTTGCGCGCCGCCGCTGAAAACGAGCCTTGGGTAGCCGCCTGCACAAACGCCTGCAGCACTTCATGTGAGGCCATGACTATCGCCTTGATCGATGGTTATTGGTTATGAAGTATCGATTCAAAGGGTAATGATGGCAACCTTCCTCACTGTGGAGCCGGGTCATGAGCCCTAGCAAATCCCTTACCGAACGCGTGTGCCAGGCCATCGGTTTCGAAGCCCTGGCGTTGTTGATCTGTACGCCGTTGCTGGCCTGGATCATGGACAAGCCCGCCCTGGAAATGGGCATGGTCACCCTGGCGATCAGCGTGATGGCGCTGACATGGAACGTGATCTTCAACGGCCTGTTCGACCGCCTCAAAGTGCGCCTGCAGTTGGCCAACAACCCATGGACCCGCGTGCTCCATGCGTTGCTGTTCGAAGGCGGGCTGATCCTGGTATGCGTGCCGTTGATCGCGGCGTGGCTCAAGATCAGCCTGTTGCAGGCGTTCATCCTCGACATCGGTGTACTGCTGTTTTTTCTGCCGTACACCTACGTGTATCACTGGGGTTATGACGTGCTGCGCGAAAAACTCCTACAAAAACATACCGCCCGACGTCTCGATACGCTGCCCGGTGATCCAGTGGCTGCCGTCGGCGAGCAGGCTGGCGATCGCGCCACCGATATCGTCCGGTAAACCGGCGCGGCCCAGGGCGGTATTGCTGGCGACCATCGCGTTGAGGTCGGCGTTGTCGCGCACGGCGCCGCCACCGAAGTCGGTCTCAATCGCACCGGGGGCGAGGATGTTGACGCTGATGCCACGCCCGCCCAGTTCCTTGGCCTGGTAGCGGGTCAGCACTTCCATCGCGCCTTTCATCGCCGCGTAGGCTGCGTAGCCTGGCAAGCTGAAGCGCGCCAGGCCGCTGGAGACGTTGAGGATGCGACCACCGTCGCGGATCACCGGCAGCAGTTTCTGGGTCAGGAAAAAAGGGCCCTTGAATTGGATCGCCAGCAGTTGGTCGAACTGCGCTTCGGTGGTCTCGGCGAAGCTGGCGTGAATGCCGATACCGGCATTGTTGATCAGAAAGTCGAAGCGATCCTGTGCGAAAACATCCTTGAGCACGCCAGCCACATCGCCGACGAAATCACCGAACGTCGCGCTCTGGCTCACATCCAGCTTCAGCATTGCGGCACGGCCGCCCAGTTGTTCGATCTGCGTTATCAGTGCCTGGGCTTCGTCGGCCTTGCTGTGGTAAGTGCCGATGATATCGACGCCCTGTGCGGCAAGGTGCAGCGCGGCGTTCTTGCCCAGGCCACGGCTGGCACCGGTGATAAGTGCGATTTTACGGGTCATGGTGCAGTCCTCTTCGGATGTGAATGTGGGACTGAGTGTATTTGTCCGCCTGTAACGTGATAAACAGAACGAAACCGGAATCACTGGCCGGATAAGGCGAACAATCCCATGAACAAACTTGAGTTGCTGCGCACCTTCGTACGCGTCACCGAGCTGTCGAGTTTTACCCAGGCCGGCGAGAGCCTGGGCCTGCCGCGCTCTACCGTGTCCGAGCATGTGCAGGCGCTGGAGGAACTGCTCGGCGCACGCTTGCTGCAACGCACTACGCGCAAGGTGCAAGCCACCCAGGACGGTCGCGTGTTGTACGAGCGCAGCAAGGATTTGCTGGCCCATATGGAGGAACTTGAGGGGCTGTTTCGCCAGGACGAAGCTCAGTTGGCCGGGCGGATACGCGTGGACATGCCCAACGCCCTGGCGCGGGAGTTGATTCTGCCGCGCCTGCCATCGTTCATGGACGCACACCCGCTGATCGAGCTGGAGATCAGCGCCACCGACCGCCAGGTCGACCTGCTCGCCGAAGGGTTCGACTGCGTGTTGCGCATCGGCGCGCAGCCGGATCAGACGGTGGTAGCCCGCTCGCTGTGCAGCCTGCCGATGATCAATTGTGTCAGCGCCAGCTACCTGCAGCGTTTTGGCGTGCCACACACCTTGGCCGACCTCGCCGACCATCACTTGGTGCATTACGTACGCCCGCTGGGATCACGTTCGGCGGGGTTCGAGTATCTGCAGGGCAATAAGGTGCAACGGCTTCCCATGAAGGGGCGGGTGACGGTCAACAGCACCGATGCGTACAAATCGGCTTGCCTGGGCGGCTTCGGGATTATCCAGGTGCCGACCCTGGGCATGGCCGACGAATTGGCTCGCGGTGAACTGGTGGCGATCCTGCCGGACTACCCGCCACCGCCGTTGGATGTGGCCCTGCTGTACGCCGGGCAACGGCATTTACCCATGCGGGTGCGGGTGTTCATGGACTGGTTGGCCGCCATGGTGCAACCCCACCCGCATGTTTGATCAAGGTGCGTCAGAACAGATTGCTGAACAGCCAGTACAGGCTGCCCGACAGAAGAATCGCCGCCGGCAATGTCAGCACCCAGGCCATCAGCAAATTGCGGATGGTCTTCATCTGCAAGCCACCGCCGTTGGCCACCATGGTGCCCGCCACGCCGGATGACAACACATGGGTAGTCGAGACCGGCAACCCATACATATCCGCCGCGCCGATGGTCAGCATCGCCACGGTTTCCGCCGCGGCGCCCTGGGCGTAGGTCATGTGGGTCTTGCCGATTTTCTCGCCTACCGTCACCACAATGCGCTTCCAGCCGACCATGGTGCCGAGGCCCAGGGCAATGGCCACGGCGATTTTCACCCACAGCGGGATAAAGCGCGTGGCATCGTCGATCTGCTGTTTGAACAGTTGCAGTTTGCCTTGGGTGTCGGCGTCGAAGTTGCCGACCTTGCCCTTGTCCATCAGGCGAATGGTTTCGCTGGTCAGGTACATATCATTGCGCACGTTGCCGACCGCTTCGGCGGGAACCCTGGCCAGGGAGCCGTAGCCTTTGACTTCATCGCCAATGTGGCCGGCGAGGGCGGCAAGGGCCGGCACCAGTTCCGGAGTGGCTTCCTTGGTGCGCACATACACCGACAGAATCGCGCGCGGGTCGCCTGGCGCGGCCTGCGGCGCGCTTTTGACCAGCGCGGCCTGGGTCACTTCGGCCACCGCCGCAAATTGCAACGATTGTTCGGCGGGCATGGTGCGGTTCAGGGCATAAGCCATCGGCAGGGTGCCGACCAGAATCAGCATGATCAGGCCCATGCCTTTCTGGCCGTCGTTGGAGCCGTGGGCGAACGACACGCCGGTGCAGGTAGCGATCAGCATGCCGCGAATCCACCACGGCGGCGGGGTGTCGCCCTTGGGGGCTTTATACAGCGCGCGGTTTTTCACGAAGGCGCGCAGGGCCAGCAACAGCAAAGCGGCAAACACAAAGCCGATCAGGGGCGACAACAGCAACGTATAACCGATCTTGGTCGCCTGGCTCCAATCCACCCCGCTGGTGCCGTCGCGCCCATGCATCAAGGCGTTCGCCACGCCCACGCCGATAATCGAACCGATCAGGGTGTGGGATGACGACGCAGGCAACCCCAGCCACCAGGTGCCGAGGTTCCACAGAATCGCGGCGATCAGCAGCGCGAAAATCATGGCAAAGCCGGCCTTGGAGCCGACCTGCAGAATCAACTCCACCGGCAACAGGGCGATGATGCCGAACGCCACCGCGCCGCTGGAAAGCAGCACGCCGAGAAAATTGAAAAAGCCCGACCATACCACCGCGAAGTGCGGCGGCAGCGAATTGGTGTAAATCACCGTGGCCACAGCGTTGGCGGTGTCATGGAACCCGTTGACGAACTCGAAGCCCAGGGCGATCAACAGTGCCACACCCAGCAACAGGAATGGCGTCCAGGTGGTGACCTGTGCGCCCATCTCGTGCATGTCGTGCATCAGGCTGTAGGCGGTGAATAACAGGCCCATGGCAAGCACGGCGAAGAAAATGATCACCGTGACCAGGCCGGGTTTCTTGTCGAGCCGGGGTTTGGGGCCTGCCAGGGGGGCGGACGTGGAAGCAGTCAGGGAAGGGGTGGCCATGCCGGAGCATCCAGAGTGAGGAGGATGTCGCCCATGATCATTGCAGAATGTTACAGAGATGCTGCGGCACGTCAGTGTTTAGGTGATTGAAGGCGCCGTCGGTCCGCTCGTGCAGCCAGGGCAGGGCGCAATCAGTAGTCCTTGCGCTTGCGGAATGCCCAGCGTCCGGCAATCAAGGTAAACGTCGCCACCAGCGCCACCAGAATCCAGAACCCCTCCGGATCCTGGGAAAGCGGCACGCCGCCGACGTTCATGCCGAAGAAACCGGCGATGATGTTGATCGGCAGCGCCAGCACCGTCACTACGGTGAGGGTGAACAACGTGCGGTTGCTCTGCTCGTTGAGGTTGGCGGCGATCTCTTCCTGCAACAGCTTGATGCGTTCGCCCAGGGCCGTCAGGTCGTTGATGATCAGCGCGAATTCCTCGGTGGACTTGCGCAGCTCTTTGACGTCTTCCTTCTGCAACCACTGCGGCGGACGGTTGAGCAGCCGCAGCAGCGAGCCCGGTTCCAGCGCCAGCAAGCGTTGCAGGCGCACCAGCACCCGGCGCATGGCGCCCAGTTCGGCGCGGTTGGTGGACACGCGCGAGGAAAGCAACTGGTCTTCGATATGGTCCACGCTGATGCTGGTCTTGCGCACGATCTGCGTCAGCACCTCGCCCTGATCGCGCAGCAAATGCACGAGCAATTCCAGCGGCGAACGAAAGCGCTCACCGCCTTTGACCGACGAACGCAATTTATCCACCGAGTGCAGCGGTTGCAGGCGCGCACTGATCAACAGCCGGCTACGCGCACACACCCACAGCGTGGAAATATCCGAGGAGACCATGCTGCTGAAGTTGAATACCACATCGTTGACCACCGCCAGCAAGGCCGCGTCGACGTGTTCGATGCGCGTGGAGCGCGAGCCTTCATGCAGCGCTTCGAAGAACTCTTCGGGCAACTGCAGGTGAGCCTTCATCCAACGCTCGCAGGCCGCGTGGGCCAGGTTCAGGTGCAGCCATAGGAATTCTTCCGAGTCGGCCGGTTGCTGCAGTGCTTGCAAGGCCGTGGCTGAGTCGATCTGCTCGCCTTTTTCACCTGGGCGAAAACGAAAACCGTAGAGCAAGCCAAACAGGTCAGAGTCCTGGTGGCTGTGGTCGATGCTGTGGTTCATGGAGGCTCGCAGAGAAAGCGCCTGTAGGACTTTTCACAGGTTCGCGTGGGCGAATCATTGCAGGGAGATTTGACAGTTTTGTGACGGCCCGGAAGGGCTCGATACGGCGTCGACACTTTTTTTACCACCGGTCAGCTACGCTCAAGAAGCGTCTGGAACGGTCGATCCAACGTGTAAGCACCACTGTCGAAAGGGTTGGCGGGATGACAGGGATGTGGCTGTGCGTGCGCCTTTCTTCCTGTATCGAGGCTTTCCCCGATGAACGTTTTACGAGCTTCACTGAGAGCGCAGATTCTGTCGCTGCTCGGCGGTAGTCTGTTGGCGATGCTGTTGATCGCCCTGGCTTGTTTCAACTTCTTGTCCAATGGTGTGCAGAGCTATCGCAGCTTGATCGATGGCCCGTTGCACACCTCCCAACTGATCGATGAAGCCAACCTGCAATTCAAAGTGCAGGTGCAGGAATGGAAAAACGTTCTGCTGCGCGGCAAACAGCCTCAGGACCTGGAAAAATACTGGGGCCAGTTCGAGGCGCGACAACACGACGTGCAAGGCATTCTGGCGCGGCTGGTCACCCAGACCGACAGCGATCCGGCGTTGAGCCGACGCATTGAAACCCTGCGCCAGGAACATCAGCAACTCGGCGTGGCCTACCAGAAAGGCCGCGACGCCTACGTGGCTTCCGGTGGCGACCCGGTGGCCGGCGACACGGCTGTCAAAGGCGTGGACCGCGCCGCCAGTGAGCAGATGAGCGCCTTGGTCAACGACCTGCGAGAGCAAGGCAACCAGAAATCCCTGGCCATCAGTGCCTATGCCGAGCGCACCGTAGTGGTGGGCCTGGGCATCATGCTGCTGTCCGGTGTGCTGATCGGTTTGTTCAGTTTGTGGTTGATCAACCGTAACCTGATCCAGCCGATACGTGGCCTGATCGACTACGTGACGCAATTGAGCCGTGGGCGTTTTGCCGAGCGAGTCGCCAGCCGGCGCCAGGATGAACTGGGTCATCTGGCCGCCGCCGCCAATACGTTGCGCGACTTCCTGGCTGAGACGTTCAGCCGCTTGCAACGCAGTGCCACCGACTTGGTCAATGCCAGTGGCGAGCTGAATTCGATTGCCGGTCAGATGGCCTCGGGCACCCACGATCAATTTACCCGCACCGATCAGGTGGCCACGGCCATGACTGAAATGTCGGCCACCGCCCAGGAAGTTGCACGTCACGCCGCCGACGCATCCCGCGCCGCCGATGAGGCCGACCGCTCTGCGCGTGAAGGCGGCGACGTGATGCAAGTCACCATTGCCACGATCGGCCAGATGCGCACTGAAATCCTCAACACCGGCACCATCATTCGTCGCTTGGAAAACGACAGCGTGCGCATCGGCAAAGTACTGGAAGTGATTCGTGGGATTGCCGAGCAGACCAACCTGCTGGCGCTCAACGCCGCCATCGAGGCGGCACGTGCAGGGGAGGCGGGCCGCGGTTTTGCGGTGGTCGCCGACGAAGTACGCAGCCTGGCGCAACGCACCGCGGCGTCGATCATCGAGATCAACGGGATCATCCAGGCGGTACAAACCGGCGCGGTGGATGCGGCCGAGGCGATTGTGAGCGGGCAGTCATGCAGCGACGACAGTGTGGAAAAAGTCACTCAGGCCGGTGCCATGCTCGCGCACATCACGCGGGCGGTGGAGGCGATTCGTGACATGAACCGTCAGATCGCCACCGCAGCCGAAGAGCAGACCTCGGTGGCCGAGGACATCTCGCGCAATATCACGCAGATCACAACGGTCGCTACCGCCAACCTGGACAACGTGCGACGCACCGAAGCCGCGAGCCAGAACCTGCGAGGGCTGTCCGGGGAGCTCAATGAAGTGACGGCGCGACTGGGCGGTTGATCGCGCATAAAAAAGCGCCACCCTCGCGGGTGGCGCAATCGTTGATCAGGAGTCCTGCTTGTCTTCGAGTACGGCGCCGGTCTTGGCGTCGAGGGCCACATCCCATTTTTTGCCGGCGGTGTCGGTCATTTCGACCTCGTAGGCCAGTACGCCGTTTTTGTGGTCCAGCTCGGTGTCGGTGATGCTGGCGCCGGCATGCTTGGCCACGGCGGCGGCGTTGAGTTTTTCGAATGGCATTACCGCGCCGGACTTGAGCAGGCCTTCAATGTGGTCCGGGCGAACATCCGCCTGGGCCAGGCCGGCAGTCAGGGTCAGAGCGGTGGCGGCGAACAGGGCAGTCAAAGTTTTCATGGGGTGTGTCCTTCTCGGTTGAGCTGTTTAAGTGGCGCCAGATTAACCGGCGCAACTTAACTCACCCTTAAAGGCGGGCTCAGAACTTATTGTCCCTGAGCAAGTCCTGCACACTCGACGACGGCCAGCGTTTGTAGAACTTCAGCAGTTCGGCGGCGCGGTTGGTGAAGATGCCGTCGACGCCGGCCTTCATCACTTTCTCGAAGTCCACCGGCTCATCCACGGTGTACACGTGCACCAGCAGGCCCTTGTCGTGGGTCAGCTTGTTCATCTCAGGTTTCACCAGGTCCGAATAGCTCTGGTCGCCGAGGTTGGTCAACTGGGCCGACGGGCCGGTGCCGATGGCGCCAAGGCGCTTGGCCTCGTCCACCCACTTTTCGAATTCGGCGGCGTCCTTGGGTTCTTGCTTGGCGTAGTACGCGGCCTTGGTCGGCTCGCCGGATTCGGCGAAGGTCTGCTTGGATTTAGGCTCGATGCTGCCTTCGCCCACCCACAGCAGCAGAATCTTCGGCGTGTTCGGCATTTCCTTCTGCAGCTCTTTGAGGCTCGCGGTTTCGAAGGTTTGCAGCACCACGCGGCCCTTGCCCTGGCCAACCCCGGTGTTGCTCTTGCCCAGCTTGGAGCCGGCGGAACTCAACCAGCCTTTATCCAGCAGTTTGTTTTTCAGGTCGGCTTCGATGCCGGGGAATTGCTTGGGTTCTTTGGTTTCGATGTACAGGCCGGGTTTGTGCTGCGGGTTGCCTTCGGCAATCTTGATGATGTCGTCCAGGCTGAGGATTTTCAGGCCGACGAAACCGGGGCGCGCGCGGTCCGGGTAGGCGGCGTTGAACCAGCTGCCGGCGTCGAGGGTTTGCAGTTCCTTCCAAGTGAATTCGTTGGCCGGCGCGTCCTTGCGCTCGGGAAACTTGGTGGCCACATCGGTGGTGCGTTGCAGATTGTTGTCGTGCAGGGCGAACAGCACGCCGTCCTTGCTGCGCTGCAGGTCCAGTTCCAAGTAGTCGGCGCCCAGGTCACGCGCAACCTTGTAAGCGGCGGCGGTGGACTCGGGGGCATCGTAGGAGGCGCCACGGTGAGCGATCACAGCGGGGTAGGGAATGCCTTCGTTGGTTGCCAATTCAGCCGGGCTGATCGGTTCGGCGGCCTGTGCATGGCCCAGGCCGAGCATCAGGGCGAGCAGCAAGGCGCTCTTAGTGAACGTGGCAGGCATAGGCGAAGTCCTTTCTTGGAGGTAGCTTTGAGAAGGGCTCCTTTTTAACAATTGATTGCGAAAGGCGCTATCACCAAACCGACATTAACGTGTGCACCCATCGATTTTCTGCCTTTTTCAGCAGGCATTGCAGTACTCTTGCCCGCAGCTGCCCCGTCAGAGGACAGCAATTTCTGCCACGCGTGTAAACCATCTTTCCAGTCCCTGTGGGACTTTTCAGTGAGGTTTAGCATGCGCATCACTTCCGAGCTTATCTGCCAGGCCGCCGACCAACTCAACGGTTTCGTCGGCCTCAACCGCAAGACCGGTCAATACATCGTGCGTTTCAGCGAAGACTCGTTCGGCATGGACGTGGCCGATGACGGCATCATTCCCTGCGCCGAATTTGTCTGGCTGCCGGCCCCGGGGCAAACTATGACCCTGTCCCGCGAGCGCATCCAGTTGCTGCTTGATCAGAATATCGACGATCGCATCCACATCACCGAACCGCTGCGGGTGTACATGCGCCGGGTGGAAATCCCGCAGATCAGTGCCTTGCGCAGTCTGGTGCAGGCACACGCTCGCGCCTAAAAGGCATAGTCGCGCTCCACCTTGCACACTCGTGTGTGAAACGCCGAATACCAGGTGGAGCGCCCTCGCTCACGCACCTCCCGGTGTTCGGCGTGGTGTTTCCAGGCCAGGATCGCCGCTTCGCTGGCCCAATACGATACGGTGATCCCCAGGCCGTGCTCCCGCGCCGACTCTACCCCGAGAAACCCCGGTTGTTCGCGCGCCAGTTCGAGCATGCGCGCGGCGGCCCGGCCGTAGCCTTGATCGTCTGCGGTGCGCAGCGAGGTGAAAATCACCGCGTAGTAAGGCGTCGCCGGGGTGCTGGCGATCATGCCGACACCGCCTGGCAGGCCTTGAGCAGCGCCAGTACCAACGGCGCGGGGGTGCCTTTGAGCGCGGCGCGTTCCGGTTGGAAAAGGGTGGCGACGAAGAACGGGTGGTCGAGCAACTCCACCGCGCGCAGATCCCGGTCGAATCATGCCCGGAGGCGATCAGTGCCCCTGCGAGCAATGCATCGGCGAAGGTCGGGTTTACCCCGTAGCGGCAGCGATAGCCTTCTTCGATCTGCAACTGGCCGTAGGCTTCGGCGATCCGCGTGTAGGGCGCTAAACCCACGGTATCGGTGGCTTCCACCAGCGAGCACGTTAACGGCGCGATCACTGCGCGGGCGGCATTGGGCGCCAGCTCGCCGTGCTCGGCATCGGCCCAGCCCAGCACGTTGCGGGCATACTCAAGCACCGCATGTTGAAAACCGCCGCAGGTGCCGAGGAAAGGGCGCCGTTGTTCGCGGGCAAACCGAATGGCGCACAACGCGCCTGCGGTGTCGCGGTAGGGGCTGGCGGGCACGCACCAGAAACCATCGAGGCCGTGCAGTTCGGTGGCGGGCGTCACGGTGTCGGTGGCCAGCCATTGCGCGTGAACCTGCACGCCAAGGGTGTCCGCGGCCTGTTGCAACGCGATGGGAATCGCCTGGTGCGCAAGCACATCGGGGTTGTAGTCGCCGATCAGGGCAAGGTGCAGGTGAGGGGGTTTCATTGGGTGCATCCCATGGCTTGTGGTGTCCTGGCGTGCACTATAGATTGGCGCTCACGCAATCAATATTGGCGTTTACGCATATGCTCAATGCAGCCACGCACTATCAGCTCGACTATGCCGACCTCTCTCTGATCCTCGCCTTGGTGCGCGGCGGCACCCTGGCGCGGGCGGCGGCATTGCTGCGGGTGGATGTTTCCACGGTATTTCGCGCGGTGCGTCGGCTGGAGGCGGCATTGGGCCAGACCCTGTTTGAAAAGAGCCGCGCCGGCTACCTGCCCAGCGGCCTGGCCGCTACCCTGGCGCAACAGGCCGAACGCGCGGAGCAGGCGCTGGAAGCGGCGCGGATTGGCGTGGAGCAAGGTGGCGAAGTGATCAGCGGCACGGTGCGCCTGACGTGTACCGACTTGGTATTACAGGGCCTGCTGCTGCCGGCGCTGGCGCAGTTCATGCCGGACTATCCGGCGCTGGCCCTGGAACTGAGCACTTCCAATGACTTCGCCAACCTCAGTCGACGCGATGCCGATGTTGCCCTGCGGTTAACGCGCACGCCGCCGGAGCATCTCGTCGGACGTTGCCTGGGCAGCGTGTCGTATCAAGTCTGCGCCAGTAGCGATTATGCCTCCCGTCACGCAGGACGAGCGTTGGCGGAACTGGCCTGGATCGCGCCGGATGATTTTCTGCCCGATCACCCCACCGTCGTCTGGCGTCGCGAGCACTTGCCGGGTGTGCGTCCCGGTTATCGCTGCAACAGCATGCTGTCGGTCACCGAACTGGTGCGGGCGGGGCTGGGCGTCGCGGCGCTGCCGAGTTTTCTGCTCGATCACACCCTGCAAGCCCTGGGCCCGCCACTGGCGGCGCATGACACGGCACTATGGTTGCTCACGCGCCCCGATTGCAGGGCCTTGCGCTCGGTGGTGACGCTGTTCGATGAACTGGGTCGACATGTGCGCTTGCCGCAGGGTTAAGTCTTGCGCACAAAGTGTTGATGCATTTCGCACGTCAGGCTGTCGATGTGCTCCGACAGCTGCTTGGTGATTTCCGTCAGCCGGGTGTTCTGTTCCAACAATTCCAGCAACTGCCTGTTGGTCTGCGCGGCTTGGGCCTGGCGCTCGCTGTTGGCGACGGCCAAGGCTTCGCGGTGTTGGGCATCGGCGTCGGACTGCGCTTTGTCGCGCGCAGCCTGACGGGTCTGGGCCAGCAATATCAGTGGAGCGGCATAGGCTGATTGCAGGCTGAAAGCCAGGTTGAGCAGGATGAAAGGGTACACGTCGAAATGCGTGACACCGCTGACGTTGAGCGCCACCCAGAGGATCACGATCAGGGTTTGCGCGCCAAGAAAGGCGGGCGTGCCGAAGAAGCGCGCGAACGCTTCGGCCTTCAGCGCAAACGTGTCGTTACCGAAGGTGGGGGCCAGGTGGGCATGGCGCCGGTGGAAACGCAGGTGGTCGACGGCGGCGGTTTCGGGTTTGTCTGGGGTCATGGCGGGCTCGGGTCATCAACGTTAAGACAGTGACTCACTATAGGCCTGGCCGGCTGTCTGATGCATGAATAACCCGAGCCTGCGCTCAGCGTGCGCCCCGCTCGTTGGCGAACGCGCTCACCGCCTGCACCGCCTCGCCGGTGCCTTCGCGGATCTGCACAATCACCGCGCCGGCGCGGTTGGCCAGTTCCACGCCCAGGGCGGCGCGGTCGCGCGTGCCGTCCATGCTGGTGATGGCCTGGCGAGTTTCGGCCTGGATGAGTGCGATCATGCTGGAAATTTCCGACGTCGAGCCGCTGGTGCGCGCGGCCAATTGCCGAACTTCATCGGCCACCACGGCGAATCCGCGTCCTTGCTCACCGGCGCGCGCGGCCTCGATGGCAGCGTTAAGCGCCAGCAGGTTGGTCTGATCGGCGATCGCGCGGATGGTGTTGACGATGGTGGTGATCTGCTCCGAACGCTCGCCCAGTTTGGCAATCAAGTGCGATGAACTGTCGATGTCGGCGGCAATGTCGCGCATGCCGCTGGCACTTTGCTGAATCACCTCGGCGCCTTTCTCGGCGATGTCCCGGGTGGTCATGGAGATGTGATAGGCCTGCGCGGCGCTGGCGGCGTCGGCCGCGTGCTGCTGTACCCTGGCGGTCACGTCGGAGGCGAACTTGACGATTTTGCACAGGCGCCCGCCGGCGTCGTACACCGGGTTGTAGCTGGCTTCCAGCCACACCGGGTTGCCGTGTTTGTCCACCCGTTCAAATTGACCGTTGAACAATTCGCCTTGGTTAAGGCGTTTCCAGAACTCGCTGTAGGCCTGGCTGCCGGCCGTGGCTGGGGTGCAGAACAGGCGGTGATGCTGGCCCTGGACCTGCGCCAGGCTGTAACCCATGCGTTGCAGGAAGTTGGCGTTGGCGGTGATCACGGTGCCGTCCAGGTTGAACTCGATCACCGCCATGGCCCGGCCGATGGCTTCCAGTTTGCCGTGGGTTTCGCTTTCGCTTTGCAGGCGCGCGGTGACATCCATGGCGTACTTCACCACTTTGATTACACGCCCGCTGTCATCGCATATCGGGTTGTAACTGGCTTGCAGCCACACCGAATGGCCGTCGCCGGCCACCCGTTCGAACGTGCCCGACTGGAAGCGTCCGCTGCGCAGGTCCGTCCAGAACTGCGCGTAATCGGCGCTGCGCGCGAACGCGGGCGTGCAAAACATCCGGTGGGACTGGCCGATCACTTGGTCGGCGCGGTAGCGCAATGTCTTGAGAAAGTTGTCATTGGCCCGCAGCACCTGACCTTGGGGGTCGAACTCAATCACTGCCATCGAACGCTCGATGGCGTTCAGCAGGTGGGTTTGCTGGGCAAGGGTGTGCTGCAGGGCGTCGATGGTTTTCTTATGGGCGTTGAATAGCATGGTCGTGTGCTCAGGCAAGCAAGCGTCTGGGGGGTTCCATGGATATGCGCCTGCCGCCGTAGGGCCTGTGCCGTACGGTTGACGTGCTCATTGCCAGCCTCCGTGTGCTGGCAGGGTGGGTGTAACAAAGGGTTCAGAGTGATCAGCCTGCCCGGAAGTTCGCCCGTGGGCGGGACCATTTTTGGGTTGACGACCAGTAGAGGCATTATGCTATCGACGGGGCGGTGCACGGAGATTTCAGACGAGATGTCATTGCGCCACTTTCAGGCGGTACACGCGAGCCGGTGGTCACTGACGCCGACCCGGTTGCGCCCGGTGTGTTTGGCGGCGTACAACGCGCGGTCCGCCGCATTCAGCCAGGCAGCCGCATCGGCGAACTCGGGCTGGAAGTCCGCCACGCCGATGCTCAGGCTCACCCGTAGCTCGGGAATATGCGCGTTACGATAATCGCTGAACGTTTCGCGCAAGTGTTCCATCAGGTGCACGGCTTTATTCAGCGACATCTGCGGTAAAATCACACAAAACTCATCGCCGCCGTAACGGCCGGCCAGGTCGTTGTCGCGCAGGTTGCGCCGCAGTTCCAGGCTCAGTTGACGCAGCACAGCGTCGCCCACGATGTGGCCATGGGTGTCATTGATCTGTTTGAAATGATCGATATCGATCAGCGCGATGGTGGCGTGGCTTTGCTGCTGCTGGCATTTATGGAACTTGAGGTTCAGCAGGTCTTTCCACGAACCGTGGTTGAGCAGCCCGGTGAGGCTGTCGATACGGCTCAGCGCACTGAGGGTACGCTTGTGTTCCGAGAGTTTGATCGCCAGTTGATAGCAGACCATGCCGATGGCCATGGGGTAGAGCGTCAACATCGGCAGGCTGGCGTAGACCTCCACCAGCCTGACATCGGGGTTAAACCGCAGCCCGAAAATCAATCCGGCCACCCCTGCACCGAGCAGTTGGGCAAGCAACCCGCGCAGCAGCAAGTGCGTGCCACCTGCGGCCACGCTGTTCATGGCGATCATCGATAGCAACGTTACGCTGATCAACGGCGTGAACTGTAGCGTCGTGGCCCAGAACCCGCCCAGCACCGCGTCGTACATCAGGTTGCGTCGTTCGGCGTTGTAGGGGAATTTGGCGCGGGTCGCCAGTTGAAACGCTAAATGTGGCCAGGCAAATCCACTGGCCAGCAATAGCGCCCACACCCATCCGGGCATGCCCAGCGGGTAGAGCGCGGCGGTCACGCTGATGCAGCACATGGCCGCGCCGATGATCCTTGGCTTGTAGAGACGCCTGGCAAATGACAGCCCTTTGCCTTGTCGGTTTTCCATAAATACCTGGGTGAGTTCTTTTTTTGCGGAGGTGACGGCACTTGATCGGGCATGACCGTTGATCGGGGAAACCCTGTGAATATTGTCAGGGATTCCCGTAGGAATAATCAGTGTCCTTCCAGGCCATTTGCGCAAAAAAGACGGCGAATGCGTCAAAAGCGACCAGGAATGTCGCTCCGGCAACAGGCATTACTGCAGGCGGGGCGGGTTGATTTCATAGCCGGCGAGGAACAGGTCAATGGCCGACTCGATAACGCTGGCCTGGGTGGCCGTGTCGAGGGTGGGTTGGCCCAGCGTAATCTGCGGCCAGAACGCAAACGCCTTGAGCAGGCTCTGGATCTGGTGGGCCGCGAAAGCCGGGTCGGTGCAGGACAGACGCCCGTCCTGCTGCGCCGCGCGCACCCATTGCGTGAAGCCTTCTTCGCGTTGGCTCAGGCGCGTGACCATATCTTGAGCCCGTTCCGGTGAATGAATGGTGGCGGCGATGGCGACGCGGGCCAGGTCGAGGAAGTTGGCGTCCGACATCATCTTCATCTTGGCTTCCAGCAAACCGCGCAGTTGTTCGCGCAGCGGGCGGTCGCTGGCGTAGACCACGTCGAGCTGCGCCACGGTGCTGGCCCAGAGTTGATGGAGTATCTCGGCGAACAACTCTTCCTTGCTGGGAAAGTGGTTGTACACCGTGCGTTTGGACACCCCGGCCGTGGCGGCGATCTTATCCATGCTGGTAACTTCGAAGCCGTTAGCCCGAAATTCGCTGATGGCCGCGCTCACGATGGCTTCGCGTTTGCGGTCGGTAAGGCGTTTAGGGGCAGTCATGGATAACGTTCGGCTCTTCGAGGGGAAATTACACTCGGTAGTTTACTTGTTCTCGCTTTTGTTGCAATCTTGAAACTACACTGTGCAGTGTAATTTATGAGCGGACCGCAGGAGTCACTCTGTCATGCCCACGATTTCATCCCGTGTCGACCCTTCCACCCCGCGCGCCAAGCAGGGCAAACGACATTTCAATAATGAGGCGCCGGTGCAGCACGCCGGGTTTGGCAAAACGTTGCGCATTTTCTGGAACATGCTGTTCAACAAACCCCGCACCACGCGCCCCGTAGGAGCCATTCCGGTCGAGCCTTTAACGCGCCAGCAGTTACTGGACGCACCCGACCACAGTGTGTTTCGCCTCGGCCATTCCACCGTCCTGCTCAAGCTGCGAGGCAAGTTCTGGGTGACCGACCCGGTCTTCGCAGAGCGCGCCTCGCCATTCGGTTGGGCCGGTCCCAAGCGTTTCCACCAGCCGCCGATCAGCCTTGAAGACCTGCCCGACCTGGAGGCGGTGATTCTTTCCCACAACCACTACGACCACCTGGACCGCAATGCGGTGGTCCGGTTGGCCGCCAAGACCCGCTGTTTTCTGGCGCCGCTGGGCGTGGGCGACCTGCTGATCAAATGGGGCGTGGATGCCGACAAGGTGCGTCAATTGGAGTGGTGGGAGGGGACCGAGGTGGGCGGCATTCGTTTTGTCGCGACGCCCGCCCAGCATTTTTCCGGGCGAGGCCTGTTCGACGCCAACCAGACGCTGTGGTGTTCCTGGGTGATGATCGACGGCGCGCGACGGATTTTTTTCAGCGGCGATACCGGGTACTTCGACGGCTTCAAACGCATTGGCGATCACTACGGTCCGTTTGACCTGACCCTCATGGAAACCGGCGCCTACAACGTTGACTGGCCGCATGTGCACATGCAGCCGGAGCAGACCCTGCAGGCGCATATCGATCTCAAAGGGCGTTGGCTGTTGCCGATCCACAACGGTACTTTCGACCTGGCGTTTCATGCCTGGCACGAACCGTTTGACCGCATCATGGCGCTGGCGTGGGAACGCAACGTGGCGATTACCACGCCGCCAATGGGCCGGGCGTTCAGCTTGAACCAGCCGGAACGCGGGCATGCATGGTGGCTGGACGTGGAGCCCCAGGGCCTTGAGGAACGGCTGGTGAGCTGATGCGCCAGGTGCCTGGAAAAGGAGTTTTCAAAGTGTTTCACCCCTGCGACACGTAAGCGTGAGAGGTGCGATGATCCCGGCAAATTCACAGTCCGGGGCAGGTTTTGATGGAAGAAGATTGTAGGAAAATTTTGCGACCTTGCGCGCCTGGCGCCCTGGAACCTTACCCGACGGCCTGCCCGGCCAGCCTGTCGTCGGCGCCCGTGGGCAATCGCCCTGAGCAGCAGGCCACTCAAGGCAGCATCGCCTTCGCGACCGCGCCCCAGCCAGGCATTCCTGCCCCCAGGCAAGATGTGCCGGGACCGATGATGAAGACCGTGCGAGACCCGGCGTTATCGCTTATTGCGTTGAGTGGCATCGAGCCTTCGGGGCCGGTGATGGTGGAAGTACCGCTGGTGCAAAACGACAGTACGTTTGCACCCTGCCAGGCATTGGCGCGCAGGCGCATAGGCGTTGCCGACCGCTATACCCATGGCGATGCGCACGAACCGATCGAACATCGAGCGACGTTCACCCATGCGCTGGACAGGCTGAGCCGCGCCGGTGCGCAACTTGTGCCTGTGCCTGCCCGGCAGGCCGATGCCAGTCTGCGATTCGATCTGCATACCCACAATGAAATCGATGCGTTGGTGAGTGAATACCGACTCGATGCCCTGGTGTCGGACAGCCGCGGCAGTGCGTTCCATGACGCGTGCTGGGGCGGTTACGCCAGGCTGGGCGAGCCGCTTGAGGATGGCGCGACGCTGTGGTTCTACGTGGCGCGGTGGTCCAGGGATTCGCTGCCCGCGCTGGTACAGGCTTATCGCAGTGCTGGTCAGGGCCAGCCGCACGCCTACTCGCCGCGTTGAACAATCGCACGCAGTGAAGTGCTCGCATCACGCAGCCTGGGAAGAGGGGAGTTTTTAGACTGGCGCACGGATCAACGGTGATCCTTCGTCGTTTCTTACCCTTCCTGGGAGGTGGTTTATGTTTGGCATGGGTTACGGTGTGAGTGCGGTGGTTAAACACGCTGTGCAACTGATGGGATTGAACGCGCCTGCGCCGGTATCAAGGCCCGTTCCGCCGGGAACCGAATACGCGAGTGTTCGTGAACTTGGAGAGCAGATGGCCCGGCCGGGCGGGCTGACGTCGGTCGAGCTGGTCAGTTACCTGCAGCAGCGAATTCGAACACTCGACCCCGCCTTGAGCGCCGTCATCGAACTCAACCCGCAAGCATTGGACATCGCCCGCGAGCTTGATTGCGAGCGCGCCAACGGCAGAGTGCGCGGGCCACTGCATGGCATCCCCGTGTTGCTCAAAGACAACATCGAGACCGCGGACACCCAGCAAACCAGCGCCGGCGCCTTTGCCCTGGTGGGCGCCCCGGCCGCCCAAGATGCATTTATCGTCGAACGCCTGCGCCAGCAGGGCGCGGTGATCCTGGGGAAAACCAACCTGACTGAGCTGGCAGGCTTTCGCGGTGGCCCCGACGGCATGAGCCGCCGGGGCGGCCAAACGCGCAACCCTCACGATGCCGACGCGCCCGTAGGCGGCTCGAGTTCAGGCTCGGCGGTGGCGGTCGCGGCCGGCCTGGCACCATTGGCGGTCGGCACCGAAACCAATGGTTCGATCGTCGTACCGGCCGCGTTCAACGGTGTGGTGGGGCTCAAGCCCAGCGTGGGCGTATTGAGCCGCAGCGGCATCATCCCGGCCAGCCTCCGACAGGACACGCCAGGGCCCATGGCCCGCACGGTATTTGACAGCGCACTATTGCTCAACGCCTTGTCGGGCAGTGACCCCCACGACGCAGCGACTACTCAGGCACCCACAGGGATCGACTACACCGCATTGCTCACGCCCGGCGCGTTGCAGGGTAAACGTATCGGGTATCCCGCAACGTTTTCCGCCGACGGCGAAAGCCTGCCGGTGGACAACAGCCCGCAGTTTGCGCAAACGCTTGAAGTGCTCCGCACCCAGGGGGCACAGCTTGTGCCGGTTAACATTCGCCTGGCGGATGCCTCGCGTTATGACGAGTTACTGCTTGCCGATGTAAAGGACGAACTCAATGGCTATCTGGCCAAGCGCGACGGGTTGCCGGTGAAGTCTGTGTCTGAGTTGATCCGTTTCAACGAGCAGCGCGACGGCACCGACACGGACCACCAGCCAGTACTCAAGGACATCGAAGCCTCCACCCTGAGCGCCGAAGAACGCGCGCCGTTATGGGATGCGCTCATCCAGGCCTTTCGCGATACGGTGGACGAGCTGATCGATCAGCAATCCCTGGACGCCCTGGTCTCGGATTTCGAAACCAACAGTTACTTCGCAGTCGCCGCGTCCGGCTACCCTGGCATCAGCGTACCGTCGGGCAAGGATGCAAATGGTGCACCCACCAGTGCCTACTTCTTCGGTGCACGCTGGTCGGAGCCGACGCTGCTGGCCGTGGCGCATGGGTATGAGCAGGCGGCAAAAGTGCCTGCCAGGCCTGGGTTGTGACTACGCACTGTTCCAACCCCTGGCCTGCTGTCAGGCCCCATTGGGTTGCGGCGCCGACCCGTCGAGGGCCGCCGTTGTCGAGCCCATCAGGCGCGAAATGACGCTTTGCGCCGCGGGCTCGGTGGGTGAGGTGCCAAACCGGCGCGTACGCATTCCCCACCCCGGCGCAAACCCCGGAAAAAACACCAGCCCTTCAGCCTCCAGCCGAAACGCCAGGGCCAGGCGGGTGTCATCGTCCACCTCTCCCAGGCTTTCGAATTGTTGAAGCGCACTCACCGGCACCCCGGCCTGGCGGGCCAGCTCTTCGCGGCTCCAGCCGAGCATGGCGCGCGCCTGCACGCTGTGTTTAGCGGTGAATTGGTGAAGCACGATCTGCTGGTCTACAGAAGAGCTCATTGCCAGAGAGGACATGGGATTTCTCCAGGGTTCGACGAGTGAGGGGTTACTATACTGTGTTTTTGTACAGTTGTTTTGACCGCTCATCCCCTCGAAGTTTTCCCCGTGCCGCGTCGATGCCGATAACCGGGTGCACGACACAGATCGCTCGCCAGCAGTGGTTTACAGCTCTTCGGCCCCCGGCACCTCGCGAACGATCAAGTGGTCCAGGTTCTCGATATTCGCGCTGAACACCCCGAACGTCTGTTCGGGGTTTTTCTTGCTGGGCACCTGCTTGAGTTCCGGCGTCACTCCATAGAAAAAACAATACAACGCCCGCTCGCTGGCGACCGCCGCCTTGATCTGCTCCAGAAATGCCTTGCGCTTGCGGTAGTTGTCGATGAGCTTTTTGCTCAGGTAGACATTCACCGAATAGGGCTTCTTGTCGAGCCACACCTTCTTTTCGAAATCGATGCGAAAGCTGTTGGTGTAGTCCTTGATCTCTTTGATTTTGCCCCAGTAGATCAGGCCCTTGTTGTCCTGCAGGTATTCGATCTTTTTGAAAAAGGTCCAGTAGGTCGCGGTGTGCTCGCCGATCTTCAACGGCATGCTCTTCAGCTTGTCCTTGTCGTCGATATTCGACACGTAGCACTCCACCGGGTGGGCGAATACGCTGGTTTTATCCGGCGTAGCGTCGCTGCCGCTGACGGACGTACCGATGCGTGTCGGGGGTGTTTTCGTCGGATCTTGTGGGGGCTGTCCCTGAGTATTCACGGTCGAGGCTTTACGCGGGTAAGTGCGCCGCGTCAGTACGAATTCCGATGGGAAATTATCCTCGCGGTCGTCCTCGTTTTCGCCGTCCGTACCTTTGTGCGTACTCGCGTAGCGGCAGCCGTCGATGTGCTGGGTGCCGGTCTTGTTCTTGAAATGCGGCGTGCGCTGGTAGTTGACGTTTTTCGCATTGAAGGTGCTCAGTGTGTTGCTCGCCTTGAAGGCGGCACGGCACGCGTCGTTGGGGCAGAGGAAGCTGTCGGTGTCGGAGTCGAAATCGGCGGTTTCGTCGAAATTCAGCTCTCGTACATCATAGATCGACAGCTTCTCGTCGAGACTCAGGCAGTAGGCCGTGTCGAATTTCATGGGGCTCGGGTCCGTGAGAAAGTTCGCTATTAATAGCCGGATCCCGAGTAAATATCAGCAAGAACCTGCAACGCGCCGCCCACTCAGGAAGCACAAGGTACCCCCCAGTGCGGTCAGCGCACCCAGCGCATAGAACATGCTGGTCGGTGCCGCATTGATCAACAGATAGCCACAGATCACCGGGCTCATCGCTCCGCCGAAGGCCGCCAGGTTCTGCGCTCCGTAGTAACTGCCGCGCAAGGCGTCGGGGGCGATGGTGTCGATAAACAGGAACTCGGACGGGTAGATGATCATCTCGCCCAGGGTGAACACGAACATCGCCACGCACCAGCCCAGCAGGCCGTCGGCCAGGCTGAAGCCGATCAGCCCGGCGATGAACAGCGCGGTGCCCAGCATGATCCAGTAACGCAATTGTTCGCGCTTGAGAAAGCGGCCGATCTGGTACTGCATCAGGATTACCGTGATGGCGTTGCACGCCAGCACGGCGGACAGAATCTTCAGCGCCTGCTCGGGCTTGTAGGCCACCAGCAGAAACTGCGACAGATAAAGCGTGTAGCGCCCGTGGACAATGGTGCTCAACAGGCTGCCGCTGGTGAACAGGATCAGCGTGCGGTCATTGCGCAAGGTACGCAGGGTGCTGAAAAAACTCAGCGGCCTGACGCTGTCGTCGCGCTGGGTGGGTGCAATGCCGATCATCAGGAACACACTGCCCAAAGCAATTGCACTGGCAATCAGGAACGGCGCCAGTTGCATATGCCCGGCAATCACCACGCCCACCATCGGGCCGGTGGCGTAGCCGACGTTGGTCAGGGTGTAGCGCAGGGAAAACACCTTGGCGCGCTCGCCCACCGGCAGGTTCTCGCTGATGATCGCCTTGGAACCGATCAAAAACAGCGCCGACGCAGCTTCGGTGATCACCAGGGTCAAGGTGGTGAGGTAGAGGTTGCTGGCAAAGGTCAGCAATAGAAACCCGATGGAGCTGGAGAGCATCGCCAGGATCAACAGCTTGCGCTTTTCCAGACGGTCGATGATGTAGCCGCCGTAGAGGCCCAGCAGGGTGGCGATAAACACCGCAACCCCCATCAGCAGGCCGATGTCCTGCTGATTCAAGCCCAGGCGCGTGCTCAACAGCAGCGCCAGCAACGGGCTGGTCATGGCGCGGCTGACCACAATGGTCACCGAGCAGATCATCAGGCGGCGGATTACCAGGGAGTAGGTGGCCACGGTGGGGGCGAGCGTCCTAGTGAGTACTTGATGACAACACAGGGCAAATGTAGGAGGAGGCAAGCCCCTCCTACATTTTTTAGACCGAGTTATTGGCCGGCATTAATGGTGATCTTCTCGACCGCCCCTTGCTCCAGGTCCCACTTTTTCAGGATCTTGCCGTAGGTGCCATCATCGATCATGCCCTGCAACGTCTCACTGATCGCCGTCACCAGCTCAGTGTTGCTCTTCTCGATGCCCAGCCCGGTGAACTGCTTGGAAATCGCCTGACCCACCGGCTTGTACTTACCCTTGTCCAACGACATCAGATAAGGAAGGGTCTCGCTGCCCTGCATCGCCGCATCCAGGCGGTTCTGCTGCAACTGCGCCCGCGCGTCCGCCGAGCCTTCGGTGCCGATCACCACAATGGCCGGCTTACCCGCCGCTTCGCAGTGTTCCTTGCTCCACGCGGTAATTTCCGACGGCCAGGTGGTACGGCGGCTGGTGCCGACCTTTTTACCGCACAGGTCAGTCAATTCCTTGATCTCTTCACGCTTGGCCAGGGTGTACAGCTGTGGGCCGCTGGTGAAGTAATCGATGAACGTCACCGATTTCTGACGCTCGGCGGTGTCGCTCATACCCGACAGCACGATATCCACGCGTTTGGTGGTCAGGCCGCTGAGCATTTGCTCGAAGCCGGTTTCCTGCCACTTGATCTTCACGCCCAGGCGCTCGGCCAGGGCGTTGCCCAGGTCGAAGTCAAAACCGGTGAGCTGGTTGGTGGCCGGGTCCTTGAAGTCCATCGGCGGGTAGTTCGGCACGATGGCCGCGCTGATTTCGCCTTTATCCTTGATGGCCGCCGGCAACGCCGCGAACACTGCGGAGGAGGCCATCAGGCCGGCGAGCAGGGTGGGGAGGAACATGTTTTTCATGGGGGCGTTCTCGTTAGTTTTTTAGTTAAGTGCGAACGGCAGAAATAAAGCTTTGGGTACGCGGGTTTTGTGGGCTTATTAGAATGTCTTCGGGGCTGCCGGCTTCCACAATCTGGCCGGCGTCCATAAACACCATGCGGTTGGACACTTCACGGGCAAAGCCCAACTCATGGGTGACCACGATCATGGTCATGCCGGTGGTGGCCAAATCGCGCATCACCGACAGCACTTCGCCGACCAGCTCCGGGTCGAGGGCTGACGTAGGTTCGTCAAACAGCATCAGCTTGGGGCGCATTGCCAACGCGCGGGCAATCGCCACACGCTGTTGCTGGCCGCCGGACAATTCCACCGGATAGGCATTGCGCTTGTCCGCCAGGCCGACGCGGGCCAGCAATTCCAAGGCATCCTCGGTGGCTTCCTTGGGCGAGCGCTTGAGCACCTGGCACGGGCCTTCGATGATGTTCTGCAACACCGTCATGTGCGGGAACAGGTTGAAGCGCTGGAACACCATGCCAGTGGCCAGGCGCTGGCGGGCGATCTGCACTTCGTTCATCTCATGCAGCTTGTTGCCGACGACCCGATAACCCACCAGTTCGCCGTCGACCCACAGGCCGCCCTTGTCGATTTTTTCCAGCTGGTTGACGCAGCGCAGCAGCGTGCTTTTACCCGAGCCGGACGGGCCGATGATGCACATGACTTCGCCTTGCTCGACCTCGATATTGATGTCGCGCAGCGCGTGAAATTGGTCGTAGTACTTGTTCAGGTTGACGGCCTTGACGATGCTTCTCATGGGGCAAATCTCCTCAACCCAGGCTTACGAGCGCTTGCCGGCGCCGCGGGCAAAACGACGCTCCAGGCGGCTTTGGCCAAATGAAAGAACGGTCACCACCGCCAGGTACCAGATACCGGCCACCATCAGCAGCTCCATCACCCGGGCGTTGGCGTAGTAGATGTTCTGCGCGTTGTGCAGCAGCTCCGAGTACTGAATCACGCTGGCCAAGCTGGTCATTTTCACCATGCTGATGAACTCGTTGCCTACTGGCGGAATGATCACGCGCATGGCCTGCGGCAGAATGATCCTACGCAGCGCCTGCAGGCTCGGCATGCCGATGGACTTGGCGGCTTCGTACTGGCCGGTGTCCACCGACAGCAAGCCGGCGCGCACCACCTCGGCGGTGTAGGCGCCCTGGTTGATGCTCAGGCCGAGCAGGGCGGCCACGAAGGGTGTCATCAGGTCGACGGTGTCGATGCTGAACAGGCCGGGAATCGCGATCACCGGGAAGATCAACGCCAGGTTGAACCACAGCAGCAACTGCAGAATCAGCGGCGTGCCGCGAAACAGCCAGGTGTAGGTGATGGCCACGTAACGCAGGATCGGGTTGGCCGACATGCGCATGATCGCCGTGATCACCCCGATCACCACGCCCAGCGCCATCGCCAGGATCGACATGATGATGGTATTGGCCAAGCCCCACAGGATCGCTTCAGACGTCAGAAACTGGCCGATGTAGGACCATTCGATCTGGCCGTTGGCGAACGCGCGCAACAACGCGGCCATTACGATCACGATCAACGTGGCAAAAAACATGCGCCCGTAATAACGCCGCGGCACGTGCTCGTACTGCGTGATATCGAACTGGTTTTCGGACAGCTTGCGCTCTATTTCCAAGCGCTCGGCCGGGGTTTGGTTCATGGTGATTCTCCAAAAAATACGTGTTGCCTGATCGTTCCCACGCTCTGCGTGGGAATGCATCCCGTGACGCTCTGCGTCACTCTTGCGCACGGCTCGGAGGGACGCGGAGCATTTCCACGCGGAGCGCAGGAACGATCTTCAAATTCTGAAACCGGTATAGGTCTCGGCCCATTGCTGCTGAGCCGCCAGTGCAATCTTCAACCGCCCAATCTGCTCCCTAACCCGCTCCGGCGCGGTCCCACCCCAGCCACTGCGCGCCGCGATCGCCGCTTCCAATGTCAGGCAGTCCCGCACCTCGGGCGTCAACCTTGCATCCACCTCCGCCAACATCGCCGGCGAGGCTTCCCACAACTCGATCTCATGCTTCTCACAGGCCTGCACCAAAGCGCCGGTAATCTCATGGGCCTCCTTGAACGGCACGCCACGGGTGGCCAGCCAATCCGCCACCTCAGTCGCCAAGGTAAAGCCCATCGGTGCCTGGCGCCGCAGCTCCTCTACCTGCACCTTCATGGTCGCGACCATCCCGGCCATGGCCGGCAGCACCAGCAGCAAGGTGTCCACGCTGTCCAATACGCTGTGCTTGTCTTCACTCAAATCGCGGTTGTAGGAGAGTGGCAACGACTTGAGCGTCGACATCAACCCGGTCAGGTTGCCGATCAAACGTCCGGCCTTGCCCCGTGCCAATTCGGCAATGTCCGGGTTCTTTTTCTGCGGCATGATCGAGCTGCCGGTGGCGTAGGCATCGTCCAACACGACCCAACGAAACTGGCGCGACGACCACAGGCAAAACTCCTCCGACAGCCGCGAAATATTCACCCCGAGCATGCCTGCCACAAACAGGAACTCCGCCACATGGTCACGGCTGGCGACAGCGTCGATGGAGTTTTCGCACGGCCCGGTGTAGCCCATTTCCTTAGCCGAATGCTCCGGCTGCCGCGCAATCGCCGAGCCCGCCATCGCGGCGGCGCCCAATGGCGACAACGCCGTACGCGCATCCCAATCCACCAGGCGCTGTACATCGCGCAACATCGACTGCGCATGAGCCAGCAAGTGATGGGCGAATACGATGGGTTGCGCCTGCTGCAAATGGGTAAAACCGGGGCAGATGCTCTCGACATGTTGCTCGGCCTGCGCCACCAACGCCTGCTGCAAACCCAGCACCTCGGTGGTGATGGTGCGCGCATGGTCGCGCAGGAACAGGCGCAAATCGTTGGCGGTCTGGTCATTGCGCGAACGCCCGGCGCGCAACTTGCCGCCCAGTGCGCCCAGGCGTTCGGTCAATACGCGTTCGATAAAGGTGTGCACGTCCTCGTCATCCTGGGTCGGATGCAGGCGGCCGGCGGCGAAGTCATCGCCGATACGGTCCAGGGCCTCGAGGGTACGCAAGGTCTCCGACTCGTCCAGTAAACCGGCGCGCTGCAACTCACGGGCATGGGCACGGGAGCCGGCCAGGTCGTAGGGCGTCAGGCGGAAATAGCGCTCAGGGCAGCGCGACAACGCAGCCAACGCAGCAGACGGGCCGGTCTTGAAACGCGCGCCCCAAAGACGATCGGTGGGCTGAGACATAGGTGTTCCTCACGCTTGTTTTTAGAAGAGTCGGAGGCAGTAACAATCAAATTTCCATCGGGTTGAATCGACGTCTGACGCGCCGTATTCAAGGTTGCCAAGGCCGGATGTTTATGTTCATTATCGCCGCCTGGCTATGTTCAAGGATTGGGTTGAAGCCTGTTGAATATGGCACTAGAGGTCAACGCGTATTATGGAAACTCCACTTTCCACTTCTGGAAACCTGCCGCCCAAACCCGGCGCACGACCGCCCCTGCAACTCAGTGGTTTGGACTTCAAACTGCTGCGAGTATTTATGGCCGTGGTCGAAGCCGGCGGCTTCAGTGCTGCGCAAAACGAGCTGAATGTGGGCCTGGCGGCCATCAGCAAACAGATCTCCGATCTGGAAATTCGTATCGGCATGCGCCTGTGTACGCGCGGCCGGGAAGGCTTCGGGCTGACCGAAGAAGGCAAGTTGGTGTATCAAGCGTCCATCGAGTTATTTACCTCGGTGGACAGTTTCAGAGATAAGCTTAGTTCGGCACAAAACGAGCTTATTGGTGACCTTAGTGTGGGCGTTATTGATAACACTGTGTCCGACGTTAATTCCCCGTTGATTACCGCGCTGGGCAACTTACATAGCCAATCGCCAAAAGTTAGATTACGCCTGCACGCCTCGCAACTGGATGAAGTTGAACGCGGCGTGGTGGAAGGGCGCTTGATTGTCGGCATCGTCCCCGTCTACCAGCGCCGCGAAGAATTTGACTACTTCCCGCTCTACGAAGAAAAGGCCCACGCCTACTGCGCCGTAGGACACCCGCTCTTCACCGCGAACGACATAACGCCCGAGGTGCTCCGCCAATATGAAGTGGTCAACCATCGGTATGCCATCCATCGCGACAAGACTAATTTCGTCAACTACGACAGCCAATCCGCCTCAGCCTCTCAGGTTGAAGCCGTCGCCATCCTCATCCTGACCGGCCGCTTCATCGGTTTCCTGCCCGAACACTACGCCGCACCGCTGGTAAGGGAAGGACGCCTGCGCGCACTGTGCCCGGAGCACGTTCACCTGAGCACCGCCTTCAACCTGATCCTGCGCCACAACGCGCCGAGAAGCCCGCTGGTAAAAGCTTTTGCCACCGCCCTGGGCGTAAACCTCAAAGCCACCACATAAACCACTCGCCGAACACAGATCAACGGGCTGAAAAAGGTTAAATGTGGGAGGTGTCGAGCTTTGGCGAGGCTGCGATGGGATCGATTCGGTTTCCCTGTCGAACTTCTCCACCCGCATCGCCTTTTCCTGCAGGCCGTTATCGTTTTCGACGCGAACGGTGGATTTGTTATCAAGTTCAGGGGCGCGTTGGCGTTTTATGGCTGCAGGAAGTAGCTGGCGGCTATGAGCAAGAGCGGTTCGAACGCTTGATCCTAGCTCCCCATGCCTGTGGGCTAAGGATGGGCGTCCGTCGGATGACTGCTATAGAGCTTTGCAATAGAGCATCCACGAACTATCATTCTTCCCAGTCTTTCCCTACCCAGAGAGGTGTTCTCTATGTCTTCTGGAACGATCTTCACTAACAATCGAACGCAAAATATTCGTATCCCTGCTGACATGCGCTTTCCTGCGGGGGTGAAAACTGTCGAGGTCCGCGCTGTGGGACGCGAGCTGATCATTTCGCCGGTTGAAAACACTTGGGACAGCTTTTTCCTTGCAGGCGAATCGGTATCTGATGATTTTATGGAAGAGCGCGCCGATCAAACCCAGCAAGAGCGAGAGTCTTTTGATGATTAAGTACATGCTTGACACCAACATCGTGATCTACATCATCAAGCGTCGGCCCATCGAAATACTGGAAAAATTCAACGCGAACGTAGGGCGTATGGTGATTTCTTCAATTACCCTCGCAGAGCTGATGCATGGAGCAGAAAAGAGTCAGCTCGTTGAGAAAAATACGCGAGCCGTGGAAGACTTTTCTTCCCGGCTCGACGTCCTTAACTACGATGACAAGGCCGCCTTTCACTACGGCTCGATTCGTTCGGATCTGGAGAAAAAGCGCACGCCTATCGGTGTAAATGATCTCCATATCGCCGGGCACGCTAGAAGCGCAGGCTTGGTGTTGGTGACTAACAATGAATGTGAGTTCAAGCGCGTAAATGGCTTGATTGTGGAGAACTGGGTAGCGGCTTAAAGCGTTCCCTGAAAACCACCACCCGAATCACCGCTGCAACCGAGCCCGCTTTTTCTTCTTCGCATGAAAATGCCGAAAATGCGCATCCTGCGCCGCCGCCAGCAACTCCCGATCCCCACGTGTATCGCCCCAGGCCCGCAGCCGATACTCACCCAAATCGCCATACACCGCTTCGAGCCGCAGCACCTTATTCTCACACCGGCAGTTATTCCCGGTGAGCTTGCCGGTCAACACCCCGTCGACCACCTCAAGCTCCGTGCCAATCAACTTGATCCCCAGCCGATCGGCAAACGGCTGCAACACCAACGCCGGCGACGCCGAGCACAGCGTCACCACCGCCCCCGAGCCCAATTCCTGCTCCACCGACAAAACCCCCGCCGGGCGCATCAACCGCGCCCAATTGCGCTGGCAATACTCCTCGGCCTTGCGCTGCACCCACGTCTTCTCCACCCCGGTCATAAAGGTGCGGATCAACTGCGCCTTCAACTCATCCCGGCTGATCTGCCGCAGCAAAAAGCGCAGCCCCGGCACCGCCAGCTTGACCATCCGGCCATAAAACTCGCCGGTGCCGAAGGCAAACTTGAGGAAGGGCACGAAACTGTCGTGGTGGGTGAGGGTGCCGTCGAAGTCAAAGACGGAGAGTACTTTGGCGTCAGCGGGGCCGGCTTCGAGCATGTCTGGGTTCACGGGGTGGCCTCGGTCCTATCTAGTATTTTTTAAGCGTGCATCAGGTGTGACAGCAGGAGTCTACTCCCGTGCCAATCTTCCGACCTTGGCGTAAAGCCCTTCGGTGAAAGCCTCTCGATCACTTGACCGGTGACAACGCTGATGGCAATTGGGGCACAAGGCTACAGCATTGGTGATGCGATCCGAACCCTTCTGGGCCAGGTGCTTGACGTGATGTACTTCAAGAAATGGCAAACCGTCGACCTCAAACGGCGCGTTAGCGCCGCAGCCTTCACAGATGCCGTTGGCTTCTTTCAGCACCCAGGCGCGTACCTTTGGGTCGCGAACAAAAGCGGTGCTGACGGTCGGGACTTTCTGCGGCTGGGCAATGCCGTCCGGTAGCTTAGGGAAAGGTTGTTGCTGCAGTTTGGACGCACGGCGGATAAGCGTTTGCTCGTCTGCTGTTTGGGCAGCGTCTTCGGATTCGAATACACCCTGTGCGGCCAGCGCTTGGCGGATGCGTTGCTCCACGCCTGTGCCCACGTTCTTCGCAGGCTTATAGCCTTCGATGCGGTCCCAGCCCATACGCACAAGCACGGTGGAGATATTTTGCATGCGGAACTCGATGGAGCCCTTTGCACGGCCTGCCACCGGTCCTTCGCGTAGGAGGCGGTTTTCGAGGGCTTTATTGAACGGTTGGCCGCTCTTTTCCCAGGCCAGCATCTTCAAGTACGCCTCGACCGCAGCTGCCAGCTCCGCGTCGCTCCAGTCCGTTTTGTCTTTCGTAATGTCCATGCAGCCGCCGAGGGTAGAAAACCCTCGGACGATACTGAGTAGCCATTATTGCGTCTACGAAATTTCCTACGCATTGGTAGGATTCGGCGGTCGTCCGAGTTAGTAAATTCGCTGCTTCATTCGGAAAGGTTGAGTGACTTTGCGCCACCACGGAGTCTTTGCTGACTCTTTCCGATAGGTTCGATTGATCAACAGATACGGCATGTCTCGAAGGCGAATCCAGCCTTCATCCTGCCAGTGCAGCAGGTTCAACGACATCTCCGGCCAATCCAGCATGCTCAATAGCGGTCGCTCCACCGTCCGGGGCTGGAGCTCGTCGCGCAATGTCGGAACGACTTCATGAGTGAGCCAACTCCGTAACAGCCTGTTCTCTGGGGCGTAGTGATAGACCAGCAGTGCGTATGCACCGGACTCGCTGATCATCAGCAATTCTTCTGGTTGACCGTGGAACAGCAATTTCAGGTATTGCCGTTGATCGGCATCGAGCTTACGAGTCGTTCGTTCATCCAGGCAGTAACCCATCAAGCGCCCGAGGTCGCGCGCGCAGAACCACGGTTGGTTTTCTAAAAGGAGGGCATGTAGGGGAAGATGATGTCTGGTGAACACGACGGCAATAGAAAGCTCAGGTATTACTGCACTCTTGGCCGTCGGTAAGTCGAGCAGATATTGGTTAGGCATTTCCTATGACCTCTACGTGATTTTCAGGAGGGCCAAGGGCCCAACGTAGAGAGCGGATTCAAGAAACTCCAACAGACATTGCCCTTCATGCAGCATCACGTCCCCATGACTAAAGTTCAGGCGGATTTCTGCTATACGATCAGGGTTAGCATCTACGTTGGGCGTTTCTTAGGCACCGGCGGACGAGGCTATCAGTATCGAAGTTCGCATCAATCGTTTTGTGGATGATCCTTTTGTAAGACAGTTCCTATTCAAATCATGAGCGCATAAAAAAGCCCTGAACAAGTCAGGGCTTTTCAAGGGTGCTTAACTCAGGAATCAATCCCAGCTCAGCGCGCCGCCGGTCTGGTACTCGATCACGCGGGTTTCGAAGAAGTTTTTCTCTTTCTTCAAGTCCATGATCTCGCTCATCCACGGGAACGGGTTGGTCGTGCCTGGATACTCTTCCTTTAAGCCAATCTGCGACAGGCGACGGTTAGCGATGAACTTGAGGTAATCCTCCATCATCGCCGCGTTCATGCCGAGAACACCGCGAGGCATGGTATCCCGCGCGTATTCGATCTCCAGCTGCGTCCCCTGCAGGATCATCTGGGTCGCTTCTTCCTTCATCTCGGCATCCCACAAATGCGGGTTTTCGATCTTGATCTGGTTGATCACATCGATACCGAAGTTCAGGTGCATCGACTCATCGCGCAGGATGTACTGGAACTGTTCCGCCACGCCGGTCATTTTGTTGCGGCGGCCCATGGAGAGGATCTGGGTGAAGCCGCAGTAGAAGAAGATCCCTTCCAGCACGCAGTAGTAAGCGACCAGGTTGCGCAGCAGCTCTTTATCAGTCTCGACGGTGCCGGTTTCGAATTTCGGATCGGAGATCGAGCGGGTGTATTTCAGGCCCCAGGCGGCCTTTTTGGCGACCGATGGAATCTCGTGGTACATGTTGAAGATCTCGCCTTCATCCATGGCCAACGATTCGATGCAGTACTGGTAGGCGTGGGTGTGGATCGCTTCTTCGAAGGCCTGGCGCAGGATGTACTGGCGGCACT